>NZ_JARDYK010000001.1:0-694899 GCF_029069195.1 Acetobacter fabarum
TGGCTGATTACAGGACTGTTGTCCATGTCATGGCCGATGCCCAGAGGCTGGGGGTCACCCAGATGGGTATCGTCGGGCAGGAACAGTTCGTCGATCAGTAAGGAAATGAAGGAACTTCAGTTCAAAACGGGCGTGCCATAAGGCAGGCCCGTTTTTTTTATATCTGGTGCAGGGAATGTTTTGGAGGACGGTACACCAGAAATCATAAAAATAACATACGGGCAAAAATGTTTGCAGCGTATGATGCGCTCAAGGGAACTCGGGCATCTGTTGAGCGTATGGCACGAACAGAGCGGCATTGCATAACAAGGAGCAAAGCATCATGCGCCGGATGGGGGGAGTGCTGGTGGTGGCGACGTTGCTGTGGGGGCACGCAGGGTACGCACAGGCCTACCAGCGCACTGTTCATTTTCCCACTCAGGGGGAAGAGGCAACTGTTGCTGGCACGGTCGAGGGGGATGAAGTCGTCCAGTACAAGGTGCCAGCAAAAGTCGGGCAGTTTCTGCTGGTCGGGGGGCATGCAAAAAGCGCGCATGTCAGCTTTTGGGTGCATGATCCCGGTGGGGTAGAGGTTTATAACAGCAAGGTCCAGAACGCTGCTTATATTGGCAGGCCCGAGCAGGATGGAACGTATGTCGTAGGGGTGTTCCTGCGCAAGGCCGATGCCGCGCGCGGGCAGGCTGCGTTTTTTCGGCTGCGTTTTTCACGCAAGTCTCTGCCGGAAGGTTAAGGGGCGGGTGTGCTGCTGTGCGCGAAAGCGCAGGCACGTATCTGTCTGGTGCAGGGCAATGGTGCTGCCCGTTGTGGTATGGCGGACAAGAGGGTTGGAGTATGTTACAACGCACGCGGCAATGCCTGCTGCTCTGCGCGCGCGGCGTAACGGAAGAAGAGACTCCATGAGAAAGCCCGAAACAATAGCCAAGTCCCTGATTACGCGGTTTAATATGGCCGTTGCGGTAAAAATGACCATGCTGTTTGGCAGCATCTGGTGTGTTTATGTCTTTTTTGTATTTTCTCTGGTTCCGCTTATTGTGCCTCAATGGCAGGATACGCTGCTCTACATAAGTAATTGCATTCAGCTGGTTGCATTGCCCGCCCTTATGGTGGGGAGTGCGGTGCTGAGTCAGGGGGCGGACCAGCGCGCATCGGAAGACCATGCCGCCTTGCTGGAAATCCTGTCCGATGTGCGTGAAGAACTTGCAGACCTGAAGGATAAGACTGCCGGGATCGCACGGGATACAACCGAAGCTCTGGAACGCCCGGCAGTGACCGATGTCTCCATTTCCGACCAGACCATCGTGCTGGGGGATAAATCGGACGGAGACGAAAACTAAGACCATTTTGTGCGCTATATACCTGCATGTGTGGCTATGAGCATGACGGGGAGATGTGCGCTGGATAAAGGTCATAAAGGGTGCCAGACCTTGCGGGTCATATGGGCCTGTTATGGGGTGTCTGCTGTTTTTGTGGGAACTGTGGGGTCTCCCGCCGTGGCGGGAGAAACTGCGCTGGCTGGCAAGGCGCAGGTTGTTACGGTGCATGCCAGTCTTGCGCATCTCCCTGCGGGTGGGGGGCTGATCCGCCCCCAGTCAGAACCTCAGGCCCAGAGCATGGTGAATGCCGAATATATTGCCCGTCAGGCCCCCTCTGCCACGGCGTTTGACCTTGTCGCCCAGTTGCCGGGGGCTACGGTCAGCGGGTCGGACCCGTTCGGCTTTTCTCCCCAGAGCAGTATTTCCGTCAGGGGGATGAACGGGGATGCCATAGGGTATGTGCTTGAAGGCATGCCACTGAACGACATTGCCTATTACACGGGCTACCCGAGCCAGTTTGCTGATAACGAGAATTACGAAACCATAAGTCTGCAACAGGGGGCTCCAGACCTGAGCAGCCCGGTGCTGAATGCGGCTGGTGGATTGATGACGCTGCGGTTCAAACCCCCGGCGGACAAAGCCGGTGGGGTGTTTGATACCTCTTACGGCTCGTATAATACCAACCGTCAGTTCCTGCGGCTTGAAAGTGGTGAAATAGGCCATACCGGTCTGCGGGGTTTTGTCTCCTACTCCCACGGGGCAACGGATAACTGGCGTGGTCCGGGGCGGGATGAGCGCCAGCACGTCGACTTCAAGCTCCTTAAAACATGGGGGCAGAAGAGTAGTGTTGCCCTGCTTGGGTCATGGAACCAGGCGATAGACAGCTATTACCCGCAGGTTACAAAAGATGCCTGGCAGACTGATGGCATACATGGCGGCAATAATCTTGCCGCCCATTACAATGCAGACAACGCGGCAGGGGGAACGGATTACTGGCGTCTGGCCCGCCAGCCGGAGCGCACACTTTACATGGCCGCCCCCGTTACCCTCAGTCTGGGCAATGGGCTGGAACTGAGGGCGACGCCCTATGCGCAGGGGGCTTACGGCAATGCGGCGGGGGGCATGCAGTTGCCCGGTACGGGTCTGTTTAATGGCACGGAGGCTGTGCAGCTTGCTCCGGCTCTGGCTAACAGTCCGGATGGGTTCCTGCCCGTGCGGGCGGATTATACGCAGCGGAGTTACCGCTCAGGTTTTACCACTGCACTGGACTGGAAGCGTGGCCCCAATGACCTGACCATAGGCTACTGGTACGATTACGGGGATGATGCGCAAAAGCAGACTTTTTCCATGCTGGATGCCTCGGGGGCGGCCGGGTCCATATGGGGTGGTAACCCGCTGCGCACGGCAGGAGGGCAGGTGTTATGGGGGGTCAATAACCATACCATGACCCAGACCAATGCCCTTTTTGTAGGCGACCGGCTGAGTCTGCTGCATGACCGGCTGTTGCTGAGTGCGGGTTTTAAAGAAGTCATGTTCTCCCGCACAGGTAAAAACGCCATGCCGGGCAGCCGCTATGATGTTGGTATGAACACGGCTGTACCCTTGCCCCGCCTTGGTGCCAGACTTCAGATAACGCCGCATCATCAGATTTTTTTTAATGCCACCACCAACTTTCGTACTCCAGCAGAAACGGCGCTGTATGATGTCTATGCCCCCACAAGTGGTGCCTTGGAGCAAAAAGGCACTGGCAGTCTGAAGAATGAATACTCCATTGCAGAAGAACTGGGGTACCGTTACGCGGATGATCTGCTTGTGGGGAGCGTGACCCTGTTCAATTACAACTTTACCAACAGGCAGGTTTCTACCCTTGTCATGCTCAATGGTGCGCCGGTGCAATCCAGCATGAACGCAGGCGGGCAGACCACACGAGGGGTGGATGTGGAGGTGGGTCTAAGGCCGTGGCATCATATAAGTCCTTATTTTTCAGGTGAATATCTGCATTCCATTCTCGATAATGACCTGCCTTCGGGCTTGGAGGTTCTGCCAACACGGGGCAAACGTTCGGTGCGTTCCCCCACCTTGCAGGCGGCGGCAGGGCTGACATATGACGATGGACATTTTTTTGGAGTGATGACGGTCAAATATACCGGGCATCAGTATGCAACCTTTATGAATGACGAGCGCATGCCCTCCCACGTAACGGGCAATCTGGCGGTGGGGTACCGTATGAAGGATGTATCCGTGCTGCATGCCCCGCAACTGCGCATGAACTTCATCAATATTACCAACCAGCATTATCTGTCTGGTATTGCAGACCCGACCCTTGCCGCGCACGATACGGTGGGACGGCACGGGAGCGTCATCTCTGGCCAGTCGCCTGATTATTACATTGGGGGAGGTTTTGCCGCCCTGTTTACCGCATCCACCGGCTTTTAAGGCATGAGTGGGGAGGGGCAGGCCCAGTTTGGAGTGAACGGCGTGCAGCAGCGGCGCGACTGGCCCTGTCTGACCCTGGATGAGAGCCGGTTGATCCTTGGTTTTTTCCATAATATGCCGCCAGTTCAGGGTGTGGTGTGGCACAGCATGCGTCCTTTTTCTGCTCTGGGGCGTGTGCGGCTGGCGGGGCAGGGGGACTGTCTGCTCAAACGCCACCACGGAACCCTGCGCTCTGTAAAATGGCTGGAAGAGGAACATGCTTTCATAAACCATCTGGCAGGGCAGGGAGTTTCTGTCTGTCCGCCGCTGGTGTTGCCCGATGGCCATACGGCCTTAACGGTTGGGGATTGGACATACGAGGCTTTCTTGCCCGCCAGCGGGAGGGATGTTTATCAGAATGTCATGTCATGGAAGCCGTATCTGTCGGTAAGGCAGGCTTATGGTGCGGGTGTTGCGCTGGGCAGGCTGCATCTGGCTGCTGCCGGGTTTAAAGCTCCCGCGCGCGGTGGGGCGGAGGTGCCGCCGCTGCTCTCGGGGCTGCGGGCTGTGGGCCAGCCACAGCTTGTGCCTGCCTTGCAGCATTGGGCAGTCCGGCAGCCCCATCTGCCATCTGCTCTGGCCCATCGTAGCTGGGTAAGGGATGTGGAGGCAGTGCTATTACCCTTCCATCAACGTTTGCAGCCTCTGTTGCCCCATATTGTTCCGGCATGGGGGCACGGGGACTGGCACGGTTCCAATCTGTTCTGGAATGGAGATGGCGTGAGCAGTGTGCTGGACTTTGGCATGGCTGATCGTACCTGCGCATCTTTTGATCTGGCAGTGGCTCTGGAGCGGGCTGTGGTGGACTGGCTGGCCCTGCCAGCTACTGGTCTTGTTGCATGGGAGCAGGTGGCAGCCCTGCTGGAAGGGTATCAGTCCGTTCGCCCGCTGAGTGCTCTGGAGTGTGCGCAGGTTGTGGCGTTTCTACCCCTTGTGCATGTGGAATTTGCTTTGTCCGAAGTCGGCTATTTTACCGGGCTGGTTCATGATCTGGCCTCGGCCGAGGTTGCCTATACGGACTATCTGCTCGGGCATGGTCGCTGGTTTGCCTGTGGGGAGGGCAAGGCGCTTCTGGCTCGTCTGCCTGCTCTGCTGCGCCAGACCAGAGGCCAGCGGGGGGTAGAGTGAGCACGCTGGAATGGGCTGCCGCCTTGGCCAGCGCCCTTGGAGTCTGGCTGACAGGGCAGCGTCTGGTGGTATGCTGGCCTGTGCTGGTGGTGGCATCGGTCCTGTATGGCATGGTATTTGTGCAAGCCGCTTTGTACGCGGATGCCGCCTTGCAGGGTGTGTTTGTTGCGCTGTCCCTTTATGGCTGGTGGCAATGGCTATGTGGGGCCCGCGCAGAAGGGCAGGTGCGGGTAGCCTGCCTCCCCACAGCCGGGCAGTTATGGGGGCATATGGGGGGCGCGGGCCTTGCTGGTATAGGTCTTGCACTGGCGTTGCGGCACTGGACGGATGACCCGACCCCCATCGGCGATGCCCTGTTGAGCGCATACAGCATTCTGGCGCAGTTCTGGGGCGCGCTCCGTTACAGGCTGAGCTGGGTGCTATGGGGAGTGGTGGACGCCTTCTATACCCTGCTGTTTGTAGAGCGCGGCCTGTGGGTGACGGCGGTCCTGTACGCAGGGTTTGTGGTGCTGGCATTTCGGGGCTGGCAAAAATGGGGGCAGGTGCAATAAGACCTGCCAAACTGCGGGTCAGGAAAAAATAATGGTGCGATGCCCGTTCAGCATCACCCTATGCTCGGTATGCAGTTTGACTGCGCGCGCAAGCACCTGCGATTCCACCCCTCGGCCTGTGGCAATATAGTCATTGGGAGAGTGGTTATGGCTCACTCGTGCGGTTTCCTGCTCGATAATCGGGCCTTCATCCAGATCAGCGGTAACGTAATGCGCGGTTGCACCAATCAGTTTGACGCCGCGCGCATAAGCCTGATGATACGGGCGAGCGCCTTTGAAGGAAGGCAGGAAGGAATGGTGGATGTTGATGATCCGCCCGCTTAACTGTGCGCTCAGAGTGTCCGAGAGCACCTGCATGTAGCGGGCAAGAACAATCAGGTCTGTTTGCGTGTCGCGTACAAGTTCCAGCAGTCTGGCTTCCTGCTCCGCCTTGTTCTGCGGGGTTACGGGCCAGTAGTAGTAGGGAATACCTGCCTGTCGGGCTGTGGCCTCGCTGTCGGGGTGGTTGGAGACAATGGCTACAATCCGGGCCTGTAACCAGCCGACACGAACCTGATACAGCAGATTGAGCAAAGCATGGTCAAAGCGGGAGACCATAATAATCATGCGTGGCGGCACGGCTGCATCATGCAGGCGCATGTTCATGCCAAACTGTTCAGCCACGGGAGCCAGGCAGGTTTTTATGTCCACCATATCGTGGGGCGCAGGGGTGGAAAAAGCCAGCCGCATGAACAACTGGCCCGTACTGCGGTCACTGAACTGGTGGGTCTCTGTAATATCCGCACCCTGCCGTGCCAGCGCTGAGGTCACGCCCGCAACAATGCCAGCTTTGTCCGGGCAGGAAAAAGTAAGAATGAACTGCATAAGGCTCCGTCTGCTCCTCGGGCATGGAAGGAATCGCGCCGTAGTGTGCCAGTCATTTCCATATCTGCGCAATCAGGTGCGTGGAACTGGAGCATGGTTTGGGTGTGCGGGGGTGGGCATGTCAGGCTGTGGATGAATTACAACACCCCGACTCGTTGTTGGAATAAGAGGTCAAGAGGGTTTGGTGTCATAAAAGCTTAAAAAAGCTACAAACCGCAGGAAACAGACATTTTTAATACTCTTCGGGCAAAGAGGCAGATAAGCTTATCCACAAAGGAAGGGGACGGATTACGGGAAAACCCTGTGGATAGTTTTGTGGAAGGCAGGAGCGCGCATATGTTTCATCGTCTTTCTGCATTTGTTCCATATTTTACCGGTTTGTACGCAGGCAGGACGGGAAGTGGGTTCGCATTTTATAAAAACCATGCCAGTTAGGCGACATTCAGGATCAGTCCTGTCTGCCTTGGTGTGGGATCTTCCCCGCCCTGTCCGTAACCCGATGGAGCAGATTTTTTTGTTATGCGTCTGACTTTGTATACCGACTATGCATTACGCACCTTGCTGTATCTGGCCGTACACACGGACAGGCGCGTTTCCATACGCGAGGTGGCCCAGACTTATGGCATTTCCGAAAATCATCTGGTCAAGATCATCCATCATCTGGGGCGCGGCGGGTTTGTACATACACAAAGAGGGCGCGGTGGCGGGCTGACGCTGGCTCGCCCTGCCGAAGAAATTTGTGTGGGGGATGTCGTACGCCATACGGAAGAAGATATGGTGCTGGTCGGCTGTATGACCCGTAATGGGGAACAGGGAATGCCCTGCCTGCTTGCAAAGGGGTGCAGCCTGCGCGGAGTGCTGGGGCAGGCGCTGGATGCATTTATGGGGGTTCTGGATAAGGCCACACTGGCAGATCTGCTGCACCCCTATGAGCGGCGTACATTGTTGCAGGCGGCAAATCTCCGCCACAGCCCCGACCCTGCCGCCGGATAAGCCGGGCTGCTCCTCGTATGCGGCATGCATTTGTGTGTGAGGGCGGGTTACGGTGTTGGTGATACCAGCATGCTGGCATAGGCTGCTGGCGGTATTCTGGCAGAAATGGAAACAGATCAATGTCGCAGAAATTCAAAATCGCACTGGTAACCGGAGCGACTGCCGGGTTTGGGCACGCCATAGCTCTACGTCTTGTGCATGAAGGATACCGGGTTATTGCAACGGGCCGCAGGCAGGAGCGGCTGGAGGCTCTGGCAGGGCAGGTTGAGGCAGGCCGTATTCTGCCGCTACGTCTGGATATGACCGATCTGCCCGCCATACGCGCCCTGCCGCAGAGTCTGCCGCAGGAATGGCAGGCCGTTGATGTGCTGGTCAATAATGCGGGGCTGGCGCTTGGGCTGGAAAAAGCATGGCAGACCAATCCACAGGATTGGGAGACAATGATTGCAACCAACGTAACCGGGCTTGTGGAAATAACCCGTACCCTGCTGCCCGGCATGGTTGCGCGTAACCAAGGGCATGTTGTGTCTTTGGGGAGCACTGCTGGCACTTATCCTTACCCCGGCGCCAATGTGTATGGGGCGACCAAGGCTTTTGTGGATCAGTTCATGCGGAATCTGCGCAGCGACCTGCTGGGCAGGCAGGTCCGGGCGACAACCATTGCGCCGGGGTTGTGTGGGGGCAGTGAGTTCAGTCAGGTCAGGCTGGGGGATCAGGGTCAGGCTGATGCCGTATATGCAGGCACCGCCCCGCTGTTGCCGCAGGATATAGCTGAAACCGTGGCCTGGGTGCTTGGCCTGCCCGCCCATGTCAACATCAACCACGTGGAAATAATGCCGACCTGTCAGGCCTCTGCCGGTCTGGCAGTGGACCGGAGCATGCTGGGTTGATGTGATCTGTTGAGCGTTGCCGCAGCAGACAGAACGCAGCCTCGTGTTGTGGCTGTGTATCTGTCTGGTGTGGCTTAAGCGTGACCCTTTAGCTGCAAACCGGGTTATTCCGGCACTTTACAGGCAATACACAGCTTGTTGCCATCAGGGTCACGCAGATAGGCAAGGTAGAGCGGGCCAACGGGTGTCTGGCGTACGCCGGGTGGGTTTTCAATGGCTTGACCACCGTTTTCCACGCCTGCCTTATGCCATGCGTCCGCCATGGCTGGAGTATCTGCTTCAAAACCGATGGTGCCGCCATTCGCTGCTGTGGCGGGTTTGCCATCCAGCGGTGGGGTTACCATAAACCGGACGCCATGCTTGCCATAGGAAATGCGGCCCTTGGCGTTGATTTCTGCTGGAGGAATGTTCAGGGCAGCAAAAACGGCATCGTAGAATTTTTTTGAGCGGGCAATATCATTGGTACCCACCATGATGTGCGTGAACATGGTCTGTCTGTTCTCCAGTGGTTGGAACACGGGGAGGATGGCCCTCTCCGCTCCACACGGCAAGTCCTGTTCAGCTTATGCCCGCAATGCGTGCAAACCGTTGCTGCCGGCGGATGAACAGTTTTGCCGAAACGCGGAATGCCACGGTCTGCAACCAGCTATGGGGTGGCAGGCCAATGATCTTGAACACCATGGTTGTTACGCGGCGCAGGTGCTGGGGCCGGTAATTGCGCATGGCCCGCACCATATAGGCTGCAATACAGCGTGTATGGTCGTAGGGTTGGTCCGCCGGTACGTTGGTTGTGTAGTAGGCGGAGGCCAGTTCATCGTCCTCGGTTTCCGTCACACGGCCCAGCGCAATGCGGATGCGCCGCCACAGGCCAATCTTCTCGCGGTGCAGGTAACGGTGCATGTGGTCGTAAAACAGTTTGAAATGCCGGAACTCATCAGCCGCAATCTGTTTGCACAGGGCTTTAAGCACGGGTTCTTCCGTGGTGTCGGCCAGAGCAGAGTAAAAAGAAGAGGTGCCTGTTTCCACCATGCAGCGGGCGATCAGTTCCCCCGTGCGTGAACCGCGCACGGAGTGATCGACATCCAGCGGAATCTTGTAAAAATCGCGGTAACGCTGGAATGCTGCCTGATAATCCCAGCCGGGGTCGGCCAGCATGGCCCAGCGGCCCAGCGCATCCCCGTGCTGGATTTCTTCTTCCGCCCAGTGGTTGGCCGCCGTGCAGAAGTCCGGATCATTCCGGAAGACGTTGTTGAGGTATAACGCGTAGTCCACGCTGTTGCGCTCTACAACAGCGGCCGCCTTGATGGCGGGGATCAGTTCCGGGTCAACCTTGGAGGGATCAAAACGATCCCATGGCAGTTGATCAATCTGCCAGTGCTTCATGTACCGGACCTCCTGTTGCGCCAAATCCCTGCCGGTCCTGCATGGTTCGCCCTGTTGGAACAGGGGAGGGAGCAGAAGGGGCAGGCGGGTTTTTTAAACCATATGGTGCGTTGGCAAAGTAGCGCGTGACAAAAAAATATATCTGTACCCAAAGTGCCGCATATCCTGCCGGGGTCTGCCCCATGCGCAAGGTGGGTGGCGTAAGGGGCTGTTTATGGCACGGGTTGCCCGTGTACTGAAACAGGGAAAAACACGGCGCGGCAAATAAGGCCTGCGGCGCATCGTGGCTTAAGGGGTAACGATGCTGCCCGTCCCTTTGTGGAATATCCGCGTTTTTGGGGGACACTCAGGCGTTTTCGGGGCTGGTTGAGGGGAGCGTGTCTTCAAACGGCGGGAGTGCGCGTGGGCGGCGTTTGTCATCCAGTGCGACAAAAATGAACTCCCCTTCCGTCACCTTGGACGTAATATGGGTGTGGCGTGCCCTGCGCCATGTTTCCACATGAATGGTCAGCGACGTGCGGCCTGTCCGGATGATTTTGGTGTAGATGCTCACTTCATCTCCCACCACAACAGGTTCGAGAAAAACAAGACTGTTGATCGCAACGGTCACGCACCGCCCATTGGCCCGGAAGGCGGCGGTTGTTCCTGCGGCAAGATCCATCTGTGAGACAATCCATCCGCCAAACACGTCTCCTGCGGGGTTGGTGTCTGTTGGCATGGCCACAACGCGGATTGTGGGCACACCCGGCGGCAGATTGGAACTGGATGAAGGTTGCATCGCAAGTCTGTCCTTAATTTTTTCTGGATCGTCTGGAGTGGCGGAGATGAGTGTACACGATAAGCAGAATTGCACCGAGGATGCCTCCTCAGTTTTATGTGATCTGCATGCAAGGCCAACGGCAGCCGCGCATAATCAGCTCGGAACAGCATGGGCTGCATGTCTAGTTGCGGATAAGGATGTAATTCACGGTGACATCGAAGTTGATATGTTGGTCCTTCATGTCCGGGGGCACCGGGGGGAGTTGAGCGCCCTCGAACATGCCAACGGTTGAGGCGTCCAGTGCCGGGGTTGAAGAGCCGTTTAGGAAGACTTTAAACACATGTCCAGAACGGTCCAGAATAACATGGACGGATGTGCTGCCTTCTTCCCCCCGTTCAGCGGCTTCTGGCGGGTAGAACAGGTGGCGCTGGATCCATGCGTCAATTTCCGCACCGTAATCGCTGCTTACGCCATGGACGCTTGTGCGTGAGGCGTAGTGGGCATTCAGCTGTCCGTTTTCCACCATCGGTCCAATGGACAGGTCCAGCGGGGCGGATGACCCGCCAGGGCGCCCCCGGTTGGAGCGGCGGGGGGCTGGTGCCTCGTTAAATGAATAATCCATCGGGTGCTGAAGCAGGGATTTCAGGTTTCTGGGGAGCTGCTGGGGGGGCGTGTGCGTGCGCGGTACCGCGCGGCTGTTCGGCTTTGCTGTGGATTTGTGCGGAGTTGGCCGTGCTTTCTGGGGGGTGGATTGGGGCTTGGGCAGACCGTCATCCGACTGCGGAAGAGGGGGGACGTCCGGTGTTGCCGCACGGGTTTCGGGTGGGGCTGTCTGGGTTTCGGGCTGCTGTTCGGCCGGAGGCGGAGGGGCTGCCTGCGGAGCTGCATTGCCGCTGCCAGCTTCGGGCGAATGGGGGCCGACCATACCGCTGGAGGTTGTAGGCTGGGAAAAAACCATTTCCACCGAGGAAGACTGGGACGACTGGGGGGAACCAGCCTGCCCGTGGTGGGTCGCCTGATAGAGAAGCGCCGCCAGTAACAGAAAATGCGCAAGGGCGGAGGCTGTAAACACCGGTCCCAATGTGGGGTCGGCGTATATGTCCTTGCGGATGAGTGGTGTGGATGAGCCGCGCACCGGGCTGCCCGGTGGTTTGGGCACAGGCATGAACGGGAACAGCCGTGACCGTTGCCCCGCACCGTCTTCCATTCCATCTGGTGGAGGAGGGGCGGAAAGGGAGGGCGCAGGTTGCAGGCGGGGTTCCTGCCTGTTGAGCAGGGCGGTATTCGGGCGTGAGGAAGAGCGATGCTTATCGACCATGGACTGCCCGAGTTCTCCCTTGTCCCGCATGAGTATGGTGTGCGTGGGTATAGCCCACTTGCCCGCTATTTTGCCATTGCTCAAGCCCCGGTGCTACAGAGAACTTCAGTCCGGGGTCTGCACAGGTAATGGGTTGGGTAAAGGACCACTACAGGAATGGTCCGGTGTTGCAAGGCGGTTTGTCCTGCCGTAGCAGGTGATTTTACCAGATTTTAACGCGCTGTTGCAGCGGTAGGTACAGTTTGTCGCCGGGTTGTACGTTCCATGCATCATACCATGCGTCAATATTGTGCATGGGCAGGTTTACACGGGCTTCGGGAGGGGAGTGCGGGTCCGTGACAACCAGCCTGCGGATGGTTTCCTCCCGCAGTTTTTCGCGCCAGACCTGCGCCCAGCCCAAAAATACGCGCTGCTCACCACTCAGCCCGTCCACTACCGGGGCGGGTTTGCCATTAAGCGATGCATGGTAGGCATCAAGCGCTAAAGTCAGCCCGCCCAGATCGGCAATGTTTTCTCCCATGGTCAGCTTGCCGTTGACATGCACACCAGGCAGAACTTCAAACGCATCATACTGAGCACCCAGGCGGTCAGCCAGTTTCTGGAAGCGTTCGGCATCGTCCTTTGTCCACCAGTCGCGCAGGCGGCCGTGCTCATCAAACTGGCGGCCCTCATCATCGAATGAGTGGGTCATTTCATGGCCGATCACGCCGCCAATGGCGCCGTAGTTCACGGCCGGGTCCGCCTTGATGTTGAAGAACGGCGGCTGAAGAATGGCGGCGGGGAAAACCACCTGATCAAAAAGCGGGTTGTTGTAGGCGTTAACCGTTTGCGGGGTCATGTCCCATTCGTTGCGGTCTACCGGCTTGTCCAGACGGTCCAGCCAGTAGCGCCATTCAAAGGCCACACCGTTGCGGGCGTTTTCGTACACATCGCCTTTTTTCACCACAAGGCCCGTGTAGTCGCGCCAGCGGCTAGGATAGCCGACCTGAATTTCAAAGTTTTCCAGCTTGCGGAGTGCTGCGTCCTTGGTGGCCGCGCTCATCCAGCTATTGTTCTGCAACCGGACCCTGAAGGCGTTTTTCAGGTCGGCAGTCAGTTTTTGCATGGCTACGCGGTTTTCGGGGGGGAAGTAGCGCTGCACATAAACCTTGCCCAGCGCCATGCCCATGGCGGCACTGGTGGCCTGCACGCCCCGCTTCCACCGGGCGGTCAGGGTTGGCTGGCCGGTCAGGGCTTTGGTAAAGACAAACCGGGCCTGTTCAAAACTGTCCGGCAGGTAGGTTGTGGCATTTTCCACAAGATGGAAGGCAAGCCACGCACGCAGGGTGTCCATGTCTGTTGCCGCCAGAACCCGGGCTTCTCCTGTAATGGCGGAGGGCTCTCCGACAATCAGGCTCCGTTTGTCCATGTCCTGTGCGGACAGACCGGAGGCGCCTAGCCATGCGACCCAGTCAAACCCCGGTGCCCTGGTCCCCAGTTCGGCCAGTGTCATGGGGTTATAGGTTTTCTGTGGGTCACGCAGGTCTGCGCGGGGCCAGTGTGCTTCGGCCAGCTTGCTCTCAAAAATCACAATGGCGGCTGCGGCCTTGCCGGGTTCGGGCCAGCCTGCGAGCGTGAGTGCTTTTTCGATATAGCTCTGATAAGCGGCTTTTTTGGCCGCAAAGGCGGGTTTGAGATAATAGTCCCTGTCTGGCAGGCCCAGCCCGGCCTGATCAAGCGTGAGCGCATAGCGCGTGGGGTCCTTGGCGTCGGGGTTGATCCCAAGGGAGAAGGGAGCAAACTGGAACGACCCCGCAGCCGTACCGCTGAGTGCTGCAAACCCCGCCATGTCCTTTATGGCCCTGATGGCGTCCATATCCTGTGCCAGAGGCTGTGTGCCAAGGCGTTCCACTTCCGCCACATCCATGTAGGAAGCGTAGAAGGTGCCCAGTTTTTCTTCCGTGCTACGGGGCGAGGCCACAGGATGGGCGGACAGGTCATTCAGAATACTCTGGACCCGTGTGCGGGAGAGCTCGGCCAGAGCATTGAACGGGCCGTAGCTGGTCATGTCCGCAGGGATTTTAAGGTGCCCCAGATACGCGCCGTTGGCATAGCGGAAAAAATTGTTCCCCGGAACTACCGCAAGGTCCCGTCCGGCAAGGTCTACGCCCCATGCGCCAAAGCTGCCCTGTGCTGTTGGTGGCGTGCCCTGTGGCGCAGCGTGGGTCTGCCCGCCCAGACTCCCCGTCCCCACAATGGCGGAGAGCATAAGGGCATGGCGAAAAATGGCGCGCAAGGACAGGTCTGGCACAGGGGAACTCCGGTTCTTTATTATAGTTGCTGACACTACGGATTGCTGGCCGTGTTTCTTATGCAAAACACAAGACAAGCTTTTACCTTAGCCAGCTTGTTCCGGCCTGCCTACCCTCTTGTGGGCGAAGGTTTTCTTAAAAAAAACCTTATACACGGGTGCCGGTCTTTTTGATCGGGATATGCATGAATATGCAGCAAAACAGTTAAAAGTAAGATGGATTTGGGCCAACAGTCTTGCACAAGAGGGACTGTTTCCGTCATGAAAGAGGCAGGCTTTGCCGGGGGAGCATGGCTTGCGTGGCAACATATGGGTGGGGAAGGAGCGGATTATTTTCGGGCAGCAAGCATATGGCCTTCCTCTGGCCATGCACACAGGCAGGCAGAGCCGCACGTACTGGCAGCGTATGCTGTGCTGTGTCAGCCTGATCCCTCTCAGTCTGTTTGCTGTCCCTGCGGCACAGGCGCAGAACATATCAGGTCGTCCGGGCAAAGCGTCTGTATTGCCAGCCCTCCCTGTCAGGCCGGGCAAGGTGGGGCAGGTAAAACCCGCTCTTGTAGCCGCACATGGCATAACCCATGTGGATGTGGGGGCGCACCGGTCCGATTTTGCTTTTCCCGCGGCCCAGCATGAGCCGGATGCCACAACGTATTTAAGTGCGGAAATGCTGCGTAACAGGGATGTCACCACCCTGCGCGGGCTGGAGCGCGTGGCCCCAAACCTGACCATGCAGAGCATCAACGGTACGGCCTCGACCAATTTTTACCTGCGTGGAGCAGGGTTTAATGATTTTACACAGAACAACATGCCCCCCGTTCTGACGTATATGGATGATGTGGCCTACGCTTACCCTGCCATGAGCAACGGGTTGCTGTTTGATATGGCCGACGCGGCAGTGGACCCGGGGCCGGTGGGCACAAAACATGGTCAGTCCACCACTGGGGGGGAAGTGCGCCTGCGCACCAACGACCCGACCACCACATGGCATTACGGTGGAATGGAGGATATAGCCTCCTACGCCCGGAGCCGGAGCGAGGCTTATGTGTCTGGTCCGCTGGCCAAGGGGTGGAGTTTTCGGCTGGCAGGGCAGACGCGCCAAGGCGGGGGATGGCAGTATAACCCGACTAATGGCGCGCATCTGGGGGATGCGGATCTGTGGGCATTGCGGGGCAAACTGCGCTGGCAGCCTAATGAGCGCACGACCATCCAGCTCGGTGGTCATTTTGTGCAGGATAACAGTCAGGTGGTCACTGCGGTTCCTGTTCACAGGCTTATCGGGTCACAGCCTTTGCCGGATTTTGGGCTGGGACGGCAGGCGGAGTGGTCCATGCGGCCAGAGTTTGCAAGGCTGGTGGGGCGTGGTGCGGGCCTTAAACCCAGCGAGCATAACCAGTACTGGGGGGCTGACCTGCGGCTGATCCATGATTTTGGCCCCGCTACCTTTACCGCCATCAGCGCGTTCGAGACCGAGCGCCAGGGCGAATACACGGATCAGGATGGCACGGCCCTTTCTCAAGCGGATACATACCGTACCATAGATGCCAACGTGTTCACGCAGGAAGCCCGGCTGAACGGGGTTGCCCTGCGTGGGCGCCTGAGCTGGATTGTGGGGGCGTATTACCAGCGCAGCCGCATGGACCAGAAATTTTTCTTTGACTATACGGATTACTCTGCCCGCCGGTACATGATGGCCACAATCTTCGGCCTGAATCAGGACAGTGTTTCCGAGTTCGGGAATGTCAGTTACCGTCTGCCGCATAATGTGACCATCTGGGCCGGGCTTTTGCATGAGCTGGATGACCGGGGCATAACCAGCCTGAAGTCCCGGATATTCGGTGGAGCGACCCGGAATTTTGAACCCGAGAATACTGCTGCCAACCAGTTTGCCGGGCAGGTTGGGGTTTCATGGCAGTTCGTACCGCAGGCTCTGCTGTATTACAAAATGAGCAGGGGCTTCAAACCCGGTGGATTTAGCGCCAACAATACACAGGTGCAGGCCCAGTTGGACCCGTTTAAGCCGGAAACGGTTCTGACCTACGAACTCGGTCTGAAATCTGACCCCATACCGGGGCGGCTACGCCTGAATGGCGCTGCGTTTTACAACGATTTTCATAACCAGCAGGTCATAGGCACCGTGCTGATCCCCAATTTTGGTCCGTTGAGCGAAATTACCAACGCCCCCAAATCCGAAAGCTGGGGGTTTGAGGCAACACTGGAAGCCCACCCGTTTGGCCACCTGTTTTTAATGCAGAACCTTGGTTGGCAGCGCGGGGATTTTCAGGATTTTCCGAATGTGGACCGGGCCGCCACCAATGCTTACCATGCAAGCCATCCCCAGCAATGGCGGGCCGTGGAACGTAATTTTAGCGGCGTGGATAACGGCTCCCCCAAACTGACCCTGAACGGAGATGCCACATGGCGGCAGCCTTTACCCCAAAACTACAGGCTGGATTTTGGGCCGGACTGGCAATACAGGGGTAGTCAGGCCATTACCGTGGGGGGAACCGGGTTTTACCGCCTGCCGCCATATTTTTTGCTGGGGGCCCATGCGACCATGCACTCTCCCTCCCAGTTGTGGGATATAACGGTTTATGCCCGCAATATTCTGGACCGTCGCTATGCGGAGAGCGGGGGCATGGCCACTACAACCTATTTTTATATCCCCGGCGAACCCCGTTTTATTGGTGGCCGCATTGCCTGCCACTTTTAGCCGCTGAAAAAGCCATTGCCTGCAATCTGGCCCCCTATGGGCAAACAGGGCATGATGGCAGCATGACAAAACAGGCCGTTCAGACACAATCCTTCCTCCTCCGGCTAGCAGAGCAGACAGTGCATGTTCGCCAGGCAGGGGAGGGGCCGGGGCTGCCGCTGCTGCTGGTGCATGGTTTTGGTGGCAGCGCAACCAACTGGCAGCTTACTCAGCAGGTGCAGGCTGCTCACCGGCGGGTCATCGCGTTTGACCTGCCCGGGCATGGCCGGTCCAGCGTTCTGGCGCAGGCTCCAACACTGGCGCGTTTGGCGCAGGTTACAGCCCTTGTGCTGGATGGGCTGGGTGTGAGCAAAGCCCATATTCTGGGGCATTCTCTGGGGGGAGGTATTGCCCTGTCCTTGCTGGAGAGTGTTCCTGCGCGGGTTGCCAGCCTGTCCCTGCTGGCTCCGGCCGGGCTGGGCCGTACAGTCAACATGGCGTTCATGACCAGCTTTGTGGAGGCCAGCACTGTGGCGGATATGGCGCAGGCCATGGCCATGGCTGTGTACGATCCCAAGCTGATCGGGCGCAAGATTGCGGAGTTTCTGGTAGAAGCCCGCGCGGTGCCGGGGGCGCGCGCCGCGTTGCGCGCTATTGCGCAGACCTGCTTCCCCCACGGTGAGCAGGCCAATAACCTGCGTCCGCTGCTATATAATCCGCCATGCCCCGTGCAGATTATATGGGGGGAGGCAGATCAGGTTTTACCCGCCACGCAGGCGCAGGGGCTTTGCGCTCAGGATATCTGCCATTTTCTGGCCCGTACAGGCCATCTGCCGCATATAGAACAGGCGGCTACGGTGAATGCGCTGGTAAGGAAATTTTTATGTGCGTGTGAAAAAACCTGAGTACATCAGAGTGTTTGAACCAGATGGCATAGCCCTCCCCGGTAAAAAACGGGGGAGGGCTATGTGCCTAGTCCATGCGCACGGAGGGACGGATAAAACCATCCAGCCAGTCTGCAAAGCAGGCAATGGCGCCACGGAAGGGGCCATGCAGTTCAAACTGGTGCTGCCGGTAAAGAGCCATATGCCCAAGGCGTGCGCTCAGGCCGTTTAAAAACCCGCCACCAAAGGTCTTGCCGTCGGCAAAGGCGCCCCAGCCGTTATAGTCGCCAAGAGCGACAATGGCGCCCCGGTTACGGAAGTGGAAGTCAGGGACAGGCTTTTTGTTAAAGATATAGCCCGGCAGGTGGCGGGCCAGATGGTGGGCCTGCTGGCGTGCGACCTGAGCGGTAGGCGCAACGGGTGCATCCTTGATAAAGGAGCAGTCACCCAGCGCAAACACATGCTCGTCCACTGTGCTTTGCAGGTTGGCCCGTACGGTCAACTGGCCACCACGCTGGTAATCCAGCCCATCCATATCCCGCGTGACATCCGGCGCTTTAACACCCGCTGCCCAGACGCGGAACTGCGCATTAACGCGGCTGCCATCTTTGAGAATAAACCCGGTTTCGTCCGCACCGCTGACCATGGTGTTGGTGCGCACGGCAATATTCAGGTCTTCAAGCTGCTTCTGGGCTGCATCCGAGACAGTCTGCGGGAACGCGGGCAGAATGCGTGGCCCGGCTTCCAGCAAGGTTACGCGCATTTCCGGAGTGACCGGGGTAAAATTGTACAATGCGCCAATGTCGAGCGCCTTGTGCAGTTCTGCTGCAAGCTGCACGCCGGTGGCTCCTCCGCCGACAATGGCAATATCAACGGGCGTGCCACGGCCATAGGCCTGAATAATGGCATGGCGGAAGCGCTCGTTAAAATTATTGGCCTCAACCACATTGTCGAGGAACATGCAGTGTTCCACCACACCGGGGGTGCCAAAATCATTGGCGCGGCTGCCAATGGCAAATACTGCGGCGTCGTAATCCAGATGCCGCTCTTCAAGCAGAAGCTGGTTGTTCTCTTCCATCAGCGGGGCAAGGGTGATGCGCCTTCTGGCCCGGTCCAGATGTGCAATCTCGCCATAACAGAAGCGGAAGCCGTGGGCCGCAGCATGGGAGACAAACGTAATCCGGTCGTTTTCGTTCCGGGCGGTTCCAGCGGCAAAACAGTGGAGCATGGGTTTCCACACATGGCTGAAGCCTTTGTCCACAAGCGTGATTTCCAGCCTGCCGGAGCGACCGAGCGTGTTGCCCAGGCGGGTCGCCAGGGCCAGACCGGCAACGCCTCCACCAATAATCACGAGCCGGAACCTGTTCGTCATATCATTCCTGTCCTTTGTCTCCCCCTTTTGGCCGAAGGGGGAGACTGCTTTGCGGTATGTCGTCTGTCTGCGCCCCTGCACGGCGGACCGGCAGCGGCAGGGGTGTGCGTGGTTTTGTCCGGCTCAGGCTGCGCTGGACAGATCCAGCAGCCCGATCACTCCATCCTCCGTGCCAAAGCCCAGTGTGCAGCCATCCGGGCTGTAAGCCAGTGCGGTTACCGCGCCAGCCTGACCCAATGATACAGGAAGAACGCGCTGGGTCGTGGGCTCCATCATCACAACCGTGCCATTGGCAAAGCCAGCCGCCACAACTTCCTGCGAGGGATGGAAGGCAACGCGGGTGCACAACGCGCCACCTGCGCCGGGGAGTTCTGTCGGGGGTTTGCCCATGGGGCCGCCCCCAAAAAACGGCCACATCACCACAATATCCGCACCACTGGTGGCCAGCCATTTGCCGTTGCTGGAAAAAGACATGGAGCGGACCTTTGTCGGGTAGCCGCTCATGCGGATGTTATGTCCGTCCGCCAGCCGCCAGCCGTGCAGGTCGTTTTCCTGCATGGCGGTGACAACCGCATCTCCATTCGGGTGCATGGCGATGCCCAGATGGCTGCCCTTCCATTCCAGCAGTCTGGCGCTGCCATCCTTGGACTGGGTAAACCACAGCGACACACCATTATAGTGTGATGCGGCAAGGCGCTTGCCTTTGGGGTCAAACGCAATGCCGCCTACGGTGGTGGGGTGTTCAAGCGTGCGGGTAACCGTGCGGCCTGTGGCGTCGCGCAGTTCCACATTCTTGTCCGATGCAGCGGCGATCAGGGCGGTTTTGTCGCTGACAAATGTAGTAATGTGCTCCACCCAGCGACGGGTCTTGGCCAGTTCTTCAATTTCGCCCGTGGGGTCCAGGCGGCACAGGCGGCCATCATCCCCACCGGTTAAAAAGCTGTCAGCCAGCGTATCGGGGGAGAGAGCGAGCACCGGCCCGTCATGCACCGCGTAGGTTGTCCACGCGTTGGGGGTATTCAGGTCATGCCTGTGGGCGAGCACCACATCGCCTTCACCCGTGGTAAAGGCGAACCGGCTGGAATCGCGTGAGGCAACGCAGCCCGTAATTTCTCCCTCGATCTGCCTGAAGGCTCCACGCTTTTCAATCAACCCGCGCAGAAGGGTTTTCTGGGGCGCGCTCATGCTGCAATGCAGCTTTCAAGCCCACGGCGGAGTTGTGGCCTGTTCAGGTTGCGACCAATGAAGACCAGACGGCTCTCCCGCGGTTCGCCATCTTTCCATGGCCCAATGGCGTTGCCATCGGCCATCATGTGCACGGCCTGAAAAGCAAAGCGTTCGGGTTGGCCTGCAAAGTCCAGAATACCTTTGGTGCGCAGCATGTCTGCCCCTTTTTCCTGCAGCAGGGCGCTGATCCATGCCTGAAAACGCCCCGCATCCAGTGGCTGCTTGATCTGAAGGGACACGCTGGAAATGTCTTCCTCGTGGTGGTGTTCGGGGTGTTCAAGAAAATCAGGCGTGTTTTCCAGCACACGTGCCAGATCAAACCCACCACGGTCCAGCACATCGGTCAGGCGTACATTGCCCTTTTTGGTGTGGTGGATGGGAGCGGAGGCATTAATCTTGCGAATGGCGGCCTCAATCCGGGCAATCTGGTCTGCATCCACCAGATCGGTCTTGTTGAGGATAATCACATCGGCAAAGGCCACCTGTTCACGCGCTTCGGGGCTTTCGGCCAGTGTAGTCAGGAAGTTAAAGGCGTCCACAACCGTAACCACGGCGTCCAGTCTGGCTTTTTCGCGCACATCTTCATCCGCAAAAAAAGTCTGTGCTACGGGGGCAGGGGCGGCCAGGCCGGTAGTTTCCACAATAATGCCGTCAAATTTGCCGCGACGCTTCATCAACCCGTTCAGAATACGGATCAGATCGCCCCGGACGGTGCAGCAGATGCAGCCATTGTTCATTTCGAACACTTCTTCATCCGCATCCACAACCAGATCGTTGTCTACGCCCAGTTCGCCAAATTCATTAATGACCACGGCATATTTGCGTCCGTGTTCAGCGGTCAGGATATGGTTGAGCAAGGTGGTTTTGCCCGCGCCCAGAAAGCCGGTCAGCACCGTAACGGGCACACGGGTATCGGGCGTGCTTGTGGCAGCATTTTCCGGCGCGAGGGATGCGTCAGACATAGGGTAAGCCTCCAATTCAACAATCGTGCTTTTCATATAGGACGCCAGATTATGAGAAACCAGAGAGGCGCGGCCCTGCTGCGCCATAACCGGAACTTCCGTGGCGTGTAAAAAGCTTAGTTTCTGTGTGTATCCGTGGCGGTTGTGAGGGGCTGGAGTTTTTGTTTGGGAGCGGTAGACCGCAGGAACCGCACGGCCAGTGCACCGTAAAGTGCATGGCTGCACAATGCGCGTGAGACCCCAAAAGCCAGAAATGCACTGGCCATCAGCGCCAGAGTGATCTGCTGGTTATCGCACATTTCCATCACAATAACGGTGGCGGTCAGGGGGGACTGGGTGACTGCGGCAAAGTAGGCCACCGTGCCCAGAAGCACCACTGCGCCGGGCGTGGTGTGAGGCAGAAAATGCGCGATCCATCCCCCCATGCCCGCCCCGACGGAGAGCGAGGGTGCAAACAGCCCACCGGGAATGCCCGAACAGTAGGAAATAAGGGTAGCCAGCAGCTTGAACAAAAAGAACGAGGCCGGATACTGGTCCGAGCCCATAATAATGTCACGCGCCTGTGTGTAACCCGTGCCATAGGTCATGCCACCGCAAAGCAGGCCGATTATGGCCAGCGCCAGCCCGCATAACGCGGCGAACAGAACAGGATGCAGGCTGATAAACCGCCCGAACGCCCCGGGAATCCCACGGGAAATACGGACCAGAAGGGCGGAGAACATGCCCCCGCACAGCCCCCCCACAACCCCGCAGACCACAACGGCCAGCCAGCTTGCCCCAACCGGCACGGCGGAATAGGTGTGGCCGAAATAGGTGTAGTTCCCCACGAGGGCAATGGCGGTCACGCCGGAAATAACCACGCAGGTCAGCATGGTGCCGCTGGTGCGTTGCTCAAAAGAGTGGGCCAGTTCTTCTATGCCAAACACAATACCCGCAAGGGGGGTATTAAAGGCGGCGGCTACCCCGGCTGCCCCGCCCGCCTTGATCAGGGCGCGCTGTTTGGTCACATCGGTCAGGCCCGCAAGGCGGCCTACCGTGTGCATGATGGACGCCCCCACCTGTACGGTGGGCCCCTCGCGCCCGATGGAGGCGCCACACAGCAGGCCAAGGCAGGTCAGGCAGATTTTGGCCAGTGCAATCCGCAGGGCCAGAACCTTGTCCACAATAGTCATGTCATGCAGGTGCATGCAGGCAATGGCCTGCGGAATACCGCTGCCCTGTGCGCCGCGGAACCATGTGCGGGTCAGCCAGGTGGAAAGCGCCAGCCCCAGCGGGGTTATCAGCAGCATCAGCCAGGGGTTGATATGCATAAGGGTGGTACGCACATGCGCCGCTTTGTCTGCCAGCCCGGCAAAGGCCACGGCGACCAGACCAACCAGAGCCGCCCCCGACCAGTACATAAGCTTGCGCCGCCAGCTTACCGTACCAGCCTTGGCGTGCTCACGCAGATGGCGCAGGGACTCTGCAGTGGGTATCACGCTCGCGGAGGGCATGAGGCATCTCTTGTGTAAAAGAAAAAAGATGCGGCACAGTTTAACATTTCATGCGGCAGAAGAAAGACATTACCGTCTTTTATAACGGTTTTCTGTTTATTTTTCTGCTGAAGAACCGGAACTGGCGGAGGATGCCCCTGCGGGTGGTATGTCCAGAACCGAATTATCGTGCTTGGCGCAGGTTTCTGGTTCTATGTGAATATGGACAAGCGTGCTGCCCATATGCACGCGCAGGGCGTGTTCAATGCGGTCGCATATATCGTGCGCGGCTTTTACGTTCATGCTGCCCGGGACAACCAGATGGAAGTCAAGGAATGTCATGGCTCCCACAATGCGGGTGCGGATATCATGTGCCTGAATGGCACCCTGCCCGTTGGCGGTAATAATTGCGCCGATCTCGCCCAGTGTCTGGGCGTCCGGGGCTTCGTCCATCAGCCCGGCAATGGAGTCGCGCATGACTTCCCAGCCAACCCGCAGCACGTTCAGGGCTACCAGTCCGGCCAGAACCGCATCCAGTTGCGGCCAGCCCAGCAGGGGGATCAGCGCAACACCGACCACAAGGGCAACCCCTGTCCACACATCGGACAGCACATGCTGCCCCCCTGCGACAAGGGCTGGGGAGTGGCGGGCCCGCCCGGCGCGGAGCATGGTCAGCCCCCAGATCAGATTAACGCAGGTTGCCGCCCCGTTCAGCAGCAGGCCGCCCCATGGGGCCAGCGTGGTGTGGGGGTGCAGCCAGCCTTCCACCGCTTCGCGGCCAATGACAAACGCGGTAATGACCACCAGCGCCCCCTCGGCCACGGCGGACAGGTACTCCGCCTTGTAGTGGCCGTAGGTGTGGTTGTGGTCTGCCGGGCGCTCTGCAACGCTCAACGCCCACAGTCCTCCGGCGGCGGCAACCACGTTAATAATGGTTTCTATGGCGTCTGCGTGCAGGGCAACGCTGCCGCTTACGGCAAAGGCTGCGTATTTGAGCCCCAGTGCCACAAGGCTGACAAACAGGCTGACAACGGCAAGGCCCCTGTTACTTCTGGGGAGCGGGAGTTCGGGCATGGGTTCTTGTTTATCTGGTGTTAGACGGTATGCGGATCGGAGAGGTGACAGGTGGGGCTGTAATCCTGTGTTTCCATCTGCACGGTGGGGTGGGCAATGCCAAAGCGCTGGCGCAGGGTGGTGACGAGTGTGCTGAGCAGGAGGGTATCGCTTGCCTCATCTACGGGGGCTGCGCTGCGGACCAGATGCACGGTCAGGGCGGTTTCGGTCGTGCTTATGGGCCAGATGTGCAGGTCATGCAGGTCCGCAACTCCGGGGATACTGCGCAAAAAGCTTTCCACGGCACCGGGGTCCACCTCACGCGGGACGGCATCCAGCGCCATATCCAGCGAATCCCGCAAAAGGGACCATGTGCTCAGGACCACAACAACGGAAATGGCGAGGCTTATGGCAGGGTCTATCCATGCAACATGGCTAAGCAGTACCAGCCCCCCGGCAATAACCACGGCAAGGGATGTCAGGGCATCGGCCATGAGGTGCAAAAAGGCCCCGCGAATGTTCAAATCCCCTTTCTGCCCTGCTGCAAACAGCATGGCGGAGGCACCGTTTACTACAATGCCAATGCCTGCAACCACCATCATGGTCATGCCTGCAACCGGGGTGGGGTGCATCAGGCGGTGGATGGCCTCCCATGCAACGCCGCCAGTGACCAGCATGAGAATGATTGCATTGGCCAGCGCTGCCAGAATGGAGGAGCGGCGTAGCCCATAGGTAAAGCGCACGGTCGGGCTTTTGCGTGAGAGATACTCGGCCAGCCACGCGGCTGCCAGTGCCAGCACGTCAGAGAGGTTGTGCCCCGCATCGGCAATAAGTGAGAGCGAATGGGCATAAACACCCCATACCGCCTCCGCCACCAGATAGAGCGAGTTAACGGCAATACCTATGGCAAAAGCCATGCCAAAGGAGGCGGGCGTGTGCGCATGGTGGTGGCCAAATCCGTGCTTGTGCGTGCAGGCTGCCCCGTTGCCTTCATGCTCATGCTCATGCTCATGCTCATGCTCATGCTCATGCTCATGCTCATGCTCATGCTCATGCTCATGCTCATGCGTGCAGGGCGCGGGGCCGGTATTGTCTGCGCAGCCTGACTGATCCGTATGGTCATGCGCACGCATGTCTGGGGCTGGCATGGCTCTGGCTGCTTTCATTCATGCAAGGGGCCATGGAGTGGCCTTATCCGGGGGGCTGATACTTTATCTAGGGTGGGTTGGTGCGGAATGGAAGTGGAATATTCCTCCACCGATTACGCAGCAGACGTTGCACGCCCAAGCCGTTCCAGAATAGGGAAGGAACCAGAAGATTGTTTTGCCTCATATGCAATGACACTGGATGAACACGCCCCATGCTCCGTCTGACTGAACTGCGGCTACCGCTGGACCACCCGCCCGAAGCACTTCGGCAGGCAATCTGTGAGCGGTTGGGCATTGGTGCGGATGCACTTGAACACTATACCGTGTTCAAGCGTGGGCATGATGCACGCCGCCGCTCTGCCATATGGCTTGTGTACACACTTGATTGCGCAGTAAGGGACGAGACAGAGGTACTGGCCCGTTACCGGAGCGCGCATCCCGGCAACACCTGCGTACAACCCGCGCCGGACATGGTCTGGCATGCGCCCATTACCAATGGCGCATCCCTTGCCGCAGCCGTGGGGTATAAACGGCCCATTATTATCGGGGCCGGACCATGTGGGTTTATGGCTGCCCTGATTCTGGCCCGTATGGGGCTGCGGCCGCTGTTGCTTGAGCGCGGCAAGGTTGTGCGTGAACGCACGGTGGATACATTCGCCCTGTGGCGTCGCTCGGTGCTGACCCCGGAAAGCAACGTACAGTTTGGCGAAGGCGGGGCGGGCACTTTTTCCGATGGTAAGCTGTACAGTCAGGTGCGGGACCCGCGCTACCTGGGCCGCAAAGTGCTCGAAGAGTTTGTAAAGGCTGGTGCCCCGGAGGATATTCTGTATCTGGCGCACCCTCATATTGGCACGTTCCGGCTGGTCTCCATGGTGGAGCATATCCGTCAGGAGGTGGAACAGGCCGGTGGAGAATACCGCTTTGGGGCCAGAGTGGATGATCTGCTGCTCAATGCAGCCACCCGTAAGGTAGAAGGGGTAAGCCTTTCCACCGGGGAGGAAATTGCAGCAGACCATGTTGTGCTGGCCGTGGGCCATAGTGCGCGCGACACGTTCGCCATGTTGCAAAAACAGGGCGTGAGCATGCAGGCCAAACCTTTTTCCATGGGAGTACGGATCGAGCATCCGCAATCGGTTATTGATACGGCCCAGTTTGGCCCCAGTGCTGGCAACGAGCAGTTGGGAGCGGCTGAATACAGGTTGGTCCACCACGCAGTCAATGGGCGGGGTGTGTATTCCTTCTGCATGTGCCCCGGCGGTACGGTGGTGGCTGCAACCTCGGAAGAAGGGCAGGTTGTTACCAACGGCATGAGCCAGTATTCCCGCGCCGAGCGTAACGCCAATTCGGGCATGGTGGTGGAACTGCGTCCGGGGGAGGACTACCCGGATGATCCGCTGGCGGGCATTGCCTATCAGCGCCACTGGGAACGGCAGGCATTTCTGGCCGGAGGCGGGGATTACCGTGCTCCTGCCCAGCGTGTGGGGGACTTTCTGGCCGGTCGCCCCTCTACCGCGCTGGGGGATGTAGTGCCCTCCTACAAACCGGGAGTAACCCCGGCTGACCTGTCCACCTGCCTGCCGGGCTTTGTGGTCGAAGCCCTGCGGGAAGCTCTGCCCCGGTTCGAGCGTAAACTGCGTGGTTTCACCATGGATGATGCGGTTATGACCGGGGTGGAAACCCGTACATCCTCCCCCATCCGTGTGCCACGGGAGGGGAATGGACAGTCCATCAACACGCCGGGCCTGTACCCTGCGGGGGAAGGGGCTGGGTATGCCGGGGGAATCCTCTCTGCCGCCATGGATGGTATTCGCATGGCCGAAGCCGTGGCGCAGGATATGGCCGGTCTGCCGGTTACTCTGGCGTAAGGGTTTACCCTGCAGATGCGGGGTGTCAGGGAATGTTGGCCAAAAATTCTTCTACCAGTTCGCTAAAGCGCTGGGGGGCATCGGCATGGACCCAGTGGCCCGCACCACGAATGCTTTCCAGCCGGTGGTTGGGAAAAAGTGCCTGCATGGCCGGA
Source organism: Acetobacter fabarum (assembly GCF_029069195.1). GTDB lineage: Bacteria > Pseudomonadota > Alphaproteobacteria > Acetobacterales > Acetobacteraceae > Acetobacter > Acetobacter fabarum_A. Next base: position 26,793 of record NZ_JARDYK010000001.1, read on the forward strand.
TGGTTGTCGGGGCTGATATAAGGCGAATTTTCCCCGCGAATGAACAGGGTCGGCCCATCATACCGTAAGTTCGGGGCAAGATGGGGCCAGCCCATGATATCGGGCATGGCGGCCAGAATGTCATGCAGACCTATGGCCCAGCCGGGATGATCGCCCAGCCTTATGTTCTGCACCATAAGCTGGCGCACTGCATCGCTCGTAATATAGGGGCGCAGCAGGTCGTTGGCGCTGTGCAGGTCCAGATGTGGGGGAAATTGCAGCCTGTCCAGATTTTCCGGCAGGTCCAGCCGGTCAAACCCGCCCTGTGCCGGGGCTATGTCCACCACAATCAGGGCGCGTATGGCGGCTGGGTGGGTCAGGGCCGCCATCATGGCTGTTTTGCCCCCCATGGAGTGCCCGAGCACAATGGCGGGGCTGGCATGGTGGTGTTCCATTGTGTCCAGCACGTCCTGCGCCATGGTGGGGTAGCTCATGGGACCATGAGGGCTGTTGCCATGGTTACGCAGGTCCATGGCCAGTGTACGTCGGGTTGTGGCAAGTTTGCGTTGTACAAAACCCAGATTGCGCGCCCGGCCAAACAGGCCGTGCAGCAGCACAACCGGCAGGGTTTTTTCGGGTGTTGGGTGTTCGGGGCCGCGCTCGCTCACGTTTAGCAACACTGTTCTGCTCTTTCCTCTGCTCTGGCGCGTAGGCGCATGGTGCGGGGAGTTTTGCCCAGCTTTATCGCTGAATGCGAGGGGCGGGATGCTGTTTTTTCTTCACCTTCCAGAGAGAGGGCATGTGTGCCACAGTCAGGTACAGCATGCACAGCCTTGCGGGTGGGCTGTCTGGCTGGGTGTTCAGGGTGGGCTGAGTGTTTTGCGTGCAAATGTCCAGCACAATGCGCCAAAGCCCAGCGTGCCTAGAATGGCGGGTAAGCTCTGAGGTACAAAAGCCGCGAGGGAAAAAGCATTATCCCGCCCTGTGGCACCGGAAAGAACGGCCAGTAATACCCCGGTCAGGCTTTCGCCCACAATAAAGCCCGATGCCAGCATGGTGCCGGTGGAGCCGCCCTCGGGGTTACTTTGGCCCGTAGTGTTGGCAGCACGCTGGTTGCGGTTCTGGCTGATCCGCTTGAGTATCCATCCCAGTATGGCTCCGCAGGCCAGTGTCAGGCTGACGGAGGCTGGCAGGTACAGGCCCACGGCCACACCTAGCGGCGGAAGAGCCCGCCCCCGGCGGCGCAGGCCAAGGTCCAGCGCGACCAGGCCCACCCCAAGAGCCATGCCTGCGCAAAGCATGCTCCAGTCCAGCGAATGGGTAAAAATACCCTTTGCAATAAGCGTGATCAGGGCAGGCTGGGGGGCAGACAGCGCATGGGCAGGGTCCATGCCCGGGCGGGGCATGGCGCCGGTAAACCCGTAAGCCTGATACAGCAGGTTGAGAACGGGCGGAATAACAGCGGCTCCAACAAGGCAGCCCGCTATTAACGCGACTTCCTGCTTCCAGGGTGTGGCCCCTACGAGCTGTCCGGTCTTGAGGTCTTGCAGGTTGTCGTTGGAAATGGCGATGGTGGCGGTAATGGCCGACAGAAGCAGGATGGTAAACGCTGTGGCCAGTTTCTGGCTATCTGCCGTCATGGCTTCAGGTGTCAGGCCCAGAGTTTCCAGCGCCAGAATCATCAGGGCGCACAAGACGGCACCAATAATGATAATGCCCGAAATGGGGGAGGACGATGACCCCACAATACCGGCCATGTACCCGCAGGCTGCTGCCATGACAAAACCGAACACAACGCAGAACAATACAGCCACACCGACAATTGGCCAGAACCCGTGTGTTACGGGGGCTAGAAACGCGGCAAAAAAACCAGCCAGCAACAGCATGGCTCCCGCCATAAGTCCTCCCATGGTACGGGCGGAAAGGTCCCTGTCTGTCGCAGAGGTCAGGCCCGTTGTGCGTTGCAGCATGGTGCGTATGCCCCGTAGCACGGGGGGCATGAGTTCGATCAGCGTCCACAGGGAGGCAACGGCAATGGCACCAGCCCCCACAAAGCGGACCTTGTGCAGCCAGATGTCCTGCGCAAACTGGGCTGGAGGCAGGAGTGTGGGGTTGGGTAACAGGCTGGTCAGCCAGGGCACACCTACGCCCCATGCCAGTATGCAGCCTGTCAGCATGGCCATGCCCCCGCTCAGGCCGACCAGATACCCGGCCCCGATCAGGGCGGGGGAAAACGCGGCACTGAACTGGAATACGGCATTACCCGCGCTGGCGGTCAGGTTAAGCCCATCGGCCAGCAGGCGCAGACCGCCACTGCAAAACGAAAAGACGGAGGCCATGACCCCGCCGCTTATAAGTGCCTGCAGGCCGCGCTGGTTGTTCCTGTCTGCCCCTGCGCGCAGAATTTCGGCTGCAGCCACGCCTTCAGGGTAAGGTAGGCTGCTTTGTGTTACCAGCGCGCGCCGGAGCGGGATGGTGAACAGGACCCCCAGTACCCCACCAGCAAAAGACAGTCCCGCCGTTTGCCAGAAGGGAAAATGTGTCCAGAACCCGGCAATGATCAGTCCGGGAAAGGTCGCAAACACGCATGACAGGGTGCCCGCAGCAGAAGCCTGACTTTGCACCATGTTGTTTTCCAGCAAGGTGCCCCCACCCATAAGGCGCAGCACAGCCATGGAAATAACCGCAGCAGGTATGGATGAGGCAAATGTCAGTCCGATCCGCAGGCCCAGATACACATTGGATGCGGTAAAGACGATGGTAATAAGCGCGCCAAGCAGCAGACCACGTAGTGTAAGTTCCCGTTGGGGGTTCGGGCTGGCCATGCGTCCTGTCTCTCCCGGAGGGTCATGGGGGGCACCATACGGTCAGGGGTGTGGTCTGGCGTTCCCCTGCGTATGCTCAGGAGCGGAGGCTTGCGGGCAGGCCGCGCTCCTCCACTCCTTTGTGCACATACGATGCTCACCGGGATTTGTCTGCCCCAAAGCGGGTCAGAAGGTCAGTTCAAGGTTGCTTTGTACAAAAGCACCAGACGTAGCTCCGGCGTTGATCATGCTATGCGAGGCAAAAATATATTCTCCATCAATGCTAAACGTAATGTGGCGCGTGGCCCGCCAGGTAAAGCTGGCCTGTGGCATGGTGGCTGTGTAGGCTCCATGCGGGCGATAGGCGTAAAAGGCGGTGCCATTGGCGTAAATGGCGTCCTGGCGGCTGTTGCGCCACACCGCAGGCACCTTGAGCAGCAAAGTGGTGTTGGGAGTGGGGGCAATCGTGGCGATGGGGCCTACGTCTATCAGGTTCGACTGACCGATGTAGGTACTTATATCCAGATAGTAGGCGCTGGGAACATAGGGGGACATGAAGCTACCCCATGAGCTTTGTTGGTCTTTGTGCATATTCCCGCCAGAGATACTGTCCACCTGTATACCGATGGCCGGATGGCCCGCCCATTTTGCAAACCGCCAGGAGAGCGTGGCATCAATGGCATAGGCGGAAACCGGGCGCGTTGGCCCGTTTTTGGCCGCGCGGAATTCACCCCCCTGCCACATTGCTCCGATCGAAAATTCCAGCGGGCCAGCATTGCCCCATATGCGTGTGCCCGGCGTGTCGCGGTGGGTGGACCCCGCAATGGAGCCACCACCTGGAGTGGGCAGAGCATTTTTGGAGAGAATGAACCCCAGATAGAACGTATCCACAAAAATCTGACTGTTGCGTCCCATGAACTTGAAGCTGGGCACCGCATAGGATGTATAGGCTCCGAACAGGCGCGAGTTCCATCCGACCTGATCGTGGAACATGGCCGAAGGTGCGGTGTTGGTCAGGGTCAGGTAAAACCCGTCTACACGGAAGTTTTTCCAGAACGCATAGCCGCGCAGGCCATTCCATGAATAGGGCACGGAGGGGTACACGCTTCCTGCGGTAAAATAAGGTGGTGCATCCAGAAAGGTCATGCGCCCGGCCATGCCACCCACAGTGGCATTGAGCACCTTGCCGCGCACTTCCACAAAGGCCTGTTGCACATCCAGTCTGCTGCGCCAGCGGCCTCCGGCATAGCCATAGTAATTGACCCCTGCGGCCTGACCGCTCATCAATTCCCCATACAGGCGCACATGCTCGCCCAGATGCAGGTCCGCGCCTCCATTCCAGCGGAAGTTGTTGCGGTAGGCGGGCACTTTCTGGGTTGCGCCAAAACCTGGGCGCTGGTCATAAAAATTGTGTTGGCGGAAGTTGCCACTCAAGGTCAGGTAAATATCGCCCGACGTGTTGAGCGGGATGTATTTGAGCGGATCCATGAAGTCCAGCCGATTGTGTTTGTCGCGCAGGCTGGACCAGTCCTCCGCCCAGCGGGAGACGGCATAATACCCCACAGTGCCAAAGCCTGCGGCTGCCCCCGTATTGGTGTTGAACACCCCCCACGGCCCCTGATGCAGCAGCGCTGTAGGCAGGGGAGTGAGCTCGAGTGACTGGGGCTGGCCGTAAGCTTCGGGGCGGCTGGTCAGGGTGGGGAGCAGTCGGCTGTTATCCCAAAAGCCGGCCCGGGGGGGCGTGGACGCAGGGGGGGTGACCGTAACAATACGCGCCCCTTTAACCTGCGCAGGAGCGCTGACGGTGATTGTTGTTGTGTCCGCCTGTGTGCTCTTCTGCGCAGCGGGTTGTGTGTGCGGCATATGGAGATACGCGGCATTGGGCGCGGTTTCGGCCCGGACGGGTACTGCCCATAGGCAGAGCAGGGCCGAGCCAGAGGCCAGCAGGCCTGTACGCAGGGCTATGGAAGGGCCGTGGCACCGCAGGCCCGCCAAGGGAGGGCATGCGGTGCGGGCAGAGGTTGGAGTGGTGTGGTCGGTGATTACGGTCATGGGCCGAGGTCACTTCTTGTTATTTTTATTAGGTCTGATAATTCATTCAGTTATTGAATGACTTATATTAGCATTATTGCTATAAATGCGCTTATGTCATATCGCATTTGCGTGTGCTGCATTGCTTATACGCAATGCAGGGGCATTGTTCGATAAAAAATTAGAAAAATTCTGTTAACAATTCTGTGTTTTTTCAAAATATGTTAGAAAAAACACAACTCAGGCTGACGGAGCCCTGCGCTGGAGCGTATGCAGGCAGGTTTGTGTGCGCGTAGCCAGGCGAATGTCATGTAATTTGGTTACGGCTCGTTCAGCCTGCTTGCGCCATGTGGTGGACATGCCTGTGGGCGAGCAGATGTTTCTGGTACTGCCAGTTGCGGCCGCATTGGGCTCGGTCGCGCTCAGCACCATTGCAGGCTGGCGGGGAAGCAGGCGTTGGAGTGTGTGTTCCAGTGTTCGGGCCGTGCGGGCATCGGTCTGTGGCATAACGGTCGCCACAATGCGGGCGGCCTCTGGCCTGCCCCGTGCCAGAGCCTGCATGACGTCGTCCCACCCATGAGGGCGGGAGAGTGCTGTTGCAGTCTGGGCTATCCCATCATGCGTTGCCATGTACAGCACGTGATCTGTTTTGTCGTTCTGCATGGTTGGCGGCAGGCGGCTGCCCTGCGTGGCCATAATGCACAGTCCGGCGGACACGCAGATAAGCAGGGCGGACAAAAGGGGGCGCAGTGCTCGCACGGTATAGGTATCTCCCTTGGTGAGAGAGACAGTTACACGGTGGAAAATGGCGCGGGCATGGCAAGGACGTGGCGCGTCTGCCAAAGGTTGCCCCGCCCGAGCGGGATGGCCTATAGGGTGCGGAACAGATCGGAAGGCGCGCACGCCGGGTTTATGGTCGTTCACCGTTGGCGGGACGATCGGATATGCCCCGTGCCCTGTTTTTCCTGATGCGTGATTTGGCTCGACTAAGGAATGAATGACATGAGCGATTCTCTTTCTGCTTCAGAGATCACCCGCCTCCAGAGCGCGCTGCGCCGCCTGCTGGGTTCGCCTGAACTGACCGTAAACCCGGCTCCGCGTGCAGGCATGTCGGTCGAACTGGCCGTAAAGGGTGAAGTTATAGGCACCGTCCACCGTGATGATGAAGATGGCGATGTCAGCTACGCCGTAAACATGGTGGTGCTGGAAGAAGACCTGCCTCGCGCCTGAACTGCAACACCAGCAAAAAGCCAGTCCGCCGCAATGGAGGACTGGCTTTTTTGTGGGTTCTGCTCAGCCTGTTCTCAGGTGTTGGGAGGTGTAGCCGATGCCTGCATGATGGGGGCACGCCGCACGGGCAATTCCACGTTGGTAATTTTCCATTTCCAGCCTTGAATGCGCAGTTCAACGCGCAGAGGCGTTTCACGCTCATGGCCGGGCAGGGGCAATTCCATGACAAACTGGTCCAGCCGGTTGAAATGGACCGAGGCCCGCGTAGCCAGCGATGCAAAAGACGGCGTGCCAGACTGCGCCGGGGAGGCGGAGGTGGGCAGGGCCTCATCCAGCAATGTGCCAAGGTTGGCCTGCGTGAGCGTGGTATCCACTGCGTTGGATACAGCCGTTGTGGCAAAGGACGAACCAAAATCGGGCAGTTCGTTCGCTGCGGGCTGTATGTTCAGGTGCAGGCCAGCCAGTGTCTGCCGTTTGAATGAGGCATCCAGCGCACCCCAGTTGATCATCCGCCCAAGGGCTGTGGCATCGTGGCGTTGCAGGTCGGAGGCAACAGACCACAACGTGACAAAAGGGGAGGCCAGATACAGGCTAAACGACGCAGCTGCCGTGGCAACACACACCCGGCGCGCGGTCTGGCGGCGGGGCAGACTGGCTGGCCGGACTGTCGGTCCGGGCTGGGTGAAGGTTGTCATATTACACATTCCTCGTATGTGTTTGGTGCAATTCTTATAAACCAGATATCCTCTTCTAACCAGATAATAATGTGTAAGGTTTCATGTGTTATTACAAAAATATGACCTTTGTTGCATGGAGTTTGGGATATCCATAACGCGTACGGGGGAGCGTATGCCCCCGGAGTACTCAGGAGTGGATACATAAAACCCATGCAGCTTGACCTTAGCGAAAATGAAATCCAGCGCTATTCTCGCCATATTCTGTTGCCCGAGGTCGGCGGGACGGGGCAGGTCGCATTAAAGAATGCTTCCGTGCTTGTGGTGGGGGCCGGGGGGCTGGGTGCGCCAGCGGCTTTGTATCTGGCCGCTGCGGGCGTGGGCCGAATCGGTCTGGTGGATGATGATGTGGTCGAACTGTCCAATCTTCAGCGGCAGGTGCTGCACACCACGCGCGCCGTAGGGCGTAAAAAGGTGGATACCGCATGCGAACAGCTGACCGCCCTGAACCCCGAGATCGTGGTGGAAGCATGGGATTTGCGGCTCAATGCCCGGAATGCCCATGACCTTGTAGCCAGATATGACCTTGTGTGTGATGGGTGCGATAACTTTGCGACCCGCTACGCGGTCAATGCCGCCTGTGTGCAGGCAGGTAAGGTGCTGGTCTCTGCCGCAGTGCAACGCTTTGAAGGACAGTTGGCTACATTCAGCCCTACACAGGCAGGGGGGTGCTATAACTGCCTGTACCCCGCAACAGATGGTCAGGCATCCGGTCTGAGCTGTGGCGAGGCCGGTGTGTTCGGCGCGGTGACCGGGGTGATGGGCACGTTGCAGGCAACCCAGGCGCTCAAGCAGATTCTGGGCCTTGGCAATACCGGCGCGGGGGAATTGCTGATGTGGGATGCCCTGCGCATGAAGTTTACAACCATGACCCTGAGCGCCGACCCGGCCTGCCCGGTCTGTGGCGCAGAGCACGCCCATGGCTGAGAGCAATGCCCCCTCCTGCGATCTGGTTTTGCTGGTAGTGGAGGCCCGGTACGAGCGTATTCATGCCGCTTACATGCTGGCTGCCACGGCGGCTGCCATGGGGCAGTGCGTTCTGCTGTTTGGCATGGGGGCCGGGGTTTGCGCTTTCTGCGGGGACTGGAACGGGCTGGACGGAGCCGCAGGCGCGGATATGCGCAAGCAGGCAGGGGTTGCCGGGCTGGATGACCTGCGTGAAGCAGTGGTGGATATGGGCGTAACCCTTATGGTGTGCGACTCCGGTGTAAAAACGCTGGGGCTGGATACGCAGGCCCTGTTGCCGGGGGTTGAAGTCGTAGGTCTGCCGAGTTTTTTTGACCGGGCAGGTGCTGCCCGACAACTCGTGTTTTAGCGGGCGAACATGCATGCAAAGGCAGGTTTGAACAGGGTTGAGGTGCAAGTCTGTTCTGCTGTGAAACGTAAAGTCGCGCGCGAAGTGTGCGCGCCCTCTTGCCCCCGCGTCACTCTCTTGGCAGGGATGCAGCCATGATGTGCACTCGCTCCTTTTTCCGGTTTCGCCTGCTTGTCTGCGTGACGGGCTGCATGGCAGCTTTTTCTGGCATCACGGCGTCTGCCGGTTTTGCGGTCGATGGTGTGGCGCCCCCGCTCCATAAACACCATAAACATACCCAGACAGCCCCACAGGCTGCATCTGCGCACAAGAGCGGGGGTAGTAAGGCCAAAACCAGAGGCAAGCATGAGACTGCCCTCACACGGAGCGGCAAAAAAGGCGCGCACCACAAAAAGCATGAGGCCGCCAACCTAAAGGCCGGAGCCGCGCACCATATTCCTGCGCACCACCATGTTGCGGCCGCCGCAGGTGCTGCGGCGGTTGCGGGTGCCGCTGTGGCGGCTTCCACCTCCACCACCACGCCCGCCGATATGGGAGCACCTGATGCAGGCGTGCAGAATGACCCCGCAAAAGGGAGCGTAACCGGCCTGCCGTTGCCACGCTATGCCGCCCTGCGCTCGGATGAGGTGAACATGCGTGCGGGGCCGGGGCAGCGTTTTCCTATTCTGTGGGTCTATCATCGGCGGGGTATGCCGGTACGGGTGGAACGGGAATTTGATGTCTGGCGTCTGGTGGAAGACCCCACCGGGCAAAAAGGCTGGATGCAGCAGGCCACATTGGCGGGCGGGCGCGATTTTCTGATTCCCGGTGAACCTCCGGGGGACGAAACGCCCGTGCCCTCACAGGCGGGTAAGGATGGTGAGAAGACCTTGCCTTCGGGGCATATGGATGCTCGGGTCGTAGCCAGTGCTGGCTCGGCGCAGGATGCGGCAAAACTGTCCGGCGTGGTGTTCATGCGGGCCAGTGCCAGCGAGGATGCTCCCATAGTGGCCGTGTTGCGGCCGGGTACGGTTGGTTCAGTCAGGGAGTGTGCGGCAGGCTCGGCCTGGTGCAAGGTTTCGGTCAAACAATATAACGGATGGGTGCCGCGCCGGGCCATCTGGGGAGTGGACGCTGAGGACGTGATCAGCCCATCCTGAATTTTTCCGGCGGATTGTTAAGGAGAATCAGGTTTATGTCTCTTGTCACAACGTCGGAGAGTCAAAAAACAGAGGCTGGGGCCTGTCGCACTAAAATTGTTGCAACACTTGGCCCAGCTTCTTCCGATTACGCCACCATCCGCGACCTTGCTTTGGCAGGGGCGGATGTGTTCCGCTTCAATTTTTCCCACGGCACACATGCCGATCACGCCAGTCGGCATGCTTTTGTAAGGCAGGTTGAGGCCGAACTGGGCCGCCCCATTGGTATTCTGGCCGACATGCAGGGGCCAAAGCTGCGGGTCGGGCGCTTTGGGGCTGGCAGGGTCGAGCTGGTGGCGGGGGCATCTTTTCGGCTTGATCTGTCCGATACACCGGGGGACGCTACGCGCGTGCAACTCCCCCACCCAGAAATCATCAAGGTCGCTACGCCCGGCAGCCGTCTGCTGATGGACGATGGCAGACTGGCCGTTGTGGTGGAGCAGGTCGGGCCGGACTGGCTGGCAACGCGGGTGGAAATCGGGGGGGCGCTCTCCGACCATAAAGGGGTGAACGTGCCCGATGTGGCGCTGCCCATTCCCGCCCTGACGGAAAAGGACAAGGTGGATCTGGCCTATGCGCTGGAGCTGGGGGTGGATTATGTGGCCCTCTCCTTTGTGCAAAGACCGGAGGATATGGTGCATGCCCGCAGCCTTGTGGGGGAGCGGGCCGCATTGCTGGCCAAGCTGGAAAAGCCTCAGGCGGTGGAAAACCTGTCCGCCATTCTGGCCCTGAGCGATGCCGTGATGGTGGCGCGCGGTGATCTGGGGGTGGAACTGCCGCCAGAGAGTGTTCCTCTTATTCAAAAACGGATTATCCGCGAGGCCCGCAGACTGGGTAAACCGGTGGTGGTGGCCACGCAGATGCTGGAAAGCATGATAACCGCACCAACGCCCACACGGGCGGAGGCCTCGGACGTGGCGGCAGCCGTGTTTGATGGGGCAGATGCAGTCATGCTCTCTGCGGAGTCGGCTGCGGGGCAGTACCCGCGTGAGGCGGTGCGGATCATGAACCGCATTTTGTCGCGGGTGGAGCAGGATGCAGGCTGGCAGGCCCACATGGCCGCAGCCCGCCTTGCTCCGGAGGATTATGTGGCGGATGCCATAGCCAGTGCTACCCAGCAGGTTGCAGCCACTCTGCGCGCTCCCGCCATTGTGGCCTATACGCACAGGGGGGCCACGGCCCTGCGTATTGCGCGTGAACGCCCGACATGCCCAGTACTGGGGGTAACACCCACGGCACAGGCCGCGCGGCGGCTGGCCCTTGTGTGGGGTGTGCATGCGTTTGTCAGCCCGCCGCACACGGCATCCACCACGGTGGAGCGGATGGTGGAAGAGGCACTGGCTGTTGTGGCCCGTGCACGGATTGGCGCCTCTGGAGATTCGGTGGTTATTGCCGCAGGTGTACCTTTTGGCGTGAGCGGTTCCACCAACCTGCTCAGGGTCGCCAGAATTCCCTGAACTCTATGCATCGTGTCAGAGCCTGCCGGAGGTGACAGTCCCCCCGTTGCAGGGTATGGCGGGAGGCGGCGGGGCCGGGCACTGGTCGTATGGGCGGCGTGCTGGCAAGGTAAGGCGCAAGGGGCTCAGATGGTAACCTCAGTACGGAACAGGTTGGTCAGGCGCAATGTAATCAAGGGGTTGTCCGGTCTGTCTGCCGGTCTGCTGCTGCCACGCATGAGTGCGCCCCAAAGAGCGCTGGCCGCCAGTGCAGGTGCGGCGATGACCGCCTTTCCGCCAGATGTGACCACCCAGCCGCCCCGGCAATGGGGGCCGGACGTGCCTCCATCCTATGCGCCGGACCCCGATGTGGTGGTGATCGACCGCTCTTTCCGCGATCTGGTCAGTGGTCATGCGACCATCCATCGTGTGTGGAATGGCGGGGTGTGGCTGGAAGGCCCAGCATGGTCGGCCGAGGGGCGCTACCTGCTGTTTAGCGATACCGTTACAAGCCGACAGTACCGCTACCTGTGGGAGACGGGGGAGGTTACGCTTTTCCGCCCGGAATCCTACCATTCCAACGGGAATACGTTTGACTATCAGGGCCGCCAGATTTCCTGCGAGCATTTTTTACGCCGTGTTGTGCGCTGGGAGCATGACGGGTCGGTACATGTGGTGGCCGATCATTTTGAGGGGAAACCCCTCAGCTCCCCCAATGATGTGATTGCCCATCCCGATGGTAGCATCTGGTTTACGGACCCGGGGTATGGAGACAGTGTGGCAGAAGGCCACGCTGATGCCGCCGGAGGGGAGGCCAATCCCGATGGGCGTATTCGCTGGCGGATGGGCGAGGAGCTGATCGGTGCTGTGGGCGGCGTGCACAGGCAGCCTGACCACACGTTCCGGGTTGATCCTTCCGGTCGGATTGATGTCGTGTTGACCCAGGACCAGTTGCCCAACCCTAACGGATTATGTTTTTCGCCCGATTTTTCGCATCTGTATGTCATTTCCTCAGGGCGGCAGAATGGTGCGGGCGGACATGATGGAGATCTGGCTGTGCATGAGTTCGATCTGCACAGACAGGAACTCCCTCTCTCCAACCCAAGGCTGTTCACCAATATGCGCTTTGAAGGGGTTCAGATGATCCCCGATGGGTTGAGGGCCGATATTTATGGCAACCTCTGGTGTGGGGTGAGTGGGCCATTGGGCCTGTGCGGGGTGTTCATCTACAACCGCGAAGGGCATCTGATCGGACGCATCCGCCTGCCTCATGGTGTGTCCAACCTGACCTTTGGCGGCCCCAAGCGGGACTGGCTGTTCATGTGCGCAGGGGAAGCCCTGTACAGCCTTCAGGTGAATACCCAGGGGGCTGGCCCGGCCTGATTGTGCACAGCACTCCTGCGTCAGCCGTTGGTTTTTAAAGCCGGGACAGGGGGTTTTGTGGAGTGTCCCCGATCAGATGGTTCAGCAGGTCGGGGGCAGTTACACGCTCTTTTTCAAAATCAGGGGCAGCAGGGCGAACAGGCCACATAATGTGGCGGCAAAAAGGGCAAGACCATGCGGGCTGGCCTGCATGGCTGCCGCACTTATGGCAGGGCCGGTAAAACTGCCCAAGCCCCATGCCAGAGAGCACAGAGCGTATACGGCAATCAGGTCTCCATCGCGGTAGCGGTTGCCTGCCGCGGCCATGGCAACGGAATATACGCTGGCGAATGCACCGTCCCATATAAACATGAGCGGGTAGGCAAAGGCGGGCTGGCGCATGGCCAAAGGCCATAGCAACGCGCCGCCACAGGCCAGCAGAGCCAGAATGATCTGCAAGGACCGTCGGTTGGTTCTGTCCCCGATCCAGCCAATGGGCACCTGCATGACCGTTGCGCCCAGCAGCATGACGCTCAGCAGCAGGGTGGCCGCCCGCTCGCTCCAGCCGGACTGGATGGCATAGAGCGCGAGAAAGGACGTGGCCGCAGCATCCAGCATGGCGATCAGCAACGTAGCGGTAATGGCAATAGGTGCCAGTGCCAGATAACGCCAGAGCCGGTGCTGCGTTGGTGCCGCAGGGAGTGGGGCTACCATCCATGGTGCCTGCGTTATGATTGCGGCCAGAAGCAGAAGGGCGGCGGTGCCAAAAAATGGCAGGTTACCCTGTCGTCCAGTCAGGCTGAGCAGGGCCGGACCTATGGCGATGCCAACAAAAAGCAGCGTGTTGTAAAGCCCCATGACACGGCCCCGTGCATGGTTGTCCGTTATCTGGTTCAGCCAGCTTTCGGACAGAACCAGAATGACCTCGCAAAATGCCCCGAGCAGGACACGCAGCGGGAACCACGGCCAGATGGAGTGACCCAGCGGAAAAAGCAGGAGTGTCAGCCCCGCGCCTGTCAGGGCCAGAAAAATGGCCCGTCGTGGCCCAAGGTATGTGGCCAGTCGGGGCATGAAGGGCGCAATGCCCAGCGCGCCCAGCGCATGCATCATGCTGTTGGCGGCCACCATGCCCGCGCCGTAGCCCCGATCCGTCAGATCGAGTGTAAAAAGAGGAGCGCCCAAGCCCATGACCAGCCCAAACACAAGGCCCATAAACGTCAGGGTTGTCGTGGGCCAGAACTGGATGCGCGGATTTAAAGAGGATGCGTGGTCCGGCATGCGGTCCTTCAGGGGTGTTGGCGTTATCAGGGCATCAAGGCAAGTCAAAGCCCAGTGGAGTCGCACAGGGGAGAAGCCGTTGGGTAGGGGCATCGGGTCTGTGCTGTGGTGCTCTGGTTCTGACGCACGCAGGGCTCAGGTCAACCCCCATGTGGGATAGACATAAGAATTTTACGTGCATTCTGGTGCGGGGAGAGCTATCTGTGCGGCCACGCAAACACCACAGCGATCGCTGACCGCCCTTTCAAGCACGGAGGAGGCGGTAAGGCGCGCAGGAGCAATCAGGCCGACTTCATGGATATCCGCAATATCGCCATCATTGCACACGTCGATCATGGCAAGACCACTCTCGTTGACGAACTGCTGAAACAGTCTGGCTCTTTCCACGAGCATCAGCACGTTGCTGAACGCGCCATGGACAGCAATGATCTGGAACGTGAGCGTGGTATTACCATTCTGGCGAAATGCACCTCTGTTGTGTGGAAAAATACCCGCATCAACATTATCGACACACCCGGACACGCCGACTTTGGCGGGGAAGTGGAACGTATTCTGAGCATGGTGGACGGCGCGGTTGTGCTGGTCGACTCTGCTGAAGGCGCTCTGCCCCAGACCAAGTTCGTTGTGGGCAAAGCTCTGGCCCGTGGGCTCAAGCCGATTGTGGTTGTGAACAAGATCGACCGTGGCGATGCCCGCCCCGACGAAGTTCACAACGAAGTGTTCGACCTGTTCGCAGCTTTGGGTGCGAATGACGAACAGCTTGACTTCCCCATGCTGTACGCCTCTGGCCGTCAGGGCTGGGCCGATCTGGAACTGGAAGGGGCCCGCAAGGACCTCAGCCCCATGTTCGACCTGATTATCAAGCATGTGCCCGCTCCTGTGCTGGACAAGGAAAAGCCGTTCGCCATGACGGCCACAATCCTTGAAAACGACAACTTCCTTGGGCGTGTGCTTACCGGGCGTGTCGAGCAGGGCCGTGCCCGCATGAACATGCCGGTCAAGGTGCTGCGCGCGGACGGTTCTGTGGTTGAAACAGGCCGCCTGACCAAGCTGCTCTCCTTCCGTGGTCTTGAACGCGTTGCGGTTGAAGAAGTGGAAGCAGGGGACATCGTGGCCGTGGCTGGTCTGTCCGAAGCTACTATTCCGGACACGATCGCCGCACCCGAAGTGACCGAACCGCTGCATGCCATTCCGGTTGACCCGCCGACCCTGTCCATGACCTTCCGCCTGAACGATGGCCCTCTGGGTGGCCGTGAAGGCAAGAAGGTGACGTCCCGCCAGATTCGTGACCGTCTGTTCAAGGAAACCGAAAGCAATATTGCTATTCGCGTGACCGACAGCCCCGAGAGCGAAGCGTTTGAAGTGGCTGGACGTGGTGAACTTCAGCTTGGCGTGCTGATCGAAACCATGCGCCGTGAAGGGTTTGAGCTGACCATCGGCCGTCCGCGCGTGCTGTTCCGCACGAACGAAGAAACCGGTGAACGCGAAGAACCGTACGAAGAAGTCACCATTGATGTGGACGAACCCTATTCCGGCGTGGTTGTGGAGAAGATGTCTCTGCGTAAAGGCCAGATGCAGGATATGCGTCCCTCTGGTGGTGACAAGGTTCGTCTGACCTTCATCATCCCCTCGCGCGGGCTGATCGGCTACCACGGCGAATTCCTGACCGACACGCGTGGCACAGGCATCATGAACCGTCTGTTCTTTGGGTATCAGCCTTACGCTGGCACCATTGAAGGGCGTCGTAATGGGTCGCTGATCTCGGCTGAAGATGGTAATACCACAACGTATTCCCTGTTCTCTCTGCAAGAACGTGGCACGCTGTTTGTGGATGCTGGCGAAAAAGTTTACGTTGGCATGATCATTGGTGAGCATTCGCGTGAAAACGATCTGGAAGTTAATCCGGTTCGTGAAAAGAAGCTGACCAACATGCGCGCATCCGGCAAGGACGATGCTCTGATGCTGACCCCGCCGCGCCGCATGTCTTTGGAACAGGCTATTGCTTACATTGAAGATGATGAACTGGTGGAAGTAACACCTTCAGCCATTCGTCTGCGTAAGCGTTACCTTGATCCGAACGAGCGCAAAAAGCGGTCCAAAAGCCGCGAAGGCTGATTGACCGGGGGCCACGCGCAAGCGTGGCCCTTGTTTTTTGTGGGCAGAGGCAAACTAAGGTTACTCTGTGGCAGGGATTATTTTTTTTGAGTGCATTACAGATATGAAAATTGGATACGGCTTTCTAAAATCAAGGAAAACCGCCCATTCGGGGCGGTTTTTTTATTGAGGATTTTTAAAATAAGGCAAAAATATGGCATGTGTGCGTTAAACACATAATAAGTGGGAATGTTGCGCAAATTTTAAACGCAGACGGCCGGTCTATGCCGTGATATGCATGAAGCCAGAAACCGGCTGAAGGTTTTTTTGCACGGGATGGTGCAGTAAAACCAAAGGAATTCTGGCCGGTTGTATTGGAGATTTAAGAAATGATTTCTCGTCGTCTGCTCGCAGCTCTTTCCACAGTCGCTCTGATGGGCGCTGCAGCTCCTTCTTTCGCTCAGGAAAACGCAGCTCCTGCCGCACCGGCTGTTGCCGCTCCTGCAGCTCCTGAAGCCGCAGCTCCTGCTGCAGCAGCTGAAGAAGGCAAAAAAGCCGAAAAGCATGCCAAGCACGCTGGCAAGCATGGCAGCAAGCACCACGCTAAAAAAGGCGGCAAGAAAGCTGCTGAAGGTGACGCTGCTCCGGCTGCTGAATCCGCTCAGTAAGTCTGCCATATCCAGTGGTGGAGTGGCGTAAGCCAGTCCACCAGTGATGTGGAGGCACAAGCGCCTTAAAACAAAAGGGCCAGAGAAGGAATTCTCTGGCCCTTTTGTTGTGTCTGCCGACCTGTAGCCGTGCTTAACCGTAGCGGGTTAAAGCCAGGTCCAGGGCAGGGATATCGGTTTTGCGGCCATCTATCATGTCTGCAATCAGGCGGCCGGAGCCGCAGGCCATGGTCCAGCCCAATGTGCCGTGACCTGTGTTGAGCCATAGATTACCAAATGGCGTAGCAGGGCCAATAATGGGTGTGCCATCGGGCGTGCAGGGGCGCAGGCCGGTCCAGTATGTAGCGGCACTCAGATCCCCCCCGCCATACAGTTCGGAAAAAGAGAGTTCCAGTGTTTCTCGCCGGTCAGGGCTGAGCTTAAGATTATACCCGGTCAGTTCTGCCGTACCGCCCACTCTTATGCGGTTGCCCAGACGTGTGATGGATACTTTGTAGATCGCATCATTCACCGTAGCAGCCGGGGCATGGCTCTCATCAGTTAGGGGGAGGGTCAGGGAATAACCTTTAACCGGGTATATCGGCAGGCGTAGCCCAAGGGGGCGTAGCAGGCGGGCGCTGTAGCTGCCCAGCGCCATAACATAGGCATCTGCGCTCAGGTGCCCCGCACTGGTCCTGACGGAAACAACCGTGCCCGCTGTGGCATCCAGTCCTTTAATGGTGGTGTTGTAGAGAAAGCGCACACCCCTGGCTTCGGCCATGCGGGCAAGTCTTTGGGTAAAGATGTGAGCATCTCCCGACTGGTCGTTGGGAAGAAACAGCCCGCCTTTGAGCAGATGAGCCGCGTGGCGTAACCCCGGTTCGCGGTCCAGAATATCGTCCACGCCGAGTAACTGGTGGGGAATACCGCTTTCGGCCAGCAGGCGCATGTCGCGCTGGCTTTTGTTGATCTGCTGTTCTGTCCGAAAAAGCTGGATCAGCCCTTGCTGGCGGTCGTCATAGGTCATGCCGGTTTCATCGCGCAGGGCGTCAAGGCAATCGCGGCTGTATTCGGCCACGCGAAGCATGCGGGCCTTGTTGAGTGCATAAGACTGCGCATTGCAGTTTTTAAGCAGTTGCCGCATCCAGCGCAGCATGGCCATGTCCAGCCGCTTGCGAATGACCAGCGGGCTGTGGCGGGGGTGCAGCATCCATGTCATGGCCTGCCAGGGCAGGCCGGGTGCTGCCCAGGGGGAGGAATAGCCGGGCGAGACCTGACCCGCGTTGGCAAAGGATGTTTCCAGCGCAGGGGCAGGCTGGCGGTCTATAACGGTGACTTCATGCCCCAGAGCGTTCAGGTACCAAGCGGAGGTTACGCCAATCACGCCTGCGCCAAGAATAACGATTTTCACGGCTTCATCCTTATAAGAGGATGGGAGGGAACTCTCCCGCCAGTATGGAAAGAGAGCCTGCGGGGCACCCTGCCTTTACCCCCCTACCCGGCAAAGGCGGTGGCATTATGGCAGCATGCCCGGCAGGTCGGACGGCGCAGATTACGCGGCAGGGACACCCTTACTGGTCGAATATTCAAAGTGCAGGGCCTGCTCGGGGTAAATAATGGGGTGGATGGCATGGGCAGCCATGGCGGCCTCGCTAAAGCCTTGCAGGATCAGCTTGAGCTTTCCGGGATAGGTGGCGACATCGCCAATGGCAAAAATGCCAGCAAGGCTTGTTTCACAACTGGATGGGGTGACGGGAATGGTGGAACGCAGGGTGTCCATACCCCAGCGGGCAACAGGGCCAAGATCGGTTGCCAGACCGAAGAAGGGGAGCAGTACATCTGCTTCAAGCGTGCGGGTGGCACCATCCATGTCAATAACATCCACGCCGTCAAGCACGCCATTGGCCCCTTGCAGGCCGTGGAGCTGGTAAGGCACCACTTTTTCAATCTGTCCGGCGGCTACGGCCTCCTCAAGCTGGCGGAGGCTTTCCGGTGCACCGCGGAAGCGGTCGCGCCGGTGCACCAGATAAAGCTTTGCTGCCGTGCTCTTGAGGGAAAGCGCCCAGTCCAGTGCGGAGTCTCCACCGCCTGCAATAACAATGCGCTTGTTCTGGAAATCTGCTTTGCGGCGTACATAGTATTGCACCGCACCGCTTTCTTCATACGTGCCAAGCCCGTCAAGTGGGGGGCGGTTGGGGCCAAAAGCGCCAGCGCCAGCGGCAATGATCACAGCCTTGGCGTGCAGATGTGCGCCCTTGTCCGTAGTGAGCGAAAAATCTCCGCGCTGGCCGCTTAGCCCCTCGACCCGGTGCTTGAGCAGGCGGGGAATGTCAAACGGAGCAATCTGGCGTTCCAGATTGGCAACCAGTTCGGCTCCCTCCACGGCGGGGCAGGCGGGAATGTCGTAGATCGGCTTTTCGGGGTAGAGGGCTGCGCACTGGCCGCCCACTTCGGGCAGAACATCAATGAGCACACAACGCAGGCGCAGCATGGCGCATTGGAAAGCGGCAAACAGCCCGGCTGGACCTGCCCCTATAATGGCTACGTCTGTTTCTGCGGGGATGACTGACATGCGCAGGGTCCTGCTCTTAAGGTTATGCTAAGATTCAAAGCCCTGTTTTGCGTCAGCGCCGGTTTGGACGCAATGGCAAATGGCATGGTTCCCAGCATATTTGGCAGGCCCTGCGGCGCGTGGTTGGCAGACGCATAAAAAGCAGGCCCACAGTGTGCGGGCCTGCTGTGACGGGTTTAGGCTTTGGCCAGTTCGTTCTTCAGCCTTTTGTCCAGCACGTCCAGAAAGTCCTGAGTATTGAGCCACTGGGCGTTTTTGCCAACAAGCTGGGCAAGGTCCTTGGTCATCTGCCCGGCTTCTACCGTATCAATGCACACTTTTTCGAGCGTGTTGGCAAAGTGTACCACGTCTGGGGTGTTATCAAACCGGCCACGGTAAGCCAGTCCGCGAGTCCATGCAAAAATGGAGGCAATGGGGTTGGTGCTGGTAGGGTTGCCCTTCTGGTGCTCGCGGTAGTGGCGGGTGACTGTGCCATGAGCGGCTTCGGCTTCCACCACATCGCCAGAGGGGCTGAGCAGCACGGAGGTCATCAGGCCAAGGCTGCCAAAGCCCTGAGCCACAATATCGCTCTCCACATCGCCATCGTAGTTCTTGCAGGCCCAGACATAGCCGCCGGGCCACTTGAGGGCGCAGGCCACCATGTCATCAATCAGGCGGTGTTCGTAGGTCAGGCCCAGTTTTTCAAATTCGGCCTTGAACTCCTTTTCATACACCTCGGCAAAGACATCCTTGAACATGCCGTCATAGGCTTTGAGGATGGTATTTTTGGTAGACAGGTAAACCGGCAGCCCACGATCGCGCCCGTAGGAAAGGGAAGCCCGGGCAAACCCTTCAATGGATGCGAAGGTGTTGTGCATGCCCAGCGTTACTCCGGGGCCCTTGAAGTCATGCACATCCAGCGTAATGGGGTCTCCCCCGTCATCTGGCACATAGTTCAGCGTGACCTTGCCGGGGCCGGGAATTTTTGTTTCGGCAGCACGGTAGATGTCTCCGTAGGCGTGACGGCCAATCACGATCGGCTTTGTCCAGTGCGGTACCAGACGGGGCACGTTGGAGCAGATGATGGGTTCGCGGAATATGGTGCCGTCCAGAATATTACGGATGGTGCCATTGGGGGAGCGGTACATTTTTTTCAGGCCAAATTCCTTCACACGGGCTTCGTCCGGTGTGATGGTGGCGCACTTGACCGCAACACCGTAGCGCTTGGTGGCCTCGGCGGCATCAACGGTGACCTGATCATGCGTGGCGTCGCGGTGTTCTATGCCCAGATCGTAGTATTTGAGGTCAATATCCAGATAAGGCAGGATCAGCCGCTCGCGGATGAAGTGCCAGATAATGCGGGTCATTTCATCCCCGTCCATCTCGACAACCGGGTTTTTGACCTTGATTTTAGCCATGATTACCAATCCATTTCCGACATGTTTTTCTTGATTTGTTCTTACAAATGCTGCGCAATATGTATGAGCGTCATGCACTGTATGGATTGAACAGCTTATCGTAGCCGTAAACAGCCAGAGACTTCACATTCGGGACAGAGGTTGCAGGCTTTATGCGCATATCTGGCAGGAATACGCCATTTTTTCGCCGGATAAACCCGCTTCATCACATTCTGGTCAGGCCCGCGGGCAGTGGGTGTTCCGTGGGCTCCCGGCCCTGCTGTCTGGGGTGGATTAGCGGCTGGGCACGGCTGGAACTGGCTGCAGAATAGGGTCCATGGGGGTGTTCATCTGTGCATTCTGTTGCACAAGGGCCGAGTTTTCCTGCTCCTGAATAAGCCCGATCTCGCTCCCGAACTGGTCGGGAGTGTAAAGGCCCTCGCGCAGATGCCGGGCGGCTTCAACCCCTTTTGACGCACCTTCCATATAAATGGCGGCATAGGGGCCATAAGCCTGTCGACCATATTTTTGTGTGGCTCTGGCAAGGCAGGTCATCAGCTTGCTCATGTTGTCCTTTGTAACCTGTCCAGGGCGGGTCTGGTAGGTGTCCAGGCAGTTCTGTTTGGCTTGGTACAGCGCGGATTCAGCCTGTGGCGTATTGGGGGGCGGCATAGGGGGAGTGCAGGCCGGAAGCATGATCAGGGCGAGCAGGCTTATGGGGGGCAACGTGCTTTGCATCGTATGATCTTATGCTATTGCCGCAGTGTTGGAAAATACACCAAACAAGGACTCTGGCCTGACTATGCTGCCACATATGCCGCAGCTATGGCAGCCTGATGGCTGGTGGTTTTAAAATCTTTTATTTTATAAGGGAATATGCTGGGGCGAACGACGGGACTTGAACCCGCGACCACCGGTACCACAAACCGGCGCTCTACCAGCTGAGCTACGTCCGCCGCACAGCAAGCGGACGTTTAGAGAAAAGAGTGTGGTCCGTCAATTGGATAATTACGGAATGGGTAGAAAAAACCGTTTTAGCGGTTTTTCCATGCTTCCATCCGGTTCAGGGCCTCTATCAATACCTCGGGGCGTTTGCAAAAGGCAAAACGGATCAGGTTACGTGGTGGGTCGGCCGCATAAAACGCGGAAGCGGGAATGGCGGTCACGCGCGCCTGCTCCGTAAGCAGGCGGGTAAAGGCGACATCATCCTGCCCATTCGCCAGTGGCGTAATGTCGGCCATGATAAAGTAGCTCCCCTGATAAGGCAGCACGCCAAAGCCCAGACGTTGCAGGCCAGAGGCAAGAATTGTGCCCTGCGTGGCCATGTCTTGCGCAAGAGTGGTAAAATAGGCTGCATCCTTGTTCAGCCCAAACGCCACAGCGCGTTGCAGGTTGGGGGGGGTGGCAAACACAAGGTTCTGGTGTGCCCTGGCAATAACGCCGGCCAGCGGTGCGGGGGCTGTGGCATAGCCCACCTTCCAGCCGGTCAGGGAAAAACTCTTGCCAGCACTTCCAATGCGCACGCAGCGTTCACGCATGCCGGGCAGGGACATGAGCGAGATGTGCCGGGTGTTGAACACCAGATGTTCGTAAACCTCATCGCAGATGGCGAACGTGTTGTGCTGCTGTACGAGCGTGGCAATAAAGGCCAGTTCGTCTGCCGTGAACACCTTGCCGGTCGGGTTCATGGGGGAGTTGAGGATAACCGCTTTGGTACGGGCAGAAAAAGCATCGGTCAGAGCCTGCCGGGGCAATGCCCAGTCGGGGGCTTGCAGCCGCACAATGCGCGGCACACCTCCCAACTGGCGGATAACAGGCAGGTAGGTATCGTATAGGGGTTCCATCAGCACCACCTCATCCCCCGGTGTGATCAGCGCCATAAGGGATGCGGCCAGCGCTTCCGTTGCGCCTGATGTGACTACGACTTCCGAATCGGCATCGACCCGAATGCCCTGAAAGCGCAGGTTGGCCTGTGCTACGGCGGTGCGCAGGTCTGGGAGTCCTGTCAGGGGCGCATACTGGTTCTGCCCGTCAAGCAGGGCATCGGCTGCGAGGCGAATCATGTCCTGCGGGCCTTCCTGGTCAGGAAAGCCCTGCCCGAGGTTAATGGCGCCATGCTGGCGGGCCAGTGCGGACATGACTGTAAAAATTGTTACAGGAAGATCGGCAAACTGCCGGTTAAATGCTTTTGTCATTGCAAATTTCCTTGCCCGGCAGGCGGAAAAGAAGAAAGATGGAGACGGAACCGAAACGGTCGCGATGAAATTTCTGTTTAATGCTTTACCGATACAAATTCGCATCTACCCGATTGCCCGACGGGTCAAGCCGTGCAAGTGTGTTCGGGTCTGATACCTGAAGTTTGTAACGGGTCGGGCAAAAGAACAAGAGAGTACAGGCCCCCATACGGGTCCAGCAACGGTGTGTTGACGACGCGAGATGAAAAAGATCGAGGCCATTATAAAGCCCTTCAAGCTTGATGAAGTGAAGGAAGCCCTTCACGAGCTCGGGTTGCAGGGTATTACCGTGATCGAAGCCAAGGGTTTTGGGCGCCAGAAAGGCCATACAGAGCTTTATCGCGGCGCTGAATACATTGTTGACTTTCTTCCAAAGATGAAAATCGAGGTTGTCTGCCCCGCTTCCATGGTGGAGCGCGCTGTGGAAGCTATTTCCACGGCAGCGCGCACCGGACGGATCGGTGATGGCAAAATTTTTGTGATCCCGGTGGATGATGTAGTTCGAATCCGCACGGGTGAGCGGGGAGAAGACGCGATCTGATCCGTGCTGCATGTCAGCAGGTTCGGGCAAGGCGGGCTCCATAATTCCACGGCATGTTTCCGCAGGGTGCGGAACATAAACAGGCTTTTTAGGTGAAGAGAGCATGGTGAAGAAAACAGCTTCGGCGGGCGACAGCAAGGCTGCTGCAATTGCCAAGGTTTTTGAGCTGATTCAGGAACATTCGGTCGAACTGGTTGACCTGCGGTTTACGGACACGCACGGCAAATGGCAGCATACGTGCCAGCACGTCAGCACCATTGAGGAAGACAGCTTTACCGACGGCTTTATGTTCGACGGGTCTTCCATCGCAGGCTGGAAAGCCATTAACGAAAGCGACATGGTTCTGCTGCCCGATCCGACATCGGCTGTTATGGACCCGTTTTCCGCCCGTCCGCAGCTTATCCTGTTCTGCGATATTATCGAGCCGTCCACCGGGCAGCCCTATAACCGCGACCCGCGTTCCACCGCCAAGCTGGCCGAGCAGTATCTGAAGTCCTCCGGTCTGGGTGATACGGCCTTTTTTGGCCCCGAAGCCGAGTTCTTCATTTTCGATAACGTCCAGTTCGGCACGGGCCCCAATTACGGGACCTACCAGCTTGACAGCATCGAAGGGCCCGATGCGTCCCTCAAGGACTATCCCGAAGGCAATATGGGCCATCGCCCCGGTGTAAAGGGTGGTTATTTCCCCGTAGCTCCTGTTGACAGCGAAAGCGACCTGCGCGCTGAAATGCTGGCAACCATGGGCGAAATGGGTCTGGCCATTGAAAAGCACCACCATGAGGTTGCGCAGTCCCAGCACGAACTTGGCACCAAGTTTGAAACGCTGGTCCGTTCCGCCGACTTCATGCAGATTTACAAATACTGTGTGCACAACGTGGCGCACTCCTATGGCAAGACCGCCACGTTCATGCCGAAGCCGATTTTTGGCGATAACGGTTCGGGCATGCATGTCCACCAGTCCATCTGGAAAGACGGCAAGTCCACTTTTGCTGGCAATGGTTATGCGGACCTGTCCGATACGGCGCTGTATTACATCGGCGGTATCATCAAGCATGCCAAGGCGCTGAACGCCTTTACCAACCCGTCCACCAATTCCTACAAGCGTCTGATTCCGGGTTTTGAAGCGCCCGTGCTGCTGGCATACTCCGCCCGCAACCGCTCTGCTTCATGCCGTATTCCGTACGCAACCAGCCCGAAGGCCAAGCGTGTTGAAGTGCGCTTCCCCGACCCCACGGCTAACCCTTATCTGGCATTTGCCGCAATGCTGATGGCGGGTCTGGACGGTATCAAGAACAAGATCCACCCTGGCGATGCCATGGACAAGGATCTGTATGACCTGCCGCCCGAAGAACTGAAGCAGATTCCGACAGTTGCTGGCTCCCTGCGTGAAGCGCTGGAAGCTCTGGCCGCAGACCACGAGTTCCTGCTGGCAGGTGGCGTGTTTACCAAAGATCAGATTGAAAGCTACATCACTCTGAAATGGAATGATGTGTACCGTTTTGAACACACGCCACACCCGATTGAGTTCGAAATGTACTACTCCGTCTAATTTCTGGCCCTTAGGGGCTAAGGAATGGATGATTAAAAGGCGCGGCCCTCGGATGGGGGTCGCGTTTTTTTTTATGATTTATCCTGAAATGAAAATTTATTCATTTTTCGATTATAATATGATAGATTTCTTCGTAAATAACATTGATCAACTCTGAAGAGCCGTTTCAATCCAGCAAAATGGTTTTTTGCAACGCAAGGAGACTGCCGGTCATGCAAGGCGACCATTCCCATAATCTGTCAAAAATCACGGCGCTACTCTGCGTTGTGCTTGGTTGTGTTCTGGCAGGGGGAGGTGGCTGGCTTGCTGTGCTGGGAGGCTCTGCATTTTACGCGCCATGCGGTCTGGCTCTTATGGCAACCGGGGCACTGCTCTGGGCGCAGCGGCGCGAGGCGCTGTGGCTTTATGCGGCAGTTGCTGCGGGCACTGTTGTCTGGTCCGTGGCAGAGGCGGGGTTTGACTTCTGGGCACTGGCTCCCAGAGGAGATGTCATCCTGCCTCTGGGGGGATGGCTGCTGCTGCCTTTTGTTGCGGGGGCATTGCGGCCAGCATCTGTCTGGAACCGCATTCCCTTACTGGTGGTTATTGTGGCCGGGCTGGGGGTGTATGGTTATGCACTGACGCAGGACCCGCAGGATGTGGCGGGTGTGCTCCCCCGTGCGCAGGCTGTTTATGCGGGTGTGCAGCTTCCGGGGGATGTGGCGGCTGTGCCTGCGCAGGACTGGCCGTCTTATGGACGTACACAGGCGGGGGACCGTTATTCACCGCTTAATCAGATTACAACGGATAATGTGAACAGGCTTAAGGTGGCCTGGACGTTTAGAACCCACGACCTGCGTGGACCTGATGATCCGGTGGAAGTGACGGATGAGACAACGCCGATCAAGGTTGGCAACACGCTTTACCTGTGCTCACCCCATCAGGTCGTGTTTGCGCTGGATGCGGCTACAGGCAGGCAGATCTGGCGCTTTGATCCCGGGCTGGTGGTTAATCCGACGTTCCAGCATCTGACCTGCCGGGGCGTGTCCTATGCGGCAACGCCTTCCCGTGCGGCAGCAGACGGTGCAGAACCGCAGAAGGAGGCGGCGGTGCAAGCCTCCTGTGCGGAGCGTATTTTCCTGCCAACCAATGATGGGCAGTTGATGGCGCTGGACGCAAAAACGGGTCAGCTGTGCCCGGCATTTGGCAATAAGGGTGTTGTGGACCTGACCGAAGGCATGCCTGTGCGTGTTCTTGGGTTTTACGAGCCGACATCGCCCCCCGTGGTAACGGACAAGCTGGTTATTATCTCTGGCGCGGTTACGGATAATTACTCCACGCATGAACCTTCGGGTGTTACACGGGCGTATGACCTGTATAGCGGCAAGCTGGTCTGGGCGTTTGATCCAGGGAGTGAGGACCCGAACCAGCTCCCCTCCGACAGTCACGAATATACGCCTAATTCGCCCAATTCATGGATCGTCTCGGCTTACGATGCCAAGCTGGGCCTGCTCTACATTCCCACCGGTGTGGCAACACCCGATATATGGGGTGGCAAACGGACGGATCTACAGGAGCGCTACGCCTCGGGTATTCTGGCGCTGGATGCCCGGACAGGGCACAAGGTCTGGTTCTATCAGACTGTTCACCATGACCTGTGGGATATGGATATGCCAGCCCAGCCCAGCCTGATCGACTTCAGGCAGGAAGATGGCACGGTGATACCCGCGCTGTATGCACCGGCTAAAACAGGCAATATTTTTGTGCTCGACCGCCGTAACGGGCAATTGCTGGTGCCCGCCCCCGAGCAGCCTGTGCCGCAGGGGGCCGCGCAGGGCGACCATGTCTGGGCAACCCAGCCGTTTTCACAGTTGACTTTCCGACCCAAAAATAACCTGACGGATAAAGACATGTGGGGAGCAACCATGCTGGATCAGCTGGTATGCCGGATCATGTTCAAAAAGCTGCGTTACGAAGGGCCGTTTACGCCGCCCTCCGTACAGGGCACTCTGGTTTTCCCCGGCAATCTGGGCATGTTTGAATGGGGTGGTCTGGCTGTGGACCCCGTGCGGCAGGTGGCGTTTGCCAACCCCATAGCCATTCCGTTTGTTTCCCGCCTTGTGCCACGCCCGACCGATAATCAGGTTGTGCCGCCAACCGCGCATGACCCCGCCGCAGCAGGGGGGGAGAACGGGTTGCAGCCGCAGTATGGCACACCGTTCGGGGTGGAACTGCATCCGTTCCTGTCCCCTCTTGGTATTCCGTGCAAGCAGCCCGGCTGGGGATATGTGGCTGGGATCGACCTGAAAACCAACAGCATTATCTGGCAGCACCGGAACGGCACAACACGGGACAGTTCCCCCCTGCCATTTGGTTTTAAGGCGGGGATTCCTTCCCTTGGTGGGCCAATCATCACCGCCGGTGGGGTCGCGTTCCTGACTTCCACAGCCGATTATTATATCCGTGCGTATGATGTTACGACCGGAAAGGTTCTGTGGGCGGACCGCCTGCCTGCCGGTGGTCAGTCCACCCCCATGACGTACGAAGTCAATGGTCGCCAGTATGTTGTAACGGTTGATGGCGGGCACGGCTCCTTCGGCACGAAGGAGGGGGATTACGTCATAGCTTACGCCCTGCCTGAAGCTTCTCGCCGATAACGGGCGGTATGGCGGAGTAAGCCTTGCAGTTCCATGCGGGATCGGTGATCCTGCATGGAATGTGGAATGACCCTTACCTGGAAACATGCTGCCGCTCCGCCCTGCACAGGCTTTACCTTGCCGGTGCGTGTGGCCGTCCCTGCGGCCTGATGGATGGCCCATGTCTTGAGCGGCTCGAGCGTATGGGGCTGGCCGAGCGTACGGTGCAGGCGCGGTTTGTGGCTACGGATGGGGGGTTGGCCCGCCATGCGCAGGAGGTGCTCAAGCACCAGGGTAAGCCTGTACCTACCTCATCCCCCCGGTCATGATCGCGCAGTCGCCGGTATTTTGGCATACGCTGGATATGCTTGCGCGTGAGCGTGGGTTTACTCCCTCCGCCCTTGCGCGTGCGGCGGGGCTGGACGCCACGGCGCTCAATCCGTCCCGCAGGGTGGGGGCTGGTGGCGCTACGCGCTGGCCATCGCTGCCCACACTTTTGCGGGTGCTGGATGTTTTGCAGGTGCCGCTGGCGGTTTTTGCCCGATCCGTTGCAGGGGAGGGGCTGCACCCTGCCATGCCCGACGAAGGTGTGGGGCTGTTGCACACCCTTGCGTATTCCATGCTGGACCAGAAAGGCGTGTTCGACCAGCACGGCCTGCCCTGTGGCCCGGTGTGGGCGCGGGAAGCCTCCCCCGGCCAATGGTGGGGCGAGCCTGATGCCTATGTTGTGCGGGTGGATACCGATGGTATGGAGCCGGTCGTGCGTGATGGCGGGGCGGTTGTTGTGGTGCCGTCGCTTCCACTACGGGAGGGAGACAGGGTTCTGATGCATGGTCCCGGTCGCGAGCCTGTTATGGGGTTGATGCTGGATGAACCGGGCGGCCCCGCCGTCTGCTCTTTTCGCCGGGGGGAGGTGCATGTGTCCCCCATGCGGGAGGGGGCGGTATGGTTGCACAGGATTGTCATGATGACGGTTTGAGAAAAACTATTTTTTAAAAAACCTGCCGAATAATGTTGCATAGACGGTGGTTATGGCGCTGTTCTTGGCCGGTTTTGGATTTATTGTAGTAGAATATTCTAAAATGTACTGTTTTTTCAATGTGTTGAAAATTGGGGCGTGCGTCTGATGAGGTTTCTAAGGTGCATTATTGGCCAGCACGACCTCGGGTTGGTCTGTGTTGCGGCCTTGCTGTGCATCTCTGGTGCCGGAGTGACCGCCTCTTTGTTCCGGCATGCTTTGCGGGCCAAAAACGGCCAATGGTACGCGTGGCTTTTTTTGACCGCTCTTTCTGGCGGTATTGCAATCTGGTGTACGCATTTTGTGGCCATGCTGGGTTATATGGGCCATACCGCCGCACGGTTTGACCCCTTGCTGACCAGTGCCTCCCTGTTGATAGCCGTCTTTGGCAGCACAATCGGCTTTATGCTGGCCACCTGCCGTTTTGCCCGGTTTCTGCCCGAACTGGGTGGTGCTATTGTCGGGCTGGCTATTGTTGCCATGCATTATACAGGCATGCTGGCTTACCACGTGCAGGGGCAGACAACATGGAACATGCCCTGCCTTGTGCTTTCGGTGCTGGCAGCCATTGTGCTGTGTGTGCTGGCTGTACGCGCAGGGGTTCGGCCCGGGCGGCGTGCAAGCACATTTATGGCTGGTGTGCTCGCACTGGCTGTTCTGTCTGTTCATTTTATTGGCATGGCGGCCTACCATGTGCAGGTCGGGTCTTCGGCAATGGAGAGTATGGGGCGTTCCGGGGATTCGCTGGTTCTGCCCGCTGCTATTGCCATTATGTCTTTCCTTATCCTTGGGGGTGGGCTGGTCAGCGGTATGATCGACGACAGCGCACGGGCGGAGTCGGTGGAGAAGCTGCGGCGGATGGCCCTGAACGACACATTGACCGGCCTGCCCAACCGGCTGAATTTTCATCAGCGTCTCGACCTTGAACTGGACTGGGCGCGTGAAAATAATGGCAGGCTGGCGCTGATCGGGATCGACCTGAACAGATTCAAGGAAATCAACGACCTGCGCGGCCATAGGGCGGGGGACGAGGTTCTGCGTATTCTGGGGCGGCGGTTGCGTGGACTGCTGCATGATAACCGTGGCGAGTTTATCGCCCGTACCGGAGGGGACGAATTTCTGGCCCTGTGCCGTGTTGTCTCGACTGAGCAGATCAAGGGGTTTTTGCGCAGGCTGGAGGAGGTGCTGTTCAAGCCCATCCGGTTTGAGGATACGGAAGTACTGCCTGGCGCCAGTCTGGGCGTGGCCATATGGCCTGATCATGCGGCGGACAAGGAAACCCTGATCAACAATGCTGATCTGGCCATGTATCGCGCCAAGGCTGATCCGGGTCGGCATCCATGTTTTTATGAACCTTCGATGGATGAAAAAGTGCGCACCCGGCGCAAGCTTTCCGCAGACCTTCGGCATGCGGTCAAGGCTGGGCAGTTAACCATCTGCTATCAGGTGCAAAGAGTGGTCGCTACGGGAGAAA
Organism: Acetobacter fabarum; assembly: GCF_029069195.1. Taxonomy (GTDB): domain Bacteria; phylum Pseudomonadota; class Alphaproteobacteria; order Acetobacterales; family Acetobacteraceae; genus Acetobacter; species Acetobacter fabarum_A. Next base: position 56,260 of record NZ_JARDYK010000001.1, read on the forward strand.
TCCGTGGTTACGAGGCACTGGTGCGGTGGCAGCACCCCACACGGGGCACCATTATGCCGGATGATTTTATTCCGCTGGCTGAAGAGAGCGACCTGATCCTGCAGATTGGGGAATGGGTGCTCCGCTCCGTATGTGCCGAGGCCGTGCAATGGCACCAGCCCTACACGGTTGCGGTCAACCTGTCGGGTATGCAGTTTGTCCACTCGGACATTGCCCGCATCGTGGCCAATATTCTGGAAGAAACAGGGCTGCCCCCCCAAAGGCTGGAACTGGAACTGACAGAATCGACCATTATTGCCGATCAGGCCCGTGCCCTGCAGGTGCTGCATCAGATCAAGGATATGGGGATCAGTCTGGCGCTGGATGATTTTGGTACGGGATATTCCTCGCTGGATACACTGCGCCGTTTTCCCTTCGATCGCATAAAAATTGACCGTTCATTTTTTGGAGCCATGCAAGCTAGCGAACACACGCAGGCGATTGTGCGTGCGGTGCTGGCTTTGGGCAAGGCGTTTGATATTTCGGTTATGGCGGAGGGGATCGAGACTGCGGACCAGTTGAGTATGCTCAACGCGGTCGGGTGTTATGAGGCTCAGGGATTTTTGCTGGGGCGACCCGCAGCACTGGTCGATATTGTCAAAAATGGTCAGATCACCATGAATGGAGCCGTCTAGCCCGCGTGTTCAGGAAGGGGTGTGGGCAGGGCAACGGGCCCGTGCATTAAAAAATTGTGCTAAAGTGGCGCTTAAAGCAGAGGAACAGGCTGACTTTTCTCTTTATTTACCGTAAAGGGGCAGCATGACCGATGTACCCCTTTCGCTCATCCGCAATTTTTCCATCATCGCCCATATCGATCATGGAAAGTCCACTCTGGCCGACCGCCTGATTCAGGCGTGTGGAGCCCTGACTGCCCGCGAGATGACCAATCAGGTTCTTGATAACATGGATCTGGAGCGGGAGCGTGGCATTACCATTAAAGCGCAGACCGTCCGGCTGGCTTATCCTGCCAAGGATGGCAAGACCTATGTTCTGAACCTGATGGACACGCCCGGACATGTTGACTTCGCCTACGAGGTCAGCCGCTCTCTGGCTGCGTGTGAAGGCTCGCTGCTGGTGGTGGACGCCTCTCAGGGGGTGGAAGCCCAGACTCTGGCCAATGTGTATCAGGCCATAGACGCCAACCACGAAATCGTGCCCGTGCTCAACAAGGTGGACCTGCCCGCAGCAGAGCCGGAACGTGTGAAGACGCAGATCGAGGAGGTCATCGGCATCCCCGCCGATGACGCGGTTGAAATTTCGGCCAAGACCGGCCTGAACATCGAAGGTGTTCTGGAAGCCGTGGTCACCCGCCTGCCGCCCCCCACAGGGGATGCGGAAAAGCCGTTGCAGGCCATGCTGGTGGATAGCTGGTATGACCCTTATCTGGGCGTGATCGTGCTTGTGCGGATCAAGGAAGGTCGGCTGAAGCGGGGCATGAAGGTGCGCATGATGTCCTCTGGTGCAGTGCATCAGGTGGATCAGGTGGGTGTGTTCGCCCCGCGCATGACGTCAGTGGAAAGTCTTGGTCCGGGTGAGATGGGGTTCATTAACGCCGCCATCAAAACCGTGGCTGACTGTAATGTGGGGGACACGATTACCGATGACCGCCGCCCCGCCGCTACGCCGCTACCAGGTTTTAAGCCTTCCATTCCGGTTGTGTGGTGCGGTCTTTATCCCATTGTCTCGGATGATTTTGAAAAACTGCGCGACAGCCTTTCCAAGCTGCGCCTGAATGATGCGTCTTTCCACTACGAGGCGGAAACATCGGCAGCCCTTGGCTTTGGCTTCCGCTGTGGTTTCCTTGGACTGCTGCATCTGGAAATTATTCAGGAACGTCTGTCCCGCGAGTTCGATCTTGACCTTATCGCTACAGCGCCGTCTGTTGTGTACAAGGTTCACCGCACCAACGGGGAGATGGAAGAACTCCACAACCCCGCCGACATGCCCGATGGTTCCCTGATTGAAAAAATAGAGGAACCCTGGATCAAAGCCAACATCATGGTGCCGGACGAGTATCTGGGGGCAGTGTTGACCCTGTGCACGGAACGGCGTGGTACTCAGGTGGACCTGACCTATGTTGGCAACCGTGCCATGGCTGTGTACCGTCTGCCCCTGAACGAAGTAGTGTTTGACTTCTATGACCGGCTCAAGTCACTCACGCGTGGTTACGCCAGCTTTGATTACCAGATGGATGGATATGAAGAGGGCGACCTTGTGCGTATTTCCATTCTGGTCAACCAGGAGCCGGTTGATGCGTTGAGCTTTATAGCGCATCGTTCTGCCGCAGAAACACGGGGCCGCTCCATTTGTGCACGGCTGAAAGACCTTATTCCCCGGCAGTTGTTCAAAATCGCCATTCAGGCAGCCATTGGCAGCCGGGTTATCGCGCGCGAAACCATTGGTGCACTGTCCAAGGATGTGACGGCCAAATGTTATGGCGGGGACATCTCGCGTAAGCGCAAGCTTCTGGAAAAGCAGAAGGAAGGTAAAAAGCGTATGCGCCAGTTTGGTAAGGTGGAAATCCCGCAGAGCGCTTTCCTTGCCGCGCTCAAGATGGAACACTAGCTATTCAATACCGGCTGCAGCCATGGGTGTGGCCGGTAAACCCCGGTCTGGCAGTGCTGGTGTAATCGGGGCTGACACGGTTTTTTGCCCGGCTTGGCCGGGTTGGAGAATGCAGCGGGTTTATGAACAGCACAACGCCCCTTACCGTTGGTGACCACCTGCATGCCAGTTTTCCCGAAGGGGTGGAACTGGACTGTGGTGTAACACTGGCTCCTGTTGATATTGCGTATTGTACGTATGGTCGGCTTTCGGCCAACAAAGACAATGCCATTCTCATCTGCCATGCTTTTACAGGTGACCAGTATGTGGCGGAAACGCACCCCCTTACGGGTAAGCTGGGTTGGTGGGGGCGTATGGTTGGTCCGGGCAAGCCAATTGATACAAACCGTTTTTTTGTCATCTGCTCCAATGTTCTGGGTGGCTGCATGGGCAGCACGGGGCCGCGTTCCCCAAGGACTGACGGGCAGGGAGCCCCGGGTGAGTTATGGGGTACCGCGTTCCCGCCCATTACCATCCGTGATATGGTGCGGGCCCAGCACAGGCTGGTACGCAGTCTGGGTATAGAGCGGCTGTTTGCCGTAGTGGGTGGTTCCATGGGAGGCATGCAGGTGCTCGAATGGGCAGTGACCTACCCGCAGATGATGCGCGCTGTCATGCCCATCGCCACAGCCCCCTTCCATTCAGCGCAGAATATTGCGTTTAACGAGGTTGGGCGGCAGGCCATTATAGCCGACCCGGACTGGCGGGGCGGGCGTTACTGGGAGGCAGGTGTAGTGCCCGCGCGCGGGTTGGCTGTGGCCCGCATGATGGCGCATATTACCTACCTGTCTGAGGAAACACTGACGCGCAAGTTCGGGCGGCGCATGCGCCGTGGACCAGTTGGCGGGCCTGGGCCAGAAGGCCCGGTTTCCACATTTGGTGATATTTTTGAGGTGGAATCTTACCTGCGTTACCAAGGTTCCAGCTTCGTCCGCCGGTTTGATGCCAATTCCTACCTGAGCATCACGCGGGCCATGGACTGGTTCGATATTGCCGCGGATCATGATGGGGACCTGACCCCGGCTTTTGCGGGGACAGCAGTCCGGTTTTGCGTTGTTTCCTTTTCTTCAGACTGGCTGTTCCCCACATCGGCAGCGCGGACGCTGGCCCGTGCCCTGAATAGGGCGGCGGCCAATGTTTCGTTTGTCGAGATTGAGACAGACAAAGGCCATGACGCCTTTTTGCTTGAAGAACCGGATTTTGACCGCACGGTGCGTGGCTTTCTGTGCGGTGTGGCCGAACATGCGGGATTGTCCTGATGCGTCTTGACCAACGCCTGATTGCGGACATGATCGAGCCTAAAACCCGTGTGCTCGATATCGGGAGCGGGGATGGCACACTGATCGGCCATTTATACCGCGAGCGTGGGTGCGATGCCCGTGGCATTGAACTGAATATGGAACTGGTGACCCGCTCGGTAGCCCATGGCCTGCCTGTTGTGCATGGTGATGCGGACCACGATCTGGCTTATTACCCCGATCATTCGTTTGATTATGTTGTACTCCAGCGCACATTGCAGGCCGTGGAACGCCCGAGGGAAGTGCTGCGGCAGATGCTGCGCATAGGGCGGTATGCTATTGTGTCCTTTCCCAATTTTGGGCACTGGCAACTGCGTCTGCGTCTGCTGCTTGGTGGGCGCATGCCCATGACGGCCGTATGGTATACCCCGTGGTATGAGACGCCCAATATTCACCCCTGTACGATTCGGGATTTTCTCGAGCTCTGTCGTCAAGATGGATATATCGTGGAAAAGTGGCTGGCAGTGGATGAAGATGGCGAGCGCGCTCCATGGCGGCGGTCCATACGGCTGGCCAATCTGTTTGGCGAGCAGGCACTGTTTCTGTTGCGCAGGCGCTAGTGTGCTCCGGTATCGAGTTGCGGAAATGGCTGGATTTATGGGCAGTTATTAACAGTCTTCTGAATAATACGTTAGAATGCAGAGCGTTCATAATCCTCTTCAAGTTGTGTTACGCATAAAACGTATGTGCAAAAATATATTAAAAATACTGGTTGCATGATAAAAATCCTGTATATATCGGTAGTATGATTATCGTGATTTGCAGATGTTATGACAGTTCTGCGGGCTGCTTATTTTCGGACCAATATGGTACGGAACCCTTGCGGGGCGCTCACACTGCTTTTATATAATCCTTTCAAGACAGTCTGCGCGGGATGCATGATTCCGAAAATTTCTTATTCTGTCTGTAATGTAATAAAATTCATGCTGACCTGTCAGTAAGGTCTGGCTTAGAGACGGTTCTGTTCTGTCCTCAATTCTGGTTTGGCAGTGCGTGACTGAAAGTAAGGCGGACGTGACACGTTTTCAGGTGCATGGAGAGGTTGCCCCTAAATGACTACTTTTTCGGATCTGAAACTAGCTGCACCCTTGTTGCAGGCGCTGATGGACCAAGGGTACGAAATCCCGACCCCAATTCAGGCGGGTTCCATTCCTCATCTGCTCGAAGGGCGTGATCTGTTAGGTCTTGCGCAAACGGGTACAGGCAAGACTGCGTCTTTTGCCCTGCCGATCCTGCAGCATCTGCATAATAACCCCAAGGCGGCAACGCCCAAGCAGCCGCGTGTTCTGGTGCTGGCTCCCACGCGTGAACTGGTTGCCCAGATCAGCGACAGCTTTAAAGCTTATGCGCGTTACATGAAGTTTTCTCAGGCCGTGGTGTTCGGCGGTGTAGGGCAGGGGCGACAGGTTGAAGCCATGCGCCGTGGCGTGGATGTGCTTGTGGCCGCTCCTGGGCGTCTGCTGGACCTGATCGGTCAGGGTTATATTGACCTGTCCGGCTTGGAAGTTCTGGTGCTGGACGAAGCCGACCGTATGCTGGATATGGGCTTTGTGCGCGATATTCGCCGGATCATGAACTATGTTCCAGCCCAGCGGCAGACCCTGCTGTTCTCGGCTACTATGCCAAAAAGCATTGAGGAACTGGCGGCATCCCTGCTGAGTAACCCTGCCCGCGTGGAAGTGGCACCGCCCTCCAGCACGGTGGACCGTATTCAGCAGGCCATCATGTTCGTAAACGGCACCAGCGATAAGCGTGATGCATTGCTGACCATGGTTGAATCCGACAAGGTTGCCCGTGCCGTGGTGTTCACGCTCATGAAGCATGAAGCCAACAAAGTTGCCGAATTCCTGAACAAGAATAGCGTTGTGGCCGAAGCCATTCACGGCAACAAGTCGCAGGGCGCGCGTGAGCGGGCCATGAAGGGCTTCCGTGCAGGTTCGGTCAAGGTTCTGGTGGCAACGGATATTGCTGCTCGTGGGATTGACGTGGATGAAGTCAGCCACGTGTTCAACTATGATCTGCCCAATGTGCCAGAAAGCTATGTGCACCGCATTGGCCGTACTGCCCGTGCCGGGCGCGATGGCTGGGCTGTTTCCTTCTGTGATGCGGAACAGCGTGCATGGCTGAAGGATATTGAAAAAACAATCGGCAAGTCCATTCCCGTAGTCCGCGATCATCCGTGGCATTCGGAAGAGGCCGAGTTCTCCACGCAGCGTCCGCCAGTTCTGGGTGGTGGCGGTGGTGGTGGCCGGGGCCGTGGTGGTCCGCCGCGCAATGGTGGCGGTGGTGGCGGCGGCGGTCGTGGTGGCCCGCCGCGTCGTTCTGGTGGTGGTGGTGGACGTTCGGGTGCTTCGCACAGGTCCGGCGCTCACGCCTGAGTGAGTTGAGTTGTAAAAAAGCCGCTGCGTAATCGTAGCGGCTTTTTTTATGGCGATATCTGGCGTGGTATTCTTAGTGTTATGGAAACGGGACAATGATCACTCAGGGTCCGTGCGCCGTCCTGCGGTAAGACCATAACACGCAGGGAATCTGGCTGTGCCCATTTGGGGGCGTCTCCTCCGAGTAGAATATGGTCAATAAAGCTGCTGCCGTTCTGGCAGGGGCTGGCACGCCCGGCCGTAACCAGTTCTAGCGGTGTAATCTGATTCAATGCCATGAACAGCGGGTCCGTGCGCGTCATGCGGCGGTTGAAATCCCCTATGATGGCAAAGGTTTCCCGATTTTTGGCTCTTTGGGTGAGCCAGTCCTGAAGTGCGCGGAATTGCTGAAACAAAATAGGGCAGGCATGGTGCGTTTCGGATAACGGGTTGTCCCAGCATCCAGTTTTAAGATGAACAACCAGAACTCGCAGTTCTGCACTCTCTGTGATTATGGTAACGTCCAGCCCGCTGCGCAGACGGTGCGATGTTGCGGCAGAGGCTGGTGCCAGAGCACTGACGTCCGGATTACGCTTTACGCGCAGATTCTTGCGCACGGCCAATGCGGTATGCTGGGGAATGTCATCTCCGGAAAGAAAAAGCTGATAATCCTGTGGGTCAAACAGGCGGCCAAGTATTGCCGTATCTCCCACCTCCTGCAAGCCAATCAGGTCGGGGTGCAGGTGTCTGGCATAAGTGGCTAATGCGGCAAGGTCATCCGCTGTTCTGTGGGGGATGTCGGGTGGCATCTGTGGGGCGTTCTGCATCTGGCTGTTCAGCAGCCATTCCACATTCCATGTGCTGATTTTTAAAGTTTGCGCAGGAGTTGCAGAGCCGGTAGCGGGCAAAAAAAAGCCGACACCCGCCAGGGCTATCAAGCCCAGACGGCGTGCCGACACGCAGAGAGCCGAAGTGTCAGGCAGTTTCCTGCTCGGTCTGTTCTTGCAGTTTTTCAATAATGCCACTGATTGGCACAGTGGTGCGGGTCTGTTCATCCAGCACCGAGATTTCCCCGGTGCCAATGTCATAGAACCACCCTTGCAGGAAGAGCGTGTTACGGGCCAGCCCGGCGGCAACGGCAGGATGTGTGCGCAGGTGTGCAAGCTGGAGCAGGACGTTCTGCTCGGCAAGGCAGCGCACGGTAGCTGGCCCGGCGTCCTCAGAATGCAAGGTGTTCATTGTTGCGGCCCGTGCGGCTTCGGCATTGCGGAGCCAGCTGCGCACTGTGGGCATTTTATCCAGCCCGTTCTTTTCGGGTTCGAGCAGCGCTTTCATGGCTCCACAGTCGGAGTGACCGCATACGATAATGGAGGACACGCCAAGCCCAAGGACTGCATATTCAATGGCGGAGGAAACACCCCCCAGCATTTCCCCATATGCGGGCACCAGATTGCCGATGTTACGCAGAATAAACAGGTCGCCCGGTTCAGTCTGGGTGATCAGGTTGGGGTTGATGCGGCTATCGGCGCAGGCAATGAACAGTGCACCAGGAGCCTGCCCTTTGGCCAGACTGGCAAACAGGGCTTCCTTCGCGGGGAAAATTTCGGTGTTGAAGTGTTCAACACCACGCAGGAGAGAAAGCAGCTTGCTTCTGGCTTCGGAACATGTTGGCATCAGTTAACTCCAGAAAACCTTGACGTTTGGCCTTTGGCAGGCCCATGGCCCCCCTAACGGGGGCAATGTTAGGCCAAACGCGTGAGGGACAGATACGTTCTAGGGCGTAGAGCAAAATTTTGTTTTGTAATATTGCACTTAGCTCAGCTTAGCGGATCATCCTCGGGTTCGCTCATCTGGTCTGCCGGGTGGCGGACTGGTGCGGGGTTGGTGCGGGGGCGGTTGGGTTCGGTCTGCCGGCGTGTAAAGTTGGCTCCCAGAGAGGCCAGTTCGAGGAACTGGTCGGCCTGTCTGCGCAGATCATCCCCGATCAGAGGGGGGGACGAGCGCATGGAGGAGGCAACCGACACGCGTGTGCCCTGCCGTTGCACGGCTTCTACAACCCTGCGGAAATCTGAATCTCCGCTGAATAGAATGGCGTGGTCTATATGTGGGGCCATTTCCATCATGTCTACCGCGATTTCGATGTCCATGTTGCCTTTAACGCGGCGCTTGCCGGTCGAATCCGTAAATTCGCGCGCGGGCTTGGTCACAAGGAAATAACCGTTATAGGAGAGCCAGTCGGTCAGTGGCTTGAGCGGAGAGTAATCCTCCGTGTCCAGAATGGCGGCATAATAATAGGCGCGGATTACATGCGTTTTGGCTGCAAAAAATTCGAGGAGTTTTTTGTAGTCAACGTCAAACCCAAGGCTTCGTGATGTCGAATACAGGCTTGATCCGTCAATGAAAAGACAGGTTTTTTCATCTTTTTTCAAGTTCATGAGCATGGTCCTCTAAATACATTCAAAGTTGTTTCTTTTGGGTTCTGATTATGTAGAAATGAAATTTTCATCATGCGCTTCGTAATGAAAGCCCCTCTGGCTGTTAGTTTGCAGGGCGCTCTTATAAAAGAGGCTCCAGGTGTGTTTAAAGCAAGGTATTCTACTCAGGCGTGAGACATTAATATGGCGGAAGAGAGAAATCATACCAGATCGGTCCTAATAGCAATAGGTGCAAATCTGCCTCTGGGGGAGCAATCCGCGCTGGAAAGCTGCGAGCAGGCCGTGCAGGCTCTACGTCAGGTGCCAGGGTTGAGTGTGCGGGCTGTTTCCCGCTGGTATGAGAGCGCGCCCATGCCGCCATCGGGGCAACCTCCTTACGTAAATGGGGTTGTGCTGGGTGTGACGAGTCTGCCTCCTCTGGTATTGCTGGATCATCTTCAAAGCATAGAAACGCAGCAGGGCCGCGAGCGTTCCGTGCCCAATGCTGCGCGTACCCTTGATCTGGACATCATAGATATGGACGCCCTGTGCCAGAGTACGGAGCGGCTGGTTCTGCCGCATCCGCGGGCTCAAGAGCGCGCCTTTGTGCTTTACCCCCTGCGCGATGTGCGGGCTGACTGGGTGCATCCACGCACCGGCCAGCTTCTGGAGCAGATGCTTCAGGCCGTAAAAGGGCAGGAAATCCGGGTGATCGGGTAATAAGCCTTTCCTGTTGGGGGTGGATGCGGTAATATGTCCTTTCTGTCTTTTTTATCTTATTTCTGTGCTGAACTGTCTGGAGGCTCTTCGTAATGGCCCGCGTCACCGTCGAAGACTGCGTTGAAAAGGTTCCAAACCGCTTTGAACTGGTGGTGTACGCCGCGCAGCGCGCCCGCAACATCTCCCGTGGCGAGGAGCTGACCATTGACCGCGACAACGACAAGAATCCCGTCGTTGCCCTGCGTGAAATTGCGGATGAAACCGTGCATCTGCCCGCCCTGCGCAACGATCTGATCCGTTCGCAGGCCCGCGAACCCGAACCTGAACCTGTGGAAGAAGAAGTGCAGGATCTGGTGCCGACCGAACAGAATATTTTTGGTCTGCAGGAAGTCTCCGCCGAGGAAGAGGCCGCCGATGACGTGCGTGCTATTGAAGCGGCTCTGACCGGTCGCGCGCGGCGGTAAAAGGGCGCGTGGACCAACCGGGCGGCGATATTCCCGTTCACACCTCTTCCCCCGAGCGGGAAGGGGGTGCCCCGGTTGAAGTGTCTTTTGCGCCCGTAGTTTCTGTCGGGCGTGAGGGGGAGATCGGCTGCGAGCGGCTGATCGCCAAGGTGCTGAGTTATGCGCCACAGGCTGATGTTCAGTCCATCCATCGCGCGTTCGATGTGGCCAACAGGGCGCATCAGAGCCAGATGCGCGACAATGGTGACCCTTATATAACCCATCCTCTGGCCGTTGCCATGATTCTGGCGCGCTTCAGGCTGGATGTACAGTCCATCTGTACGGCTCTGCTCCATGATACGATTGAAGATACCGGTGTTACGTATGATACGCTAAAGGCTGATTTTGGGCCCGTTGTGGCGGATCTGGTCGATGGCGTTACCAAGCTGACGCGGCTGGAGCTTCAGTCTGACCGTACCAAGCAGGCCGAAAATTTTCGCAAGCTTGTGCTGGCCATGTCCAAGGATATTCGCGTCCTTCTGGTCAAACTGGCAGACCGTCTGCACAACATGCGTACGCTCCATTTTGTGGAGCGGCAGGACCGTAGGCAGCGCATTGCGCGCGAAACGCTCGATATTTACGCGCCGCTGGCCGAGCGCATTGGTATGGACCGGGTCAAGACCGAGCTCCAGAACCTCTCTTTCGCGCAGCTTGAGCCCGAGGCTGACACCACCATCCGCACACGTCTGAATTACCTGCGGGGGCAGGGGGCGGATGTTATCGAAGATGTGCGGCGCGAACTGCTGCGCCTGTGCCATGAAGCCGGGCTGAAGGATGCTCAGGTTTCGGGGCGTGAAAAATCGCCTTACTCTATCTGGGAAAAAATGCAGCGCCGGAATGTGGCGTTCGAACAGTTGTCCGACATCATGGCCTTCCGCATGATCGTGAATACGCGCGAGGACTGTTATATGGCGCTAGGGGCAGTACATGCCGCCTACCCCATGATTGCCGGACGGTTCAAGGATTATATCTCCACCCCCAAAGCCAACGGGTATCAGAGCCTGCATACAGGGGTTACCCTGCGCTCCCCCCGTAACCAGAAAATAGAGGTGCAGATCCGCACGCAGGCCATGCATGACGTGGCTGAAAACGGCGTTGCAGCCCACTGGGTGTACAAGGAAGGCGGTACCACCAGCCCTGACGAAGGCGGGTATGGTGGAGTGCGGCGCCCGCGCTGGGTGCAGGACCTGCTGGAAATTCTGGAAGCCTCATCCGCCCCGGATGAATTTCTGGAAAACACCAAGCTTGAACTTTATCAGGATCAGGTTTTCTGTTTTTCGCCCAAGGGGCAGCTTATCTCGCTCCCGCGCGGGGCTACTCCGGTTGACTTTGCCTATGCAGTGCATAGCCAGATCGGAGACACCTGTGTAGGGGCCAAGGTTAACGGTCGCCTTATGCCGCTGCGGCATGAGCTGGAAAACGGCGATCAGGTCGAAATCATGACCGCCCGTGGTGGCGCGCCTTCTCCCTCATGGGAGCGGTTTGTGGTTACGGGCAAGGCGCGTGCGCGTATCCGCCGTTATGTGGCGCAGCAGCAGCGTCAGGTTTCGCTGGATAATGGGCGCGCGGCGCTGGCCAAGGCCTTCCGTCAGGAAGGTGTGGATGGCTCCGAAAAAATCATGGAGACCACACTCAAGGCGCTCAAGCAGAGTTCCTTGCAGGATCTGTACGTTGCGGTTGGCACCAGCAATCTGAACGCGCGGGACGTGGTGCATGCGGCCTACCCCGAGTTGCGGCGTGTGCAGCGTGTGCCACGCATGCTGGCGGGTCTGCCCGGTGTGCTGGGTACAGCAGGGCCAAGACCACGTGGCGCGCCTGCCATGCGCCGTCCGGCGGGTGGGGCAGTGCCTCTGGTCGGGCTTGGGGCGGGTGTTGCCGTACATTACGCAGCCTGCTGCCATCCTTTGCCGGGCGACCGCATTGTAGGGGTGGTGGCAACGGGCAAAGGTGTAACCGTGCATACACGCACCTGTCAGACGCTGGAAAGTTTTGCCGCAACGCCTGAGCGCTTTCTGGACGTGGACTGGGATTACGACGCCATGGCCCGCGCCGGTGGAACCGGGCAGATGCGGGTTGGCCGTATCAGCATTGTGGCCGAAAACGAAGGCTCTGTTCTGGCGTCCATTACCAATACGATTTCCAAGTGCGATGCGGCTATGGTCAATCTCAAGATCGTGCACCGCCAGCTCGACTTTACGGAAATCCTGCTGGATGTGGAGGTGCGTGACCTGCGCCACCTGTCTTCTGTTATTGCCGGGTTGCGGGCTGTATCGGGCATTACGCAGGCTGATCGGGCCAAGTCATGACCCTGCTGGCAACTGGTGTAGATCTGTGCGACATGCGGCGGATTGAGGAAGTCATGGAGCGGTTTGGGGAACGTTTTCTGGACCGTGTTTTTACGCCGTATGAGCGCGCCAAGGCAGAGAGGCGTGTAGGGGCTGCCAGAATAGGCACCTACGCCAAACGCTGGGCCGCCAAGGAAGCATGCGCCAAAGCGCTGGGTACGGGTTTTGCCCATGGGGTTGCGCAAAGCCAGATTGGGGTGGAAAATCTTGCATCGGGCCAGCCTGTGCTGGTACTGACCGGGGCTGCGGCCCAGAGGCTGGCAGAGCTTGTGCCCGCAGGCCATAAGCCTGAACTGATGCTGAGCATGACCGACGAACCCCCTTATGCGTTTGCGCAGGTGTTTATCTCGGTCCGTGCGGGTTGACATCACACCAAGCGCACGGCTTGATCCAGCGGATTTTATTTTTCTGGCATGATTATGGGAGCAGATGGGGCAGCGCATGAGTAAACCGGAGACTGCTCCAACTGGAGCGCAGCACGCTGTTACCGTCAGACATGCTGTGGTGGAATATGTACGGACGATTTTAACGGTCGTGATCGTTGTTGTTTTTGTACGTACGTTTTTGTTTGAATCCTTTGTCATCCCATCAGGGTCCATGATCCCCACCCTGCAGGTGGGGGACTACATATGGGTGTCCAAATACAGCTACGGTTATTCACGGTTTTCGCTGCCGTTCTCGCCCGACCTGTTCAGCGGTCGGGTCTGGGCGGGGCAACCGCACCGGGGCGATGTGGCTGTGTTCCGGTTCACCAAAGATACGTCCATAGATTACATCAAGCGGATTATCGGCCTGCCGGGGGATCGTATTCAGGTTACCGGGGGGCAACTGTTCCTCAATGGCGTGCGGGTTCCATGCGTGCAGCCGCATGCGTATGTGGCGCGGGATGAAACCCGCATGCCCATGGAGGGCGAAGCCTGCACGGAGGAGCTTCCCCAGCGGGATGGGCAGGGGGTGGTCCGGCACGATATTTTGAAACTGACCAATGATGGCCCGCAGAACGACACCCCCGAATATGTCGTGCCTCCCGGTTATTTCTTTGCCATGGGCGACAACCGGGATGATAGCGCGGACAGCCGTTTTGTGGGAGACGGCCCCAAGGATCTTGGCTTTGTGCCCATGGAAAATCTTGTCGGCAGGGCGCAGCGCATTTTCTTCTCGGTCGAGGCGGCCCATCCCATCTGGCAGGTCTGGTACTGGCCAGCCGAAATCCGCTGGGCCCGTCTGTTAAAAGGCGTGATGTAATGAGTGCGGGCCACTCCACGCCGCAATATCTGGCGTCCATGGCATTGCAGGAGCGTCTGGGCTATCAGTTTGCCAACCCTTCCCTTCTGCAGGAGGCGCTGACCCACCGTTCGGCGGCACACCAGAAAGCGGGCGGGCGCAGACGGAATAAAACCAAGGGAGCAGGTTCCAACGAGCGGCTTGAGTTTATTGGCGACCGTGTTCTGGGCCTGCTGATGGCGGAGCTGTTGCTGGAACGGTTTCCGGGTGAGCAGGAGGGGGCTTTGGGCTCGCGGCTTGCGCATCTGGTTTCACGTACAACGCTTGCGGATATTGCCGACCAGCTTGATCTGGCCGAGGCCTTGTCCGTGGCAGAGCATGAAGCCCGTGCTGGCGTGCAGACAGCCGCCAATGTTGTAGCCGATGGACTGGAGGCCGTGCTGGGTGCGGTTTTTCTGGATGGTGGGCTGGCTCCGGCCCGCAACATTGTGCGCACCTGCTGGAAACGGATACTCGATGCGCAGGCCCTCCCCCCCAAAGACCCCAAAACCGCATTGCAGGAATGGGTTCTGGGGCGTGGGCAGGGTTTGCCTGTTTACGAAACGATAGGGGCCGATGGCCCATCGCACGCCCCGCTGTTTGTGGTGCGGGTCAGTGCGGGGGGGTATTCGGCTGAAGGATGTGCAGGGAGCAAGCGGGCAGCGGAAAGTTCTGCCGCGGCAGCCCTGCTGGAAAAACTTGGAGGCAGCCATCAGGGCTGAAGCAACAGGCATGACACAAACAACACGTTGTGGCTTTGCTGCGCTGGTGGGTGCACCAAACGCAGGCAAATCAACGCTGCTTAACCGTATGGCGGGTGCCAAGCTCTCCATCGTCTCGCCTAAGGCGCAGACAACGCGCTTCCGGGTGCTGGGTATTCTCATGCGCGGGGCTAGCCAGATTTTGCTGGTGGACACGCCTGGTATCTTCAAGCCGCGCCGCAAGCTCGATCGCGCCATGGTGGCCGCTGCCTGGACTGGCTCGGATGATGCGGATATCACCTTGTTGCTGGTCGATGCCCGCACAGGTCTGACCGAAGCCGTGCAGGACATCATTACCCGTCTGGCGCAGGCCGGGCGGACCACATGGCTGGTGCTGAACAAGACAGACCTTGTGCCTGCATCTGCCCTGCTGCCCCTTACGGCGGCGATTACCGAAAAACTGGCCGTTGAGCATGTGTTCATGGTCAGTGCGCGCACTGGTGGTGGTGTAGACGATCTGCTGGACAAGCTGGCTTCCAGCCTGCCCGAAGGCCCATACCTGTACCCCGAGGATGACCTGACCGATCTGCCTGACCGCCTGCTTGCAGCCGAACTGGTGCGCGAGCAGATTTTTATGCAGACGCATGAGGAGGTGCCCTATGGCACCACAGCCGAGACCGAGAGTTTTCAGGAACGCCCCGATGGCTCGGTGCGGATTGAGGTGACGATTTATGTTGGCCGTACCGGGCATAAAGCCATTCTTATTGGTAATGGCGGGCAGAAGATCAAAATGATAGGCGAGCGGGCCCGCAAGCAGCTTGCTGGCCTGCTGGAACGTCCGTGCCATCTGTTTTTGAATGTCAAGGAACGCTCCGGCTGGGATGAAGAACGGGCCCGTCTGCGTGCCATCGGGCTGGATGACGTGCCATAAAGGATGGCTTGGCGCTTGTGGCCTTCCGCCTTGGAGGATAAGAGAGAGCGATCTTACACGCCGCGCGTCTGCGCGTGGCGGAGGTCTGTTTTTTGTCGGACTTTGCATGATTGAGGGCCTATGACTGCTTCTGTCTCTGAAACGCCAAGGCGTAAACGTGTATTGCTCAAGGTGTCTGGTGAAGCCCTGATGGGCGAGGGGGCCTTTGGAGTAGAACAGAAGACGGTCGAGCGGATTGCCAAGGATGTTGCCGAGGTCGTGCGCGGTGGTACGGAAGTGTGCCTGGTTGTGGGGGGCGGCAACATTTTTCGTGGAGTGGCTGCCGCCGCCAAGGGCATGGACCGCGCGCAGGGTGACTATGCTGGCATGTTGGCAACAGTCATTAACGCGCTGCTGCTCCAGAATGCGCTTGAGCGTGAACTGATAACAACGCGGGTCATGTCCGCCATTCACATGTCTTCCGTGGCCGAGCCGTATATCCGGCGCAGGGCGGTCAGACATATGGAAAAAGGGCGGGTGGTTATTTTTGCCGCAGGTACGGGCAATCCCTTCTTTACCACGGATACGGCCGCGGCCCTGCGTGCGGCGGAAATGGAATGTGATATCCTGCTTAAAGGGACGCAGGTCGATGGCGTGTATTCGGCCGACCCCAAGCATGACCCCAGCGCTACACGCTATGATGAACTGACATACATGACTGTACTCTCCAACCAGTTGAGTGTCATGGATGCGGCCGCCATCAGCCTTGCGCGTGAGAATAAACTGCCGATTATTGTCTTCAATATTGGTGAGGAAGGCTCGTTTGGTCGCGTTATGCGCGGCGAGGGCGCTTTTACGCGGATTATCGAAGCAACCTGACACCATGCAAACCGCTGCCCGTTAAGGCAGCACGCGGAATGAACTAGAGCGGAGGCAGGACAGCACAGTGCCTCCGTGACAAAACGGGAGAAACCGCCGTGTCTGACTTGAATGACCTGCTTGATGATATCAAGCGCCGTATGGATAGTGCGCTGGAAAGCCTGCGTCGTGATTTTTCCGGCCTGCGCTCCGGCCGTGCCAGTCCGGCCCTGCTCGAACCCGTACGGGTGGAAGCCTATGGAGGGGAAGTGCCGCTTACGCAGGTCGCCTCCATAGCTGTGCCAGAAGCACGCATGATTACCGTGCAGGTATGGGACCGTGTTCTGGCCGGGGCCGTGGAACGCGCCATCCGCGATGCCGGGCTGGGGCTGAACCCCGCTGGTGAAGGCCAGACCATCCGGGTTCCCATCCCGCAGTTGACCGAAGAACGCCGCAACGAACTGGCAAAAGCTGCCGCACGCTATGCGGAAGGCGCCAAGATTGCCGTGCGTGGCGTGCGCCGCGATGGCATGGACAAAGCCAAGGGTTTTGAAAAGAAAGGGGACATCAGTCAGGACGACGTAAAGACCTGGTCTGACGCCATTCAGAAAACAACTGATCAGTATGTCAAAAAAGTAGATGACATGCTTGCCGAAAAAGAGAAAGAAATCAAGCAGGTCTGAGGATCAGCCTGAACGGGGCCGGTTTTATTCCCGCTGAACTGAATACGGTGGATTTTTTCCTGTTATGTCTTCCCTGCCAGCCGACAGAAAAGCGGTCGTCCCTTCGCATGTCGCCATTATTATGGATGGCAACGGGCGTTGGGCGTGTGAGCGGGGTCTGCCGCGTCTGGCGGGGCATCGGGCCGGGGCAGATGCCGTGGCACGGTGTATCAGCGCGGCTATTCAGCGCGGTGTGCCCTATCTGACCCTTTATGCGTTTTCATCCGAAAACTGGTCGCGTGGCCCCAAGGAAGTATCAGACCTGACCGGTCTTTTGCGTTACTATCTGCGCCATAAGGTCAAGGAACTGCATAGCGAGGGTGTCCGCCTTCGTTTTATTGGTGATCTGAGCCGGTTTGATACGAGTTTACGCGAGGAACTGGCCCGTGCTGAGGCAATGACCCGCAATAACGGAAAGCTGGTTCTGTTGCTGGCCCTGTCCTACGGGGGACGGGGGGATATTATGCAGGCGGTCCGGCGTGTTGCCCAGGAAGTGCGTGATGGCTGGCTAACCCCCGAACAGATTGATGAAAACCTGTTTGTCAACCATTTGTGGACTGCAGGTGTACCAGACCCCGATGTGGTCGTGCGTACGAGCGGGGAGTATCGGCTTTCCAATTTTCTGCTCTGGCAGAGCGCATATGCGGAACTTGTTTTTCTGGATGTGTTCTGGCCCGATTTCAATGAAGGGCATTTTGCAACGGTGCTGGACCTTTATGCCCGTCGTGAGCGGCGCTTTGGTGCGCGACCGGTGGCTTCGGCATGACAGCGGACGGGCAATCCTCTGCATGGCGAGACCTGCGGCCACGCGTTCTGTCCGCCATGGTTCTGGTCGTGGTTGCTGGTGGATGTATCGGGGTGGGCGGGTTTGCCTATGCCCTGATGGTGCTTCTGGCCATGGGTGGAATGGCGGCTGAGGCTGCGGGTCTTCTCAGGCTGCCAGTCCGGAGCTGGCGCGGTGTGCTTTATGTGTTGTGGGCGATCTGTGGCGGGCTTTCCGCTGCAACCGGGCACTGGCAATATTTTATTCTGTTCAGTATCGGCTCGTGCGTATTTGGCGCGGAGTTGTGCACGATCATGTGTGTGATTATCATGGCGGGTACGGCTTTGCTGTGGCTGAGGCAGGCGAGTATCTGGCCCGTTCTGTTTGTTGTCGCTGTTGTGGTGGCGAGCGATACATCGGCCTACATGGCAGGTCGCTTGCTTGGTGGGCCAAAGCTGGCTCCACGTATATCCCCCGGTAAAACACGCTCTGGCGCTCTGGGTGGACTTGTGGGGGCTGTGCTTGTGGGGGGCGGCATAGCGCTCCTGTCGGGGCTGGGGAGCGTGGAGATGGCGCTGGTCTGGGGGGGCGTGCTGGGTGTGTCCGCCCAGCTTGGGGACCTGGCCGAAAGTGCCATGAAGAGGGCTCTGGGCGTTAAGGATTCCGGTACGCTGCTGCCTGGTCATGGTGGTCTGCTTGACCGGTTTGATGGTCTGGTGATTGCCGCCCCTGTTGCAGCCGCCATTTCCCTTGCCGTGCCCGGTGCACCATTCTGGAGTGCTGGCCTGCACGACCTTGTTCATAGCCTTGTTGCTGGTCTGCCGGGTTAGTCCAGTTCCTGGTTTTTGCCCTGCATGGTCGGGGCTTGTGTTATTCTTCGGGTGTGGAAAGGTAAAGCATGAGAACCGTAACCGTTCTGGGAACTACCGGTAGCATTGGCTGCTCTACCGTGGATCTGCTGGAGCAGACGCGTGACCAGTACCGGGTGCGTGCGCTTGTGGGTGGTAAAAACGCCGTCAAGCTGGCCGAACAGGCCCGTAGCCTGAAGGCAGAGCTGGCCGTGCTGGCCGATGAGAGCGCCTATGCCGAACTCAAGGCGCTTCTGGCCGGGAGTGGTGTTGAGGTGGCCTGTGGACGCGGGGCGGTCATAGAGGCTGCTGGTCTGCCAGCAGACTGGACCATGGCGGCCATTACCGGTGCCGCAGGTCTGGAGCCTACTCTTGCCGCGGTTAAAAACGGCAACAGCATTGCGCTGGCCAACAAGGAAGCGCTGGTCTGTGCGGGAGATGTCATGCTCCGTGCGGTGCAGGATGCTGGAGCAACACTGTTGCCAGTTGATTCCGAGCATAATGCCGTTTTTCAGTCCATGGCGGACCGACAGGCTGATCAGGTTGAAAAAATTATTCTGACAGCGTCTGGCGGTCCTTTCCGCAATGCCTCGCTCGATGTCATGCGTGCGGCCACTCCTGCTCAGGCGCTCAAACACCCGACATGGAGCATGGGCGCCAAAATCAGCATCGATTCCGCCACCATGTTCAACAAGGGGCTGGAGGTTATTGAAGCAGCCCGTATTTTTGGTCTGACCGAAGACCGGATTGATGTGCTGGTCCACCCCCAGTCCGTTGTGCACGGTATGGTGCAATATACCGATGGCAGCCTGATTGCGCAGATGGGGTCGGCCGATATGCGTATTCCCATTGCCCACGCGCTGGCATGGCCGCAACGTATGGCCACGACCTCCAGCCGTCTGGACCTTGCCGCTTTTGGCACGCTGGATTTTATTGCGCCTGATGAGGAGCGCTTCCCCGCCCTGCGTCTGGCGCGACAAGCCCTGCGGGCAGGGAGGGCTGTTCCGGCCATTCTGTCTGCGGCCAATGAGATTGCGGTTGAATCGTTCCTTAAAGAACAGATCGGCTTTCTGGACATTGCGCGTGTGGTCGAGGGCACCATGAACGCACTCGGCGCTCCACCGGCCGATACGCTCGATGCCGTGCTCCATTGGGATGCAGAAGCCCGGCGTGTTGCAACCCAACAGATTTCTGTCGTGGTTTCTTGAGAAAACCGCCTTCAGTCCCGATATCGGAGGAATGATGATACACGAATATCTACGCACCCTGATTTCCTTCGTTTTTGTTCTGGGCGTGCTGGTCACCTTTCACGAACTGGGGCATTACCTCGCGGCCCGCTGGCGTGGTGTGCATGTGGAGGTCTTCTCGCTCGGGTTTGGCCCAGCCCTGTTCAGGTGGCGTGACAAGAGCGGGACGGAGTGGCGCATCTGCCCGATTCCCCTAGGTGGGTACGTGCGCCCGCATGGGTTTGATGACCCCGAGGACGCCACGGAAGAGCAGAAGGCCGCATGGATTCCAGGCCGGACTTTTCATGATAAATCCGTATGGTCACGGGCCATCGTTATTCTGGCCGGGCCGGTTTTTAACTTCATTCTGGCTTTTGTGCTGTTTGTGCTGCTGTTTGCCACGGCTGGTCAGCCGCATGTGCGTAACGAGGTTGCATCCGTCATGCCCGGAAGTGCTGCGCAGAGTGCCGCCCTGCAAAAGGGCGACGTTATTCTGCGCATAGGCACACATGATGTTGCAGGTGTTGAGGATGCGCAGGCCACAGTGGCCCAGACACCGGGGCAGAAGACAACGCTGCTGGTGCGGCGTAATGGCCAGTCGCTGGAAATCCCCCTGACTATCGGCACCACGCAGGATTCGCGTGGGGGGGCGGCACGTGGCCTGCTTGGCGTGGTCTTTGCGGTTGAGCCGGGTAAGGCTCTGCCGTTGCCGCAGGCTGTCTCTGCCGGGGCCAAGGCGACATGGAATACCGTTGTGCAGACGCTCAGTGGCGTATGGCAGATTTTTAGCGGGCAGCATTCCGCGCGGGATCTGGGCGGTCCGCTCAAGATTGCGCAGCTCTCCGGGCAGGTTGCTCAATATGGGTTTGCCAGCCTGCTTTCCTTCATGGCGCTGCTGTCTGTTAATCTGGGTCTGATCAATCTCTTTCCCATTCCGCTTCTTGATGGTGGACGTCTGGTTTTTTATGCCATAGAGGCAATAAGAGGGCGTCCGGTTTCCAAGCGGGTGCAAGAGGTTAGTTTCCAGACCGGGTTTGCCGTGCTGGCGGGTCTGTTCTTGTTTTCGACGTTCAATGATCTGTCCAGCTTCGGGTTGTTCAGATGGATTGCAACGCTCGCAGGATGATAGTGAACCGGGCGTGAAGGGAAGGCTTGCGTGACAAGGGTAATTTCGGATACGTCCCTTGCGGGCGAGACAAGAACGGGAGATAGGCTTCCGTGCTGAACCGACCCGGATGGAGGGAGGCAGATCTTGACGGGTAAACGTTCGGCCCTGTTCGTTTCTGTCTGCATGTTGCCTTTTTTCCTGCTTGAGGGACGGGGGGCTATGGCCGCCCAGAATCAGGACGCACAGGCACCAGCAGCTGTTGTTGCATCGCCCGAGGGGGATACCGAAAGCCCTCCCGCGCCTCTGCCGGCTGCTCAGCCAGCCCCTGTGGGGGTGATTGATGAGATCCGTGTCTCGGGCAATACCCGTATCGAGACCAACACGGTGTTGTCCTACATGGTTGTCCGTGCGGGTGACCCGTTTACGCAGGATGATCTCGATCGTTCCCTGAAGACCCTGTACGCGACCGGGCTGTTCAAGGACGTGACCCTGCGGCGCGAGGGAAATACGCTTCTCGTCAAGCTCAAGGAAAACCCGATCGTCAACCGGATCGTGTTCGAGGGCAATCATGCCGCCAAGGATGAGGATCTGCGCAAGGTGCTCTCCCTGCGTCCGCGTGCGGTCTTCTCGGCAGAAACAACGGCGGATGACCGGCAGCGTATTCTGGAAATTTATGCCCAGAAATCCCACTTTGCAGCGGTGGTGACACCCCAGATCGTGCGCCTTGCGCATAACCGTGTGGATGTGATCTTCCAGATCAATGAAGGTCCGAACACCAAAATCCGCAAAATCGCGTTTGTGGGGAACAAAGCGTATAACGGAGCTGAACTGGCTGCTGCGATTTCCTCCAAGGAAACGGCCTGGTACCATTTTCTGGGATCATCTGACGAATATAACCCCGAACGTGTGAAGTATGACGGAGAGCTGCTGCGCCGGTTCTACCTGCATAACGGGTATGTTGATTTCCAGATCAAGGACATCAAGGGCGAACTTTCGCCTGATCGTAAATCCTTCTACATCACCATCACAATGGACGAAGGCATCCGCTACCGTCTGGGTAAGGTAGACATCCGCTCCAGCCTGCGGCATGTCCCCGCCAAGTCGTTGCGCAAGTATGTCGAGCTGTTTCCGCACCAGTGGTATGATGGCAAGGCCGTGCAGGATAACGCGACCGACATGGAGGAACTGCTCCAGTCGGAAGGGCATCCTTTTGCCGTGGTGCGTCCGGTTATTGCCCGCAACCCCGAAAAGCACATTGTCAATCTGCTTTTCGATGTCAGCGAAGGCCCGCGTCGCTATATTGAGCGGATTGATATCAACGGCAACACCATCACGCAGGATAACGTCATCCGTCGGCAGCTTCCGTTTGCCGAAGGTGACCCCTACACAAGCAGCTACAAGAAATACGCCAAGGAGGGGGTCCAGGATCTGGGCTACTTCAAATCGGTGGATGTGAAGGACGCCCCCGGTTCTTCTCCTGATCGTGCCAACGTGTCCGTTAACGTTGTGGAAAAACCAACAGGTGAATTCTCGCTTGGTGGTGGTTACTCTACCGACGTGGGGATTATTGGTAACGTCGGGCTCAAGCAGCACAATCTGCTGGGTACAGGGGTGGATGCAGGGTTCTCCGGAACTGTTTCGTATTATCAGAAACAGGCGGACCTTTCTGTTACGGACCCGGTCTTCCTCGGGCGCAATCTGGTTGTCGGCGCGGATATCTTCTTCATCGAAAACAATTACCAGACGTATCAGAATTACTCGGAAGGGCGGTACGGTATCACCCTGCGTATGGGGTATTCGTATAACCGGTACCTCTCCCAGTCTTGGAACTACAGCCTGATCCGCCGTTGGGTGGGGGATATGTGGAGTGAATCCTCTCCATATGTTCAGGAGCAGAAGGGCAAGTCGCTTCTTTCCCAGCTGAGCACTACGGTCATGTATGACCGGCGTGACAACCGCATGCAGCCGCATAGTGGCTATTTCGTTTCTGTGGGGGGGGACTTCGCCGGTATCGGCGGGGATGAAAATTACGTTCGCGGCAAGATTAACGGCGGTTACTATATTCCGCTTGATGACCTGACCAACAGCCACAACTGGACAATCGCCTTCCGTGGCGGCGCTGGCTACCTTGCCGACTGGGGTAGCAATGGCCGTCATGATATTATTGATAACTTCTATCTGGGTGGTAACACCCTGCGTGGCTTCCTTGATGGGGGTGCAGGTCCGCGAAGCGTAGGTAACGCAGCCCATCACTCCGAAGATCTGATCGGTGGGCGCTTCATGTACAATGCTTCGGCGCAGCTGAACTTCCCGATCCCCTTCCTGACAGATATGGGCGTGGGTGGCCGTGCCTTTGTGGATATGGGTTCGGTGGCGGGTTTGCGTGTGAAACACCTCTACACCAACCCCGCGACTGCTGGTGCGAACTATACGGCAGTATCGGGTGATATGGTGAGCCCGCGTATCAGTGCAGGCGCAGGTTTTTCGTGGAAAAGTCCGTTTGGTCTGCTGAATATTGACCTTGGTGTGCCGGTCAGACGCAGTTATAATGACCGGACACAGCTCCTTCGCTTCGGCTTCGGCCAGCAATTCTGAGGTAATGATGCGTTTCAGTTCAAAAGCTGCCCTTTTGGGGGCTGTTTGTCTTTCTTTTTCCGCAGCCCTCATGCCCGCAGCTCAGGCAGAAGGTGGGAACGGCTGGTTCGTGCCCAAAAGCCAGCCTGCTGCGCAGGCTCCGCATCCTGCCAGCCATAATGCCGCCCCGGCTCCTGTCGCACTTCCCGCTCCTGCAGCCGATAGTCAGGAAGCTGCCGATCAGGCACCCCCGGTTCTGCCCTTGCCGCCTATTCCCAATGCACCAGAAGTGGCCAAGGAAGCACCTCCACCCACCACCATTATCGGTGTGATCAGTGTATCCGGCGTTATGCGTCAAACCTTGGCTGCCATGCAGGTGGAGCGTGTTCTGGGGGCCCGCCGCGATGCGCTGGCTCAGGACCTCCAGCGTGAGCAGGCTGGCTGGCGCGATGAGCAGCAGACGCTGCAGGCTCAGGCTAAATCCCTGACATCCGACCAGATCCAGACCCGTGAGCGTAGTCTTCAGGCCAAAGTCATGAAGGCGCAGCGCGACTTCCGTAACCGTAACCGGATTATTCAGGAGGCGGCTCAGGTTTCTCTGGGGCAGATCGAGCGTGAACTGGTGCAGGTTATCCAGAAGGTTGCCGCAGCGCACGGCATGAATCTGGTGCTGCACAGCGAGCAGGTTGCCCTGCATGTGGATGGTCAGGATATTACGAACGAGGTGGCTGCAAACCTGAACAAGGTTCTGCCTAGCGTTTTCATTCCCGATGCCAATGTAGACCCCGAAGAACTGGCAAAATCCGGCAAGATGCCCACAACGGCTGATGGGGATTCGCAGATGGCGGCGTCCGGTCCAGCTCCGGTGGTTCCTGCGGCTCCAGCCGGGAAAAAGTAAGCATGGTGGATTGCAGGGCGTCTTCCGGGCCGGCTGATCCGCGTTTTTTTACGCGTGTTGGGCCCTTTGATGCATCGGTACTGGCAGAAGCAGCCGGTGCCGACCTGCGGCCTCCCCGGCAGGGGAGTTTTCCGCGTGAGGGATACACCGGCATAGCGCCTTTGCAGGTGGCCCGCGCGCGTGATGTGAGTTTTCTGGACAATCGCCGCTATGCCCCCTTGCTGGAGCATACACAGGCCGGTCTGGTGATTGTTGCACCGGCTTTTGCAGACAAGGTGCCAGAGCACTCCGCAGCCCTTGTGACCACCACCCCGTATCTGGCATGGTCGCGCATCGCGCGGCTGTTCCATCCACGCCAGATTGGCAAGGGTGGTATTCACCCTTCCTCAGTGGTAGATTCTTCTGCTGTTGTAGACCCCACAGCGGAAGTGGGGCCTTTTGTGGTGATCGGACCTGATGTGCAGGTCGGGTCTGGTTGCATTATCGGGTCTCATTCCGTTTTGGACCATGGTGTGCAACTTGGTGCGGAATGTCGCATTGGTTCCATGGTGACATTGTCACATGCTCTGGTGGGGGACCGTGTAACCATTCTGCCAGGTGCGCGTATTGGGCAGGAAGGTTTTGGGTTTGCTGTCGGACCAGACGGGTTTGAGAGCGTCCCCCAGCTTGGTCGTGTTATTATCGAGCATGATGTGGAAATTGGCGCCAACAGCACAATTGATCGTGGCTCGGTCAATGACACGGTTATCGGTGCCGGGTCCCGGCTCGATAATCTTGTCCAGATCGGGCATAATGCCCAGCTCGGGCGTTGCTGCATTGTGGTGTCGCAGGCTGGTATTTCCGGCTCCACGGTGCTCGAAGACTATGTAACGGTTGCTGCTCAGGCTGGTCTTATCGGCCATATCCGTATTGGTGCCAAGGCGCGCATTGGCGCGCAATGTGGTGTTATGTCGGATGTTGAGCGTGGCGCAGATGTCATAGGCAGCCCTGCCATGCCGTTCCGGGAGTTTTTCCGTAACGTGGCGGTGCTGCGCAAGTTGGCAAAAAAAGCGTCTGGGTCGGCCAAGGGCGATTCAGACAAGATATGAACTTATCCCGGATTGTGGTCCGGTACAGAGGGTGGTTTAGGGGACGTGGAGACACAACAAGAATCCCGGCAGGACGGCAAGACAATCGCACGGATTGATGTGAACCGTATCATGCAGGCGATTCCTCATAGATATCCTTTCCTTCTGATCGACAGGATGGAAGATATTGTCCTGGGGGAAGAAGCAACCGGTATCAAGAATGTCTCGGTTAACGAACCGTTTTTTCCGGGGCACTTTCCCGGACGGCCCGTTATGCCTGGCGTCCTTATTGTGGAAGCCATGGCCCAGACTGCGGCAACGCTTGTTGTCCTTTCGCTCGGAGAGGCATTTGAGGGCAAGCTCGTCTATTTCATGACGATCGAAGGGGCAAAGTTCCGCCGTCCGGTAGAGCCGGGTGACCAGTTGCGTATCCATGTCGCCAAGGAACGGCATCGCTCCAATGTATGGAAGTTCCGTGGGGAAGCGCGTGTTGATGGTGTTGTGGTTGCAGAAGCAACCTTTAGCGCCATGATCATGGGTTGATTTTTACGCTTGGTGTGCCGTTTGGCTCCAGATATGCTTCAGTCCGGTTTGCTTTTACCGGCCGACAGTCTGGCGCATGGGCCCAGTGATTCTGTGTTGCAAATCAGGCGGACTATTAAGGAACTGAAGTGGTGCACGCTGTAGAGGAAGCTAGGCAGACGCTTGTTCATCCAACCGCTCTGGTTGCTCCGGGGGCAAAGCTTGGGCAAGGCGTGGTTATTGGTCCGTGGTGCTCTGTTGGGCCAAATGCAGTTCTTGATGACGGGGTGGAGTTGATCTCTCACGTTGTTGTGGATGGGCATACGCATCTGGGCGCGTATTCACGCTACTTTCCGTTCTGCACGGTGGGTATGGCGCCACAGGATCTTAAATACAAAGGCGAACCAACCCGGTGTGAGGTCGGGGCCCGTACGGTTGTGCGTGAGCATGTGACCATTCATCGGGGCACGGCTACGGGAGCTGGGGTCACGCGTGTTGGTCAGGATGTGCTCATCATGGCCAATGCGCATGTTGCGCATGATTGTGTGCTGGGTGACCGTGTGATCATTGTCAACAATGTGGTCATGGGGGGGCATGTGACCATTGGTAATGATGCGCGTGTTATGGGTTCTGCCGCCATCCATCAGTTTGTCAGGATCGGGCATGCAGCTCTTGTGGGTGGGGTGGCCGGTGTTGAGGCCGATGTTATTCCCTATGGGAGTGTGCTGGGTAACCGCGCCAGACTGATTGGCCTGCACTGGATATGGCTGCGCCGCAATGGTGTGCAGTCGGCTGAAATCCAGTTGATGCGTAAAGCCTTTTTTACCCTTTATCCCAAGGTCTGTGGAGATGTGTCCTTTCAGGCACGGCTGGCGCATGTTCGTCAGACTTTTGCAGATAACGCTCGGATACAGGAAATTCTGAATTTTATTGATGCTCCCAGCCACCGTGGTCTTGTGCGACCCGCACGGGGTGGGGCAGCTGATCAGGCGGAAACCGAAGGCGCGTGAGTGCCACGCCAACAGCAGTTGGCATTCTGGCGGGCGGTGGTCCTTTACCAGCCAGAGTGGCAGAGGCGGCCCATGCGGCAGGTCGGCCTGTGTTCATTATTGGGTTTGAGGGGTTTGCCGACCCTGCCACTCTGGCTCCCTGGCCGCATGAATGTGTGCGCCTGGGGGCCGCGGGTCGCATGTTAAGTCTCTTACGTGCGCATGCCTGCTCCGATCTGGTGCTGATCGGTCCTATCCGCCGTCCTTCCCTGCGTAGTCTCTGCCCCGATGCCGAAGGAGCCCGTATTCTGGCGCGCCTCGGCAAAGCTTTGTTTGCGGGAGATGACGGGTTGCTTGCAGCCCTTGTGCGCATTCTGGGGGAAGAGGGGTTTCAGGTGCGTGGTGCACATGAATTTTTATCTCATTGTGTGGCTGGTGCGGGCGTGCTGGGCCAGTTAAGGCCAGATGCGCGCGCGCTGGCGGATATTCAGCATGGTGTGGCGGTTACCCAGGCACTTGGCAGGCTGGATATAGGGCAGGGGTGTGTGGTGCAGAGCGGCGTTGTGCTGGCCGTAGAGGCCATGGAGGGCACGGATGCCATGCTGGTGCGTTCGGGATCTTGCCGCCAGCCCGGAGATGGCGGTGTGCTGGTCAAGCTGCTCAAGCCGGGGCAGGAAAAAAGAGCGGATATGCCAACCATAGGCCCGACAACACTGCAGATCGCACATGCGGCTGGTCTGCGTGGGGTCGCGTTTGAGGCGGGGAATACCCTGTTAACAGACCGCGCCGCCTGTGTGGCGGAGGCCGAAAGGCTGGGCTTGTTCCTGATCGCCATAAACCCGGCAGAAATGCATTCCGTAGAGTAGCTGCGTCAAAGAGAGTGTGTGTCAATCTCAGGGGAGGAACGGCATGTCCGGTTTTTTGCATACTATGGTGCGTGTTCGTAATCTGGAACAGAGTCTGGCGTTCTACGCGCTGCTTGGTCTGCGTGAACTGCGTCGGCGTGACGTGCCAGAAGGCCAGTATACCCTTGTTTTTATTGGTTTTGCAGATAACGCGGCAGGGCAGGCTGAAATTGAACTGACCTATAACTGGGGGCGGGATAACAGGTACGACATAGGGACAGGATTCGGACATTTTGCCATAGGTGTGTCCGACGTTGCCGCTGTTGTGGACCGTGTTCGCGCAGGAGGCGGTAAGGTTGTGCGCGCTGCCGGGCCGGTCAAGTTCGGGACCAGCATTATCGCCTTTGTGGAAGACCCGGATGGTTACAGGGTTGAGCTGATCGAACGCCCGTAAAGCAGCGCCTAATCCGTTTTGCGCTGCTTGAGGCGGGCAGTCAGGCGGTCCAGCGAATCATTAATGGTTCCGGCTGCTTTTTTTGTAGCAGGGTCGGGGCTGAGCATAAGCTGGTCCGCGATCAGCATAACGGGTGAAATAATGCCCCGTATGTCATGGCGCAGTCTGGGATCGTTCTGCTCCGTTGGGGCGGTAGGGCTGGGTGGAGTATCTTCCTGCCGGGCGGAGGCTGGTTTGGGCTGACGTGCCGCTATCCATGCCGCACAGACCCCGGCAAGGCCCACAAACGCTGGGGTAAGTCTATGTGGAGCCCCCATGCCCCCCGCCAGCAGGCAGGCCAGAACAGGCAGGCCAATAATAGCCAGAATGGTCCAGAAGCGGGTGGAGGAGAGAGGCATGCGGCCTTCCATCATGCGGTTGATCGTGCGGGAATGGGCGCGCGACTCTGCGCCGCACATTGACGTTCTTCTATCTGAACTTTATAAGCCGCGACTTCAAGAGAGAGTGGCTCGTACTGCGGCCACTGGCGAAGCATATTCAAACTGAAGGGAGTGCAGCCATGAAGCGCACTTATCAACCGTCCCGGCTGGTCCGCAAGCGTCGTCACGGGTTCCGCACCCGTTCGGCTACCGTTGGCGGCCGTCGTATTCTGGCAAACCGTCGTTCCAAGGGCCGCAAGCGTCTTTCCGCGTAAGCGTTGTCCGGCAGTCCGGTTTTGATGGACTGGTCTGAAGGTCAGGAGCAGCCAGCCGCAGGGGCGCAAGCGTCCATGCGGCTTAAAAAGAGAAAAGAATTTCTCTTCATGGCAGCCAAAGGGCGAAAAGCTCCGGTGTCTGGTCTTGTCCTTCAGCTTTTCAGACGGCCCGATTCGGACCCTGCGCGTGTTGGCTTCACGGTGACCAAAAAAGTCGGGAATGCCGTGGTGCGCAACCGGGTACGCCGCAGGTTGCGTGAGGTTGTGCGCAGAGTGGAAGCCGATACACCGCTAAATGGGCTTGATCTGGTGCTGATAGGGCGGGGAGCCACGCGCGACCGCTCTTTTGATGCACTGGTGGCCGATTTTCGGAAAGCGTTGAAACTCTGTATGCGGGAGTCGTGAATGTCCCGTCTTGCATTCCTGTCGATCCTGCGCTGGAACACGGTTGTGCCGTTCAAGACCGCCCTTTGGGGTGGGTGTTGAGTTTTCCATTTCTGTTATGTGCAGGGGGCCTGTAGGCCAGAGCTCATGGATTCAAAACGTCTCATACTGGCAACGCTGTTGTCAGCTCTGGTTCTTATCGGGTTTGATTACTTCTTTCCCCAGGCTCCGGCACATCAGCCCGCTCCGCCGGTAACGCAGAGTGTGGCCAGCCAGACGGCTCCGGCTACCACGGTGGCGGCTGGTGCGGCTCAGGCAGCTGGCCCGCTGGCAGCCAGCGCGGGCGTTGCGGATGTGCCCGATGGGCCCGATACCCGCATTGCCATTAATGCGCCGTCTGTTCAGGGAAGCATCAACCTGCGTGGTGCCCGGCTGGATGATCTGGTACTCAAGCAGTACCGTGAAACCGTAAAGCCCAACAGTCCGGATGTGCGCGTTCTCAGCCCAGTGGATACCAAGCGGGCTGATTATGTGGATTTCGGCTGGCGCGCTGCTACGTCTGATGTGCCGGTTGCTCTGCCCAACGCCCATACGCTCTGGAAAGCTTCTGGCACACAGCTTGATGGTGAACATCCGCTGACCCTGAGTTGGGACAACGGGGCAGGGCTGACGTTTGAAGTCGCTCTTGGGGTGGACAAGGACTATATGTTCACTGTCACCCAGCGCGTGCACAATGCAACGGGGCAGAGCATCGCCCTGTACCCTTACTACCGCGTGAACCGTGGTTACACGCCTGAAGAAACTGGCGGTATGCTGGTGCATGAAGGCCCGATCTCGGTTATTGATGGTCGTCTGAACGAAGGGTCCTACAAGTCTGTCCGCAATGATGGCGTTCCGCCTGAGAACGTGGCCTGGAGCCATCAGGGCACGGGTGGCTGGGCCGGGATTACCGACAAATACTGGCTGATGGCCATTGTGCCCGATCAGGCTGCAAGCGTGGTGGGTACATATGTCTGGCAGGCTGCGCAAACGCAGTATCAGGTCGGGTTTACAGCGACCGCTCCCATGCAGGTGGGGGCGGGGCAGACCATTTCCACCCAGGCGCATGTGTTTGCTGGCGCCAAGGAAGTGCGGCTGCTTGAACAGTACGAGCACGATCTGCATATTCCCATGTTCTGGAAGGCCGTGGACTTCGGGTGGCTTTCCTTCCTGACCCGTCCGGTGTTTTTTGTGCTGGACTGGCTGAACAGCCATCTGGGCAGTTTTGGTCTGGCCCTGCTGACCTTTACGGTGATTGTGAAGGTGGCCTTCCTGCCGCTGACTATCAAGCAGATGCGCATGACCTGGAAAACCTCCCGTCTGAAGCCGCAGGTTGATCTGATCCGCGCACGTCACAAGGACGACCCGGTGGCTATGCAGCAGCAGATCATGATGCTGTACCGCAAGGAGAATGTGAGCCTGTTTGGCGGTTTCCTGCCTCTGTTTATTCAGGCTCCCGTGTTCTGGTGTCTTTACAAGGATCTGTATGTCACGATTGAAATGCGGCATGCGCCCTTTATCGGCTGGGTGAAGGACCTTTCTGCGCAGGACCCGACCAATATTTTCAATCTGTTCGGTCTGATCCCCTTTGACCCGGCGCAGCTCCTGCCCATACTTACACTTGGGGCATGGCCTATTATTTATGGCGGGACCATGTTTGTCATGCAGAAGGTCAGTGCCAGTTCCACCAGCATGGACCCCGCGCAGCAGAAGATCATGATGTTCATTCCGCTGCTGTTCACCTTCTTCATGGCGCGGCAGCCGGTTGGTCTGGTCATTTACTACTGCTGGAGTAACGTGCTGACCGCCATACAGCAGATTATCATCATGGGTCGGCTCAAGGCGGCGGATGCCAAGCCCCAACTGGTTGCCAAAAAATGACGTATCAAGAGCCTTCTTTCCGTGAACTGAAGGACGAAGCAGATGTTGCCGCCGCTCTGGAAGAAGGGCGGCGGCTTTTTGCCGGTTCATGCGATTTTGTGTTCGGCGCACAGAAACTGGGGCAACTGCCCCCGCAGACACTGCCCGAAATCGCGTTTGCCGGACGCTCCAATGTGGGTAAATCCAGCCTGATCAATGCCCTTACCGGGCGTAAGACGCTGGCCCGCGCTTCTTCCGAGCCGGGGCGGACCAAGCAGCTCAACTTTTTTGATCTTGCACAGCGCCTGATGCTGGTGGACATGCCCGGCTATGGCTATGCCCGCGCTACCAAGTCCGTCAAGGAAGACTGGCAGGAGATGATGTTCGATTACCTGCGCGGCCGTCCCAGCCTGCGCAGGGTCGTGTTGCTGCTGGATGCACGGGTGGAAATGAAAGCGCATGATCAGGAGGTGATGAAGCTTCTGGACCGTGCGGCTGTCAGCTTTCAGGTTGTGCTGACCAAGTGTGACGATGTTAAGCCTACCGCACTGGCCCGTAAACAGACTGATGTAGAGGCCGAAATTGCACGCCATGCGGCTGCTTTTCCGCATCTTTCTCTTACCAGCAGCCAGACCGGGCAGGGCATTGAGGCGTTGCGGGCGGAACTGGCAGAGTTTGCCCTGGCTTGATCAGGGATTATGGACAGACGACGGCAGGATTTTCACAGCATGACTGAACCGAGACTTCCTTCTACCGGCGACAAGCATGATGCTTTGCATGAAGCTGCCGTGCTGGCCAATGCCCTGCCGTACCTGCGGCGCTATGCAGGGGATACCATTGTGGTCAAGTATGGTGGCCATGCAATGGGGGATGTAGGGCTGGCCAAAACCTTCGGGCGGGATATTGCCCTGCTCAAGCAGGTCGGCATCAACCCGGTTGTGGTGCATGGGGGCGGTCCGCAGATCAACCAGATGCTCAAGCGGCTGGATATTCCCTCCCACTTCATTGATGGGCTGCGTGTTACGGATGCCAATGTGGTGGACGTGATCGAGATGGTTCTGGCTGGCTCAGTCAACAAGCAGGTGGCTGGGCTGATCTGCGAGGCAGGAGCACTTGCCGTCGGGATTTCGGGCAAGGATGGCAAGATGATCACCGCCCGCAAGATGCGGCGTACCGTGCGGGATATGGACAGCCAGATCGAACGCGTGCTGGATCTGGGTTTTGTGGGGGAACCGGTCAGGGTTGACCCGCGTGTGATCTATGCTCTTTCCGGCTCGGGGCTTATTCCGGTTATTGCCCCCGTGGGTCTTGGTGAAGATGGCGAGACCTATAACATCAACGCCGATACCGCGGCTGGTGCGGTGGCGGGGGCAGTACATGCCACCCGCCTGCTGATGCTGACCGATGTTCCTGGCGTGCTGGACAGGCAGGGCAATCTTATTCCCGAACTGACTGCGGCTCAGGCGCGTCAGGCCATTGAGGAAGGGGTAATTACCGGCGGCATGATCCCCAAGGTGGAAACCTGCATCGAGGCTGTGCAGGGTGGCGCAAGCGGGGCCGTTATCATTGATGGCCGCATGCCCCATGCCTGCCTGCTGGAGCTGTTTACGGCCTCCGGTTCGGGTACGCTTATCCGCGCGGAGTAAGGCTGCGCAGGCAGGGATGGCAGAACAGGACATGCGTTGACACGACAGCCCCCTGTCCGCATGGTCTTTTCCTCTTTTGTTGCCGGGCGGGCCTGTCGCCCGGGTTTATTTTTTCATGTTTCTGATTGGTGTGCCATGACAGACGAAACCCTCCGCGCTCACATTGAAACCCTGTGGGAAGAGCGTGACCGCATTTCTTCCGCCACCGTGGGCAAAGACCGCGACGCCATTGAAACGGCCCTTGAATCGCTGGATTCCGGTCGTCTGCGCGTGGCTGCCCCGCAGGAAGATGGATGGGTTGTGCATGAATGGCTGAAAAAAGCCGTACTGCTCTCCTTCCGCCTCAATGACAGTGTTATTCAGCCCGGTGGCGCTGCTGGCGCTCCAGCCTATGATAAAGTGCCCCTCAAGTTCGCTGGCTGGGATCAGGCCCGTTTTGACAAGGCCGGGTTTCGTGTGGTGCCTGGCGCGGTTGTGCGCCGTTCGGCCTTTATTGCCCCAGGCGCAGTGCTGATGCCGAGCTTTGTCAACGTTGGTGCACGCGTGGATAGCGGGACCATGGTGGATACATGGGCAACTGTTGGCAGCTGTGCGCAGATTGGCAAAAACTGCCACATCAGTGGTGGTGCAGGGATTGGCGGCGTACTGGAGCCGTTGCAGGCTGCTCCGGTTATTATTGAAGACAACTGCTTTATCGGTGCCCGTTCCGAAGTGGCCGAAGGCGTTATTGTTGAACGGGGTTCCGTCCTGTCCATGGGTGTGTTCCTGGGCGCTTCCACCAAGATCGTGGATCGTGCAACGGGTGAAATCTACATGGGGCGCGTACCGGCCTATTCCGTTGTGGTGCCGGGTACCCTGCCGTCTTCCAGCCCGGTTGGCCCGGATGGTCGCCCAAACCCGGCACTGGCCTGCGCGGTGATTGTCAAGCGTGTTGATGAACGTACCCGTTCCAAGACTTCCATCAACGACCTGCTACGCGACTGAACACCGCAAGACCTGAAGGACGAGACTGACGTATGACAAAGGCCACATCCGGCTCCCTCCCCGCTGATCTGGCGCTGACAGACCCGCTGGGTGTGGCCCGTTTGCTCATCCGTCAACCTTCGGTTTCTCCCGACCCCGGCGAATCCCAGCGTCTGCTGGGGAGCATGCTTGAACGCCTTGGGTTTGCCGTAACACATCTGCCTTTTGGCGAAGGGGCGGAGCGCACTCCAAACCTGTTTGCCCGTCTGGGGGAAGGTGCGCCACATATCTGCTACGCAGGTCATACGGATGTGGTGCCCGCCGGGAATGAGGCGGATTGGACGCACCCTCCCTTTGCCGCAGATGTTGTGGATGGCGTGCTCTACGGTCGGGGTGCGTGCGACATGAAGGGCGGCATTGCCGCCTGCGTGGCCGCCATCGCCCGTCGGGTACAGAGCGGGTTAGGTATGGGGTCCATCAGCCTGCTGATTACAGGGGATGAGGAAGGCCCAGCCACCTACGGTACCCAGAAGGTGCTGGAATGGATGGCCGTACAGGGCCAGATTCCCGACTACTGCCTTGTGGGAGAGCCCACAAACCCCCAGACACTGGGTGAGATGGTCAAAGTGGGCCGCCGCGGGAGCCTGAACGCCCGTATTCTGGTCGAAGGCACGCAGGGGCATGTTGCCTATCCGCACCGGGCGGATAATCCCGTGCATCGTCTGCTTGTGGTGCTGGCCGCCCTGCGGGCTGCGCCGCTGGACCATGGCTCGGAGTATTTTGAGCCTTCGAGTCTTCAGGTCACCAGTCTGGATGTGGGGAATACGGCCACCAACCTTATTCCCGCGCGGGCGGAAGCGCGGCTGAACATCCGGTTCAATGACCTGCATACAGGTGCAGCCCTTGGCGGCTGGATCAAGACCGTATGCGCCCAGTATGCGCCGCGTGC
Organism: Acetobacter fabarum; assembly: GCF_029069195.1. GTDB lineage: Bacteria > Pseudomonadota > Alphaproteobacteria > Acetobacterales > Acetobacteraceae > Acetobacter > Acetobacter fabarum_A. The sequence continues at coordinate 90,823 of NZ_JARDYK010000001.1, forward strand.
GCAGGTGGATATCAGCGTGAGCGGTGAATCTTTTTTTGCTCCACCGGGGGCGGAAATGGCCGTGCTGCAACAGGCCATTACAAGTGTTACCGGGCTTTCTCCCAGACTGGATACGGGTGGGGGCACGTCGGATGCGCGTTTTATTGCCCGCTACTGCTCGGTTGCGGAGTTTGGTCTGGTCGGGGCAAGTATTCATAAGGTGGATGAGCATGCAGCGGTTGCTGATATGGAAAAACTGACCCGGATTTACGAAGCCTTTTTAAAAGGGGTAGGGGTGTGATCCCAGATACAGGCAAGTTGGGCGCGGTAAGGCGCATCGTGCAGGGTATGTTGCAGTTGGCTGCTGGCAAGCGGGAAGGGCTGGCCTGTTTTGAAGGCACGCCAGACGCATTTGGCGCAGCCCTTGCTCCACAGATGGCCTTCATACTGGTGGGGGGGATTCAGATATTCCTGCTGCCTGATAAGGTCATGTCCGCGACCAAGCTGCTCCTTTCCCTTTGTGTGCTGTTTCTGCCTGCGGTTATTTCCCATTTTTACGCCCAGCGCTGGGGGCGTGGCGCGCTCTGGCTGCGCTATATTACCGCAGCAACATGGTGCGGCTGGGTTGTGGTGCTGATCTCGCTGGCCTGTGCGCTTGTTGCCGCGGTTATTACGCCAGACATAGCCCGCCAGCAGGTTTTTATCGGAGCGCTGGCCTTGTGTGCCGCAGCGTATGAACTGTGGCTGCAATGGTTTGTGGCCAAGGTTGGGTTGGGTATTTCCGGTAGTCGGGCCGCGTTGCTGTATGTGTCCGTTCTGGTGGCATCGGTCGTGCTTTATGGTCTGGCGGCGTTGTTGCCTCCGCATTACATGGTGCTGAATGATCTGCTTCAGCCCATGGTAAACGTAAAGACAAAGTAAGAGGGTGGCCCTTTTTTGGTATAAGACCTGATATTGGGCCACCGGTCAGGTCGGTTATGTGCGGTTCTGTGGGGGCGCACTGGTAAACGGGTCTGGCTCATAGCCGACACCATTTAAATATAATCCATCTGGTGGGGCTGTGGGGCCCGCAGCGCTCCGGTCGCGCGCGGCCAGGGCCTGAGCCACCCGTTCCGGCGCCCATGCGCCTGTTCCTACCTTTTTGAGCGTACCCACCATGTTGCGGACCTGATGATGCAAAAAGGACCGCGCCTTGGCAAACACCACTACTTCATCCCCCTCACGCGTAATGTCCAGTTGGTCCAGCGTGCGGACAGGGCTGTTGGCCTGGCAGGCCACAGCACGGAAGGATGTAAAGTCGTGCAGGCCCAGCAGCATGTTGGCGGCCTCCTGCATGCGATGCACATCCAGCGGAGATTTGACATGCCAGACATGGCCTTCGGCCAGTGCAGGGCGTGTACGCCGGTTGAGAATACGGTAGCGGTAAGATCGCCATGTGGCAGAAAACCGGGCGCTCCAGTCCAGACTGACCGGAGCTGCGTCCAGCACAACCACGGCATGGGGCTTAAGGTGGTAGCTTAATCCTTCCCGCACGGAATAGCTGGAAAAGCTGGTATCCGCAGGAAAGTCCAGATGTGCGACCTGTGCCAGCGCATGCACGCCCGAATCCGTGCGCCCTGCTGTAATGCTGGGTACGGGCCTGCCTCCGGCAAGACGAAAAGCGGCCTCTTCCAGCAGGGCCTGAACAGACAGGCCGGAAGCCTGTCTTTGCCAGCCGACTAGTCCGCGCCCATCATATTCCAGTTGAACAGCCCAGCGCTGGATGGTGGGGGTGGTCATGGGGTGCTGTCGGGTGCAGGGGCGCCAAGGCATGCACCTGCGGGCAGGGGTTGCCCACGGAGGAAGGCGTCTGCCTCCATCATGCCGCGACCGGGGCGTTGCAGGCGGGTCAGGCGGATGCAGCCGCTGGTACAGGCCACGGTTAGCTGGTCGTCTATGACCGTGCCGGGCTGCTGTGCAACGGGGCTATGGGGTAGAGGTATACCGCCCCCGATTTTGATGACAGTGCCATTTTCCAGCGTGGTGAAGGTGCCGGGCCAAGGTGTGAGGGCACGTATCTGGCGGTCGATGGTTGTGGCGTCCTGCGTCCAGTCAATACGCCCGTCTTCACGCGTCAGGCGGGGAGCGTAGGTAACACCTGTATCCGGCTGCACCTGCCGTGCCGGGCGGCCTGCGGCTATGCGAACCTGTGTTTCTGCCGTGTCTGCTTCGGCCGGGGGGAAGTCCTGCAACACCCGTAGCACCATGTCTCCCCCCAGTGTGCTCAGGGCGTCGTGCAGGGTGGAGGCGGTTGTCTGGTCTGTAATGCGGACGGCCTCACGCAGCAGCATGGGGCCTGTGTCCAACCCTGCTTCCATCTGCATGATGGTTACACCACTTTGGGTATCTCCTGCCAGAATGGAACTCTGGATCGGGGATGCCCCCCGCCAGCGGGGCAGCAGGCTGGCATGGATGTTTAAACAGCCCAGCCGGGGGGCGTCCAGCATGGTTTGCGGCAGAATCAGCCCGTACGCTGCAACAATGGCGGCATCGGCCCCAAGTGCGGCAAATTCTTCCCATTCCCGTGGGTTATTGCGGAGCGAGAGCGGGTGGCGCACAGGCAGGTCAAGGTCCTGCGCGGCCTGCTGCACGGGGGATGCACGTAGCGCCTTGCCACGCCCGGCCGGGCGGGGAGGCTGGGAATATACGGCAACAATGTCGTGCCCGGCGGCATGGAGCGCCTTTAGGGCCGGTACGGCAAAATCTGGCGTACCCATGAAAACAAGACGCATCGGGCGGGATTTTTCCACTTAATTGCGCTTCAGGTCCTTGGCCAGACGGCGCAGGATCATGTTGCGGCGCAGGGCGGACAGGTGGTCCACAAACAGAATGCCATCAAGGTGGTCAAGTTCGTGCTGGATACAGGTGGCCAGCAGCCCGTCTACATCACGTTCCTGCGTGTCGCCATTTATGGTGAGCCAGCGCACACGCACTTTTTCGGGGCGGACGACTTCAGCGTACTGGCTGGGGAGGGAAAGGCAGCCTTCCTCCCGTGTAGCCATTTCTTCCGTTTCGGCCACAATTTCCGGATTGATCAGGATTATGGGCGTGCGGTCTTCTTTTTCACCCAGATCAATCAGAACAAAACGTTGGCTCAGGCCGACCTGCGGTGCGGCCAGCCCAATGCCGGGGGCCTGATACATGGCGGCAAACATGCCGGGCAGAATCTTCTGGATTTCGGCCATGTCTTCAGGTTTGACCGGTCTGGCTTTCTGGCGCAGCACGGGGTGGGGCGGCGTCAGGATGGTCATGGGGACCGCTTTATCCGAGGCGGCGGAAAATGCGGCGTCTGTCAGGGCTGCGTTTGTCATACAGCCCGATTTAGCCTTCCGCTGTGGTGGATGCCAGCACAAAACGGCATTAAAAGCTTTTCTGGCACAAAAAATCTGTAACTTTGCTGCCACAATATGGCGTGCAGACCACAGTGTTCTGCTCGCCAGACCATAATGAGGAGGGACACAGGGTTGCGTGTGCCCGCTTCTATCCCATATCGTGAAGAGATCGGATGCCGTGGCGGGTCCGGTTTTATACGTCTCGCTCAGAAAGGAGGAGGCTTGTACAATGTCAGGCAGGCTTTTTGGCTCGCCCATGTTTTTGGGTTTTGATCATCTGGAACAGATGCTGGAGCGCGCCAGCAAAGGTTCGGGTGACGGGTATCCACCTTACAACATAGAGCAGATAGCCCCTAACGGCCTGCGTATTACCCTTGCGGTTGCCGGTTTTCGGATGGAAGATCTCCAGATTACGCAAGAAGACAACCAGCTTGTTATCCGTGGGCGTCAGGTGGAAGAGGGGGAGGAGCGTGTTTACCTGCATCGTGGTATTGCTTCCCGCCAGTTCCAGAAAGCGTTTGTGCTGGCCGAAGGGATAGAAATCGGCGGCGCATGGCTGGATAACGGGCTGCTGCATATTGACCTGTTCCGTCCTCAGCCCGAGGTCCGGGTCAAGCAGATTGAAATTATGCAGGGTGGACAAAAAGGGCAGGTTGGCGCGAATACTGGCGTTAAGCCCCGGCCCACGCCGCGTATGCTGCATCCGGTTATGGATGTGGATGGTAGTTGAAACCCCGAAGGAGGACGCAATGAAAAGCAGCATGCAGGGTGCTTACATGCCAGCTGGTCTGCCGCAGGCCGAACGCGTGGCGGATGTGCGGCAACTTTCGGATATGCAGTTCCGCTCCCTTGGGCTGAGCAAGGTTGCCTATACGCGCCCGGCCACCTTGGAGGACGGCGAGGAAGGCTGCGCCATTTATGCAGCGGACGGGTCGCTGCTGGCTGTGGTGGATGACATGGAAACAGCATGGGGCGCCATTGTGCAGAATGACATGGTGCCAGCCTCTCTCCAGTAAACCGTGTTGACGGGATGATAAAAAAAGGACCGGTTTGTGCCGGTCCTTTTTTGTTGGGGGCATAGCCCTGCCGCTCAGGCTGGAGGGGTATCCAGCGGGGCCGTGTCCAGCCAGCCGATATTGCCATCGTCCCGGCGGTAGACAAGGCTGATATGGCGGCTGGCCAAATTACGGAAAAGCAGAAAGCTGTGGCCGGACAGGTCCAGCCGCATCACGGCCTCACCCACTGAAAGCACGGGAATATCCGTAGGCTGTTCGGCAATGATGGTGGCAAAGGTTTCCTCCTCCGTTGTCAGCGGAGCAGAGGGGGGAGTGTCTGTTTCGGGTTCTTCTTCTATGGGTTGCAGAATATAGGAACGTGCACGTTCAGGCAGTTCCTGCCGGGTGGTGGCACGGGCGTGGGAGGTTACGCGCCTGTGGTAACGACGCAGGCGTTTGGCGATATGTTCGGCGGCATCATCAAAGGCGGCATTGGCATCTGCGGCCTCGCCCTCTCCGCGCAGGATCAGGCCACGACCGGCTTTTACGTTGATGTCGCATGTAAAAAAGGAACGGGCTTTACCAAAGGTGACCTGCGCCTGTAGCCCTGTATCAAAGTATCGTTCCGCAAGATTGCCCAGATGGGTGTTAACCCGGTGTTTCAAGGCGTCGGAAAGATCAATCTGTTTACCGGAAACCTGAATATGCATAGGACATTGTTCCTTGCGACTGGCAGGACGGTTCACCCTCAAAGCAGCTTCAGTGCGCGTTCAGGCGCACCGTGGAGCAATGGACTGGCCTGCGTTACACTGCGGGCAGGGCCTGCAATGTTTCATCCTGTATTTGGGCATGGGCGAGGTGTTGGTGTCCATGCCTTTGTTACAGATATAATGCAAAGCTTGACCCGCTGGTTGCATGGTCGGTGCGCTGGATGGAAATATAAAGATGCATGGCAGGCTTGTCGCCAGACCCACCCTGTGCCTACACAGGATGTGCTGGCCTGACATGTTCTCATCCGGATATTTGCCCACCATGCTTTTACGTTCCGTTCCACCTGAGCATATGCCCAAAATGCCGCGTGGCTGGGGGTGGCAGATCAAGCTGGGGTGCCTTGCGGCTCTTATGGCGCTGTATGGCGGCTTTATGTGGCACGTCACACACCAGAAAATACGCCCGGTTATGGAGCGGGTGGATATTCCGGTGACCATTGTGGCACCACCCAGCCAGCCAGCGCCCCCGGCACCTTCCATCACCATGCTTCCACCGCCACCTCTGGTTGCGCCATCTCCACCGGCTCTACCGGAAGCTGTGTCGCGGCATCCCTGAATGTCTGAATGGAGGTAGGGTGTGAGTGAACTATGCGTTACCAGCCTGCATATCTACCCGGTCAAGGGGTTGCACGGGCTTTCTCCCTCTACAGCCATGCTCAGCCCTTGGGGGCTGGATGGGGACCGCCGGTGGATGGTGGTGGACCCTGATGGCAGGTTTATAACCCAGCGCACCTGCCACGCCATGGCGCTGGTTACGCCTCTTCCCACGGCGGAGGGGATTACGCTCACCCGTGCCCGTATGCAGCCCTGTCCGGTGCGTTTTCCCGGCTCCGACGCCCCGATTGCGGTGGTTACGGTCTGGAAGGATCAGGTACAGGCGCGGGATGCGGGCGATGTGGCCGCAGCATGGCTGGAGCAGGCACTGGGGCAACCGTGCCGTCTGGTGTGGATGCACCGGCCAGAGCTGGCGCGTATCCGCCAGCTTGGCGCGCAGCAACGCCCGGTTTCGTTTGCGGATGGCTACCCGCTCCTGCTGGCCAACACCGCCTCGCTGGACGACCTGAATACGCGCCTGCCCGCCGGGCAGGGAGTGCCCATGACCCGCTTCAGGGCCAATGTTGTGCTCAGTGGCGTACAACCCTGGGCGGAGGATGGATGGCGGCGTTTATCTATTGGCGGGAGCGTTATGGTGCGCGTGCTCGCCCCCTGCTCGCGCTGTGTGGTGCCATCCATTGACCAGAATACGGCGCAGGTGCCCAACCCCAGGGAACCACTTGCCACACTGGCCAGATTCAGGCGCGCAGAGGGTGGAGTTATGTTTGCACAGAATGCAGTAGTGGAAAAAGGCGGGCTGATCCGCGTGGGGGACCGGGCCCGCGTGCTGGAGGAAGGTCCTTCCAACCTGCTGGACACGCAGGGAATGCTGGCCTGAAGCGTCTGGGGAGGGAAGGCGTGAGCCCCGCGCCTTCCGGTTCTGCCATGCCTGTCTGCTGCGGTTGTGGGCTAGAGCGAGAAGCTATCGCCCAGATAAACGCGCCGGACGTCCTCATGCGCGACAATTTCTTCCGGCACACCCTGCATCAGCACCTGCCCGCTATGCATGATGTAAGCCCGGTCAATCACTTCCAGTGTCTCACGCACGTTGTGATCGGTAATCAGCACCCCGATCCCGCGGTCCTTGAGGTGGGACACTAGATCACGGATTTCGCCCACAGCAATGGGGTCAATCCCGGCCAGGGGTTCGTCAAGCAGAATGTAGTGCGGCTGGCTGGCCAGTGCGCGTGCGATTTCCAGCCGCCTGCGTTCCCCGCCAGACAGGGCGAGGGAGGGGGAGTGGCGCAGGCGGGTAATGCCAAACTCGTTAAGCAGCCCATCCAGCATGACCTGCCGCTGGTCGGGGTCGGGTTCAACCACTTCCAGTGCCGCCATAATGTTCTGCTCCACATTCAGGCCACGAAAAATGCTGGCTTCCTGCGGCAGATAGCCAATGCCAAGGCGTGCGCGCCGGTACATAGGCAGTTGGGTAATGTCGGCCCCATCCAGTGTAATTGTGCCGGTATCGGGCTGGACCAGCCCCACAATCATGTAAAAACTGGTCGTTTTGCCCGCTCCGTTAGGGCCAAGCAGGCCAACGGCCTCCCCCCGATGGACTTCGAGCGAGACGTTTTTGACCACCTGCCGCTTTTTGTAGCTTTTGCCAATGTTATGGGCGATCAGGCCGTGCCCTGATTTGTGGGGGATGCTCAGGTTAGTGGGTTCTGGGCCAATACTGACAATTTCTTCGCGCACCGTTTCTTCGGACGTCCAGCTTACTTCCCGGTTCATTGTTACTTCCTGTCCGATGAATCGCCATTATTGGGAACAACCAGTCCGCTTACCCGGCCGCCGGGCCGTTCTGTCATGGTGGCGATACCCGTGTGCATGTTAATAATGGCCGCAGCTCCCTGAATCTGGTTTGGCCCGCGCGTGATGTGTACGTTGCCAACAATGCGGGCTATGCCCGAGTCCGGCACATACACACCGCGGTCGCCGGTGACGATTTCGGTCTGGGTGCGGACCCATACATGGCCGAAAGCATTGACCTTTTCCAACTTGCTGGAGCCGGACGCAAGGGGGTCATCCGAGCCGCCGGTTTTGTTCTGGCCGGGGGTTTCCGTCTTTGGGGTGTCGACCTGGGTGCTGTAACCGACAAGCACATCGGCCCGAATCTGCCTGTGATCATCTGTGGTGACGGTGGCATCGCCCCGGCCAATGGAAATATGCTGCTGTGAGTAATATTCCATGGAATCACGCGCGGTCAGCACATCCTGCGGTGTTGTCAGCCGGAGGTTTTTACCGGTCATGACCAGCACGGCCTTGTCCATGTCATAAACCGCCTTGTCGCCCCATGCCTGATCGGTATCGGTAAAGATATGGACGTGGCCTATGGCTTCCAGCCGGTAGATTTCGTTCGCGCCGGAATCCTGATCATCGGTGGTTTTGTCATCGCCAGTGGCGGCGGCAGGGGGGCTGGCTGCCGTGGCCGGTGGATTGGCCGTGGGCGGAGCCGGATGGGGGGGGGGATGGTCCGGCTGGCCAGCAGCAGGTGGGGGGGCTGCCTGTTCGGACTGCGTGGTGCCTGTGGGCAGTTTTTTACGGTAATAGGCAATCAGCCTGTCCGCGGTAACCGTAACGTTGTTCCGCACGGCTTTGGCCTGATCATAGGCGACCACTTTTTTAAGGTTCTGGTCCCAGTCAAATCCGCCCAGAGCCGTTACCGCAATCTGCCCGCCATGTGACAGGTCGATTGCCTGTGCCCGCGCCGCACCATGGCAGAGCATGCTGCCCACAGGCAGGCTGGCCAGCAGGCAGCAGCCGCGCGCAAAAGCGCGTATGGCGGAGGAAGAAGAGGACGGGGTTTGTGTTGTCATGCTTCAGGATGCCTTTTTGCCAGTTTGGGCATCGCTCTGGCGGTCATCATTAAGGATCAGGCGGCCGGGGCCACGGAACTGGGTCAGGCCATCATGCTGGCTGAGCAGGAAGCCACGTGCATCCAGCGAGCCAAACGGGCCTTCTGCCCGGACCCATGAATCAGAGGCGATAATACCGGCCTTGATGTCAATATCGGCAAGGGGGGAGTGCATCATCAGGCCATCGTTGCGGTACAGGGTGACTTCTCCGGTCAGGTCAAGAATCTGTGCGTGCTGCATGTAAACGCCTTTTTCTGATCGGACCATAAGCCACGCCCCTCCCTGTGTCAGAATGTCGGCCACGGGGCTGGTCAGGTCCAGCCTGCTGTCAGGCGCCTGATGCACAGTATCTGCCGTGATCGTGAACGGGCGACCACGTTCATCCACCCCACGATAGGTAGCTCCGACCAGATTGCCGCTTTCCATCTTGACCTTGCTTAACTCGCGTATGGTGGTCTGGTTGGCACTTATCAGGTGCTCCACTTCAGGCCAGACCGCAATGGCGGACAAAAGCAGCAGGGCCGTGGCGGGCAGCAGCCACTTGGCCCAGCGCAGCATGGAGCGCCTGCGCGCCAGTGTGGCGGCATCTGGTATTTTGCGCCTGATGGACGATGTTGCAAGGCGTTCGCGCTGCTGTTTTATATCCGTGCCCGAGCGGGCATAGTCCTCACGCTCGGGGCGTTTGCCGGGGGTGTCTGTCATCCAACGCCTGCCCGGACCAGATCATGCAGATGCACAACGCCAATGGGCTGGCCTGCGGGGTTAAGAACAAAAAGGGCAGTAACGGGCCGCTTACGTGCATTCATGACCTGCAACGCCTCGGAGGCAAGCACATCCGGGTTTATGGTAAGCGGGCGTGGGTTCATAATGTTTTTTGCCAGTGTGGTTGTAAGGTCATGGTCCAGCGCGCGACGCAGGTCACCATCCGTGATCAGCCCCGCCAGTTCCCCATTCTGCCCCACAATGCCAACGCAGCCTAGCGCCTTGTGTGTCATTTCCATAATGACATCCCGCATGGGCGTGTCGGGTGCGGTCAGGGGCATGGCGTTGCCTGTATGCATGACCTCGCGCACCGTGCGCAGGCGTGCCCCCAGCCTGCCCCCGGGGTGGAATACCCCAAACTCGGTTGCGGTAAAGCCTCTTTGCCGCAGCAGGGCAACGGCCAGTGCATCACCAAAGGCAAGCTGCATGAGCGTGCTGGTTGTGGGGGCCAGCCCCATGGGGCAGGCTTCTGGCATGGAAGGCAGGGTCAGGGCCAGGGTAGCTGCCGTAGCCAGGGTGGAAGTGGCCTTGCTGGTTACGGCCAGCAGGGGCTGGCCGGTGCGCAGGGCATGGGCGGCAATGTCGGCCAGTTCCGTGGTTTCCCCCGAATTGGAAAAAGCCAGAATGGCGTCTGTTGGCAACACCATGCCCAGGTCCCCGTGTGAGGCTTCGGCAGGGTGTACATAAAACGAGGGCGTACCAGTGGAGGCCAGTGTCGCCTGTATCTTGCGTGCAATATGGCCGGACTTGCCAATGCCCGTAACCACGACCCGGCCGGTAATGCCCAGCAGAACAGCCACAGCCTGGGCAAACACTCCCCCCAGACCGGAGGGGTCTTCCAGCGCAAGAGCCAGTGCATTCAACCCGGCCTGCTCCATACGCACGGTGGCGGCGGCATCCATGTCGGGGGAGGGGGGCGTGGTGTGGGCTGGGGGTGTCATTGGGTTTCAGGCGGGTCCGATGGCAGGGGGGAGCCAGATACGTCGTTACTCAGGCGCGATGGGAGAAAATATCCGGGTCTTCGTAACCCATCATGTCCAGCCGTGCGCGCGTGGGCAGAAAATCATAGCATGCCTGTGCAAGATCGCGCCTGTTTTCACGCTCCAGCAGGGCGGCCAGCTTGTGCCACAGCGCATGCAGGTACAGCACGTCCGAAGCCGCATAGGCCAGTTGTTCGGGTTTGAGCTCAGGCGCGCCCCAGTCCGAACTCTGCTGCTGTTTGCTCAGGTCCACGCCCAGCAGGTCCCGGCACAGGACGGCCAACCCGTGTCGGTCCGTAAAGGTGCGGACCAGACGGGCCGCAATTTTGGTGCACACAACGGGGCTGACCGTAATACCCAGCGCATGTTGTAGAATACGCACATCAAACCGTGCGTAATGCATGATTTTGACGAGCGTGGGGTCTGCCAGAACACGCTTGAGGTTGGGGCAGTCATACCCCGTTCCTCCAAGGGAGGGTGGCATAAGCTGGACCAGATGGGCCGTGCCATCCCCGCTGGAAAGCTGAACAAGGCAGAGCCGGTCGCGGTGGGGGTTCAGGCCCATTGTCTCCGTATCCACGGCAACGGAGCCGGTAAAGCGCAGGCCATCGGGCAGGTCGTTCCTATACAGGGTAATGGCGCCCGCACATGGGCCCTGAACTGCGGACATGGGGCGCTCCCGTTCTGCTGTTGTGTCTAGGCTGCTTTGCATCAGACGGATTACAGCCGCATGGGGGGAATGTCCATTCCCCGCTATGCCCGGATCTGTGACAGACTAAAGATAAGCTCCTGCGCCGTTGTGGGGATAGGCGGACACCCCGCTCATGCGCTAGGGGAGAGGCAGAGTGACTCCAACCTGGAACCGTATTGTCCATGCAGAACCCCCGCAAAGCCGCACGCCCCGCACGCCGTTCCCGTTTATCCGCCCATGGTGGCGGTGGGCGCGATGGTACGGCCCCGGCGGGTAAATGCTGGCTGTTTGGCACACATGCCGTGGCGGCGGCTCTGGCCAACCCGCGCCGGGTGTACGAACGCCTGCTGGTGACCGAAGCCGAACACCCGGTGCTCGAAGAGGCCGCCCGTGCGGGTGGACGGGGTTTGCAGGTCCCCCCCGAACTGGTGCAGCGCGCAAGGCTGGATGACCTGCTGGGACCGGAGGCGGTACATCAGGGTGTGGCCCTGCTGGCGCAGATTCTGCCATCTCTCTCGCTGGAGGAGGCGCTGGAACGCCCCGGTCCTGTACTGGTGCTTGATCAGGTGACAGACCCGCGCAATGTTGGCGCCATCCTGCGCTCGGCGGCGGCTTTTGGGGCGGCCTGCATTGTGGTGCAGGACCGCAATGCCCCGGAGGAAACCGCCGTACTGGCCAAGGCCGCATCTGGCGCGCTGGAAACCGTACCTTTTGTGCGCGAGGTCAATCTGTCCCGCGCGATAGAAATGCTTCAAAAGGCAGGCTGCTGGACAGTGGGGCTGGATGCTGGTGGCACAATCCTGAATGGCGCGGGGTTTGACGGGCGGCGCGTGGCCCTTGTGCTGGGGGCCGAAGGGCGCGGCCTGCGCCGCTTAACGCGGGAAAGCTGTGATGAGATTGCGGGGCTGTACATGCCCGGTGAGATGGAAAGCCTGAATGTATCCGTTGCGGCAGCACTTGGACTTTACGAACTGGTGCGGCGCGGTATGCCCGCCGCGTAACAGCTGGCAGCAACAAAAAAGCCAACATAATACCCAATGTCGGCTCCACCCAGCCAGCGGGCAATGGGGCCGGTGTACAGGCTGCTGGTGGAGAACAGGCCAATGGTCAGGGCGGTGGTTATGGCAAATATGCTTGCTCCCCGCGTCCAGCCGCTGGGGGTGGGTCTTGGAGTACGGTCTGTGCAGTACCAGTCAGCCAGCACAATGCCGGTCCACGGTGCAATCCAGTACATGGTGACCATCAGGTAGTCGGTGTAGAACGTGGCATACCGTCCTGCACCGGCCACGGCCAGCATGTAGCCCAGTGTGGCTGTCAGTATGGCTGCGGCAGCGCGGGGTATATGCAACCCGGCGGAAATAAGGCTGTAGCTTGCCGTGTTGTCGTTGAACGAATTGCCGGTGATGGAAGACAGCGCAATGGCGGCCAGTGCAAATGTGCCCAGTGGGCCCAGTGTATGCTGGAGCGATGCAATGACCGCCGTGGGTGAGGCATCTGCCACGCTACCGGCTGAGATCAGCCCCAGAATCTGGAATGGAATGGCCGAAGCCAACAACCCGGCCAGCGCAAGCAGCACCACTTTTCTGGGGTTGGCGCTGGCAGGCAGGTAGCGCGTATAATCCGAAGAATAGGACGCCCAGGACAGATTGAAGCTGACCAGAACCCCCACTGCCAGCAAAAATGTGCTCACGCTGACGGAGTGATGAGTACCAAGGGGTGCCTGCCCGCGCAGGGCAAACACAATGCCGATGAACACAAAGGCCAGCAGCAGGAACGCGCCAAGATATTTCTGTAATGTCTGCACCACATGATGGCCGTAGATCGAAGCCAGCATCTGCACCCCGGCCAGTACGCCAAGGGCTGCCCAGAAGGGGGCATGCATGCCCCACACCAGAAGCAGCGCAATCAGGGCGGTGGCGGCGGGTACGTTGTTTACCGCGTCCCACCCCACGCAGTAAATCCAGTTCAGGAACGCGGGCAGACGCAGGCCCATCTGCCCCAGTGCGCGGCGTGATGCCTCCATTTGCGTCAGCCCGGTCACAGGGCCTATGGCTGCGGCCAGAGCTACGGGTAATGCGCCAATCAGGTTGCCCAGTATAACGGCGGCAACACCTGTTTTAAAATCCAGCCCCATGCTGACCAGCAGGGCGCCCGTAACCCAGCCCCCCAGACCCAGATTGGGGGCAAAATGGCTCCAGAATACGCGGTCCATCTGCATGGTTTTCAGGTATTCTGGCACAGGTTCGCGCACGGCGGCGGCGGACATGTCTTCCATTATGGCATGTCCGCGCAGGGGGGTGTTCTGCGTCATGTCTGGGAGGTTCTGCATTGGGCCGGGGCGGGGGGTGGGGTCAACTCAGGTCGGGTTCGGGCATGCTGCCGGGGGCTCCGGCAGGCTGGCTGTTATAGTTGGCTTCTGCCAGTGTTATGGGTAACAGGTCCATAAGGCGTGCGCCAGCTGCCAGCCAGAGCGGAAAGGTAATGCGCCGCTCATTACGGGCAAGCCCGCGCAGAATGCGCCGACATGCACTGTCAACATCGGTCAGCCCCGGCATGGGAAAAGTGTTGCGCGCCACCATGGGCGTATCCACAAAGCCGCAGACAACTGAACTGAGCAGGATACCCGCCTTTCTGGCGTTGCCCCCGGTTGCCACCATAAACCGGTCCACCGCCGCCTTGGCCGCACTGTAAGATGGGGTGCCGGGGAAGGAGACAAGCCCGGCTACGGAGGAAATGGCGCAGATATGTCCGCGCAGGCCATCTGCGGTACGGGGCCGGCTTTGCATCAGTTCCAGTGCGGGGAGCACGGTATTGAGTACGCCGGTCAGGTCGGTTGCAAAAATCCGGCGGATCTGGGCCTGTGGTTCGGTGGGGGCATTATCCGGGCCTGCGGGTTTGCGTGTGCCCCCGGTAATGCCCGCGCAGGCCAGAACCATGTCTAGCCCGCCTGTACCATGTATCCATTGCGCCATGGCCGCAGCATCTGTGACATCACATATGTTCAGGTGCACGGTAGCGCCACGGCTTATGCAGTTTTGTGCGGTTTCTTCCAGCCGTGCCGTGTTGCGCCCGCCCAGCCAGAGTGTGCGGCCAGGGCGGGCCAGGGTCTGGGCCAGTGCGCGTCCCAGACCGGAGGAGCCGCCGGTTATGAGAACGGTATTGTGTTGCATGGCAAAATCCGCCTTCCGTGTGGCATAGAGCGCGGTGGCGCAGGATGGCCGCTTCTGGCATGAAGGGGCAAGAGCGTAAGTTTGAACAGTCAGGGTGTGAAAAGAGCAGTATGGCGCACAATGGAACGGCTCATCCGGGTCAGGCAATGCGGCGGGGTGTATGTCTTGTTATTTCCGCTCCTTCGGGTGCTGGCAAGTCAACTATCGCCAACGCGCTGCGTGCGTCGGACACAAAACTGAAGCATTCTGTGTCCGTGACCACACGCCAGCCCCGGCCGGGAGAAAAAGAGGGCGTGCATTACTTTTTCCGGACCATGGAGCAGTTTGAGGCCATGGCTGAGGCGGGTGAACTGCTGGAATGGGCCATTGTGTTTGGTCGGGGCTACGGCACGCCCCGCGCGCCGGTGGAGCAGGCTCTTGCCGCAGGTCATGACATGGTGTTCGACATAGACTGGCAGGGGCACCGGCAGATACGTGCGGCCCTGCCGGGAGATGTGATCAGCCTGTTTGTGCTCCCGCCCTCCCTGGAGGAACTGGAACGTCGGCTCAAGGGCCGGGGTTCCGATCATCCGGACGAAATTGCCCGGCGCATGGCTGCCGCGCGGGATGAAATTTCGCACTGGCAGGAGTTTGATAATGTTGTCATCAACACAGAGCTGGACCGGGCTGTGGCCGAAGTGCGCTCCGTGCTGGTGGCAGGTCGCCTGTTAACGCGCAGGCAGACCGGGCTTGCCGGTTTTGTGGCAACCTTTGGTGCCTGAAACGCGTCCTTGCCCCGCGGCATATGCCAGACCCGCACCTGTAACAGGCCGTTAATGTGAGCATGACAACACAGACCGACAAACCAAAGGAAGATGGCCTGCTAGGGCTGACCCTGCGCCAGCCTCCGGCCAATATTGAGGCCGAGCAGGCTTTGCTGGGCGCATTGCTGACCAATAACCGGGCGTATGACCGGGTATCCGACTTTCTGGCCGGTGAGCATTTTGCCAACCGCGTCAACGGGCAGTTATATGCAGCCATTGCCCGCAGGATAGAAAACGGGCAACTGGCCGACCCGGTCACCATGCGCGCGGAGCTGGAAAACTCCGGCATGCTCGATAACGTGGGCGGCATGGCCTATCTTGCCAAACTGCTGACCTCCATGGTCGGGATTATTAACGCCGGGGATTATGGGCGCGCTATCCATGATGCGTGGATTCGCCGCCAGTTGATCGATATCGGCGAAAATGTTGTTAACAGCGCCTTTGGAGCCACGGGGGACCTGTCCGGCCCCGACCAGATTGAGGCGGGGGAAGAAGCCCTGTTCAAACTGGCGACCGAAAAAGGGAAGGAAGGCGATTTTGTCGCCTTTAACAAGGCTCTTACAGGTGCGATCAACGTGGCGGCTCTCGCCTTCCAGAGCGAAGGGCACGTTACGGGCCTGACATCGGGCCTGCGGGATCTGGATAAAAAGACCGGTGGGCTGCATCCTTCCGACCTGCTTATTCTGGCCGGGCGTCCGGCTATGGGCAAAACGGCGCTGGCGACCAAGGTTGCCTTTTCCGCCGCACGGTCGCTGATGGACGAGGCCGAGGAAAAAGGGGGTAGGCCCAAAGGGTCTGTTGCCATTTTTTCGCTCGAAATGTCGGCCGAACAGTTGGCTACACGTATTTTGTCCGAACAGGCCGAGGTATCGGGCGAGCGTATCCGCCGGGGTGATATCGGACAAAAGGAGTTTGACCGGTTTGTGCGGGTCAGCCACGAACTTTCCCGCCTGCCGCTGCTGATTGATGATACGCCTGCAATTTCTCTGTCGGCCATGCGTACACGCTGTCGCCGCCTCAAACGCACGCAGGGGCTGAGCCTGATTGTGGTGGATTACCTCCAGCTCATGCGCCCTTCCGTTGGTACCCGCCCCGAAAGCCGCGTGCTCGAAATTTCCATGATCACGCAGGGCCTCAAGGCTATTGCCAAGGAACTGGAAGTGCCAGTTATTGCGCTGTCCCAGCTCTCCCGTCAGGTGGAAAGCCGTGAGGACAAGCGGCCTATGCTGTCTGACCTGCGTGAATCCGGCTCCATTGAGCAGGACGCCGATGCGGTGATGTTCGTCTATCGTGATGAATATTACCTGCAACAGCGCATGCCCAAGGAAACAGCCTATGATTCCATGGACAAATACGCAGTGGCCATGGACGAATGGCAACGCAAGATGGGGCTGGTCCATAACAAGGCCGAACTGATTCTGGAAAAACAGCGCCATGGGCCAACAGGCACCATCAATCTGTTCTTTGAAGGCGAATACACACGTTTTGCGGACCTGGATAATATTCACGAACAGTAATGTCAGGCTCTGTTTGGCAGGTATGACTGGTGCGTCAAAAGCCCGGCTCCCATTAGGGGGCCGGGCTTTTTGCTGCGGGTTTCTGATAAAAAGCGCAGAAGTGCCGCGGCTGCGCGCCACAAAGTCGGGTATGGGCTCGGATTTAGGGTGCGCGCACGGTCTGGCGGAATGTGACGGGGATCTCGTTTTCCTGAAAAGCCTGCCAGATTGCAAACAGGGCGCTGCTGCGGGCAGTTTTGATTTCCACCCCATCGCGCGCTTTGGCCGAGCCGGTCAGCACGGCCGAACCATCGGCGACAGATGTCATGCTTACGGTCGGGGGGCTGTCTGGGTCGGTATCGGCGCAGGCGCTCAGGGTGGCAATGACCACGCTGCTGGCCTTGTTCAGGTCCGAGGCAAATGGCAGGTCCAGTTCCACGGTAAACACGCCGGGCTTTTGTGCCCGCGTGGCGTTTTTGACCGCCGAAGTAATAAACTGCGAGTTCGGGACAATCATGGTGGATTTGTCATCCAGCCTTATGTCCGTGGAGCGCACGCTAATGCGTTCCACCTTGCCGGTAACCCCTGCAATAGTCACCACATCCCCAACAGATACAGGGCGTTCGGCCATAAGGATAATGCCCGATACAAAATTCTGCACAATGGATTGCAGGCCAAAACCAATCCCCACAGACAGGGCGCTGACAACCCATGTCATGCTTTTGACCGTAACCCCGAGGGCGGCAAACATGGCCAGCCCGATCAGAATCCATGCGGCATAACTCAGTATGCTCAGGATGGAAGCCTGCGCACCTATATCCAGATTGGTGGCAGGGAAAAACCTTTGCTGGAACCACGATTTAACAATTTTGATGGCCTGATACCCGAGCAGAGGCAAGGCAATGCAGAGCAGAATGGCATCGAGTGAAACAGAAGACGTATTGCTGTCTTCCGTGCCGTGGAAGAGGGAGTAAAGCTGCCGCCATATCTGGGGAGGGTCAAAATTGGCACCCGATGTAGCTACCGCATAGGCCACGGCCAGCAGGAGCACGTTGATCAGGCCGGGGATAAGAATACTGGCCTGGTTAATCAGGCGTGGTGGCAGCCCCAGTTCCACCAGGTGGCGACCCAACGGTGCGCGGGAGGCAAACAGAGTTCCCCCAACGGCGGTTGTGAGCATGGATGCCAGCAAAAGCGCGGTCATGCTCAGGGCCATCACACTGACCCATGAGATCAGGGTATAGGCAAGGGGAATATACCCCGAGAGCACCGCAATCCAGCAGATGATGGAAATGCCCATGGCCATGCTGCGCAGGAACTGCGCCAGTGGTGGGGTCTGCTCCGTTCCGCCTGGCTCGGCCTCTTCGTCCTGATCCTGTGCGGCTGTTGTGCGCAGCTTACGTGGAATGGCGAACAGGAGCGGGCTGACCGCAAGGGTATAAAGGCCATCCATAAGCTGTACGCTCAGCAGGGAAAGTCCGCTTTGCGTATCCACATAGCGCAGGATGCCTCGCACGATCATGGCAATGGCCAGCCATGCGGGGAACAGGCGCAGGCTGCGTGCCAGATCGTCCGACATGTTGAAAACACGCCATTCTGCTTTGCTGCTTAAAAAACAGAACCCAAGCTCCAGCACCAGCCCGCACAGGGGGGCCTGTGTGGCGACCATGCTGGCAAGCTGCGCCAGATCATCCCCCACGGCGGGGTTGTCAAACGCCAGCGTGTTCCAGAAAACCTGAAAGGAAATGGCACAGGCCAGTACGCTGACCGCCCCGCACAGAACCGTTGCGGCAATGGGGCGCACGCGGCCCGTGGGCAAAAAACGGCTACAGAGCAGGCGTATCGGCTTGCGTGCGTTCAGCCATCCGATCAGCAGCAGGATGGATGCGCACAGACCCGCCAGTGTTATAAAAACACGTTTGCCAGTCAGGGCTGTTGCCAGCATGGCAAGGGTTTCGGCTCCAAGTGCATTCAGCCTGCGGCCATCCTGCGGCGCGCTTTGCACAAACTGCGACCAGAAATTGACCCCAAGGGGGGAGGGCATCTGCTGCCATAGCGTGGCCTGCTGGATGGCGCTGTCATGCTGACGCAGTTCGTTGACGAGCTGTTGCGCTTCGAGCTGATAAAGCCTGAGCCGGGTCATCCGCGCGGAAATATCTTTTTGCCGCCTGCTCAGGCTTGCGCGCTGTTCGGTAATGGATGCGGCTTCGGGTGGGTCATCCTTGCCGGGGGGCTTTCCCAGAATATCCACAAAGTTCTGATAAACGTCCTGATACGGCTTGATCCGCGCCATCAGCCTGTCTGTCCGGGTGGAAACAGCCATCGCGCGCTGGAGCAGCGTGCTCAGGTCCAGCGCACTGTGCCCCGCCTGCTGTTCCGTTACGCCACTTGTGTAGATCGAGCGGATTTCTGCCCCGAGTTCATCAAGTGTTTTGTCAGAAACAATATCCTGTGCGCCCATGATCAGGGGCGTGAGCGTACTCGCTGCCGCTACGGGCTGGTCGGTATTCTGCGCATCAGCCGGAACGGACAGCCCAGACAGGGAAAAGAGGAAGAGCGAGAGTAAAAAAACTACGCGGACAGGTATACGAAGCATCAGGCAACCTTGCGCCGTGGAGAGAGAACATTACGGCTTCAAACGATCAGGGCGGATAACAGGTTGCATGCCACCATGGCGCAAAGCCGGAGCGCTTTATACCATGACCGGATTAATGTGAGAAAAATTTATCAGTTTTTAAAAACCGCCTTGTCAGCCACCACCATGTGGCTGCACTGCGGGGTGTAGCCCGCAGCCTGACGCACCGCCTGAGCTGGCCTGTGTTTTCTTCGGTGTTTTACCCGCGCGTGTTAGGTGTCGCTGCTGCTCAGGTGGTCATGGTACCCTAAGGGTTCCCACTGTGCGGGTTTGGTCAGTTGGCGCGGAGGGTGGTGGAACATTCCACAGGCGGAAAGTCCAAGCGCGCATGCCAGCAGCAGAACCGCACGTTTCATATGTGTCTTTCTCCACAGATGGATATGAGTGTCTCTATCTCATTCCCGCCTGCCATGGGCAAGGCAATTAGAATACCGTTAAAACCGTTATCGTCTCAATTCCATGGTGATCGGACCCTGGCGGCGGCCGTGGGTAAACTGGTCCACATAGTCGTTGCCGCTCTGCATGAGCGATGCCGCAGCTCCCTGCCAGACCAGCTTGCCCCTATAGAGCATGGCGGCTTCATCCCCGATCCTCTGGGCGGAGGCCATGTCATGCGTAATGGCAATGGCAGTGGAGCCGAGTTTTTTAACGCAATCCACAATCAGTCCGTCAATGACAGCGCCCATAATCGGGTCCAGTCCGGTTGTGGGTTCATCAAAAAACAGAATGTCGGGCTGGGCTGCAATGGCGCGCGCCAGCCCTACGCGTTTTTGCATGCCGCCAGACAGTTCGGAAGGGAAGAGGTCCCCTACGGAAGGAGCCAGCCCGACCTGTTCCAGAATAGCTCCAGCCTTGTCCCGCGCGTCTGTGCGGGCCAGTTTGTTGAGCGCAAGCAGGCCAAAGGTCACGTTTTCCCATACGGGCAGGCTATCAAACAGCGCACCGTTCTGGAACAGCATGCCAATTTCGCTGCGGAGCTGGTCGCGCCGTTTGGCAGGCGCTGCCAGTACGTCCTCGCCATCAATTTCAATACTGCCCGAATCCGGGGTCATCAGGCCCAGAATGCAGCGGAGCAGCACGGACTTGCCAGACCCTGACCCGCCAATAATGACAAACGACGTTCCTGGCGGCACATCAAGCGAAATGCCATCAAGCACCTTTTTGTCCCCGAAGGATTTGTGCAGATCCCGGATACGGATTTTGGGGGGAGCACTGGTCATGCTCTGGTCCATGGCTGCGGCACTCATTGTGAGAAAAACAGGTCTGTAATCAGGTAGTCAAAGGCCAGAAGCAGAATGGATGCCACCACAACGGCCGATGTGGTGGCGGAGCCTACGCCTTCTGCCCCGCCCTTGCTGTTATAGCCATAATAGCAGCCCATGAGCGTGATAAGGAACCCGAACAGCGTGGCCTTGACCAGCCCCACCGTAACGTCCATGGCCTTAACCGAGTTAAGCGTTGCCGTAATGTAGGCCGTGGGAGAAAATCCAAGTTTGACCACGGCAACCGTAAAGCCACCGGCCACACCCAGTACGTCCGCCACCAGAACCAGCAGGGGCAGGGCGATCATGCCAGCAAGCAGGCGCGGAGCGACCAGATACTTCATGGGGTTGGTGGAGAGTGTGCTCAGCGCATCAATCTGGTCGGTTACGCGCATGGTACCGATTTGGGCGGCCATGGCGGCCCCTACGCGGCCTGCTACCATAAGGCCTGCCAGCACTGGCCCAAGTTCGCGGGTTACGGCCAGCACCACAATACCGGCAATGGCGCTCTGGGCATGGTACTGTGCGAAACCCGTATAGGATTGCAGCGCAATAACCCCGCCCGAGAACAGGGCCGTCAGCGCGACAACCGGCAGGGAGAAAAACCCGGTTTCCAGAAACGTGCGTACAAACACACGCCCGTAGAACGGTGGCCGCAGAATGTGGGACAACCCGGCCAGCGCAAAAAGCGCCAGAGCGCCCGCACTGCGGATAAGCGAAAGTGTGGCGCGGCCTGTGCGGGCCACAAGATCAAGCACCATATCCATGAGTTCGGGCTGTCTGTTCCTGTTGTGTGTGGTCTGGGTCTGCTGTGGTGTGAGCCGTAACCCGTTCGGGCCGGGTTCGTCAAAGCATGGTTTTGTTTTGTCGGCCCGGAAGAGTTTGATGCGTTATGGCGTGGGGTGGGGTACGGCCTGCGCCGGGGCTTGAGTTTGTTCTTGTTTTATTCCATTCATAATGCTCCAGCAGGGTAGGAACAGGGGGAGTTTCCGTGGCCAAAAAAACGTCCCGCCAGTATGTGTGTAAAGCGTGCGGCGCTGTTCATGCCAAGTGGGCAGGCCAGTGTGATGCCTGCCAGGAATGGAATACGCTGGAAGAAATGGCCGTGGAGCCTCTGGCGGCCTCGTCGGCCTCAACCCGCGCAGGCAAGAGGCGGCGTGTGCAGCTGCATGGACTGGGGGGCAAGGTGGAACTTCCTCCCCGCACGGGCACGGGTCTTGCGGAACTGGACCGGGTGCTGGGCGGAGGACTGGTTCCGGCCTCTGTCGTGCTGGTTGGGGGGGACCCGGGTATTGGCAAATCCACCCTTCTGTTGCAGGCGGCCAGCCGTCTGGCGGGCCGGGGGGAGCGGGTTCTCTATATTTCGGGGGAAGAGGCGGTGGACCAGATCCGCCTGCGTGCCATCCGTCTGGGGGTTGTGGAATCCAGTCTGGATCTGGCGGCCTCCATTAACGTTGCGGATATTGTGGCAACGCTTGAGGCAGAGGCGGACGTCAAGGTGGTGGTGATAGATTCCATCCAGACCATGTGGCTGGAATCGGTGGATAGTGCGCCAGGAACGGTCTCGCAGGTACGGTCCTGTGCGTTTGAGCTGATCAGGGCTGCCAAGCGCCGGGGGTTCAGCCTTATTCTGGTTGGGCATGTGACCAAGGAGGGCGCGCTGGCTGGCCCGCGTGTGCTGGAGCACATGGTGGATGCGGTCATGTATTTTGAAGGTGACCGGGGGCACCAGTTCCGTATTCTGCGCGCTGCCAAAAACCGCTACGGCGCTACGGATGAGATTGGCGTATTCGCCATGACAGACCGTGGATTGGAAGAGGTCAGCAACCCTTCTGCCCTGTTTCTGGCCGAGCGACGGGGCAATATTGCCGGTTCTGCCGTATTTGCGGGGCTGGAGGGGTCGCGCCCCGTTCTGCTGGAAGTGCAGGCGCTGCTCTCCCCCAAAGGGGGGGATGGAGCGCCGCGCCGCGCCGTTGTGGGGTGGGATAGCGGACGTTTGGCCATGCTGCTGGCGGTGCTGGAAACACGCTGCGGGCTCAAGCTGTCCGGTATGGATGTTTACCTTAACGTGGCTGGCGGGCTCAGGGTGGTTGAGCCTGCGGCGGATCTGGCTGTGGCGGCGGCTCTGGTTTCTGCCGCCAGTGGTGCGCCCACAAGCCCCGGTGCCGTGTATTTTGGAGAAGTCGGGTTGTCGGGGGAGGTCAGGCAGGTGTCACAGGCGGATGCGCGGCTCAAGGAAGCCGCCAAACTGGGCTTTACGCAGGCTGTTCTGCCACGCCGCATAGCACGGGGGAGCGCGCGCTCCCGCCCGCCGGAGGGGATGGACCTGCTTGAACTGGGCCATATTTCCGATCTGGTTGGCCCGGATGTGGCGGCGGAATAATTCCGCACGGCATTGCAAGTCGTGTTGGAGCGCGCTATAAGCCGCCCACGCGCTATGCGGATGTAGTTCAATGGTAGAACGGCAGCTTCCCAAGCTGCATACGGGGGTTCGATTCCCCTCATCCGCTCCATGCGTGGTTTCTCCTTGGATTTTTAATAAAAAATTATTTCAGCCTGTCCCATATCTGCCGCCGAGCATGTTGGGCCGAAGTGGCTGTGCGTCTGCATTCTATCCGCAATACGCCGGGGCGACGGGCCATGTTTGATGTATCCGTTAAAATATATTGAACCGGGCTGGTTAACAGGGGTTGAATTGATTGCGATGTATATTATTTCGTTTTCGGTATATTAAGGCTGTTTTTCAGTATGGACCGTAAAAGAAACGAAATAAAATTATACCATTACTTGTATCTGTGTGGATGTGATTTCAAGAATACATAAATACGGATAAGACGTATTTTTTCTTATATCATCTTGAATATATTATAGGATGATGCGATCATTATATATAATTGCTTTGCCCGGATTGTGGGTGTGCGGGTTCTGTAGCTTATTTTCAAGGGGAGTGCTTCTTGGCGTGACTGGTCTGCTGCAAACACCCAAAAATCATGCTGGTCTGTTTTGTTACGATTCCGGCCATGCTGCGGGGGCTGGGCTTTCTGGTGCAGTCAGGTTTGGCGTTTGTTCCCTGCTGCTTTGCATGTTGGGTGAGATCACGCCCGCGCAGGCGGAGCAGACGCTTGTCTCGGTCAGTGGCGTGACCATTCAGAGCGGGCTGGATATTGGGGGATCCGCGTTCCATCTCCCCCATACCAATTTTGGCGGTGGTTCCTATGCGCCTCAGGCATCGGGTGGGTACACCCGCCATGCCAACACGACTTACGGCGAACTGTATGGCAAACCCATGCTTAAAGGGGAATGGAAGACCGACTGGGGGTTTGACATCATAGGCAGTGCCTCAGCCATTGGTGCAACCACTCTGGGGGATGGGGATGCCGAGCAGGTTTCGCAAACATCGGGCACCCCCCGCTCGGTCTATCTGGAAGAAGCCTATGCCGGGGTACGGGTGCCGGTTCGTCTGGCGGGGGGGCATCAGGTCTTTACCGTTCAGGGCGGGCGTCAGGCTTTTGCGGTGGATGACGGATTTTTGATCGGCAAGGGTACCTATAGTTCAGGCGAGCGCGGGGCATGGTGGTACGCGCCACGTTTTGCCTTTTCCGGTCCGGGTGTGGTCAAGCTGGAGGGGGACCCCCTCCGCGCCGATGTGTTCATGCTTGAGAGCAATTCGGATAATGATATTGACCGGGGCTTTGACCGGCCAAAAACCAGTTTTGTCGGGTTTGACGTAACATGGTTTGCCAACAAGGCGGGTGGTCACGGGGCATCGGTTTATGCTGACCGCGCCGCCTATGTGACACTCACTTATTTTCATGTGCGTGATGCCGATATATCCGCCCATTATGATTATTCAACCCGTGCCGACCGGAATGGCATGAATGTGGCCGCCCTGAGCTGGGGGGGGACGGTGTTACCGCTCAAGGCTATGGATATATCCAAAAACTTTACGTTCTATGGCAATTTTGTTTCGGAGCAGAACAGCCATCCGGGTAACGGGTATAAGGGGGTTTCGGCTTACGGGATGTATTTTGAGCCGGGCTATACGTTTTCCATGCTGCCATGGACCCCGCATGTTTTTTACCGTTACACCCGTCTGGGTGGCGGTAAAAATGCCAGGGGGGGCGTCAAGCACAACTACGATACGTTCTTTTTGTATGATGGTAAGCGCTACACCTATGGCGGCTACTGGCCGGGTGAAATTGTGGGCATGTATCTGGCTCCTCTTTCCGACCTGGAAGACCATCAGATTGATCTGACTGTTGTGCCTTCCGTGCATCTGATTCGTCCGGGCGATCAGGTCAAGCTCGGTCTGCATTTTTATGATCTGTCGCTTATCCATGTCTCGGGTATGGGGCTTAAAAATACCGGTCGTCACGTGTCCGATGAGCTTGATGCCTCTGTTGAATACACGCTGGACGAAAACACATCCGCCGCTCTGGCTGGCGGGGCGGCCTTTGCCGGACCGGCAGGGCGGGCCCTGTCAAAAGCCGGGGTACCGGGGAACCAGCCCATGCCCAGAATTGGCCACCACGCCGGGGTGATCGAGGCATATTTTTACAAGCACTTTTAAGGGGCATTTCCCAGTTTATTCCTCTTGAGTTATGAATGCAGCAAGCTAACAAGAATAAAGGACCCCTCCATGGCTGAGCAGAATACCAAGCGCGTCATTAAACCTGCCACCGGGCTACGGAGCCGCCACATCGCCATGATTGCACTGGGTGGGACCATTGGTGCGGGTCTGTTCGTGGGGAGCGGGGCTGCAATTCAGGCGACAGGCCCTGCGGTTCTGCTGGCTTTTGTCATGGTAGGGCTACTGGTCATTCTGGTCATGCGCATGTTGGGCGAGATGGTGGTGGCAGACCCCGGTCGTGGTTCATTTGTGGAATACATCCGTGCCGCACACGGGGACAGGCTCGGGTTTACCTCGGGCTGGCTTTACTGGTTTTTCTGGGTTGTGGTGCTGGGGAGCGAGGCCATAGCCGGAGCAATTTTGATTCAGGACTGGATTCACCTGCCAATATGGATGTTGTCCATCGGGCTGATCTTGCTGCTTAAGCTGGTCAACTTTGCCGCCCCGCGCGTGTTTGGGGAATGCGAGTTCTGGCTTTCTGCGGTTAAGGTGTTCAGTATTCTGGCTTTTGTGGCAGTTGGCGCGCTGTATGTGGCGCATGTTTTTGGCCCCGGCGTACCGGCCTGGCATAATCTTGTGGGGCATGGTGGCCTTATGCCGCACGGCATCGTGGCGGTGCTGTCCATTATTCCTACCATCCTGTTCACCATGATGGGGTCGGAAATTGCAACGGTTGCCGCTGGCGAATCTCCTGAGCCGGACAAAAATGTGGCGCGGGTCACACGGAGCCTTGGCACGCGTGTGACCCTGTTCTATCTGGCCTCAGTCGCCATGATCCTGCTTGTTGTGCCGTGGAGCAGCATTGTGGCCGGGCGTTCCCCCTTTGTCACCGCTATGGACACAATGGGGATTCCGGGCGCGGGCATGATGATGCGCATTGTGGTGCTGAGCGCCATTCTCTCCTGCCTTAACTCCGCCATGTATATTACCTCGCGCGTGCTGACCGAACTTGCGGCACAAGGTGATGCTCCGGCGTTTCTGACCCGTCGCTCGGTCAGCTCCGCACCAAGACTTGCCATTATGGTCAGCAGCATTGCGGGAACTCTGGTGGCGTTTTCCTCCATTCTGGCGCCGCAGACCATTTTTGCCTTTCTGCTTAGCTGTAGTGGTGGGGTGATCCTGCTGATCTACAGCCTGATTGTCACAGCTTACATCACCACCCGTTTTGCAGCCCGCCGCAACGGCACGGAAAAAGGGAATTACACGCTGTTCCTGTTCCCGCTGTGTAATTACGCAACCCTTGCCGGTGTGGTGCTGGTGTTTGTTGCCATGCTGATCAACCCCGAAGAGCGTATGACCGCTCTGGCAACCCTGGGCACATCGGTGGTCTGCTACGGTCTGGCGTCCTATTTTGCCATGCAGAACAAACAGACAATCTGATTTTGGATTATGCTCCGTAAACCAGAAAGCCCCGCTATTATCTGGCGGGGCTTTCTGGTTCTGTCAGTGCCGGGGGTAGGCCCGTAATGCGACAGGTTTTTACGGAATGCTCATCCGGTCCAGATGGAAGGCCAGCGGGTGCTTGCGCAGCAGGAGCAGACCACCCGCTACAACAATGGTGCCACCAGCCAGTGCAATGCCTAAAGAGACACTTCTGCCAGAAACCAGCGTGCCAATGGCCGCTCCCACAAACAGGCTTGAAATAGCAGCCGCACGGCGCAGGGTGCCAGAGCTGCTTCCCCCGGCGGCGGAGCTGTTATGGGCAAGCCCATGCAAGACCATGGTTGCGGCGGGTAAAACCATATCAGGTAGTTTGGCGTGTCGTGTGGCTGATGTCTGCAACCCCATGGCGCAGGAGAGCAACGCCAGAGTTATGTAAATATCGCCTGGAATATTGGTCGACCATATCCACGCGGCAAGGCCGACTATAGCGCCCACGCCAAGCAGAATATCCCCCACAATGGTCCGTATGCTCTGCTGGCGGCGCACAAGCCGCCCCCCGAGCGTGGCACCCAGAAAATAAAAACCGATGGCTTCCAGCCCCGAGAGCACAATGGTCTGGGATGTTGCGATGTTGACCGCCATCAGAATAATGGTTGCGGTCATGTAACCCGCAAAAATCTTGAGATGCAGCAAAGAAATGGCGTCCAGCATGCCCATGGCCATGGTAACAAGTAAAATGGCAATGACCAGTTTGGCATCATGCCCTGCGCGGGTTGTCATTGTATCTCCTGATAACATGAAAAAGGAAAAACGGTGACCCGGCGGTATACGTCGCGGGCTATGGGGCATGTTGTAACACTTCTGGCGGTCACGGAAAAATGATCTTAGGGGGATGGTGCCATGCTCCGCAGCGCGGCACGGGCATAATGGGCTGAACAAAAAAGGCCCGGCGTAACCGCCGGGCCTCAGGCAGAGTGGGGCGGGTTCTGTCAGTTCAGGGTCATCAGGCTGGCGTTACCCCCTGCTGCGGTGGTGTTGATACTGCGGGACTGTTCTTCCAGCACAGCCTCGACCGAGGGCAGGCCGTTTTGGGTGATATAGGCCGACACAACAGGCCCGTTGCCAGTAGCCAGCAGGGCGCGCGTGGCACAGAACGCCGCGTTGTCCGTATCGCTAAGTAGAATGTTGCATTGCAGGGACCTGGCGGATGAGACAGGCCGTACGAACTGCCTGGTGGAGACCGGCAGGGTTGCAAGGGTAGTCAGAACCGTGGCGTCCGCCAGAATGGCAGCGGTGTTCCCGCCCGCCAGGGTGAGGGATATCTGGTCATAAAGCCCTGCTGTGGTCTGGGCCATGCACAGCACCGTGCCGCGCGCGCCCAGCCTGTACAGGTTCAGTTCTCCCACTGGGCCGGGCAGCGTTATCTGGGCGTTGGCCAGAGGCTGGCTGGCAAGGGCATGGGCGCGCCGGGCAGCTTCGCTCTCGCCTTGCGTGCGGAGCCAGTCGGTCCATTCAGTCATGGCCTGCGGGGTAGTGCCGCGCGCAATCTGCGGCAGGGGGGGCACCTGTGCCAGCAGGCGGCGCAGAATAAGTGGCCCGCCCGCTTTTGGCCCTGTGCCCGACAGGCCACGCCCGCCAAAGGGTTGCACACCCACAACGGCGCCGATAGTGTTGCGATTGACGTACAGATTGCCCGCCTCCACCTGTTCCAGAACGTGCTGCACGGTGGAATCAAGCCGGGTATGCAGGCCAAAGGTCAGGCCGTAGCCGGTGGCGTTAATGTCTGCCAGCACAGAAGCAAGCCCGGCGCGTGGGTACCGCAGCACATGCAGGACGGGGCCAAACACTTCCTGTCCGACTTCTCCAATGGACATGACCTCGATCAGTGTTGGCGGCACAAAACTGCCATGGGCACAGTGATCTGGCACAGGCAGGGCATGGACCGAAGTGTGTCTGGCGCGGAAGGCTTCAATATGCGCGGTAATGCCAGCAGCCGCCTCAGCGGTAATGACCGGGCCTATATCTGTTGCCAGAGCACGGGGGTCGCCCAGCCGCAGTTCCTGCATGGCACCGCGCAGCATGGCCAGAACGTGGTCTGCGCAGTCATCCTGCACGCACAGGATGCGCAGGGCGGAGCAGCGTTGGCCTGCACTGTCAAACGCCGAGGCCAGCACATCTGCCACAACCTGTTCGGCCAATGCGGACGAATCCACGATCATGGCGTTCTGTCCGCCGGTTTCGGCCACAAATGGCACGGGCTGGCCGGTGGCTGTGCGCCGGTCGAGTAACTGGCGGTTGATCAGTTGGGCAACAGCGGTGGAACCGGTGAACATGACCCCCATGATCCGGGGGTCGCCTACAAGGGCTGCCCCCACATCGCCCTCCCCGGGCAGGAGCTGAAGGGCAGGGGCGGGTATGCCCGCTTCGTGCAGAAGGGCCACGGCCACGGCGGCGATCAGGGGTGTTTCTTCTGCCGGTTTGGCAATAACGGCGTTACCGGCGGCAAGGGCTGCGGCAATCTGGCCAATAAAAATGGCGAGCGGGAAGTTCCATGGGCTAATGCAGGCTACAACGCCAAGGGGGATATGGGTCGTGTTGTTAAAATCACGCTGGATGGTGGTGGCGTAATAGCGCAGGAAGTCTACTGCCTCGCGGATTTCGGCCACGGCATTGGGGAGTGATTTGCCTGCTTCTCGGCAGATCAGGGCCATAAGGGCGGGGTGGCGGGCTTCCAGCAGGCTGGCGGCCCTGAGCAAGCAGGCCGCCCGGGCGGCGGGGGGTTGGGCTGCCCAGTCCGTAAAGCCTTTTTGTGCGGCGTCCACGGCCTGTTTTACGGTTTCTGGCGTGGCGTAGGTTACGTGGCCCACCAAGTCACGCCGGTCGGCGGGGTTTGTCACCGGGTGCTGCGTACCGCAGGCTGTGACGCCAGGTACCATGGGTGCCGCCTGCCATTGCGGGGGGGCGGCTGCAATGCCATCTGCCAGTGTTTCAAGCGTGCGGTCATCGGCCAGATCAAGCCCCGCGGAGTTCTGGCGTTCTGGGGCAAACAGGTCGAGCGGCTTGCGGATTTCGGAATGGGGGGCTCCAAACGGCGTATAGCGATGGGCCGATGTGATGGGGTTTTCAATCAGGGAGGCAACGGTAATGGCGTTATCTCCGATCTGGTTGACAAAGGAGGAGTTCGCGCCGTTTTCCAGCAGGCGGCGGACCAGATAGGCCAGCAGAGTCTCATGCGTGCCAACTGGTGCGTAAATGCGTGCGGGGCGGTTTAGTTTGTCCGCCCCTACAACCTGACGGTAGAGGGGTTCGCCCATGCCGTGCAGGCATTGGAATTCGTAAGACCCGATCTCGTATTTTTGTCCTGCCAATGTGTAAATGGTGGCAAGGGTGCGTGCATTGTGCGTGGCAAACTGCGGGAAAATCACATCCCGAGCGTTCAGCAGTTTGCGTGCGCAGGCAATGTAGCTGATATCCGTGTGGCATTTGCGAGTGTACACAGGATAGTCTGCCATGCCATCGACCTGCGCTTTTTTAATTTCGCTGTCCCAGTAGGCACCTTTAACTAGGCGGACCATAATCCGCCGGTTTGTGCGCTGTGCAAGATCAATAATGTAATCCAGCACAAGAGGAGCCCGCTTGCCGTAAGCCTGAACCACAAAACCAATGCCGTTCCAGCCTTCCAGCCCCGGTGTGACGCACAGGGCTTCGAGCAGATCGAGGGAAATATCAAGCCGCTCGCTTTCTTCTGCATCAATGTTGATGCCAATGTCATACTGGCGGGCGAGCAGGGTCAGTTCCTGCACAACAGGCAGGAGTTCCTCCATGACCCGCGCATGCTGGGCGCGGACATAGCGGGGGTGCAGGGCGGAAAGTTTGATCGAAATACCAGGGCGTTCGTAAACGTTACTCCCTTTGGCGCTGCGGCCGATCACATGAATGGCGTTAATGTAGTCCTGCCGGTAGCGCTGGGCATCTGCTGCGGTGTAGGCGGCCTCTCCGAGCATGTCATAGGAATAGGCAAAGCCGATTTCTTCAAGCTTTGCGCTGTTCCTGCGTGCCTGCTCAATGGTCTGGCCCAGCACGAACTGTTCGCCCATCATGCGCATGGCCGCGTCTATCGCCTTGCGAATAACAGGGCGTGTGTTCCGCTCCACAAAGCCCATAAGCGCGCCAGAGAGCGTTTTCTCATTATGCTCGGCAACCACGCGGCCTGTCAGGGCCAGCCCCCATGCGGCGGCATTGGCAAAGAGCGGTTTGCCGCGCCCTGCGTGGGAGAGCCAGTCGCTCTCGCCTATCTTGTCCTGAATAAGGGCATCACGTGTTGCCATGTCGGGAATACGCAGCAGGGCTTCGGCCAGACACATCAGCGCCACGCCCTCGGCGGATGAAAGGGCGAATTCCTGCACCAGTGTTTCCACCAGTCCGGGGTTGCGCTGGCTGCGCAGGGTTTCGACCAGTCTGGTGGCCAGTGTGGCCACGGCGTTGTCCTCTGGCGCGCTCAGCGTGGCGGCGGGGGCCAGAGTTTCCATGCATGTCTGCTCGGGGCGGCGGATAGCCTGGGTAATTGCTTTGCGCAGCGGGGTGCGGGAGGAAAAATCGGGAGCAAATGTGTTGGTGGAAGACATGGCGTTGTTCATCCGGATCAACCGCCAAACCGAGCGCCTGCAGGTGCGCAGGTTGGTTTTGGCTTCACAATGATTTTTCGCTCTTACACGATAATATATGATTTGCAACATCATATATTATTTAATCAGGCATGATGCGACGCTAAAATGAACAGGTATTTGTTAAATATGGATTTTATAAGCTGATAAAGACTCAGCCCAGCCTGTGCCCGGCCTGCCTGCGGCGGAAGACATCCACCGAGATTCTGGATGCTTCCAGAATATGGATGCGCGTCAGTCGTGCACACAAATCCGCGTCCCGGTTACGGCAGGCGTCCAGAATAGCCTTGTGTTCGTCATGGGTAATGGTTGTGCGGCCTGCAATGATCAGATGGCCGCGTATGTAGCGGTCCAGTCTGGTGTTCAGGTCTTCTATCATTTCCAGAAGGCGCGGACGCGGGGCTGCGGCATAGATGGAATTATGGAACGCACGGTTAAGAACGCCCGAGCGGATCATGCCCTGTGGACCTTCCACCCCCGCTACAAAAGCTTCGTAGGCGTCTTCCACACGGGCAAAGTCCACGCGGCTCATGTTGCGCACGCCTTCGGCTGCGGCCTGTTCTTCCAGTAATGCGCGAATCTGGGAGTATTCCAGAATATCGGCTTCATCCAGACCGATGACCAGCGCGCCCTTGTTGGGCGTAAACGCCACCAGTCCTTCGGCTTCAAGGTGTTTGAGCGCTTCACGCACGGGGATGATACTCACCCCAAACCCTGCCGCCAGCTCGGACTGGGGCAGGGCGCGGCCTGCTGGTAGCTGGTCTTCCAGTATGGCCTTGCGCAATGCCGTGCAGATACTCTCTGACGCGGTACCATGCGGTGCAATGTCAACACTCTTGAAAAGGCTGGCAGGCAG
This sequence comes from Acetobacter fabarum, assembly GCF_029069195.1. Taxonomy (GTDB): domain Bacteria; phylum Pseudomonadota; class Alphaproteobacteria; order Acetobacterales; family Acetobacteraceae; genus Acetobacter; species Acetobacter fabarum_A. The sequence continues at coordinate 122,719 of NZ_JARDYK010000001.1, forward strand.
CATGTCGGTATAAGCTCCCGCTTCAATTTGTTACGGTCTCGTTAAGGTTGTTATAGGATGGATGCCCGAACTGTTCAATCGGTCAGTCCAGCAACAGGTCGCCTGCAGCCTGTATCGGGCGCATGAACCGGGGGGTGAAGATTATATCACCTGATCGTGATTGCCCGTTGGCAGGGCCGCCAAACACCCCTGCCAGATTGGCGCAGAGCAACTGGTAGGGGATGGATTTCCCTGTCCGGGCAGGATTGGGGCACGGGAGCCACCTATGCGGGCTACAGAGGGTGCCGTGCCGGTAAAATTACAGAAGACAAAGATAATATCGTAATGTTTCAAGACCCTATTTTTACATCCTGTGGGTTATCGTACCATTTATGGCCTGTTTGCAGAGGCGTGCAGGGGCCAGTAGCATGGTGGCGCAACAGGGGGCCGCTTCTGTTATGACAGGCACGGTGTTCCCCTGCGGGGAGAGGACTGTGGGCTGCCATGTTTTTTGTGCGCGCGGGGGCTGCTTGATCTTTGCGAGGGTTACGGGGCAATTTGGCGCATATTCCGTTTGGGAGATTCTGAATGAAACTGTTTGCCGTGCGTGCCTTGTCGGCGCTAGCCCTTACCACGTCCGTGCTGGCATCTGTGCCAGTGCTTGCTCATGCCGAGGAAAAGACCCTCACCATGCCGGTCATCCGCGGGGGGGATACCTCTCTCCTCTCAACCGTGGACCCATCGGGTTATGTGGCCTCCATTGACCCGAAGGAAAATGCAGGTCTGCTGAACTACTGCGTCCAGAACGAATACGTGCCGGATTACGACGACGCCTTCCGCACGTTGCTTGAATACAACAAAAAGACCAATGCCGTATCCGATGGCTCGGATGGCAACATGTTTTATGCGATCGGCTCCGCAGGCCAGATCCGTCTGAACAATCATACCTACACCGTGGCAATGGCAACCCTGCCGCTGCGCCAGAAGACCTGCAAGGCCGTTCTGGACCGCGCCAAAGCTGCTCTGTAATAACAGGGTCACGCCCTTGTTCCGCGCTGGTCGGAAGTAAGGTGTGGAATAAAAACGGCATAACAAAAAAGGCTGGTCACTGCTGTGGCTGGCCTTTTTTTATGCCTGTCCGGTCACTTTTTATGCGTCTGGGGGTGTGCGCATGTCTTTCCTCTGAGGGCGTGATATGGTCAAAGACCATCTGGTTCGGGTGCAAAATAAGAACGTAAATGAAAGGACCAGTCCGAGTGGAAGAAAATATTCCCTGCACGACGGAGACAGGCGTCTCTGATCGCTACCTTGATCAAGTGCAGCGTGCGCAACGCGATCCGGAGGCATTCTGGCTGTCGCAGGCGCGCAGACTGGTCTGGCATAAAGCGCCCTCCCATGCCTCCCGCTCCGATTTTAACGGCGATGTACGTATAGACTGGTACGGGGACGGCCAGCTTAATGTGGCTGAAAACTGCCTTGACCGTCACGTTCTGACCCAGCCCGACAAGGCCGCCCTGATCTGGGAGGGGCAGGAAGCCGGGCAAAAACAGGTTCTGACCTACCGCGAACTGCATGCGCAGGTCTGCCGTCTTGCCAATACGCTGCGCAGGCTGGGCGTTGGCAAGGGTGACCGCGTTGCCATTCACCTGCCCATGGTAACAGAGGGCGTGGTTTCCATGCTGGCCTGTGCGCGTATTGGCGCAATCCATGTTGTGCTGTTCGGCGGTTTTTCGGCCGAAGGGCTGGCCGAACGGCTTATGGACAGCGGTGCAGTTGTGGTGATCACCGCAGATGTGGCACGGCGTGGCGCCAAGTCCATTCCCAGCAAGGTGACTATGGACGAGGCCCTGCTGGCCTGTGGTGCGGCCAGCACCGTGCGCCATGTTCTGGTGGTGCCTGTGACGGGTACGGATGTGCCCATGCAGCCCGGCCGGGACCTGTCCTACACTGTGGAAGTGGCTATGGAGATTCCAGATTGCCCGCCGGAGGTCATGGCTGCGTGCGACCCGCTGTTTCTTATGTACACCTCGGGCAGCACGGGGCGGCCCAAAGGGGTTGTGCATGGCACGGGGGGGTATCTGGTCTGGGCGTCCTATACGCATGAGGTGGTTTTTGCCGCCCAGCCGAATGATGTATTCTGGTGCACGGCAGATACAAGCTGGATTACCGGACACACCTATGTTGTTTACGGCCCGCTGTGCAATGGCGCGACAATCCTGATTTATGAGGGCCTGCCCTCATGGCCGCAGCCAGGCCGGTGGTGGGATGTGATCGACCGCAACAATGTGAGTGTCTTTTACACATCTCCCACCGTGGTGCGTGCTGTCATGCGCGAGGATGCGGATGTGGTGCGCAGCCGTTCCCTGTCCAGCCTGCGTGTGCTGGGTACGGTGGGCGAACCGATCAGCCCCGAGGCATGGCAATGGTTCCATGATGAGGTCGGCAAGGCATGCTGCCCCGTGGTGGACACATGGTGGCAGACCGAAACCGGGGGCGTCATGCTGACTGCCAGTGCAGGGCAGGTGCCGGGCCGACCGGGGGCTGCCGGGCTGCCTTTGCCGGGAGTGAAAGCCGTCCTGGTGGATGCGCAGACCCAGGTGGAGGTTACAGGCGCGGGGGATGGTCTTTTGTGCATGGCCCGCTCATGGCCTGGTCAGGCCATGACCCTGTGGCGTGATCACGAGCGCTTCCGCCAGACCTATTTTACCACCTGTCCTGGCCGCTACTTCTCGGGGGATGGTGCGCGGCGTGAGGCGGATGGATACTTCTGGATCACGGGCCGCGTGGATGATGTGGTGAATGTCTCTGGCCACCGGATTGGCACGGCGGAAATTGAAGATGCCGTGGCAACCGATGCCGAAGTGGTGGAAAGTGCTGCCGTTGGTGTCCCTCATGACCTGAAGGGGCAGGGGCTGGTTGTGTTTGTTGTGCCCCGCACGGAAGGGGAGCTGAATCCCGCCGCCGTGCGCCGCGCCATTGCCGATGGGGTTGGCCGTTATGCGGTGCCGGAGCAGATTTACGTTGTGCGTGACCTGCCCAAAACCCGTTCCGGTAAAATTGTCCGTCGCCTGCTGCGTAAGATTGCTGCGCACGACCTGAGTAATCTGGGCGACCTTTCCACCCTGTCTGATCCGGATATTGTGGAAGAAATTATTGCTCAGGTTGCCGGGCAGGCGGGTTAGGCAGCCCGGCCCGTGGCGTGTGTGGGGGTACCCTTATGCGCCACGGGTTTGTTGCGGCTCATCTCCGATAAATGCAAAGCGCGGTGCGCCTCGTACCGTCTGGAGCCACATGTCCAGTGGGCGCACCCAGTAGGTTCCCTGTGAATCGCACCGGTAAGTGACCAGCCATTCCTCCGTCTCGCTGTGGCGACCTACGCATAGCAGCGTGTACAGTCCTCCCTTATAATGGCGGTAGAGGCCGGGCTTTGGGTGCGGGTGCTGTTCTGGCGTGGTATTTTGGCTTGTCTGCTCGGGCATGCTTGGGCTCTACTCCACAAAGGGACTATTCTGGTCTGGTAAAACAAGGAATATGCGCTTGAGGCATCGTGTAGGGTTGTATTGTGTGTTGGCAGGGTTGTCTGCCCTGCCGTGCGGTGTTTTTGGCGCAGCACAGGTGCTGGGCGCAAAGCCTGCCCGGCAAGGGGCATTTACCCACGGCAAAACCACCCCCGTAGCCCTGACCGACCAGCGCGGCAGTGCGCTGGATAGCGCGGCGCGTGTGCTGAACGCGGAAGATCTTGCCGCCGCTGCACGGCATAATGACAAACCGCTTGTACTTGTGGGCTCCGCTCCCCTGTCCGCCAATGGTGCGCATATGGCGCTGTTTGTGCAGGTGCAGGCGGCCAGCCTGTGTGGGTCTGCCGGATGTTCGACTGATGTGTATGTCAAACGCAACGGAGCATGGACCAAGGTGCTGGATTCCGTAAGCGGGCCTATTGAGCTGCTGCCCACAACGCATGGGGGCCTGCGTGATATTCTGGTTGATGGTTCGGACCGCTGGGTGTGGAAGAACAACACCTATGTGGATACGCTGGTGGCGCAGGACGTGCCGGGGCTGAAGGCTTCGGTGGAGGAGCATCAGGCGCATATGGGCCAGCAGCCCGCAGACCGCCTCTAACCTATGGCGCAAGATGAAGGCAGCATCAGGCTGACCGTGATCAAAACAGGAGCCACGATTGGGCTTACGGCCCTTCTGGTTTTTCTGCTGCGCTGGGTACTGGGTGTTCTGCCCCGGTTTGACGCCATGACCGGCGGACATGCAGGGGGTGACATTCTGCGGTTTCTGGCTTCCAACGGTCAGGCACAGGCCCAGAAGACGGTCGCGGTTGTGATGATTGTGCTGTGTTTTGTATTGGCTGTGCTTCTGGTACATGGCGCTGAACGCCTGCTGCGCCGCAGGCGGGCCTGCCGCTAGAAGCAGGCAGCGTTACGGCTCACCCCGCTTCCGGATGATCAGGGTACGGTGGTGGAGAGGGGGGATACGCCTTTGTCGGCTGCCTCCTGTGACCAGAAGAATGTCAGCTCGTGTTTGTTATGCGCCAGATGGGCGAGTGCCCCGCCGGGTATGGCCTCAAAGGCGGCTACGGTTTCGTGGTCTGTTTCGCCCTGAAACTTGACTGTCAGCACAATGTTTTTGGTCTGTCCCGCATCAATCCATGCACGGGTCAGGCGCAGCAGACGCTGGGGGTAGGCAATAATATCGGAAAAAACCCAGTCCGTGGCGGGGAGTTGCTTTGGGTCCAGCCCAAATGCGCTGGCCTGCTGGAAGCTCACGCCCGGCATGGCCTCAACCGATGGCGCAAGGGGGGCACGGTCAAACGCGGTAACCTGTGCGCCAAGACTTGCCAGTGCCCATGTCCATCCACCCGGTGTGGCGCCCAGATCATAACACCGTTCGTCCGCAGTGGGCCAGCGTCCCAGCCGGGTGCAGGCTTCCCAGAGTTTAAGGTAGGCGCGGGAGGGGGGATCTGTCCGGTTTTCCACAAACTCCGGTGCGCCATTTACAAACGGGCTGGTTTTTGCGGCCGAGAACAGCAGGGTAGAGGTGTCCAGCAAGGTCCATGCCCCAAGCGGGCTGGTGGGTGCGGGGGTGGGGAAAACAAGAGGGGCCGCTTTGACCGGGGGCAGTTTTTGTACAATCAGCCCGGAGCGACGGAAGTTGTCTGCCGCATACAGGCTCCAGTTGCGCTGGATGGCGCGGAGCGTGTCTGCCGCATTGCGGATGGAGGTAATGCTGGCGCGTTGCGGGGCTGTCCATATATCCAGAGCCCAGGGGGAATAGAGCGCCTTGTGGGTGGAAAGGGCCAGCATGCCATGCCATTCCACAACCTCCACACCACGGAGCAGCAGGTCTTCTTGCAAAACGTGTTTAAGCCCGTCTGCTGCCAGCCATGCGCCCTGTATGGAGGTACTCATGGACGGCGGACCCAGCCTGCGGCCAGCACCAGCCATGAAAGAATGAGAATACTGCCGCCAACAGGGGCAATATGGCTGCCGTGGTGGCCGGTAAAGGCTGTGTTGTACACACCGGCGCAGAACAGGAACGTGCCCACCAGCACACCGCTCCCTCCCGCAATGAAGATACGGTTGGTGCGTTCGGCCAGCCCAAGCCCCAGAACCAGCAGGGCAATACCCTGCCACATCTGCATATCCATGGCGCTGCGTGCCATGACCCGCCCGCCCTCGGCAAAATATGCATCGGGCAGGTGCGCGGTCAAAGCGCCCATAATAGTTCCTGTGGCAACAAGAAGCGCGCCACAGATCCGCCATAGACGTGTCATGAAAGGTCCGGTCAACATAAGGGGCTGTATAGGCGTGTCTGTGGCAAACGGGAATAGTGCAGCATGGGCTCTTCCTTCTTTTAGTCTTTGCAATGCCGGATAAGGTGGTGCGCATTGATACGAGTCGGGAACAAAGTCAGCGTCAGGAGCATGGGGTATGAGCATACGGATTGATAGAATTGTAACCCGTGGCGGAGATGGCGGGCAGACATCGCTGGGTGACGGGTCGCGCGTTGCCAAGGATGAAGTCCGTATAGAAGTCCTGGGTGCACTGGATGAGATCAATGCCATGGTCGGTCTGGTGCAGGCTCACATTCCTGCGGATGGCAGCGTTGCCGGGCAACTGACAGCGGTGCAGAATCTATTGTTTGATATGGGAGCGGATGTCTGCCTGCCTGAAGATGGCCCCATGGCCGAACGCGCCCATCGTGTGGAAGAGGCCGCCCTGCTGGCGCTTGAGTGCAGGATAGAGGAGCTAAGAGGCCGCCAGTCCCCCCTCAACGGGTTTGTGTTGCCCGGTGGCTCTGTGCCAGCGGCCATGGCGCACATGGCCCGTACACAGATACGCAGGGCCGAACGCCGCATGGTGGCTCTGGCGCGGGTAGAAAAGGTTAACCCGGTTCTGCTGAAAATACTGAACAGATTGTCCGATTACTTTTTTGTGCTGGCCCGCCACTTCAATCATGACGGACAGACGGATGTTGTGTGGCAATCTCCGCCAAAAGGCGAAAAATAGCGGTTTGCTGTACAACCTCTTGGAAAAAAAAGGGGGGTATGTTATGGAGAACCCCAGCAGGCGTTGTCCGTGTGGCAATGTGTAAAATACCCTGCTGCCGGTGCTGCGGCCATATCTCTGTTTTTATTATCCCGTCCGGCCATGGCCATAGATGCTTTGCATCTGTTCTGCCCGGGCGCATAAAAACACAATTGGTTTTCTGGCAGCTTTTAATACAGTTCATAAAATATCTGAAACGTGACATCCGAATTCATGAATACATCATCTTTTCTCTCCGCCTCCGTAGTGGACAGGGATCATGAGGAAGGGCTTGAAGAAGCGTCCATGCGCACTGCGCTTGAACGTATTGGACATTCCGCCCGACCCCGCTCCTCCACTGCCCCGCAACCCCGTCCTGCCGCCGAAAATGCCAATAACAAGCGCCGCCGCTTTGTGCGTGATGGTGAGGTGCAGGTGGAAAAACATTCCCTTGCGCGCACAACGCCGCGCACGGTTGCCGCACCACGGATTGCGGGCGCTTCCCGCGCCGTGCATTTTAATGAAGAAGACAACAGCGAACTTTCCCGTCTGCGTCGTCAGTTGGCGGAAGAAAAGCTGCGGGCGGAAGAAAGTGACCGTCAGCTTGCGGACATGCAGGCCACCCAGCGTGGGCTGACAACACGCATCGGCCATGCTGATGCCCTGATTGCCGAACAGAAGAACAAACTGGCCGAGCGGGACGCCGAGCTGGCTCTTGCCGGGCGCGAAATTCGTGCCGGTCGCCGCCAGATAGAAGAGCGGGAGGCCGAGATAGCCGCCCTGCGTCGACAGCTGGACGCCAAGCCGCGGGGCCGCCCCCGTAAGGAGCCTGAACAGGCTGAAGCTGAAGTGAATGTAGAAGAACCCCAACCCGTCAAATGGTGGAAGGATTAATCCCTGACCTTGCGTCAAGGGGTTACCCGGTATGAAAAACAATACGGCCACATCCATTCTGGCCCTTCTGGTTCTGGACGTGGCTCTGGGGGTGGCATGTATTGTGCTGCCCCCTATTGTTATGGGGTTTGTTGGCCTGCTGCGCGATGTGTTTGGTGTGCTTGTGCTGCCATTCAGCTTTCTGTTCGGGCTGGCAGGCTGGTCGTCTGACCTGTCCTCCCTTTCCAGCGTGCATGATGGCCTGCCGCCGCAGGCTACAAGCCACCCGCTTTATGCGGTTATGGCTGCCATGGCGCTGGGTGTTGGGGGCGTATGCTCCGTTCTGGCCTGCAATACGCCGCAAGGGGCCAGAGTCGAGCGGGCTGTGGCGCCTATACTCACGGGTCTTGCCATGATCATGGTAGGGTTTGACCCCGGCCTGATTGTTCTGCCCGCTTTTATTTTACAAATACTGTGCTTTTGGTACCCAACACTGTCTTTTTCTTCACGGAAGGGGCAATAAAGCCCTTATCGTGCTGAAATGGGCCGAAGGCTCGGGCGACCAGGCCTCCGGTTCCGGGTTATGCTTGGGTGGGGGGTAAAACCTTGCCGGGGTTCATAAGGCCCTGCGGGTCCAGAGCGGCTTTGATCCGACGCATGGTGTGCAGTTCTGCACCTCCACGCCAGGATGGCATCATGTAGGTTTTAAGCTGGCCGACCCCATGTTCGGCCGAAAAAGACCCCCCCAGTTTACGTACGATTTCGGCTACCGTATCCATCATGGCGTGGTCCTGCGCCAGAAATGCTGCCGGGTCTGCGCCTTCGGGCTGCACCAGATTAAAGTGGATGTTGCCATCGCCAATATGGCCAAAGGGCGCGACACGAATACCCGGAATAAGGGCTTCGCAGGCTTTGGTGGCGGTGGTGATGAACTCCGGTATGGCCGCCAGAGGTACGGAGACATCGTTCTTGACAGATGCGCCCGCGCGCTTTTGCGCCTCTGCATGCTCTTCGCGGATCATCCACAGGCTCTGGCGCTGGCTTTCGCTTTCGGCCAGAACGGCGTCTGTTACCAGACCATCTTCCAGAGCATTCCCCAGAATATCTTCCATCAGGCTGCGCAGGCTGTCATCGGCGCGGGGGCTGGCCAGTTCCACCAGCACATAAGCCGGTGCCGGGGTATCCAGCGGCAGGGTGGCACCATCAATCAGGTCATTGACCAGCGCCATGGATGTGCCGGACATGAACTCAAACGCATGAATGGCGGAGGGGTCCTGCCTGCGGAAGGCGGCAAACAGGTTGAGCGCACCCTGTGGGCTTTCAACCGCGCAGAGTGCCGTCTCGCGCGAGCGTGGGGCGGGCTGGAGCTGGATGACGGCCTGCGTAATAATGCCCAGTGTTCCTTCCGAACCAACCAGAAGCTGGCGCAGTGCATACCCTGTGTTGTCCTTGCGGAGTTTGCGCATCAGGTTCAGCACATTGCCGTCAGGCAGCACGGCCTGCAGCCCCAGAGCCAGCTCGCGCGCATTGCCGTAGCGCACCGTGTTGTTGCCGCCAGCATTGGTAGCCAGAATTCCACCAATATCCGCCGACCCTTCGGAGGAGATGGAAAGCGGGAGCAATAACCCCTGCGCACTTGCCGCGTCCTGTGCGGCTTTAAGGGTTACCCCTGCATCCACGGTCATGGTCAGGTCGGCGTGGTCGATATTGTGAATCTGATTCATGCGGGTGGTGGAAATTACAACGGCATGCCCGCTCGAATCCGGGGTGGCTCCGCCTACCATGCTGGTGTTGCCCCCCTGTGGCACCATGGGCACATTGTGTGCGTGGCACAGGGCTACAGCTTTTGCACATTCTGCGGTATTGGCCGGGCGCAGCACTGCGGCACAGTGGCCGTGGTAGAGGGCGCGCCAGTCCACACAGAACGGCTCTGTATCCGCCGGGTTGGTCAGAACACCCGAAGAGCCAAGAAGTTGCACCAGCGCGTCCTGTAAGGACGGAGGGAGGGAGGTTTGTGGCATGGCTCTGGTTTTCCCTGCAAAATCACAAAAAGGCAGAATTGAACGTGCGGTCAGGTGACCTGTTAGTAAAGATAATGGGTATTATCAGCTATGGCATGGGCCGGAGGTGGCGCAGCAGGCCGTAAGGTATGCATAGCCTGCGATCCCGCAACCCCCACCAGCATGCCAACAAGAAGACCAATGGCAATGGTCAGTGGCTTCTGGGCGCGTTTGGCAGCCTGGAGCGTTGCCAGATGGGTCTGGAGTTCCGCGCGGGATTTCTGGGTCAGATAGAGTTCGGATTTGAGCGTTTCGTTCTGGGAGTGGGCAATGCGCAGGTTGCGGTCCAGCCGGGTAATGCTGTCGGCCATTTCCCGCAGTTGCACACGGTACTGGTCCGGCATGTCAGTGGTTTTGGGTTTGCTGGCAGATGCCCGCGTCCCAGTCTGGCGGGTGGCACTTTTGGCCTTGGACGGGTTGACCGCAATGGTCTGGAACAGGTTTTTAAGCGCACCACCAGTTGTGCTGTTCTTGCGTGCCCGGTTGCGTAGGGCCTGCAAGGCCGTGTCTGACTGGCCGGGGTGGTCTTCAAGCACCAGTGCCAGAATGTCCGACAGAATTTTGAGTTCCTTGGGATCAATCTCGGTCATGGTGTCATGTCTTCTGTTCCGTCCTGCGGGCGGGGGGCGGCAGCGCGGTTCAGGCGGTCCTGTATGGCACGGCCCAGACCATGCTGGGGTATGGGTTGTACCGCAATGCGGCGCAACCCAAGGGTCTGCCCCTCGTGGTCCAGAGTACGCAGGCCGGTAAACAGCCTTGCCGCGGCTTCTTCCAGATTTCCTGTGGCACTCAGGTTCCATACCAGCGGAGCAGGGGTGGGGCGGGTTGCACCAAACGCCAGCAGGGCCTCATCGCGCTGGGCCTGCAAGGCATTCAGCCGCACGGGCAGATGGGGCGCATAATGCGAGATCATGCGGCCGGGGGAATGTGGCGCCACGTCATTCGTGGTTTGTGGCAGGCTTATGTGCGGACAGATAGCCACAAGTTCTTCCAGAGTTATGCCACCGGGGCGCAGCAGGGTGGGGGTATGCGGGTCTGTCAGGTCCACCACGGTACTTTCCACCCCTACGGTGCAGGGGCCACTGTCCAGTACGGCATCTATCCGGCCGTCCAGTTCTTCCAGGACATGGGCCGCATCCACGGGGCTGATGCGGCCTGAACGGTTGGCCGAAGGAGCGGCTATGGGGCGGTCCACCAGTTCCAGCAGTGCAAGGGCCGTGGCATTGGCGGGTACGCGCACTGCAAGGCTGGAAAGGCCATCGGCTGCCAGATCGCTGATACTTGCCCCTGGCGCGCGGGGTAGAATAAGCGTGAGTGACCCCGGCCAGAACACCCGCGCCAGCCTGTGCGCCACAGGGTTGGATACCACCTGCGCGAACGCAGCCTGTGCGTTGGCAAAATGGCTGATCAACGGGTTAAAATGCGGGCGGTTTTTGGCTTCAAAAATCCGGGCCACAGCCTGTGGCTGGCTGGCATCCGCCCCAAGGCCGTAAACCGTTTCCGTGCCAAAGGCCACAAGGCCGCCAGCGCGCAGAATACTGGCAGCAGTGGCAATGCCGTTTGGGGTGGCATCCAGACGTCTGGTCATGGTGTTCTCATGGCAACAGGGCGCAATCCGTAGACCGATCAGTGAGGCTGCAATGTTTTGGCAACAGGAGAACCCTCCGTAAAGAGGCTACGGTTGGCCTGCCCTGTTTATAGCGTTCCGGTGCAGACAAAGGGAGGGTTTTTCCAGCCTGTTTTGCCATAAACAAGGGGCGAACCATCCAGCAGCGTAATCTGGCCACCTGCGGCCTCCACAATGGCCTGCGGGGCGGCTGTGTCCCACTCCATGGTGGGGCCAAGGCGGGGGTACAGATCGACCAGCCCTTCCGCCACGCGGGCGAATTTTACGGCTGACCCGATATTGCCCAGATGCGCAATTTTTTTGCCATTCAGGTATTCGGCCAGACGGGTATCATCCGCATGGTGGCGGGATGCCAGAACGCTCAGACCCTCAGCAGGTGCTGTGCGGACATGAATGGCCTGTAGTCCGTTTTTGTCCAGCCGGTGCGCGCCCAGACCCACACCCCCCGTGTAAAGCTGGTGGTAGGCAGGCAGGGCCATGGCCCCCAGCGCGGCATGGCCATTGCGGACAAGGCCGATATTGACAGTAAAATCATCCCGCCCGGCGGCAAATTCACGCGTGCCATCCAGCGGGTCCACCAGCCAGTAGGCCGGGGTGGCATAGGCTTGCAGGCCTGCGGCAACTTCTTCTTCCGCAATCACGGGAATATCGGGTGTGGCCGCACGCAACCCGCGCAGAATATGGGCTTCCGCCGCGTGGTCCGCCTCCGTTACGGGGGAGGAGTCGGTTTTGGTCACGGTCTCAAAACCCCGCGCGCGAATGGTGCGGATGATTTCGGCGGCTTCGTTGGCCAGTCTGGCGGCAAGGGCCAGCAGGTCTGTATCTGCAAAGGTGCTCATAGGCCCTAGCATACGCCAGCTTGGGGCCGCCGTCATGCCCTGTGGTGTGGTGTCGGTGTTTATCGTGCAATCGGGAGTGGAGCGGCTCTGGCTATTGCCAAGACAGGGTGGGAGACTTAGGCAGAAAAGATGTGGTTTTCAGGGAGATCGGTCAAATCATGCTACAGATTTCATTTTGCGCTCAGGGAGTGTCCACGACAGGTGCGCTGGCCATTCTGGTACCCGAGGGGGATATCCGCACAACAGTTTTTCAGACGTTTGATACGGCAACGCAGGGTGCTCTGAGCCGCGCGGCCAGGGCCGAGGGGTTTAAAGGCAAGGATGGCACAAGCTGCGTTGTGCTGGCGCCTTCGGACAGTTTTGAACGCATTGTGCTGGTCGGCATAGGCAAGGCTGACGATGTGGACGCATGGACGGCGGAAAAGGCAGGAGGGCTTGCAGCCTCCCTGCTGGGGCGTGCGCCAGAAGCAGGTGTAGCCGTGGGAGATCTCTCTGGCGCGCTGGCAGCGCATGTGGCTCTGGGTGCCGTGCTGGGTGCCTACCATTTTGACCTGTACCAGACCAGAAAAGAGGACGACAAAAAGCACGTACTGGCTGAACTGTCCGTGCTGGGCGCGCATGTGGGGGCTGCGGAGGAACTCTGGCCGTCCCTTCAGGCTGTTGCCCGCGGCGTTGTGCTGACACGTGACCTGGTGAGCGAACCCGCCAATGTGCTCAATCCGGTCGAGTTTGCCGAGCGCGCCACAACCTTGCGTGCGCATGGGCTGGAGGTAGAGGTGCTTGACGTTGCCGCCATGACCGAACTGGGCTTTGGCGCCCTGCTGGGCGTGGCGCAGGGGAGTGCTAACGCGCCGCGTACAGTGGTCATGCGCTGGAATGGCGGCAAGGAAGGGGATGCCCCCGTAGCCTTTATTGGCAAGGGCGTAACCTTTGACTCGGGGGGTATTTCCATCAAACCCGCCGCAGGCATGGAAGACATGAAGTGGGATATGGCCGGTGCCGCAACGGTAACCGGGCTTATGGCTTCGCTTGCGCTGCGGAAGGCTCCGGTTAATGCCGTGGGTGTTGTGGGGCTGGTGGAAAACATGGTCTCCGGTACGGCCCAGCGTCCGGGGGATGTGGTGCGCAGCGCATCTGGCCAGACAATTGAGGTACTCAATACCGATGCCGAGGGCCGTCTGGTTCTGGCCGATGTGCTATGGTACGCGCGTGACCGGTTTGCCCCCCGCCTGATGGTGGACCTTGCAACCCTGACCGGGGCGATCATTGTAGGCCTTGGCCACGAATACGCGGGCCTGTTCTCCAATGATGATGATCTGGCCGCAGGTCTGGCCGATGCTGGCGCCTTTACCGGCGAAAAGCTGTGGCGCATGCCCTTGGGCAAGGAATATGATGCCCTGCTGAAGTCCGATATTGCGGATATGCAGAACATTAGCGGTGGCAGGGCTGGCGGTTCCATTACCGCAGCACAGTTCCTCAAGCGCTTTGTGGGTGAAACCCCATGGGCGCATCTGGATATTGCCGGGGTGGCGTGGGCCAGCAAGGCCAAAAACGGCCAGCCCAAAGGGGCAACGGGCTTTGGTGTTCGTCTGCTTGACCGCTTTGTGCGGGATGGGTTCGAGCAGGGCTGAGCATCTTCTGCTTCCGCCTGCCCTGTTATACGGGCAGGCGGGTTTTTAGCGTACGCGCTTCCAGCCTTTTTCTTCCTGCCGCCAGTATGCCAGATCATGCCCGGCCTTGTGAGCCTGGCTCCAGCGTGCTCGGGCGGCAGTCACGGCACTTTCGTCATGCCCGTCAAACAGGTCGAATATCCGCTCAAAGCGGGTTGGGTCCGCACAGTGCCGGTTTTGCGTTAAAAACAGAAAACGCGCTTCGTTCGGGCAGTCATCTCCAGTGCTGAGCCATATGGGTTGCAAGTCGGGGCAGGCTATGCCCGCACTGCCATGGGGCAGCCACCGCGGGGTGGCAATCTGCCAGAGCGTTTTGTCCAGTTCATCCAGCGCGGGTTTGTCCGTGCACCACACAACCGCTTTTTGTCCACTGTCCAGCGTGCGGGTCAGCAGCATGGGCAAGGTTTCTGTCAGGTTGGTGCGGGTCAGGTGGTAAAAGCCGATCTGGGTCATATATCCACTATAACAGTCTTGCTGTGGGGCGGAACAGAGCACGGTCCCGCCCTGTTTTATGCTGCCTGATAGCCTGAGGATACAAGGAGAAACCGGTCATGATCCAAACCATAACCCTGCCAGATGGTACAACCCTGCCCGCACTGGGGGCTGGAACATGGAATATGGGGGACAGCCCTGCCCGCAGGGAGGAGGAAATAGCAAGCCTGCGTTACGGGGTGGAACAGGGCATGCAGGTCGTGGATACGGCGGAAATGTATGGTAATGGCCGGTCGGAAACACTGGTGGGTGAAGCCATAGCCCCGTTGCGTGAGCAGGTTTTTCTGGTCAGCAAGGTACTGCCCACCAATGCCTCTGCCAAAGGGGTTGCGCAAAGCTGCCGCCGTTCGCTCAGGCATTTGGGCACGGACAGGCTGGACCTGTACCTCCTGCACTGGCGCGGCAGCGTGCCACTGGCCGAAACTGTGGAGGCATTCCGCACCCTCCAGCGCGAAGGGCTGATCCGCTATTGGGGTGTTTCCAATTTTGATACCGATGATATGCGAGACCTTGAACGCTGCACCCGGCCAGAGGAATGCGTGGCCAATCAGGTGCTGTACAGTCTGGAGCACCGGGGCGTGGAGTATGATCTGTTGCAGGCGGATATGCAGCGCAGGGTTGTGACCATGGCCTATTCCCCCATAGGGCAGGGAGGGGCGTTGCTGGCGCATCCTGCACTGGCGCGGGTGGTGGCGCGGCATGCCACATCACTCGGTGCGGCAACACCTGCTCAGGTGGCGTTGGCGTGGGTGCTGCGCCAGCGGAATGTACTCGCCATTCCCAAGGCTGGCAGTCCTGCGCATATGCGGCTCAATAGAGCGGCGGCGGAACTGGAGCTGGGGCCACAGGACCTGATGGAACTGGACGGCGCGTTTGCTCCTCCAGCAAGCAAGGAGCCTCTGGCCATGATCTGATGGCCATGCCCGGTCGTGCGTTGTGCTGCCGCGATTGCGGGAACTAGTGGAACCCGCCATCCTCTGACAAAGGGCGCAGGCCGACATGTATGGTCAGCGTTTGCGGGCGGGTGTTGCGCAGAATGGCCAAGGCGGCCTCGCTCCCCGGTCTGGCGGCGGCAATGGCGCGGATCATGGCGCGGGCGGTATCTACATGCTCCCCGTTGAGCATGGTAATGATATCGCCCTTGCGCAGCCCGCCATGGGCTGCGGGGCTGTTGCGGTCCACCTCGGTAACCTTGGTGCCGTTATGGGTCAGAACATCATCCAGTGTCGCACCCAGCCAGCCGCGGTCTATGTGCCCGGTCTGGCGCAGGGTCTCCACTATGGGAATGACAATTTCGGACGGAATGGAAAATCCGAGCCCAACCGACCCCCCGGTGGGGGAAACAATGGCGGTGTTGAGTGCAACAACCTGCCCTGCAAGGTTAAAGGTCGGGCCGCCGGAGTTGCCGGGGTTTATGGGCGCATCAAGCTGCAAAAAGTCATCAAACGGGCTGCTCCCTATGTCGCGCCCACGGGCGGAGACGATGCCAGCAGTTACGGATGAGCCCAGACCAAACGGGTTGCCTGCCGCCATAATCCAGTCCCCTACCTGTACCTGTCGGCTATCTCCCCATTCCACATAGGGCAGGGCTTCGGGGCTGGTGATCTTGATAACGGCAATATCCGTCAGCGGGTCCATGCCCACCAGTGTTGCGGTAAATTCCTTACCGCTGACGAGCGATACGGTAATGGTATCCGCATCTTCCACCACATGACCGTTGGTCACAATAAAACCGCTGGGGTCGATTAAAAAGCCGGACCCCGCTTCCAGCAGTTCATCCCCGTGGTGGCGCATGCGCTCGCGGTAACGCCGTTCCAGTGGAGTGCCCCGGACGGAGGATGGCAGTTTATGATGGCTGCCTGCGGCAAAATCGTCCCGTGTGACGGCAATATTGACCACGGCGGGCACCACCTTGCGCACAAGAGGGGCAAAGCTGACCGGGCCAGAGGTGACAAGGGGTGTGGCGGGCGCAAAAGATGGCAGCGTGCCAGCCAACGCTTCTCCGGTAATCAGGAGCGGTGTGCAGCACAGATAGACCACGGCCACACAGGGCAGGCCTTGCAACAGTCTGTTCATACGGTGCGGTGCCTTGGAGCCAAGCATATGAACTTTAGGCCATGTTTGGCGCACTTGCGCAACCATGCTGTCGGCGGGTTTTTGCCTCAGCTTGGGCGCGGGCGCGGTTTTGCCGGGGCAAGAGCCGGGTTTTCAGGCCAGTCGTGGCGGGGGTAACGACCACGCATGTCCCGGCGCATATCCGCCCATCCTCCTTGCCAGAATCCTCCAAGGTCCGCCGTAATGGCCTGTGGCCGCCCGGCGGGGGAAAGCAGAGCCAGCCGCAGCGGCACGCGCCCGCCTGCCAGAAGGGGCGTTTGTTCCGTGCCATAAAAAACCTGTGCACGGGCCGAGGCCACGGGTACGGGCTGTGTGTAATCCACTTCTGCCCGCCCTCCAGGAAAAGGCAGATGGGTTGGCAGTTCCCGTTCCAGCCACTGGTACTGGGCGTATGTCAGCAGGTTGCGCAGCAGGGTGTGTACATCCAGTTCCTTCATGGCGGCAACGGAGTTGCGGCCCTCCATATAGGGGGCCAGCCAGTCCGCTACGTTTTGCGCCAGAGCAGAAGATGAAAAATCGGGCCAGACTGGTTCTTCCTTCTGCCCGCTGTCTATGGCTTCAGGCGTGATGTGCACGGCCCGGGCCAGAGCAACACGCGCCTGCAACTGCTTGACGGTTTCTGCCCAGTTCAGGGCGGTTTCCATGTTGTCGCGCACATGGACCAGCAGAAGGGCCGCGGCTTCCTCCGGTTTTACTTTTTCGGTCCGGTCCTTGAGCACAAGGCAGCCAATGCGTGTGCGTCTGCGGGCCAGAATATTGCCAGATACGGGGTCGAGCGTGGTTTCAACCTGTTCTTGCGTACGGGCCAGCAGGGTGGGGGGCAGGTCGTTCAGGTCCAGCGGTGCCGCCAGCCGTATTTCGGCTGCGGTGCGCAGGTGCAGCCCGGCTACGGCGAGCAGACGGTGGGGGCTTAATCCATCATCACGCCGGAGGCGCGCATTGCTGCCATTGGCCAGTCGGTAGCTGCCCGGCTCGCCCCGACAAAGGGCAATCCGGTCGGGGAACCCGGCGGCCAGCAGGGCAGCGGGGTTCCCCTGTGCGGGCAGGTGCTGGGGGACATTCAGCCGGGAGCGGAAGCGTTTTGCCGCCAGCCTTATGCGGCTCAGGGCGGCGCGGTCTGCGTCGGGGTGGTCTTCGCCTGCAATCAGGTCCAGTCTCAGCCCGATATCGGCTGGCGGTGTTATGGCGGGCCTGCCGTGCGCTGTGTGGCGTGGGCGTAGGGGATCACGCTCTTCCAGCAGGGCTGCAAGGTCGGCTGCCATGGCGGCTTCCTCCGCCGTGCGGGCAGCCAGAAGCATGGCGGCAAGGCGTGGGTGCGTGCCAAGCTGGGCCATGCGTTTGCCAGAGGGGGTAATATGCCCCGCCTGATCCAGCGCGCCCAGATGCTCCAGCAGTTCCCGCGCCGCGGCAACCGCGTTGCCGGGGGGCTGGTCGGGCAGGGGTAACGGTTCGCTTGTGCCGACCGTATCAGCCCACAGGGCTGTGGCCAGAACATAATCAGCCAGATCGGCTTCCAGAATTTCTGGCCGGTCATGCTGGGGCATGGCGCGCTGTGTGCTGGCGCTCCACAGGCAATAGGCCGTACCCGGTGCTTCGCGCCCCGCACGACCGGCCCGCTGGCGTGCCGCAGCTCTGGAAATGCGGAGCGTCTCCAGACGGGAAAGCCCCGCTCCTGCATCAAACCGTGGCGCGCGGCGGTAACCGCAATCCACCACCACACGCACACCCGGTACGGTAAGCGATGTTTCCGCAATGGACGTGGCCAGAATGACGCGGCGTTCTCCGTTATCGGCGGGGCGCAGCACACGGGCCTGTTCTGCCGGGTGCAGCTCCCCATGCAGGGGCAGGACTGTGGCGCTTATGCCGTCCAGTAACTGGGCGGTGCGCCGGATTTCCCCCGTGCCGGGTAAAAAGGCCAGAATATCCCCCGTGGTTTCCGCCAGTGCCTGCCGTATGCCCGCAGCAGTGGTGGGGGCAATATCGCGCAGGGTTGGAATGTCTTTTTTTGCATGATGGACCTCCAGCGCGAACATGCGACCTTCACTGGTAAGCACGGGAGCGTTCATCAGGCTGGCCAGCCGTTCGGTTTCGGCTGTGGCGGACATGGCTACAAGCCGCAGATCAGGCCGCAAGGTGCGTTGCAGATCCACGCAGAAGGCAAGGGCGAGATCGGCCTCCAGAGAACGTTCATGCACTTCGTCTAAAATAACGCAGGCCACATCCTCCAGCATGGGGTCGCCCAGCAGGCGGCGCAGGAACAGTCCTTCGGTCAGCACCTCAATACGGGTACGGGCAGAAACGGCGCTGTCTATGCGGGTACGGTAGCCCACAAACCCGCCTGCATCCTCCCCCATAAGGCTGGCAATGCGCTGGGCGGCCGCGCGTGCGGCCAGCCTGCGGGGTTCGAGCATGATAATCCGCCCGCTCTCGCCCCGCCATGCGCTGGCGGCCAGTACGGGGGGGATGGACGTGGTTTTGCCCGCTCCTGGAGGGGCTACTACAATGGCGCTGGCGGGGCGCAGGGCTGTTGGCTCCACAGCCAGAACTGCGCGGAGCTGGGGGAGAATCTCCTTAACCGGCAGTCCGTTTGCAATGTCGTCAGGGTCGGAAAAAAAGGTCTGGGGCATCGGGCCGCCTTTTATGTTGCTCTGGCGGGCTGGCTGCACGGTTGCCCACATCCCCCATGACCTCTGTGGCGCATGGGGGCAGGCCAGATGCCGGTGGAGCCGGAGTTAGCGTGTTTTCATATTGGCGGGCAGGGTTAAAAAACCCGCTTTGGGGGACAGGGTCTTGGCCTGAGCCGAAGTATCTTCCCCCCCTGCGGGGAAGATGGCGCTGGGTTCACTCTCCTGCGGTGCTGCGGCCTGTACCGGCGCCTGTGTGGGCGTTGGCTTGGTGGGCAGGGGTGTCGGGCTGGAGGAAGCCTCCGTACTGGCGGTGTCCACACCAACATTTGCCGGAGAGGTCCCCGCAGACGGCAGCTCGGTCAGGCTTCTGGTGTCGGACGTTGCACCCGATACAGGGGAGGGAGGGGCAGGGGAAGGGGTCGCAGGGGCTGTGGCATCGGGCGCACCGCTCAGGGACTGGGTCTGGATGGCGTTGTTCATGGGGGTGCCCCCCGCATCCACCAGCCATTTGTTCAGGGAATGGCGGATCTGGTACTCGAATTCGACATTGATGGTCTGCATCATGTCTTTTGTAATCTGGTACAGGTTTGCCGGGCTCTCCACATTCTGCGAAGGATCGGGGTGGAGGGTCTGGGTCGCCTGTGCGGAGGCGGTAGCCACGCGCCTGCCTTCGGGGTTGAGGATGTCCAGATGAATATCCATCTGTCCATCCAGCGTGCCGCCGGGCTGATGCAGGATAAATGCACGGTCAATAACAAAATGGGCGGTGCTGGTGGCTGTTGCATTACCCGTTGCTATCAGCCGGTCTGCTGCCATCTGCCGTAATGTGCGATCTGGCGGGGATGGGGATCTGTAGCCAATATCCCCCGGTTCGGGGTTGGTTACGGAATTGTCCACCACATCCAGTGTGGCCACATTCAGGTGCATCTGACCCAGATAGTCGTAGCTTAACGGTGCAAACCGGGTTGGCTGGGGCTGATCCGCACATCCGGCCAGTGCTGCTGGCAGAATAAAAGCGGCAACCAGATGGGAAAGGCGCATACGGGGGAACAGCATCATGCACAACCTTTTTAACAGCCGACTGTAATAATCCAACGCAGGCTCCGGCGCAGGGCTGCGTCAACCGTGTGTTACGGGCAAGGCGCTCAGCTTGTAGCGGAGGCGATGTCCCTGCGTGGAAAATGAAAATCCTTGTTACAGAATTCGCATGTCATAACGATGGTGTCATTGTTCACGCACATGTGGTCCAGATCATCTTCGGGAAAGTGCTGGAGTACTTCCACCAGCCGTGCGCGCGAGCAGCGGCAGCCAAAGGCTAGAGCGCGGGACTGGCTGACATGCAGACCTTCCTCGTGGAACAGGCGGTGCAAAAGCTGGGGGGCGGGCAGGGTGTCATCGAGCAGTTCGCCCACGCTGAGTGTGGCTGCCAGAATGGTGGCTGTCTCCCATGCGGTGTTGTCGTGGGGTACGCCGTCGGGTGTGTTCAGCCCTGCTTCGGCCGTACCACCGGTACCCGCAATGCGTTCGAGCACGAGCGCGCCAGAGCGCCAGCCCGCATCTGTCATTATGCAGGCCAGCATGATCCAGCACGCGTGCTGCTCGCTGGTGGCAAAGTAATGCGTGGCCATGGCGGACAGGTCATTGCCTGCAATTTCCACAATACCCTGATGGCGCTCCATGTCCGCCCCCTGATCAACCGTCAGGGCAAGGTAGCCATTCCCCAGCAGGTCCCTGTCCGTGGGGGTGGGGTTCCGGGCCAGCAGGGTGTTTAGTGCTTCTTCATCCGAGCGGGCATAAAAGCGCAGGGCACCGTCATGCGTGCAGTCCGCCACCAGCATGGAAACCGGGCCATCGCCCTTGATCTGGAGGGAGAATGATCCCTGAAACTTGAGCGCAGAAGCCAGTGCGGCCACAAGAGCCAGCGCCTTGCCTGCAAGGGCCGTAACCTGATCGGGGTTATCATGGCGGGTCAGCATGGCATCGGCCAGCACGCCAAGGCGGATCAGCCGCCCACGGACCGGACGGCCTGCCAGATAGAAAGGCGTTACACCGCCCGGAACCACCAGACCGGGCACATCGGGGCGATCACGGTCGAGAAAAGCCGGTTTTTCCATAAAAACGTTCTATCCTGCCAAAAATAACATCAAGGTCATGCCCCCTTCCCGCGAGGTGGGGTCTGCGGGAAGAGGAGGCTTGCCGGGCTCAGACCTGAGCGGAAATATCCAGTTCAAGTTTTTCAAGCTGCTGTTCAAGCGTGCGGGTGGCATCTGGCGTCAGACCCAGCGTGTCGGTCAGGGCACGCAGGAACCCCTTGCGGCAGGAATCGTGCTCCATGTCCAGATCCCCTGTGCGTCCACATCCGGCCAGACAGTCCAGATACGATGCGCGAAAAGGCGCCAGTCTGTTCGCGGCAAAGGGAAGGGTGGCCAGAATGGCGTCGAGTGCTGGCTCAACCCAGCCGGGAACGGAGGGTGTTTCTTCCGTTGTTGTGGGTGTTACGGGCTTTTCCGTATCGCTCATCTGTTTATTCCTTGCCAAAGGAGGTCCAGTTAGCTCCTCCCATTGTCCATGCCAGAATGCCCTTCTGGGCGTGCAGGCGGTTTTCGGCCTCGTCAAACACCACGGAATGAGGGCCTTCAAACACGTCCTGCGTAACTTCCTCCCCAATATGGGCAGGCAGGCAGTGCATGAACAGGGCATCGGGGGCGGCCAGAGCCATCAATTTTGCATCCACGCGGTAAGGTTCAAGCCGCGCCATGCGTGAGGCAGCCTCCTCGTGCGAGTCGGACATGCTGATCCATGTGTCCGTTACAATGCAGTCAGCTTTTTCCACCGCAGCGCGAGGGTCTTCCATCCATTCCACATTACCGCCTTCATGCTGTGCCCAGTCCAGCACGGCCTGTGGAGGCTTCATTCTGGCAGGTGTTGCCGCCCGGAGTTTGAACCCAAAGAGCACGGCCCCTTCAATCAGGGAGACCAGAACGTTGTTGCCATCTCCCGTCCAGGCAAACGTGCGGCCGCGTACGGGGCCACGATGTTCCTCAAACGTCATGATATCGGCCAGAATCTGCACAGGGTGGGAGTGCGGGGTCAGCCCGTTAATGACCGGGCTTGTGCTCCAGCGTGCCAGTTCGTGCAGGTTTGTGGTGTTGCCTGTCCGCAGGACAATGGCGTCCACAAAGCGGGAGAGCACACGGGCTGTATCTGCCAGCGTTTCCCCGCGTCCGATCTGCATGTCCTGCGGGCTGAGAACAACGGCATCCCCCCCAAGCTGGCGTATGCCAACTTCAAAGGAGACACGTGTGCGCGTGGAGGGTTTGGAAAGGATAAGTCCCAGTTGCCGCCCCGCCAGAGGCTGGCGGGGATGGAGCGGGAAGCGGCGGTTCTGCTGCATCCGCTTCATGCTGCTGGCAACATCCAGAATCTGGCGCAGGGTTGCGCCGTCCAGGTCCCTGAGGTCGAGAAAATGGCGGAGCCCCGTCTGCACCGGCGTTATGGAAGAGGTGGAAAGAGCCGCACTCATGGGGTTGTCTCCAGAACTGTCTTGTTTTTGTTATCAGGATGGGTGCGCAGCATTGTTACGGCCTGCACCAGCATGGCTACGGCTTTGTGGCAGTCTTCTTCCGTTACGGTCAGGGGCGGCACAAGGCGCAGGACGTTATCTCCCGCCGTGACGCACAGAAGCCCTGTATTCTGGGCTGCGGCCTGCACATCGCCCACCGCAGGAACACAGCGCAGGCCAATCAGCAGGCCAAGGCCACGACGCTGTTCAAACACATCCGGCGCATCGGCCACCAGACTGTCCAGCAGCTCGTCCAGCAGGGCCGCGCGGGCACAGACCTGATCCAAAAATCCGGGGACGAGCAGTACGTCCAGCACGGCGTTGGCAGCGGCACAGGCCAGCGGGTTGCCACCAAAGGTGGTGCCGTGTGTGCCCGCGGTCATGGATTTCGCCACAGTTTCGGTCGCTAGAATGGCCCCGATGGGGAAGCCTCCGCCGAGCCCTTTGGCTGTGCTCATGACATCAGGCGTAATGCCTGCCCACTGGTGGGCAAACAGGCGACCGGTGCGGCCAACGCCACTTTGTACTTCATCAAGGGCAAGCAGCACGCCTGTCTGGTCGCACAGGGCGCGCAGGGCGCGCAGATATTCCACGCTGGCGCGCCTGATGCCGCTTTCCCCCTGAATGGGTTCCAGCATAACCGCTGCGGTGTGCGGGGTTATGGCAGCCTTTACGGCCTCGAGGTCATTAAAGGGGACATGCACAAAGTCAGCGACCGGTGTGCCAAACCCTTCCAGATATTTCGGATTGCCGGTGGCGGAGAGCATGGCGAGTGTACGGCCATGGAATGCGCCATCCATGCAGATGATCTGGGTCCGCTCGGGGTGGCCTGCCAGCATCTGGGCGCGGCGGGCCATCTTGACCATACCTTCGTTGGCTTCCGCACCGGAATTGCAGAAGAACACACTATCGGCAAATGTGTTGGCCACAAGCCGTTCAGCCAGTTTTTCAGCCTGCGGAATGCGGAACAGGTTGGAGACATGCATAACCCGGCCGACCTGCTGGCTTATGGTTTCCACCAGATGCGGGTGCGCATGACCAATGGAGCAGGTGGCAATGCCTGCTGCAAAGTCCAGGAATCGTCGCCCGTCCGATGCATACAGCCAGGAGCCTTCGCCCCGCTCAAAGGCGAGGTCGGCACGCTTATAGGTCGGCATCAGGGGAGGAATCATGGAATCTGGTCTTTACGTTGGTGGTTATCAAACCTGAATGAGGGAATCTGGGACAGCACAAAACAGAAAACGCCCGCTACCGTACAAGGGTGGAGCGGGCGGCCCATTGCGCATGGCGCCATAATGCAGTGTTCATGTTGTAGGTGTCAAACTTCTGTATTGAATACTTTGCATATCAAATCTGCAGTGTGGCAATTTAAGCGCGAGCACGCAGTGGCGCAAAAGCGCAACATGGGCATACTATCTTCCGTAATGGACAATACCGTGCCCTCTTCTTTTACCTGCCCGCCGCCGCAGCGCTCCACCCTGCGGGAAGCTGCTCTGGCGCATCTGGCGCGTTTTGGCACTACCCGGCAGGGGTTGGAGCAGATGCTGCTGCGCCGCGTTGCCCGCTGGGCGCAAAAAGCCCAAAAAGCAGGGGACTGCGCGGAGAGTGTTGCAGAACACGCTGCCGGGCTGCACCCCATAGTTACAGCGGTGGTGGACGATATGGTGCGTCTTGGCGCTGTGGACGATGCGGTGTTTGCCCGCTCGCGCGTGCGCAGGCTCGTGCGGTCGGGGCGCTCCACCCGCGCAGTACAGGCGCATCTGGCAGCAAAAGGTGTGGCGCCGCAGGTGCGGGATGACGCGCTGGATATGGCCGTAGGCACCCTGAGCGCAACCGAGCGGGAGCTCTGTGCCGCACTGGTGCTGGCCCGCAAACGCAGGCTTGGCCCCTTTGCCACCGAACCCGTTACGGGAGAGGAGGATGAGGCCAGCGGCATGGCCCGGCGGTACAGGGCGCTGGGTGTGCTTGCAAGGGCAGGCTTTGCGCGGGATGTGACCCAGCGTGTGCTGGAAATGCAGGGCGAGGAAGCGGATGAGTGGATGGACCGCCTGAGGGCCGAGTCGTGAAGGCGGGCTGGTCATGCCTTGCCCTGCTGCCGCTGCTGGCCGCCTGTGCGGGGGGCGGTAACTGGCATGGGTCCGTGCAGTGTGCGCCTTATGCGCGGGAACATTCGGACATCAACCTGCGCGGGGATGCCGCAACATGGTGGTGGGAGGCGCGGGGGCAGTACGCACGCGCCTCCCGCCCCAGAGAGGGGGATGTGCTGGTGTTCCGCTCTACCCGCAGGTTGCCTTCGGGTCATGTTTCGGTGGTCAGGGAAGTGCGGAGCAGCCGTCTGGTGCTGGTGGATCACGCCAACTGGGAGCCGGGAGAAGTCACGCGTCACGCCCCCGTGCAGGATGTCTCCCCCCGCAATGACTGGACGCGCGTGCGCGTGTGGTGGTCCCCTACGCATGCCTATGGCAAGACGGTTTACCCAACTTACGGATTTATAGAACCATATGCCCCCGGAAATAGCTGAACAGGCCGTTGACGCAGGGTTAAAAAGGAAAAACTTGCATCACGGCGTGTTCGCCCTCATGTACAAGATCAATTACGGCAAGCAGACTGGCCGCACATGCGCGCCATAAGGTTAAGGAAGAGTGGAATGGGCAGCTTGAGCATCTGGCACTGGCTTATTGTTCTGGTGGTCGTGCTGGTGTTGTTTGGTGGTGGTGGCAAGATCAGCACTATCATGGGGGATATGGCCAAGGGCATAAAATCCTTCAAAAAGCACATGGCGGATGACGAGCCGATGGACGATGCGCCCCCCCGCGCGGGCTCCGGCCATATTGCGCCCCCTCCTGCGGCTGCGGCCGAGCGTACCGCTGCGCCAGCAGACAAGACCACCCAGCACTAACCAACGCCGAGGAAGGTCAGCACTATCATGACGGATGACGCCACCACGGATTTTGTCCGCGGCGCGCAGGATATTGTGCATGCGGGGCAGCGGCTGGATGCGCGCGGCTGGGTTCCTGCCACGGCAGGCAACATCAGTTGCAGGCTGCCGGACGGGCGCATCGCCATGACACGCTCTGGCTGTCACAAGGGTTTTTTAACCCGCAATGATGTGATTACCGTGGACCTGGCTGGTCAGCCCCATCAGCCAGATCGCAAACCGAGTGCGGAAACACTTCTGCACTGTCAGGTTTACCGTCTGCTGCCGGATATGGGGGCCGTGCTGCATGGCCATTCCGTTGCGTCCACCGTTCTGTCCATGACTGAACCTTCCGCAGCCCTTGTTGTGGAAGGGTACGAGGTTCAGAAAGTGTTTGAAGGGCAGGACACGCATGACGCGGCGGTGCGCATACCGCTTTTTGCCAATGATCAGGATATTGCCCGTCTGGCGCGTGAAGTAGAGCCGTTTTTTGCCGATATGCCCGCAGGCTACATTATTCGTGGTCATGGTGTGTATGTGTGGGGCAGGAACATGGCCGCAGCTCTTGCCCGGCTGGAAGGGCTGGAATTCCTGCTCGCCTGTGTTCTGGAAAGAAGGAAGCTGGGGACATGAGCAGCCTGAGTGTATTTGAGGATACCCGCCCCGGAGTGCCCCTGTTGCAGACGCAGGATGGAGTGGAAATTGCTGCGGCTCTTGCCCCGTTTGGCATCCGTTTTGAACGTTGGGACGCCGTACAGCCCCCGCCAAAGGATGCGGACGAAGCCACCGTGCTGGCAACCTACCGCCCCTGGCTGGACAGGCTGATGGGGGAAACCGGGGCAGGCTCGGCCGATGTACTGCGTGTGAACGCCCAGACCCCCAACAAGGATGCCCTGCGCAGCAGGTTCCTGTCCGAACATACGCATAGCGAGGACGAGGTACGGTTTTTTGTGCATGGGGGCGGGCATTTCATCATGCATATCAAGGATCGGGTGTATGATGTGGAATGCACGCAGGGAGACCTGATTTCCGTGCCGGAAGGGTATAGACACTGGTTTGATGCAGGCCCGCAGCCCGATATGGTGACCCTGCGCATCTTTACCCATAAGGAAGGCTGGGTGGCCCAGTACACGGGTGCTGATATTGCCCGTCAGTTTCCCTCCTTTCCCAGCTAGGCAAGAGTTCAGGATCATGATGCAGAATACAGGCTTGACCACGCCGCGCGTGGTGCTGCTGGATATTGAAGGCACCACCCTGCCTGTGGCGTTTGTGCATAAAGTCCTCTTCCCTTACGCGCGCAAACATCTGCCTGCGCTGCTTGCACAGCACGATAACCCCGTGGTGGCACAGGCGCTGGCCCAGACGGCGGAACTGGCCCCCGGTGTGCCCGCTGCCGCACAGCTTGAACGCTGGATGGATGCGGACGCCAAGGTAGCCCCCCTTAAAAGCCTGCAGGGGCTATGCTGGGAGCAGGGCTACCGTGAGGGCGAACTGGTGGCCGACCTCTACCCCGATGTTGTGCCAGCCCTGAGGGCATGGAAAGCGGCAGGGCTGACGCTTGCTGTGTATTCCTCCGGCTCTCAGGCTGCGCAGAAGCTGATTTACGGCTACACCGGGCAGGGGGACGTCACGCCCCTGTTCAGTGCCTTCTTTGACCTGGGAATGGGGGGGAAGAGAGAGAGCGCAAGCTATAGCGCCATTGTGCGCAAGGCTGGCTGGGCTTCGGCCGATGTGCTGTTCCTGTCCGATGTAGTGGCCGAGCTGGAAGCCGCCGAACAGGCCGGGTTGCAGGTCTGCCAGATTGCCCGGCCCGAGGATAAAACGGTTCCCGGTGTTCGTCACCGCGTTGCGGCCTCCCTGCGTCAGGCCGCCAGCCTGTTTGGTCTGCCCGAGGGAGCGTAATGGGTCGATGACAATCAGCCTGCACACCAACTGGCGGAATATTCCCGCAGAAGCCCATGGCTGTGCTGCGGCGCTGGGTAATTTTGATGGTGTGCATCTTGGGCATGCCCACCTGCTCCGGTCCGTTTTTGCCGCGCGACCAGACCTGCCGCCTGCCGTTGTAACCTTTGAGCCGCATCCGCGCGAACTCTTCCGCCCGCAGGACCCGCCATTCCGGCTGACCCTGAGCACCGAGCGGCTCGCCGCGCTGCGTGCACTGGGTGTGCGCCATGTGTTCCAGATCGGGTTTGACAAGGTTTTTTCCGAACTGAGTGCGGAACAGTTTGTGGAAGATGTGCTGCACAATGCTCTGCACCTGCGCCATGTTGGCTGCGGTCCGGACTTTGCCTTCGGGCACCGTCGGGGGGGGGATGTCGCGTTTCTGGCCGAACGTACCCACCAGCTGGGTATGGGTTTTACCGCAGTGCAGGCGCTGGCCGATCAGGGGGGGCCTTTTTCCTCCACCCGTATCCGCCGCCTGTTGCAGGATGGCTACCCGGAGGAAGCCGCGGGCGAGCTGGGGCGGCTGTGGTGCATCCGCGGTGTTGTCCAGCACGGGGACAAGCGCGGCAGATTGCTGGGCTTTCCTACCGCCAATATCCCGCTTGGCCGCCACCTTGAGCCCGCACGGGGTGTGTATGCGGTCACAATCCGCCTGCCCGATGGGCGCACACACCGTGGTGTGGCCAACATTGGCCGCCGCCCGACCATAAATGACGGGCAGGAAAGCAGGCTGGAAGCACATCTGTTTGAGTTTGAGGGCGACCTGTATGGGCAGGAACTCTCGGTCTCGCTCCATGCCCTGCTGCGTGAGGAAAAACGTTTTGATGGGCTGGACGCCCTTAAAGCCCAGATTGCGCAGGATGCCGCGCAGGCCCGGCTGGTGCTGGATGCGCAACCCACCCCAAGTTAGGCCCACCGGCATGGTCGGGGGTCATGTCGGGCGTGCAGCCCGGTTTGGCGCTTGACCCTGCGCTTTTCCTTTTTGATAAGACAGTAATGCCCAAGGTGGCGTGGGGGCCAAAAGCCCGCACGGCATGAACCCGAACCGAAGTGACCTCAGCCTCCCATGACCTCATCGAGCAGCGAACCCGACAAGACAACCCTGGCCGACCAGTATCGCAATACGGTGTTTCTGCCACGGACCTCTTTTCCCATGCGTGGCAACCTGCCCCAGCAGGAGCCTAAATGGCTTGAAAAATGGCGTGAAAGCGGGCTGGATGAGCGGCTGAAGCAGCAGGCGGAAGGCCGTCCTGTCTTTACCCTGCATGATGGCCCGCCCTACGCCAACGGGCACCTGCACATTGGTCATGCGCTTAACAAGATCAACAAGGATGTCATCAACCGTGCCCACCGCATGGCGGGTTACGCGGTGCGCTACGTGCCGGGCTGGGACTGCCACGGTCTGCCAATTGAATGGAAAGTGGAGGAAGAGTACCGCAAGGCCAAGCGGGACAAGGATTCCGTTCCGGTGCTGGAGTTCCGTGCCGAATGTCGCAGCTATGCGGGCAACTGGCTGAACATCCAGATGGAGGAGTTCCAGCGTCTGGGGGTCCAGGCTGAATGGCGCAACCGCTACGCCACTATGGATTTTTCTTCCGAGGCGGCCATTGTGGAGGAAATCGGGCGTTTTCTGCTGAATGGCAAGCTGTACCGTGGCCTGCGCCCGGTTATGTGGAGCCCGGTGGAAAAAACTGCGCTGGCTGAAGCCGAAATCGAATATCACGATCACACTTCCACCACCATTCTGGTTGCGTTTCCCGTGGTCAGGGACCCCACGCCCGCGCATGCGCTGGCGGATGTATCCGTGGTTATCTGGACCACCACGCCATGGACCATTCCGGGTAACCGCGCTCTGGCTTATGGGCCGGAGATTACGTACGTGGTCCTGCGTGTGGATGAAACGGGCGAAGGCGCTCTGCTTGAACCCGGCGCCCGTGTGCTGGTAGCCGAAGCCCTTGTAGAGTCCTTCCGCACGGAAGCGCATGTGACGGCGCACCATATTCTCTATACCCTGCCCGGCAGTGCGCTGGCGGGTGCGGTCTGTGCGCATCCGCTGCGTGGCGCAGGCTATGATTTTGATGTGCCGATGCTGGCCGGTGAGTTTGTCACCACCGATGCGGGGACCGGGCTTGTGCATCAGGCGCCCGCGCATGGTGAGGACGACTTCATGCTCTGCCGCGCCAATGGTGTGGATGTGCCCGAAACCGTGCAGGATGATGGCACGTATGCCCCATGGGTACCCGGTTTTGCCGGGGTGCATGTGTTCAAGGCAGCAGATGTGGTCTGTGCGGCGCTGGCAAGTGTGATGGAGCGGGCCAACGCGGCGGGGACTCCCCCCGCAGGGCTGGTCGGGCGCGGGCAGATCGTGCATTCCTACCCCCACTCATGGCGTTCGCGCGCGCCGGTCATCTACCGTGCCACGCCGCAATGGTTCATCCGCATGGACGGGGAAAACGCACTGCGTGAAAACGCACTCAAGGCGTTGGAAAACGTAACCTTTGTGCCCGCACAGGCCCGTAACCGCCTGACTTCCATGATCCGCACCCGCCCGGACTGGTGCATCAGCCGCCAGCGTGCATGGGGCGTGCCCATTGCCGTGTTCGTGGAAAAACGCACAGGCGAGGTGCTGCGTGACCCTGCCGTTATGCAGCGTGTGGTGGATGCCTTCCGCTCCGATGGGGCAGATGCCTGGTACACCTCCGAGCCTGCCCGTTTTCTGGGCGAAGGCCGCAACCCCGATGATTACGAACAGGTGTTCGACATCGTGGATGTCTGGTTTGAAAGTGGGTCGACCCATGCTTTTGTTCTGGGGCGTCCGGGTCTGAGCTTTCCCGCAGACCTGTATCTGGAAGGTTCGGACCAGCACCGTGGCTGGTTCCAGTCCTCCCTGCTCGAAAGTGTGGGTACACGGGGGGTCTCGCCCTACAGGGCGTTGGTAACCAACGGCTTTGTTCTGGACGAACAGGGCCGCAAGATGTCCAAGTCTCTTGGCAACGTGATTGCCCCGCAGGACGTGAATGACAGCATGGGCGCTGATGTGCTGCGCCTGTGGGTCATGAACTCCGACACCAATGACGACCTGCGGATTGGCAAGGAAATTCTTAAACAGCAGGGTGAACTGTACCGCCGCCTGCGCAACACGCTGCGCTGGTTGCTGGGTGGGCTGGACGGGTTTACGGATGCGGAAGTGCTGCCCTATGCCGAACTGCCCGAACTGGAGCGCTGGGTTTTACACCGCCTGAGCGAACTGGGTGGGCTGGTAGCCCGTGCGGTGGAAACGCATGAATGGGTCGGTGTTTACCCTGCCCTGCATGGTTTTTGCACAACTGACCTTTCGGCTTTCTACTTCGATATCCGCAAGGACGCGCTGTACTGCGATGCGCCATCCTCCATCACGCGCCGCGCGGTGCGCACGGTACTGGATGTGCTCCACCGTTGCCTGAGCACATGGCTGGCCCCCGTGCTGGTCTTTACCGCGGAAGAGGCATGGACCGCTCGCTTTGGCGATCAGGCGAGTGTGCACGAGCAGACCTTCCCCGAACTGCCGGTGGAATGGACCGACACGGCACTGGAGGAACGCTGGGCGCGTATTCGCTCCGTGCGCCGGATTATCACGACCGAGATCGAAGGCGCACGCCGTGCGGGCACCATCGGCTCTTCGTTGCAGGCACAGGTTGAGCTGACGTTGTCGGAAGAGGAAGCCAGCATTTTTGCCGGCGTAAACTGGAGTGAACTGGCCATTGTCTCCCATGTGGAGGTCGTCATCGACCCCACATCCTCCTCCGTTTATGTGGAAGGGGATGAAGGGGGGACCCTGCATGGTGCTCCCGTGGTCCGGGTGGCGGAGGGTAAAAAATGCGCCCGTTGCTGGAAGGTTCTGCCAGAAACCGGTTCGAATCCGGCATATCCTGGTGTGTGCCCACGTTGTGCGGATGTGGTGGCCCAGAGCGGCTTTGTCAGCACATCCGCGCAGGAGGGTGCATGAAAAAGCCGTTCATGCTCCGGCCAGCAGGTATTGGCCTGCTTGTGCTGATGCTGGTTCTTTCTGCGGATCAACTGAGCAAGTTCTGGATTTTATACGAGCTGGATCTGCCAGCCCGTGGTTCCGTCAGGGTATTGCCATTCCTTAACTTTACCATGGTCTGGAATCACGCCGTAACATTTGGCATGTTTGGCGGGCTGGGTGGTGCGGGGCGGATTGTGTTTTCCGTTGTGGCAATGGTAGTAGCGTGTTGTCTGCTGGTGTGGATGGCCAGAACCCCCAGCAAGGTGACAGCCGCCTGTGTGGGTGCGGTGACCGGCGGCGCCATCGGTAACGTGATTGACCGTGTGCGTTACGGGGCCGTGGTGGATTTTTTGCATGCCCATGCATTCGGTTGGTCTTGGTATGTATTCAATGTGGCTGACTCCGCTATAGTGTGCGCAGTATGCGTATTGCTGTTGCAGAATTTCCTGTCTGACAGGCAGCAGACATCTTAGGCATTAGGCAGCCCGCGCCAGAGCGCGCGGTTTTCAGGATGAGTGGAAGGCAGATGATAGTGCGCCGTGTTTCGACCCTGATTTCTCCGGTGCTGCTGGTAGGCGGCTGCATGATGCTGAGCGGCTGCTCCGGGCACGAGGCCGCTCAGGCCTTTGGTCTGGAACGTAGCATGCCAGATGAATATACGGTGACAACCCGCTCACCGCTGTCCATGCCCCCTTCGGAGGCGCTGGTTAAGCCCAGCAAAGGGGATGAACGCACGCGGGATGAGAGCGAACGCCTTCAGGCGCTTGAAACCCTCTCTCCTGATGTGGCTCTGCGCGGCACTAACGGGGACACCAGCGAAGGCCAGACCATTCTGGTCAACGAAGCTTCCACCGCAGCAGACGAACCCGATCAGGGCGAGCTTGGTGCTGCCGGGGCAGGTTTTGTGGAGCAGCTGATGTTCTGGAAAGGTGGCAAAGCCGGAGGTGTGGTGAATGCGGATGAAGAAAACCGCAGGCTCAAAACCAATGCCGCCCTTGGCCTGCCGCCTACCAAGGGTGTTACCCCAACCCAGCACTCCAAAAAACAGTAAGGTGCGGGTCTGACCATGTCAGGCCAGCCGGGGCAGGCAGCCACGCCAGAGGTTATGCCTGATCGCCCGCATGTACGGCGGCTGCCTGAAGTTATTGTCAATCGTATTGCCGCAGGCGAGGTGATCGAACGCCCAGCTGCTGCCGTAAAAGAACTGATAGAAAATGCCATAGACGCCGGAGCGCGTCGGCTGGACATCTCGCTTGATGGGGGCGGGGTGGAGCGCATGATTGTTACGGATGACGGGGTTGGCATGTCCTCCGATGATCTGGTTCTTGCGGTTGAGCGGCATTGTACCTCCAAGCTGGGGGACGAGACTCTGGTGCATATCAACACCCTTGGCTTCCGGGGGGAGGCGCTGCCGTCCATCGGGGCTGCTGCGCGGTTGAGCATTACCTCCCGCCTCAGGGGCGAAAGTGGCGCATGGCGTATTCGGGTGGAGGGGGGTAGAACCTACCCGCCCGAACCGGTTGCCGGAGCTTATGGCACCAGCGTTGTGGTCGAAGACCTGTTTTTTGCCACTCCCGCACGCCGCAAATTTCTCAAAAGCGCCCGTGTGGAAGGTCGGCATGTGGAAAGCGTGGTGCGCCGTCTGGCTCTGGCCGTGCCCCAGACGGCCGTCCGCTTTGTGCTTGACGGGCGCGAAGTGCTGGACCTGCCTGCTCAGGATATGGCCACCCGTGCAGCCGCCCTGCTGGACGCGAGCGAGGCTGATGGATTTTTGAACATAGAAGGCGCGCGTGAGGGTATGACGCTGGGCGGTTTTATCTGCCCGCCATCGGTTCATCGGTCCACGGCTAATGGGCAGTTCATGCTGGTTAATGGCCGACCTGTGGTGGACCCGGTGCTTAAAACCGCAGTACGGGTGGCTTACCGCCGGGTTATAGAGCCCGGCCGCCATCCGGTTGTGGCTCTTATGCTCAACGTGCCGCCTGAGCAGGTGGATGTAAACGTACATCCTGCCAAAACCGAACTGCGCTTTGCGGATGAAGCCGCCGTACGCTCACTGGTTATCGGCACGCTCCAGCGTGCGTTGGAGCATGGGGCCGGTGTTGCGGGCGTGCGCCCGGTGCTGTCTTCCGCACCACGGGCAAGCCGGATATGGTATCCGCCAGAGCAGGGGCAGGCAGCTATGCAGCCCGCTCCAGCTTACCCTGCTGCAACGCAAAGCTCTGGTATGGCCGAACCACGCCTGATGTTCGGGGATACTCCTTCGGCCCGTACCCTGCCCACGGCGTTTACTGCGACCCGGACCGGGGCAGGACCAGAGGCCGTGCAGGCCGGTGCTGCGGCAGAAAGAACAGGCGGCGCGGGCATGCCCCCCCCGTTGGACCACCCGCTGGGGGCTGCTGTCGCGCAGGTGCTGGATACGTATATTCTGGCTGTTGCGGCGGATGGGTCTCTGGTGCTGGTTGACCAGCATGCCGCCCATGAACGGCTGACGCATGAACGGCTGCGCGAGCAGTATCTGAGCGGGCATGTGCAAGCCCAGCGCCTGCTTGTGCCCGATGTGGTGGAGCTTCCCCGCGTACAGCAGGACCTGCTGCTGGCCCGCCAGCCCATGCTGGAAAGACTCGGGGTGGAAATAGAAGAGTTTGGTGGCGGGTCCATTCTGGTGCGTGCATTGCCTGCCATGCTGGGTAAAAGTGATGCTGCCAGCCTGCTGCGTGATCTGGCCGATGAGCTGGAGGCTGATGACAACGGCGCTCCTGACGAAATGGCATCTCTTGACGGCAAGCTGGATGCGGTAATTGCGCGCATGGCCTGCCATGGCAGTATTCGGGCGGGCAGGCGGCTGGCGCCGGAGGAAATGAATGCCCTGCTGAGGCAGATGGAGGCAACACCCCGCGCAGGGACGTGCTCGCACGGGCGGCCAACATGGCTTAAGCTCAGTCGCAATGATCTCGAAAAATTGTTTGGTCGTCGTTAGCCACCCACCGTTCCTGAATGGCTGATCGGCGGAACGTGAACAGCCCTATGCTGGCCTCATGTGCTAAAAAGGCGCAGTCTTAAAAAAGTGTCATTAAACCCGGATGGTGTTGAGCCGTGCAGCCAATCCTGCTTTCGCTGATAACCTATCTTCCTCTTGCAGGCGCGGTTGCGGCCTTTCTTTGCCCCGGTCAGGGACCGGAGCGGGACCGCACAGCGCGCTGGCTGGGGTTGTGGACTACGCTCCTCACGTTTGGGCTGAGTGTGCTGATGTGGGTCGGTTTTGATCCCAGCCAGCCCGGCCTGCAATTTGAAACCCGGCTAAACTGGCTGAGCGATTATGGTATTTCGTACCATACCGGGGTGGATGGGATCAGTCTGGTCTTTATCCTGCTCACCGCTTTTCTGACGCCACTGGCGCTTGGGGCGGGCTGGCGGAGCGTGCAAACACAGGGGCGGGACTTTGTTGCCGCCATGCTGCTGCTGGAAACGGCTCTGTTTGGCCTGTTTTCTGCGCAGGATCTGGTGCTGTTCTACGTTTTTTACGAAGCAACGCTTATTCCGGGCTGCCTGATGATTGGTATATGGGGCGGAGCAAAGCGGGTCTGGGCGTCCCTTCAGTTCTTCCTGTTTACCTTTGGTGGTTCGCTG
Source organism: Acetobacter fabarum (assembly GCF_029069195.1). Classification (GTDB taxonomy): domain Bacteria; phylum Pseudomonadota; class Alphaproteobacteria; order Acetobacterales; family Acetobacteraceae; genus Acetobacter; species Acetobacter fabarum_A. The sequence continues at coordinate 157,596 of NZ_JARDYK010000001.1, forward strand.
TTCATGCTGGTCGGGCTGATCAGCATGTGGCTGCATGCGGGCACGACGGATATTCCAGCCCTTATGCATGCCGGTTTTTCGCATTCCCTTCAGGGCTGGCTGCTGCTGGCATTTCTGCTGGCTTTTGGCGTCAAGCTTCCTCTTTTCCCGCTTCATGCCTGGCTGCCTGATGCCTATACGGAAGCCCCCACACCGGCTTCAGCCATGCTTTCGGCGGTGTTGTCCAAAACAGGCGCTTACGGGCTGCTACGTTTTGGGGTGCTGATGTTCCCCGATGCCGTGCGCCAGTTTGCACCCTATGTACTTGCTCTTGGCGTGGTGGCTATTCTGTACGCAGCTTTTGTGGCCTTCGCCCAGACGGACATGAAGCGGCTTATCGCCTACTCCTCTTTCTCCCATATGGGCATGATCGCGGTTGGTCTGTTTACCCTTACGGCGGAAGGGATAGACGGCGCCATCTTCCAGATGCTTTCGCATGGTGTGGTTATTGCAGCCCTGTTCTTTTGTGTGGCGGCGGTGGCATGGCGGGCGGAAACGCGCGATATTGATGCTCTGGGCGGTGTTGCCCGGCAGATGCCTGTTCTGGCCCTGCTGGCCATGCTGTTCACCATGGCCAATGTAGGCCTTCCCGGCACGGGGGCTTTTGTGGGCGAACTGTTGGTCCTTATGGGGGCTGTTCACGTTTCCATCTGGGTGGCGCTGCTGGCGGGTGGCACTATGATTCTGGGTGCGGTTTACATGCTCTCGCTGTACCGCCGGGTTCTGTTTGGTAGCGTGCGCGGCACGGTTGGCCTTTTGCGTGACCTGACAGTGGGAGAACTCGCCGTGCTGGTGCCGCTGGCGGTAGTTACGCTGTGGATGGGGGTACACCCAGGTACATTCACCCGGATTTTTGACCCCATGATTATGCAGGCCATGCACGCGAACACGGTTAATGTAGCGTCCTCGAGCCTTCATGACACGGTTTTGCATCTGGCCAGCCGGTAACGGCAGGCCAGAATACGGATTATTCCGGCAGGGTAGGCCCGTCTGGCACTGTGTTGTTGCTCCCTTGTGGCATCAGTACAGTGCCAAGGGACGCCAGAACCACACAAAAAATACCGCATAAACGCAGCGGGGATGGAACCTCGTGCAGCAATACGGCTCCGGCCAGCGCTGCGGAAACAGGTTCCAGACTACACAGGACCCCAAATTCGCGGGCCGAGAGCTTTTGCATGGCACGCATTTCCAGAGTGTAGGGCAGGGCAGAGGAGCATAGGGCGACCACAACGCTCAGCCCCAGCAAAAAGGGTACATGTAGTCCTACCCACAATGCGGGAGCAGTGCAGGGTATAAAAACTGCCGCTCCACCACACAGCATGCCAAGCGAACACGCCTGACCAGATGGTAGTTTGCCAGCAATATTGCGGGCAAAAATAATATAAAGCGCCCAGCAAACAGCAGCGAGCAGGGCAAACAGAATACCCACAGGGTCTGGTCGTACGGCTGATTCGGGGCGGAGCAGAAGGACAAGCCCCAGTACGGTCAGGCTGGTCCACACGACATCGCTCCAGCGGCGGGTATGGATAAAGGACAACACAAGAGGGCCGGTAAATTCCAGCGCTACGGTCGTGCCCAAAGGCAGGTGGCCAAGGGAGAGATAGAAAAAATAGTTCATGGCTGTCAGCGACAGCCCATAAGGCAGCACCAGCAGAAGGACCCTGTGCGACAGGCTATGCCAACTACGGAAGAACAGCATGAGCATAATGGCGGCAAAAAAAGTGCGCAGCCCCACCATGCCCGCTGCCCCAAAAGTGGGGAACAGCATTTTGGCGTAGGAGGAGCCGAATTGCAGGCAGAGCATGCCCCCTACAACCTGTAGCAGAGCAGACAGGCGCTCCCTGACTGAAAAAGGGGGTCTACCCATGCGCTGCCTGGTCAGATGTCCAGCAATTCATCAACCGAGCGGGCATGTTCCTGAATAAAGGCAAACCGGAGTTCGGGTTTGCGGCCCATCAGGCTTTCCACCCGCTCACGGGTGGAAAGCCGGTCTTCCGGTGGGGACACCACGCGCAGCAGGGTACGGCTGCGTGGGTCCATTGTGGTTTCCTTCAGGTCTGCAGGGGGCATTTCCCCCAGTCCTTTAAAGCGGGAGACATCAATCTTGCCCCGTTTTTTAGTCAGGATCGCCATTTTGCGTTCCCGGTCCGCATCATCCATGGCGTATACGCTGTGCGCGCCCTGTGTGAGGCGGTAGAGCGGGGGCTGCGCCAGATACAGGTGCCCGTTGCGAATGAGCTCGGGAAGTTCGCGGTAGAAAAATGTCATGAGGAGGGAGGCAATATGTGCGCCATCCACGTCCGCATCGGTCATGATGATAACGCGGCCATAGCGCAGTCTGGTCAGGTCAAACCGTTCACCCGACCCGCAACCCAGTGCTTCTATCAGGTCACGCAGTTCCTGATTGGCGCGCAGTTTTTCGGTGGTTGCGCTCGCTACGTTCAGAATTTTGCCGCGCAGGGGGAGCACGGCCTGCGTTTCGCGGTTGCGGGCCTGTTTGGCGGACCCGCCCGCCGAATCTCCTTCCACCAGAAAAATTTCGGTGTCCGGAGCATGTTCCTTGGTGCAGTCGGTCAGCTTGCCGGGGAGTCGCAGGCGGCGGGTGGCACTTTTGCGCGGCGTCTCTTTTAATTCGCGGCGGCGCAGGCGCTCTTCTGCGCGGTCAATAGCAAAGCTGAGCAGTGAATCCGCCTGTGGCGGGTTCTGCGCCAGCCAGTGGTCAAAACGGTCACGCAGGGCGGTTTCCAGCAGTTTGCTGGCTTCGGCCGTGGTCAGCTTTTCCTTGGTCTGGCCCTGAAACTGTGGGTCCCGAATAAAAGCCGACAGGCGGGCGGCAATCATGCCCAATATGTCTTCGGCTGTAATGCTGGCCGCTTTTTTTATGGAGCGCTGCTCCCCCCATGCGCGCAGCCCCTTGAGCAGCGCGTTACGGAACCCGGTCTCATGCGTGCCACCTTGTGGAGTCGGAATGGTGTTACAGTAGGAGACCAGGGACGCCGCCCCACTTTCCAAAAAGGCAACGGCCCATTCTACCTTGCCATTGTCTGTTCCGTCCGCCTGCGGGGGTAGGGGGGCTTCCCCCGACCAGAAGGGGGTGAGTAGAGGAGCATCGGCGCCAAGCTCATCGGCCAGACTATCGGCCAGACCACCGGGGAAGTGCAGAACAGCTTCTGCTGGCGTTTCATCCCCCGCCCTGAGCAAGGAGGGGTCGCATGACCAGCGGATGGTGACGCCACGGAACAGGAAAGCCTTGGAGCGGCAGAGTTTGTACAGGCGTGAAGGCACAAAAACATGTGTGCCAAAAATTTCCGGGTCGGGCTGGAACGTAATCTGGGTACCGCGCCGGTTGGGGGCTGCCCCTGCTTTTTGCAGTGCGCTTACAGGTTTGCCCCGTTCGTAGGATTGTTGCCACAAGGTACGGTCGCGCGCGATTTCCACATCCATACGGGCGGAAAGGGCGTTGACCACGGATGAGCCAACACCATGCAACCCGCCGGAAGTGGCGTAAGCCTTGCCCGAAAACTTCCCCCCCGCATGCAGCGTGGTCAGAATAACTTCCAGCGCCGAACGGTCGGGAAAGCGGGGGTGCGGGTCAACCGGAATACCCCGGCCGTTATCGCGCACGGACAGCCAGTTATTGGGGGCCAGATGCACGTCAATGGTGTTGGCGTGGCCTGCTACGGCCTCATCCATCGAGTTATCAAGAATTTCTGCGGCCAGATGGTGCAGGGCACCTTCGTCTGTTCCGCCAATATACATGCCGGGCCTGCGGCGTACGGGCTCCAGCCCTTCAAGCACCTCAATGGCGCTGGCGTCATACGCCTGATTATCCGGCGCGTTGGAGCGGGCGGAGGCGCTGGCGGACTTGCGGGGGGGCGGGGGGGCGGAAAACAGATCGCTCATGCGGGAAGTCTGTCCCGCTTTGGCGTTGATTCGTCAAGCACCAGAGGCAGCCCGGGTGCCAGAACCCCGGTATGCTGCCTGTGGCTGCGGGTCATTATGCGGCCTTGTGTGTGGTCCGGCGGCGCACTGGGGCGCGTGTGGTGGCGGGGGCTGCACATGTTTCAAACGATGCGGGCTGCGTAACATCCTTGGCATCGGAATAATTGGAGAGATCCTCCCCGTTATCCAGAACATTCACTTCATCAAACATGGCCAGACGCTGCTGGCAGAAGATTGTGCCTGACTGTAACCCGCGCTCGGACTGCACGTTGGCCAGCTGGGTAATATAATCGTCATGCTCACGCTGCGCGCTACGGCCGTAGGTGGAGCGGAAGTAGCCGTTCAGCTTGTCTTCCTCGTTCAGCAGAATGGTGCGGAACTTGGCGATAAACGCGTTGTAACGGTCCTGCGCGCTGCACGAGAGGGCGGTTACCATCAGCTCGCTTTTGAGGCCCTGCACATTAAAGGCTTCATGTGCTGGAGAGTGGCCGCACGGACTGGCGGCAAAAGTAACGGAACCATGCAGAACGCCCGCGGCTAGAACACCCGCGGCAAAAAAACGGGAAAGGAACATACGGTAGGACCTCCGACAGATGCTGCACAACGCAATAGCCTATTCAGGCAGGAAAGAAACGGCCTAATTTGTCATACCGTCATTTCCTGCCATGGAAGCTCATGGCAGGATTATGCATACATGGCTGTATACTGCCCTGCCGCGTTAATGCGGTGGTGTGGCAAAACAATGTTTTTACTGCACCTGCCTGTAAACAGAGAGGCAGGAGTGTCAAAAGGTGCGGGTCGTGCCTCTTCCTTCCTGCGGCGGGATGATTTAAAGGCAAGAGCGACTCATGCGGCGTTATGGTCTGCTGTGCAGGTTAGCCCAGCAGGCAAGGCTTATCCCTTTAACCAGAATGGAACGCACTGGGTTTATGGTTGATTTAACAAGAATGAAGCGGAGCTGTGGAGTGCGCTTACGAGGAATTGCCGGGCTGACGCTAACTGCTGGCATGCTTGCCGGCTGCGCGACAACCGTGGGCCCTGTCCATGTCGGATCTCCCAATCCGTTTGGGTATCTCAAAAAATCTGCCGTGTGCAGCACAACCCCTATCAAGAAAGAGGCTGACGGCCAGCTTTCCACCACCATGACGGTCCGCTCCGATGACGGGCTGTGCGAGGTGCTGGTCTCCCAGCCCGATGGCAAGCCTTACCTGTCCTTTGGAGCATCCCCTGCTCCCGAGCACGGCAAGGCGTTCCTGTATACGCTTGATAACGACACGCACGTAACCTACACGCCCACGCAGGGCTACGCGGGGCAGGACCAGTTTACGGTTATCCTTATCCCCGGTCCCGGCCAGCAGCGTACCCGCCTGACGGTTACCGCGCAGGTTGATGCAACGGGTGTGTACATCCCTCATCCCGCCGTGACGGCGCCCGTGCCAGTTGCTGCGGAAAAAAAGGCGGTTACAAAGCGGGCTGCGCGCCCTGCCAAAACCACCAAAAACTGAGCGGACGCTTGCACGTCTGCAAAAAAGGCGGTGCCGCGTAAGCAGCACCGCCTTTTTTATGCGCGGACGAACCTTGCACCCAAAGGTCAGATGGAAAATGTAATGGGTTCGCTCTGCGGGCGTTTAAGACCTGCGTCCTCGGCCTGACGCACCAGTTCATCCAGCGTGGTCTGGCGCATCTCTTTTGTCAGCATGACGTCAAATCCGCTCCAGCAGGGTTCAATAACCTTGTGGAAGAGGGGGCCCTGTGGGCCATCGCCCCCTTCGGGGTCATCGTTGAGAAGCGCTTCAATAATACTGACCAGAGTGACATCACGCCGGGGGCGGCCCAGCCGGTAGCCTCCACGGGGGCCACGGATGCTCTCCAGCAGCCCTGAGCGCGAGAGAGCCTGAAGCAGTGGTTCAATCCCTCGGCGGGCCAGGCCGGAACGTTCGGCAATATCGGCAGCACTGACCGCGTTGGAGCGGCCTGCGTGGAAAGCAACGTCCAGCATGATAAGAACAGCGGTCATTGCTCTGTCACGACGAAGAATCATGCGCAAGGTCCTTTCTGCTTGGCTTATGGTCTGGCGTGTGTGGTGCCAGCCTTGCTGTGTTGGGTGCTTATAGCAGGGGAATGGCTGTTTATCTACGTTGTAAATTCGTATTATAAGACAGTTGAACATATAAACAGTTGAGGTAGGGACCAAATGCCATCAACAACGCACGACAACGAGGGTTACGGCTTTGCAGCGCCCCGTGGGAGAGTTTACGACTCGGTTTTGAATGTGGTGGGTGGAACCCCTCTGGTCGCCCTCCCGCGCATTATGCACGAAGACAAGCTGACAAGCCGGATTCTACTCAAGCTGGAATTTTTTAATCCGCTTGGCTCGGTCAAGGACAGAATCGGCACAGCCATGGTGCTTGATGCCGAACGCAGGGGTAAAATCACACCCGGTCGGACCCTGCTGGTGGAACCTACATCTGGCAATACGGGTATTTCCTTGGCATGTGTGGCTGCGGCGCGGGGTTACAGGTTGATTGTAACCATGCCTGAAGGAGCCTCCATAGAGCGGCGACGCATGGTGCGACTGATGGATGCTCAGGTGGAACTGACCCCCGCGCGCCTTGGCATGGCAGGTGCCATTGCCCGGGCGAACGAAATTCTGGCTGAAACGCCCGATGCCTGGATGCCTGACCAGTTTGATAACTCTGCAAACCCCGCAGTGCATGCCGCTACCACAGCGGAGGAAATCTGGGAGGATACGGCAGGTAAGGTCGATATTGTTGTGGCCGGCGTTGGCACGGGTGGGACCGCAACCGGGATAGCGGAATCGCTCAAACCTCGGCGCAAGGGCATACAGGTTTTTGGTGTGGAACCGGCCGAGAGTGCTGTCCTGAACGGAGATGAACCCGGTCCTCATGGTATTCAGGGTATTGGCGCAGGTTTTTGCCCGGCAACGCTCCACCTTAAATCGCTTGATGGGGTTATGACGGTCTCTGAACGTGAGGCTATCGCGGCTGCCAGACGATGTGCACGTATTGACGGCATTCCCGTTGGTATTTCCTCCGGTGCCGCGCTGCATGCAGCTTTGCATCTGGCCCATAAAAAGGAAAACGCAGGCAAGACTATTGTTGTCATAGCGCCCTCTTTTGCCGAGCGTTACCTCTCTACGTCCCTGTTCTCGGGGTTGTAAGTATCTGTCTGCCCAGATCATGTTGTCCGGGGTATAAAAAAGCCCGCCTCATCTGAGGCGGGCTTTTCCGGGACAGGGGAGAAACCCGCCTGTTAGCGGAAGATAATTTCCACGCGGCGATTCTGGGCTTCCTTGGTGTTGGGGGCTGTCTGCACAAGTGGGTGCGCATCCCCATAACCATGAATATCAATGGTGGAGCCTGCAATGCCATCGCGCATCAACTCGGCTTTAACAACCGTTGCACGGCGGATGGAGAGCTTCATGTTGTATTCTTCGCCTGCCTTCTGTCCCGGATGGGCAGAGGAGTTATCCGTGTAACCCGAGACGGTAATACGGGTCAGGGCAACATGGGTTGCAGCCTGTGCCGCTTCGCTCACAATGGAACGTGCCCTGTCTGTCAGGTTGGATTTATCCCAGTCAAAGAAAATCAGGTAGCTGCGCGCGGCCTGCGGGGCGGGAGCCGGAGTGTTGGCAACGGGCGGAGGGGGCGGGGGTGCGGGGTTAAACTCGTACCGCAGGCCCAGCATCATGGAATGGTTGAAATCCGTTACCGTCTTGTGCGTGCCGTTAAAGGTGGTGCTTCCGCCAATAACGGCTTGTGTACCACCGATATCCCCCGTGGAGGTCACGCCATGGGATTGCGGGCCAAACATGGTCCAGAACCGGTATTCCGCCGTGGCCGACAGGCCAACGACCCACGGAACAGGAAAGGACAGACCAAAAATACCCTGATAGGTGGCATTCCCGTAAGTACCACCCATACGCTGCATGGTGCTACCCGAGGCATTGTGCCCCACGAGCGATGCCGTGGTTGAGGTCCAGCCGTAGCCAACGCCAGCCCCAAAATAAGGGAAGAGCCACGGTTTGCCGATATCAAGGTCAAACAGGGCATTGACCATAACGCCATAGGTCTGGCGGCGGCCATCCCCTTTTGTGGTCACGCTGCTGTTCACAAGACGGTTATAATCCATGCTGCGGTAGTTACCTTCGACCTCAACACGAAAACCGTTGCCAAGACCCCAGCCCACAGAGCCGATTCCAACCGCGCCAGCCTTCCAGCGGTCACGACCGTCAGGGAAGTTGGGCGTGCTTTTGACGCGCTGGTCCTGATTGAGGGTTCCGCCCCCTTCACCGGCAATATACAGGCCTTGAACGGGCTGCGCATACGCTGAAACGGCGGACAGCAGGAGGCCAGCCGCAAGCGGCGCAGAAAGCAGCGTTTGCGCAAGCAGTATACGGCGCGGCTTCATGGTCTTCTCCCTGCTGTGGCAAAGGTTGTGCGATACATCACGTATGGCGTTGGATGGTACGAGGGCACACATGCCTGCCTTCTTTGCTGTAAAGTTGTGTATGACGCAACAGGCAGAAGCCAGAGTTTTCCCAAACTTATGGATTTTATGCGTCATAAATACCGCAGGCGTGTGGGTTAAGCCACAATACCTACCTTTCTTGTCAGATCAGGATTGCTTCAAACGGAGGGCTGAAGTCCACGGTTTCAACTTCCAGCACCCATAGATCCGGGTCATATTTGAGTTGTCGGTCAACATAGGCCTGAATCTGTTCTGCGCCTACGGGTGTTGTGCCCGTGCCACGCAGCCAGGCGGCCTCTCCCGCAGGTGTGCGGGTCTGGGTGAGCACCATGCCCTCTCCGTTACGGCCGAGTAATATCACCAGAATACCACCTGCGTCCGGGTCTCCCCTGCGCAGCAGCATGGCCGAGCGGCCATCCAGCCCGGACTGACGGAGGAGTGCTCTGGCGACAAGGTCGGTGCGCAGACGGGGGGGGATGTCATCCTTCATGGTGTGGCTGAAATCTGGGGGGCGGCGGCCGCATCATCAGGAATGGCGGTTACGGCGGTTTTGTACCATGCCGGGTGGTTGATGAGATCACGCGCAACGCTGATGTCGCGGTCATTGCCCAGTGCGGCGGGGCATGCCTTGCGAATGGCCAGAATATCGGGAACACCGAGCGGGTAACGGGCTGCGCGGGACGCCGTTACAGCGGCCTGATTGGCCAGCTTGCCGCTGGCAAGCGTGTGGAGTGCGTGGTTTGTGTCCGCCTCTCCCAGACTGGTGCATATCTGGGGCATAACGCCCAGCCCCTGCAACGGCCAGTGCAGGGGGGCTATGACCCGGCTCCACGTTACAAACAGCTCGCCTTCGTCGGGGAGCTGCGCCACGGTCTGTACCAGTCCCTTGCCCAGAGTTGCGCTGCCGATCACCACGGCGCGCCGGTGGTCGGCCAGAGCTGCCGCCAGAATTTCCGCTGCGCTGGCGGTGCGTCCATCCACCAGAACGGCAATGGGCAGGCCGTTGGTCATGTCTCCACCCTGCACGGCCCAGATATGGTTGGATTGCGGGTCACGCCCGCTGGTTACGGCGGCTACGCCGTGGTCAAGCAGCAAGGCCGCGGCGGTTACGGCCTGTTGCAGCACACCTCCGCGGTTGCCGCGCAGGTCAATAATCAGGCCACGCAGGTTCTTGTCCTGTGTGGCCTGGTCCAGATACTGGCTCATCTCTTCCGCCGTGTCGGAGGAAAAAGCGGTTACGCGGAGCACCACAATAGGGCCGCTGGCAAAGGCGAATACGGTTTCTGGCGGCACTTTGGAGCGGCGCAGCGTTACCGTATGCGTGCGCCGCCGCCCGGGGGAGAGCAGGCGCAGCACTAGGGCGCTGTCTTCTGGTCCACGAATCCAGTCCGTAACGGCTGCAACGGATTGCCCGGCGGTTAACTGGCCGTTAACGGCTATAATCCGGTCCCCCGTATCAATCTCGGAGGTCCAGGCCGGGCCGTTTGCATTGATGGCGGATACAACAATATGCCGCCCGTTCTGGGCCAGCGTAATGCCTGCATCGGCTTCCCCGCCTGTACGGGTCTCACGGTCGGTACTGGCCGAGGATGGCCCTATGTAGCGGGAATAGGGGTCCAGATGATTGAACAGTTCATCAAAAAAGGCCTGCAACAGATCATCCTGCTCGGCTGAACGTACAGCGGCGGAATGCGCGCGGGCGGCTTCCAGAAAATCGGTGGCCAGTTTGGCCCAGTCATCCACGTTGTCCGCCGGTGGGGCCGGGCGGGAGAGCAGGGGCTGCGGACCAGCAAGGAGCTGGATGTTCGCCCCCCGGGAATCGAAGGTGAGCGCAGGGTCCAGCGCCGTCAGGCAACCCAGCCCCCACAGGGTAAAATCCCGGCTGCTATGGGGGTCAAGCGTACGGGGGCCCAGAAACTCCAGTGCGGTGGCAATAACCGAATGTACGAGCTGCATGTCCACCGCAGGGGGCGGTGGGGAGGCAGGCGCATCGGGCTGGGGTGGTGGAGCCGGTGCCGGGCTGGCGGCCGCTGGCCCTGCGGGCGCCTCCGCAGCCGCAGGCGCGCTGGGAGTTGCGGGCTGGGGCGTTGCCGGTGGTGGGCTGGGCACAGGCCCGCCGCCGCTGCTTTGGGCATGCAGCGTGGCAGGCTGGCACAGCAGCAGAATGGCCAGCACGACACCGGGCAGGAGCAGTTGGTGCTGCACTATGGCCCGGACATAACAGCGGAAGGGAAGTTCAGCGCGCATGAGTATGGGACGCCAGTACGGACACGCCACGCGCCGGGCAGGTTGCCAGCAGAACTGCCACAGGCAGCGCCCCGCTCTGGATAAGGGGCGTGTAGCGGGCGGCAATGCCACCGTACGGCGAGTCGTCATTCATCCTTACGCAATCCGGAAAAGCAGACTTGGGCAGCAAAGACGGAGTTCCTGTTTTCGTCAATCGCACGTAAAGGCCATGCCGTGTTGTTGTGATGACATGGATGTTCACGTTTTGCCCTATATCGGGAACCAGAAAGGCCGCTGCCAGCCGATTCTGGCAGTCCTGAACGCTTTTCCCGGCCCGGCGCTCGGTAAAATTAAGGTGCGATACCAAAGAGTAATCCTGCTCCCATGGTGGCGCGCAGGCCACAGATGGAGTTGTTTTTGCGGGGGTGTTCTGCTCCACACACCATGCACTGAGAACCCGGTGCGCCAGCAGGTCGGCATAGCGCCGGATGGGGCTGGTAAAGTGGGTGTAGAACGGCAGGTCAAGGCCATTATGGCGGCCAGCTATGGCGCTATAACGCGCTGTGGGGCGTGGCTGTGTGGCCGTGGGGGCGGGGTGCACCCGAAACGGGACGGCAAGCTGGTTTTCGTGCGCAATCCGGGCGGCAAGCGTGTTTGCCGCGATCATGAAGCTGGCGACCAGATCATGGGTTGCAAGGCGTTCGCGCGGTAAAAAGGCAGCAGGCTGCCCGTCGGGGCGGAAGGTGATGGTCCAGGCATCCTCCTCCAGACGCATGGCGTTGCGTTTGGTTGCAGCCTTATCGAGCGTGATGCTCGCGGCCATAAGGGTTTGCAGCAATGTCGCGGGCAGGGTGTGTATGGGGTGTGCGGGAGGCAGAATTTTGCCGTCCAGCGCATCCTGCGCATCGCGGTAGCTCAGCCGTGCTGCACTACGCAGGATGCCGCGCCTGATCGTTCCATCCTGCATATGGCCGTCATGGGTTATAAGAATATCGGCAAACAGGCAGAGCCGGTCCTGCCCGGGCAGGAGCGAGCACGCATTGGCCGACAGGTCCAGTGGCAGCATGGGTATGGTTTGGCCGGGCAGATAAATGGAGGTGCCCCGTGTGCGCGCCTCTTCATCCAGTGCCGAACCGGCAGGCACGTAGTGGCAGACATCGGCAATGGCGATTACAAGATGGAAACCCGTATCGGTCGGTTCTGCCCATATGGCGTCGTCATAATCCTGTGCGGTTTCATCATCGAGCGTAATCAGAGGGAGGGCGCGCAGGTCGTGGCGGCCTGCGGGGGCGGGCTGGTTGTGCAGGGCTGCAGCCTGTTCGGCCATGCGCGCGCCTTCCTGCTCCGCTGCGGCGGAAAACCGGGTGGGAATGGCATGTGTCAGCAGGCTGAGTGCGCTGGCCATGCCTGCGGTCTCTGCCCGGCCGTGGGGGATGGGGGTGTCTACGCCCAATGTACCATCTGGCATGGTGCGCAAGGTGGCCAGAACGACCTCCCCCGGTTCTGGCAGGGTATGCCGCTCTGGTGTGGCAAGAGCGAACGTGCCCGCAATCTGCGGGTTGCAGGCCCATAACCGTTCCACAGGCGCGCCATCATCCCCAAGAGCGCGGGAAAAGGCGAGGCTCCCCCCCGTTCGCACCAGAATATGTTCGGCGCGGGCTTCTCTGCGGCAGGAGCCGCAGGTGGGGCGCAGACGGACCAGAACCATGTCGCCGGGCAAGGGGAGGTGCAGGTTGGGGGCGCGGGTATTGAGAACAACAGGTGTTGCCGCGGGGTCATCGGCCAGTATGCCGCAAGGGGTACCATCGGGGCGGATATGGGTTATACGCGCCCGTGCGGTTTCTGGCAGCCCGATGGAGGCCTTCAGGCGTCCTGCGGGCAGGTCCAGCAGGCCGCCATCCAGAGCCATGGTGTGTAGCAGAGCCTTCAGGCGTGCCTTGTCACGGATCGGGCGGTCGAATGCGCGCAAAATGTCGCTCAGCCCAACAGGGGTCACCCCGTCAAGCAGGAAGGCCCGAAGTGCTGCACTGGAAGGAAGGGCAGCAACTTCAGACCTGCCAGACATGGGTTATTCAGCCTTTTTTTTGCGCATTGTGGTCGGGGCCTTGCGGGTCTTGGGCTTGGCGGGTGCGGCTTCGCCCTCTGGTGTGGCGGCGGCTTTGGTCTTTGTGGTTTTGGGCGCACTCTTTGCAGCTGTTTTTGCCGGGGTTTTGGTGGCCGTCTTGGCTGCTGTGGTTTTTGTAGCCGCTTTTTTCTTGGCTGGGGCTTTTTTGGCTCCGGCCTTGGCCTTGGCTTTGAGCGGCTTGCCCTTGTCTGCCAGCAGGGCCACGGCTTCGTCCAGAGTGACCGCGTCCATATCCGTGCCGCGTGGCAGGGTGGCGACCATCTGCCCGTGCTGGGCGTATGGTCCAAATCGACCCTTGCGCACCATAACCGGTTCGCCATCCTTCGGGTGGTTGCCCAGATTGCGGATGGAGGCCAGTTTTTTGGCTAGCGCATCCACAGCCCGGTTCAACCCCACGGTCAGGACGTCATCATCCTTGTCGAGCGAGCCATAAACCGCACCCATTTTGACGTATGGCCCAAACCGGCCCAGACCGGCCTCTATGGGCTCACCCGTTTCAGGGTGCAGGCCCACAAGGCGGGGGAGGGAGAGCAGGCCAACGGCCTGATCCAGTGTTATGCTGGCACCTTCCATGCCTTTTGGCAGGGATGCGCGGCGAGGCTTGGCTTTTTTGTCCGCCGGGTCTGGTTCACCTTGCTGCACATACAGGCCCCACGGCCCCTGACGCACCGTAATGTCCTCGCTGGTTTGCGGGTGCTGGCCCAGCAGGCGCATGCCGTCCTTGAGCGTGCTGCTGCCATCACCATCTTCAGCACTTTCGGCTGTCAGCCTACGGGTAAACTGACACTCAGGGTAATTGGAGCAACCAATGAACGCCCCATAACGCCCCAGTTTAAGGCCGAGCCGTCCCGCACCGCACGCCGCGCACTGCCTGGGGTCCGAGCCATCCGCACGGGGGGGGAAAAAGAAGGGGCCAAGGTCCTTGTCCAATGCGTTCAGCACATCGGTAATGGTCAGTTCTCTGGTGTCGCCCACTGCCTTGGAAAAATCATGCCAGAAGGAGGCCAGAACTTCCTTCCACTGGGCCTGCCCGTCCGAAATATCGTCCAGCAGTTCTTCCAGACTGGCCGTAAAGCCCGTGTCCACATACCGTTCGAAGAAGGAGACAAGGAACGCCGTCACCAGCCGCCCACGGGCTTCGGGTACAAAGCGCCGGTTTTCAAGCTGAACGTAACTGCGGTCCTGCAATACGCTCAGGATGGACGCATAGGTGGAGGGCCGACCAATGCCCAGCTCTTCCATTTTCTTGACCAGAGACGCCTCGGAATAGCGCGGCGGCGGCTGGGTAAAGTGCTGTTCCGCCTCTACGCCCTCACGCTTGAGGGGGTCTTGCTCATGCATGGGTGGGAGCATGCGGGAGTCATCATCCGCCGCAGCTTTTTCCGTATCATCGCGGCCTTCGCGATAGAGTTTGAGAAAGCCGTCAAAGGTAATGATCGAGCCATTGGCGCGCAGCACGGTCTGGGCGGAGGGCCCCGCAATATCTACCGCCACCTGGTCCAGCGTTGCCGATTCCATCTGGCTGGCTACGGCACGCTTCCACACCAGTTCGTACAGGCGGCGCTGGTCGTTGTTGAGGTAGCGCGCCATGGATTCGGGGGTACGTGAAATATCCGTGGGACGAATGGCCTCATGCGCTTCCTGCGCGTTTTTGGCCTTGGATGTGTAGTGGCGTGGCTGGGCGGGTACGTAGTCCGCGCCAATTTTGTTGCCAATATGCCCGCGAATGGCGTGGACGGCTTCCTGCGCCATGGTTACGCCGTCGGTTCGCATATAGGTGATCAGGCCGACTGTTTCGCCCCCCAGTTCCATGCCTTCATAGAGCTGCTGGGCGGTGCGCATGGTGGTCTGGGCACTCATGCCCAGCTTGCGCGATGCCTCCTGCTGCAAGGTGGATGTGGTAAAGGGTGGCTGCGGGTTGCGCCGCACCTTGCGCCGCTCAATGGAGCGGACACTCAGTTCCTCGGCTTCGACCGCGCGTCTGGCGGCTTCGGCCTGATCGGCATTGCCAAGGTCAAACTGGTCGAGTTTTTTGCCGTTCAGATGCGTCAGGCGTGCGGTAAAAGGCGCGTTGCCCGGTGTGAGCAGCGATGCCGTTACACTCCAGTATTCCCGGGGTTTGAAAACCTCGATTTCCGCCTCACGCTCGCAGATCAGGCGCAGGGCAACGGACTGCACACGGCCTGCACTGCGTGAGCCGGGCAGCTTGCGCCACAGCACGGGGGAGAGGGTGAAGCCCACCAGATAATCCAGCGCGCGGCGGGCCAGGTAAGCCTCAATCAGCGGCAGATCAAGCTCACGGGGGTGGGCCATGGCGTGCTTGATGGCGCTTTTGGTAATTTCGTTAAACGTGACACGCTGCACATCCACGCCTTTGAGCGCATTGCGCTCCTCCAGCATGGCGCGCACATGCCACGAAATGGCTTCCCCTTCCCGGTCCGGGTCAGTGGCGAGGTAGAGGTGCTTTGCACCCTTGAGCGCCTTGATAATGGCAGCAACCTGCTTTGTGCCGCGTTCATCGGCCTGCCACTTCATGGCAAAGCCGTCATCTGGCAGGACAGACCCATCTTTGGGGGGGAGGTCGCGCACATGCCCAAACGATGCAAGCACCGTGTAGCCATCGCCCAGATATTTGTTGATCGTTTTAGCCTTGGCTGGGCTCTCGACCACAACAACGTCAGTCATACTCTCTCCGACCTGCCCGGAAGCAGCACTTACCTACTCGTTTCTGCCTGCCCGTTAGTGAGCCCAACGCGACCATCCTGATAGGTGGTCACCTGACCTGACAGCTCAAGCTGGGTGAGCGCGACCAGAACGACAGAAGCCGAGAACTGGCAGCGCCTTATAAGATCGTCAACAGCTATGGGTGTAAAGGACAGAAGATCAAGCAGGTGCTGGGCAGGGGTGGTTGCTGTATGCGGGTGTGTGGGTAAAGCCGGGGTTTTACCTTCAACATACTGTTTTTGCAGAATATTTTTAAAATCCACCCTCTCTGCGCCTGTGGTGGTGGAAGGGGGGAGGGATGCAAACAGCTCAGGCGTGGATTTTGTGCGGCTCAGGGCCAGAGCCGGGTTCTGGGGTGGCGTTATGGCAATATGGGGCAGAATATCCGCCACACGCTCGACCAGAATGGCTCCTTTGCGCAGGAGGTCGTTGCTGCCCCTGCACCTTGGGTCCAGCGGGGAGCCGGGTACGGCAAAGACCTCACGCCCGTAATCGGCGGCCATGCGCGCTGTGATCAGTGTGCCAGAGTGAGGGGCAGCCTCCACCACCACACAACCAAGGGCCAGCCCCGCAATAAGCCTGTTCCGACGCGGAAAGTGGCGGCCTTGCGGGGCGGTGCCGAGGGGGGCTTCAGTCACAACCGCGCCCATCTGGGCAATGCGCGCCTGTAAATCGGTGTTCTGGGGCGGGTAGGGGCAGTCCAGCCCGCCCGCTATGGCGGCAACTGTCAGTCCCCGTTTGTAAAGTGCGCCATGATGGGCAGCCTGATCTATTCCTCGCGCAAGGCCGGAAATAACGCTCAGGCCGGAGTCGGCCAGTTCCGTTGCCAGACTTTCAGCCAGCCGTAACCCTTGGGCCGAGGCATTGCGCGCTCCGACAATGCCAATACCGGGCTGGCTCAGGCAGGCGGGGTCACCCAGAATACTCAGCACGGGTGGGGCATCGGGGATATGCCGCAAAAGAAGGGGGTAGTGCGGGTCCAGCAGGGTCAGAAACTGGCCACCAAGGGGCATTGTGTTTTCAATTTCACGCTCAATACTGTCCTGCGGGGGAATAATGGGGCGTGTACGCCCTCTGGCGGGCAGGCCCGGCAAGGCGTCCAGTGCTGCCTCTGGCGTACCATACTGTGCTACCAGCCGCTGCCATGTGCGCGGGCCAACCTGCTCGGTCCGCGCAAGGCGCAGGGCTGCGTACAGGCTGTTCATATGGAAGGGTAGAGCAACCGGCGCAAAGGTCGGTCAGTCCTTTTGACCAATGCGGGACTCGGTGCCCCGCAGGATACGACCTATATTTTCATGGTGGCGGGCAACAACCAGCAGGCTGATCAGCAGCGTTGCCATGGGCTTTGGGCTGGCCTGAAAGGAAAACCCGTACAGGGCCAGAATAACAACCGGCATAACCAAAAATGCGGCCAATGCCCCGGCGGAGGAAATGCGGGAAGCCTTGGCAACGCCCAGCCACACAGCACACCCAGCCAGCCCTGTAATGGGGGAGAGCGCAAGCAGCGCTCCCAGCCCTGTTGCAACGCCCTTACCCCCCCGAAAGCCCAGAAAAACGGGAAAGCAGTGCCCCACCACTGCCGCAAATGCGGCAAGGGATGCGGTATGGTCGGAATAATCGGGCGAGGTCATGACCCATGCGATCAGAACCGCCAGAAACCCCTTGCCAGCATCCAGCCCCAGCGTTGCGGCGGCAAGGCCCTTGCGGCCGGTACGCAGCACATTGGTTGCGCCAATATTGCCAGAGCCAATGCTGCGCAGATCCCCCGCACCACCGAGGTTGGTCAGGATCAGCCCGAACGGTACGCTGCCCAGCGCGTAACCCATGAACGCCATGGCCGCCATAAGCCACAGCACGTACGAGGGAAGCTGCCCGCTCATGCCGCATCTGCTTCATAAACGCACTGGCCAGCCTTCCATGTGCCCAGCACGCGGCCTTCCAGCGGGCGGTGGTCGAATGGGGTATTCTGCGCACGACCGGGGAGTTTGCCTGCAGTGACCAGCCAGCTCTGCTCGGGCGCAAACAGGCACAGATCGGCCATGGCTCCTACGGCCAGAGTGCCAGCGTCCACGCCCAGCAGGCTCGCGGGGCGGTAGGTCAGCAGGCCAAGGGCCTGTGGCAGACCCAGCGTGCCATCATGCACACGCGCAAGGGTTACGCCCAGCAGCGTGACCATACCCGTGCCCCCGGTTGCGGCCTGTGCAAAAGGCAGGCGCTTGTCGTCCGCATCGCGCGGGTGGTGGTCGGAGGCAATGGCGTCAATCGTGCCATCGGCCAGCCCGGCGCATACTGCCAGCCGGTCTTCCTCGCTCCGCAGAGGGGGGGAGAACTTGGCGTAGGTTCTAAAATCGCCAATCGCGTTTTCGTTCAGGTCAAAATAGGGGGGGGCTGTATCGCATGTCACGTTCAGCCCGCGCGCCTTGGCCTGACGGATCAGGTCCAGCCCTTCTCCGGTGGAGACATGGCCAAAATGCAGGCGCCCTCCGGTTAGTTCCGCCAGACGGATGTCGCGTGCGATCATGATCGATTCGGCCGCTGTGGGAATCCCCGCAAGCCCAAGACGGGTTGCCAGCGCGCCAGATGTGGCGCACCCCGACCCGGCCAGAGACGGGTCTTCGGGGTGTTGCACCACCATGGCGTTAAATCCGCTGGCGTAAGCCAGTGCCAGCCGCATAAGGCGGGAAGGGTCTATGGCGCGGTTGCCATCGGTAAAGGCGACGGCTCCGGCTTCGTGTAGCAGGCCGATTTCGGCCAGTTCCCTGCCTTCGCACCCTTTGGTCAGCGCACCATAGGGGAGAATGGTCACGGCCCCGGTTTCCTCCCCTCTGGCGCGGAGCATCCGGACCAGAGCGGGGTTGTCTATGGCGGGTTTGCAGGTGGGTAACACCGCAATGGTGGTAATACCCCCGGCAGAAGCTGCGCGGGTGGCAGAGGCTATGGTTTCACGGTATTCGTAGCCGGGCTCGCCAATTTCCACGCGCATGTCTACAAGGCCGGGGCACAGCACGGCCCCTTGGCCGTCCACATGGGTCGCACCTTCTGGCCTGCCTTCGGCGCCGGGTTTGTCTATGCCGGTTATCCGCCCGTCCTGCACCAGCAGGCGACCGGGCTGGTCCAGCCCGGAGGCGGGGTCGATCAGGCGAACATTTTCAAAAACAACGGAGATCATGGCGTTTGTCTGCTACGTGTAAGGCGGTCCAGCACGGCCATGCGTACGGCCACACCCATTTCCACCTGTTCCTGAATAACGCTCTGGTCGGAATCGGCAACGGAGCTGTCAATTTCTACGCCCCGGTTCATGGGGCCGGGGTGCATGACCAGCGCATTTTTGTGCGCCAGATCCAGCCGCCTGCGGTCCAGACCAAAAAAGCGGAAGTATTCGCGCGCACTGGGGACAAGCCCGGAGGACATGCGCTCGCGCTGCAGGCGCAGCATCATCACCACGTCCACATCACGCAGGCCGTCTTCCATGCTGTGGTGGATGTCCACCCCGAGCTGGCCGAGGTTGCCCGGTACCAGTGTGGGCGGGCCTACAAGGCGCACCGAGCTGCCCATTGTGGTCAGCAGATGAATATTGGAGCGCGCTACGCGGGAATGAGCGACATCCCCACAGATAGCGACTTTGAGCCCCCCCAGAGTGCCATGGTGGCGGCGGATGGTCAGCGCATCCAGCAAAGCCTGCGTGGGATGCTCGTGCATGCCATCGCCCGCATTCACGACCGAGGCTTCCACCTTGCGGGCCAGCAGGGCTGGTGCTCCGGACTGGGAGTGGCGGACCACCAGCAGATCTGTGCGCATGGCGTTAAGGGTGGCCGCGGTGTCCAGCAGGGTTTCCCCCTTGTTCACCGAGGACTGGGCGACGGACATGTTGATCACATCCGCCCCCAGCCGCTTGCCTGCCAGTTCGAAGGAAGTACGCGTGCGCGTACTGTCCTCAAAAAACAGGTTGATCAAGGTGCGCCCGCGCAGCACGTCGCGCGGGACTTTGCGGGAACGGTTGAGCAGGGCATAGCTTTCGGCCAGATCCAGCAGTGGCTCGATCTGGTCTGGCGTCATGCCCTCCAGCCCGAGCAGATGCCGGGTGTGGCGGCCGGGAAAGCTAGCCATGCAGAACGGCTCCTATTCTGGCCAGTGTTTCATCCCGGCCCAATGCCTGCAATGTGGCATCAATCCCGGGGGATGAATTGGAGCCGGTTACGGCTGCGCGCAGTGGCTGGGCAACCTGACCAAGCTTGTGGCCGCCGCGCTCGGCAAAGGCGCGCAGGGCTACATCTATGTTTTCGGGGCTGAACGGCTCCACCACGGCCAGATCCCGCGCCAGCTCACCCAGCAGGGTGCGGCCTTCGGGGGTCAGCAGCTTTTCGGCCTTGGCGTTCATGGGCAGGGGCACATGGCGGCCGAGGAAGGCGGCGTTCTCGGTCAGCTCAACCAGTGTGCGTGCGCGTTCCTTAAGGCCGGGCATAAGAGCCAGTACACGGGCACGGGTGGTTTCGTCTACATGAACGCCTTCAATTTTTTTCAGGCGTTCCATAACATCATCCGTCAGGCGCACGTCATCTGCCTGCCGCAGCCATACGGCGTTGATGTGGTCGAGCTTGGCGTAATCCATGCGGGAGGGTGCACGGCCAACGCCGTCAATGTCGAACAGTCTGATCTGCTCTGCGCGGGAGAGGATTTCCGCATCTCCATGCCCCCAGCCCAGACGGAGCAGGTAGTTGCACAGGGCTTCGGGCAGGTAGCCCATATCGCGGAATTCCACCACGGACTGTGCGCCATGGCGTTTGGAAAGCTTGGCACCATCAGGGCCATGAATAAGCGGCAGGTGACCAAAGCGCGGCAGGTCCCAGCCCATGGCACGGTAGATCATGGCCTGACGGAAGGTGTTGGTCAGGTGGTCATCACCACGGATAACGTGGGTAATGGCCATGTCGTGGTCATCCACCACCACGGCGTGCTGGTAGGTGGGGGTGCCATCGGAGCGCAGGATGATCATGTCATCCAGTTCAACATTGGCTACGCGCACTTCGCCCTGTACCAGATCATCAATAACGGCATCGCCCTCACGCGGAGCCTTGATGCGGATGGCGTAGGGAGCGCCCTGTGGCGCATCTGCCGGGTCGCGGTCACGCCACAGGCCGTTATAGCGCGGGGGCAGGCCGTTTTTTGTGGCGTCTTCGCGCATCTGCCTGAGTTCTTCTGGCGTGCAGTAGCACTTGTAGGCCAGGCCTTTTTCAAGCAGTTCCAGTGCAACCTCGCGGTGGCGTGCCTCCCGCGAGGACTGGAAGACGGGTTCCTCATCGGCCGTAATGCCCATCCAGTCCATGCCCGCAAAAATAACATCTACGGCCTGTTGGGTGGAGCGTTCGCGGTCGGTATCTTCAATACGCAGGAGGAATTGACCGCCATGGTGACGGGCAAAGAGGAAGTTGAACAGGGCTGCGCGGGCGTTGCCAATATGCAGCAGGCCTGTCGGACTCGGGGCAAAGCGTGTGCGGATGGTCGTCATGGGGCGCTTCTTTATCACGCGCAGGCGCGGGGAGCCATATGCTGAACCCGATGTCTGTCATGGTATTGTCAGGTGCGGAGTTCAGGAGGTTTGTGCTGTGGGTTCCGGTCCTGCTGGCGCTGGGAGTGCTTGCCTATTTTTTATGGCCGTATGAGCCGGGGCCGCTGCTCGGTGTGGGGGTGCCTGCCGGGGTGGCGGTTCTGTGCCTCGGGGCCTGTTTTTACTGGCCTCTGAGCCTTGTCGCACGGCTGGCTGGTGGGGCGGGCACAGCGTTGGCCGTGGGGTTTGGTGTGGCGTGGTGTGCTGCCCATCGCCAGCCGCCCATGCCTGAACTGCCACGCCGGGGCACCGAAATTTCTGGCATCGTGCGTGATGTCGCCGTTTTTCCTGCTTTCACAGGGCAGGGGGAGCCGGTGCGGCGTATTACTCTGGCGCGCGCTGTCCTGCATGATTTTGTAGATGATGGCATGGCCCCCCTGCGGCGTACTCTGGACATACGGCTGGTTCAGTACGATTCGGCCACACTCGCGCCGGGGGATGGCGTGCGCGTACGGGTTATGTTGCAGCCTCCGCCTTTTCCTGCCCTGCCCGGCGGGAGGGACAGGCAGTTGGAGGCATGGTTTTCCGGGCAGGCGGGGAGTGGTTACGCGCTGGAGCCTGTGCATGCGGAGCCGGGGCGGCAGAGCAGGGTGTCCGGATTCCGGCTGGGGGTGGCTAGCGTGCGCGGGCGGGTTAACGCGCGCGTGCGCGCCGTTCTGCCCGGTCCTTCCGGTGCGGTTGTGGCCACCCTGCTAGGTGGTCGGGCAGAGGCCGTCCCGCAGGACGTACGGGAGGATTTTGCCGCCTCCGGGCTTGCGCATCTGCTGGCGGTGGCGGGGCTGCACCTTGGTCTTGTCATGGGGGTGGCCATGCTGGTTTGCCGTATGGCGCTGGCCGCGTGGGAATATGCCGCCCTGCGATGGCCCTGCAAGGCGCTTTCCGCCTTTGTGGCGTGGGGTGTAGGCGGGGGTTATGTGCTGCTTACAGGGGGGCACCTGCCTGCCGTGCGGAGCTGGCTGATGGCCAGCGTAGTGGTGCTTGGGCTTGCGATGGGGCGCAGGGCTGTGTCCATGCGGGGGCTGGCGCTGGCGGCCACCCTTATGCTGCTGGTGGCACCGCAGGTTGTGCTGGATGTAGCTTTTCAGATGTCCATGGCTGCGGTCATGGCGCTTGTGGCGGGGTATGAGGTTCTGCACCCCCGCCTGATCCGTGCCTTGTCCGGGCTTGCAGGCGTCAGGTACAGGCTGGCCCGGCATGGCGTTATGCTGGTGCTGACCAGTCTTTTGGCTGGCACGGCCACCCTGCCGGTGGTGATGGCTCATTTTGGAGTGGTGCAGCCGTTTTTTGTACTGGCCAACCTGCTGGCCGTGCCGCTGATGGGTGTGTGGATTATGCCGCTGGGGCTGGCGGCGCTGGCGGTTATGCCCCTGCATGCGGATGCTCCTTTTTTATATCTCATGGATGCCGGTGTACGTGTTGTGCTGTGGCTGGCACATGGTGTGGCAGGCTGGCCGGGTGCGCGCATGGGGGTGCCCGCCATGCCCGGCTGGGGGCTTGCCTGCGTTCTTCTGGGCCTGTGCTGGCTGTGTTTGTGGCGGGGGCGGCTGCGGTGGTGGGGCATGCCTGTTGTACTCTGTGCCACCCTGACCCCCTGGCTGGTTACCCGGCCTGACCTCCTGATCAGCCCGGATGGACAGTTAATGGGTGTGCGTGACCATACGGCCATACTGGTCATGGGGCATGCGCGGGATGAGCGGGCCATAAAGGCCGTCTGGGCACAGGCGCTGGCTATGCCCGCAACCGGTTTTTCCAGCACGGCGGTACAGGCGGCTGAAACACCCGATGGCAGCCTGATCTGTGGAGAGGGCGATACCGTGGGCACCTGCACCCTGCTCCGCCATATGCACGAAGTGGTGCTGCGTGTGCATGATCCCTCCGACGGGCGCAGCCTTCTGCCCCCGGACCTGTGCGCACAGGCTGATCTGGTGGTCAGCGTGGCACCCCTGAGGGCGTCATGCCCTGATGTTGCTACCCGGCTGGACCGTTTTACCGCCTGGCGCGTGGGCGCGCAGGCGGTTTTTCTGGCCTCGGGCGTGCGGGTGGTCAGTGACCGGCAAACACGGGGGGAGCGGTTGTGGGTACTCAGGCCCGGTGGCCACGGTATGCCCACCCTGCCTCTGGCTCAGGCGGAATAAGGCGTGCGGCGGTGTGGCGCCCACGCCTGTGTTCTGGTGGGGCGGGTCAGCTTTCCGTGCTGTCAAACGCCTCCATCACCCGGCTGGAATAGACAAGGGCGGCTCCCGCGTTCAGCGCCACGGCCACGCCAAGAGCCTCGGCTATTTCTTCCTTGCTGGCACCAACCTTGCGGGCTGCGGCGGAGTGCACGGCAATGCAGCCATCGCACCGCGTTGTTACGGCTACGGCCAGTGCTATCAGCTCGCGCGTTTTTGCGTCCAGATGCTTCAGTTCAGGCAGAGGGGTTTCCAGTGTTTGCAAACCTTTGAGCGTGTTGGGGGTTAGCTGCGCCAGTTCCTTGACGTTTTTTTGCATGTTGGTGCGATAAGCATTCCAGTCGGTCATGGCATGGACTCCGATACGGGTATGTTGGACCCTCCGACTGCACCAGAGCTCCTCGACCTTGTCACGACACGGTTAGGAGAGGTGTTGATGCTTGCAGAAAGAGCCCCCAAGCCGTTATCGGGCAGAATTATGACAGACATGAACACGAGCGGGGCCTCCGCTGCGACCGCACAGGGGCCTCTGGCAGTTTACCGGCAGCGCATTGCTGCGGGGGACATCAAGAGCGATCCGGATCAGGCCCGTGTGGTCGAACGTCTGGACCAGTTGTGGCGCGAACTGGCCACCATGCCCAGGCGCGCGGCGCAGGCGGCCAGCCCTACCGGCAAGGGCGCAGGCTTTCTGGCAGGGCTGGCCAGAAAGCTGATGAGCCAGCCCGCGCAGCCCACGCAGGACTGCCCGCGCGGGCTTTACATTGTAGGGCGGGTGGGCCGGGGTAAAACCATGGTCATGGACCTGTTTTTTGGCTGTGCGCCAGTCAGGCTTAAAGAACGCATCCATTTTCTGCGCTTCATGCAGGACGTGCACCAGAAGCTGCATGCCCTCAAGGCTGCCAACCCCGGCATGGCCGACCCCATTCCCCCGCTGGCCAAAGCCATTGCCGCACGTGTGCAGCTTTTGTGCTTTGATGAGTTTCAGGTCAATGACATTGCCGATGCCATGATTCTGGGCCGTCTGTTCGAGGCGCTGTTTGCCGATGGCGTGGTTATTGTTGCCACATCCAACACCGAACCTTCCCAACTGTTCCAGAACAGGCCGGGAGCAGACGCCTTTAAGCCGTTCATTGCCATTATCCGGCGTGAGATGGATACGATCGAGCTGGATTCTCCAAGGGATTACCGGCGCGGCCGCGAGCAGGACCGCCAGACATGGCTGGTTCCGGCCGATGTGCAGGCCCACGCCACGCTTGACCGTATTTTTGCCCATCAGGCCGGGGGTGCCAGCTCCCAGCCGGTCATGCTGGAATTTATTGGACGTAGTTTTGAGGTGGAGCAGGCGGCAGGGCCGGTGTGCCGGTTCGATTTCAACTCTTTGTGTGGAAAGCCTCTGGGACCGAACGACTATCTGGCGCTGGCGCGGCGTTTTCCCGTTGTCGTGATCGACAACATCCCCTGCATGGGACAGGACGAGGCCAATCTGGCGCGACGCTTCATTACCCTCATAGATGCCCTGTACGACAACGGAAACCTGCTGTTTGCCTCGGCTGCGGCCACACCTGACAAACTGTTTACCGAGGGCGAGGGATCGGACGCATTCGCCCGCACAGCCTCCCGTCTGGCGGAAATGGGCAGTGAAAGCTGGCTTGAGCATGGTGCGCAGGCAGCACAGGCGGCGCACAGCCTCGCTAGAGCGTGACAGGTGGTGCCCTTGTTCCGCTCCCATGGCCGGTCTAGCTCTTGAGACAGAAAGAGCCGGGGGCTGTGTGCTTCTGGCAAGGGATATCAAGGGCACCCCGCCGTATGGGTGGGGTGAAGGAAAAGATGGTCCGGCTTACGTTGGAGTGTGACACAACATCTGGTCTGCGGCGCGTGATCACCCCGCAACAGGGAGGAATGTGAGATGGCGGTATCGGATATGCTGGCAACCGCTCTGAACGGTGCCAATATCGCGTACCTTGCGGATTTGTATGCCCGGTGGGCAAAGGATCCAAAAAGTGTAGATCCCTCCTTCGATATTCTCTTCAGCTCGCTGGGGGATGACGAGGCGGCCGTGCTGCATGATGCGCTTGGCGCATCCTGGGCGCCACGCCCGTCCATTATTACGGGGGAAGAGCCGCCACCACCTGCCAAGGGTGGTCCGGCTGGCGGTCTGGCCGCGCAGGATAGTCTGGCTATTGCCCGTCTGGTCCGCGCCTACCGCGAATTTGGTCATCTGGAAGCAACGCTTGACCCGCTCGGGCTCAAGGTTCCCACCCAGCGTGAGGAACTGAACCCCCAGACTTACGGCTTTGGCCCCAAGGATCTGGACCGCGAGGTTTTTGTTGGCTCCCTGCTGGACCCTCTGCTCAAAGGGCGCAGTACAGCCAAGGTCAAGGACGTTATTGCAGCTCTGCGCACGGTGTACTGTGGCAATATTGGTGCGGAATACCTGTACGCCCGGAATGCGGAGCAGCGCGAATGGTTCCGCAACCGGCTGGAAAGCGATAACTGGCAGCAAAATGTCAGCGTGGCCGAACGTAAGAGCATTCTCAAAAATCTGGCTGAAGCGGAAGGGTTTGAAGCTTTCTGCCAGAAGCGCTACGTGGGTGCGAAGCGCTTTGGGCTGGAAGGGGGGGAAATTTCCATTCCCGCCCTGCACGCCATTGTGGACCAGTCTGCGACGCAGGGTGTTGGCTCGGTGACCATCGGCATGGCCCATCGTGGCCGCCTGAACACGTTGGTCAACGTGGTGCGCAAGCCTTACGTAGCCATTTTTAACGAATTTGCCGGTGGCTCCTTCAAGCCTGACAATGTGGAAGGCTCGGGGGACGTCAAGTACCATCTGGGTTCTTCGGCGGATGTGGAAGTAAACGGGCGCTCCGTTCATATTTCGCTCCTGCCTAACCCCTCCCATCTTGAAGCGGTGGATACCGTTGTGCTGGGCAAGGTGCGTGCAACGCAGGATGACGCGGGCGATACGCAAAGCCGCACTGGCAGCATGGGCATTATCATTCATGGTGATGCAGCATTTGCCGGGCAGGGTATTGTTTACGAAACCTTTGCCATGTCCCAGCTCCCCGGCTACCGCACGGGTGGGACCATCCATATGGTGGTCAACAATCAGATTGGTTTTACCACCAACCCTGAATGCGGACATTCCGGCGTGTATGGTACGGACCTTGCCAAATCCATTGAGGCGCCGGTCCTGCATGTGAATGGGGATGATGCCGAGGCCGTCATCTACGCCTCGCGTCTTGCCGCGGATTACCGCCATGCATTTGCCAGTGACATCGTGCTCGACATTGTCTGCTACCGCCGCCATGGCCATAACGAAACGGATGAGCCGGTCTTTACCCAGCCCGTCATGTACAAGGCCATCGCCAGCCACGAAACGCCGCATACCCTGTATGCCCGGCGTGTGGTGGAAGCCGGTGTCATGACCGAGGCCGAAACGCAGGCCCAGTGGGATGCGTTCCAGGACCGGCTGGAAGTGGATTACAAAGCAGCCGAATCCTACAAGGTCAACAAGGCGGACTGGCTGGAAGGCGGCTGGAAAGGGCTGAGCGCACCGGGGCAGAATCCTGAACAGGCATGGCCCGATACAGGTGTGGCTCTGGATGCGCTGCAGAAAATTGGTGCAGCCCTTACCAAGGTGCCTGAAGGGTTCAACCTCAATTCCAAAATCGCGCGCCAGCTCAAGGCCAAGGCTGCCATGTTCAGCTCGGGCGAAGGGTTTGACTGGGCAACGGGTGAGGCCATGGGGTTTGGCTCGCTCCTTCTGGAAGGCCACCGTGTGCGCCTGTCTGGCGAGGACTGCCAGCGCGGCACCTTTAGCCAGCGCCATGCGACATGGACCGATCAGGTCAACCAGACCCCCTGCACGCCGCTGAACCATATTCAGGCGGATCAGGCCAAAATCGAAATCTGGAACTCGCTGTTGTCTGAATACGGCGTGCTGGGTTTTGAATACGGCTACTCCGTGCGCAACCCGCAAACGCTGGTTCTGTGGGAAGCCCAGTTCGGGGACTTCGCTAACTGTGCACAGGTCATTATTGACCAGTTCATTGCATCGGGTGAGACCAAGTGGCTGCGCATGTCGGGTCTGGTGCTGCTTCTGCCCCATGGGTACGAAGGGCAGGGGCCGGAACATTCCTCCGCCCGTCTGGAGCGTTATCTCCAGCTCTGCGCGGAAGACAACATGTTCGTGTGCAACATTACCACGCCTGCAAACTACTTTCATGCGTTGCGCCGCCAGCTCAAGCTGGATTACCGCAAGCCTTTGGTGCTGATGGAGCCCAAGTCCCTCCTGCGCCACAAGCTGGCGGTTTCCGCTCTGGCGGATTTTGGACCGGGTACACGCTTCAGCCCCGTTCTGCCCGAGGTGGATACTCTGGGGCCGGATGCGAAGGTCCGTCGCGTCGTGCTCTGCTCGGGCAAGGTCTATTATGACCTGCTGGCCACCCGGCGCGAAAAAGACATCAAGGATGTCGCCATCGTGCGTGTGGAGCAACTCTACCCCTTCCCTGAAGCAGCACTCGCTGCCGAACTCAAGCGTTATCCTGAAGCAGATATTGTCTGGTGTCAGGAAGAAACGGAAAATGGGGGTGCATGGCACTTTGTGGACCGGCGGATTGAAAAGGCTCTGGCGCGTGCAGCTCATAAGGCGGGGCGTCCGCAGTATGTGGGGCGTGCTGCCGCAGCCAGCCCGGCAACCGGCCTTGCGCGTATTCACGCCGCCGAGCAGGCGGATCTTGTGGACCGTGCGCTTGGGCTAAAGTCGGCGCTCTGAGCAGGGTCTGGAATTTTAGAAAAATTGTCCGCCTTACGCGGAAGAAAAATCCTGTGTGGCAGAACCATTACCCCACACAGGAGCTTTCTTGAGAAAAATGGGGAACAGGATGTCAGTCGAGATCAAGGTGCCAACACTGGGCGAGAGCGTGACCACGGCAACCATTGCCAAATGGCTGAAGCAGCCGGGTGAGGCGGTCAAGGAAGACGAACCAGTCGTTGAACTTGAAACTGATAAGGTCAGTGTGGAAGTAGCAGCCCCGCAGGCTGGTGTGCTTGGCCCGCAGGCTGTCAAGGAAGGAGACGAGGTGGAAGTGGGTGCCCTGCTGGCAACCGTTGAACCCGGCAAAGCAGGGGCAGCCCCCGCAGCGCCCAAGGCTGTAGCGCCAGAAAAGAAGGCGGAAATTCCCGCAACTCCAGCCCCTGCGGCACAGCCTGTGGCTCCGGCGGTTGAGTCCGCCGCCGCTCTGCCAGCAGCCCGTAAGATCATGGCTGAAAACGGCCTGAGTGCCGGGCAGGTTGGCCAGGGTACAGGCCTTGGCGGGCGTATTACCAAGGGCGATGTACTGGGCTTTTTGTCCCAGCCGCAGGGGGCAGCCCCCGCAGCCGCGCCCAAAGCTGCCCGCAAGGATGACCCGCGTGAAGAGCGCGTAAAAATGACGCGTCTGCGCCGTACCATTGCCCGCCGCCTGAAGGAAGCGCAGGACACGGCAGCCATGCTGACCACGTTCAACGAAATCGACATGTCCGGTGCAATGGCGCTCCGTGCCGAATTTCAGGACAGCTTTGTTAAAAAGCATGGTGTGAAGCTGGGTTACATGTCCATCTTCTCCCGCGCGGTGATTGCGGCGCTCAAGGAATTCCCGGCCATTAACGCCGAAATTGACGGCGATGATGTTATCTACCGTGACTTCATTAACCTCGGTATTGCCGTGGGTGGGCCCAATGGTCTGGTGGTGCCGGTTATCCGCGATGCCGACAAAATGGGCTTTGCCCAGATTGAAAAAACCATTTCCGGGTTTGGCAAGGCCGCGCGGGAAGGGACACTCAAGCTGGATGAACTCTCGGGTGGTACTTTCTCCATCACCAATGGCGGCATTTACGGTTCACTGCTGTCCACCCCGATCCTGAACTCCCCGCAGTCCGGTATTCTGGGCATGCATTCCATTCAGGAACGCCCGGTTGCCGTAAACGGTCAGGTGGTCATTCGCCCCATGATGTATGTGGCCCTGTCCTATGATCATCGCATTGTGGACGGGAAGGAGGCAGTCAGCTTTCTTGTGCGGCTCAAGCAGAATGTGGAAGACCCCCGCCGCCTGTTGATTGACGTCTGATCTGACACTGGCTCGGGCCGGAGGTTGCTCAGGCGCTGCTCTCCGGCCTTTCCTTTTTGCAGACCCTAACGTGAGCGAGACAATACCCATGCCGACCGAAATTAAAGTACCAACCCTTGGAGAAAGTGTGACCACCGCCACGGTAGGGAAGTGGCTGAAGCAGCCGGGTGAGGCGGTCAAGGAAGACGAACCGGTTGTGGAGCTGGAAACGGACAAGGTGAGTGTGGAAGTGCCAGCCCCTGCTGCCGGTCGGCTGGAAAACCACGCGGTCAAGGAAGGGGACGAGGTTGAGGTCGGTGCCGTGCTGGCCCTGCTGGAAGCCGGAGCCGTTGGCAAGGCTGCTGCTCCGGCGGCGCAGGCTGCTCCCGCTCAGCTAACCCCCGCCCCCAAGGCTGAGGCACAGGCCGCTCCCCCGGCCGAGACAGATTATGACGTTGTGGTTATTGGCGCAGGTCCGGGTGGGTATGTCTGCGCCATTCGTGCAGCGCAGCTTGGATTCAAGGTTGCCTGCGTGGAAAAACGTGCAACTCTGGGTGGTACCTGCCTCAATGTCGGCTGTATTCCTTCCAAGGCTCTGCTTCAGTCCTCGGAAAACTATCATGCCGCGGGGCATGATTTTGCGGCTCATGGTGTGCTGATTGAGAGCGTAAAGCTTGATCTGGCCAAGATGCAGGCCCGCAAGGCGGATATCGTTGGTGCCAACGTGAAGGGTGTTGAATTCCTTTTCAAAAAAAATGGCATCACCTGGCTTAAAGGCCACGGCAAGGTCGAGGGCACGGGTCGCCTGAGTGTGGATGGCAAGCCGGTAACCGCCAGACACATTATTATTGCCAGTGGGAGCGACAGCGCGAATCTGCCGGGTATTGAGGTGGATGAAAAAGTTATTGTCACCTCCACAGGAGCGCTTGAACTGTCCGAAGTGCCCAAGCGTCTGGTGGTGATTGGTGGTGGTGTTATCGGTCTGGAACTGGGCAGCGTATGGCACCGCCTTGGCGCAGAAGTGACCGTGGTTGAGTTTCTGGACCGTCTGGTGCCCGGCACCGATAACGAAGTAGCCGCACAGTTCCAGAAACTGCTGACCAAGCAGGGCTTCAGGATGAAGCTGGGCCACAAGGTGACCAAAGCCGAAAAAACCAAAAAAGGCGTTGTACTCAGTATCGAACCTTCTGCTGGCGGCACGGTGGAAACGCTGGAAGCCGATGTGGTTCTGGTGGCGGTTGGCCGTACGGCGGCCAGCAAGAACATGGGGCTGGAAGAAGCCGGGATTGCGCTGGACAAGCGCGGTCGTGTGGAAGTGGATGCTCATTACGCTACCAGCGTACCGGGCATTTACGCCATTGGGGATGTTATCGCTGGCCCCATGCTGGCCCACAAGGCGGAAGAAGAAGGTGTGGCTCTGGCCGAACTGCTGGCAGGGCAGGCAGGACACGTCAATTACGACGCCATTCCTGGCGTGATTTACACATGGCCCGAAGTTGCTTCCGTTGGCTTTACGGAAGAGCAGCTCAAGGATAAGGGCGTTGCCTACAAGACCGGCAAGTTCCCCTTCCTGGCCAATGGTCGCGCACGCGCGCTGGGCATGACGGATGGCTTTGTTAAGGTGCTGGCCGACAAGCAGACAGACCGTGTGCTGGGCGTACACATTATTGGCCCCGCAGCAGGGGAACTGATTGCCGAGGCAACAATGGCGATCGAGTTTGGTGCTTCGGCGGAGGATATCGGCCGCGTCTGTCATGCGCACCCAACCCTGAGCGAAGCGGTAAAGGAAGCGGCTCTGGGGGCTGATAACCGCGCGATCAATATCTGAGAAAATTTTCTTCTTGTTAGGACTAATGCCATACTCTCTCCCGTAGTTGCATACGGGGGAGAGTATGTATGTTTGTGGTAGGAAAGCTGGCAGTCTGCTTGGCCGTGGCTGGTGCTTTTCTGGCCGGGATGGATACGGCGTGCGCGCAGGAGAGGGCAGGGCGGAACAGCACCCCCTCGCCCTCTTCTTCTTTTACAGACAATTCTGCTCCCGTTCTTGGGGAGGATGCCGCCCGGCAGGAAGCATGGGCGCTGACAATGGCTTTCAGGCATGAGGTGCCCGCCGCTGTTTCTGTGTCTTCAGCATATAAAGCGGCATGGGTGGCCTTGGCCCGACAGCAGCTTGAACAGGCTGGCTATGTGCTGGATCGGCCACAGGTGCTTGTGGTGGTGGACCGCAACCCCAAGGTGCAGCGTCTGTGCCTGATTCTGGCCATCCCCGGCGGCGCAGACTGGCAGGTGATTGGCAGCACCAAAGTATCCACAGGCACAACCGGACGGCAATATTATTATATTACCCCGACTGGTATTTTCCCTAATTCAGCAGATCGCCTTGGTTACCGGGCCTTGGGTACCAAGAACGAAAACGGCATTATGGGGAATGGCACCACGGGGATGCGCGTATGGGATTTTGGCTGGCAATGGGCTGAAAAAGGCTGGCTACCAAGCCGGGACAAAGTGCAGATCCGCTTGGAAATGCACGCAACAGACCCGGTTTATCTGGAGCAGCGGCTGGGGCATACGGCGTCCGAAGGGTGCATCCGTATTCCGTCATCCCTCAATGTGTTCATTGACCGCCACGGACTGCTGGATACGGAGTATGAACAGCGCGCTACCGTGGACCGCAGGTTTGCTGCCCTGTTACGCAAGGACAGGGTTGTTTCGCCCATAGCCGGGCTGCTGCTTGTGGTGGTGGATACAGCAGGTCTGGCAATGCCTCCGGCTGCTGAAGCTTTGAAAAACGAGGCTGCGCCGCACAGACCTATAGCGCATGGCTAAGGTTGGTCGTTCCGAGCAGTCTCAACCTGTGTAATGTATTGTGGTACAGGCCAGTTCTGCTGCCAGCTTTTTGCACGCAATGGATGGCTTACCGGCAGGGCCAGAGCCCGAAGAAGGGCAGGGGTGCTCCGTATGGGGGCAATCCCCTCCCTCCCCTTCGTTCAAGATATTTTAGTAACGGTATTCTTCGTGCTTGAAGGGACCGTTGACCGGAACATCAATGTATTTGGCCTGTGTTTCGCTCAGCTTGCTCAGATGCGCGCCAACTTTGGCCAGATGCAGGGCTGCAACTTTTTCGTCCAGCTTTTTGGGCAGGGTGTAAACGGCCACGTCATACTTGCCTTCCGGTGCGGTCCAGAGCTCGATCTGGGCCAGCGTCTGGTTGGTAAAGGACGCAGACATCACAAAGGACGGGTGACCGGTCGCATTGCCCAGATTGACCAGACGGCCTTCGGACAGAACAATCAGGCGCTTGCCATCGGGGAACACCACTTCATCAACCTGCGGTTTGATGTTTTCCCAAGTAAAGTTGCGCAGCCCGCCGATCTGGATTTCGGAGTCAAAATGGCCGATGTTGCACACAATTGCGCGGTTTTTCATGGCGCGCATGTGGTCAACGGTAATCACGTCCACGTTGCCGGTTGCGGTTACAAAAATATCCCCACGCGGTGCAGCGGCTTCCATGGTGACCACTTCATAGCCTTCCATGGCGGCCTGCAGGGCGCAGATCGGGTCGACTTCCGTTACCAGCACGCGGCAGCCTGCATTGCGCAGGGAAGCAGCGGAGCCTTTGCCCACGTCACCATAACCGGCAACAACGGCAACCTTGCCCGCCATCATCACGTCCGTGCCACGGCGGATGGCGTCCACCAGGCTTTCGCGGCAACCATACAGGTTATCAAACTTGGACTTGGTAACGCTGTCGTTCACATTGATGGCGGGAACCTTCAGTGTGCCCTTTTTCTGCATTTCCCACAGGCGGTGCACACCCGTTGTGGTTTCTTCCGACAGGCCCTTAACCTTGGCCAGCAGTTCGGGGTACTGCTCGTGCATCATCACGGTCAGGTCGCCGCCGTCATCGAGGATCATGTTCGGGGTCCAGCCGTCGGGGCCCTGAATGGTCTGCTCGATGCACCAGTTGAATTCGTCTTCCGTCAGGCCCTTCCAGGCGAACACCGGAATGCCAGCAGCGGCAATGGCTGCGGCAGCGTGGTCCTGCGTGGAGAAAATGTTGCAAGAAGACCAGCGTACAGTTGCACCCAGAGCGATCAGTGTTTCAATCAGAACAGCGGTCTGGATGGTCATGTGCAGGCAGCCAGCAATACGCGCGCCCTTAAGGGGCTGGCTTGCGCCGTATTCTTCGCGCAGTGCCATCAGACCCGGCATTTCGCCTTCAGCAATGGAAATTTCCTTGCGGCCCCAATCGGCCAGCGAGAGATCCTTTACCTTATAGTCGCTCATATTATCCTGTCTTCCTATGCAAAGTGCTGCTTTGCTATACAGCCATAGAAGGCCATAGGCCAGACGGAACAGGTATGGCAGGTCTGGTTTTATGTGGTTTTGCTTGCCACGATGGCGGTTTTCTGGTGTCCAGCACTGTTAATCGAAGACTCATATGCGGGTTGTAACGGGTTTGTTCTAATGGCTGTTGTGCGTTCTGTCGTGTTCAATATTGTGGCCTTCGTGCTGACCGGGGTTATGGGGGTTGGCGCATTGCCGATCCGCTGGTTTATGCCCGGGCGTGCACTGGCCTACGCCAGATTGTGGTCGCGGCTGGTCCTGTGGCTGTTCCGTACCATCTGCGGGGTGCAGGTGCGTGTGAGCGGGCTGGAGCATCTGCCACAGTCCGGTCCGGCCCTTATTGCCTCGCAGCACCAGTCTGCGTTCGACACGCTGGTCTGGATGCTGCTTCTGCCACGGCCATGCTATGTTATGAAAGGTGAACTCACCCGTATTCCCCTGCTTGGTCCTATGCTGGTCCTGACGGGTATGATGCCGGTGGAGCGCGCGGCGGGTGCGCGCGCCCTGCGGCTGCTGTTGCAGGGCACGGATAGGGCGGTGGCTGATAACCGGCAGATTATTATTTTCCCCGAAGGAACGCGCACCATGCCGGGCGAGCATGTGGCGCTCAAGCCCGGTATTGCTGCCATGTCCAGCCATACGGGGTTGCCGGTTATTCCGGTTGCCACCAATTCGGGTCTGTTCTGGGGGCGTAATGCTTTTGTCAAGCGTTCGGGTGTGCTGCATGTGTGCATTGGTCCCGGCATTGGCCCGACCAGAAGAGCGACCCTGCTGGAAGAGATTGAAAAAAGCTGGCGCATACTCGAACCGGGCTGTGGTCTGTAACCCTGCGGACAGGCGGGCGGAGGTGGGGATAAGCCGTCACCTCTGTGGATAACTTTGTGGAGTATGATCTATGTCATAAAAGGGTCATACCAGTATTACCGCCTGATTTACTGCGTGGGCTTAAGTAAATCAGGTGAAGTTATTATACATACGCCAAGGCCAATCTATATGTTTTTTTGAAAAACCTGTTTTAAATGAATGGATTTTTTGATTAATTGCATTCCGTTCATTTGCTATGGAATCAGGTGGAGGCATAGGCTAGGTTGCCGCAGGGTAAGGCGCTGCCGGGAAGGAAGTCAGGCTGTGGATAATTTTGCGGGGCAGGCGGAATACAGCCATTTGAGGTGGGGATGACAGGCTTTGTAAAAACGGCTTTTGTAACACTGGTGGCTGGAGTTGTACTGCTTGTCGGCGGTGCTGGCGCGTTCTGCTGGAAAGGCCAGCAGTATCTGGACCAGCTTGTTACGCATCCTGCCGGGCTGTGCCAGATAACCTACCAGGGCAGGCAGTTCACGGGAGGACTGTTCAGGGCCGGTCTGGCGTTGCAGGGTATGCATGTGACCTGCACCCCCACTACGCATGGCGGGCCAGCCAGAAGAGCAGTGGAATACACGGTCAGCCATGTTGGGCTGGAGGTGGTGCCGTGGCATCCCTTGCAGGTACATATGCGGCTCGATGGGCCGCAGTCCTTTGCCGTGCCATATGAACATGATGGCGTGGAGGATACGCGCGCATTCGTGCTTGAAGGCAGCCCTGTGGACGTATTCTGGCCTGCGCGTTCCCTGCCTGCGGGGCGTGCTGTGTTTACTGCCCCGTTTGTGCATGTGCGGGCATCGGGCGTGAGCATGACCAACGTGCAGGGTGCATGGCTGTGGAACACGCAGGCTACGTTTCAGGCCAGTGTGCTCGGTCTTTCCCTGTCGGTGGAGCAGATGACCATTCCTGCCTGGCCGCAATACCTGCAAAACATCAAAGCCGCTTTTTCCATGCCCGGACCATATGAGCGTCTGCATGTGCTGGAGCAGGAGGAAGAGAGCGGGCAGGCCATCTGGCCTGAACTGCTCGTGCAGAAAGCCTCGGCCGA
Organism: Acetobacter fabarum; assembly: GCF_029069195.1. Classification (GTDB taxonomy): domain Bacteria; phylum Pseudomonadota; class Alphaproteobacteria; order Acetobacterales; family Acetobacteraceae; genus Acetobacter; species Acetobacter fabarum_A. Next base: position 193,261 of record NZ_JARDYK010000001.1, read on the forward strand.
CTGGAACGGCCTCAAACTGGGGGTAACCGGTCATGTAAGGGGTGGGCACGCCACAGCTATGACGGGTGATTTCTGGCTGACGGTCAGGGACTGGAAGCCTTTTGTGGAGCGGCTGCAACCTGAAAAAATTCTCTCTCCCGAGCAGGCGGCAGTTTTTAAAACCATGCTGGAAGACGTGATTGTCCGGGGGGACCGGTCAGGCGGTAAGCTCGTTCTCTCACTCTCCGCACGCAATGGATATGTGTACATGGGGGCCGTGCCGCTGGAGCAGATTTTGCCGGTTGTAAGGCTGATGCAACCCCCACAGGACACGCAGGCTACGCACTAGGGCGCGCCCATCTTGTTCACTCCGGCATACCCTGCGGCGGTGCGGAAGTTGACCCACTCCTCCGGGAGGGGGAAGTGTTCGGGGTTGATTCATGAGTGATATGTTTTGCGGTCTGGGCGCTAGCCAGCAGCAGCCTGCCGGGCGCCATGGGCGGTCAGAACTCGTCTTTACGTTTGCGCAGGCTGGCCAGTGCTTGCGCATCGGGTGCGCGCAGGAACGGGTTTGTCGTGCGCTCAAGCCCGAGGGTGGAGGGCACTGTTGGCAATCCCTTGTCACGCAGGGCGCGTACCTCCTGCGCCCGTGTGGCCAGGGCGGGGTTTTCGGGGTCCACGCTGAGGGCAAAAAGAGCGTTGGAGAGCGTATATTCATGCCCGCAGCAGATGCTGGTCTGCGCTGGCAGGTCGCGTAATTTGCTCAGGCTTGCAAACATCTGCTCTGCTGTGCCCTCAAACAGGCGGCCACAGCCAAGGCTGAACAGCGTATCGCCACAGAACAGGGCGGGAGGCTGGTCAAAATAATAGGCAATATGTCCCAGTGTATGGCCCGGCATGGCAAGAATCCGCCCGGCACTCAGACCTATTTCCAGTCTGTCATTATCATGCAGGGGCAGGTCCAGTGCTGGCATGCGGTGCTGCTCGACTGCAGGGCCAGCTACCTTGGCGTGGTAACGGGTGCGCAGGGCATCGGTGCCGCCAGTATGGTCGTGGTGGTGATGGGTCAGTAAAATAAAATCCAGCCTGTTTCCATCCTGTGCCAGTGCGCGTTCTATGGGAACTGCTTCGCCGGGGTCTATAATGGCAGTTGTGCCTGTTGCTTCATCCCGCAGGAGCCACGCGTAATTATCGCTCAGGACCGGAATGGCGCGAATGGTAAGGGGCATGGAGCCTCCTGCTGCTGCTGGGCTGGGTCATGGCTTTGACTGGCCAAGATATGATAGGCATGAACCATGCAAAATGCCATGCCGCGCGAAGAATGCTTTTACGGGACTCCACCGGGCAGTGTGTGTGTCAGCCTGCTGGGCGAGCGCATGCGGTGGTTCTGGCCGGAGCTTAAAAACCAGTCCGTTCTGGGGCTGGGTGGGGCAACCCCTTACCTGCATGTACTTGGTGATGCCTCCACCCTGCGCATAGGGGCCAATTTTGGGGCCATGCGGAGCAATGTGGTTTTGCAGCGCGGGTCATGCTGTGTGGTGGACCCTGCGAGCCTTCCGTTTGAGCCGCAGAGGTTTGACCGCATTCTGCTTGTGCATGCCCTGCAAGGGCGTGAAAGCCCGCTGACCGTGCTGCGCTCTGCGGCCCGTGCGCTCAAGGACGATGGACGCCTGCTTATGGTTGTGCCCAGTCGGCTGGGAGGACGGGCAAGGCTGCGGCTTACCCCCTTCGCGCGGGATGCAGCCTTTACACGGCCCGGACTGCGGCAGTTGCTGGCAGCAGCCATGCTGCGGGCCGAACAGTGGGACGAGGCCGTGTTTCTGCCAGCCAGCCAGGTCTGCCGTACCCTCAGGCGTGGCAGGCAGATGGATATTGCAGGCAAGGTGCTCTGTCCCGGCGGGGGCAGCCTTATTCTGGTAGAGGCTGTGCCGGAAATGTATTCCGCCTTTTCTTTGCCGGTACAGCATAAAGAGGGGTGGCTTGCGCGTATGCGCATGCCCTGGGCTGGTATGGTCGGAGCGCCCAGAGCGGGAAAAACACCCTAGCCTCTGTGTTGGGGGAGGTTGAACACATTGTATTCAGCCTGCACTCATGGTGTTATCCGCCGGTTTTCGTGTTCATAGGTTTTGGGGCTGGGTTCCATTCTTCTCACGTGTGTTCTTTGTGGTCTGCTTCTGGTGCTGATGGCGCTGGGTGCTGTTGCTGCGCTGCCGGATAACGTCCTGCGCGGTATGGCATTCTGGCGGACCGAAATATTGGTGGCACTCTGGGGGATTGCCGGTGTGACCGCCCTGACAGGTGCCGCCTTTCGTGTTGAAGGGGAGTTCGGGTGGTTTCCCGTGTTCGGGGCGGATGGGCCGTCCCTGCCCATGCTGGCCATTCTGGCCTGTGTGGGGGGGCTGGTTGGCCGCGGACGGGCGGGTGTGGCCTGCGTGCTGGCCTGTCTGGGTGTTCTGGCCCTCTCGCCTCTGGTGTTTGGCCTTTTTACGGGTACGGCCCTTGTGCTGCTGGCAGGGCAGGGCAAGCGCGGGCTGTGCCTGCCTTTTGCCGTGCTGCCAGCCTGTATTCCAGCCGATAGCAGCCTGTCCGTACCGTTGCTGGGGGTTATGGTCCTGCTTGTGGGGTGGGCCATTGCCGTGCAGCGTGGGCCATTGGGTGTTCTGCCCGCCTGTATTGGCCTGTTTTTGCTAGGGCGCTTGCTGGCCGAGGTCGGGGAACTGCCTCTGCTCTCCCAGGGGGTGCTGCTGGTCTGCGGAGGGGTAGTGGCGTGTGCGGGGCTTGCGCAGGCCATGCGTGGCCAGCAGGCTACGGCCCTTGTGGCGGGGGTAGCGGCCTGCTGGTACGGCATGCTTGTACTGGCGCTTGTGCTGGCCCTCTCCTCCCCTCTGGGTGGGGCGGATACGTTTCGTACGACCGTGGTGCTGGGCATGGGCGCACCTGCTGTGGCGCTGCTGGGCGTGCTCTGGGTGGTTCAGCGTAGCGAGGCAAGCCGGAGCGGCATATTCCATACCCCTACGGTGCGGTGCCTGCTGGGTGTGGTGCTGGCCCAGTGTTCGGTTTTACCGCCATGTGGTGGGTTTTCGGTCCTGTGGGCGGCTCTGGCGGGAGGCAGCTATTCGGTCGAGGCCACACAGCCGGTCGTGGCGCTGCTGGCGGTTATGCTGGTGGTATTTTTTGTCACTCTTGGGGTGGTGTTGAGCGCTGCTCTGGTGCGTGTGGGCCTGCTGCTTCTGTCTGCTCCACAGGATATGCCTGATACACCACCCGCCATGGTCCTGCCCCTGTGGGTATGTGCGGTGCTGAGCAGTATTCTGGCTTTTTTGCCGGGAATCTGGCTGTTTGTGGCGGACCATCTGGTTGTGGGCCCACCCTTGCCGCCCGTAACATGGCAGGACATGACAACAGTGCATTTTGCCGGGCATGCCGCCCGTTTGACGCCACTGCTGGTTTTGCTGGGACTGGCGCTGGTGCTGCTTGCTACGGGTCTTCTGGTCCGGATGTTTGGTTTTATGCCATTTGTTCCCGCTCCCCGGCAGGTTGCAGCATGGCGCCAGGGAGCCCCGGTATACGAAATGCTCCCCGACCGGAATGACCCCGCACCTGCGGTGGAAGGCTGTCATGGAGGAGGCATGTTGCCTTTGTGGTCAGCATGGTGCGGGTTTTTTACCACGCCTGCGGCGGTCCCGGTCCTGCGTATACCGGGGGCGGGGGGTATTTTGTCCCGTCGTGGAAAAATTTTCTGGCGTTATGCGCGGCGGTGTCTGTTTGTAGGCATAAGCTGGTGCGAAGCGCAGGGTATGATCCTTATCCTGCTCCTTATGGGAGTGGGGCTGCTGGCAGGGCTGTTTGTGGGTAAATGACACATTCCATCCCCTGGGGCTGGGGCCTCCTCTTTTTGCTGCTTCTCGAGCTGCAGACACTGGTTATGGTGTTTGTAGCCCCCTGGCTGAGCGGGCTTGTCGGGCGGGTGGCGGGTCGCCTGTCGGGCGTATCGGCTTTTCCGGTCATGGGGCGCTGGCAGGATATATGGCACCAGTTCCATCGGCCCCGCTTGCCGCAGGAGGGTGCACAGTTGGCTGGCATTGCCTGTGCGGCGGCGCTGGTGCTGGCTGTTCTGGGCTGTGCGCTGGTTCCGGTATTTACACTTGCGGTTCCGGGTTTTCCCGCACCGGGGTTGCTGCTGATCTGCTGCGTGCTGGTTATGGCGCTGATGTTCCTGAACATTCCCTGTGTGCTGGGTGGTGGTCTGGGGGCGGTGCAGGGCGCTCGTGGCATGCTGGGCGCGTTTTTGTTGCTGCCCGCACTGGTGCCGGTTTTTCTGCTCTGTGGCGCACGTGATTTTTCGGTTTTTCTGGCCACGGTACACGGGCTTTCCCCCTTGACCGATGGTGCCCCCTTTGTGCTGGCCGGGGTGGCCCTGTTTTTGGTGCCCGCATTGGCGTGGCCTGTGCAGGACGGACAGCTTGCCCTGCTGGCCGGGCCGGAGCGGGCCATGTGGCTCTGGGCGGCGGACTGTGTACAAATGGCGTGGGTTGTGCTCGCACTCGATACGGCATGGCCGGGCAGTCTTGCCATGCCCGATGATGGGGGTATGGAACCGTGGCTGAGCCAGTGCATGCTCGGTTTTGGTCTGTGGGGTGCAAAGCTGCTGCTGGCTGCGATGCTGCTTGCATTGCTCCGGCTGGTTGTGCTGCCTCCGCTACGGCGCGCTCGGGTGCGGCTGGTAAGTATTTTTCTGCTCGGAGTTCTGGCCTTGCAGGTAACCTGGTCCGTTCACCCCTTTCTGGCCGAGCGGGAGGATACCAGCATGTCTGCTGTTTTGCAGGATAATGCTCAGGCTTCCGTCGCCGGTATGGAGGAAGCGCCATGACGCTGGTTGCCATTCTTGTGCCGATGGTGGCCTTGTGTGTTGTGGCGCGCGGAGTTGGTTTTCTGCTACCTGCCGGGGTGGTGACCGCGCTGGCCATGCTGGTGGATGGGCTTGCTCCGATGCAGGAGGTCGGGGCCGCGCTGGCCTTGCTGTTTGCAGCCTTGCCGCCGTTTTTTTTAACCCGCTACCAGCATGATGCCACACACGAACGCACAGGGGTCGCCGTGCCGTTTTTTGCACTGGCGCTTATGGTTCTGCTGCTGCTGGCCTGTGGTCGCGCGGGCAGTACTGTTTTCCCCGCCGGGTTGTGTACCATGGTGGCCGGGCTTGTGGCCGTTGTGTGCCGCCAGAGCATGGTCTGGCAATGGGCGGGGCTTTTAACCTGTATTGAAGGCGTTCTGCTGTCTGCCGTATTGGATCACCAGCCTGTGGTGCTGGGTGTTGCGGCTCTGGCGGGGGTGGTGGCGCTGCTGCTTGGGGGTATGTGTATTCACCGGATTATGCCGCGTGTTGTGCCAGTGCGTGCCGCTGGCCAGCGGAACAGGCGCACGGAGCAGCCGGGCGGAGGGGCAGGCGCATGAGCGCTGGCGTGGAAGCCGCGGTTTTTTTGGCCGCACTGGCGTTTGTGTGGCCCTTTATTGGCGCTCTGGTCGTGGCCGCATTACCCGTTGCCCATAGCCGCGAAGCAGCCATATGGATGGCTGCCATTGGCTGCGTGCTTACGGTTGTTGTGTTCATGTTCTCCTCGGCTGGGAATGGCCCCAGCGGGTGGGATGATGATCCGGTGCAAAGGGCGGGTCGGGTCATGCTCGCATTCGGCCTGCTGTTGCTGGTGCTGGAAAACGGTCCCCAGTCCGACCGCCTGTTGCGCAGCCTGCCGCATGTCTGCACCGCTCTGGCGGGGCTTGCGTGTGTTGCCCCCCAGCCCGCCGTAGGGCTGGGTATTCTGGAGCTGGCTCTGGCGTGGGGAGTGTTTGTTTTCACGCGTCCGGCCGGGCAGGCCAAAACCGGGTGGGGCTTAATCCGCACCGGGTCGGTGGGAACGGTTCTTGTGCTGTCGGGTTTGTTATTGCCTCAGGGGAGTACGGTTTCAGGCCTGATGATGGCATGTGGCCTTGTTATTTTAACCGGACTTGCCCCGTTTGGTCAGTTCTGGCGGGATGAGAACGGGAGCTTCCTGTTCCTTCCGTTTGCAGGGGCTTCCATCCTGCTGGCCATGCGGCTGCGTGGGCATGGCGGCGCTGCGTTTGAAATGGCTCTGGTGGCAGCGGGTCTTATTTCGGTCTGGTTAACGGCCGGTGCTGGCCGTGCGGGGGACAGGCAGAGGCTGTTCCGCACATTTCCTTCAGCGCTGGCGCTTATGGCCGTTGGCGTGGAGGCGGATGTTGCGGCTTTGCTGTTCCTGTGCGGCTGGTGCCTGGCGGGGGGGAACCGCAGTGGGCGCGGCTGGGCGATTAATGTTCTGGCCTGTTTTCCCCCCGGTGCGCCGTTTGTGGGGTGCCTGCTTCTTCTCTCTGTTATGACCGACTGGGCCTGGCCTGTTGCGGTGCTGACCGTGTGTGGCATTCTGGCTGCCGTGCTGCGTGCCGTGCCAGACAGGGAGGCCGCCCGCCTGTTCTGGCCAGATGACATGGCCGGGCGCGTGGCGTGCTCGGTGCTGACCGTTATGGGCTTTCTGGTGCCACTGGCCATGATGCTGGGAGCATTCTGATGGATGTCGCCACGCTGATTTACGCAGGCGAACAGACCTCCACCCCATGGCGCTTCCGGCTGGATGAACTGGCCTGGCGCGATATGGTGGACCTGCTCGGGGATGATGACCTGCCTTTCGTCGGGCTATGGTGCGATGGGGTGGATGTGCACGCTCTGTTCTTGCCCGATGGACATCCGCTGGCTGCAACGCTGGCATTGGAAGGGGGGCGCTATCCTGCGCTTTCCCCCGCACGGGTTGCGGCCAGTCTGTATGAACGGGCGATCTATGACCTGTTTGGAGCAGAAGCCATGTGGGCGGTGGATGTGCGCCCCCTGCTTGATCATGATGTGTGGTCTGCTTCTTCCCCACTTTCTGCCGCCCCCGGTCGGGGGGGGCAGCGCAAGGGGCTTGTGGCGTTTCAGCCGTCTGATGTCATGGCAGAGGCTACAGGGCGGGTGGAAGAGTGTGGCCCTGCAACGGGCAGTCTGGCTCCGCCATTTTATACACGGCTTGTCCTGTCCAACACGCTTGTCGCTCATGCGGAAACACAGACAGGCTATGCCCACCGGGGTATTGCGGGGCGCTCGCGGCATGCGCGGGTGGAGGATGTCTGTCGGCTGAGCAGCCGGGTTGCTGCTGGCAGTTCCGTGGCGCATCAGGTTGCGTTCTGTCAGGCGGTGGAAAATGCCTGCGATTCGCATGTCGGAACCGAAGTGGCGCTCCTGCGCGTGACCTTGCTGGAAATGGAGCGTCTGTTCCAGCATCTGTATACTCTGGCCGGTATGGCGCGGCTGGCCGGTGCACAGCTTGTAGCGTCGCACTGTATGGCGCTGCGGGAAAAACTGGTGGCCGAGGCCGCCCCCATAACCGGGTCGCGACTGCTGATGGATGTTTGTATCCCCGGTGGCCTGTCCGTGCGGGAAGCAACACAGATGGGAAATCTGTGCGCCAGATTGTACGGGCTGGGGCAGAAGGCTTATCCGCAACTTGTGCTTTTATGGCGTGAATATCCCGGTCTTTCTGCCCTGCTGGGCAGCGTGGGGCGCATTCAGGCAGATGATCTGGAGCGGGTCGGGCTGGATGGCCCGGTCGCACGGGCCGCAGGCTGGGACTGCGATGGCAGGCGCATGATGCCAGCATATGACGGGCTGTGGCGTTATACATCGGGTAGGCAGAACGGCACCGCGGAAGACCGCGCCCTGCTGTTGCTGGACGAGATGGAGGAAAGCCTGCGGATGCTGGACCTCGCCTCGACCCGTATCGGTTTGAATGCTGGTGGTACAGTCCCCCTGTCCATGCGGGATGGAGAGGGAACGGGGCTGGTGGAAGGACCGTGGGGAGGGGTGCTGTACTGGGTGCGTCTGGCCCATGGTCGTGTGGCAGAGGCTTTTTGCCGTAAGCCTGAAACCTCGGCCCTGCTGGTGTTCGAACAGGCTCTGCCCAACCATGCGGCGGAGGATACCGCGTTACTGGCCTGTTCACTGGGTATGAACGCAGCAGCGCTGGATGGTTAGGGAAGCAGGCATGAGCGGGTACAAGGCGGGGTGGTCATGGGGCTGATCCGCGCAGTCATGAATACGGTGTTCTGGAAAGAACGGCAAAAGCGCAAACCACTTGGCCCACGTTGGCCTTTGCTGCTTTTTCATGTGGATACGGGGGGATGTGGTGGTTGTGGCATGGAGCTACAGGCCATGACCTGTCTGCCATACGACATGCAGGGAGCAGGGTTCGGGTTTGTAAACTCCCCCCGCTCGGCAGATGTGCTGCTGGTCACAGGAGCCTTGACCCGCACCATGGCCCCCGTTTTGCAGGCAGCGTGGGAGGCCATGCCAAACCCCAAAGGTATTATCAGTATTGGAACCTGCGCGCTGGATGGCGGCGTGTTTAGCGAAAATTACGCCGTTATGGGGGGGCTGGAGCGGCGTGTGTCGGTTGATCTGGCCATTACGGGCTGCCCGCCCAGCCCGCAGGAAATCCTGAACGGGCTATGCACCCTGCTCGGGAGTGCCGCACAGGGTGGACAAAAAGAAACACCCTCAAGGGGATGAAGGTGTTTCCGTATCACCATTATGCAGGTCTTCGGCCGCTTTTTTCAGTTTGAGAAAACTGCGGCGGCTCAGGGGGAGCAGCACCATATAGATGACACCCGCCGCAGCCAGTGCGGCCCATGGGTCCGCAACCAGCACCACTGCGTAAATGCCTGTTCCCAGCATAAGGGGGAGCACAAACTGGGCGGGAACCTTGAAGTTTTTAAAGGACCAGACGGGAAGGGTAGAGACCAGCAGCAGGGCCGTGCTGGTCAAGGTAAAGTCTGGCAGCCAGGGCATGCGGGTCAGGTTGTAAAGCCAGTCTATACCCAGTTTTTGCGCTTCCAGCCCCAAAAAGAGCGGGAAAAGTGCAAGCCCGGCACCAGCTGGTGCTGGCACGCCGGTAAAAAAATTGCTGGCATATTTGGGTTTGAGTTCTTCCCCGTCCAGATTGGCGTTAAAGCGCGCCAGCCTGAGCGCCATACAGACTGTAAAGAGCAGGCAGGGCAGAAAAGCGTAGCGGTTACTATCCTTGATCGCCCAGAAATACAGCAGGAACGAAGGCGCAACCCCAAAGCAGAGAAAGTCGGAAAGACTGTCAAACTCCGCGCCAAAGCGTGTCGCCCCGCGCAGCATGCGGGCGATGCGCCCGTCCAGTCCATCTATAAAGGCGGAAATGAGCAGAGCTGCGGCAGCCGCCTGAAAGCGCCCTTCAATGGCAAAGCGCATGCCCATCAGGCCCGCGCAAAGCCCCAGCATTGTCAGAATGTTGGGGATCAGGCGGTTAAAGGAAGGGCCTCGGCTTTTGTTGCGCACACGCCGTTTGCGGTGGCGCGGGCGCGGGGCATCCTTCTGCTCGGTCAGGACCACTGAAGGAGGCGTTGGTGTGGGGAGTGTCACGGGCTTGTCAGAGACGCGCCATGACGGTCTCGCCGCCAACCATGGTCTGACCAACAGCGACCAGTGGTTCAACACCCTGCGGCAGATACAGGTCAGTGCGTGACCCAAAGCGGATCAGGCCGAAGCGTTCGCCTGCTTCCACTTTTGTACCTTCGTTGACGGAGCACACAATCCGGCGTGCAACAAGCCCTGCAATCTGCACCACGGCCAGCATGCGACCATCTGGCAGGGTCAGGCTGAGTGCATTGCGTTCATTCTGCTCGGATGCCTTGTCCAGACTTGCGTTCAGGAACAGGCCCGGATGGTAGGCAATACGGGTGACTGTTCCTGCTGCGGGCATGCGGTTTATGTGCACATCCAGAACGGACAGGAAGGTGGCAATCCGCCACACCGGGGTTTCGCCCATGCCGAGTTCTCTGGGGGGCGCAATTTTTTCAATGGACACAATATGCCCATCCGCAGGTGCGACCGCCACATCGCTGCGGGCAGGCGCGATCCGCTCCGGATCACGGAAAAAATAGAGGCAGAAGCCAAAAAAGCCGGTGCTGGCGTGGCCAAGCAGGCGCAACCTAGGGCAGCGCAGCTTGCGGCCAAGCAGGTAGGATACGGCGGACAGCGCACCCGACGCCAGCAAAAACGGGCGAGCTTCCGGGTGGGGGCGTGCAACAACGAGTTTAAGGGATGCAAGTAAAGACATAACGCAATCCTTACGCCAAAGGCGCATCAAAGGGAAGCAGCGGGACAGGGAGAGCACAGTCTGCTCCGCTGCTTCGTTTGCAGGGCGTCTGTGTCAGACGGTTTCTTTCAGCACATCGCGTACGGCGGCAAAGGCCGCATCTGCTGCCGTGCCATCCGGCCCACCTGCCTGCGCCATGTCCGGACGGCCACCACCACCTTTGCCACCCATGGCTATGCTGGCGGCCTTGACCAGAGCAACGGCGTTTACCTTTTCGGTCAGGGCCGAAGCTACAGCAGCCACAACACTACCTTTGCCCTCGGCGCAGGAAATCAGGACCACAACATCGGCTTCGCCCTGTTTGAGAATGGTCTCTGCCAGCCCTTTCAGTTCACGCGCGGGGGTTTCGCCCACATTGCGCGTGGCCAGACGGGCAGCCCCCACTTTTTCCACGCCAGCAGCGGCAACGCTGCCCGTGGCCATCTGGCGTTGCAGACCGGCAATCTGGCGTTCCATGGCCTTGCGTTCTTCCAGCAGGGAGGCCAGTCGTTCGGGGGCATCGGCCACGCTCACCTTCATCATGCTGGCAAGCTGGAGCAGCCTCTGCTCGTTTGCAGCAGTCAGGGATTCGGCCGCCTTGCCCGCCACGGCTTCGATACGCCGCACACCGGCGGAAACGCCGTTTTCGGCAACAATGCGGAACTGCCCGATATCCCCCGTGCGGCTGACATGGGTGCCACCACACAGTTCCATGGACCACGCACCCTTGCCATCTTCAGCCGGACCCATGGTCACAACGCGTACCTCGTCGCCATATTTTTCACCAAACAGGGCGGTAGCCCCTTCGGCAATGGCTTCTTCGGGGGTCATGGAGCGGGTGGTTACGGCTGCATTCTGGCGGATACGGTGGTTAACTTCGGCTTCGATGTCTGCCAGCTCTTCCGCCGTAATCGGGCGTGGCTGGCTGACGTCAAAGCGCAGGCGGTCTGGAGTGTTCAGGCTGCCTTTTTGCGCCACATGGGCACCAAGGCGGCGGCGCAGGGCTTCGTGTAGCAGATGGGTGGCCGAGTGATGGGCACGTATGGCCGAACGGCGGTCATGGTCTACGGTAGCGGTTACAGCCGTGCCGGGTCTGAGCGTCCCTTCGGTGACCGTGCCATAATGCACGATCAGGTCGCCTGCTTTTTTCTGTGTATCGCGTATGGCGATCTTCAGACCTTTGGCAGTCAAAAAGCCTGTATCGCCCGCCTGACCGCCACTTTCACCGTAGAAGGGGGTCTGGTTGAGCAGTATGGCAACTTCCTGCCCGACTGTTGCTTCGGGCACGAACGCATTGCCTGCAACAAGGGCCAGGACCTCGCCATCGGCCTGTTCGGTGGAATAGCCAAGAAACTCGGACGCGCCAAACCTGTCACGCGCTTCGAACCAGATGGTTTCGACCGCCGTATCGCCAGACCCGGTCCAGGCTGCGCGGGCACGCTGGCGCTGGATGGTCATGGCGTCATCAAAGCCTTTTACATCCACATCATGACCGCTGCCACGCAGGGCATCCTGCGTCAGGTCCAGCGGAAAGCCAAATGTGTCATACAGGCGGAAAGCCACATCGCCGGGGAGAGGTGCGCCGGAGGCAAGCTTGCCCTTTTCGTCATCCAGCAGGTGCAGGCCGCGGTCGAGCATGGCTTTAAAGCGTTCTTCCTCTCCGCGCATGGTTTCGCGGATCAGGGCTTCCCCATGTACCAGTTCAGGGTAGGCCGAACCCATCTGCTGGATAAGTGCTGGCAGCAGTTTGTAAAACACCGGGTCCGTGGTGCCCATCATGTGCAAATGGCGCATGGCGCGACGCATGATCCGGCGCAGCACGTAGCCGCGTCCATCCTTGGAGGGCAGAACGCCATCGGCAATAAGAAACGCGGTGGACCGCAGGTGGTCGGCCACAACGCGGTGGCTGGCCTTAAAGGGGCCGTTTACAGCCTGATGCGTCAGTTCCGACGATGCGTTGATAAGCGATACAAACGTGTCCGTATCGTAGTTGTCGCGCTTGCCCTGCATGATGGCGGCAAAGCGTTCCAACCCCAGACCCGTATCAATGGAAGGGCGGGGCAGGGGGGAGCGTGTGCCCGGCGGGTCTTCGAAATACTGCATGAACACGAGGTTCCAGATTTCGACAAACCGATCACCATCTTCATCGGGGGAGCCGGGCGGGCCGCCGGGAACATCGGGGCCGTGATCATAAAAAATCTCGGAGCAGGGGCCGCAGGGGCCGGTATCACCCATCCGCCAGAAGTTATCGGAAGTGGGAATACGGATAATGCGGCTGTCATCCAGCCCGGCAATGGAGCGCCACAGACCGGCGGCCTCTTCATCCTCGGCAAAGACGGTCACAAGCAGCTTGTCCGGGGAAATGCCGAAACCTTTGGTAATCAGGTTCCACGCCAGTTCTATGGCCTGCGGCTTGAAATAATCCCCGAAGGAAAAATTCCCCATCATTTCAAAGAACGTATGGTGCCGGGCCGTGTAGCCAACGTTATCCAGATCGTTATGCTTGCCGCCTGCGCGCACAACCTTCTGTGCGGTCGTTGCGCGGGAGTAGGGGCGTGTTTCCTGCCCGGTAAACACGTTTTTAAACTGGACCATCCCTGCGTTGGTAAACAGCAGGGTTGGGTCGTTGCTCGGCACTAGGGACGAGGAGGGGACGATCTGGTGGCCCTTGCTGGCAAAATAGTCCAGAAAAGCGGTGCGGATTTCATTTGTTGTCAGCATGGCGTGAGGCAGCAAAGTCCTGAAACTGGTTGAGCGCGTAAGACCTTCCCACGGAGCGATGGACGATGCTTACGGCCGGGTGATACGCGCAGTATTCTCTTAAACCTGTGGGTAAATGTAGCGCACCCTGTGCTTCTCTGAAAGAGGGCAGGATTATGGCTCTGCGTTGTGTGTGGGGTCGGCGGCGGGGAACTGTACGGTCATTTCTGCAAGTTCGAGTGCCGAGGCGGGCGGTTTTTCGCGAAAAACCAGCTTTTGCGTCAGACTGAAGTTGGCGAATAACCCTGCAAAACTGCCGCAGGTCAGTGCCAGAACAGGGTAATGGACGCAAAGTGGAAAGACATAAAACAGCGTATAGACTGTTCCACGGTTCAGAAAAAACCCCAGACTGTTGGCGGAAAGGAATCGCAGCCATTGCAGGACCGGATGATCGTGGCGACCAACGCTACGGAATGTCCATAAACTGTTCAGAATCCAGTTGAGCGTTGCGGCAATAAAATAAGCAACCAGTGTTGCTGCGGTTAACCCGATAACGGGGAGCAGGGCATAAACAGATACTGTATCCCACAGAAAACCAAGGCTGCCGACAACGCAGAATTTAAAAAAGCGTGAAAGGCGTGGGGGTGGTCTGAACGGAAGAACTGAACGCATATCCTGCAAAAGTCAGAAAAAAATGATCAGGGCAAGATATAAAAAGCGGAGAGGCTTGGATATCCTGCCTTAGTCCTGTTCTGGGAACCCTCTGGGGCAGTCATAATGGCCCGCTTTGGGGATAATCCTTTTCCTTTGGCGCGTGTGTTCTGTGCGTATGCGGGTCTATTGGGAGCCGTGGGCAGTAGGGGTGTGATGGATATGCAACAGGCTATGATAGCGTATGTTTGGAAATACGTTACTTTTTAACCAGCACAGATATTCAGCCATATCCCGGTTTTGTTCTTGGCAATAAGCAGCAATGCAAAAAATGTAGAGAATAAAATTCCATAAAAAAAAGAGGCACCCGAAGGTGCCTCCCTTTTTGTTCCGAGGTAACCCGGAGCAGACCGATTAGTGGAGGATAATTTCCACGCGGCGGTTCTGCGGTTCGCGAGTGTTCGGGCCGGTCGGCACCAGCGGATGGGCTTCACCATAACCGTGGATGTCGATGGCAGCAGCCGGAACGCCGTCATGAACCAGCTCGGCCTTCACGCTTTCAGCACGACGCAGGGACAGGCCCAGGTTGTACTTTTCGCCGCGCGGGCCAGGGTGAGCTGCGGAGTTATCGGTATAACCGTTAACTTCGATGCGGGTGGTCTGAACGTGGGTGGAAGCCTGAGCAGCTTCAGCCACAATCTGACGAGCCCGTGCGCTCAGGACAGACTTATCCCAGTCGAAGAACACGAGGTAGGAACGTGCTGGCAGCGGAGCCGGAGCAGCAACGATCGGAGCAGCCGGCGGCGGGGGCGGCGGAGCCGTGTCGAACGCATAACGCAGGCCAACCATGAACAGGTGGTTGAAGCGATGGTCAACGCTGGTCTGGTTGCTGCCGGAGCGAACATCGTCGAACTGGCCGTTACGGAAGGAGCCAGGCTGACCGATCATGCGGTACTGCGCGGTTACCTGAAAGCCAGGAATACCCGTGTCGAATGCTGCACCGACGATGGCCTGATAAGCAAAGCCACCTTTTGTGCCACGGTAACCGGGGGCGGAACCAAAGCTCTGGTGTTCCTGCGTCCACAGGTAGCCTGCACCGGCACCGATGAACGGAGTAACGGGCACATTGTTGATGCCGAACTTCGTCAGGTCAAAGTCGTACAGAGCGTTGATGAAACCGCCGTAGGAAGAATCCTTGCCGCGGTTGCGGGTGCCGTTACCCGTGCTGCCGCTCAGGTTGGAGCGCAGGTAGGTGCCTTCCACTTCAGCGCGCAGGCCGTTACCAAAGCCCCAGCCAGCGGAGCCGTAACCGGTCCAGCCGCTTTTGTGGCCGACCTTGTTGCTGCCGCGTTCACTACCACCTTTGGTTTTGAACGTCTGGGTCTGGGTCAGGTCGTAGCCGCCGCCGAGGTCGACATACGGGCCGGTGATGGTGGTGGCGGATGCGGCCGCCGGAGCCGCTGCCATCAGGGTTGTTGCGAGTAACGCCGTGCGGAGACGCATTTTTTGCCCTCAATATTTCATCTAGGTGAGCCTGTTCTACCAATTACTGGCGTCACTGACCACCCGATGCACCAAAAATTCGTATAAAGCGTTCCTCACCCATTCGGGATAAGGCGACGTTTCATACTCTTGTCGACTAAAAGACACAGCAGTGCTTTCGTTGCAACAGATCATTTTGCAGCATGAACATGAACTGGCTGCATGCTGCATTGTAGTTGCTTCGTTTGCTGTGTCCAATAGCTCTGCAACCGCAGATTTAAGCCATGCTCTCGCGCCAGAATAAGGCGGAAATGAGGCTTATTGCAAAAATACAACACCTTAAAAATAAAGTATGCGACTATATGTTTGTCACTCCCGTGCGCCATCGCAGACCAGAACTTTCCTTACTGCATCTGCAGGAACGTCCTGTGTTGTAAAAGCACGACCGATTCCGCGAGCAAGTACAAATGACAGACGTCCATCCTGCATCTTCTTGTCCCGTTGCATGTGGGCCATCAGGTCTTTCACAGCAAAGGTCTGGGACAGGTCCCGGATATGCGCTGGCATGTTCAGGCTTTCCAGATGTTGTGTCACGCGGAGTTGATCCTGCTCCGGGCAAAGTCCGAGCCTGACTGAGAGCATAAAGGCCAGATTCAGCCCGATGGACACGGCCTCACCATGCAGCAGGCGGCCATCGTAGCCAAGTTCGGCCTCCAGCGCGTGACCAAAAGTGTGGCCAAGGTTGAGCAGGGCGCGGCCATCGCTTTTCTGTTCTTCACGTTCATCTGCTGCGACAACCCGGGCCTTGAAGGCGCAGGCCTGTCGCACGGCTTCGGCCAGAGATTCGGGGTTCTGATCCAGAACGGCGGCGCCGTGTTTTTCGCACCAGTCAAAAAGAGCCGGGTCGCCGATCAGGCCGGATTTGACGATTTCAGCATAGCCCGCGACCAGTTCGCGCCGGGGGAGAGTGCTGAGCGTTGTCACATCAGCCAGCACGCACAGGGGCTGATGAAAAGCGCCCAGCAGGTTCTTGCCCCAGCGTGTGTTGATGCCGGTTTTGCCTCCCACGGAAGAATCGACCTGAGAAAGCAGGGTGGTGGGGATTTGCACAAATGGCAGTCCGCGCAGGGTCGTGGCCGCCACAAATCCGGCCAGATCCCCCACGACTCCTCCACCAAGAGCGATGAGTGTTGTCCGCCGTTCCACGCCCTGCTCCAGAATGGCGTCTGTCAGATGCTGGTAAACGGTCAGGCATTTGCTCTGCTCGCCCGGTGTTACGCGCAGGCTGCGGGTGCGCACGCCTGTTTCGTGTAGCGAGTCTTCCAGCTTTTGCAGGTAAAGGGGCGCTACGGTGCTGTCGGTAATGATGATGGCGTTTTTCTGCGGAAGTACCGGAGCCAGCAGCCCGCCCGCCCGGCTGATCAGATCCGTGCCGATCACCACATCGTAAGACGCTCTGGCCAGCGAGACCGGCAGCCGTAGTGGACGGCGGGACAAGGCAAGCGCTTCCATCACGCGGGTTGTGGTGTGTTCCACGTTGTTGTCTCCACAATCGACAATAATCTCGGCTTCTGCATAGACCGGGTGGCGGATGGTCATCAGCCGGTCCAGCACATCTCTGGGGGATGCGGTGTTGAGCAGCGGCCTGTGTGTGCGCCCGGCTACGCGGCGCAGCAGAACGGGCAGAGGGCAACGCAGCCAGACCGAAACCGCCTGCCTGCGCACCAGGGCGCGGGTCTGGGAATCCATGAACGCGCCGCCCCCGGTTGCCAGCACCATGGGGGGGCCTTCAAGCAGACGGCGAATTACCCGGCGTTCGCCATCGCGGAACGCGCTTTCGCCATAAAGCTGGAACACATCGGCAATGGAGCAGCCTGCGGCACGCTCGATTTCAACATCGGCATCAACAAAGGGCAGGCCGAGTCTGGCGGCAAGGTGGCGGCCAACTGTTGTTTTGCCAGCCCCCATAAGGCCGACCAGCACGATACTGCGCCCCGAGGTCATGCCGGTGTTGCTGGGGTTGCGGACAATCCGCTCCAGATCAAGCGGGATAGGTGGCGGGTCTGTGGTTGGGGAGGGGGGAGAGATACGTGATGACATAAAGCCTAGCTTAACATAGAGCAGAAAGAACACACCTATATCTGTTGTAAGGGGAGCCTGCCCGAATGAGCCGTATGGTTCTGATCGTTTTTGCCGTTGTTGTTCTTGGCGCGCTGGGAGGCTTTGCCGCCCTGGGGGTTGCCGGTCGGCCACCCGTGCCACAGCCTGTTCACCATGACCTCCCCTTTGCGGCCGAAGCGGTAGCAACAACTCCCTCGGTTGCCGTACCTCCGGCTCCTGCTGTTCCGGTTGTAACGCCTGTTGTGCCAGCAGCCCCCGCCCGGCTCAGCATTTCTCCCACGGTGCAGGCTCCCGCCCACCGGTGAGTAACGCGGAAGGCTGCGTAGAGCTTTTTCTGGAAATGCAGGCCGCCGAGCGTGCGGCCGCCCCCAATACCCTGCTGGCGTACCAGGCTGATCTCGAGTCCTGTGCGCAGAGTTTGCGGGCCGTGGGGCAGACCCTGCGCACGGCAGATACCGATGGCCTGCGTGGCTGGTTGGCGGACCTGTCCGCGCAGGCGCAGTCGCGGCGTACCGTGGCGCGTCGGCTGTCGTGTATCAGGCAGTTCTACCTGTTTTTACTGCGTGAGGGCGTGCGGGCGGATAACCCGGCCGAACACCTCGATTCCCCCCGTGCAGAGCAGGCGCTGCCGCGTTTTTTGTCCGAATCGGAAGTGCTGGCCCTGCTCGATGCCTGCGTGGAGCCAGAAGGAGCTTCCCTCGCCAAAAAGCGTCGTGCTTTGGTGGCGCGGGCGGCGCTGGAGCTGCTGTATGCGTCGGGGTTGCGGATTTCAGAACTGCTGGTGCTGCCCCGGCAGGCAATGGCGGTGGACCAGCGCATGCTCAGCGTGCGTGGCAAAGGTGGGCGGGAGCGGCTTGTCCCTCTTTCCGATAGCGCACGGCAGGCGGCCAGTGCGCTGGTGCAGGCGGATGCGGGGCTGAATAGTCCCTATCTTTTTCCCGGACGGAACCCCGCACGGGCTATGACCCGGCAGGCTTTTGACCGGATACTGCATGATGTGGGGTTAAAGGCCGGGCTGGAGCCTGCGCGCCTTTCCCCCCATGTGCTGCGCCATTCCTTTGCCACCCACCTGCTTGCGCATGGAGCGGACCTGCGCGCGCTGCAAATGCTGCTGGGCCATGCAGATATTGCGACAACCCAGATTTATACCCACGTGCAGACGGAGCAGTTGCGGCAGGTTGTGGCCGAACATCACCCTCTCTCAGCGTACCAAAACAGGGCTTTGGACGGTTGAGAGCGTAAAAAGCACACCCAGAATACATTTGGTTGCACGAAGTGACTTGGCTTTAAGCGCCATTGTGCTATCGGCTTTGCTCATGCGTCAGTTCCTGGATTTTGAAAAGCCCGTCGCCGAACTTGAGAACAAGATCGACGAGTTGCGGCAGATGACCGACCCCGAAGGGGTCAATATAGAAGAAGAGACGGCCCGCCTTTCCGAGAAGGCGGAAAAGCACCTGCGCACGATCTACGCCAAGCTCACGCCCTGGCAGAAAGTGCAGGTGGCCCGTCATGCCCAGCGTCCGCACACGCAGGACTATATTGGTCGGCTCATAACGGATTTTACGCCGTTGGCGGGTGACCGGCTGTTTGGGGATGACAAGGCCATTATTGGTGGCATTGGCCGTTTTGATGGCCTGCCCGTGATGGTGATCGGGACTGAGCGCGGCTCGGACCTGGAAACCCGGCTCCAGCACAATTTTGGCATGGCCCGCCCAGAAGGCTACCGCAAGGCGCAGCGGCTGATGAAGATGGCTGGCCAGTTCAGGCTGCCGATTCTCACCTTTATTGACACCGCAGGCGCATGGCCGGGTATTGATGCGGAACAGCGTGGACAGGCCGAAGCCATCGCCCGCTCCATTGCGACCTGTTTTGACGTTCCGGTTCCCCTGATCGCTACGGTTATTGGCGAAGGAGGCTCGGGTGGTGCGGTGGCGCTGGGTGCGGGGGATCGGGTTCTTATGCTCGAACACGCCATTTACTCCGTTATCTCGCCCGAGGCCTGTGCCTCCATCCTGTGGCGCGACCCCAAGCAGGCCAGCACGGCGGCGGAAACGCTGCGTCTGACGGCTCAGGACCTCAAGCGTTTTGGCCTGATCGACCAGATCATTCCCGAGCCCGTGGGCGGGGCCCAGCGTGACCCGGCCGCTGCCATGGATGCAGTGCGAGGTGTGCTGGGTGCCATGCTCAAGGATCTGCTGCCGCTGGCTCCGGAAAAGCTGAAGGAACTGCGCCGTGAGAAGTTTCTGGCCATGGGGCGTGAAGCCCTGCACTGAATCATACCATAGCTGACCGTGCTATTCCGGCGCGGTCAGTCTGATATGGATGCAAGCGGATCAGACGGGCGGTTCACCTTCCACGGGTGAGCCGCCTTTTTCGTTAAGCAGGTTGTGAATGGCCTGTGCCGCGTCGTTCACACGCTGCCTGTCCTGGCCTTTGGCAACCAGGGCCACGCCGTGGCCACCCTCACGGTGGAAAGGGTAGGAGCCGATGTCCAGATCGGCAAAGCGCTCCTGTATGGCTTCCAGCCCATCAGCCAGGGTGCCTTCACCCAGCAATGTGGTGTGCCATGTGCGCGAAAAAACAGGCGCACCTTTTTGCAGGGTTGGGGCCAGTTCTTCAAACATGGCGCGCATAATGCGGGGCACCCCGGCCAGCACATGCACATTGCCCATGGTAAAGCCCGGCGCAATGGATACGGGGTTGGCAATGGGGGTTGCCCCTCTGGGCAGTCTGGCCATGCGCTGGCGGGCCGTATTAAAATTTTCCGGTCCAAAGCGTTCTTGCAGCACGGCAAAGGTGGGGGCATGAATTTCCCACGGCACACCAAAGGCTTCAGCCACGCAGGGGGATGTTATGTCATCATGCGTTGGGCCAATGCCCCCGGTTGTAAACACCTCGTCAAAGCGGGCGCGCAACTCCGTGACCGTATTGATGATGGTGGCCTTGATATCGGGGATCACGCGGATCTCGACTAGAGGAATCCCCAGTTCTCCCAGCCGTAGTGCCAGAAACTGGATGTTGTCGTCCCGTGTGCGGCCAGAAAGGATTTCGTTGCCGATAAGAATGAGTGCGGAAGTGCGGCGCATGACTCGGGTTTGACCTTTTGTTCTGGGCTTTTTGACTGCCAGCAAGGATGGAGCGGAGTGTTTGCGGGGTCAATGGGCGTAAAAATTACACCGCGAAGGGTGTCCTGCGCGTTTTTGCATTGACCGGGTGCCACGCAATTCATAGCTTCCCGCGCATGTCAGATAGCCAAACAGTATCCGCTTCCGATCTTCCGCGCGCGTGGCCTTTTGAAGAGGCGCGTAAACTGGCAGATCATGTTGCAACACGTAGCAGCACAGGTGCCGATGAGCGCCCGGCTCTGCTGGAAACCGGGTATGGTCCTTCGGGCCTGCCCCATATCGGTACCTTTGGTGAGGTTGCGCGCACGTCCTGGGTGCGACAGGCCTATACGGCGCTTACGGGCCGCCCATCGCGCCTGCTGGCTTTTTCGGATGACATGGACGCCCTGCGCAAGGTGCCCGATAACGTGCCCCAGCGTGAGATGCTGCAGAACTACATAGGCCAGCCTCTCTCGCGCGTGCCGGACCCGTTTGGCACGCACGAGTCGTTCGCGGCGCATAATAATGCCCGACTCTGCGCGTTTCTGGACAGTTTCGGGTTTGAATACGAATTTGCATCTTCCACCCGGTATTATACCTCTGGGCGGTTTGATGCGGCCTTGCTGCGGGTGCTGGAAGTGCATGACCAGATTCTGGCCGTGATCCTGCCCACGCTGGGGCCGGACCGCCGGGCAACCTATTCGCCCGTTCTGCCGCTGCATCCCCGTACAGGGGAGGTTATGCAGGTTAAAATGGACGCGATCGATGCCGTCGCGGGTACCGTACGCTGGACTGACCCTACAACGGGTGAGGTGTTTGAAACGCCGGTCACAGGTGGCCACGCCAAAATGCAGTGGAAGGCCGACTGGGCCATGCGCTGGTATGCGCTGGGCGTCGATTACGAAATGTCGGGCAAGGATCTGATCGACAGCGTGCGCCTGTCTGGCCGCATCTGTAAAATTCTGGGCGGCACACCGCCTGCGGGTCTGACATACGAACTGTTTCTGGATGAGCAGGGGCAAAAAATCTCCAAGTCCAAGGGGAATGGCCTGTCGGTGGAGGAATGGCTGCGTTACGCCCCACCTGAAAGCCTTGGTCAGTTCATGTTCAACCAGCCGCAGCGGGCCAAACGGCTGTATTTTGATGTGATCCCCAAAACGGCGGATGATTATCTGACCCATGTGGATAAGGCGCGTGCCCTTCAGGCAGAAAACCCGGTGGGGAACGACCTGCGGGCAAACCCTGCATGGTTCATTCACAAAGGCAGTGTGCCCGAGGATGCAGGAAGCCCGGTGCCGTTTGGCATGCTGCTCAATCTGGCCAGCGTTGCCAATGCGGATACGCCCGAAGTGCTGTGGGGCTTTATCCGCCGTTACGATAGTGCTGTGTCACCTCAGACGCATCCCATGCTGGCTGAACTGGTCAAGCACGCCATTGCCTACTACGCGGACTTTGTACGCCCTGCCAAAACCTTCCGTGCACCAACGGAGAAGGAACGCGCAGCACTCGTGGATCTGGCTGAAACTCTGCGTGGGTTTGAAGGGGAATCGGCAGACGCGTCCCTCTTGCAGAATCTGGTGTTTGAAATAGGCAAGCGCCACGGGTTTGAGCCGCTTAGAAGCTGGTTTGGCTGTCTGTACGAAGTGCTGCTCGGGCAACAGGAGGGGCCACGCTTTGGTGGTTTTGTCGCGCTGTATGGTGTGCCCGAAACCATTGCCCTGATAGACGCCGCCCTCTTGCGAGATACGCAGGTTTAAGCAAGGTCTGGCATAGATGACTCAGATGCCCCAGCTCCCCAACCAGCAACCTGACCTGCACGGAAAGGAAAAGGGATGGAAAAAGCGGCTGAGGCATCTTCCCCATCTGGTTGGGCTGTTGCTGATGGTGGTGGCCATTATTGTGGTGCAGCATGAGGTGCGGCACCTGAAAATGGCGGATATCCGTCAGGCCATGGAGGCTATTCCCGCTTTCCAGTTATGGGCGGCTGTCGGGTGTACGCTGCTTTCCTACTTTATCCTGTCTTTTTATGACCGGTTGGCCGCTATTCAGGTCGGGTACGGGCAATTGCCATTCCGCAGAGCGGCGTTTGCGGCTTTCTGCTCCTATGTGCTGTCGCATAATCTGGGTTTTTCGGCGGTTTCTGGGGCGGCGGTCCGGTATCGGCTGTACCGCAACTGGGGCGTTAACGCCTTTGCCATTACCCAGATTATTGCCTTTTGTTCAGCCACCTACCTGCTGGGGGCGGCAGTCCTTATCGGGGCGGTCCTTATTCTGGAGCCTTCGGTGCTGCCCGGTATTGGCAACCGTGTGCCACAGGTGGTTCTGGCCTTTGTGGGCGGGCTGCTGTGGCTGATGGTGGCCGGGTATATCGGGGTGTCTTTCTGGCTGCGTGAATTCCGGTTCCGTAAATGGGTTGTTGCGTTGCCATCCCCCCGCATGGCCTTCATGCAGACCGTGGTGGCCACGGCGGAAGTTGCGGCTACCGCCAGCATTGCCTTTGTGCTGCTGCCCAAAGGGTGCGGGGTGGATTTTGGACCTTTTCTGGCTATTTATATTGCTTCCTACACGGCGGGGCTGGTAGCCAGCGTGCCCGGTGGGTTGGGTGTGTTTGACGGGGCCATGCTGCTGGCGCTCGGTCCTTATATGCCTGCTCCCCAGATTTTGGGCATGGTGCTGATTTTTCGTCTTTTTTACTATATTATTCCCCTTTTTCTGGCTGGTATCATGTTTGCCGGGCATGAACTGTTCCTACGGGGGGATGCGGCTCTTGCCAAAAAGAAAAACCGCAACCGCAGCAAGGATGCACAGGTAGTCCGGCGCAGGCCCAGTCAGGTTGTGCGCGAGAGCGAAGCTGCTTTTTCCGTCGCTGTGGCAACGGGCACTGTCTCGCTATGTGGTGTGCTGCTGCTCAGCCTTGTGCTGATGGAGCCTATGCCCAAGTTTTCCATGCTGCCGGACACGTTTGCAGGGCTTGTGCATGTGGGGGGGAATTATCTGCTCTCCCTTATGGGGGTTGCGCTTATTGGTCTGGCTATTGGTCTTTCCCAGCGGGTAACGCTGGCATGGCGGGGTGCTCTGGGCCTGTTGCTGGTGGCAACGGTCATGACATTCCTGCGCGGGAACACGGTTTTTGTGCCTGTTATGCTTGGATTGTCCGCGCTGTTTATTGCGCCATTCCGGAATTGCTACTATCGCCGGGCCGAACTGCTGAGCGAACCGCTCTCGCGCTCCAATCTTCTGTGCCTGTTACTGCTGTTTGCCTGCATTATTGCGCTGGCCACGCGCAACGCCGGGGCGGGGAGCTGGTGGCAGCTTATTCTGGCATCCCCAACGCATGGGGCCGTGCGCTGGACTGTCGCTCTTGCGGTCCTGCTTGCTCTGGTGGTGCTGGCACGGCTGATGTGGCCTGCCCGTATTCCCATCCAGTCATGGACGCAGGATATGGCCGAGTATTACGGAACGCTCGAACACGCCCTGCCCGGTATTGCGGATATGAAGCCCGAAGGTTTTGTGGAAGGCGAAGCGGGGGATGCGGTTATTCCCTTTATCCGGCGTGGGCATATGCTGGTCGGGCTGGGGGACCCTGCGGGCGGGGAGGATGACAGCATTTCAGCCATCTGGCGGTTGCGTGATCTGGCCTTGCAGCAGGGGTTGAGACTTGCCTTCTGGCAGGTGAGGGATAGTTTTATCCGGATTTACAACGATATCGGGCTGAATGTCTGGCCGCTTGAAGATGGCAGCAATACGCATCTGTGTTACCCGCCGGAGGATATTGCTCTGGTATCGCGTTTTGTAAAAACCTATAAAGCCAGCCGGGACGCAACCCACGTTCCCCTTTGATCGGCTGATGGGCCTGAAGGCGTTTGTTTTGGAGTTCCGGGCAGGATTATGACAGTGCATCTTCCCGAGGTTCTACTCAGTGGCAGTGTGGTCAGGACGGGGATTTCTTCTTTCCTGCTGGCTTTTCCGGCTCTGTTTTCCATTGTTAATCCATTTGGCGCGGCTCTTATTTTTGCTCAGGCGTCCGAGGGCCGTTCGCCGCGTGAGATCATGGCTCTTGCACGGCTTGTCTCTTTTTATTCCTTTGTGCTGATTATTGCTTCCCTCTGGTTTGGCAGCCTCGTACTGGCGTTTTTTGGCGTGACCGTTAATGCCCTGCGTGTGGCAGGTGGTCTGGTTGTGGCCGTGCGGGCGTGGGCCTTGCTGCAAAGCCCTGAAAGTGTGGAAGCGCAGAAGGAAAAACAGGCCCTTCAGGGGGGGCGCACCGTTATGTCGCCCAACTGGGCGGATGCCGCGTTTTTTCCGCTGGCGATGCCGTTTACCGTAGGGCCGGGCACAATTGCCGTGGCCATTGCCCTTGGGTCGGGTTGTCCATCGGGTCAATCCTTCTGGGGGTATTCAGCGGGCACGACTGTAGCGGCCATCTGTGTGGTGCTGATCGTGTGGGCGGCCTATTCCAGCTCGGAAAAACTGGTCTCCATGCTGGGTGTAACCGGCACACGGATTGTCAGCAGGCTGGCGGCACTGGTTCTGCTGTGCATTGGCGTGCAGATTCTGGCCGCAGGTGTGCAGGGCTTTGCAACAGATATGTGGCACAGCCTGCTCAAGGATGTCAGTCACCCTGCGTGAAGTTCCTGTACGCGAAAAAGGGGTGGTCCTGACGGCTTACTCGGGCACCAGTTCGCTCACTGTGGCGTCAAACGCACCCAGTGCCGTTTTCAGGCGTTCGAGCTGCTGCTGTGCCTGTGTGGCAAAGCCGTAAGGTGGTTTGATCACCAGCAGGCCCGCACCATTGAGTGTATCAGGGTTATGGGGTGGGCGCATCAGCAACTCGGCAACCAGCACGTTGCGGTGCCCGGCCTGCTCGACATTGCTATGGAACTGACGCACCGGAGTTCTGTGCTTGATGGGGTACCACACCGCAATCATACCCGCGGCAAAACGGGTGTGAATGGTCTGGAGTGCCTCGGCCAGACGGTCAAATTCCCCCGGTTCTTCAAATGGCGGGTCGATCAGCACAAGGCCGCGTTTTGCGGTTTGGGGGGGGAGGAGTGCGCGCAGGCTTTCATACGCATCGCGCTCATGCACGCTTATGTTGGGTTGGCCTGCAAACAGGCGGTACAGTGCCCGCTTGTCCAGCGGATGTTTTTCACAGCAGATCAACTGGTCCTGTGGGCGCAACATGAGCGATGCCAGCAGGGGAGAGCCGGGGTAAAAGCGTGGCCCGCCAGCCTTGCGCACCAGCTTCAGCCATGGAGTGAGCGGGCTGTCTGGCGCTTCTGCCCATAGCCTGCCTATACCGTTTTGGTATTCGCCTGTTTTTTCGGCCTCGGGGCTTTCAAGATCATACCAGCCGATGCCAGCATGGGTGTCCAGCACCAGAAAAGGCGCTTCCTTGCGCAGAAAATGCTGGAGCAGGCTGACCAGCAAAATATGCTTCATGCAGTCGGCAAAATTGCCTGCGTGGTAGATGTGGCGATAGTTCATGCGGAGGCCTGATCAGGTTCAAAGCGTTGGGCCATATCTTCCAATGGCCAGCGCGGGCGTGGGCGCAGGGTTGTGTCGTTGGGGGCGGGCAGGCCGCGTTCAGCACTTTCACGCCATGTTTCAAGGGCCGCCCAACCGACCATAACGGCGTTATCCGTGCAGAGCCGGAGCGGAGGTGCTGCAAAGCGCAGGCCGCGCTGCCGGGCGACGTTCTCCAGTCTGGCGCGCAGGGTGGCGTTGGCGGCAACGCCACCCGCGGCGACCAGCAGGCGGGCCTGTGGCATCATGTCCAGTGCATGATTGATCCGATCAGCCACAACATCGGCCACAGCCTGCTGAAAGGATGCAGCAAGGTCGGCGGCAAACTGGTGGGGCAGGGGAGCCTGCCCGTAAGGGGCCAGTTTTTGCGCAAGTGCGGTTTTAAGTCCGGAGAACGAGAAGTCACACCCCGGTCGATGCAGGAGTGGTCGGGGCAGGGCTATGGCATCGGGGTTGCCCTGATGGGCCAGTTTTTCCAGCGCCGGGCCGCCGGGCCAGCCAAGGCCGAGCATTTTTGCAACCTTGTCAAACGCTTCGCCTGCCGCATCGTCTATGGTGCCCCCGAGTTTGCGGTACTGGCCAACACCTTCCACCGCAATGCACTGGCAATGCCCACCCGAAACCAGCAGCAACAGGTAAGGAAAAGGCGCACCGCCGGGCACAATACCAGGCAGGCGGGCGGTCAAGGCATGGGCCTCCACATGATTGACCGCAACAAAAGGTATATTCAGCGCCAGAGCCAGCCCTTTGGCAAAACCTGTGCCAACAATCAGCCCCCCGATCAGCCCCGGCCCGGTGCTGGCGGCAATAAAGGCAAGCTCCGTGGTGGCCAGCCCTGCATCCGCCAATGTCGCCTCCACCAGAGCAGGCAGGAGGGCCAGATGCGCGCGGGCAGCTATTTCTGGCACCACGCCCCCAAAATCTGCATGCCCATCCTGCGAGACAACGCGCTGGGCAAGGCAGGTGCCATCGGGGGCCAGTATGGCGCAGGCGGTTTCGTCACAGGAGGATTCAATGGCCAGAACAGGCCCGGCGGGCTGATGGAGGGCGGAAAGGTCACTCATGGACGCACCATAAAAAAAGCGGTATTCTTGCACGGATGCAACGGGTGGGGAGGGGCGGAATGTTTTTCCGGTCGCGCAAGTTTTTCAGACCAGCCGGGCTTCATAGTATCTTGTCCTTTCTCCATTCCCGGTAATAGACACATCTTATGGATTCAGCCTACCCTTCCTCCTCTGTCCTTTCTCCCGCTTTGCAGGAGATCGCTGCAGAAGCCGCTGCACGCCAGAAAAAGGCGGGCAGCCATTCAGGACGTCACTCCCTGCCTTTGCGCGTGGGCACGCGTGGCTCCCCTCTGGCGCTGGTCCAGACACGCGCCTTTTTGACCACGCTGACACGCTTCTGCCCCGTCTTGCGGGACATGAACGCCTTTCAGGAACACCAGATCAACACCACGGGTGATCAGGTGCAAAACCAGAGGCTTGCAGAAATTGGCGGCAAGGGGTTGTTCGCAAAGGAAATTCATGAGGCTCTGGTAGACCGGCGGATTGATTTTGCCGTGCATAGCCTCAAGGATCTGGAAACAGCGCTGCCCCCCGGTCTGGTGCTGGCCTGCACGCTCCGGCGCGAAGATGCGCGTGACGCGCTGATCCTTGGCCCCCGGCTGGAACAGTCTGACCCGGATGACCCGTATTCCGCGCTGCCCGAAGGGGCTCTGGTGGGGTGTGCCTCTGTACGCCGTCAGGCGCAGATGCTGCATGCGCGCCCGGACCTTAAGTTTGGTCTGCTGCGTGGCAATGTGCAGACCCGACTCGACAAGCTCGCTGCCCGGCAGTGCGATGCCACCTTGCTTGCACTGGCTGGCCTGCGCCGCCTTGGTATGGCCGAGCGGGCCAGCATTGTGCTTTCCCCCACCGTGATGGTCCCAGCCGCCGGGCAGGGTATTGTAGGCGTTACGGTGCGTGAGGATGATATTGAACTGCGCGAACTGCTGGCCGCCATTGAAGATTACGAAGCCCGCGCCGTCGCTACGGCCGAGCGTGCCCTTCTGGCGGAACTGGATGGGTCGTGCCGTACGCCGATCGGGGGGTATGCCCAGCTTATTCCCGTGGTGGCGGGGGACGCGCCCAAACTGCACCTGACTGGCCTTGTCGCGCGGGAGGACGGGTCCTTCCTGCTCAAGCGCAGCATAAGTGGTGCCCCGGAGGATGCCGAGCGGCTGGGGCGTGAACTGGGGTGCAGCCTGCGCAGGGACAGTCCGGCCGATATTTTTGAGGAAAACGCGTAAAAACAGGTACAGGCCGTCTCCCATGCCTTCGCCGTCTTCGTATTTGTCGTTGTCGCGTGGCGTTATCATCACCCGGCCAGAGCCGGGGTTGGGGGAGACGGCCTTGGCTGTAACCCGTGCTGGATGGGTGCCTGTTCCTGCTCCGGCCTTGCATGTGTGCGCATGCCCTGTAAGGCACTTGCCGCGCCAGTCTGCGGCGTTGCTGCTAACGAGTGGGCAGGCGGTAGCCGCAGCGGCAGAAAGTGTCAGCCTGTCTGTTCCTGTTTTTGCTGTTGGTGACCGTACTGCGCAAAAAGCGCGGGCGGCAGGATTTGTTAACGTGTGTAGCGCCAAGGGTAATGCGCAGGCACTCATACACCTGATTGCTGACACGTGCTCCCCGGAGCAGGGAACGCTTCTGCTTTTTTCCGGTGCGGGGCAGGGGGGCGAACTGGCACAGGGCCTGCGCAGCCACGGTTTTAGTGTTGTGCGGCGGGTGGCCTACAGGACCAGTGCGGTGGTGGATTTTCCCGTATCTGTCGGGCAGGTGTTGCAGGCAGGGCAGGTTGCGGCGGTTCTGTTTTTTTCGACCCGGAGCGCTCGGAGCTGGCTGGCCAGCGTGCCCCGTGGCCGTCTGTATGCACAGGTGCTGGCTTTGCGCGCCGTCGTTATTTCGCACGAGGTGGCGCAGGCCGTGCTGCACGCGGGCTGGCTGGGGCCGGTTGCGGTGGCCACCACGCCGGATGCCCCGGCCATGCTTGCAGCTCTGGGCAACCTGAATACGTAAAAAACCCGGCAGCCATGATGGAGCCGGGTTTTTTGCAAGGCGCTGTTACATTTGGAACAGAGGCTTATGCGTTGCCTGCTGCTTCAGGGAATTCTGCGCGACGGGCCTGCCACAGAGCAACAAAGTCGATCGGTTGCAGCACAATGGGGGGGAACCCGCCATCACGCGTGACATCGCTGATGATGTTGCGCGCATAAGGGAAGATCAGGCGCGGTACTTCAACCAGCAGAATGGGTTCAACCAGTTCGGGCGGCGGGTTGGTTAGGGTGACAACAGCAGCATAAACCAGCTCGGTCAGGAACACTGTGCGCCCGGTGGGGCCGTTTTCCGTTTCCGGGGCTTCCTTGGCTTCAGCCTTGATGCTCAGGATGACTTCGTAAACCATCTGATCGCTCTGCAGGCGACTGGTCTGCACATCGATGTTGACACTGATCTGGGGCTGAGCGCGCAGGGTTGCAAAGATTTCTGCCCCAACGGGCACTTCAAAGGAAAGATCGCGCGTGTACTGGAGGTTAATGGCCAGTGGCAGGGCGGGCGGAACGGACTGGGCAGTATCGGACATTGATGACAGCTTCCTGCTCTCAAACGTATTGGGTTCCCTTAAGGCGGTAGCATGACCTGCGGGGTTAGCCAACACTCCAATCCGGGTCTTTGCGGGTCGGGTGCTTCATGCAGGAGGGGGGATAAGGGGGTTTGTTTTTATGGTGAAAGATGGAGCCAGTCCCCGTTTTCCAGACTCTGTTCGCTGAGTTCGAGCAGGAACCACCAGTGCGAAACAACCAGCGTGTGCTCGTGTGGCGCGTCCTTGCGCATCTGCTCGCGGAACTGCTGCGCCCGCAGGCTGAGTGCCTGACCGGATTCTGGTAAGGGAGACCACCATTGTTCTGGCAGGTGGTCAAAATCAAGGTGTGGCCAGTCCTGCATCAGCGTGGAGGCGGGGGAGCCAACATCGCATGAATACATACCCCGTTCGCGTACAAGAGGAGTAATCCGTGGCGTAAGGCCCAGAGCGCGGGCAAGGGGAGTGGCGGTTTGCAGGGCGCGGGTAAAGGGCGAAACCAGAATACGGGTGATGTTTTTATGCCGGAGTTCATCCACCAGAGCATAGGCATGCTCCTGCCCCTGAGCGGAAAGGACGGGGTCGGGCACACAGGGGTCTCGCCCGCTCAGATTATACAGGCGGTTGAACTCACTTTCGCAATGACGCAGGATGATCATGGTGGCCTGAGTGGTTTTTAAAACAGGAATGGTCTTTTACAAGGGCGGATGGGCTGGTATTCATTGTATCCGCACTCTGTCATGACTATGTGATAATGAGAGCCCGAGGGAAAGTGCCCTTCCCGTAATAATATACAAACCTGCAAACGCTGTGTGCAGGCAGATTGGTGGACGTTTAACAGATGGATTTTTCTCTCGACCACTTTCCGGTCGATCTGGTTCTTCTGGCTTTGGTAGCCGCTTTTCTGGCTCTGCGGTTGCGGAGTGTTCTGGGCAAGCGTGTTGGCATCCAGCCCCTCACCATGCCTGTTCCCGCTCGTGTGGAGGCAGCGCCCCGTGTGGTGGAAAACAAGGTGGAGCCAACAGGTTCCGCCGTTGAGTATGATGTGCCATCACCCGGCACGCGGGTCGGGCAGTTGCTGACCGAAATCCACCAGCAGGACACAGGTTTTACCCCCCAGCAGTTTTTGATGAGCGTGCAGACCGTGTTCGCACAGGTTGTGGAAGCCTATGCCCGGAGCAACCGGGATGTGCTCAAAACCTATCTGACGCCTGCGGTCTATAATTCGTTTGATGCCGCCATCACCGCGCGTGAAGCCGCAGGACAGAAGCAGCGGACAGACATTCAGGCCGTGCGCTCGCTCGCCATTGAAGATGTGCGGCTGACAAAGCTGGATGTGGGGCTGGGAGTGGCCATAGATGTGCGCATTGTTTCCGACCAGATCAGTCTGGTAGAAGACCAGGCGGGCCAGCCGGTCACTGGCACGGACGCCGTAACCGAGTTTTCCGATATGTGGACGCTTGAACGCCTGCTGGGCGTTGGTGGCAGTGGCTGGCGTCTTGCGGCGGCGCGTAGTGCGTGAGAGCGGACAAAGCGGCCACGGGTTCCACTACCCCGCCCGTACGGGCAAAACGCTATAAGGTTGGTCGTCAGGACATTGTTCTGGGTGACTGCCTGCGTGCGTTACGGCGCATGCAGGCAGAAACCGTGGATGTAATTGTTACATCCCCTCCCTACAATATTGGCCTGTCCTACCGGAGTTATCCCGACCGGCGGGAAGAAAACGATTATCTGGACTGGATGGTGGAAGTTGCAACACAGTTGCAGCGGGTGCTTAAGCCGGATGGATCATTTTTTCTGAATATTTCGGGCTCATCCGCCCAGCCATGGCTGCCGTTTGAACTGGCGGTACGCCTGCGGGATCTGTTTGTGCTGCAAAACCATATTTCATGGGTCAAATCCATCTCCGTCGGAGAGGACAGCTTTGGCCATTTTAAACCCATGAACAGCCAGCGCTACCTGCATCGTGGGCATGAACATCTTTTTCATTTCACGCTTGAGGGAGATGTGCCGCTGGACCGGCTGAGTGCGGGCGTGCCCTACAAGGACAAAACCAACATTGCCCGCCGTGGCCACCAGCAGGACCGCCGCTGCCGGGGAGATGCATGGTTTATTCCCTATGAGACCGTGCGCGGGCGGGCGGAAAAATTTGACCATCCAGGCACTTTCCCCATAGCTCTGCCTGAGCAGTGTATTCTGCTTCATGGCAAATCCGGTGCTCAGGTGCTGGACCCGTTTATGGGCACGGGCACTACCCTGCTGTCTGCCCAGCGCCTTGGGTGTAGCGGTGTGGGGATGGAAATAGATGCGGAGTACGTGGCCATAGCACGGGCGCGGCTGATGCACGATCTGGTGAACAGCCCTCTCGCCTGATCGGATTTATCTATTATTACGATAAAAATAATCGTTTTGACATTTTGATGTGTATCAAACACAACGGGCTCAAGAATGAATAAAATGTATGTGAGAAAGAAATAGAACCGGGGGATCGGGGTTTGAAACGTATATTAGTCTCTCTGGCAGGCGTCGGTCTGCTTGCATATGGTGGTACAGTTGCTTTTTTGCAGCATTATGACCATGTAACAGCAACAGAACTTATGCCAGCTTCACCAACACATAAAGACCCCGTTGCTTTGGCTGCGTTTAATGCGCTGAATGAAGCACGCTGCGATTACTGCCATGCAGTCGGTCGAGACCTGCCTTTTTACTTCCGTCTGCCCGTAGCAAACACGATTATGGAGAGGGATCGCGATCAGGGATTGCGCCATTTCCGTATAGAACCTGTTCTGCATGCGTTTGAGCACGGTACGCCACCATCGGAAGAAGAACTGTCGCGCATTGAGGAAGTCATTGTGCAGAACCGCATGCCTCCAACGCAGTACCTGCTGCTGCATTGGCATGCACATCTGTCCAATGCCGAACGGCAGGATATTCTGGCCTGGGTGCAGCAGACCCGGCGTAAATACTACGCCAATACAGGAGCAACAGCAGCGCTGGCTGCTGAACCCGTGCGCCCCGTGCCCGAAAGTGTGGAAGTGGACCCTGTAAAGGTCGCTCTGGGCAAAAAGCTGTTTTTTGACAAAAAACTGTCAGGCGACAACACGCTCAACTGCGCAAGCTGCCACGGGCTGGACAAGGGTGGGGTAGACAATCTGGTGACCGCAACCGGTATTGGCGGCCAGAAAGGCCCGATTAACGTGCCAACCGTGTATGATGCATATTTCAAGATTGCACAGTTCTGGAACGCCCGTGCGCCAGACCTTGCTGCACAGGCTGCAGGCCCGGTGATGAATCCGCTGGAGATGGGGTCGCATGACTGGTCGGAAGTGGCCCGGAAGCTGGCGGCAGACCCGGATTACACCGGTATGTTCAAGGCTGCCTTTGGCCCGGATGTGCAGGTTGGGCAGCAGACTATTACGCAGGCCATTGCCGAGTATGAAAAAACCCTGATCACGCCCGACAGCCCGTTTGATGAATATCTCAAGGGTAAGGAGGATGCGATCAGCCCGCAGGCCAAGCGCGGTTATGAGCGGTTCAAGGCTATTGGCTGTTCGGGTTGCCATAGCGGTATTGATGTTGGTGGCGGTGGTTATGAAGTTATGGGGCTGGAGTCTGATTACTTCAAGGACCGTGGCGGCAAGCTGACAGATGCGGATGAAGGGATTTATGGCATCAGCCATAACAAGCTGGACCAGAACCGCTTTGTAGTGCCCACTCTGCGTAATATTGCGCTGACTGCCCCCTATTTCCACGATGGCAGCGTCAAAACATTGGATGAAGCTGTACGCAAAATGGCGCATTACCAGACGCCGGACAGCAACCCGTCTGATCAGGACGTGGCGGATATTGTGGCGTTCCTCCGCACCCTGACCGGCAAGTATGAAGGTCATGACCTGACGGATATCAAACAGTAAAACAGGAGCATACGTAGCGGACATCTTTGCGGATGTCCGCTTTCTGTGCTTGAACAACGGCCCGTCCGCAGGTGATAAAGCCTGTTGGATGGGCCGTTTGTGTTTGTGGCTGATCGTGCATGGAGCGGATTGGTTGGAATAAAGTGCGATAGGTGAGCGGGTGGTAAAAAGACGGCGTCAGTTACAGGAGGCGGAAAAGCAGCTCTGGGCGCTGGTCGTGCGTGATGTGGCTCCCCTGAGCCGTGCCAGTCTTGTCCCACCCATGGCGGACACGGTGTTTGATCAGGCGGCTGCTTCCGCGCCGGAGGGTGTGACGGCCATCCCGCAAACAAATTACAAACCAAAGCAACCTAAAGTCAGACCCGCAGGAAGCCTGTTATGGGAGGTGCGCCCCCCATCCTCCGCTCTGTCAGGGGCCTCGCCTGCAACGTTACAGCCAGCCCCACCCATTGCGGAAAAAATTGGCCAGCGTCAGCCCGGTGTGGATGATTATAGCTGGCGGCGTTTTCATCAGGGGAGCATGCGGGTGGAAAAACGTCTGGATTTGCACGGCATGGTCGCGCAGGAAGCGTTCGTGCGTCTGAGAGAGTTTATGGATGTTGCCGCCCATCGTGGCCTGCGCTGTGTGGAAATCATTACAGGGCTGGGCACAGGGCATGAAGGTGGCATTTTACGGCGCGAACTGCCGTATTGGCTGGAACGGCCGGAAATGCGTGCCAGCATTCTGGGGCTGGCTTACCCCCATGAGGGGAATAAAGGTTCCGTCC
The DNA here is from genome assembly GCF_029069195.1 of Acetobacter fabarum. Taxonomy (GTDB): domain Bacteria; phylum Pseudomonadota; class Alphaproteobacteria; order Acetobacterales; family Acetobacteraceae; genus Acetobacter; species Acetobacter fabarum_A. The sequence goes on from NZ_JARDYK010000001.1 coordinate 227,322, forward strand.
GGGTTTTACTGCGCAGGCGCAGGCGGTAAGGGCTGTGTGGGGGAAATGCTTTTCCAGCGTGGCAGATTAAGTGCCAGCCAGCGGCGGAACGCCATGCCCACATTTACGTCGGGTGTGGCCATGCCATAAGCCGTAATGCATTTTGCACCCGACAATACGGTCTGGCCGTTGGCCAGCGCAATCTGTTGCAGGTTCAGTCTGGCGGCGCATGTTTCCGCCGCACGCCGCCAGCGTGCTACTTTGGCGGGAGGTGTTAGCAAAGGCAGGACAAGGGCTGCCTTGAGGCTGGCAGCAGAAGCGATGGCCAGCCATGCCTGTGGCAGAAAAGCCGGGGTGGATGTCCTGCGTTCTTGCAGCAATATGGTCGGGAAGGCGGGAGGCAACGCCAGATCCGCCGGTGTTGGCACGGGGGGGGCGTCGGTGTTGAGAAAGAGCGGGATAAACCCTTTGGCGCCCAGTGTGTCCAACCGCTCCTTCAGGGCTGCGTCCATGGGAAGCTGAATGGCGTCGACCAGTCCGCCGGTCAGGGCTGCCATGGCGGTATCTGGTGTTGCATAGCCACTGACTGGCAGAGGTCGCAGAGCCAGCAGGTCAAAGGCCAGAAGGGTAGGCAGTTCCGGCCCCGTGGGGATGGAAACCGCAACGCGGGTGGTTTTGCCACTGAGAATAACGCCGAGCGAGCGGTGCAGGCTGACATGCCCTACAACCACGCTGGGTTGGCATATGGTCAATACAGGCAACCAGCGGTGATAGGCGTAATGCACGCGGCTATCCCCGGTCATGGCGGCCATGAGCGCTGTGCCGGGTACGAGTAACGTGCTGGAAGCGGAACTGAGCTGCTCCTGCGCATCAAACAGGTTTGCGCCTGTTACCCCGTCCCACCCGGTGGTGAAGGTAATGTCAAAAGGGGGCTGCTCCAGCTCTTTTGCCATGTCCGGGGCCAGACGGGTCGCCCATGTGCCACAGGGTGTTTCTGCACTGCCTGCCACAATCAGCTTTGTAGTCTGCTCGGATGTGGGGGTGGCGGCTGGGCCTACCAGTATGTCATCCGCCGCATGGGCTGCTGCGGCCATACTCCCCAGTGCCCCGCCCAGAAACAGGCGGCGGGACAGGGAAAGGCCATGGCGGTGACGCATCATTGAAGAAGCAGGGATGAGAGTAGACAAACACCAATAGCCTTCATTGTGGTTATCGCTCTCCCATACTATGCGAAATTAACGGCAGAAACACGGCCATTTTATTACGGCCATTTAACCTCCGGCGGCATGCTCATCAAAATGGCTTCCGTATTGCCACCGGTTTTAAGCCCGAACAGCGTACCGCGGTCGTGCAGCAGGTTGAATTCCACGTAACGACCCCGGCGCACAAGCTGGGCCTCGCGCTGTTCGGGGGTCCAGGGTTCCATCATGCGGCCACGGACAATGCGCGGGTAGGCATCCAGAAAAGCAAGGCCGACATCCTTGGTAAAAGCAAAGTCCTCGTCTGCGTTGCCGCTGTCCAGCCGGTCATAAAAAATGCCGCCAAGGCCGCGTGGTTCGTCGCGGTGAGGAAGGTAGAAGTATTTGTCACACCACGCTTTAAAGCGTGGATAGTACTCCGGATCGTGCGCATTGCATGCCTTGGCAAAGGCGGCATGGAAGGTGGTGGCGTCGTCCTGCGCTTCGGTGCTGTCGGGGAACATGGGGGTAATATCTCCCCCGCCACCAAACCAGCCCTGCGTTGTAATGATCATGCGGGTATTAAAATGGGCGGCAGGAACCAGAGGGCTGCACATATGGGCAACAAGGCTGATGCCGGTTGCAAAAAAATGCGGATTTTCTGTTGCGCCGGGAATGGTGGCTGCAAAATCGGGGGGGAAGGTTCCCTCCACGGTGGAGATGTTGACCCCCACTTTTTCAAAAACGCGGCCATGCATCAGGCTCATCACGCCGCCACCGCCGGGGGTTCCGTCTTCATTCAGGCGGTTCCAGCTTTTGCGTTCAAAGCGGGAAGGCTGTTCGTGCCCGGGCAGTACCGGGCTGTTCCGTGCCGCAGCGTCTGCCTCAATGGTTTCAAAAGCTGTGCATATCTGGTTACGCAGAGTTTCAAACCATGTGCGTGCCGCGTCCTTGAGCTTGTCGTGCGCGGGAACGGAGGCAGGCTTTGTCGGCGTCATGTGTGAACTCTTTCCATACTGGTCATCTGCCCGGCCAGCAGAGAATCGGCCCGGAGCATTTTTTCAAGGGGTGCGCCTTAGGGCCGGTCATTGCAAGATCATCTGGTTCATCGTTAAACGGGAACCGGAGTTTGCCCGAAAGCGGTGGATCATGGGGGAGAAGTGCAATGGCTGGCAAACCAGTCTGCCATAACGGGCAGGGCGCGGAGCCTGCAACGCAGGGCCGGTTGGGCACATGGGTCAGGGCTTATGGCCGCCTGCCACTCCCTGCGGACCTGAACTGGCTGTGGACCATAGGGGCCATTCTGTGCGCCATACTGGCCCTGATGCTGCTCAGTGGGCTGACCCTCACGCTGGTCTATACGCCCGATGCGGGGCTGGCTTTTGGCTCGGTCGAAAGTATTGAGCGTCGCATGCCCGCAGGGTGGCTGCTGCGTGCCATGCACATGACTGGCGCTTCTTTTTTTATGCTGGCCTTGTATGTGCACCTGCTGCGGGGGCTGTATTACCGCTCTTACCTGCCGCCACGCCGTGCAGTGTGGCTGAGCGGGTGCGTCCTGCTGGTTCTGGTTATGATTACGGCTTTTGCAGGATATGTGCTGCCATGGGGCCAGATGTCCTATTGGGGGGCGGATGTCGCGGGTAAGGCCGTGGGAGCGTTCCCCCTTGTCGGCGGATGGCTGGAAGGTGTTTTTCTGGGCGGGGATGCTCCTGGGACACCAACCCTGCACCGCATGCTGACCCTGCATTTCGGGCTGGCGTTCCTGATCATGGGGCTGGTGGCAGGGCATATTGCCCATGTGCATGTGCGGGGAAGTTCCAGCCCATCCGCCCGCCCGATGACGGTAACGGGGGTTTTACCTTTTCATCCCTATTTTACGATGCGGGATATGCTGGCCATTGTGCTGGTTGCACTCGCCTTTGTCGGGGTGTTGTGTTTCTGGCCGGAGCTGATAGTCGAACCTGCCAATTACCGCCCGGCCAACCCGCTGCATACCCCGGTTGATATTGAGCCGGAATGGTATTTTCTGCCCTTTTACGGAATGATGCAGGCTGTGCCGTTCAAACTGGGGGGGCTGCTGCTGTCTGGTGGGGCGGTGGCTGTTCTGTTTGCGGTTCCCTGGCTGGACCATGCAACGGATACCGTCCATACCGCACCTGTTGTGGTGCGGGTGGGGGTTATGGGCCTGCTGGTCTGCTCTGCCGTGGCGGTTGCATGCGCGGGCCTGCACCACATGCATGGGGGGTGGATGCTGGTGGCCCGGCTGGGTATGGTGGGGTATTACGCCTACTTCCTGCTCTATCTGCCCCTTGCCGGTCGTTTGTGGCGGGGGGGCAGGGCATGATGGTCAGGCGATTTGTGGCGGCAGGGGCTGGCCTGCTGTGGGCGTATGCTGCAATGGCGCAACCTGCGGGGGCGCCTGCCCACCCCACGCGGCAGCAATGGTCCTTTACAGGTGCTTTAGGGCATTTTGATCTGGCCGCAGTCCAGCGTGGTTATGCGGTTTTTGCAGGGTCCTGTGCCTCCTGCCATAGCCTGTCGCAACTTCATTTTTCCGATTTTGCAGGGATGGGCCTGCAACCCGCGGAGGTGGCCGCACTGGCGGCGGCCTGGCAGGTGCCAGACGGGCTGGATGCGGAAGGGCGGCTCAGGCATCGCTCCGCTCGCCCCGACGATGCTCTGCCATCTCCCTACTCCGGGCCGGAGGCGGCTCTGGCGGCCAATCAGGGGGTGCTCCCCCCAGATCTCTCTCGCATCCTTCAGGTTTATCCCGGTGGACCGGACAGGCTGTATGGTCTGCTGCTCGGGTATGGTCCACAGCCTGTGCGCCTGATCGGGCGTGGTTTTTCCAACCCATATGCCATTGGCCACTTTACGGCCATGCCCCCGCCGTTGCATGGCAACGAGGTCAAATACGCAGATGGCACAGTGCCCGATGTGCAGGCCGAAGCGCGGGACGTGACAACCTTCCTTGCCTGGGTTTCCGCCCCCCATCTGGACCAGCGCCGCAGGTTGGGTGTGGGAGCGGGGCTGTATCTGTGCTTTCTTGCCGTGCTGTTTGTGATTTTAAACCGGAGACTCAGGTCTGATGTCAGAAAATGAAGTTGTAGAACCCGTTATCGGTCTGGTTGGCGGGTCTGGCCTGTATGATATTGATGGTCTGGAAGACAAGGAATGGCGCACGGTGGAAACCCCGTGGGGCATGCCTTCCGACCAGCTTTTATTCGGTCGGCTGGATGGCGTGAAATGCGTATTTCTGCCCCGCCATGGTCGTGGTCATCCTATTCCGCCTTCGCGCCTGAATTACAGGGCCAATATTGCAGCGCTTAAAATTGCAGGCGTGACCGATATTGTTTCTCTCTCCGCTGTGGGGTCGCTCAAGGAGGAACTGCCGCCGGGCCGGTTTGTGATTATCGACCAGTTTATTGACCGGACCATAGCGCGGGATAAAAGTTTTTTTGATACAGGCTGCGTTGCGCACATTTCCATGGCAGATCCGTTGTGCAACCGCGTGGGCGATGTGCTCAAGGCCGAAGCCGACAGGCTGGGTATCGAGGCCACGCGCAAAGGTACGTATCTGGTAATGGAAGGACCGCAGTTTTCCACCCGTGCCGAGAGCGAACTTTACCGGACATGGGGCTGCTCGGTGATTGGCATGACCAACATGCCAGAAGCCAGCCTGGCCCGTGAGGCGGAAATCTGTTACGCCACCGTTGCCATGGTGACTGATTATGACTGCTGGCACACCGAGCATGACAACGTGACGGTGGAAAGCGTTGTTAAAACCATGCAGGCCAACTCGGCCAAAGCCAAGGCGCTGGTCAAGGCGGTTATTCCTGCACTGGGCGGTAAAAAGCGTGGGCTGTGCAGCGCAGGTTGTGACCGCGCGCTGGAATATGCGCTGATTACAGCACCCGATGCGCGCGACCCCGTACTGATGGGTAAGCTTAAAAGCATTGCCGGGCGTGTGATCTAAAATACAGAGTGCGTATACCCTGCGGTAGTTACCGCGTGCTGTAAAAAACAGGCAGGCCATTGGTCTGCCTGTTTTGAAACAGGCAGTATTAAAGTCAGTACGGTTCCTTATATGGAACAGTATCTTAAAGTTCGTGTTTTCATGCAGGAAATTTTCAATATTTTCAAAATATTGAAAAACAATCACGTCTGGCTCAGGTAGAGCCATCCATATGGCCGGACTATACAGTTGGAAAACACTGTAAAGACACAGGATATTTTTGAATTTCTGGAAAAATGGTGGAGGGGGTTGGATTCGAACCAACGTAGGCGTACGCCAGCGGATTTACAGTCCGCCCCCTTTAGCCACTCGGGCACCCCTCCGACTTGTTGAGCACTCACCTAAAGCCTGCGCATGGGGTTGTCAATGGCTTTGGGTAACTATTCTTTGCCTGTGGTGGGTTAGGAGGTTTTATGCAGCTTTATGGCCAGCGTGGATTGGCAAAAGATTTATAACCATTTGGGCTGGACATATGCAGGCGTTCGGAGAAAAGCTGCATCCAGTTCCGGGTGTCCAGACGTTACGGGGAGTAGAGGTTTTGAGCAAACACCAAACAGTACGGCGGCATACGCCTCGTTCTCTGGCGGCACTGGATACGCCCATCGTCTCCCTGACCGCCTACACAGCACCCATGGCCCGCCTGCTGGATCCGCATTGCGACCTGCTCTTGGTGGGAGATTCGCTGGGTATGGTGGTGTACGGCATGGACTCCACTCTGGCCGTCAGCGTGGACATGATGGTTGCTCACGGTCAGGCTGTGGTGCGTGGTAGCCAGAAGGCCTGCGTGGCGGTGGACCTGCCTTTTGGCAGTTATCAGGAAAGCCCACAGCAGGCGTTCCGTGTTGCTGCGGATATTATGGCCAGAACCGGGGCGGGCTGCGTCAAGCTTGAAGGGGGGCAGGAAATGGCCTCAACCATAGAATTTCTGGTCCAGCGGGGTATTCCTGTTGTCGGGCATATCGGGCTTAAACCGCAGGCTGTGCATGCGCATGGGGGGTTTCGCACCGTTGGGCGAGGGAGCGAGGCTGAACAGGTGATGGCCGATGCGCTGGCGGTGGAAAAAGCCGGAGCCTTCGCCGTGGTGATTGAGAGCACAATGGAACCTCTCGCGCGCGCAATAACCGATGCCGTAAGCATCATGACCATTGGTATAGGTGCATCGCCCCGGTGCGATGGGCAGATTCTGGTGGCGGAAGACATGCTGGGTCTGTTTCCTGACTTTACCCCACGTTTTGTGCGTAAATTTGCCAATCTGGGGCAGGAGGTGGATCGCGCCGTAGCCGATTATGCCCATGCCGTGCGTACACGCTCATTCCCCGGCCCGGCGGAATGTGTGGGCATGTCCGGGGCGGGCTAGGCTTTCTGCGATTCGTTTTCAGATTGATGGTGTGCGGGCAAAACCCACAGTGGCTGTGCCCGGAGCGCACGGCATGCCCGCACAGGCGTATGACCTGTGCGGGGTGCTGGATTGAGGAACCGTGTTACTGGTAGCGTGAGAGCCACCATGCGTATGACGGTGGCAGAATGGTTTTTGCGTCTTTGGCGTGTAGAATGCGCGCTGCTTCATGGGGCCAGTGCGGGTTGGCCAGCAAGGGGCGGCCTATTGTTGCAATATCCACAATTTCGTTGCGGATCAGCGCATCAGCCTGACGGCCTTCGCTGATGTACCATGACGTGGTGGCGGGTAAGCCTGCCTCCTGCCGCACTTTATGGGCTATGGGGGCCATAAACCCTGCACCCCACGGAATGGTAGCCTCGGGGGTGGAAAAGCCTATGCTGACATCAATAAAATCCAGCCCGTGCTCTTTCATCCTGCGCACGAGAGCAATGGATTCCTCTAGCGTCTGCGCATCATTGCCATCAAATTCAATGACGCCAAAACGGGCGGTCAGCGGGCGGTCTTCAGGCCAGACGGCCCGCACGGCTGCCAGTGTTTCCAGCAGGAAGCGACCCCGGTTTTCTGCTGAACCGCCATACTGGTCAGTGCGCTTGTTGGAGTGCGCGGACCAGAAGCTCTGCGCCAGATACCCATGGGCAAAATGCAGCATCAGCCATTCGAAGCCCACGTCACGCGCACGTATTGTCGCAGCGACAAAGTCGTTTTTAACGCGTTCAATGTCCTCAACGGTCATTTCGTGCGGAACGCGGGGGAGGTTGGCTCCAAAGGCCACGGGAGAGGGGCCAATGGGCTGCCAGCTACGCGGGTCGGCAGGAGCAATATGGTCGTCCCCTTCCCATGGTACATTGGCGCTGGCCTTGCGCCCGGCATGGGCGAGCTGGATGCCCGGCGTAGCTCCTGTTTTGCGGATACTGGCAACAATGGGGGCATAGGCCTGTGCCTGCGTATCATTCCACAGGCCAAGGCAGTTGGGGGTAATCCGTCCTTCGGGAGAAACCGCGGTAGCTTCGAGCGTGACAAGCCCGGCCCCACCACGGGCGAGTGTTGCATAATGCACGCTGTGCCAGTCATTGGGTATGCCGTCCTGCGCCTGATACTGGCACATGGGGCCAACAGCAATGCGGTTGCGTAATGTGCTGCCTTTGAGGGTATAAGAGTCGAAAAGCGTTGGCATGAACCGTGCTCCTGTTACAAAGGGCGACGTGGCCCCATTAGTTCGACTATAATCGAACTAATGGGCAAAGCAAGAGAAGAGGCAAACCAAACAGTCGCCATGAAGCAGTATGACCACCCACTGGCGCAGGATATACAATTGTCCTGCCTGCTTTACGCCCTGTCCGACCCGTTCCGGCTGGCGGTGGTGCGCAGGCTTGCGGCCTGCCAGCCCCAGCCTTGCGCCCCGTTACAGGATGGACGGCCAAAATCCTCCGTGTCCCACCATTTTTCGGTCTTGCGCAAGGCGGGGGTTATCCGGACCGATGTGGTGGGGGTAACGCATATGAACTCCTTGCGTGAACAGGAACTGGAAAGTCGTTTTCCCGGTCTGCTGGCCGCCATTCTGGCCGCAGCCAGCATGGAGGATATACCCGCCTAGGGCACCAGAACGGCGGCACCGTCGAACCTGCCATGGCGCAGGTCATCCAGCGCTTTGTTGGCGTCTTTGAGTGCGTAGGTCGTGGTGGTGGTGTGGATGCCAATTTTGGGTGCGAGGGAGAGAAACTCCAGCCCGTCCTCGCGCGTCAGGTTGGCAACGGATACAATATCGCGCTCTTCCCATAACGTGTCGTAGGAAAAAGCGGGGATTTCGCTCATGTGAATCCCCGCGCATACCACGCGCCCCCCTTTGCGCAGGGTTTTAAGGGCGGCTGGCACCAGAGCGCCATCGGGGGCAAAAATAATGGCCGCATCCAGTTGCTCTGGTGGCAACGTATCCGACCCACCAACCCATTTTGCGCCAAGTGAACGGGCAAATTCCTGCGTTTTGGTGTCATTTGGGCGGGTAAAGGCATAAACCTCGCGCTTTTGCCATACCAGCACCTGCGTAATAATATGTGCGGCCGCTCCAAATCCGTACAGACCAACCTTTTGGGCCTTGCCCGTTTTGCCAAGTGAGCGCCACCCGATCAGCCCTGCACACAGCAGGGGGGCGAGAGAGACGTCCGAGCCTTCCTCCCCCATGGGGAATGCAAAATGTGCATCAGCCACAGCCATTGTGGCGTAACCGCCATCGCGCGTGTAGCCGGTAAAAATGGGGTGGTCACACAGGTTTTCGTGGTCTGTTGCGCAGTAGGAGCAGTGGCCGCAGGTATGGCCCAGCCACGAAATACCTACGCGCTGCCCAACCGTAAGGGAGGTGACACCACTCCCCAACTGGTCAATCCGGCCAATAATTTCGTGCCCCGGAGTTACGGGTAGTTTGGGGTGGGTCAGGTCTCCGTCCACCACATGCAGGTCGGTGCGGCATACACCACAGGCCAGCACCCTGACCCGGATCTGGCCCGGACCGGGGGTGGGGTCGGGCAACTCCTCCCATTGCAGCGGGGTGCGTGGGCTGTGCAGACGCATGGCGAACATGGAGGTTCTCCCTTATGGCGCAGTGGGCTTGTAACTGGCAGCCTGTGCCCACCTGTTATGCCGCATTATGGCGGTCGTGTTCCATATTATGTGCAACCTGGCGTATGGCGCGGGTAGGCAGGACTTGCGCATTGCGGGGTCCCTATGGAGGCATAACCGCTCTGACCGCAGGCATGGTGCAGACGCTAACGCATGGGCGTGGGTCGCCGCTCAGAAGGGTTTGAGCAGGCGATCCAGATAATCCAGTTCCTGCTGCGGCCGGGTCCGGTCCGAATCGCGGCGGCGCAGTTCCTGCTCAATCTCACGCGCGCGCTGGCGGGCTACCGTGTCGGGGATATGGGTGCTGTCATCCGTATTCTGGTCCGTCCCTTCGCCTTCCCTGCGGCCAAGCGGGTCTTTACCTGTTGTGTTTTCATCATCCCCACCTTCACCCGCAGCATCGGAGGGCTGGCCATTCCCGCTCTCCCCCGCGTTGCCTGAACCGGATGATCCATCGCCACTGCCACCAAAGGAAGGCAAAAAGCTGGGCGTGGTGTTCTGGCCATTGCCCTTCATGCTGTCCTGCATCTGCTTGCGGCTCTGGCGAAGGGCTTCGAGTGCTTTTTCCTCCGCACTGGCGGCAGCGGCGTCATCCCCATCAGCCAGTGCCTTGCGGGCCGCAGCCATGTTCTTGCGGGCCTGTTCAAATGCTTCGGGGGTTTTGCCGGTCAGTTCCTTGAATTCATCTTTAAGTTCACCCAATGCCTGTTCGAGCGCATGCTGGGTTGCGCGTTCGGTACGGCGTGCGCTGGCTTGTGCCTCGGCTTTGGCGGGGTCTGGCAGCCCTGCCGGAGGCTGGGGGGAGGCGGAGGAGGGCCGGGACTGCGCGTCAGTGCTGTTTCCCCCCATATTCGGCGGGGCGGAAAGCCCGAGCCTGCGCAGCAGTTCTGATGTGGGCAGGTTGGCGTATTCCGCAGCTTCTCCATCTCCATCATCGGCCAGATCGCTCTGCTGTTGGGAAAAAGCGCGTAAATGCTCGTCCAGTCGGGACTGGGCATGGTCCAGCAGGCTGGATTCCCTGGCTGTCAGGTCATGCAGGGCAGCGGCCTGCTCACGCGCTTTCTGCTGGGCCTGTAGCTGCTGGGCCAGAGCGGCAAGGTCCTGCGGTGTAGCGTTGCGCATGCGTTCGGTTGCGTTTTCCATTTCCTGCAGGCGTTGCATGGCATCGCCCGAGCGGCCATTGGTGGCATCGGCGCGCAACTGCTTCATCAGCCGATCAAAGGCCTTGTTCCCCGCTGCCGAAAAACCGGGCAGATCGGGGATGGCCGTATGGTTGCGCAAGGCGCTATCGGCCAGAGCCTGCATTTTGCGGGCAATGGCGTCCTGTAGCGTTTTCAGGCTTTGTTCCAGTTCTTCCTGTGCCTGCTGGTTGTGGGTGCCATTGCGCTTCATGTCCGCCAGTTTCTGGGCCACATCGGCCTGTGCGGCTCTTACGTCGATCGAGGCCTGGGCACTGGCGTTATCACCCGTGCGCCGGTCTTCTATGTCCAGAGCCAGGTCCCATAGCAGGTTGGTAGCACTTGCGCGGGCGGTCTGGGTGTCTATGTCGGCATTTTCCAGAAGGGCCACAATGCTGGTCAGGTTCAGGAACATGCCCGTATGCTCACGTACAGGACCGGGGGCCTCACCCAGCGCTTCCAGATCCTGCGCCGTATCTTCGCGTTTTTCCTGTTCCAGTGCAAAACGCCTGCGCACGTCCAGAATGGCGCGGGCAATGGGGGAGTGGAATACCCTGCTCCCGAGTTTGAATGTGGCTGGCTCGCTCTGCCCCTGATGCCCGCTGGTGGCGGTTGCTACGATCTGCCCCGTAACCTCCTGCCCGGCCCATGGGTCTTCCGACAGGTCGGGGGCAATTACATTTTTAACCGATTTGGGGTGGCCGGTTAAAGGCAGGGGAATACTCACTTCCCGCCGGGGGTTGGCCCCTCTGGCGGGGTGGGTGGCGTGTAGCACCACCTGCATGTTTGACAGGCCATACGCGTGGCTGGCTGTGTAAGGCAGGCGGGTGTGCCAGTCCCCCTTGCCGGGGGTTCCGGGGGATGGACCCCATGCAACCTGCGGTGCCAGGTCTGGCAGAATGGTCATGGACCAGCTTGCCAGAGTGCGTCCCCGGCCAGTCAGCTTGAGCAGGCCGCTATGGGTCAGTGTGGCTTCCAGCTTCCAGCTATGTGGGTCCAGTTTCTGGCGTTTTGCGTCCTGTACCACCATGCCGCGCGTGCCTTGCAGCACGGGGTGGGAGGCCATGCCGTTAACAATAACGGTCAGCCTGGCACCTTCCTGCATCTGGGGGGCGGGGCGGTTCGGGCTTAAAAAGACCGGGGCGTCGGGTGCGTAGGCGGGGGAGGTAATCCACGCGTCTATGTGGGGGAGGGGCACGTCCGGGTCATCCCGACCGGGAATAAAGGCGGCCAGAATGCGGCCCGGTGCCGAGGATCCGGCAACTCCACTGGCAATGCCAAGAGCCAGCACCAGCCCCGCAGCCGCAAGCTGGTGTGTGCGCTCTTTGGGGGCAAGGGCGGGCCAGCCTGCACGTAACTGGCCAAGGGAGGCCAGAAGCCGCTGCCGGTGGGCCTGCCACAAGAGCGTATTGCTGGCATGGAGGAGTGGGGCTGGGGTGTCTGTCAGGCTGGCAAGAGGGCGGTTGCGCAGGCCGGATGCCTGTTCAATCCGCCGGTCAATCTCCTCCGGCGTGGTGGGGTGTCGGCGCCCCAGATCGGCATGGAGCCGCCAGCCACACAGGCTTAGCCACCCTGCTACACCTACAAGGCGCAGGCCATCGGGCAGGTGCTGGGGCAGGCGGAGCAGGCCTGCCAGTGTGTAGACCCCCAGCATGGCCAGTGTCGGCTGGAGAGCAGGCCAGAGCTGCTCAATGTACAAAACAAGGGCCGCGTGACGGCGCACATGGGCCAGACGGACCGCCAGCGTGCCGTCCTGCGCGGTTGATGCGGTCAGATCCTGCTTCAGACCGCGCATGCGTCAGGCTTTTCCGTTCGGGGGAGCTGGCATGGCTTCATCCTGCCACAGTTCTTCCAGTGTCTGCCGGTGGCGTATAACCGTCCATTGACCGTTCTCGACCAGAACCTGCGCGGCCAGAGGGCGGCTGTTATAGGTGGAACTCATGACCGCACCATAAGCGCCCGTGTCCAGAATGGCTATACGGGATGCGCGGCCAAGGGGGGGAAGCAGGCGGTCGCGCGCAAAAGTGTCTCCACTTTCACAGACCGGGCCAACGACATGCGTAGGTGCTACAGGCTGGCTGAAGGCCTGCGGTGCAAGGGGCACAAGGCCATGCCATGCGTCGTACATGCTGGGGCGGACCATGTCGTTCATGGCGGCATCGAGCACAAGGAACGGGCCGGGGAGCCCTTCTTCCTTACGCAGGATAACGCTGCTCAGCAGCACGCCTGCCGGGCCTATGGGCCAGCGCCCCGGCTCTATGCTCAGTCGCAGCCCAAGCCCACCCAGTTCGGCCCGGATGGCGCCCGCCAGGGCTTCTGGCTGGCCTTCCACCTCGTTGCGGTAGCTGATGCCAAGCCCGCCGCCGCAGTCCACAGCCTCTACACTCAGGTCATTGGCGCGCACGGCGCGCACCAGTTCGGCCACGCGGGCGTAGGCGGCGTGATATGGAGTGGTGGAAAGAATCTGGCTACCAATATGGGTGGCAAACCCAACAGGTCTGATGCCCGGCAGGGTAAAGGCATGGGCATACAAAGCCGCAGCGTTATCAAAGGGAATGCCAAATTTATTGGCGGCAAGCCCGGTTGTAATCTTGGCGTGGGTTTTGGCGTCCACATCGGGGTTAATGCGCAGCGTGACTGTGGCCTGCTTGCCAAGGCGCGTTGCAATGGCCGAGATAATGGCCAGTTCTTCCGCACTTTCCACATTGATCTGGCCAATGCCCAGGCCAATGGCATATTCCAGTTCCGCATCGGTTTTGCCTACGCCGGAAAAAACTACCCGCTGCGCCGCAATGCCCGCCTTTTGTGTGCGGGCCAGTTCGCCACCGCTTACAATATCCGCCCCATACCCTTCCTGTCCGATCAGGGACAGCACGGAGAGGTGGTCATTCGCCTTGACAGCGTAATGGATGCAGACATCCAGCCCCGCATCCGCCATGGCCGTGCGCATGCGGGCAAGACGCTGGCGCAGTGTGCCAGCACCCAGCACCCAGCATGGGGTGCCGACCGCATCGGCTATGGCGTTCAGGGGGACACCCTCAAACATCAGCCCGCACAGGGGGTCTGTGGTCAGATGCGGGTGGGTTGCCAGCAGTTCAGCCAGCGAGGGGTCGGCATCGGTATAGGCAGGTGTATCAGCCATGAAGCGAACTGGGCCTTGGACAAAAAGAGCGGAGGTGTGGGTGGGCGCAATGTACGGCAGGCTAAAACCCGGGGAGTGTTGCATGGGGTCTGGCCTGTGATGCCATATGTTGCGTTCAGTCCGGTGGATAGGTGAGAGGGTAGGTAATCTTGTTGCGCGGACCCGGAGCCTGATTAGGTCCTTTTTTGCCGCATGCGGCCAGTGGCAGGCACAGGGCGGTTGCCAGAAACAGGCCCATGAACAGGCGGAGGGTCATATGCTCAGCCTTTTGCGGGGGTGGGAGTGCCTGCCAGAGCGTCCAGCCAGCGGGTGGCCTGCGCCATAACGTTGGATGCCGCGGTTCCGCCAAGGCTTGTGCGTGAGGCTATGGAGGCATCAACGCTCAGGACGGAATAAATGTCCTGTGTAATGCCCGGTTCTTCGGCCTGCATTTCCGCCAGAGTGAGTTCTGCAAGACCAATGTTCTGGGCCTCTGCGCGGGCCACAAGGCGGCCTGTTACGTGGTGGGCCGTGCGGAACGGCACCTTGAGCACCCGTACCAGCCAGTCTGCAATGTCGGTTGCGGTGGAATAGCCCGAGCCAGCCAGAGCGCGCATCTGCTGCGTGTTGGCGGTCATGTCGCGCACCATGCCATCGCACGCGGCAAGGCACAGGGCAGCAGCATCGGTGGCGGCAAAAACCGGTTCCTTGTCTTCCTGCATGTCCTTGGCATAGGCCAGTGGCAGACCTTTCATGACTGTCAGCAGCCCGATCAGACTACCGTTGATACGGCCTGTTTTGGCCCGGACCAGCTCTGCCGCATCCGGGTTGCGCTTTTGCGGCATGATGGAGGAACCGGTTGTAAAGGCGTCTGACAGCCGGATGAAGGAAAAGGGGGAGGAACACCAGATCACAATTTCCTCAGCCATGCGGGAGAGGTGCATGGCCAGAATGGAAAGTGCAGACAGATATTCCAGCGCAAAATCCCGGTCCGAAACCGCATCAAGCGAATTGGCGGTCGGGCGGTCAAAGTGCAGAAGTTCGGCTGTCATGGCCCGGTCAATGGGGAAGGACGTACCCGCAAGTGCGGCCGACCCCAGCGGGCATTCGTTCAGGCGGCGGCGTGTATCGGCCAGACGTCCCCGGTCACGGGCCAGCATTTCCACATAGGCCATAAGATGGTGGCCAAAAGTTACCGGCTGGGCAGTTTGCAGGTGCGTAAAGCCCGGCATGGGGTCTGCCGCATGCTCCCGCGCCCGCTGCGCCAGCGCCCGCATGAGCGAGGCCACCTGCTGGTCCAGCCCGTCTATGGCGTCACGCACCCACAGGCGGAAGTCGGTTGCCACCTGGTCATTGCGTGAACGGGCGGTGTGCAGGCGCTTGCCAGCCTCTCCTACCCGCTCGGACAGGCGGGCTTCGATATTCATGTGAATATCTTCAAGGGCTTCGGAAAAGGCAAAGTTGCCTGCGCCAATTTCTGAGCCAATTTCGGTCAGTCCCTTGCGGATTGCAGATTCATCATCCTTGGAGATGATGCCCACATGCGCCAGCATGGCTGCATGGGCCAGAGAGCCGGCAATATCCTGCTTCCACAAGGCTTTATCAAAGCTGATGGACGCGTTGATGGCCTGCATGATGTCCGAAGGTCCACCCGCAAATCGTCCGCCCCACTGCACATTGGCATTGGCTGTGGTGGCTGTTTGGGCCGGGGGCTGGTTCTTCAAAGACATGGTTGGCTGACCTGTTCGTTTACATGTAGCGTTAAGCCGCAGCCATAATACCGGAGCAGGCTGAATGCAAAACCCATCCTACCGGCGCATGCCCGGCTGCGCAAACCGTCATCCTTGCGCCAGTTCATGCCAGCGCTGCGGCGCGGGCAGTTTTTTTATGGGCAAGGCGGTGTTTACAGGGCTGGCTGCATGCGCATTTCTCTGCTTATAAAGTGTGTAAATTACAAAGGGTTCAGGATAAAGACCATGGCTCACGAACTGACAACTTTTGGAGTGATCGACCCGGGCGCGAATGTGCTGCTCGAAGTGATCAAGGCGAAAAACCCGATTGCTGCCGTGCGTCGGCTGGAAGAAAAAATGCGTGGGCCGGAATACGTGGCCGCCCGCAGCTACATGGAAGGCGGTGAAGAATCGCTGGACGGTGCAGACCCCGCCTATCTGGTCTATGAGCTGGATGGCAGCGGTCTGGATGCGGAAGGTCTGGGGGGTGAGGATGCAGGCCGCGTCCGGGCTGAGGCCGATCTGGCCGCCGTTATTGTTTCCTCCGCCCAGTAAGGCATTTTTTTCGGGTCTGGGGTGTCGGGCGTACTGCGCCCGGTGTCCCCGCCCGGCAAACTGGCACGCGCCGACAGACTGATGACAGAAATATTGACTGAGAGCTTCAGGGTTTACGGGCGGGATGAAGGCGGGCCGTTTGTGCTGGTCAGTGACCATGCCGGGCAGGCCATTCCTCCCATCCTCGATGGTCTGGGCCTGAGTGCGGAGGAGCGTGCCCGCCATATTGGGTGGGACATAGGCATCGATGGTGTGGGCCGCAGGCTGGCTGAAGCCCTGCCTGCGGTGCTGGTCGAGCAGGTGTATTCCCGTCTGGTGATCGACTGTAACCGTGCACCGGGCCATCCCACCTCCATTGTGGCGCAAAGTGATGGCACGGTTGTCCCACGCAACCAGAGCCTGAGCGCGCAGGACAGGGCATGGCGCGAACAGGCCATTCTGCATCCCTATCACCAGCGGATCACGCAGGAACTCAACGCCCGGCTGGCGCAGGAGCGCGCCGTGGTCGTGGTGGCCCTGCACAGCTTTACCCCGGTTATGCGTGGGGTTGCGCGGCCATGGCATGTGGGGCTGCTGCATAATCATGACCCGCGTCTGGCCAACATCATGATCGACCTGCTCAGGGCGGAAGGTCTGGTGGTGGGGGATAATGAACCCTATGCCCTGACCGACACATCGGATTACACAATTCCCCTGCACGGCGAGCAGCGCGCCCTGCCGCATATTGAAATTGAAATCCGTCAGGACCTGATCGCCCATCCGGCTGGTCAGGCGGAATGGGCCGCGCGGCTGGCCAGCCTGTTGCCGCAGGCATGGCGGATTTTTTGCACAAGGTATGAACAGCGGCCATGACCACTCTCCCCATCACCCCGCCATCGCAGATTATTACCGGCAAGGCCAGACTTGCGGGTGTTATGGGCTGGCCGGTCGAACATTCCCGCTCGCCTGTGCTGCATAACTACTGGCTGCGGCGCTATGGGGTGGATGGTGCCTATGTGCCCCTGCCCACGGCGCCCGAAGGTTTTGAGGCCGCCGTACAGGGGTTGCGGGCTGCGGGCTTTAAGGGGGTTAACATAACCATTCCCCACAAGGAGGCGGCCTATAGGCTGGCCGATGTGCTGGATGCCTCCGCCCAGCGGGCGGAGGCGGTCAACACGCTTGTATTCCGTGAAGATGGTAAAATCCTTGGGCTTTCCACCGATGGCAGCGGGTTTGTTGCCAGTCTGGAGGCTGGCCACCTGCCCCTACGCCCGCAGACCCGCGCCCTGTTGCTCGGGGCAGGGGGGGCTGCGCGTTCCGTAGCCGCGGCTTTGCAGGACAGGGGCATGAAGGTGACCATAACCAACCGCACGTTGGGGCGTGCTGTAGTACTGGCCGCGGCATTGCCTGGTACGGATGTGCTGCCATGGTCCGGGTGGGAGCAGCGGCTGGGAGAGTTCTCCGTGCTGGTCAATACCACCTCTCTGGGGATGGCCGGAGGGCCGGACCCGTTGTTCTGTCCTTCCCTGACGCGGGCGGCTGAAGATATGGTCGTGGCGGATATTGTTTATGTCCCGCTGGTTACGCCCCTGCTGGCTGCGGCAACCCGGCAGGGTCTGCGCACGGTGGGCGGGCTGGGCATGCTGCTCCATCAGGCGCGATTTGGCTTTAAGGCATGGTTTGGCGTTGACCCGGAGGTGGACGATGCAACGCAGGACCATGTTCTGAACAGCCTTTGAGCATGATCTGCTCCTTCTGAGCGGGCGGGGTTTACGTATGCAGATACTGGGCCTGACCGGGGGCATGGGCATGGGCAAAAGCACGGTTGCCAACATGTTGCGCCGTGCCGGGGTGGCGGTGTTTGATGCGGATGCCGCTGTTCATGCTCTTCAGGGGCCGGGGGGGGCTGCTTTGCCCCGCATAGCGCAGATGGTGCCGCAGGCTGTCACGGCTGGACGGCTGGACCGGGCAGTACTCCGGCAGGCCGTGCTGGCGCACCCGGCATTGCTGAAAAAACTGGAAGCCATTATGCACCCTCTGGTGCGCCATGCGCGCACGGAGTTTCTGCGGCGCTCCCGCCAGAAGGGAGCGGCCAGTGTGGTGCTGGACATTCCCCTTCTGTTTGAAACCGGTGCAGACCGGCTCTGCAGTCAGGTGGTGGTGGTATCTGCCCCTGCATGGGTGCAGCGCAGGCGCGTGGCCCATCGCCGTAACATGCCCCCTCCACAGGCCCGGAAGCTTATTGCCTGCCAGATGCGGGATGCCCGCAGGGTGCAGAAGGCGGATATCGTGATCCGCACAGGGCTATCCATGAAGGAAACAGAGCGGCAGGTCCGTCGCCTTATCAGGAGTTTGAGGGCATGAAGCGATCCATCCTGTTTGATACGGAAACAACAGGGCTGGACCCGGCCACCGGGGACCGGGTGATTGAAATTGCGGCTCTGGAACTGGTGGGGGACCTGCCCACGGGCAATAGCTACCACACTCTGCTTGACCCCGAGCGTGATGTGCCCGAAGAGGCCAGCCGTGTTCACGGCTTTACACGCGCGGACCTGGAGGGAAAGCCAAAGTTTGCCGAGGTCGTGGACGATTTTCTGGCATTTGTGGGGGATGACGCCCTTATTGCGCATAATGCCCGCTTTGACTTTGGCTTTTTAAACGCCGAACTCAAGCGCGCAGGCCGCAAATCACTGGATATGGGCCGGATGGTGGACACGCTGGATATGGCGCGCGAGCGTTTTCCCGGCATGCCTAACAGTCTGGACGCATTGTGCCGCCGTTTTGGCGTGGACCTGTCTGCGCGTACAACTCACAATGCGCTGCTGGACTGCAAGCTGCTGGCCGAAGTGTACGTGGAACTTATGGGGGGCCGTCAGCACGGTCTGGGGCTGGTCGCGGACGGGGAGCAGGCCCCCGCCGTGGCGTATGATGGCCCGGCGGAGCGCAGGGTTGTAAAGGTCTGCCCCACATCTGCCGAACTGACTGCGCACACAGTTTTTGTGGAAAAGCTCAAAGACCCGATCTGGAACACATAAACCGCTCCGCCATGCCTGCTTGTGCCAGCAATAAAGCTATGCAGCGGCGGAACCCTATGCCATGTTTTGGCGGTCCCGAACACAAGGAGCATTTCTGATGCGCTCAGCATCCCGTCGTTTTCTTGCGGCGCTGGCACTGTCCGGCGCATGGGCCTTGCCCGCAGGAGCAGAGACCGTTCTCGGCCCAGTCATGGCGGAGGTGACCTTTAAAACCCGCTCGGCTGATCTGGGGGTGGGGTATACTTGGGGCAACGGCGTGCTGACCTATGGCGGGCATGACTATCCGTTTGAAGTCAGCGGGGCTTCGGCTGCTGCTATCGGCTTTTCTTTTGGTAACAGCGTAGGCAAGGTTTATAATCTGCAACGGCTGGAAGATTTTACCGGAACATACTGGTCGCTCTCGGGCGAGACCACAATAGGCAAGGGTGTGGCCGGGCATCTGATGGAAAATGACTCTGGTGTGCGCATCCGGCTGGATGAAATCCGCACAGGTGGACGGCTGGCGGCCTCTCCTTCGCGCCTGACCATCCGCTTTTTACCTGTTGCCAAAAAAACCGGAACAGACAGTCACGCCACCAAAGACTGAGCGGGGTCTGTCGCTCTCAGCTACTCGCTGATCAGTGTCAGCGCCCAGTGAATCGGCCCGGGCGGGGGCTGCCCTATCCTGCTGTGGAGGAGTGCCGGATGGGCGGTCGTGGCGGGTTTGGGCGGCGCGGTGGATGGCAGAGCTCCCATACGCTCTGCGGTGTCTGAAGGGCTTGAAAGAGGTGTGGCCTGTTCTGCCGTGCCGACCGGGACATCGGGGCGAGAACCCGCTGAGGGCGGCTGTTCCTGTACTGTTCCGGGTGAGGCATCCTGCTGTGCGGGATCGGTATTCTCCTCCGCACTGTCTGTCTGGGGCAGGGGAGTGGTAGCATCCTCATCCTGCGAAGGTGCGGGTG
Source organism: Acetobacter fabarum (assembly GCF_029069195.1). Lineage (GTDB taxonomy): Bacteria > Pseudomonadota > Alphaproteobacteria > Acetobacterales > Acetobacteraceae > Acetobacter > Acetobacter fabarum_A. Next base: position 247,045 of record NZ_JARDYK010000001.1, read on the forward strand.
GGGTCAGGACAAGCTGCAGCGTTGTTATCCTGCGGCCTTGGCCAAGATACACACTTTCCTCCACCCGGACCTGCCCATCGGACTGGAAAAGCCAGCTTTCTTCCTCGCTGTGCAGCAGGTGGCCGTTTTCGGTTGGCTCCACCATAATGTCAGGGTGCAGGTGGAAGCGTATGCAGGGCGTGCGGGCCAGTGTTGCGCCTTCCAGCTTTTCCTCCCCGCGCAGGGTCCGCCCGTCCTTGCCCAGATAAAGCTGGCGGTGGTACAGGCCTCCTCCCTGACTTTCGTACCCGTTATGGGTCATGTCCAGCCAGTGCGCGCCGTCCTGTGTTGCGTGGGTGCGGCTGACCTGCGGCGGCCAGTTGGTGGTGCCATTGGACTCAAAGGTCATGGGGGACATGCCCGCCAGTTCCAGAACGGAATGGGCCGCAGGGTAGCGCAGGGCTTCTGCCCACCCTTTTTGTCTGCTGGCTCCACAGTTAACGATCAGCCGTTGCCTGCCGGATGAAAACTCAAACGAAAGCATGCCCGCATGGGCTGTATGGTCAAATCCGGCCGGAGCGGGGGATGCGGCATCGGCTATGAGCAGTGCACGGCCGCTGCTCAGGCGGGCAAACCCGCTTTCGGGCAATCCCGCGGCTACGACACGGGAGCGGGATGCGCGGTTCAGCACAAGTTCCACCAGTTGGGGGTCGCATTCTGTGCTGCCGTTAAACAGGGCCAGCCCACCATCGGCATGGCGCAGGGCACGCAGGGCGGGGGCGGTCCGGTTTGCAGCGTCGACCAGTGTTGTTGGTAGCGGCAGGCGCGCAACCTGAAGGATATAGAGCATCTCGGCCAGTTCCTTTACTGTCAGGAACAGGTCTTCAGGGCTGCGGGTAATATGCCCGCCATCGGGGAGAATCTGGCTGGTTATGACCTCGTCAATCAGGCGCAGGTAGCCGGTCAGGAACTCCGGATAATCGGGGATGGATACCGCAACTGCCAGTAACCCCTTGAGTGCGCACAGGGCCTGCCAGCCATAAACGGCATCGGGCATGAGCACTATAATGGAGCGCGCTTCCATCATGAGGGAGGCCATCAGGTTCTGACGAAAAACATCATCGGCGGAGGCGGCAAAAAATTCGTAACAGCCCAGCCATGCACTCAGTCGTGCCCCGGTTATGGAGGGGTCGGTAACAGCGCGTTCGGCCGCAGGCAGGCGGGTCCAGTGTGCAACAAGTGTGCGCGCCTTGATCCGGGCGGATTCAGCCCCCAGTTCTCGCAGGTCCTGTAGCCAGCCAAAGCCCTGTAACCACCGACGGTAAGGGGCTGGCCATGCCGGGTCATCCCATATGCCAGACTGGAGCGAGCGGGGGACACCGTCAAACTCGGTCCGGTTGCGGACCAGCTTCTCCCCTACCGTCGCATTGCCCGGCCACAGGTCCCGCAGTACCACGGCAGGAGCAGCGGGAACGCGCGCAAAACCACCAAGCGGGTTGCGCATGGCATAGGCAAGGCGGGGTGCACGGGTCCAGCGGCGTAGGGGCATTAGATGAGTGTAACTCCAGAGCTGGGGTATTAAGGGCGCTACTCTAATGGAACTTTATGACAGCATTTGGTGCATTCGCACCCTCATCACCATGCGATAGATCAAGTCTGGCGGAGGGAGGCAATGGCAGCGCCATAATCCGGCTTGCCGTAAACGGCGCTTCCGGCGATCAGCACATCCGCCCCAGCCTGTATGGCCAGTGGAGCTGTTGTTGCGTCTATCCCCCCATCCACCGCCAGACGGATATTGCGCCCGCTGCATGTGATCATCTCCCGCAGGGCTGCAATTTTGGGCAACTGGCTGGGCAGGAATTTCTGGCCCCCAAAACCGGGGTTAACGGTCATGACCAGAATAACGTCCACAAGGTCCATCACCTCGGCAATGGCGGCAGCCGGTGTGGCAGGGCATAGCACAATACCCGGTTTTGCGCCTAGCTGACGAATAAGCTGGAGCGAACGATGCGTATGTGGTCCGGCTTCTATGTGTATCAGAATCTGGTCAGCCCCGGCCTGGGCAAAGGCTTCCAGGTACGGGTCAACTGGCGCGATCATCAGATGAACGTCAAAGGGCAGTGCGCTTCGCGCGCGCAACGCCCTGATTACGGCTGGCCCAAACGAAATATTGGGCACAAAATGGCCGTCCATGACATCCAGATGGATCCAGTCCGCTCCGGCGTGGGTTACGGCTTCTACTTCTTCTCCCAGCCGTGCAAAATCCGCAGCCAGAATACTAGGGGCGATCAGGGGGAATGGTGCAGAACTCATTCCTTGCTTATCCGCAATAGCAGCCGCCTGCGCAACTACAGAAAGACGGTTTGTGCACTTTTACGCGGCAACTGCCCACAGAGAGGGCAGCTGTTCAGGCAGGCCTGGTAAAACGGGCGACAAAAAAGCCGTCCATTCCGCCTTCATCCGGCCACATGCCCGGATGCGTGCGTAGCCAGCCCTCTGGCGTTAAGGCCTGAGGCAGAAACGGGAGCTCCTCTGGCGTAAAGGGCATGGGTACAAGCCCCATCGCCTGTGCTGCGCGCGCGCGGTCTGGCCCTTCTTCCTGCTGCAAGGAGCATACGGCATACACAAGCCTGCCACCGGGTTTGAGCATATCCCTTGCGGCAGCCAGAAGTTTGTCCTGCGTGGCGGTCAGAGTGGTCAGGTCACGCGGGCGTTTGACCCACAGCACATCGGGGTGGCGGCGGGCTGTGCCGGTCGCCGAGCAGGGGGCATCCAGCAGAATGGCGTCCAGCGGGGCATCGGGCTGCCATGTGGCGGCATCGGCCTGCAACGTGCGGACATCCTCCAGACCAAGGCGTGCCATGTTTTCCTTCAGGCGCAGCAGGCGGGCGGGGTTGTTTTCCACTGCTGTAACGGTTGCCCCTGTTACGGCCAGCTGGGCGGTTTTGCCACCCGGAGCTGCGCACAGATCAGCCACCTGCTCGTGTGGCTGTACGTTCAGCAGGCGGGCGGGCAGGGTTGCGGCGGCGTCCTGTACCCAGAAAGCACCGTCTTCATATCCGGGCAGTTCGGCAACCCTTGTGCCAGCAGGCAGGCGGATGGACCCATTGGGGAGAGTTATTCCCCCTTCCGGCGCCAGTGCGCCGGGGCGCAGGGTTATGTCGAGCGGGGCTTCGTGGCTGATGCCCTGAGCAATGGCGCGAGGCACACCTTTGCCCAGTGCTGTCCATGAGGTCCATAACCATGAAGGAATATCCAGCCGGGGCTGGTCCAGCCCATCCATCACGCTGAGGCCACTTGTGGCTACACGGCGCAGCACGGCATTGGCCAGCCCGGCAAACGGAGCCAGCTTGCGCCTGCGCAGCAGGGATACGGTGGTGCCAACCGCCGCATGGGGTGGCGTTTCCAGAAACAGAAGCTGCGCGCACCCCATCATTAACGCGACGCGTACGGGTTCAGGTGGTTCTTTTTTTAAAAAAGGCTCCAGCACCGAGCGTAATGTGCCCATATGACGCAGGGTTGTTGCCGCCAGACGGTGGGCGGCGGCCCGGTCGCGCGCTTCTGCCTGATGGGTGCTCGCCGAGCGGGAGAGGCTGTTCTCCAGCATACGGCGGTGTTCCACAACACCGCACAGAACATCAAACGCCACGTCCCGCGTGGGGTCGGGTTGTGGGGCGGCGGGGCGGAACCGGCCGCGCGGTTTGGAAGAGGAAGGGCGCGCAGGTGTGGTCATGGGGGCAAAAAACCGTTCGGGAAGCAGGGGAGGTGGTGGCTTATGCCACTACAAGCGCGGCGCCATTGGGCGCTGTTGCCGGGTTTTGCGTTAAAAAATGCCGCAAGGCTAGAGGATAAAGCCCATGCTCCTGTTGCAGGACACGTGCTGCCAGCAGGTCAGGCGTATCTCCGGGTAGAACGGGCACAGCGGCCTGGCCCAGAATCGGCCCTTCATCCATCCCTTCGGTTACCAGATGCACCGTGCAGCCATGCAGCCGCACACCTGCTGCCAGAGCGCGCTCATGCGTATGCAGGCCGGGGAAGGACGGCAGAAGGCTGGGATGAATATTCAGCATCCGCCCAGCCCATGCCGTGGTCAGGTAGGGGGTCAGCAGGCGCATATACCCGGCAAGGCATACGGCCTGTGCCCCAGCATCTTCCAGCGCGGCATGAATGGCGCGTTCGTGGGCTGCACGATCCTTGCCAAAGCTGCGGTGATCTATGGCCAGTGTGGGCAGGCCCGCGGCACGCGCCATATCCAACCCCGCTGCATCGGGGTTGTTGCTTAAAACAAGGCAGATGCGGGCGGGAAAATCCGGGTCCTGCGCTGCGGTAGTCAGGGCGGTGGCATTGCTGCCACGGCCACTGAGCAGAATGGCGACAGGCGTTTTTGCCGTATTCATGCTGCCCGGAAATCCGGAGTGGTCTGCATTTTCAGGTCAGGTCTGGCGTCCGGGCTTTCCGCTTCTGCAATGGAGCCGATGCGGAAAGCTTTTTCCCCTGCTTCGGCCAGCATGGCCAGCACCCTGTCCGGCTCGGGGGTGATCAGGATCATACCAATGCCGCAATTGAACACGCGCAGCATTTCTGCACTTTCCACATTGCCGGTGCGTGCCAGCCACTTGAAGACCGCAGGCATGGGCCATGCCTGATCAATAACCGCATCCAGCCCGTCCGGCAGCACGCGCGGCAGGTTGCCCGGCAGGCCACCACCGGTAATGTGGGCCGCACCATGTAGCAGCCCCGCTTTGTGCAGGGCCAGCACGGGGCGCACATACAGGCGTGTGGGTTCCAGAAAAGCCTCGCCCAGCGTACGGCCCGGCGCAAAGGCTGCGGGGTCGGTCCATGTCAGGTGGGCGTCGGCCACAATGCGGCGCACGAGCGAAAAGCCGTTGGAATGTACACCGGAGGAGGGCAGGGCGATCAGCGTATCCCCTGCGGCAATCCCTGCGGGCAGCAGGGCGCTGCGTTCGGCCGCACCAACGGAAAAACCGGCCAGATCGTAGTGCCCATCAGCATACATACCGGGCATTTCCGCCGTTTCGCCGCCGACAAGAGCGCAGCCGGAATGTTCGCATCCTTTGGCAATGCCGCGCACGACCTTGGCGGCAGAGGCAACGGACAGGCGGCCTGTGGCAAAATAGTCAAGAAAAAACAGCGGCTCAGCGCCCTGAACAATAAGGTCGTTCACGCACATGGCGACAAGGTCGATCCCCACGGTTTCGTGCAGGTCGTTATCAATGGCCAGGGTCAGCTTGGTGCCAACGCCATCGGTGCAGGAGACCAGAACAGGGTCGGTAAAGCCTGCGGCCTTCAGGTCGAACAGCGCGCCAAAGCCGCCAAGCCCACCCATGGTGCCGGGCCGGTCCGTGGCTTTGGCAGCAGGGCGAATGGCGTCAACAAGGGCTTCGCCTGCTTCAATGTCCACGCCGGAATCACGGTAGGTGAGGCCGGAGGAAGGGGTGCTAGGAGAAGACGTCATGGGTGCGCTCTTGGTCTGAATGGGAGTAAGGTCGATACCGGGAACCAAGGTCACTCAGGATTCCCGCGAACAGTCTTTACGGCAGGAGAGGCGGCGCGCAAAGCGGCATGACGCGGTTTGATGAAACAAAAGCATCTTCCCACCCCCCCGAAGAGGGCAGGAGGCGGCGCATAAACGAAGGGGAAGAGAGGATGCAGATTGCTTTGCCATTTGTGTACCGCCCCCGATTCGGACGGTCGGATTTTGTCGCGGCTCCCTCCAACGCGGCCGCCCGCGCCTGGGTGCTGGACGCGGAAGCCCCCTACCGCTGGCCCGAAGGGCGCATGGCGCTGTGGGGCGAAGGAGGGACGGGCAAGACGCATCTGCTCTCCATCTGGGCGGGGCGGTATGGCGCGCCCGTTCTGGCGGGGGCGCGGCTGCACGAGCGCGAGGTGGCCACCCTGTTCGGTCAGGGCGGGTTTAAAGCCGTTGCGCTGGATAATGCGGATTGCGTGCCTGACGAGCATGATCTGTTGCATCTGATCAATCTGGTGCGTGAGCACCGCATGTTCCTTCTTATGGCAGGGTGTCTGCCGCCTGCACGCTGGCCCGCCGTGCTGCCGGATCTGGCAAGCCGCCTGAGGGCCACATCTTCCGTGCCGCTGGGGCAGGCGGAGGAAGATCTGCTGCATCGCCTGCTGTTGCGTTTGCTGGCGGAACGGCAGATTGTTGTTGCGCCGCAGGTCACGGAGTGGCTGTTGCGCCGTCTGCCACGCCGGGCCAGTGCAGTGCGTGATTGTGTTGGTGCGCTGGATCAGGCAGCCATGGCATCGGGCGGAAAAGTCACACGCGTGCTGGCTGCCAGTGTGCTGGAAGGACTTTTTGCGCGTGATGGTGAACCGTGAAAGGAATATTTCAGTTTTATGACATGATGGCGATTTGACACCCCCGAACATTCCGGGGCCATTGTGTTTGGGATATGTTGACGGCGTATCCGGTTTTGTGCGGTCTTCGGACCGGCCGGATTGCCGGGCAGATAATGCAGGAGAGGGAGCGCAGGCCAGTGGCGGCACAGAATAAAAAAGACACCCCCCCCGTCAGTCGTGCACGTGCGTCTTCCAAGCGCGCGCCTTCACGCACCAGGGTGGCGACCAGCACCCGTGCCAAAAAAGCGATTGAGCCAAAAGTTACCCTGCAAACGCCCTCGCGCTTTATCAACCGCGAGCTCTCATGGCTTGATTTTAACCAGCGCGTGGTGGAGGAGGCGGACAACCCCCGGAACCCGCTGCTGGAGCGGCTACGTTTTTTGTCCATCAGCGCCAGTAATCTGGACGAATTCTATTCCGTGCGTGTGGCCGGGCTTGTCGGGCAGATCCGTGAGGGCCTGACCACCATCTCCCCCGATGGCCGCACCCCCGCCCAGCAGCTGGATGCGGTGCGCGAGCGCTGTGCCCGCCTTTTGCGCGAGCAGCAGAGGATATGGGTGGAACTGCGTGGCCTGCTAGCCAGGTCCCACGTTACGCTGTGCGAAACACAGGACCTGAACGATGCAGACAGGGACTGGCTGCAAACCTGCTTCATGGATCGCATTTTTCCCGTGCTTACGCCGCTGGCGGTCGATCCGGCGCATCCACTGCCCTTTATTCCCAATATGGGGCTGGCACTGGGTCTGCGCCTTTTGTACGAGGGTACGGGCCTGTTCGCCATGAACGCTCTTATTCTGCTACCTGCGCAGGTTGAACGTTTTATTCGTCTGCCCGCCACGGGCGAGGCTGTCGCGGGGGAACCTGCACGTGTGCGTTTTATCCGTCTGGAAGACCTGATCTCTCTGTTTATTGACCGGCTGTTTGCGGGGCTGGTCGTGGGTGAAAGCGGTGTGCTGCGCGTTGTGCGTGATACGGATGTGGAGTTTGAGGATGAGGCCGAAGACCTTGTCCGCTCCTATGAAAGCGCACTTAAGCGCCGCCGCCGCGGGGTGGTTATCCATCTGGACATGGAAAAGCGCGTCCCCGCCGAACTGGCCGAAGCCATTGCCTCCGATCTGGACCTGCCACCAGACGAAATTGCCGTGCATTCGGGCATGATCGGCGTGGCGGACCTCAAGCAGATGATCGTAGATGATCGGCAGGACCTGCTCTTCCCCCCCTACACACCGCGTTTTCCCGAGCGGATACTTGATTTTAATGGCGACTGTTTTGCCGCCATCAGGGCCAAGGATCTGCTGGTTCATCATCCGTTTGAAAGTTTTGATGTGGTGGTGCAGTTCCTGCGTCAGGCCGCGCTGGACCCCAATGTTATTGCCATCAAACAGACCCTGTACCGCACATCGCGCGATTCCCCCATCGTCAAGGCGTTGATCGAGGCGGCTGAAGCGGGCAAGTCGGTTACGGCTATGGTGGAACTGCGTGCGCGCTTTGATGAGGAAGCCAATATCCGCTTGGCGCGTGCGCTGGAGGCCGCCGGTGTACAGGTGGTATTTGGGTTTGCCGACCTTAAAACCCACGCCAAGCTGAGCCTTGTGGTGCGCAGGGAGGGGGCTCAGGTGCGTTCCTACGCGCATTTTGGCACAGGTAACTACCACCCCATTACGGCGCGTATTTATACCGATCTGTCGTTCTTTACGTGCAACCCGGCCCTTGCGCGGGATTCGGCACGGCTGTTCAACTACGTGACAGGCTACGCCATGCCAGCGCAGATGGAGGAAATCGCTTTTTCCCCCATTACCATCCGCAGCACGCTCAAGGACCTGATCGAAGAGGAAATTGCGCATGTCAAGGCGGGGCGTCCGGGCACGATCTGGCTGAAAATGAATGCGCTGGTCGATGCAGACCTGATCGACTGCCTGTACCGTGCATCCTGTGCCGGGGTTAAGATTGTGGGGGTCATACGCGGCATATGCTGCCTGCGCCCCGGCGTTGCCGGACTTTCGGAAAATATCCGGATCAAATCCATTGTGGGTCGCTTTTTGGAACATTCGCGGATTTTTGCTTTTGGCAATGGCCACCGCCTGCCGTCGCGCCATGCCAAGGTCTATATTTCCTCCGCAGACTGGATGACCCGTAACATGGACTGGCGGGTGGAAAGCATGGTGCCCATTACCAACCCCACCGTTCATGCGCAGGTACTGGACCAGATCATGGTGTCCAACATGCGAGACACCCTTCAGTCGTGGATACTGGAGCAAAATGCGGTGTGGCGCAGGCTTGGCGCAGGCTCCAAACCGTTTTCTTCCCATGAATGGTTCATGACCCACCCCTCCCTTTCGGGGCGGGGGTCAGCAGCCCATGAAAGCCTGAGCAGGGCGCCTGCCTCCCTCTCCCAGACCAAAGACCTGATGCTGGATGACTGAAAACGGGGTTTCTTTTTCTTATATGTCGCGTATGTCTGTGCACTTTCATACTGCCGGGCAGCATAATGGCCTGTCCGGGAACGGCTGGTAATGGAGACGGACATGCAGCGTCGTTCAGCGGTAGTTGATCTTGGGTCCAACTCGGTTCGTCTGGTTGTGTTCGAAGGGGTCTCACGCAATCCGCAGCCCATTTTTAACGAAAAAGCCGTGCTGCGGCTTGGTCGTGGGCTTACAACCACAGGTCGCCTGAATGATGAGGGGGTGGGTATGGCCATGGAGGTGCTCAGCCGCTTTCATGCCATTGCACGCGCCATGCAGGCCGATCCGTTTGAGGTGCTGGCCACGGCTGCCGTGCGTGATGCCTCAAATGGCCCGGCTTTTGTGGAAATGCTGCGCCAGAGCATGCCCGGCGTGCCAGTGCGTATTCTGTCCGGTCAGGAGGAGGCTGACCATTCCGCCATTGGGGTTATGTGTGGCATTCCCAAGGCAGACGGGCTGGTGGCCGATGTTGGGGGGGGCTCGCTTGAGCTCATTCATCTGACGGAAACCGGGCGGCACGATGCCACAACCCTGCCTTTGGGCATGATCCGTCTGGCGGATCGCTGCGCCGGGGATCTGGACGTTGCCAAACTCCTGACCGATCAGGACATTGATGGTGTTGAATGGCTGTCCAGGGTCCGGGGGCAGCCGCTTTATCTGGTCGGGGGAGCGTTCCGTGCGCTTGCTCGTCTGCAGATTGCGCGCACCCAGTACCCGCTGAACATTGTGCATTACTACACGCTGGACGTGCAGGAAGCGCGCGAGATGACCGGCTGGCTCCAGAACAGTTCCCGCCGCAGCCTTGAGAATCTGCCCGGTGCTCCCCGCAAACGGCTGGATGATATTCCTTTTGCTGCTGTGGTTCTGCGCAGGCTGATGAAAAAAATCCAGCCTAGCAAGATCGTGTTCTGCGTGGATGGCCTGCGCGAGGGCTGGTACATGATGAACGTGGCTCCCAGCTACCTGCCGCAGGACCCGATGGAAAGTGTTGCACGCGACATGTGTGCACGCTTTGGCCGCAGCAACACGCTGCCTGAAATCCTGTGGACATGGACAGGCTGCATCAAGCCGAACGAAACGGCGGAAGAACAGCATCTGCGCCGCATAGCCTGCTGGCTGTCCGATATTGGCAGCCACGATCACCCCGAATACAGGGCCGAGCAGACCTATCTGCGGATTTTGCGTGTGCAGGGGGCAGGGTTTGACCATCGTGCGCGTGTCTGGCTGTCTCTGGCACTTGCCGTGCGCTACTCGGTGGATATGAGCGCGCCAGCCCTGATGCCTTCCTTCGCCCTGCTAGGTGAGGGGGAGCGGCGTGATGCCGTGGCCTGTGGTCTGGCCTTGCGTCTGGCCTATTCCCTGTCCGGCGGGGCGGGGAGCCTGCTGGAGGGAACTTCCCTTGCGTGGGAGGGGGCGGAACTGGTGCTGACCCTGACCTCCACCCGTGTTGCCGTAAAGGGCGAAAGCGTGCGGCGTGGGCTGGACCGGCTCGGGCAGGCACTGAGCGTGCAGACCCGTTTTGAGGTGGAACTGGCGGTCTGATCTGCCACTCCTTTAAAGGGGTGGACAACTCTGCTGGTGACAGGCACGTTACGTAATGGACATCTCCGTTGTATGGAGAGCTCACCTTTGCATTGTGTCAGTGCCTTTGTCGAGGCCATGGTTGCAGAGGCGCGAATGTTCATGACCAAACAGGCAGTGGAATTTGGTGCGTGCCTTCTGAAGAGATCATAGACCCGACAGTTCAGCACGATGCATCCGTTCGGCGGGTGCTGCTGCACATGGTTCTTCCCTTTGTCCTGATTATCATGACCGTTGGGGCCATTGCGTGGGTGGGCGTCAGTTCATACCGCACCACGAGCGAGGGGGTCTCTGTTCTCACGCGTGAGCTTATGGAGGCAACCCAGCACTATATCGGGCAGGAAGTTGGGGACTATATCGCACCTTCCGCCGCCGGAAACCTGATTGCCGCTGGCATGATCGAGCATGCCCCGCCGCAGGTGTCGGATAAGGTATTTTATTCCTACGGCAGCATTATGCTGCAAAAAATTCCGCAGTTGCAGTCTTTTTACCTTGCGGATGATCAGGGTAATTTTACACTCATCACCCGTTCCCCCGACAAGGACGTGCTGGACCATGTCCGCCTTGTTGTGCAGCCGGGTGGTACAAAGGTTCTGCATCATGTTCTATACAGTAATGCGGGGCAGATAGTCCGGCAGTATGATGCCCCCGCTGGTGATTACGACCCGCGTGTGCGCCCGTGGTATAAAAACACGGCTGGTAAAGATACCATCCAGTGGACACAGCCTTACCTGTTCCCGACCGACAAACAGTTTGTCATGACCAGTTCGCTCCGCTTCAGGCGTGATGACGGGCATGAAATGGTGTTTGCCACCAATATCTCGCTCAATGAGCTGAGCGCGTTTTTGGATAAAATCAAAATCGGCAAGTCCGGCAGCGCCATGATCGTGGATGGCGAAGGGCGGGTTATCGCCGGACGCAATCTTACGCAGCATGCGGAGGCTGCAGGCTGGGACCCGGATAAAATGGTTCTGGACCCTAAAATCTACCCTGTTTTTGCGCTGGGGTATGACCATTACCGGGTGCGGGGTTTTGGCCCAAAACATGTGGAATGGGACAGCAAGTCCTATATTACCATGGCTTCAGCCCTGCCGCGTTACTCACAGGGCTGGATTTTGCTGATCGCCGCCCCTGAGAACGATTTTGGCAGCTTCGCGCATCAGAGTAGCCACCAGAGCCTTCAGTTCGCGGGCATTGTTACGGTATTCTCGCTTCTTCTGGGGGGGCTCTACATCCGTCAGTTGCGCCGGACGGAAGCTGGTAACCGCAGGCTTGCAGTGCAGCAGGCTCAGCTTGTGCAGGAAAGTGGCGCCTTGCAGCAGGTGGCTGTGGTCCCACGTCTGTTCGATCCTGCGGCGGATGCACTGGTTCTTACGGAGCAACTGGCGCAGGTTACGGGTGCGCATCGCGCCAGTCTGTGGCGGTTTTTGCACGATGGTGCAGCCATGGTGTGTGATGACACCTATGACCGGACCCAGAACACCCATTCCGGTGGGTTTGAAATGGGGCGTGAAGAACTGGGCAAGTTCTTCGGTGCCATAGAAGAAGGGTCTTCCTTTTCGGTCAGTAATGCTGCAACGGATGAACGCACGACACGCTTTGAACGGCTGGTCATGCGTGAGGCAGGCACCCGCGCACTTGCTGTGTACCCCGTTCACGGCCCCCACGGCACGTTGGGTATGCTCGCGCTGGAAGACCCGGTCATGCTGCCACATCTGCTGTATTTTGTGGAGCTTATGGCCAGCATTGCGGGTACGCGCTTTGCGGCGCAGGATGCGCAGGAAGCCGGGCAGAAACCCGAGACAGACAGCAAGACTACCGCCCCCGTAGCGGTCATGGGTCAGCCCATGTCCGATAACCTGCTCATGCGTGCAGATGAAATGGCAGCGGTAACAGGTGCGAGTATTTACCCGTCTGTTGCCGTGCTTGTTGTCAGCTTTTCTGATCCTGTTGTGGAAGGAAACAAGGAAACCGTAACCCTGATCGCCCTGATCAACCAGCTGGCCACACAGGTCCAGAGTGTTGCGCAGGAAGAGCATCTGTTTGCGGTGGAGGTGGCCGGGCACCGCATGATCTGCATGGCGGGCTGCACAACGGAGCCAGACCCCACGGCCCTGTTCCGTCTGGCCAATGCCGCCCTTAAAATGCGCGAAACATTCATGGGGGCGCTGGCCGCCGCCGACCTGGAACCCGTGTTTACCATGGGTATGGATTTTGGCCCTGCATTTGGTGGAGCCGTGGGGCAGATGCCAACGGTATTCAACCTGTGGGGGCAGACTGTCTCTCTTGCTGAGCTGATGGCTGAAAGTGCGATAGATCCGGGCACCATTCAGGTTACAGAGCGTGTGTACGCCAATCTGCGCGACCGTTACCTGTTCCGCAGCCGTGGCTCATTTTTTGTGCCGCATCTGGGTCTTGGTCGTGCCTATACGCTGGCGGCCCGCCGATGAGTGAAACTGATCCACAGGCTCCCCAGTCGTTCCCGCCACCCACCGATACAACGCGCGACCCGGTGCTGGCCGGGCAGACAGGGCAGGGCGGGCTTTTTGCACCTGTCCAGTGGGGGCTCGGCAGGCTGGCATGGATCGGGCGGCTCACACGCAGGCAGGCGCGCTTTCTGCTGATCATGCTCGGCGCATCATGGGGTGTGATCTTCGAGAGTTTTCGTGCGCATTCATGGCGCCGGACGGTGCGGTACGAATTTGTCAGCACCATGAACAACATTATCCGTGGTGGGCTTGTCGCCACCATGTTTGCCGGGGTGCTGACCGGACTTGCCGCTGTTTCGCAGGTGATTTACTGGCTGGGTCTGACCGGGCTTGCCACCATGACCGGCTCCATCCTGATCAACATTGTCGTGCGTGAAATAGCGCCCATTCTGGTGGGTGTACTCCTGCTGGGGCGTAATGGCATGCTCTCCACCACGGAACTGGGGCTTCTGAGCATAGGGGGGGAAATCCGTTCCATGCAGGCTGTGGGCATAGACCCGTTTCTGCTGCTGGTGCTGCCCCGGACACTGGCTTTTACCGTGGCCGGGTTTACGCTGGGTATCCTGTTTTCGTTCGCATCCCTTGTGACGGGGTATGTGATGAGCCGCATGTCCGGCGTGATCAACAATCCGGTCTGGGTTTTTCTGGATGATGTGGCAGCGGCCATGTCCGGCACGGATTATGTGATTATTCCGCTCAAGTTTATTACCGTCGGATTTGTGGTGGGGCTTGGCGGCTGCCTGACCGGACTGACCGCCACAAGTGAGGATTCACTCCGTACGCTGCTACCCCGTGGTTTTTCCCGCGGGATGCTGATTGTAATGGTGGTGAGCGTTCTGTTCAGTCTGGATCTGTAAGATGGATGTGTATGCTTCTGGCCCTCTGCTTGAGCTGAACAAGGCAGTTCCATCGTTTGATGAAAGTGGTCTGCCGCCGGTTCCGTTCAGCATGAAGCTGATGCCCGGAGACTGTATGGTGATTGAAGCACGCGACATAGGGCACGCGACCATGTTTGCCGATTTGTGTTGTGGGCTTGTGCCGCTGGATGATGGTTCCGTGCGGTTTATGGGGCTGGACTGGGCTGATCTGGGCGATCGGGAACTGAACGCCCTGCGCGGGCGTATCGGGCGAGTGACGCACCGGGCAAGCTGGCCCGAATTTGTGCCGGTGCATCTGGCGATCGTATTGCAGCAGTTGCACCATACAACCCGCCCGATTGATGTTCTGGTGCATGATGCCGCCCGGTTGGCGGAAAGTTTTGGCCTGCCCGGCCTGCCCACGCAAAACCCCAGCTTTTTACCCGAGGAAGACCTTGTGCGCGCAGGTTGTGTGCGGGCGTTTTTGGGAAGACCCCATTTGTTGCTGCTGGAGGATCCGCTGGAGAGCGGTCCGGCAGAATTGAGCAATTCTTTTCTGGCTGCCATAACCGAGGCGCGCGACAGGGGTGCCGGGGTTATCTGGCTGGTAAGGAATAACGCAGTCTGGCAGGAATATCGGCAGGGTATTACGGCAACCTGGCGGCTTGCAGATGATGGTCTTGTAGCAGTACGGATGGGATAATGTTCCAACTCCGCTTACGACAGAAAGTAAAACCTCTCATTTCCCTGCGCTACGCAGATGAATGGGTCGGGTTTCTTGTGCTTCTGAGCATACTCATTTTTGGGGGCGCAGTTATCGAAGCTGGCGTGCTGCGTGACTGGCTGACCCCACCGGCACGGCTGCGCGTTGTGCTGCCTGCCTCAGGCGTTGGCGGTTTGACCGTTGGCGGGGACGTGCAGCTTATGGGGGCGCATGCGGGCACCATCCGCAGCATCAAGCTCAATCCATCGGGCAATATGTATGCCATGGTTGACCTTGACCCACAGGCCAAGCCTTTTATCCGGCGGGATAGTACAGCCCTTATCCGCAAGCAGCTTATTGTCACGGGTGCTTCCTATCTGGACCTCAGCCGGGGGCATGGAGACCCTATGGACTGGAGCTACGCCGTTATCTCGGCCACCCCGGCACCGAACCCGGCGGACCAGATTACCGCGACCCTGAACAGTATTCAGGCCGAAATCATGCCCGCGCTGGCCAGTGCCAGACATATGATGGCCCAGCTGGATGGCACCATTACCGACATGCATGCGGGCAAGGGCACAATCGGGCAGTTGATGACCAATGATCAGCTTATCCGCCAGTCCGAGGCCACCATTGCCTCTTTGGATGCTGTGATCGAACGGCTCAAGCCGATTGAAAAACAGGTTTCGGGGATTATGAGCAAAACAGACGTTACAATGGGCAACCTCAAATCCGCCACCAAGGATGTCAAGGACGCAACACCGCATCTGCCAGCCATCGCCAGCAATGTGGAGGCCAGTACGGCAGACCTGCCGGCTCTTCTGGCGCAGGCCCAGACCACACTCTACGGCTTGCAGCAGCTAACCGACCAGTTGCGCGGTATGTGGCTGCTGGGTGGGCACAAGCTGACGCACCATAAACGTCTGGCACCCCAGCAGGTGCGGCCATGAGACGCCTTGCGCCTATGCTGGTGCTGGTAACCCCGCTGCTACTGGCCGGGTGCGGTGCCAGCCAGAGTAAACCTACCGCACAGGATGATGCCGCCTGGGATCAGGCCATGATGGCCGGCCGGGATTCCTTTGATCTGGGGCGCTACACGGTTGCCGTGTCTCAGTACCGCAAGGCGGCCAATCTTGCTCTTGTGCGTGATGACGGCGCAGCCGTGGCCGAAGCGGGGTATGACCTTGCCGTATCGCAACTTGCCGCCAACATGCCAGCAGAAGCGCTGAAGACAGCACAGGCTACCCGTCAGGCCGTGCAACTGCGTGGCACGCAGGATATGTCCTCGCTTGATCTGGTCGAAGCCGCAAGCCATTACCGGCTTGACCATTACGCGCAGGCTATTCCTCTGGCGGAACAGGCGATGCACTCCTCCGATACAGGCGTTGCCGCGCGGGCGGCTCTTGTGCTGGGCCTTGCTGCTGATGCACAGGGTGAGCAGAGCGCCCTTCAGGCCGCCAGTGTATACCTGAGCGGGCTTAAACAGCCTCTCTCCATGGCACAGCAGGCCGACAAGGCCGAAATTCAGGCCCGTGTGCTGCGCCTCTCCAACCCCGCACTGGCTGGGCAGCAGGCGGAAGAAGCAGCAAACCTGCGGCAGAGCGCAGGTGCATACCATGATATGGCGCGCGCTCTGGCCCTTGCCGCACGAATTGCAGCCAGTCAGGGGGATCAGGCCAGGGCGCATGCCCTGTGGGCACGGGCGGCCCAGAGTGCTGCCGCCCAATCTGGCAGTCTGAACCGGATGGATGCGCAAACGCTGGTCAATGGCAGCCTGACCAAAGGCAACGCCACACCACCTGCAGATGATGCACGGACATGGCTGCGCAATGCGGGTGATACTGTAATCAGACCCTTTGCCGAAGCGGATGGAGCGCGCTAACCGGGTGTTTTACCGGGCGGAAGATCAAGTTATGGTGTGTTATATAAGGCATTCAAGAGGCGTATTTATTTCATTTTCTTGAAAAAGCAGGGCACCTAAAAAATAATCGCAAGTTAAGCAGGTCTTCCATGCATAATCCATGGAGCACAGAGTTCACCTTGCTGTATAACACCGCACTCATGCGCAGGCCCGTCTGTCTGGCTATGCGCGCGGAGCGGTGATGATGAAAAGACTTTTCCACCATTATAGAAAACGCAACCGTCAGGGGGAAGCAGAGCGCCACACCAAGCTGGAGGATGTGGTCCCCAGACCCGGTGGCAAAGGCGGGGGGCGTTTTCATTTAAGCACCAAGGAGGCGATCAGACGCTTTCGTGCCCACGCGCTGGTTGAGGAAAAAAGCCATCGTGATGTCGTACGTGTGGGGGTAAAGGACAGCGTGTGGAGTGATCTTTATCACCATGCGCTTACGGCAAGCTGGCCTGCTTTTGCGGCTATTGCCGTTGTGTCCTATATTGTGATCAATCTTGTCTTCGCCTTGCTGTACATGGCTGCTCCGGGCCAGATTACGGGGCTTTCGCACGGTACGCTGCTGTCCCTGTTTTTTTTCAGTGTGCAAACACTCTCGACCGTTGGCTACGGGACCATGAGCCCGATCGGGGTTTATGCCAACGCCATTGTCTCGGTCGAGGTTTTTGTGGGCATGATGCTGACAGCCCTTGCAACGGGCGTGGTTTTTGCCCGTTTTGCCCGTCCTCGCGCCAGGCTGATGTTCAGCAACATAGCAGTCATCAGTAACGAAGGGGGTATTCCCGCCCTGTGCATCCGTATTGCCAACATGCGGATGAGCGTTATTTTATCGGTCGATATTGAAGTGGCTTTGTCACGTCTGGTCGTCAGTGATAATGGCCATCTGGTGCGCAAGTTTGACCAGCTCCTGCTTATGCAATCCCATGTGCCGGTGCTGCGTTTTGCGTTTGTTATGGCCCACGTTATTACGCCTGACAGCCCCTTGCATGGTAAAACAGTTGCTGAACTCGAAGGCGAGGAAGCCGAGATTATTGTAACAGTCACCGGTACGGACGAGGCTCTGGGCCAGACCGTGTTCGCAAGAACTGCTTACAGGTTTGACCGCGTGCAGTACAATCATCGCTTTGTGGATATTGTCATCTCCCGTCCCGACGGGCGTATTACTGTGGATTATACCCGCTTCCATGATGTTGAGGCCCATTAAAAACCTGTTGTGCAGGGCACCGCACCAGATGCGGTGAATGGGGTTGGGAGGGGAGGTATGCTGCCGCTCCACCAGTTCATACGTGGCGCAGATGCCCTCTACGGGTAATCCGTAATGTGTGGCGGCTTGCTCAAATCAATCCGGTTCTGATGGGTCACGCAGCCCGGTAAGGGCGTGTGGCATCCAGGAATACGGCATTGGCATCCAGTTCGTGGGAGACCACGATCAGGTAGGCAATGGCGCGGGTGAGTTCAATACGGGTGGAAATGTTGGGCTCGGTAGCTTCCATCCGGCGTAATGCAGTGGTCGCAACACGGGCTGCGTGGGCCGTATGACCGTATCTGCCTGTAAAATGGCTCATCCGCTTCATGACAATTTCTATGGCCCGGCGCGCGGGGGGAGGTATCTGGTTGCGGTGCAGGAGCGCGCGCAGGCGGATGATGTTCAACCCTATGGTCATGGCAGCCAACGTGCCCTGCAGGCAGCCTTCAATGGTGGGCGAAGGGGTGGGGCCAGCATGGCGGATCAGGCGGGCGAAGCGGTCAATATTGCGGCCAATCCAGTCCCGCGTCATGGGTGTGGGTTCGGCCGAGGCCAGTGTACGCAGGTCCCGCAGCAGGGTTCTGCGCATGCGCCAGCGTTCGGCTGCACTGTTAAAGGGCAGAACGGCACGGAAAATAAGAACCGCAAACAATACCCCCAGCAAAATGGCCCATGTGGAATTGAACCATGTCACTTCATCTACCCGGCCCTGATTGAGAGGGTGTACAAAGTTGGGGAGTAAAAGGGTATAGGCGGCGGAGTGCATGGCCGTGCTGGCGTTGCGCGCGGCCAGACCACCGGCAAACATGGGAATGGCCAGTGTGGCCACCAGCATTTCGTAATTGGATTGTGTGGGCAGGACAAAGAAGACCAGAAAAAACGCAACAAGGGCCGCCCATATGCCACCGATCATAAACTGGGTAGTCGCAACAACAGGGTTTTCACGCGTGGCAAACAACCCACATACAATGGCGACAAATGTAATGAAGCCAAGGCCCGTAGGCCATGCCGTACATTCCCACACCAGTCCGGCGGCACTCAGGGCTACGGCTGCGCGTACGCCATTATAGGCGGCCTCGCGCTTGTCTACATGGGACTGGAGGCGGAAGTGGAAGTGGTCGCCACGGATGAAGTGCTGGCTGGCATCGTATTCCCGGATGGCCTGTTCCAGTTCACCCAGCAGCTCGTCCATGGCGTTGTGCAGGATTCGCCCATCCAGCAGCGCAGAGATATGGACGTGTTCATCTTCCAGCGTAAAAGCGGACCCGATTTCGTGCGTCAGAGCGTCTACAATCTGCTGGTGACATTCCGCACGGAGCAGTTGCAGGTCTCGCAAAATGGCGCGCACTCCGGTTTCTGCGTTCAGGCGGTTTGGCAGGCTGCTCAGAAAAGTGCTGACATTGGAGGCCGTCCCGCGGAACACGGGCTGGTCGGTCTGAACGTATTGCAGACGCACGGTCATGCCTAACCCGCGTGAGAGCAGGACCGAAACCGCAGCAAGAGCTGCACGGGCGTGGTCGCCTTCGTGGCCATGAGGGCCCATTTCGGCTTCAGAGAATTCAATCTGGTCGTTAATGGACAGGATAGGGCCAAACATGGCGCGCGAGCGGGTCAGGGCTTCTTCATCCCCGGCCAGCAGGCTGGCCACGGCTTCGGATACGTTGCTCAGAGCCGTACGGAGTTTGTCGCGGATGTTGCGGCGGGCAGTCTCGGCCAGATTATGGGCAAAAAGACCAGCAACCGCGCTTTCGCACACAATGCCCAGAACAATATAGGTTGCGCGGGACATGGCGGTCATGAACACGTTTTCGGGGTGGGGAATGGCCCCTATGGCAATAATGGCCGTTGTATAGCCTGCCAGTACCAGCGCGTAGGAACGAAAGTTGCGGACAAGGGTTGCAAGCCCGCAGCATAATCCCAGCCAGATGGACAGTGCGGGAAAAAACAGCCATGCGGTCTGGTTAAAGGCGGCAATAAGGGTGATGGACATGACCACCCCCACCGCTGTGCCCACCAGACGCCAGCGCGCCTTGGACAGACTCTCCCCGCGGGAACCCTGCGCCACGATCCATACGGTCATGGGCGCCCATTGTGGGTCGTCCAGTTCCATCCACAGGGCGATAACCAGCGAAATCAGGGCAGCCGCTGTTGTCCGCAGAGCAAACCCTATTGCGGATGGTGTTGGCGCAAGCAGCCAGTTCAGGGGCAGTTTGCTTTGCACACCCGGTGGCCCTAGCGGGCGGAAGGCACGCAGACGACCGATCCTGTCAAGCAGGGGAAAAGAA
This sequence comes from Acetobacter fabarum, assembly GCF_029069195.1. Taxonomy (GTDB): domain Bacteria; phylum Pseudomonadota; class Alphaproteobacteria; order Acetobacterales; family Acetobacteraceae; genus Acetobacter; species Acetobacter fabarum_A. The sequence continues at coordinate 266,937 of NZ_JARDYK010000001.1, forward strand.
AGACTGGGCACAATGGCTACTTTGTTGCAACAGAGGAAGCTGGGGAATACTGTTTGTAACCGTAGCTTGTTTTCCCGTTTTTTCCTTGTGGGTTCAGACGCATATCAGCTATCGCTTCTCAAACGGGGAAAATCGGTCTGGAACTGGTTTGTGCTTATAAGTATTACATGGATCGGTTATTCGTTCCATGACCAAATGGTGTCGTGCCAGCCGACAGGCCGCCTTACTGGCGGATATGGGAAAGATGGTTGATATGTCTGATTTTTTTCAGAGTATTGTAGGTAAGGTCGAAAGCGTTCTGGGGGGGGATGTCCAGACGCTTGTCAAACAGCAGCTCCAGTCCCTGACGCAGCCGCAGACAATCCAGACCCTGCTGGACCGCGCCGATCAGGTCGGGCTGGGGGACAAGGTGCGCTCATGGATCAGCCAGAGCGGTAATGTGCCCGCAACCCCGGATGAAATCCGCTCCATTCTGGGGAGCGACGCGGTGCATGGACTGGTGGAAAAAACCGGCCTGCCAGCCGATGCCGTGGTAACGGCACTGGTGCATTTTCTGCCCGACGCCGTGGACAGACATACACCCGATGGTGTGCTGCCCACCACCGACACCACAAAAAGCGCCTGAGCGACAAGCCGGACCGCAAGTGTGTGATGCACGGCATTTTCGTGCATCGTGGCACATAATCCGTTATGATGCAGCCATGACACTAGGTGAACGTATAACACGGATGGATAGCTGGCTGCTGGATCAGGTCTGCCAGCCGATGGCAGACAGGCTGCCAGAACGCTTTCCGGCTTTTGATGCAGGTATGAGCTGCCAGTTCGGCTCCTTGCTGCTTTCCGCCGTTTCCATTATTGCCGTATTTGTGCTGACCGGCATGCATGATTTTGGCAACATGATCTTTAACGTGCTGGTCTGGTGCCTGTGTGTCAGCTTTTTTATCGGGCTTGGCCGCCTGCGCGTGCTGGTCAAGCCGGGTAAACCCAACCCGCTGCGGCACATGCTGGTCAGTGCGCGGATTATCTCCATCCCGTTTGCCATGTACGTTGTGTATCAGGCGCTTACGTCTCCGCCTACATTCGGGACTGCGGTTTGGTTCAACGCTTTTTCAAACATTGTATTTGTTGTGGGGCTCTATCTTATTTCGTGTCAGCCGCGTCCGCCGCGTGTGCGTACAACGGAAGATGTGTGGGGCCGGGGTTTTGCGCCCCGCCCCGAGGGTGGGTTCTAGCTTAAAATAATGGCAGGCATGTCACGGGTTTTCCTGATCATGCTCACCCTGTGCAATGCGGCCTTGTACCGCAGGACGCCATGGCGCATCCTTCGGGGCTGCATCTAGCGCTTTGCGGAACAGGTCCAGCGCCTGCGCTGTTACGTGGTGTTCGGCCCGCGTCATGGCTTCTGCCGTGCGGGCGGCCAGTTCGGGGTCAAAGCCCAGTGCCAGAGCGTGGTTCCATGCATCTGCTGCCTGTGCGTAATGGTCGCCCGATGCCTGCAACTGGCCTAGCAGCAGGTAACCTTGCCGCCTGTTGGGGTCATCCGCAGGCAGGCTGGCCATGGCTTGCTGAAGCTGGGCGATAAGGGCATCGGCCTTGCGGTTTTGCATGTGCTGGGCCACCAGCCTTGGGCCAAGGGGCTGGGCTGGCAGGTAAGGTGTGCCGTTGGTCAGGTATAAGGCAATGGCCAGAGCGGGAACCGCGGCAAGGCCAAACCAGCCCAGCACGGCTGAACTGTCTGTCCGTGCGGTGGAAGGCGCTGCATCAGCCGAGAGAATACGGCGCTGGATTTCCAGTATGGCCACGTCGTGTTCTGTTGGGGCGATCAGACCGATAGCAAGGTCGCGGTCCAGTTCTGCCAGCTGGGCTTCATGCAGGGTCAGTGCAGTGCTGCGTTCATCCCGAATAACGCGGGTCCGCTTCCAGAGTGTTACAATAGCCGGAGCCAGGGCAAGCAGGCTGAGCAGCCCGATGGAAAGCCAGATCATGCTCTCAGTCCTTTGTCAGTCTGGCCAGACGGGCCTTTTCATCTTCGGTCAGGGGGGGCGGGGGCGGTGCTGCGGCCCTGCGGCGGTAGAACAGAAAAGCCGTAAGGATTCCCCCGAGCAGAGCCAGAACCGGCATGGCCCAAAGCAGGAGTGTTCCCGGAGAAAAAGCAGGTTTCAGCCGGATAAAATTGCCATAACGGCTTACCATCCAGTCCATGACCTGCTGGTTGTTCTCGCCTTTGGCCACATGCTCGCGCACAACGCGGCGCAGGTCGCGTGCCAGACCGGCGCTGCTGTCTTCTATTGATTCATTCTGGCATACAAGGCAGCGCAGTTGTGCGCCAATGGCTTGGGCGCGGGCCTCCTGCTGCGGGTTGGCCAGCATTTCGGACGGGTCATCCACAGCCAGCACCAGAGCCGGTGTTGCCATAAGGAGCAGGCCAGCCACAAGGGCTGCCAGTTTGCGGCGTATGGTCATGGTGTTTGCAGTCTTTGTACCAGTGGCAGCAGGACCTTGTTGATGGTCTGGTCCGTAAGAGGGGCTGCCGTGTGCCAGCGGATAATACCCCCTGCTCCCACCAGAAAAGTTTCCGGCACCCCGGAAATACCCCATTCAATCCCGGCCCGGCCGGTATGGTCGTCACCCAGACGGGTAAAAGGGTTGCCGGAATGGCGCAAAAAACTGGCGGTGTTCTCGGGCTTGTCCTTGTAGGCAATGCCCCACATGGTCAGCTTGTCTTTGAGGGTCATAAGAGTTGGCATTTCCGCAAGGCAGGGAATGCACCAGGATGCAAAAAAATTCACCAGCACCGGTTTGTCAAGCTGTTGCAGATTCTGTGTTGTAAACCCTTCCGCCGGGGGGAGCGGGGCCAGGGTAAAGTCTGGCACGGGCCGGTCCAGCACGGGGGCATTGATGTCATGCGGGTTGAAGGAGCCATGCTCCATGCCATCCAGCATTTTCCAGAAGGCGACACCGGCAACACCGGCCCCGGCCAGTGGCAGGGCCATAAGCAGGCGGCGGCGGGTCAGGTTATCCGAAGGTGTGGTCATGATACGCTCGAGCTTGCGGGGGTGGGTTTGGCCCGCTGTGGTGCGCCAATGCGCATACGCCGGTCAGAAAGGGAGAGCGCGCCCCCGAACGCCATGATCAGTGCACCCAGCCACATCCATGGTGCCAGCGGGTTGTAGTGCAGGCGCAGCACATAGGTCGGGTTGGTGTCCGGGCCATGCCTGTCGCCCAGAACGCCGTACAGGTCTGCCAGCATGTTGGTGTGGATGGCGACATCCGTTGTGGTCTGGTTCTGGCTGTTAAAGCTGCGTTTGGATGGGCGCATGACTGTAACCAGCCTGCCATTGCGACGGACTTCCAGTGTGGCGACCATGGCCGTGTAGTTGGGGCCGGGCTCCTGCTTCACGGCTTTGAGTGTCCAGTCATATCCGGCCAGTTGTTCGGTGGTGCCGATAGGCACTTCCACAATCTTGTGCTGTGCCTGAGACATGGCCGCAAGACCAAGCACGGTAATACCCACGCCCGCATGGGCAATGGCGGTACCAATAATGGCGCGAGGCAGCATGCGTGCGCGCTGGATGGATGTGGCAACAGGCGCGCGGAACAGCCTTGTGCGCTCTGCCAGATCGGTCACGCTTGCCGCAATAACCCATAGTGCCGCCGCAGCGCACAGGATGGCCAGCAAGCCAGACAGTTCAAATACGGCAACCGCGCAGGCCAGCGCCGCCACAATGGCGGCAAGCCACAGCTTTTGCAGCACGGGCCAGAGCTGTGCACGCTTCCACGGGAGCATGGGACCAAACCCCATGAAAATAAACAGGGGGAGTGCCAGCGGAATGGTCGTTGCATCAAAAAACGGTTTGCCAACCGAAATGGTGCGGTCAAACAGCAAGGACATAAAGGGGGGGTACATGGTGCCTGTCAGCACCACCGCGCACAGGGAACACAACAGAATGTTGTTGAGCACCAACGCGCCCTCGCGCGAGATGGGGGCAAACAGCCCGCCAGCGGTCAGGGTTGGGGCGCGGTAGGCGAACAGGGCAAGCGAGCCGCCAATAACAACGCCCAGCAGGCCCAGAATGAACACTCCGCGTGCAGGGTCGTTTGCAAAGGCGTGCACGGAGTTGAGAATGCCCGAACGCACCAGAAACGTCCCCGACAGCGAGAACGAGAAGGTGGCAATGGCCAGCAGCACAGTCCAGATTTTAAGGGCTTCGCGCTTTTCCACCACAATGGCGGAGTGGATGAGGGCTGTGCCGGTCAGCCATGGAATGAGAGAGGCGTTTTCCACCGGGTCCCAGAACCAGTAGCCGCCCCAGCCCAGCACATAATAGGACCACCAGGAGCCCATGGCGATGCCGCAGGTCAGAAAGCACCATGCGGCTACAGCCCATGGCCGTACCCAGCGGCCCCATGCTGCATCCACCCGGCCTTCGATCAGGGCTGCAATGGCGAAGGCAAAAGGTACGGCAAAGCCTACGTAACCTGTGTACAAAATGGGTGGATGAAAAGCCAGACCGGGGTCCTGTAACAGGGGGTTCATGCCCTGTCCGTCCATGGGGGCGGGCCAGATGCGGGCAAACGGGTCCGATGTGGTCAGGCAGAACAGTTCAAACCCCGTGGCCACAAGGCCAAGCACGGCAATAACGCGCGCGCGCAGGGCGGAGGGCAGGTTCCGTCCAAAGGCCGCCACCGCTGCTCCGCACAGGCCCAGAATAAGCGCCCAGAGCAGAATGGAGCCTTCGTGGTTCCCCCATACGCCGGTTATTTTGTAGAGCAGGGGTTTGGAAACCGCGCTGTTTTCCGCAATGTTCTGGACCGAAAAATCGTCCGTAACCGCTGCATAAATCAGGCTGAGAAAGGAAACGCCAAGGGCAATCATCTGCCCGATGGCAAGGCCGGGAGCCAGCGCCATAAGCCGCGCATCGCGCCGGGAGGCGCCAATAAGGGGGATAAGACCCTGCGCGGCAGCCAGTACACAGGCTAGTGCTAGGGCGTAATGTCCAAGTTCGGGGCTTAACATATCTGGGGGGAGGCTCCCGTCTTCTTTGTTCAGGCTGTTCAGTGTGCCGCGGCGGGGGCGGAAAGGGTCTTGCTGGCGTCCTGTATGGTCATGCTGTTCCAGCTTGCCGCACTGGGGGGCGGGCCAAAGCGGGGATCCCATTTGCCGGATTTTTTAAGGGCTTCGGCTACTTCCTTGGGCATATAGGTCTCATCATGCTTGGCAAGCACTTCGCTGGCCACAAATCCGTGCGACGGCTGGACCGTGCCAATGGCGACCACACTTTGTCCTTCGCGGAACAGGTCGGGCAAAATCCCTTCGTAATGCACGGTTACGGCGGCCTGACCATCGGTGACGGCAAAGGTGGCGACCGGAGTTTCTCCGTGTTTTTCACGTTTGACCGAGCCTGCCACAACCATGCCGCCCAGCTTGACCGTGCGATCCGCTGGCGGGGGCGAGGCTTCGACCTGGGAGGGGGTGACAAAGAAAACAATGTCGGAAGAAAAAGCCCGCAGGATAAGGGCGGCCGCGGTGCCAAGGCAGGCAACGCAGGCAAGGACTAGCCATAGGCGACGTGTCTTGCGGGTCATGGAGTACGGTGTGTTCCTGCGTTGTGGTTATGGGTCTGCTCCAGTGCGGCCAGTCTGGCCCGGTCGCGTTTGAGCCGGAGAGCCGCACCAATGGAGAGGACAAGCGCCATAATGGCGGCCAGCCCGTAGCTGGCAATAATATAGGGTAGGTGGGTCATGCCGCGCCTCCACTCCGGCGGGGGGAAGAGAGCAGGGCACGGATGCGGCTTTCCATAACGGCGGCACGGGTGCGGGCCACCACAAGAGCCGCAAAACCCAGCGAGAACCCGATGGTGGAAAGAGCAAGCGGCCACAGCATGGAGGCCGACATGGTGGGCGCGCCCGTTATGGTAATGCTGTCGGGCTGGTGCAGAGTATTCCACCACTGCACGCTGAACTTGATGATCGGCAGGTCCACGGCTCCGGCCAGTGCCAGAATGGCCGCGGCACGGTAACCGCGCTGCGGGTCATCAAACGCGCGGATAAGGGCGATATGCCCGAGATAGAGAAAAAACAGGACCAGCACGGAGGTCAGGCGTGCATCCCACACCCACCATGTGCCCCACATGGGTTTGCCCCAGATGGAGCCTGTAGCCAGACACAGGGCGGTAATGCACGCGCCAACGGGGCCAATTTCCACAGCGGCCAGATCCGCCAGCGGATGACGCCAGACGAGTGAGAGCAGACCACAGGCAGCAAGCCCGGCATATCCAGCGGACGCCAGCATGGCTGCGGGCACATGCACATACATGATGCGTACGGAATCCCCCTGCTGCCAGTCGGCAGGGGAGTAGAATAACCCCCAGCCAAGGCCCGCAAGGGTGAAGGCAATGGCTGACCAGGTCAGCCAGGGCTGAAGGCGTGCGCCCAGCTTGAGAAACCGGCCGGGGTTGGCGTAACGGTGGAAAAAACTGCCAGTACGCGCGACTAGGGTCGGTGAGGCGCTCAAAAGTTGGTTCGCTCCGTCTGTCTGGTTTATGGGCAAGGGGATATCCTTGCCCGTGGGGGGCGATATGTCTCAAAGTGGGACTGCTGTTGTCTCCTTTATAGCATTATAAGCGTTCTGACACGATGCAGTTCTTCATGGGCGACCATGCCCGCAAGACACAACAGAAGGAAAATAAGGCATGTTGTTTGCCATTATCTGTACGGATCGCCCCGGCTCGCTCGCTCTGCGCATGGCTACCCGCGCGCAGCATCTGGCCTTTCTGGAGCTGAATAAGGCGGCAATCCAGTTTGGTGGTCCGCAGCTTGATTCGGACGGCAAACCCTGCGGCAGCCTGATCCTGCTTGAAGCCGAGGACCGCGCCAGTGCCGAAGGTTTTGCCGCAGCCGATCCCTACGCCAAGGTGGACCTGTTTGAGAGCGTGATCGTGCGCCCGCTGCGCACGGTTTTCCGTGATGGGCAACTGGCGGAATAACATGGCATTCTGGCTGGTAAAGAGCGAGCCTGACGCGTTCGGCTGGGACGAGCAGGTTGCAAATCATGTAGAGCCATGGACCGGAGTTCGGAATCATCAGGCCAAAAAAAACCTTGCCGCCATGCAGGTGGGGGACAGGGCCTTTTTTTATCATTCCAACGTGCAGCGCGCGATTGTCGGGGTGGTGGAGGTGGTGCGTGCCGCCTACCCCGACCCTACGGCCGAAAGCGGGGCCTGGGTGTGTGTGGATGTTCAGGCGGTAGGCCCCATGCCAGCGCCGGTTACGCTTGCCCGGATCAAGGCGGAGCCGGGGCTGGAGGAACTGGCGCTGGTCCGTCAGTCCCGCCTGTCTGTCTGCCCGGTTTCGGCGGAGCACTGGCAGGTTCTGTGCCAGATGGGAGAGTGGCAGGAACCGGGCTGAAACGGACCGGCTGCCACTGCCATCAAATTATTGTGACAAAGGTCGCCCAATCGGACGGCCTTTGTCATTGATGCGTCGTTGCAGCCGGGCTTACCCCTGTGTGGCCTGCATCCATGCCTGAGCGGCCCGGTTGCCGGAGCGGCAATAGGCAAAGTATGGCCCAGGCAGCGTGTTCAGCACTTCCTGTGTTTCAATCACCACGTCAGACGTAGGGGGTACGCCTGCGGCCATGGGAATGGCAATAAAGGTCAGCCCCGCCGCGCGCACGGCCTCGCCAATGCTTTCAGCCGTGGGCTGGCCAGCTTCCTCACCATCGGGGCGGTTGCAGATAACGGTTTTGAACCCGGCATCCTTGAGTGTGGGAATATCGCTCAGGGTAATCTGGCCTGCTACGGCAAAGTCGGGGGCGATGGCTTGGTACTTCATGGAGTCTGTCATCCTGAAAACAATGGGTCTGCCCCGCGCAGGATGAGGTTTTTCGACCTCAGTGCAAGGGGTTGTTCCGGCATGGTGGGTAAGGCGCGGGCGCTAAAGCCTAGCGGTGAATGAAATACATATCCGCATACAGGTTTTTAAGGGCTGCATGGTCTGCAAGGCAGTGGCGGACAAGCAGCGCGCGCAGGCTGACGGCCGCCTGCTGCATGGCAGGGTCGGTGCTGTTTACCTGCATGGCAGGATAGTGTGCCATGCAGGCCTTGAGCGTGGGGTTGTTCATGTCCACACCGCTGCTGATCTTGGCCTTCAGTTCGTCATAATACCGGGAGACCTCGGCATCGGAGTTCCATTTGACAAGCGAGGTATCCACTTTGCCGTTGTGCATGAAGTAGGCCACGGTCATGAACCCGCTTTCGGGCGCATGGTTGCCTGCCTGAACGGTCATGCGGCAGGCCCGCTGGAAATAGGGCGGAAAGCTTACATCCGGCACGGCGGTGGAGGCCGTGACCTTGATATTTGGCGGATTGCCATCTGGTGGGGCAGAGGCGTTCTGCATGTCTTCATCGCCGCTCATGTGCGCTTTCTGCCATGCCTGTGCCAGAAGTGGGTAGTAACGGATGGACTGGCACAGGCTTGAGTCCGTGCGGGCATCTGTCAGAGCCATGTTGTATGTCTGCTGGTCCGGTGTGGCGCACGCGGTCAGGGCAAGCACAGCGGCCGTGCAACCCAGACGGCCCAGAATGCGGGCGGGTCCGGGGGCGTTTGCACGGGAATGAAAAAGACGGAAAAGACCAGCCATGAGGAAAACTCCTTAAAAGCGGTGCAGCGTTAAGCCAGATTCTTCATGCATGTGTAAGGGCTTAAAGCAACGCTTACAACGCTGTTTGCGTTGGCGCAGGGGGCGCGTTGCAACAGCTCATCTGTTTTTCATACGATCAGCCTGTTATGATCGGCCAGAATAGAGAGCATACGGCGCTCTGGCAGCGTCGGTTGTCGCATTTGCTGTAAATGAGGCAGGTAGCAGACAGGAAAGGCACGTATGAGCATGAAGGAAACAGCAGGCAACGCCCTGACTCCGCTAGCCCTGAGTGGCCGCGACCTGGGCGAGTTGGAAACAGCCCTGATCGCAGTTGAGTCCGGGCGTGGCGTTCTGGTGCGTCTGGCGGACCTTATGGGCGGGGCTGTCGGCCATGCCGCACGTCTGGGCATGCGTGGTCTGGGTATGGCCCCCAACATGGAGCAGAAGCTGCGTGGGTTGGCCGAAACCGCCATTACCCGTGCGTTTGATGTGGCCGTAATGGGCATGAAAGGCCCGGCAGACAGCGCTATGGAAGACTCGCGCTGGCGCACATCCGGCCTTCAGGCGGCTGTGGCCGTATCGGGGGCTGTGGGTGGTTTTGCGGGTCTGGCCGGTCTGGCGCCCGATATCGGGTTTACAACCCTGACCATCATGCGTGAAATCGCCCGTATTGCCCGCGAGGAAGGCGAGGACATGAGCAACCCGGATGCCCGGCGTGCCTGTCTGGAAGTATTCGCGCTCAAGGCTTTTCCCAACCGGCGGAATGGGGAAGAGAGCGAACTGGGTTATTTTTCCGCCCGCGCAGTGCTGCGTGGTCGCCCGGTTGTGATGCTGATTGCCGAAGTGGCCTCGCATTATGGTCTGGCTCTTGGGCAAAAAATTTCTGTCCAGCTTATGCCTGTGGCCGGGGCGCTGTGTGGTGCCTCGCTCAATACCGCGTTTTTCAACCATTACCGCGCGCTTGCCCGTGCGCATTTTACCATTCGCAGGCTGGAGCGTGAGCACGGCCCTGTGGTGCGTGACACCGCTCTGGCCCTGCGTGACAGCCTTGAAGGGCGCGAAAAGCTCTAACCCTGAAGCCAGACCTCAGGTAGAGAAAAAAGCAGGACCGCATCACGCGGGCCTGCTTTTTTATTGGGTTATTTTTTAACCGGAGCAGAAGGTCCGGAGCGTTCTATAAAGGTCGCAATCACGGCCATGCCCAGAAAGCTGATCCCCAGAACCTGTAGCGTGCCCTGATAATGAAAAGCCGGGTACCAGAGCACGGCACAGATGCCGGTAGCAAGAACGCAGAAGACGCGCATGGTCATGGGGTTGTTCCTTCGTATCGTGCTGTTTTATGCACCCGTTTCATGCACTGACACCAGAAGGCAGGGGTTTGCCTTCCACCATGGCGCGGACATTATCAAGGGCGAGCATGCCCATGGCGGTCCGGGTTTCTACCGTGGCGCTGCCTGCATGGGGGGTCATGAACAGGTTGGGCAGGGCCAGCAGGGCCGGGTTCGGGTTGGGCTCGTTATGGAAGACATCAAGCCCGGCGGCAAAAAGCTGGCCGGACCGCAGGGCGGCAATCAGCGCGTCTTCATCAATCAGGGAGCCACGTGCGGCGTTGACGAGCACACTCCCGCGCGGCAGCAGCCCAAGCGTGCGGGTGTTTATAAGAGGCGGCGCCGTTGTGGAGCCGGGCATGTGCAGGCTGAGAATATCGCAGTGGGGCAGCATGTCTTCGAGCGTGTCAAAGTAGGTTGCGCCTGCTTCCTCCGCCGCGTCCAGCCGCCGCCGGTTATGGTAGAGAATGGACATGTCAAACCCGCGGGCGCGCCGGGCGACAGCCTGCCCAATGCGGCCCATGCCCACAATACCCAGCCGCTTGCCACTGACACGGAGGCCCAGCATGTCCCCCATGCCCAGTGCGTGCCCCCATCCGGCCTTCATGAGCGTGTAATATTCGGCAGCCCTGCGGCTGGCGGCCAGAATGAGCATGATCGCCAGATCAGCGTTGCAGTCGGTCAGCACATCGGGGGTGTTGGAAACCGCAATATCGCGCGCCAGCAAAGCGGGAACATCCAGATGGTCCAGCCCGACGCTTACCGTTGCCACCAGTTTAACACTCTCTGGCAGGGCGGCGATATCCGCCCCTTTAAGCGGGGATGTATGCGTAACCAGCACGGCAAAGGGCTGGTAGGCATGGGCCAGAGTCAGCAGTTCAGCGGTGCTCAGGGCATGTCCTGGCGCGGGAGGGGCATCGAATTCACGGTGGATACGCTCTTCCACTGCGTCCAGCAGGCGGGTGGAGCGGATCAGGCGCGGGGAGTGAGATGTCACAAAAATCTCCATGATGCAGCATGGTGGGGCGGGCTGGGATGTGTTTATTCTGGCGCACACGCTAACAGAGTGCCACGGGTGCATTATACCGCAAGACACCTGATGCTGATAACGGGTATGGAGCAAGCCGGTTGCCCATGGGGTGGAGGTGGTGCAAAAACATGGAGCATATCCGGCATGCCTGATGGTCTGACCCCCGAAGTAATGCTGGGGGCCTATGCGGCCGGGTTATTCCCCATGGCAGAAGGGGAGGATGACCCGGCGCTAAGCTGGTATGACCCTGATCCACGCGGTATTTTGCCGCTGGAGGGTTTCCATGTCCCCCGGCGTTTGCGCCGTACGGTTCTGTCCGGCCGGTTTGAGGTCTGCGTGGACCGGGATTTTCCCGCCGTCATGCGCGGGTGTGCGGCCCCCGCCAGTGGGCGGGAGAGCACATGGATCAACAGCCGTATTTACCAGTTGTTCTGTGCGCTTCACACCATGGGTTTTGGCCATAGTGTGGAATGTCGCATGGAAGGGGAACTGGTGGGCGGGCTGTATGGGGTCGCGCTGGGGGGCGTGTTTTTTGGAGAGAGCATGTTCAGCCGGGTAAGCGATGCCTCCAAGGTCGCTCTTGTCCATCTGGTCGCCCGTATGCGCCTGAACGGTTTTATACTGCTTGATACGCAGTTCGGCACAGAGCATCTTGCCCGGTTTGGCGGGGTGGAAATACCTGCGGCAGACTACAAACAGCAGCTTGAGCGTGCCGTATGCATGCAACCCTGCTGGTCCGATACGCTTGCCCCCGATATGCTGGAAGCGGAAATACGCAGTATGTGACGCAGCCATGTACTTGCAAGTCAGTTGTGGTAACCGCGCGCCCAAAAAAAGTGCTGGTCGCAAAAAATATGGAGATGGACTTAGGTGACAGACAGATTTTTACCGGCCTGCAAACGCAGCCTGCGTGTATCCGGCCTGTGTGCCTTTGGTGTTTTGGCCATGTCTGCCATTGTTACTTCTCCCCTGCATGCCCAGCAGGCCACCGATCACCCACGCCTGACACCGGGGCGCGATGCGGTGATCGACTATGTTTTCCAGCCCCGTCCGACCGAGCAGGATATCAAAGCGGGCGTTAAAGCGGATACACCCGTTGCAAGCCGTCATGTGCAGGTGCTGTATTCGGGCGATGGCGGGCTGATGCGGATTAACTACATGACCAGCATGGAAGGGGATACCAGCCGTGGTGCGGTGATCATCAACCGTGCCGCGCAGGAAGTGCTGGTGATTATCAACGACCGCCGTATCTATACCCGGCTTGTGCAGCAGGAGGGCATACGCAATCCATTCCTGCTCGATATGTCCATGCAGTTCACCAAAACCGGGAGCGATGTGGTGGCAGGCCAGCCCTGCACCATATGGCAGGCGGTTTCTGCTCAGGGCAAGGCGTTGGCCTGCGTTACGGATGACGGGTTTATACTCCGGCAGGATGGTGTGGATGTGGATGGGCTCAATGGAAGCCTGCGCGCCATGAAGGTGGCGTACGAGAATGTGCCTGTCAGTGCCTTTGAGCCGCCACAGGGCTTTTTGGAAGTCACACCCCATTCCCCCCATTCCGATGCAACCCAGACTGAAACGCCTGCAACAGGCGTTGGTCCCGCAACCGGTCTGCCAGTAACCAGCCCCAACCCTGAGGGAGAAGTCCGGTAATGGCTGTGCGTTGCATCATAGTGTCGCGTATTCCCCTTGCTTTTGCGGCTTTCGGGCTGGTTTTGGCGGGCATGTCCAGCATGCAGGCATATGCGCAGCAGGCTGCCGTGGCACAGGAAGCCCCCGCAGCAGTGCAGCCCCCCACGGCAGGTGACCCGCCAGCGGAAGCTCCGGCCATTACCCCTTCCGTGGATGTGGACGTGGAGTACGAACTTGCTTCCCCGCAGGGGGATGTCAGCACCCGCCAACGCATGCGCTGGCAGGTTGCAACCCTGCGCCAGCGGCTGGACCCGGATAACTCCTCCGTGTTCATGATCACCTCATGGCGTGACAGAACCCTGAGTGTCGTGGACCTGGGGCGCAAAAAAGACAGTACCATGCCTGTGCCGGGCACGCAGCAGCTGACTCCTCCGGGGCAGCCCGCAATGGTCGGCTCCTATGCACGATTGGGGAGTTCCGTTGTGGCGGGTGAGCAGTGCACACTATGGCGCACGAAAGATACGGATGGTCACCTAACAGATGCCTGCTACACGGCAGATGGAGTGCTGCTTCAGGTCGCGCAGGGTGGGCAGATCACGGTGCGCGCGCTCAGTGTGCGGCGTGTGGCCCAACCCGATAGCCTGTTTGTTATCCCCCCCGGTTTGCAGCAGGAGGCACCAGCACACCCGTAGTGCACACCATGCGTGGCCATTGGTGAGACGGGGCAGGAAAGGGATGGAATGTACAACGCAACCTATGGCCGCATAGCATTGCTGTGTGCGCTATGCGCAGCCTTTGGGCAGAGGTATGACGCCGTGCAGGCTCAGGCGGTGGATGGGCCAACCACGGTCTGCATCACGGCGCAGGCGGCCCAGCAGCCACAAACACTGGTTGTGGTGCCCTCCGGCACTGTGTTTGCCACGGCGGATACAGGCCGGTCCGGACCCGACGGGGGCGCGCTTCAGGCACAGGCGGTTGTGACAACCGAAACCATTACCCTGACCCACATGCAGCCCTGCATGGCGGCGGATGCGTCCAGCGTTGTCTCCCATACCCGTCACTGGCTGGAAGAGAAGGTGCGCCCCCATAACGGGCTTGTTTTGCATGCGGTAGGCGAAGTCAGCGGTAATGGGCTGGATACAGGCATGGAGGATGAAGATACTTCCCTGCGTGATCTGGTGCATTCCGGTGCGCTGCGTCTTTCCATCAACCGAACGGTGCAGGACCCCGTTTTTTTGCGGGAAAGTGACGCAGATCTGCCCAATACAGGGGATGGGGTGGATATGTCTGCCTCGCGTGATGCGGCATCGGACCTGCCATCCCAAAGGCATGCGCCCTAGCGGAGGTCTGGTGTCAGACTGTCACGCCCCCGCACGGGCCTGTACCGTGTGGGGGCGCATTGCCCTGGGTCAGAACATTTCGCGCAGTGCGCCAGGCAGGAAAATGGAATAGGGGTTGATGTGCAGGGTCGGGTCTTCCAGCTTGCCCGTGATCCCAAAGGTGACTGCCAGCAGCCCCCCGTTTTTTTCCGGGCTGAACAGTTTGCCAATACCCGGCAGTTTGCCCGGCAGGGTGTTCACGGCAAAAATGGGGACCACGGTGCCGTGCAGGTCTATGCTGTTATGGTCAAGGTTGACCCTGCCTTCCAGTGTGGCCCCCAGAGCACCGTTGCCGGTTGTGGCGTCATGGATTTCCAGCAAACCATCTTCAAACGTAACAGGCATATTGAAGTGCGTGACCAGAAAATCATTGGCGTTCTGGGCATTGAGCCAGCCGTAGAGTGAAATATTGCGCGCGACCTGAAGGGAGGTTGGCGCTTTTTTGAGCGTAAAGGGCGTAACGTTCAGCTTGCCGCTGAAGGGGGCGGCGGGTTCGGCATCATCAAACGTGCCATCCAGTACGGCCTGCCCACCTTTGACATCGGGCAGAATGCCAAAGGCTGCCAGAAACGCTCCCATATCAGGAATATGGGCGTGCAGGGTGCGGTTGGCCCCTGTGGGGGTCAGTGTCATGCTGGCAGGCACAGGCCCGCGCATGGTAAAGTTCATTTTTTCCAACCGTAGGCCATTATCTTCAAAATAGGCCTGTACGGTGCGCAGGGGCTGCCTGTTCTTGCTGTACCAGAGCTGGTTGGCTGTCAGATCAATGGCCCATGCGGTGCCGCGGGGGCCATGCAGCTTGCCAGTTGCGGCTTCTGGCACATGGTAGTTGGCGGGTTTTTTTGCTTCGGGCGTGCTCTGTTCGTGCTCATCATGGCTCATGAGCGGGGAAAGGTCGAGCGTGTCTGCATAAACGCCAACATGGATCATGTTGCCGGACTGCTTCTGGGGGAGCACCAGCCGGGCATGACCGCTGGAACGCGCGATCCTGAAGGATGAAATAATCAGTTCAGGTGCGCGTCCGGGCCGTAGCTGCGCCTTGCCGAGCACGCTCATATCCGGACCGGAGGCCTGAAGGTGGTCCACATTGGTAATCTGACCCCGGTCCAGATTCAGGGTGACGGAGGCCTGCGCTGCCTCCCCGGCTGTTTTGTGCCACATGGGAATGCGGATATCCGCGCGACCAAGGTCCAGATCAAGGCCGACAGTGCCTAGATGGTTGGCCAGTTTCTGGTAGTCCACGGCAAGGTCTGCGCTGCCCGCAAAGTGGTCGCCCGTGGCAATGCCCGCAGCCAGAGCCGTGTCAGGCGTTATGCGGGAGGTCAGATGGGCTTTTTCCGCCACCGCATCTGGCGGAAGGGAGCGGAAGTCCATGTTGTATGTCAGATCGGAAGGCAGGCCGCCAATAACACCGTGCCCGGCAAGGGCCAGCCCGTCTGTGGTCACGTCCAGCCCAAAGCGGGCATTGGTCACATCACGCCCGGCAACAACATTGCCAATGGAGGCATGCGTGACATCCGCATGGCTCTGGATGGTCATGTCGTTAATGGTAACGCGGCTGATCAGCGGCAGGCTTAAGCCCAGATGCAGGGCGGCGGTACCACGCGGACGGGTCAGGTCGAGCGGATGGCGCGAGAGCAGGCGCAGCCGGGGCTCGGCCAGCAGGGCAATGACGTCCTGCAAAGACCCGCGCAGGTCGGTTTCTATAATGCCGGTCTGATCTTTTTGGGTCAGGCCCACAATATCCATGCTGCCCGGCCCGGCCTCAATCCGGCCTGTGCCGGTCTGGTCGACGTTTTTGCCTGTCCGGTCCACAAGCTGGTAGCCGTGGTCGAAGTGAATGCTCAGCTTGTCCGGGCTGACGATGTCCAGCCGGGCATCCAGCCCCTGCAGGGGCGTAATGGGGCGCAGCCAGTGAATGGTCAGGCCCGTTGCGTCAATTCCGCCTTGTATGCCGGTCAGCGTTAATTCGCTCCAGCCGTGGCTGCTGCCCAGTTCGGCTATGGTGACAAGGTTGGTGGCCGTGCCGGTGGTGATGTTCTCGGTCACCCATTTTTTGCCACCCTTGGCAGCGAGGCTGGGCCAGTAATAAGTCAGGTCTTCAAACGAGACATGGGGAATGGTCGCACTTAGTCTGGCCTCTATGCCTTTGGGCTGCATAAGGTCCGATGTGTTCAGGAAGCCACTCAGGTTTACACTTAGCGCGCGTGCCGCATCATCAGGCGCACTGGGGTTACGCAACAGCAGATGCACGGAGGGAAGGATAATCTGGGCCGGTACGGACTGTGCCCTGCTCTGGTTGAGCAGTACGAACACGTCCGCTGTACCGTGGTCCACCTCATAATGTGTGCCGCCTGCTTCCACATGCCCCGTGCCCATGGAGGCTGTCAGTTTCAGCGCATTGGGCACCATCCATGGCGTTTTTGCCGCAGATGTAAAATACGTATCCGCAGTCACGCTTATGGGTAGGTCTATTCTGGTCAGCTCGGGGTGCAGGGGGGCAAAGCTGGCGGGGTTGAGCGTATTGGTGCTCAGGTGCCAGACAATCTGCCTGCCATTGTCGGCTGGTGCGCCGTATGCGGTCAGGATCAGTCTGGTATTGGGGTCGTTCTGGGGCGCTATGCCGAGCCGGGCAGACCCGGTCACTCCCGTGGCCCGCCCTATTGTGTGCAGGCGCAGGTCCACACCAATATCGGAGGCCAGCCAGTGTGTGCCGGTCAACTGGTCATCCATGCTGATGGTGGCATCTTCGATGCGCGCGTGTTCCAGCCCGTAGGTTTCCAGTATGTTGTTCTGGTGGGTAGAGGGGGTGGAGGGCAGGTCAAAATCAAATTCCACGCTGCCATTATGGGAGCGGCGCAGGGCAAGGCGTAGCCCTTTGATGTTGATGGTGCGCAGTTTTATGCTGCCGTGCAGCAGGGCCAGCGGGTCGAGCGTTACGTCTGCTTCGCGTACGGTGTTGGGGTGGGTGTTGCCTGGCGCAATAAATTGCAGGTCTTCAAGTACAACTGTGATGGGCGCACCCATGCCATCACGCAGGCTGTTCCAGCGGAGTTCGGCATGGCCAAGCCGCAGGCTGACTGCTGGCGGGTGGGCGCGTTCACCCTTGATAATCGTGATGGGCAGGAAAGGCCGCACCACAGGGGTAATATCAAGTGGGCCAAACGCCATGACGCCCAGCAACATACCCAGCCCCACAAAAGGGACGGCCATCAGAACGCACGCACCAATAGCCAGCGCTCGCGGAATTTTTGTTCCTGAGGGGGAGGAGGTATCTTGACCGTTTGGAGTCAACGCAGCAAGCCTTTATGGTTCACAGTACGGGCCATATCATGACGCAGGCAGATCATTCTCTCTTCCGTGACGTAAGACAGACCCGCAGGCAAGGCCCGCGGACCTGGCCGGATGCAGACTGGCCCGCCCCGGCGGACAGGCACAGGGCCACAGTGTTTGTTGAGGATATGCTGGAACTGGCCAGTCGGAACGGTGTTGCGGCATCGGTCATGGCGCTGCCCGGTGCGCGTGAATTGATGTTGTGCCTTGGCGGGAACAGCCCATACCTGTCCGATCTGGCACGGGAGGATATTCAAGCCTTTGCGGCTCTGTTGGATAAGGGGCCGGATAGCTGTGTGCTCGATGCATTTGCGACATGCGCACAGTTTGACGCCACATCGGGGCGAGAGTATGTCGCGGCGTTCCTTCGTCATGCCAAAAAGCGTATAGCTTTTATTTGCGCCATTGCAGACCTTGGTGGTGCCTGGTCGCTGGAAGAAGTGACGCACACCCTCAGCCGGCTGGCTGAAACCGCGCTGGAAATTGCGCTCAAACATATGCTGTGGCACGCCAGTCAGGCCGGGCAGCTTGATCTGCCAGATCCCGAAAACCCCACTTCGGGTTGTGGGCTGGTTGTGCTGGCCATGGGCAAGCTGGGCGCGCGTGAACTGAATTTTTCATCCGACATCGATCTGATAGTGTTGTACGACCCCACAACGTATTCTCAGTCAGACGCGGTGCGACGTGTATTTGTGCGTATGACTAGCGATCTTGTTAGTCTGATGGAAGCGCGCGATGCGAATGGCTACGTTTTTCGTACCGATTTGCGGCTCAGGCCAGACCCATCCTCTACACCGCCAGCTGTTACCGTGCAGGCTGCCACGCTGTATTATGAGAGTCTGGGCCAGACATGGGAGCGCGCCGCCATGATCAAGGCGCGCGCAGTGGCGGGGGACCTCACGCTGGGGCGGCGTTTTCTGGCGGCTATCAGGCCATTTATCTGGCGCAGGCACCTCGACTTCGCCCTGATCGATGACATCCATGACATGAAGGCCCGCATAGACCGCTACCGCAAGGCGGGGCGGACGGATATGGCGCAGCTTCCCGATTCTGTTCTGGCGGACCCCGCTGCCAGCCGGGCGTGGCTTTTGGGCCATAACCTCAAGCTGGGGCAGGGCGGCATACGCGAAATTGAATTTATTGCGCAGGCCATGCAACTGGTCTGGGGCGGGCGTGAGCCCGGACTGCGGGATAAAACAACCTTTGGCGCGCTCAAAAAACTGGTGGGCTCGGGCAGGCTGCCCCGGACCGAAGCAGAGGTGCTGGCCCGGACCTACCGCTTTTTGCGCGATGCCGAACACCGCCTGCAAATGCGTGCCGACCACCAGACCCACAGCCTGCCCGAGACGGTGGAAGGGTTTGATGCCTTCGCCATCTTCATGAACTATCCCGATGGGGAGGCTCTGGCGCTGGATATGCTTCCGCGTATGCGTGAGGCACGGCGGATTTTTGAGCGACACTTTATTATCCAGCCCGCGCAGAACGGTATGGAGGCAGGCAGTGTGCTCATGCCCGGCCCCGAAGAGGGGCAGGTGGCCGAACTGCTGGAAAAATATGGTTTTCCTCAAGCCCAGCTGGTGGAGGCGGCGCAGGTTCTGGGTCGGTGGAGTGGCAACGGCCTGCGTGCCCTGCGCTCGGAACGGGCACATGCCCTGTTGCGTGCGTTACTCCCCGCCCTGCTGAACAATTTTGGCCAGCGTGGTAACCCGCTGGCCTGCCTGCGCAGGTTTGATGCCCTGCTGGCACGCCAGCATGCAGGGGTGCAACTGCTCTCGCTCTTTGAGCGTAACCCTGAACTGATTGACCGTATTGCCAGCATTTTTGATGCTTCGGCTTTTCTGGCCGATCATCTGGCGGACAAACCCTCCGCGCTGGAAGGGCTGCTGGCCCCCGAGCCGGAGGAAGGGCGTAATGTGGTGGCCCGTCTGAAGACGCTGGCCGGGGAAGTGGCTGATGTGGAGGAACTGCTGACCACCCTGCGCCCGTTGCTTCGCGGCGAGGAGTTCCGCCTGTCTGTTGCACTGCTGGAAGGGCGGATGAGCGAGGATGACGCCGAGCGCGAGCGCACCTTGCTGGCTGATACAATCATGACCGTGATCAAGCAGGCCGTGGAGCGTGACCATGTGCGCCGCTATGGTCGTGTGCCAAGTGGAGGCATGGCAGTGATTGCCATGGGCAAGGCTGGCTCGCGCGAGATGATGCCCGGCTCCGACCTTGACCTGCTGATGGTGTTTGACCACCCGGAGGATATTCAGGCCAGCCAGATTTCTGCCAAAAGCCGTAACGCCGGGCAGGGAGCAGCCTTCTCACGCCCTCGTAGCGTTGCCGTGGGGCAGTATTACACCCGCCTTGCCCACGCCTTTATTGCTGCATTGACCGCACCGGGGCCGGAAGGCCCGCTGTATGCGGTAGATATGCGCCTGCGCCCATCCGGAGCTGCGGGGCCGGTTGCTGTCCCGCGCACGGCGTTTTTGCGTTACCATACGGAAGCCGCATGGACGTGGGAATGTATGGCCCTTACGCGCGCGCGCATTGTGGCGGCTCCGCAGGCCCTGCGGCGCGCGCTTACGCAGGACCTGGAGCGGGTGCTGGATGGGAGTATTCGCTCCATGCCCCCCAGACGCGCCACTTTGCTGGATGATGCCCGCACCATGCGTGAACGTCTGGCCCGCGACCTGCCTGCCAGTTCCATATGGGATATCAAGCGGCGGGCAGGAGGGCTTATGGAAGTGGAGTTTATTGCGCAGATTTTTCAGCTTGTTGCCGCCAATCCCATGGCCCGCAGTCCATCTACCCGGCTGGCGCTTGGGCGGCTTGAACGGTGCGGGGTGCTGGGTACGGCAGACGCAAGACTGCTCAGGCAGGCTGATTTTTTCTGGCGGCGTTTGCAGGCTCTGCTGCGTTTGCTATGTGGCCCCGTTCCGCCACGGGAGCTGGAAACGGATATGGCCCCCGCAGCCCTGAATATCCTGCTCAGGAACATGAAGGCCCGGACCTTGCCCGAACTGATGGAGCGGAGCAACCTGCTGGCGCGCGATGTGCGGGCCTGTTTTGAACGGCTGGTTGGTCCTGTTTCTCCTATGGCGCCAGCCGAGCGGCCAGAGAACTAAGAGCGGGCTACCCCGGAACACATGATGAAAGGAGTTTACGGTTATGGAAAAAAATCAGGCGCTCAGGGTCGGGGATAAAGCTCCGGCGTTCAGCATGGCGGCAACTGGTGGGCGCACGGTGGATAGTGCGGCGCTTAAGGGCAAGCCATTTGTACTGTATTTTTACCCCAAGGCAGATACGCCCGGCTGCACCAAGGAAGCCTGCGGATTTAACGAAGCCTTGCAGGCTTTTGAACAGGCCGGTCTGAGCGTTATTGGTGTCTCACGCGATCCGGTTAAAAAGCTGGAAGCATTCGCAGCCAAATACAACCTGACCTTTCCTCTGGCATCGGATGAGGCCGGGCATGTCACCGAGGCTTACGGCGTGTGGGTGGAGAAATCCATGTATGGCCGGATTTATATGGGCATAGAGCGCGCAACATTCCTGATCGATGCCAGAGGCAATATTGCCTCTATCTGGCCCAAGGTAAAAGTCAGCGGTCATGTGGACGCGGTACTCGCTCAGGCGCAGGCACTGGGTGATGCTGCCTGAGCGGTGCCTGCCGCTTTTTTTTGAGCAGGTCTGCCGTAACTACCCGGAAAGGCAGGGCTTTACCAGCCGGGGTAATAGCCACCGGGAGCGGCGTAGTAATACCCCGGAGGTGGTCCCATAGGCGCTACGGGCACCATATAGACGGGTGGTGGAGGCGGCGGCGGCGGCGGCGGCGGAGCATAGCTGTAACCATAGGCATAGCCGCGCGGGCCATCGCTCATGGCGGCACCGGCAAGGGCTCCAACTGCCAGACCACCAATGAGTGCGCCAGCAATTGCGCAGCCATCGCCATGGTGATGGTGATGGTACTCCCATCCCGGTCCGCCCCGGCCACCCCAGCCGGGACCACCCCAGCCCGGGCCACCACCACCCCAGCGTCCGGGCTGGGCCTGCGCGCCAGGCAGTGCTGCCAGACCAAGGCCCGCAACAACGGGTATGGCCATCAGAAATTGTGTTATGCGGCGCATCAAACGTGCCTCCATGGAGCAGGATGTCAGGCTGCTCCGTATTTTTATTCTCCCTTAAATATCAATATGCTTGTGGCAAATTGAAGGCTGTTCCCTGTCCTTTTGTTGAATAATGCAGGTGTAGGGTCAGGGCGTGTTTTCCGTTATCGTGCTGTTTTTTTTTAAGGTTGATGCGGTTGCAAGGGTGACCAGCGCACAGGCGGAAACATACCAGGCAAACCAGCCTTCATGGCCAACATGCTTGCACCACAGGGCAATATACTCGGTTGTGCCGCCAAAAATGGACACGGTAAGCGCATAAGGCAGCGCCACCCCCAATGCGCGCACGCGGGTGGGGAAAAGCTCGGCTTTAACAATGGCGTTGATGGAGGTGTACCCCGAGGCCATAAACAGGGCAGCAACAATCAACCCGAATGCAACCCAGCCCGATGTGGCGTGGGAGAGGGCATTTAGCAGCGGTACGGTGCCAAGGCTTGCTCCGATGCCAAAAAACAGGAGCAGGGGCTTGCGTCCGATCC
Organism: Acetobacter fabarum; assembly: GCF_029069195.1. GTDB lineage: Bacteria > Pseudomonadota > Alphaproteobacteria > Acetobacterales > Acetobacteraceae > Acetobacter > Acetobacter fabarum_A. Next base: position 288,907 of record NZ_JARDYK010000001.1, read on the forward strand.
GGTCAGATACCGCGCCAAACGCAGGCTGCATGGCGGCAAACACGAACAGGCTGGCAGCAGAAATAAGAGTGGCTGTTTCCTTGGAAAAACCAAGGGAATTGGCAAGATATTTCTGCATGTAAATGGTGTAGGTGTAAAAAGCGACTGTTCCGCCAAGGGTCAGCCCGCAGACCCGCAACACGGATGGCCAATGGGCCAGCATAACGCGTATGCCCCCTTTGGCCTGCCTGTTATCTGTGTTTTCAAAGCTTTCGCTCTCCACCATCTGGCGGCGGAGCCAGAACACCAGAACGGCCCCCAATGCCCCGATCAGGAAGGGAATGCGCCAGCCCCAGCTTGCAATCTGCTGTGGTGTTAAAAACACGTATTGCATGAGCAGCAGCACGCACAGGGCCAGCAGTTGCCCCATCACCAGCGTGACATACAAAAATCCCGACCAGAATCCCCGGTGCTGCGGGGTGGAAACTTCAGCCAGATAGGTGGCTGACGCGCCGTATTCCCCACCAAGGCTTAGCCCCTGTACCAGTCGTGCCAGTACCAGAACAAGCGGGGCTACAACCCCGATCTGCTCGTATGTGGGGCACAGGGCTATGGCCAGAGACCCACAACACATGGCCAGAACAGAAAAGGTTAGCGCCCTGCGCCGCCCGTACCGGTCTGCCGCCATGCCCAGCAGCCACCCGCCAATGGGGCGCATAAAAAAGCCAACGGCAAATACGGCTGCCGCATTAAGCAGTTCGGCTGTTGGGTTGCCATGTGGAAAAAAAGCATGGGCAAAGTAGATGGTGAAGGAAGAATAAACATACCAGTCAAAATATTCGAGCAGGCTCCCGGCTGATCCTGCCAGAATACCCCGAATGCGTTGTGCCGTGTTCAAGCTGGGTTCTCCATTCCTGGATTTTTTGTTGTGTTGGTGAACAAGGCACCGTGGGCGGGAATGGTATCATTACCCCGTCACGTCTGTCATTACGTCTTCGGCATGAGAGGTGTTGCCTGGCAGGTGTGTTTTTTGTTCCAGAACAGTGAGCAAAGGAGCTTGCTCTTGGAGCAGACATCGGACAAAACAGGGTATGAGTTCTGTAATTGTTCTTGTCTGTGTGGCGGTCACGGCTCTTTTGCTGGGGGGAGTGCTGGCTTTTGTGTTGCGCAAAGCACCAGCAAAAAGTGCGGATAGCGATCTGCTGGCGCGACTTTACGTTATAATGGAGCGCGAGGCCGCCGCCGCCCGTGCGGAGTCATCTTCGCAAAGAACCGCCATGACCGAAATGGAACGGGCTTTTGGGGAGCGGCTGGAACGCATGCGTACCGAACTGGCCGAGCAGCTTGGTAACCTTTCTGGCAGTCTGGGGCGGGAGCAGGCGGAGGCACGGGCCGCACAGGCCGAAGCCCTGCGCACCATGGCGGAAGCTTCTGCCCAGCAGCTGGCCACAATCCGCCATGCAGTGACCGAGCAACTGCACGAGGCGGTGGAACGGCAGATGCACACATCGTTCCAGCGTGTGCTCGAACAGTTTGCCGCCATGCAGAAGGCCATGGGCGAAGTTCGCGCCATGACTGCGCAGATCAGTGACCTCAAGCGGCTGTTCAGTAATGTCAAAACCCGTGGTGGCTGGGGAGAAGCCCAGTTGCGCGCCATTCTGGACGATGTGCTGCCACCGGGCACGTATGAGAGCAATGTGCGGCTGGGGTCGGGGAATGATGTGGTGGAATTTGCCATTCGCATGCCAGTCAAGACCCAGACCCCGCCCCTTATGCCGGTGGACAGCAAGTTCCCGACTGAAGCGTACGAAAAACTGCTCAACGCGGCGGAAGAGGGCGATGGGGCGGGGGAAAAGGCCGCCCGCAAGTCCTTGGAGAATACCGTGCGGGTGGAAGCCCGTAAAATTGCCACCAAGTATATTCAGCCCCCCGCAACTGTTGAATTCGCCGTGCTTTATCTGCCAACCGATGGGCTCTACACAGAAGTGGCCCGCATTCCGGGTTTGATAGATGATGTCGGGCGTCAGTACCGGGTTATGATCATGGGGCCAGCCCTTATGCCCGCCATGTTGCGCACCATTCATCTGGGTTACGTGACCCTGGCCCTGGAAGAACGGACGGAAAGCATTGCCCGCCTGCTGGGTGCAACCCGGCAGGAAATGCTGAAAATGGATGGAGTGCTGGACAAGCTGGCGCGGAATGCGCAGGCTATGTCCTTCTCAATTGAAGAGGCCAGACGGCGCAACAGAGTAGTTACCCGCAAGCTGAAGGAACTGGATAACCCGGTTGCGAGTGAGGACGAAGGCGAAGAGTCTGAAATCGAATTTAGTGGCCATATGAAGGGTAGCACTGCAACAGGGTAGAACACGAGCAAGAGGGCAGGTATGTCTGAAGATGATACGCTACCGCCTTTTCTGGAAGGGCGGACAGTTCTCCTTATCGAGGATGACGGCAGGATTGCCGAGGAAATTGTGGGGGAACTCACCGGGCGCGGTTTTAACGTCCATCATGAGGAAACAGGCAATGCCGGGCTGGATGCAGCCGTAAAAGGCGAAGCTGACGTGATGGTGGTGGACCGGCTTTTGCCCGGGTGTGATGGTCTGTCTGTTATAGAAGCCATGCGACAGCAGGGGATTCGCGTGCCTGTGCTGGTCCTGTCCGCCCTGTCGGCCGTGGATGACAGGGTCATGGGTCTTAAGGCCGGAGGGGATGATTACCTGACCAAGCCTTTTGCCATGGAGGAACTGGTCGCGCGGATTGAGGCCCTGCTCCGGCGACCTGACGATACGCGTAACACCAAGTTGCGTACAGGGCCGCTGGAAATGGATCTGATCGAACGCCGTGTCTGGCGGGATGGTCGCGAGATTGATCTGCTCCCCCGTGAATTCCGGCTGCTCGAATACCTTATGCGCCGACCCGGACAGGTGCTGACACGCTCCATGCTGCTTGAGGATGTCTGGCAGTACCGTTTTATCCCACGCACCAATCTGGTTGATGTGCATATAGGCAAGCTGCGCCGGAAGGTTGATGCCCCGGGCGAGGAACCGCTTATCCAGAGTATTCGTGGCACGGGGTTCCAGTTGCGTGTTTCTGACTGAGGTTTTTCGGACCGCCACGTTCCGGATCACTCTTATGGCGCTGGCTGCCATGGCTGGCGTCATGCTCATGCAGTTCGGGCTGGTTTACGCCCAGATGGAGGCAGTGGAATCCCGCCGCTCCACGGAACTGCTACAGGGGGAGGCGGAACTGCTGGCCCAGATGTCACCCGAACATCTGGAATATGTTATCCGCCGCCGCGCAACGGATGACCTGCGCCTGATCATCAACAGTGCCGGATTGTTTGATGCCGGGCATGCCCTGATCGCGGGCGATCTGCATACATGGCCCCGTGGGCTCAAGGCGGATGGCAAGCCGCATAATATCGAAATTTATCCCGAGGAAGGGGCTCCCTATCCCCTGCGTCTGCTGGCGGTCACCTTGCCAGATCATACCATTCTGGTGCTGGGGCGCAGTTTTCATATGCTGGCGGAGCAGAAGTTCATGCTCCGTCATGCCATGCTGGTGGCGGCGGTTCCCACGTTTTTGTTCGCGCTGTTCCTTGGGGTGGCGCTCAGCCATCGCGCCCTCTCCCGTGTGAAGGAAATGCATGAGGCCATAGACCGGATTATGGCGGGCGATATTCATGAACGCTTGCCCGCCAACCGTGAGCGGGATGATCTGGAACGGCTGGCGGGGAGTGTGAACCGCATGCTCGACCGGCTGGAACATCTGATGGACGGCATGCGCGCGGTGGGAAATGATATTGCCCATGACCTGCGTACCCCACTCTCCCGCGTGCGGGCAAAGCTTGAGCGCGCCCAGTCGGGTGAGCGCAACCCGGAGCAGCTGGAGGCCGCCATAGGCCGGGCTGTGGATGACCTCGACCAGTGTCTTGGCATCATTACCGCCCTGCTCAGGATTGCCGAGATAGAGAACAGCCGCCGCATGGCTGGTTTTGCGCAGGTGAAGCTGCGTGAGTTGATGGATGATGTGTTCGACCTTTACGAACCCATTGCCGAAATGGAAGATAAAAAACTGGAGGCTCTGCCTTCCGCAGCCGAAGGGCCGGTATGGGGGGATCGGCATCTTCTGATCGAACTGCTCGCTAATCTGGTTGATAATGCTATCAAATTCACTCCTGAAGGCGGTCATATCGTACTGGATGTGCAACAAAAAGATGACGCGGTCCTGTTGATCGTGACCGATACAGGCACGGGCATTGCCCCTGAGGAAAGACAGAATGTGCTGTCCCGCTTCTATCGCTCGGACAAGAGTCGGCATGTGCCAGGCAGCGGTCTGGGTCTGAGCCTTGTTTGCGCCATTGCGCATCTGCATGACGCAAGCGTTCAGATAGAGAGCGGCCCCGATGGCAGGGGTACATGCTTCAGTATTGCTTTTCCGGTCCCGGTACTGGGTTAGGGCAATGATTTGTAAAGATAATGTCACAAGCGGGAGAGGGATGTGCGGGTATCTACTGGTAAAATGATGACCATTTCCAGAATGATGACCGGACCTTTTTTCAGCCAGAGGTCAGGTGAATGAACCAGATTGTTCTTATAGCACTCAAAAAACCGTACACTTTTGTTGTGCTGTCCATCCTGATTCTTGTTTTTGGAATTAAGGGTATTTTTTCAACCCCGACAGACGTTTTTCCAAGCATCCGCATCCCTGTTGTGGCTGTCGTCTGGCAATATACGGGGCTTATGCCCGAGGATATGTCGGGCCGCATGATCTATTATTACGAGCGTGCACTTACCGCGACCGTGAATAATATCGAACACATTGAAAGCCAGTCCTATTACGGGCGCGGGATTGTTAAAATCTTTTTCCAGCCCGGTACAAACACGTCCGTTGCGCAAACCCAGATCACCTCCGTCTCCCAGACCGTGATCAAGCAGATGCCAACCGGTTCCACGCCGCCACTTGTTCTGGCCTATGACGCCTCCTCCGTACCGGTTATTACGTTGCAGGTCGCGTCCACGTCCATGACGGCATCCCAGATTTATGACATGTCCTCCAACCTGATCCGGCCTGCGCTGGTGTCTGTTGCGGGGGCGGCCATTCCCAACCCGTATGGGGGCAAGCCGGGTAACGTCATGGTCGATCTGGACCCGGTCAAGCTGCTGGCGCACAGTCTTTCCCCAGTAGATGTCTCCCGCGCATTGAACAGCCAGAACATTGTGCTGCCAGCAGGGGACCAGCGCATCGGCCCGTTTGACTGGATGGTGCAGACTAACGCCGCTCCACGGGAGCTGGATGAACTGAACGATATTCCCATCAAGCAGGTCGGGCATGCGGTGGTCCGTCTGCGCGATGTGGCATGGGTGCATCAGGGAGGTCCGCCCCAGACCAACCTTGTGCTGGTCAAGGGCCAGCAGGGCGTTCTGATCGTGGTCATGAAGAGTGGGGATGCCTCAACTCTGGATGTGGTGGCAGGTATTAAAAAACTGCTGCCCGGTATTGTGCAGACCCTCCCGCCCGGCGTGAGCATTCGCGTGCTCAATGACGCCTCGACCTTTGTCAAGGAATCCGTGCAGGACGTGGTGCGCGAAATGATCACCGCCGCCTTCCTGACCGGGCTTGTGGTCCTGCTGTTCCTTGGGTCATGGCGGTCCACGGTTATTATTGCCACCTCTATTCCCTTGGCCATGCTGTGCTCGATTATCGGGCTGGGCTGGGCTGGGCAGACCATCAATGTCATGACCCTTGGCGGGCTGGCGCTGGCTGTTGGTATTCTGGTGGATGACGCCACGGTCATGATCGAAAACATTGATGCGCATCTGGAAATGGAAAAGGATCTGGAAACCGCCATTGTGGATGCGGCCAACCAGATCGTTATTCCAACCTTTGTTTCCACATTGTGTATCTGCATTGTGTGGATGCCGCTGTTCCAGCTTACGGGTGTGGCTGGCTGGCTGTTCATGCCTATGGCTGAAGCCATTATTTTTGCCATGCTGGCATCGTTCATTCTCTCGCGCACACTGGTGCCGACGATGGCCAAATACATGCTGGCCGCGCAGGTGGCTGCCCATGCGCATGGTCCGCAGGAACCCAAAACGGTTTTTGGCCGGTTCCAGCGGGCCTTTGAGCGCGGGTTCGAGGCCTTCCGCCACCGCTACCATAGCCTGCTCACGTATCTGATCGAGGTGCGGGGTACGTTTATTCCGGTATTCGTGCTGTGCTCGTTCGGGTCTCTGGGACTGCTGTTTTTTGTAGGGCAGAACTTTTTCCCCGAGGTTAATTCGGATGTCATTGCCCTGCATATGCGCGCACCCATTGGCACGCGGCTGGAGGAATCCGGCAAGATTTCCCAACTGGTGGATCAGGAGGTCGAACGCACGCTGCCCGGGCAGGTGGAAGGGATCGTCAATAACTGCGGTCTGGCGTTCAGCGCACTCAACATGGCCTATATTCCAACGCCAACCGTGGGTACGCAGGATTGTGACATTACCATTTCACTTAAGGACGAAGCCGCTCCGGTGGCGGAATATCGTCGCCTGCTGCGACGTAGCCTGAACGAAAAATTCCCCGGCACCCAGTTCTCCTTCCTGCCGGGGGACCTGACAGCCAAGATCCTGAACTTTGGCCTGCCATCCCCGATTGATGTGCAGGTGGTCGGGCGTGATCTGCCTGCCAACTTCCGCTTTGCCAACCGCATTGCAGAGCGGCTGCGACATGTGACCGGCCTGACCGATATTTCGGTGCAGGAACCCATGACCACGCCAACCCTGCGTGTTAATGCGCGCCGTATGTATGCGCTAGGCACGGGTATCCGCGAAGCGGACGTGGCCGACAACGTGCTGGTCTCCCTTTCGGGCAGTTCGCAGGTCGGGCAGGTTTACTGGCTGGATACCAAGACCGGGGTTTCGCACCTGATTGACATCCAGACCCCGGCTTCCTTCCTCCAGACCATGAATGATCTGGAGATCACCCCGATTGATAAGGGGGACGGTAATCCCAGCGGACAGAGCCCGCAGATTCTGGGCGGGCTGAGCCAGATTGAGCAGGTCGGAAGCCCGGCCGAGGTCGCACACTACAACATCATGCCCGTGTTCGATATCTACGCCTCCAACGAGGGGATCGATCTGGGTACCGTCTCGCGCGAGGTGGTGCGGATTGTGGATGAACTCAGGCCCGACCTGCCGCGTGGCGCATCGCTGACCGTGCGCGGGCAAGCTGTTACCATGAACAGCGCGTATGTGCAGTTGCTGGCCGGGCTGGCTATGTCCGTCCTGCTTGTTTACCTGCTGATCGTGGTCAACTTTCAGTCCTGGCTGGACCCGTTCATTATCATTACGGCGTTGCCCGGTGCACTGGCAGGTATTTCGTGGAGCCTGTTCCTCACGCATACAACCCTGTCGGTTCCGGCACTTACAGGTGCGATCATGTGCATGGGTACGGCCACGGCCAATGCCATTCTGGTTGTGGCGTTTGCGCGCGAACGGCTTGATGAGCATGGAGATGCCATTCTGGCCGCACTTGAGGCGGGGTTCGAGCGTATCCGCCCGGTTATGATGACGGCATCGGCCATGATTATTGGCATGCTGCCCATGTCTTTGAGCAATTCGCAGAATGCGCCTTTGGGCAAGGCGGTCATGGGGGGGCTTCTGGTGGCGACGGTGGCGACCTTGCTGTTTGTTCCCTGCGTATTTGCAATGTTGCACAACAAAAAAGAAGTGCCGACGACAAAAGAAGAGGAAGCTGGCGTATGACCCCGGAACATGACAATACGGGTGGCGTGGACGCCAAGGTTAAGGCCGTGGCATCTGCCCGTAAAAGAAAAATGGGGTTTGCTATTGTCGCTGGCGTGGCAGGCTTCCTCATCATTGCGGGCCTTGTGCAAAGACATTCGGCCTATATGCAGCTGGCGCAGGAAACAGCGCATGATGCGGTGCCAGTTGTGCAGGTCATTTACCCGCAGCAGGCCCCCGATGAGCGTGAGCTCTCGCTGCCTGCCAATATTGCAGCATGGTACCAGGCTCCGATTTACGCACAGGTCTCGGGCTACGTAAAAATGTGGTACAAGGATTTTGGCGCGCGCGTAAAAGCGGGAGATGTGCTGGCCGAAATTGACACACCTGGTCTGGATGCCCAATACGCCGCCGCTCAGGCCAATTATAACGTGGCACTGGCCCGCTACAAGCTGGCCCAGATTACCGCGCGGCGCTGGAAGGCGTTGCAGGGTACGCAGGCAGTCTCCCAGCAGGAGGTGGACGTACAGGCCGCCAATGCCGAGGCCCAGAAGGCGCAGGTTGAAGCCGCCCAGCATGATGTGGAGCGTTACGCCGCTCTTGAGGCGTTTAAAAAAATCGTGGCCCCGTTTGATGGCATCGTTACATCGCGTATGGCCGATGTGGGGGATTACGTTAACGCCGGGCGGGGAGATGTGGATTCCCGCGGGAATGCCACGGAGCTGTTCAGCGTTGCGGATGTGCACGCCATGCGCGTGTTTGTGGCCGTACCGCAGGATTATGCGGATATTATCTCTCCTCGTCTGCAGGCAGACCTGATTGTGCCGCAATATCCGGAGCGTACGTTCAAGGCCCGTTACCTGGCGACAGCAAGCGCCTTTAACCCCAATACCCGCACGGTTACGACCGAACTGGTGCTGGACAACAAGAGTGGTGAACTGTGGCCGAACTCCTATGCCACAGCGACTTTTCGTGCCCCGGCTGACCCTAACCAGCTTATTCTGCCCGAAGGGGCCATAGTGTTCCGGCAGGAAGGAACGCAGGTCGCTCTGGTAGATGACAGTAACCATGTGCATCTGGTCAATGTAGCTCTTGGGCGTGATCTGGGGACAACAGTGGAGATACAGCGCGGAGTTAAAAAAACCGACAGGGTGATCAACAACCCTTCTGCTGGGCTGCTGGATGGACAGTTGGTGCGGATTGTTAAAGGCACCCCCGGTTACAATATGCCTTCCGTACCTCCGGAAAAAGCTGCGAACACAAGCCGGGGTGATACCCGCGCCATGCCCGAAGATAACCGGCCCATGCCGGAAGCCGGGGGGCGTCCATGAAGGGCAGGGCGCAAGGTGGCCGGGTTTTTGCCGCCCGCTTCATGTTGGGGAGCTGTATTCTGTCTGTGCTGGCGGGGTGTGACATGGCGCCACGTTACAGGCCAGCCACTTTTGCCTATCCTGATAACTGGCAGGGGGGTGGTGTCATGCAGCCTGCTGGTGGAGTGGATACAGCGCTCAACCCCAACTGGTGGACAGTGCTGGGAGACCCCGTACTGAATGATCTGGAGGCGCAGGCCATGCGCCTTAACCCCGATCTTCAGGCGCAGGCCGAGGCTTTTCTTCAGGCGCGGGATCTGGCCATGGAAGCCAAATCCAGACTTTACCCGCAAATTGGTGGTATGGCGGGAGGAGCAAAATACAAGGGGTCGGACCACCGGTTATGGCGTGGAGCAGGCTCTACCGGGCCTATGTACATGTCCTCCGAGCAGTATTCGGGTTCTGCTACGTGGGAGCCGGATTTCTGGTCCGCCATCCGCAACAAGACGCGCATGGCAAAGCAGAACGTGCAGGAACGTGCGGCGGATTATGCAGCAGCAAGGCTGAGTTTGCAGGCTGAGCTTGCCAGTGATTACGTTGTGCTGCGCGGGCTGGATGTGCAGGATACGGTTTATCGGGATTCCATCCGTTACTATAAAACGGCGGTGCAGATTACCAACATGCGTCTGGCCGGGGCGATTGCGCCGGGTATGGATGTCTCCCGCGCAGAGGCGCAGCTTTATGCCACGCAGGCGCAGGAGACCGAAATCCGCACCCAGCGTGACGTGATGGAGCATGCCATTGCCGTGCTGGTCAATCAGGCACCGGCTACCTTCCATATTGCACCGGTGAATAGCTTGGCTTTTGCACAGGGTCCATTGCCGGTTGCCCTGCCATCCACCCTGCTGGAAAGGCGGCCCGATATTGCTGCGGCAGAACGACGCATGGCGCAGGCCAACCGCGCCATAGGCGTATCCCGTGCTGCGTTTTATCCGCATGTGACCTTTAACGCCACGACCGGGTTTATGGATAACGGGTTTGACCTCGCATCGCTTTCCAACTCCATGTACCAGTTTGGCGCGCAAGCACTTCTTCCGCTTTTTCAGGGTGGTTTGCGGCGCGCGGACCTGCAGCGCAGCTGGTCGCAGTACCGTGAGAAGGAAGACCTGTATCGCAGCACGGTGCTGGATGCCTTCAAGGAGGTCGAGGATGGGCTGACACGGGTCAACAGGCTCAAGGTGCAGGTGGGGCAGCAGTCCAGCGCTGTGGATGCCGCAGTGCGCACTCAGGGCATGACCATGGTGCTTTATACGGGTGGGCTGACCAATTACCTGGACGTTGTGGTGGCGCAGGTTGCGGCCCTGAATGCCCGCATTGCTCTGGTGCAGACCTCCACGCGTGCCATTGACGCCCGCGTGGAGCTGATTCGCGCTCTGGGTGGCGGGTGGTCCCGTGATCAGTTGCCGGTGGGCGAAAATGTGCTTATGCCTTTCAAACCGCTGCAATACAGCAATCTGCGTCAGGCTCCGGCTGCAGGCGGCATTACAACCGTGCGCGACCCTGCCAGCATGGACCTGAGCGGTGGTGCAAAAATGCGTTCCCCTCTTGACAGTCCTGTTGCGCACAGGTAAGCGCGCCTTTCCTGATCGGAACGCGGGAGGTTTCTGCCAGCGCCTTGTGTGCAGGCCGGAATCGTTAAGAACCGCGGTCCGGGTACATTTTTGAGGAGTCCCGGATATGGCCAAAAAAGTTGTTGGCTACATCAAGCTTCAGATTCCCGCTGGTAAAGCAAACCCTTCGCCGCCGGTTGGTCCGGCTCTGGGTCAGCGCGGTCTGAATATCATGGAATTCTGCAAGGCATTTAATGCCAAGACCCAGGGCCTTGAACCTGGTATGCCGATTCCCGTGGTGATCACTGCCTATGCTGACCGTACGTTCAGCTTCATCACCAAAACTCCGCCAAACACCTACTTCCTGCTTAAGGCCGCCAAGATTTCCAAAGGTAGCCAGACAGTTGGTAAGGGTGGTTCCGTGGGTAAGGTGACTATGGATCAGCTGCGTGAAATTGCTGCTCAGAAGCAGCAGGACATGAACGCAAACGACATTGATGGCGCTGTACGCATGCTGGTGGGTTCTGCCCGCTCCATGGGTCTTGATGTGGTGGAGGGCTAAGATTATGGCTCAGAACAAGCGTCTTGCAGCTGCTCGCGCCAAGGTTGTTGCCGGTAAGGCATACGGTCTGGACGAAGCTGTTTCCCTCGTCAAAGACAATGCAACTGCAAAGTTTGACGAAACGGTTGAAATTGCCCTGAATCTGGGCATTGATCCGCGTCATGCTGACCAGATGGTCCGTGGTTTTGTGTCCCTGCCTAACGGCACGGGCAAGACCCTGCGCGTTGGCGTGTTCGCACGTGGCCCCAAGGCTGAAGAAGCCAAGGCTGCCGGTGCGGATGTTGTTGGCGCAGAAGATCTGATGGAGCAGGTGCAGGCTGGCGAAATCGCTTTCGACCGCTGCATTGCAACGCCGGACATGATGGCTCTGGTTGGGCGTCTGGGTAAAATTCTCGGCCCACGTGGCCTGATGCCTAACCCAAAGCTGGGTACCGTGACCATGGATGTTAAGGGTGCCGTTCTGGCAGCCAAGTCCGGTCAGGTTGAATACCGCGCTGAAAAGACCGGTATCATCCATGCTGGCGTTGGTAAGGCTTCCTTCAGTGCGGATAAGCTGTCTGAAAACGTGCGTGCATTTGTTGACGCCGTGCAGAAAGCCCGCCCGACAGGTGCCAAAGGCACCTATCTGAAGAAAGCTGCCCTGACCTCCACAATGGGGCCAGGTGTACAGCTGGATGTCTCTGCCTTCGCGGGCTGAGCAAGAATGTTGCCAGATTGGTCCTTGTGGTCGGTCTGGTGCATGAAGAAGTGGTTTACCGCTTCTTATACCTGTCCGAGACCACACGTGAGTTTGCTCTTAATCGGCTCTGTAGGGCTGGCGCGTGGTAAGACGGGGATGCTGGTTGCAGGCTGAGAATTTTCGGCAGTGCCAGATATTCCGTTTATCAAGGACAGGCGAGCGGGTTCTGTTTGTTGCAGAACCTAAAGGGCAACCCGTTCTGTCAGGTTTTAATCTGACGGAACAAGACGGAGACGGGATTTGGACCGTACGGAAAAGAAGGCCCTTGTTGCCTCTCTGGCCGCCGTGTTCGCCGAAACGTCCATGGTTGTGGTTACCCGTAATAACGGGTTGACCGTAGCTGATGTGACGGATCTGCGGCGCAAGGTGCGGGCAGCGGGTGCAAACTACAAGGTTGCTAAAAACCGGCTGGCAACTCTCGCCCTGGATGGGACCCAGTTCAGCGGCATCGCGCCGTTGCTGACGGGACCGACCGCGCTTGCGTGGGCGGACGAACCTGTATCAGTGGCGAAGGTGATCGTTGAGTTCGCCAAAACCAATGACAAGCTTGAGCTGCTTGGTGGTTCTCTTGGTTCTCAGGTGCTTGATGTAGCTGGGATCAGGGCTCTTGCCGAGCTGCCGTCGCTCGACACGCTGCGCGCGCAGCTCGTGGGTCTTATCTCCACGCCCGCTACGCGCATCGCCAGTGTTGTTCAGGCGCCGGCTGGCCAGCTTGCTCGTGTTTTTGGGGCCTATGCCAAAACGGGTGAAGCTGCCTGACCACACGCTCCCATATGGGGGTGTGTACAAGAAATACGCGTAGTCTCTGTGTAGAGGTTGCGTTTTGCTAACCAGTGTTTATATTAGGAAGTCTGACTATGGCTGATCTTGCTAAGCTTGTTGACGAACTGTCCGTTCTGACCGTTCTTGAAGCTGCTGAACTTTCCAAGCTGCTCGAAGAAAAGTGGGGCGTTTCCGCTGCTGCTCCTGTTGCAGTTGCTGCTGCTGCTCCGGGCGCTGCTGCTGCTCCTGTTGAAGAGCAGACTGAATTCACGGTTATTCTGGCCGCCGCTGGCGAAAAGAAGATCAACGTGATTAAAGAAATCCGTGGCATCACGGGTCTGGGTCTGAAGGAAGCTAAGGACCTGGTTGAAGGCGCTCCCAAGACCGTTAAGGAAGGCGTCAACAAGGACGAAGCTGCCAAAATCAAGAAGCTTCTTGAAGATAACGGCGCAACCGTCGAAGTTAAGTAAGATTGCCTTGGTCCCACCATATGGGGTGGGGTGAAGGAAATTGAGGTTCTCGGGTGGGGGTGTATACCTCCGCCCGTTTGCCTGTTTCAGGTTGATCTGGGGCAGGTAGCCGGGTAAATCCGGTTTGGTTTTGGCCGAAAGTAGGTCGGACCATCAGGCTCGCGGCAGACCACGAGCCTGATGGTCCGAGATAAGGGCGGGGCAGGAGCGACGATGAACGCAATCACCAAATCGTTCACAGGACGGAAGCGGATTCGCAAGAGTTTCGGGCGGATTCCCGAAATCGCCCCGATGCCGAACCTGATAGATGTGCAACGCGCGTCTTACGAGACGTTTCTTCAGGCCAATGTGTCGCCTGATGCGCGCACGGCTACGGGTCTGCAGGAGGTATTCCGCTCCGTATTTCCGATCAATGACTTTGCTGGTCGTGGTCGTCTGGAGTTCGTAAGCTACGAATTTGAAGACCCGAAATACGATGTTGAAGAATGCATTCAGCGTGGTCTCACGTTCTCAGCGCCGCTGAAGGTCATCCTGCGCCTGATCGTGTGGGATGTAGACGAGGATACGGGTTCACGCTCTATTCGCGACATTAAAGAGCAGCCGGTTTACATGGGCGACATGCCGCTCATGACCGATAACGGTACCTTTATCGTTAATGGCACCGAGCGCGTTATTGTCAGCCAGATGCATCGCTCCCCTGGTGTGTTCTTTGACCATGACAAGGGAAAGACGCATTCGTCAGGCAAATACCTGTTTGCTGCGCGTGTTATTCCTTATCGTGGCTCGTGGCTTGATTTTGAATTCGACGCCAAGGATCTTCTGTACGTCCGTATTGACCGCAAGCGTAAGCTGCCCGTTACCACGCTGCTCTATGCACTTGAAGGTGCTGCCACCGCCGCTGCGCGCAAGGCAAAGCTGGCGGAAGGTGGGGATTTGGATGCGCTGGATGTTCATGGCATGGACGCCAATGAAATCCTTGGCTATTTCTACGACACAGTGATCTTTACCAAGTCCGCCAAGGGCTGGGCGCGTCCGTTTGATGCGGACTCTTTCCGTGGCCTCAAGCTGCTGGCGCCGCTGGTGGATGCCGAAACCGGCGAAGTTGTGGCCGAAGCCGAAACAAAGCTGACGGCCCGTCTGGTTCGCAAGATTGCTGAAAAAACCCGTGAAGTGCTGGTGGGTGAGGTTGATCTGATCGGGCGCTTTATCGCCCATGACATGGTCAACATGAACACTGGTGAAATTTACGGGGAAGCAGGCGAGGAAATTACAGAAGCCCGTCTGGTAGCGCTTGAAGAAGCCGGAATTACCGAGCTGCCGGTTCTGGCTATTGATTCCGCAAAGGGGCCGTGGATCCGCAACACGCTGACCGTTGATAAAAACAGCGGTCGTGATGAAGCCCTGATCGACATTTACCGTGTCATGCGCCCCGGTGAACCGCCCACGGCGGAAACGGCCGAAGCCATGTTGCAGGGCCTGTTTTTTGATGCAGACCGTTATGACCTGTCTGCCGTGGGTCGTGTGAAAATGAACATGCGTCTGGACATTGATGTGCCAGACACCATGCGTGTTCTGCGCAAGGAAGACATCCTGCGCACCATCAAGGTTCTGTGTGACCTGAAGGATGGCCGCGGTCAGATCGACGATATTGATAATCTGGGGAATCGTCGCGTCCGCTCCGTGGGCGAACTGATGGAAAACCAGTATCGTATCGGTCTGCTGCGTATGGAGCGCGCCATTCGTGAGCGTATGGGGTCGGTGGATATTGATACGGTCATGCCGCATGACCTGATCAATGCCAAGCCTGCCGCCGCTGCGGTGCGCGAGTTCTTTGGCTCCTCCCAGCTCAGCCAGTTCATGGACCAGACCAACCCACTGTCCGAAGTCACGCATAAGCGTCGTCTTTCTGCACTGGGTCCGGGCGGGTTGACGCGTGAACGCGCAGGCTTTGAAGTCCGTGACGTTCATCCGACGCATTATGGCCGTATCTGCCCGATTGAAACGCCTGAAGGTCCGAACATCGGTCTGATCAACTCGTTGGCCACATACGCCAAGGTGAACAAATACGGGTTTATTGAAACACCGTATCGTCTGGTTAAAGACGGCGTGTTGCAGGATGGATGGAAATACCTCTCCGCCATGGAAGAGGAAAAACTGGTTGTTGCTCAGGCTGACGCCAAGGTAAACGATCAGGGTGCGTTGACCAGCGACCTTATTTCTGTCCGTCGCAATGGCGACTTCCGTCTTGTTCCCCCGGCCGAAGTGACCGCCTGCGACGTATCACCCAAGCAGCTTGTTTCTGTTGCGGCCGCACTCATTCCGTTCCTTGAGAATGATGACGCGAACCGTGCACTCATGGGCTCCAACATGCAGCGTCAGGCTGTGCCGCTGGTGCGCTCGGATGCGCCGCTGGTTGGCACGGGTATGGAAGCAGCTGTTGCACGAGATTCCGGCGCAACCATTGTTGCCAAGCGCAACGGCATTGTGGACCAGATTGATGGCGCCCGTATTGTTGTGCGCTCGACGGATGCCAGCGGTGCGACGCAGGGGGTCGATATTTATCGTCTGCGTAAATACTCGCGCTCCAACCAGTCCACCTGCATCAACCAGCGCCCGCTGGTCCATGTGGGCGATCAGGTAAGTGTGGGCGATATTATTGCCGATGGTCCTTCCACGGAACTGGGTGAACTGGCTCTGGGCCGCAACGTGCTGGTCGCGTTCATGCCCTGGAACGGTTACAACTTTGAAGACTCCATCCTGATTTCCGAACGGATTGCCAAGGATGACGTGTTTACCTCGATCCATATCGAGGAATTCGAAGTCATGGCCCGTGACACCAAGCTGGGGCAGGAAGAAATTACCCGTGACATTCCCAATGTTGGCGAGGAAGCTCTGCGCAACCTTGACGAAGCCGGGATTGTCTACGTGGGTGCCGAGGTTAATCCTGGTGATATTCTGATCGGCAAGGTCACGCCGAAGGGCGAAAGCCCGATGACGCCGGAAGAAAAACTCCTGCGCGCCATTTTTGGTGAAAAAGCATCCGATGTGCGCGACACATCCCTGCGTCTGCCGCCTGGCACAACGGGCACGATTGTTGATGTGCGTGTGTTCTCCCGCCGTGGCGTGGATAAAGACGAACGCGCAATGGCAATCGAACGTGCAGAAATTGAACGTCTGGCCAAGGACCGTGATGATGAGCGGGCCATTCAGGAGCGTTCATTCTATAGCCGTCTGCGTGAAAAACTGCTCGATCAGACTGCAGGTGCTGGCTACAAGGGTATTCGTTCTGGCACGCTGATCACGCAGGAAATTCTGGACGAACAGCCGCGTGGTACGTGGAGGCATATCGTTGTCACATCTGACAGCGTTATGGCGGAGCTAGAAACCCTGCGACGTGAGTTTGATGCGGCCATTGCCCGTATTCAGGCACGCTTCGAAAGCAAGGTTGAGAAACTCCAGCGTGGTGATGAACTGCCGCCTGGCGTGATGAAGATGGTCAAGGTGTTTGTTGCGGTGAAGCGTAAGCTTCAGCCGGGTGACAAAATGGCAGGTCGTCATGGGAACAAGGGGGTTGTCTCCCGCGTGGTCCCGGTGGAGGATATGCCGTTCCTCGAAGATGGAACGCCTGTTGATCTGGTTCTGAACCCGCTTGGTGTGCCTTCGCGTATGAACGTCGGTCAGATTCTGGAAACGCATCTGGGTTGGGCATGTGCCAATATCGGTCGTGGTATTGGTGAGCTGGTGGATGATTACCAGCGCACGGGTGAAAAACGTCAGGACCTGCTGGACCGTCTGAAAGACGTGTATGGCGATAAGGTCTATGACGACGCCATTGCGAACATGAATAACAACGAGCTGGTGGAACTGGCCAATAACCTGCGTAAGGGTGTGCCTATTGCGACCCCGGTGTTTGACGGCGCTTCCATTCCCGATATTGAAGCCATGCTGGAAAAAGCTGGTGTTAACAAGTCGGGCCAGTCGCAGTTGATTGACGGACGGACAGGCGAGCAGTTTGAACGCAAGACGACTGTCGGTTACATTTATATGCTTAAGCTGCATCACCTTGTTGATGACAAGATTCATGCCCGCTCCATTGGTCCATACTCACTTGTTACGCAGCAGCCGCTGGGTGGTAAGGCGCAGTTTGGTGGTCAGCGGTTTGGGGAAATGGAAGTGTGGGCGCTCGAAGCCTACGGTGCCGCTTACACGTTGCAGGAAATGCTAACTGTGAAGTCGGATGACGTATCTGGCCGAACAAAGGTTTATGAAGCGATTGTACGCGAACAGGATGACTTTGAAGCCGGTATTCCGGAAAGCTTCAACGTGTTGATCAAGGAACTCAAGTCCCTTGGCCTCAATGTGGAGTTGGAGCAGGGGGCAAACTAACGGTGATTTTCCCCGCCACAATCCGTACTTATTTCAAGAAGGAGGCTGGAGCCATTGCTCCAGCGCTCCATTTCCCTTTGGGGGCTTCTGCACATGAATGAACTCATGAAAATTCTTGGCCAGACCGGCCAGGCAATGACCTTTGACCAGATCAAGATCCAGCTCGCATCTCCCGAGCAGATCCGGTCCTGGTCTTTTGGTGAAATCAAGAAGCCCGAGACCATTAACTACCGTACGTTCAAGCCTGAACGTGATGGCCTGTTCTGCGCTCGGATTTTTGGCCCGATCAAAGACTATGAATGCCTTTGCGGCAAATACAAGCGGATGAAATTCCGTGGTATCATCTGTGAAAAATGCGGCGTTGAAGTCACACTGGCCAAAGTCCGTCGTGAGCGTATGGGTCATATCCAGCTTGCCAGCCCTGTTGCGCACATCTGGTTCCTGAAGTCTCTCCCAAGCCGTATCGGCCTTATGGTTGATCTCACGCTCAAGGATCTGGAAAAAGTTCTGTATTTCGAGAACTATCTGGTTCTTGAGCCGGGCACGTCTCCTCTCAAGCAGTATTCTCTCCTGAGCGAAGAGCAGTATCTCGACGCAATGGATGATTATGGTGAGGAAGGGATTGAAGTTGGTATCGGTGCCGAAGCGATCAAGAAGGTTCTTGAGCGCATTGAGTGCGATGCCGAAAAGGTGGAACTGCGTCAGGCGCTTAAGGAAACCACGTCCGAAGCCAAGCGCAAGAAACTCGTCAAGCGCCTCAAACTGGTAGAAGCCTTCTCAGAAAGTGGCGCGCGCCCCGAGTGGATGATTCTGGATCTGGTTCCAGTTATTCCGCCTGAGCTGCGCCCGCTTGTGCCGCTGGACGGTGGTCGTTTCGCAACGTCCGATCTGAACGATCTGTATCGTCGCGTCATCAATCGTAACAATCGTCTCAAGCGGCTGATGGAACTGCGTGCGCCCGATATTATCGTGCGCAATGAAAAGCGCATGCTGCAGGAAGCCGTAGACGCCCTGTTCGATAACGGTCGTCGTGGCCGTGCGATTACAGGCGCCAACAAGCGTCCGCTCAAGTCCCTGTCCGATATGCTCAAAGGCAAGCAGGGTCGCTTCCGTCAGAACCTGCTGGGTAAGCGCGTTGACTACTCTGGCCGTTCAGTCATCGTGGTTGGGCCGGAACTGAAGCTGCATCAGTGCGGCCTGCCCAAAAAGATGGCGCTGGAACTCTTCAAGCCTTTCATTTACGCCAAGCTGGAAAAATATGGTCACGCTACGACCATCAAGGCTGCAAAGCGGATGGTGGAAAAGGAACGTCCTGAAGTCTGGGATATTCTTGAAGAGGTCATTCGCGAACATCCGGTTCTTCTGAACCGCGCGCCAACTCTGCATCGTCTCGGTATTCAGGCGTTTGAACCTGTTCTGGTCGAAGGTAAGGCCATTCAGTTGCATCCGCTGGTCTGCACCGCCTTTAATGCGGACTTTGACGGTGACCAGATGGCCGTGCACGTACCGCTCAGTCTGGAAGCCCAGCTTGAAGCGCGCGTGCTGATGATGTCGACCAACAACATCCTTAGTCCGGCCAATGGCAAGCCGATTATCGTGCCGTCTCAGGATATTGTTCTCGGGCTGTATTACCTCAGCCTGGAAACGCCTGAGTTCAAGGTTACGCCTGACCGGAACGAGTACAACGAAACAACGGGTGAACTGGTCAAAGCTGGTGCGGCGTCTTTCTCTTCCATTGGGGAAGTGGAATATGCTCTTAACGCCGGTGCGCTCAAACTGCATGACAAGATCCGGGCCCGGTTTGAGCAGATTGGTGCAGATGGCAAGCGGGTCTATGAAACGGCGGTGACCACACCAGGTCGTGTGCTGATCGCGCAGATACTGCCCAAGCACGAGACCATTCCGTTCTCCCTGATTAACCGGCAGTTGACCAAAAAAGCCGTATCGGACGTGATTGATACGGTTTACCGTCATTGCGGGCAGAAAGAGGCCGTCATTTTCTGCGACCGTCTGATGGCGCTTGGTTTCCGCCACGCTGCCAAGGCAGGTATTTCCTTCGGTAAGGATGACATGATCATCCCGGCTGAAAAGAAAGAACTGGTCGATCGCACTGCCGCTGAAGTCAAAGAGTTTGAACAGCAGTATCAGGATGGTCTGATCACGGCTGGCGAACGCTATAACAAGGTGGTCGATGCCTGGTCACGTTGCACGGACGAAGTGCAGGCGGCCATGACCAAGGAAATTTCCCGTCAGGAAGTTGGCAAGCCGATCAACTCCGTGTGGATGATGAGCCATTCCGGGGCCCGTGGGTCGCCGGCGCAGATGAAGCAGCTTGCTGGTATGCGCGGGCTGATGGCCAAGCCGTCAGGTGAGATTATCGAACAGCCGATTATCGCCAACTTTAAGGAAGGCCTGTCGGTTCTCGATTACTTTACGTCTACCCATGGTGCACGTAAGGGACTGGCCGATACCGCGCTCAAAACCGCGAACTCCGGTTATCTCACCCGTCGTCTGGTTGACGTGGCGCAGGACAGCATCATTATCGAAGAAGATTGCGGCAGTGAACGCGGGCTGACCGTGCGTGCGGTTATGGATGGTGGGGAAGTTGTTGCCTCCCTGTCTGAACGTATTCTGGGTCGTACGCTTGCGTCCGATGTTGTGGACCCAGCGACTGGCAAGGTTATTGCCGCCCGTAACCGGCTTGTTGATGAAGCCGATGCGGAACGCATTGAAGCCTCGGGTGTGGAAGTCATCCATATCCGCTCCGTGCTGACCTGCGACAGCCGCGTTGGTGTTTGTGGCCGGTGCTATGGGCGCGATCTGGCGCGTGGCACGCCAGTCAACATTGGTGAAGCGGTAGGTGTTATTGCCGCGCAGTCCATTGGTGAGCCTGGTACCCAGCTGACCATGCGTACCTTCCATATCGGTGGTGCGGCGCAGCGCGGTGCTGAGCAGTCCATGATCGAAGCCTCCCGTGATGGTAAGATTGTCATCCGCAATCGTAACGTGGTGCAGAACAGTCAGAACGTGCCAATCGTTATGGCCCGTAACTGTGAAATTCTGCTGACAGACGAGAAAGGTGCGGAGAAATTCCGCTATCGTGTGCCCTACGGTGCGCGTCTTCTCACAACGGAAGGTGCTACTGTGGCGCGCGGTCAGAAACTGGCCGAGTGGGATCCCTACACCCTTCCGATTATTACGGAAAAAGCCGGTAAGATCGAATATCTGGACCTCATTGATTCCATCACGCTTGTCGAGCGTATGGATGAAGTGACCGGCCTGACTTCCAAGGTGGTGGTTGACTATAAGCAGGCGGGCAAGGGCGTTGATCTGCGTCCGCGCGTTCAGCTTAAGGATGTCAATGGTGAAGTGGTGAAGCTGGATAACGGGTCTGAAGCCCGTTACTTCCTGTCACCGGAAACACTGCTTTCTATTGAGAATGGGGCTCAAGTGAACGCGGGTGACGTGCTGGCGCGTCTGCCGCGTGAAGGTTCCAAAACGCGTGACATTACCGGTGGTCTGCCGCGTGTGGCCGAACTGTTTGAAGCGCGCCGTCCCAAAGATCACGCTATTATTGCGGAAATGGAAGGACGCGTTGAATTCGGCAAGGATTACAAGTCCAAGCGCCGTATTGTCGTGAAGAATGACGAAACAGGGCATGAGCAGGAATACCTGATTCCCAAAGGCAAGCATATTTCCGTTCAGGAAGGTGACTTTGTGGAAAAAGGCGATCCACTGGTCGATGGTCCCCGTGTTCCGCATGACATCCTGAAGGTCATGGGGGTTGAGGCTCTGTCTGATTACCTGATCAATGAAATTCAGGATGTCTATCGTCTGCAGGGTGTGAAGATTAACGATAAGCATATTGAAGTGATCGTTCGTCAGATGCTCCAGAAGGTGGAAATTCTGGAACCGGGTGACACGACCTATCTGATTGGTGAAACGGTGGATCGGCTTGAGTTCGATGTCGAAAACACCAAATGCCTCAATGCGGGTGAACGCCCTGCGCTGGCCATGCCGGTGCTGCAGGGGATTACCAAAGCATCGTTGCAGACCCAGTCCTTTATCTCGGCCGCGTCCTTCCAGGAAACCACGCGTGTTCTGACTGAAGCGGCAACTGCCGGTAAAGTTGATAAGCTCATGGGCCTGAAGGAAAACGTGATTGTGGGTCGTCTGATCCCGGCAGGAACGGGGAGCGTCATGAAGCGCCTGCGCGCCATTGCCGCAGAACAGGACAAACAGCGCGTAAGCCGTACGGCTGCTGAGTAAGGTCTTTATTATAAAGGCATGTTGGAAAAGGCCGGGGCATTGCTCCGGCCTTTTTTATGGGTCTTGAGTCTGTGACGTAGAGAATCGCCGGGTAAAGCTTGACTTCTGGTGGGGAGAGCTGTAGTTAGCAGCCCTCAGCTTTGTTTATCTTTATTGGTGAACAGGGCACTCAGGTTTTCTGTATGAGTTTTAGCATGCGGTTGGCTTCCGGGGGGAAGCGGAGCCGGATGCCAATATAGCCCCATTCGGGTTGTTGCCTGATGGGATCTTTTTAATGAAAGTCGGCTAGCCGCAGAAAATGCAGCTGGTCGACCGAACTGTGTAAGGATCGGGAAAGGCGCATGCCGACCATCAACCAGCTCATTGCCAAAGGGCGTAAGCCTGCAGTCAAGCGGAACAAAGTGCCCGCTCTGCAGGGTTGCCCTCAGAAGCGCGGTGTTTGCACCCGCGTTTATACGACGACACCGAAAAAGCCTAACTCCGCACTGCGTAAAGTTGCCAAGGTGCGTCTGACGAATGGCTATGAGGTGGTTAGCTATATTCCTGGTGAAGGTCACAACCTTCAGGAACATAGTGTTGTGCTTATCCGCGGCGGTCGTGTGAAAGATTTGCCGGGTGTTCGTTACCACATCCTTCGCGGTGTTCTCGATACGCAGGGTATCGCCAAGCGGCGTCAGCGTCGTTCGCTGTATGGCGCCAAGCGTCCGAAATAAGAGGAAGTTAAGGTATGAGTCGCCGTCATCGTGCTGTTAAGCGCGAGATCCTTCCCGATCCGAAGTTCGGAGATGTCGTCATTACGCGTTTTATGAACGCGCTGATGTTCGACGGTAAGAAGTCCACAGCAGAAAAGATTGTCTATGGTGCGATTGACGCCATGGCCCGTCGCAATGGTGCAGCATCCGATCCGATCGCGCTGTTCCATAATGCTCTGGATAACGTCAAGCCGGCCGTTGAGGTCCGTTCCCGCCGTGTGGGTGGTGCGACCTATCAGGTCCCGGTCGAAGTGCGCACTGACCGTCGTCAGGCTCTGGCTATCCGCTGGGTCATCGATGCAGCGCGCAAGCGTGGTGAAAACACCATGCAGGACCGTCTGTCCAACGAACTTCTGGATGCCGTGAACAATCGTGGTGCGGCTGTGAAGAAGCGCGAAGACACGCATCGTATGGCTGAAGCCAATAAGGCGTTCAGTCACTATCGCTGGTAATCCGTGAAAGTTCCGCTTTCCCTCTTGTCGGGGAATTGGGGCGCTTATAACAACTGCATCCCGGACATTTTTTGGGGCATGGAGTAAACAATGGCTAAGGCTAAATTTGAGCGGAATAAACCGCACTGCAACATCGGCACCATTGGTCACGTTGACCATGGTAAGACGTCTCTGACGGCTGCTATTACGAAGACCCTGGCGAAGACCGGCGGCGCTGAGTACAAAGCATACGACATGATCGACGCCGCTCCCGAAGAACGCGCCCGCGGCATCACCATTTCCACCGCTCACGTGGAATATGAAACCGCAAACCGTCACTATGCGCACGTCGACTGCCCCGGACACGCTGACTATGTGAAAAACATGATCACCGGTGCGGCGCAGATGGACGGTGCCATTCTGGTTGTGTCCGCTGCTGACGGCCCGATGCCGCAGACCCGCGAGCACATCCTGCTGGCGCGTCAGGTTGGTGTGCCGGCTCTGGTTGTGTTCCTGAACAAGGTTGATCAGGTTGATGATCCGGAACTGCTTGAACTGGTTGAAATGGAAGTGCGTGAACTTCTGTCTTCCTACCAGTTCCCCGGTGACGATATTCCGGTAATCAAGGGCTCTGCTCTGGTTACTCTGGAAGATGGTGACCCGGAAGTTGGCGAAAACCGTGTTCGTGACCTGATGGATGCCGTTGATGCATACATCCCGCAGCCCGAACGTCCGGTTGACCGTCCGTTCCTGATGCCGATCGAAGACGTGTTCTCGATTTCTGGTCGTGGTACGGTTGTGACCGGTCGTGTGGAACGTGGTGTTGTCAACGTGGGTGACGAAGTTGAAATCGTCGGCCTGAAAGACACCATCAAGACCACCGTTACAGGTGTTGAAATGTTCCGCAAGCTGCTTGATCGCGGTGAAGCTGGCGACAACATCGGTGCTCTGGTGCGTGGTACGAAGCGTGAAGACGTTGAGCGTGGTCAGGTTCTGGCTAAGCCCGGCTCCATTACGCCGCACAAGAAGTTCAAGGCTGAAGCCTACATCCTGACGAAGGAAGAAGGTGGCCGTCATACGCCGTTCTTCACCAACTATCGTCCGCAGTTCTACTTCCGTACGACTGACGTGACGGGTGTTGTGCACCTGCCTGAAGGCACGGAAATGGTTATGCCCGGTGACAACTGCGCCATGGAAGTGGAGCTGATTGCTCCTATCGCCATGGACGAAGGTCTCCGCTTCGCTATCCGCGAAGGTGGCCGTACCGTTGGTGCAGGCGTTGTTGCCTCCATTATCGAGTAATCGATAAAGGATTAGAGACTGAGTGACCCCAACCGATCGTTCGGTTGGGGTCTTACTTGGCGGCCGGGTAAACCCGGATAAGTAAAGTGTTGGACTAAGAAACAGATGGACAACCAGAACATCCGCATTCGCCTGAAAGCGTACGATCATCGGGTGCTTGATAACAGCACGAAAGAGATCGTGAATACGGCGAAGCGTACGGGTGCGCGGGTTCGGGGTCCTATCCCGCTGCCGACGCATATCGAACGGTTTACGGTTAACCGTTCTCCTCACGTTGACAAGAAGAGCCGCGAACAGTTCGAAATTCGGACTCATCGTCGTTTGCTCGATATTGTTGAGCCCACTCCGCAGACCGTGGACGCTCTCATGAAGCTCGACCTCGCCGCTGGCGTGGATGTCGAGATCAAACTTTAAGGTCCAGACGATGCGCACCGGATTGATCGCAAAAAAGTTGGGCATGTCCCGACTGTTCAAGGAAGACGGCACTCATGTGCCTGTCACCGTTCTGCACGTTGATGAAGTGCAGGTGGTAGACGTTCGTACTCAGGAGCGTGATGGTTACGTAGCCGTCCAGCTGGGTATGGGCAACGCCAAGGTGAAAAACGTAACAAAACCCAACCGTGGCCATTTTGCCCGCGTGAAGGTTGAACCCAAAAAAACAGTTCGTGAATTCCGTGTGGCAGACGATGCTACGCTCGAAGTCGGTGCTGTTCTTTCTGCTTCTCATTTCGTTGTCGGCCAGAAGGTTGACGTGACGGGGACAAGCAAGGGCAAAGGGTTTGCTGGCGCTATGAAGCGCTGGAATTTTGCTGGTCTTGAGGCCTCGCATGGTGTGTCTATTTCGCATCGTTCGCATGGTTCGACCGGTAACCGCCAGGACCCTGGTAAAACCTTCAAGAACAAGAAAATGGCTGGTCATCTGGGTGATGAACGCGTGACCACCTTGAATCTGGAAATCGCAGCGGTCGATCCGGAAAAGAATCTGATCATGATTCGTGGCTCCGTTCCGGGAGCAAAGAATGGTGTCGTTCTCATTCGTGATGCGATCAAGAAAGCCCGCCATAGCGATGCGCCGTATCCGGCAGCTGTGAAGGCGGAGGCCTGAGATCATGGAAATCGAAATCAAGACACTTGATAACGGCACGGCTGGTTCAGCTACGCTTCCGGAAGAAATTTTCGGCGCAGCACCCCGGGCAGATGTAATGGCACGCGTTGTGCATTGGCAGTTGGCAAAGCGCCGCGCTGGCACGCACAAGGTCAAGGGCATGGGCGAAGTGTCCGGCACGACCAAAAAGCCGTATCGCCAGAAGGGTACTGGTAGCGCACGTCAGGGCTCCCTGCGCGCTCCCCAGTATCGTACCGGTGGTGTTGTGCATGGTCCGGTCGTGCGTGACCATGGTTATGACCTGCCTAAAAAGGTGCGTCGTCTGGGTCTGATCTCTGCCCTGTCGCAGAAAGCGGCTGAAGGTAAACTGGTCGTTCTGGACGCTGCTTCGGGCGTGACGAAGACCAGTGAGCTGGCAAAGAAGCTGCAAGGGCTTGGCTGGGCCTCGGCTCTGATTGTGGATGCATCCGTGGACGAAAATTTCGTGCGCGCAGCTCGCAACCTGCCGAAGATCGACATTCTGCCGACCATTGGCGCGAATGTTTATGACATTCTGAACCATGAGGTGCTTGCCATCACGCAGGCAGGCCTTGAAGGACTGAAGGAACGCCTGGCATGACGAATATTCTTGCTATTCGCAAGAAAGCCGAGCGTCTTTCTCGGGAGGCTCTGTACGACATCGTGCGGACGCCTGTCATCACCGAGAAGGCGACTGCGCTTTCTGAAAAAAATCAGGTTGTTTTCAAGGTCGCAATGACGGCTAGCAAGCCTGAAATCAAGGTTGCGGTGGAAACGCTGTTCGGGGTCAAGGTTGTTGGAGTCAACACCCTTGTCCAGAAAGGTAAAACCAAGCGCTTTAAAGGGCGTATTGGTCAGCGTTCTGACGTTAAGAAGGCGTTCGTTCAGCTTGCAGAAGGTCAGTCTATCGACCTGACCGCGAAGCTGGCGTGACCAAGGGTAGAAACTAATGGCACTGAAGCACTTTAATCCTGTCACGCCGAGCCTGCGTGGTACGGTTCTGATTGATCGTGCTGACCTGTGGAAAGGCAAGCCGGTCAAGCAGCTTACGGAAGGTAAGAACAAGTCGGGCGGTCGTAATAATAACGGTCGTATCACGTCTCGTTTCCGTGGCGGCGGTCACAAGCAGTCCTATCGTTATGTGGACTTCAAGCGGCGCAAATTTGATGTGCTGGGCACTGTGGAGCGTCTTGAATACGATCCCAACCGCACAGCATTCATTGCGCTGGTGAAGTACGAAGACGGGGAGCTGGCTTATATTCTGGCACCCCAGCGCCTGAAGGTTGGTGACAATGTCATCGCCGGTGCGCGTGTGGATATCAAGCCAGGCAATGCTATGCCGCTTGCTGCTATTCCGGTGGGTACGATTATCCATAACATCGAACTGAAGCAGGGCGCTGGCGGCAAGCTGGCCCGTTCCGCAGGAACGTATGCGCAGTTGGTTGGTAAGGATTCCGGCTACGCCCAGATCAAGCTGCAGTCTGGTGAGTTGCGCGTTGTTCGTGGTGAATGCATGGCGACTGTTGGTGCCGTGTCCAACCCGGACAACATGAACCAGCATATGGGCAAGGCTGGTCGTTCGCGTTGGCTGGGTCGCCGTCCGCATAACCGCGGCGTGGTGATGAACCCGGTTGATCATCCACATGGTGGTGGCGAAGGCCGCACATCTGGTGGTCGTCATCCGGTTACGCCGTGGGGCAAGCCCACCAAAGGTTACAAAACTCGGGTCAACAAGCGGACGGACGGTCTGATTATCCGTCGCCGGAAGACCGGCAAGTAAGGGGCAATAGAAGATGGCACGTTCCGTCTGGAAAGGTCCGTTCGTCGACGGGTATCTGCTGAATAAAGCTGAAGTATCCCGCGCATCGGGTCGGAATGAAGTGATCAAGATCTGGTCGCGTCGTTCAACGATTCTTCCGCAGTTCGTTGGTCTGACGTTCGGTGTTTATAACGGTCAGAAGTTCCTGCCCGTGCAGGTGACAGAGAATATGGTTGGCCACAAGTTTGGCGAATTCTCTCCCACCCGTACATTCCACGGGCATGGTGCTGACAAGAAGTCTAAGCGGGGCTAAGAGCACAGATGAGCAAGCCGAAGCATCCGCGCACGCTCGCGGAAACAGAAGCGCAAGCTATCACGCGTAACATCCGGGTTAGCCCCCGCAAGCTGAACCTTGTGGCAGGCCTGATCCGTAATAAACCTGCATCTCAGGCAATTGCGACGCTGACATTCTCCAAGCGCCGTATCGCTCAGCAGGTTAAGAAAACGCTGGAAAGCGCGATCGCTAATGCTGAAAACAACCACCAGCTTGATGTTGATCAGCTGGTGGTGAAAACGGCCGAAGTGGGTAAGTCCATTGTCATGCGGCGTTTTCACGCACGTGGCCGCGGTCGTTCCGCACGCGTCGAAAAGTTTTTTAGTCACCTGAAGATTGTTGTAGCCGAGCGGGCCATTGTGTCTGACACGGCTTCTTCCGAGCAGAAGGCGGCCTGAGTATGGGGCATAAAGTCAATCCGGTCGGGCTGCGGCTCGGCATCAACCGTACATGGGACAGCCGCTGGTACGCAGACGCGGACTATTCCCGTCTGCTGCACGAAGATCTTAAGCTTCGTGCGTTCCTGCGTCGCAAGCTGGCTGGTGCAGGCGTATCCCGCGTTGTTATCGAACGTCCGGCTAAAAAGCCGCGCGTCACGATCTACGCAGCACGCCCTGGCGTTGTCATCGGGAAGAAGGGGCAGGATATCGACGCTCTGCGCAAAGAACTGACCCGTATGGCCGGTACTGAAGTTGCGCTGAATATCGTTGAAATCCGCAAGCCGGAAATCGATGCGACTCTGGTTGCTGAAAACATTGCCCAGCAGCTTGAACGCCGCGTTGCCTTCCGTCGCGCCATGAAGCGTGCGGTGCAGTCTGCTATGCGTCTGGGTGCCCAGGGTATCCGGATCAACTGCTCTGGCCGTCTGGGTGGTGCCGAAATCGCACGTATTGAATGGTATCGTGAAGGTCGTGTGCCCTTGCACACCCTGCGCGCCGACATTGATTACGGTACGGCAACGGCGAAGACCACCTATGGCACATGCGGTGTGAAGGTATGGATCTTCAAGGGTGAAATTCTTGCTCATGATCCGTTGGCACAGGATCGCCGGGCGGCCGAACAGGCTCCTCAGCGCTGAGGAGAGGATAAAAAACAATGCTTTCCCCTAAGCGGACAAAATTCCGCAAAGCCCACAAAGGTCGTATTCACGGCCTTGCTAAAAGCGGTACCACACTGAACTTTGGTACGTTTGGCCTTAAAGCCCTGCAGCCGGAACGTATTACGGCTCGCCAGATTGAGGCGTCCCGTCGTGCCATTACCCGGGCCATGAAACGTGCGGGTCGTGTCTGGATTCGGATCTTTCCGGATATTCCGGTCTCGACAAAGCCTGCAGAAGTGCGTATGGGCTCTGGCAAGGGGTCGCCTGAATTCTGGGTGGCTCGTGTGAAGCCTGGTCGTATTTTGTTTGAGATCGAAGGCGTACCGCCCGAACTGGCGCGTGAAGCGCTGGCTCTTGGTGCTGCCAAGCTGCCGATCAAGACCAAATTTGTGACCCGAATTGGAGATGCGTAAGATGGTAAAGGCAGTAAAGCCAGCTGATTTGCGCGCTAAAACACCGGATGAGCTTGAAGCTCGTCTGGTTGAACTTAAGCGTGAACAGCTCAACTTGCGGTTCCAGCGGGCCACCGGTCAGACAGAAGCGCAGAGCCGCGTCCGTGTGGTCCGTCGTGAAATTGCGCGCATCAAGACAATTGCTGCGCAGAACGCAAAGAATGTAGCAGGTGCAAAAACATCTGCTGCCAATGCCTGAGGAGAGGTAGCCGATGCCGAGGCGCGTCCTGACCGGACGTGTGACGAGCGACAAGATGGACAAGACCGTTACGGTTCTTGTCGATCGTCGCGTCATGCATCCTATGTACAAGAAGTTCATTCGTCGCTCCAAGAAATATGCGGCGCATGATGAAGAAAACGTCTGCAAGATCGGTGATTCCGTGCGGATTGTTGAATGTGCGCCCATTTCTCGGCGTAAGACGTGGACCGTGATTTCCCGCAACGGTGAAGCCGTGGGCGTGGAACAAACCGCGTCGGCCTAACGTAAGGATTTCTAGGTTATGATCCATCCCGAGACCAACCTCGATGTGGCCGACAATTCCGGTGCACGTCAGGTGCAGTGCATTAAGGTGCTGGGCGGCTCCAAGCGGAAGTCTGCCTCGGTCGGCGACGTGATCGTCGTTTCCGTCAAGGAAGCCATCCCCCGTGGGAAGGTGAAGAAGGGCGATGTTCACCAGGCCGTTATCGTGCGTACATCTTATCCGGTTCGTCGTCCTGATGGCAGCGCCATCCGGTTCGACCGCAACGCTGCCGTGCTGATCAACAAGCAGCAGGAGCCGATCGGTACCCGTATTTTTGGCCCGGTTGTGCGTGAACTGCGCGCCAAGAAGTTCATGAAGATCATCTCTTTGGCGCCGGAGGTGCTGTAATGGCTGCCCGTATTAAAAAAGGCGATACGGTTGTCGTCATCACCGGCTCTTCCAAGGGTGTGCAGGGTGAAGTTCTGGAGGTTCGTCCTTCCGAAGATCGCGCTGTTGTCCGTGGTGTTGCAATTGCCAAACGTCACCAGCGCGCTAGCCGCATGGGCGAAGAAGGTGGAATTATTGCCCGTGAGGCAGCTGTCCACCTCTCTAACCTGAAGCTGGTTGACCCGGTCTCCAAGAAGCCGACCCGCGTTGGCTTCCGTGTGCTGGAAAACGGCAAAAAAGTTCGCGTTGCCAAGGCGACTGGCGAAGTGATTGAAGGTTGAGAGGCCAGGTATGAGTGCGAATCAGGAAGGGCGTTCCCTCCCGCGCCTTCACCAGCGCTATGAGAGTGAACTTCGTGCCAAGTTGCGTGAGCAGTTTGGATATACCAACGAAATGCAGGTGCCGCGGCTTGAAAAAATCGTCCTGAATATGGGCGTTGGTGAAGCCGCTGGAGACCAGAAAAAGCTGGATGCAGCCGTTGCGGAAATGACCCTTATTGCAGGTCAGAAACCAGTTAAGACGGTTGCCAAGAAAGCAATCGCAGGTTTTAAGATCCGTGAAGGGCTGCCGATTGGCTGTAAGGTTACGCTGCGTCGGGCTCGGATGTACGAATTTCTCGATCGTCTTGTGACGATTGCGATGCCGCGCATCCGCGACTTCCGTGGTCTCCCTGCGACAAAAGGCTTCGATGGCCGTGGCAATTTTGCCCTTGGCCTGAAAGAGCAGATTGTTTTCCCTGAAATCGAATACGACAAAGTGGACGAAGTCCGCGGTATGGATGTTGTGTTCGTTACCAGTGCGAAAACGGACGCAGAAGCTAAGGCTTTGCTGAAGGCATTTGATCTTCCCTTCTTGGGATGATACAGGCTGCTTTATTGTGTGATCTTGGAAAACCGTCGAAGGTTTTCGAAGGGTTCCGGAGGTAATGTTGTATGGCTAAAACATCTGCCATCCTGCGTAATGCTAAACGCAAGCGCATGGCGGCACGGGATAATGAGAAGCGTACTGCTCTCAAAAACATCGTAATGGATCGGTCTTTGCCCGTGGAAGACCGGTTTGATGCATCTCTCAAGCTGGCAGAACTGCCGCGTAACGGTTCTCGTGTACGTGTGCGTCTGCGTTGCAAGCTGACAGGTCGTTCTCGCGGTAATTACCGTAAGTTTGAGCTGTGTCGTATCGCTTTCCGTGATCTGGCTTCTGATGGCCAGATTCCGGGAGTGGTAAAAGCTAGCTGGTAAGGGCTCGAGATGTCGCTTTCAGATCCTTTGGGTGATATGCTCACCCGTATTCGCAACGCTCAGCGTGCGCGTCACAACTCTTGTGTTGCTCCGGCATCCAATCTGCGTGTGAATGTGCTTGAAGCTCTGCAGCGCGAAGGTTACATCCGTGGCTATAAGCGTGAAGAAGTGCGCAAGGGCATTGCCCAGTTGCACATCGAGCTGAAATACGCGGAAGGTGAACCGGTTATTCGTGAAATCCAGCGTGTTTCCCGCCCTGGCCGCCGCGTATATTCCAAAATTAAAGAATTGCCGCGTGTCTGCGCTGGTCTGGGTGTTTCCATCCTGTCCACGCCGCGTGGTGTTCTGTCCGATGTAGAGGCCCGCGCCGCCAATGTTGGTGGTGAAGTCCTTTGCCGCGTATTCTGAGGAGGGATAAATGTCACGAGTAGGCAAGTATCCCGTCGAAGTTCCGGCAGGGGTTACAGTTTCCATCGCGGACGGTGTTTTTAAGGCCAAGGGTAAGCTGGGTGAGCTTTCTCTGCCCATCTCCAGTCATGTTACGGCTGAAGTGAAGGACAATCTGGTTGTTGTACAGCCAAATGGTACCGAATCTCAGGCACGCATGATGTGGGGTACAACACGCGCACTTATCGCTTGTGCGGTCAAAGGTGTTTCTGACGGGTTTTCCAAAACTCTGGAAATTACCGGGACAGGTTATCGTGCGGCAGTGCAGGGTTCTAACCTCGTTATGAACCTCGGCTTTTCTCACGACGTGATCTATCCGATTCCTGCTGGCATCAAGATTTCTACCCCGCGTCCTACCGCGATTGTGGTGGAAGGGATTGATAAGCAGCGTGTTGGCCAGGTGGCTCTGGATATTCGTAGCTATCGTAAGCCTGAGCCTTACAAAGGCAAGGGTGTTCGTTATGATACGGAAACCATCCGCCGTAAGGAAGGCAAGAAGAAATAATGAGCACTCAGCAGGAATTGCGGAATCGGCGGCGTGCGCGTCTCCGTTTTCAGCTTCGCCGCAAGGCTGGTGGCCGTCCTCGTCTGTCGGTTTTCCGGTCTGGTAAGAACATCTACGCTCAGGTGATTGATGATGCGCAGGGGGTTACCCTTGCATCTGCGTCAACGCTGGATAAAGAACTGCGTGAAGCCCTGAAAAACGGTGCAACGCGGGAAAGCGCTGGTGCGGTTGGCAAGCTGGTTGCCCAGCGTGCTGTTGCGGCTGGCGTGTCTCAGGTCGTGTTCGATCGGGGATCTTATCTTTATCACGGGCGCGTCAAGGCCCTGGCGGAGGCGGCCCGTGAGGGCGGTCTCTCCTTCTGAGGAAAGGATCACGCAATGGCTCGTGAACCAAGAGAAGGCGGTCGAGGCGGCCGTGAGCGTGAACGCGAAGGCGATGAACTGGTCGATAAGCTGGTAACCATCAATCGCGTTGCAAAGGTTGTTAAGGGTGGTCGGCGCTTTGCGTTTGCTGCTCTGGTTGTGGTTGGTGACCAGAAGGGTCGCGTGGGCTACGGTGCTGGTAAAGCGCGCGAAGTTCCGGAAGCGATCCGTAAGGCTACCGAGCGCGCCAAGCGTGGGATGATTCGCGTTCCCATGAAAGAAGGGCGTACGCTGCATCATGATGTTGCCGGCCACTTCGGTGCTGGTAAAGTTGTGCTGCGTTCGGCTGAAGCAGGTACGGGGATCATCGCTGGTGGTCCGATGCGTGCGGTGTTTGAAAGCCTTGGCATTAATGACGTTGTTGCCAAGTCCTTGGGAACCCGGAACCCGCACAACATGGTCAAGGCGACTTTTGACGCTCTGACACGTTGTGCCAGCCCTCGTGCTGTGGCAAATCGCCGCGGCAAGAAAGTGGCGGAAATCTTTGGCAAGCGCGACCAGGCTGCTGGTGCGGAGGCTGCAGATGTCTGATAAAAAAACTTTCAAGGTGACGCAGATTGCGTCCGGTAACGGGCGTAAACCGGGTCAGCAGGAAACTCTGATCGGGCTTGGTCTGAACAAGATCGGGCGCGAAAAGGTTCTGGAAGATACCCCGTCTACCCGGGGTATGGTCCGCAAAGTGGCCCACCTGATCAAGGTGGAGGACTAATATGAGACTTAACGAGCTTCGTGATAACGAAGGTGCCCGCTACCGTAAAAAGCGGCTCGGGCGCGGTATTGGTTCCGGTAAAGGTAAAACGTCCGGTAAGGGTGTGAAAGGCCAGAAAGCACGTGAGGGTGTTTCCCTCAACGGGTTCGAAGGTGGTCAGCTTCCTATCTACCGTCGTATGCCGAAGCGGGGCTTTAAAAACATCTTCCGCAAGGTCTATGCACCGGTTAACCTTGGTGCGGTAGAGCAGGCGTTGGCTGATGGTAAGCTGGAAAACGGCGTGACCATTACCGAAGAAACGCTGAAGAAAGCCGGTCTGGTCGGGACGGGCAAGTACGCAGGGGTTCGCATTCTGGGTGAAGGCGAGCTGACAAAAGGCGTTTCTTTTGAAGTGTCTGGCGTTTCTGCTTCTGCTAAGGCTGCCATTGAAAAAGTTGGCGGCAGCATCAAGCTGCTGGTGGCGGCACCTGTGGAAGCAAGCGCCTCCTGATTGGCATGGGAGAGAGAGCAGTGGCAGACCCTGTTCTCTCTTTTGTGTTTAAGTCAGAACAGCTGTCTGATATTTTTCAGGCAATCATGCCAGCGTCTCCACTTTGTGTGGCGGCGCTGTTTGTGTGAAAGGACGGATGCATGGCTTCCGCGGCCGAACAACTGGCTGCCAATTTTAACGTAGGCTCCTTTGCCAAGGCGACGGAACTCAAGAAGCGGATCTGGTTTACGCTAGGTGCGCTGATTGTTTACCGGTTGGGAACGTATATTCCTGTGCCCGGCGTAGATGCTACGGTTATGGGGCAGCTTCTGGCGCAGCATCAGGGCGGCATTCTTGGCATGTTCAACATGTTTTCGGGGGGCGCTCTTGGGCGTATGACCGTCTTCGCGTTGAACATCATGCCCTATATCTCTGCGTCCATTATCGTGCAGTTGATGTCTACGGCGGTACCCTCTCTTGAAGCTCTCAAGAAAGAGGGTGAGCAGGGGCGCAAAAAGCTTAACCAGTACACGCGTTATCTGACGGTGATGATTGCAGTTTTCCAAGCTTACGGGATCGCGATCGGACTCGAGAATGTCCAGAGCGGCGCGGCTGTTGTTAGTCCGGGTCCGCTTTTTCTGATCACCTGCGTAACGGCGCTGGTGGGCGGAACAATGTTCCTGATGTGGCTTGGTGAGCAAATTACGTCACGCGGTGTTGGTAATGGAATATCGCTCATTATTTTTGCCGGTATCGTGGCCAATCTGCCTCATGCTTTGGTGAGCCTTTTCCAGTTGGGGTACACGGGCGCTCTGTCGTCCTTTTTTGTGCTTCTGTTCCTTGTGCTGGCTGGTCTGACCATCATGTTCATCGTGTTCATGGAGCAGGCACAGCGGCGGGTTGTTATCCAGTACCCCAAACGACAGATGGGGCAGCGGATGTTTGGTGGAGACACCACGCATATGCCGCTCAAGGTAAATACGGCTGGGGTTATTCCACCGATTTTTGCCTCTTCGGTTCTGCTGATTCCTGTCACGCTGGCAGGTTTCATGAACGGCAAGTCACTGCCGGGATGGCTGTCTTTTCTTGGTGAAGAACTGGGGCAGGGACAGCCTCTGTATCTGCTCTTTTACGCACTGATGATTGTCTTTTTCTCGTACTTCTATGCTGCGGTGACCTTTAACCCGTCAGAGACTGCGGATAACCTGCGTAAGCAGGGTGGGTTCATCCCTGGCGTGCGACCTGGTGCATCCACAGCATCGTACTTTGACAAGATCCTGACGCGTCTGACGACCATTGGCGCGGCATATATGGTCGCGGTCTGTCTGTTGCCGCAGATTCTGATCAGTCGTTATAATGTGCCGTTCTACTTTGGCGGGACCAGCCTGATTATTATTGTGTCAGTTACGATTGATACGGTTACGCAGGTGCAGTCACATCTGGTGGCACATCAGTATCAGGGGCTTATGCGCAAGTCTCGCGGTGGCAGAAAACAGAGGATCATCAGACGATGAATATTATTTTTCTGGGTCCGCCTGGGGCCGGAAAAGGGACGCAGTCCAAGCTTCTGGAAGAACGGCACGGACTGATTCAGATTTCCACTGGGGATATGCTGCGTGCAGAAGTGGCACGTGGCTCCGAGGTTGGTAATCAGGCAAAGGCACTGATGGTCGCAGGCAAGCTTGTGCCTGATGCCTTGATTATTGCCATGCTCAAAGACCGGATTGCCCAGCCGGATTGTCAGAATGGTTTTATTCTGGATGGCTTCCCGCGTACTTTGGGGCAGGCCGAAGAGCTGGATGGGATGCTCGCCGCAGATGGGAAGAGCATTGATGTTGTGCTTTTTCTGGATGTGAATGAAGAAATTCTCGCAGATCGTATCTCTGGGCGTTTTACCTGTGCGCAATGCGGGCAGACATATAACGAAGCGTCCAACCCGCCTGTAAAGGAAGGGGAATGCGACATCTGCGGGAGTCATGAGTTCAAGCGTCGGGCAGATGACAAGCGTGAGACGGTTGTCGAACGTTTGAAAGAATACCGCAATCTGACCGCGCCGATTCTGCCGTTTTATGAAAAA
Source organism: Acetobacter fabarum (assembly GCF_029069195.1). Classification (GTDB taxonomy): domain Bacteria; phylum Pseudomonadota; class Alphaproteobacteria; order Acetobacterales; family Acetobacteraceae; genus Acetobacter; species Acetobacter fabarum_A. The sequence goes on from NZ_JARDYK010000001.1 coordinate 324,751, forward strand.
ACGGGGCGTTTGCGTAAGGTAAACGGCATGCTTTCGACTGCTGAAGTGACAGCAGAAATTGAAGCAGCGCTTAAGGATGGTAGCTTGATCACGAAGAAGTGATCAGTTTTCGTTGACTTGTAACGGTGGTCGGTATATTTCGCGGCCACCAAGTGAAATCCGCCCAGTCAAAACAGGGCTATGAGCCGTTCGCTGTAAAAGCGGGCGAACAGGAGTATAAGGCGTGGCACGTATTGCCGGCGTGAATGTCCCGACAAACAAGCGGGTTGTGATCGGGCTTCAGTATATTTATGGAATTGGCGCATCTAAGGCGGCAGAAATCTGCAAGTCCTTGGAGATTCCAGAAGCAAAGCGGGTTAACGAACTCAGCGACGATGAAATCATGAAGCTCCGTGAGCTGATTGATGGTAGCTATCGCGTTGAAGGCGACCTGCGTCGTGAAATTGCGATGAACATTAAGCGCCTGATGGATCTTGGTTGCTACCGCGGCCTGCGTCATCGTCGTGGCCTGCCGGTGCGCGGCCAGCGGACGCACACCAATGCCCGTACCCGTAAGGGTAAGGCAGTGGCCATTGCCGGTAAGAAGAAAGCAACGCGTTAATCCAAGCCGCTAAGGCGGCCAGCCTGCACACGCAGGCTGGACAGGGACTGAGGTAGAAAAGACATGGCGAAAGCCGCAACACCGCGTGTTCGTAAAAAAGAGCGTAAGAACATTATTTCGGGCGTGGCGCATGTGCTCTCCACGTTCAACAACACCATGATCACCATTTCTGATGCTCAGGGGAATGCTATTTCCTGGTCGTCTGCTGGTGCACAGGGCTTTAAGGGCTCGCGGAAGTCTACGCCTTATGCGGCGCAGGTTGCGGCTGAAGATGCAGGCCGCAAGGCCCGTGAACACGGCATGGAAACGCTGGAAATCGAAGTTTCCGGTCCCGGGTCGGGGCGCGAAAGCGCACTGCGTGCCCTGCAGGCTGTTGGTTTCACGATCACGTCCATTCGTGATATGACACCAGTCCCGCACAATGGCTGCCGCCCGCGCAAGCGTCGCCGCGTCTGAGCTTACGAGCGGAAAGGCTGCCTGATGACAAGCCGCCTTTCCATTTGTTGTGTCCACTTCAGAGAAATCGCTGCGTAAGCAGTGGTTTTTCGTATTGAAAGGCCGGTCCATTGGTCCTTCAGAAAAACTGGCAATCTCTGATCAAGCCCGAAAAGCTTGAAGTTGAATCCGGAGTGGAGCCCGCTCGTATCGCAACCGTAGTGGCTGAGCCGCTGGAACGCGGTTTTGGTATGACGCTTGGTAACGCGCTGCGTCGGGTTCTGCTGTCTTCTCTTCAAGGTGCTGCGGTCACGGCGGTTCAGATTGACGGCGTTCTGCACGAGTTTTCGTCTGTTGCCGGTGTGCGGGAAGATGTGACTGACATCGTCCTGAACATCAAGCAGCTGGCGTTGCGCATGCACGGTGAAGGGCCGAAGCGTATGGTGCTGACGGCCACTGGCCCCGGTGAAGTGCGCGCAAGCCAGATCCAGACGGGTCATGACATTGAAATCATGAACCCTGATCTGGTCATCTGCACGCTTGATGATGGCGTCAAGCTGGGCATGGAATTTATTGTTAATACTGGCAAGGGCTATGTTCCTGCGGCGGCTAACCGTCCGGAAGATGCCCCGATCGGCCTGATCCCGGTTGATGCAATCTATTCGCCCGTCAAGCGCGTGTCCTACAAGGTGGAGCCGACCCGCGTTGGTCAGGTTACAGACTATGACAAGCTGTTGCTTACGGTCGAAACAAATGGTGCAGTAACGCCTGAAGATGCCGTGGCTCTGGCTGCGCGCATTCTGCAGGATCAGCTGCAGCTGTTCATCAACTTTGATGAGCCGCGTCCTGTGCAGGCTGAAGAGCCTGAGGATGATCTGCCGTTCAACCGTAATCTGCTGCGCAAGGTGGATGAGCTTGAGTTGTCTGTTCGCAGTGCAAATTGCCTGAAGAACGACAATATCATCTACATCGGGGATCTGGTTCAGAAGAGTGAGCAGGAAATGCTGCGCACACCGAACTTTGGCCGTAAATCCCTGAATGAAATTAAGGAAGTCCTGACCTCGATGGGGCTGTCCTTGGGTATGAATGTCCCGGCCTGGCCGCCGGAAAATATTGAAGAGCTGGCAAAGCGGCTTGATGAGCCGTTTTGATCTGACTTTTCCCGATACTAGGAACTGAACCATGCGTCACCGGATTGCCGGCCGAAAGCTCGGCGTTACCTCTTCTCACCGTGCAGCCATGTTCCGCAACATGGCTGTGGCTTTGATCAAGCACGAGCAGATCACCACTACGCTTCCCAAAGCGAAGGAACTGCGTCCGTTTGTTGAAAAGCTGATCACTCTTGGCAAGCGCGGCGATTTACACGCGCGTCGGCAGGCATTTGCTGTGCTGCGTGACGAAGTGATTGTTAAAAAGCTGTTTGCAGCCGTGGCAGAACGCTACAAGGCTCGCAACGGTGGTTACACGCGCGTTCTGCGCGCTGGCGTGCGCTACGGCGATGCTGCCCAGATGGCCGTGATCGAACTGATCGACCGTGATGTGAGCGCCAAAGGCCAGGACAGTGGTCCGCGCCCGGAAGCGGAAGATAGGCAGGATCTTGCTGCTTAATCTTTTGCTCGCAAGCGCAATGAAGGAAGCTGGCTCAATGGAGCCAGCTTTTTTTTTGCCTTTTGTACGGGCTACAATGTTAGGGTTGGACACGTGGAATAAAAATATTCCATAATCGCTCGTGAGTTATTGACAATATCAGGAATATATCCACTATTATTATTGATAAAATAATACAGTGAGAGAGATAACGTCATGACACGTGCGTTGCTAAAAATGCTGACGTTTGTCACCGTGGCATTGGGCTGGGCATTCAGTCCGGCGCAGGCAGCGGACAGCATTCGTATCGGCTATATTCCCGTTCTGGGTTCTTCCGCGCTGTTTGTGATCGACGGAGAGGGCTGGGCCAAACAGGCGGGGCTGGATGTGCAGCTTGTGCGCTTTACGTCTGGACCACAGGCTATTCAGGCGCTTGTATCCGGGCGGATTGACGGCTACGTGGCGGGGGTACTGCCGTTGTTGCAGGCACGTGCGCATGGCGTGGATGTGAAGGTGGTAGCGACAGCGTCTATTGAGGAACTGTCGGTTATTGCGCGCGGTGCATTGGTAGCAGGTGCTAAACCGGATGGTGAGACCGAACTGACACCAGATGCGGTTAAAGACATTTTTGCGCGGTTTAAACAGGAGCAGAAGCGCCTGCCGCGTCTGGCGGCCCAGCCCGCCGGTTCTGTGCCGGATACTCTACTGCGCTACTGGCTGCAACAGCAGCTTGGTTTTGCGCAGGTCAATACTGTGGCCTCCATTGTCGGGGTAGATATTGATGCGGCTCAGCAGGCGTTTCTGGCAGGTGCGGTGGATGGTGCGGTCCTAAGGGAGCCTGCTTTGACGGTTGTTAAAACCCGTCTGCCGGATGCCCGTATTCTGGCTTCGGGCCATAGTATGATGCCGGATCAGCCGGGCTCCGTTCTGGCCATTGTCAAGCCGGATGCGCCAGAGCACAAGGCATGGGCGGGTCCATTGACCAGCCTGTTCGTGCGGGCGACAGCTTTGCTGGCCCAGCACCCTGATGATGCCGTACCGTTTGTGCAAAAAGCACTTGGCGGTGGTATGCTCAATGAGAGTGTCATGAAAACTGCGTTGGAACATTCTGCTTCCCGTTTTGTCAGTGATCCGGCGCGTATTGTCGAAAGTGTCAGGCAGTTGCAGGAATTTGAAGTTGCCGAAGGTCTGCTGCGTAAGGCAGAGCCTGTTGAAAACCTGTTTGATACGGGGCTGTGGCGGCAGGCCAAGCCGTGAGTATGACATTCTCTGGCCCCGTTCGCCTGGGGCTTGGGCTGGCAGGGCTTGTTCTGTTCTTTGGCATGTGGGAGGCGGCAGTCCAGACCGGACTGTTGCCATCTGGTATGGTGCCAGCACCTTCCTCCCTTGGTCCGGCATGGCTGGATGAGGTGCGGGGAGGGTTCTGGCAGCAAGCCATTCTGGATAGTCTGAACCATTACCTTCTGGGCCTGCTCATCGGGTCCGTTCTGGGCGCTGGACTTGGTATTCTGTGCGGTATGCTGGGACTGTTGGACGGTCTGCTGGAAGGGGTTGTCCGTCTGTTGCGGCCTGTGCCAGGGCTGGCCTGGGTGCCGTTTGCCATTCTCTGGTTTGGGCTGAGCACGGCCGGGGCCACCTTTGTTATTGCCATATCGGTTTTCTGGATCAATTTTTACGCAGCGCATAGCGCAGTTCAGGGCGTGGACCCCGAACTGTATGAACTGGCCTCTGCCTTCGGGCATGGCAGTTTTGTGGGGCGGTTGTTCAAGATTGTACTCCCGGCTTCAGCACCGGGTATTATGGCCGGGTTGCGTACGGGGCTGGGGCAGGGGTGGATGTCCGTTGTGGCGGCAGAACTGTTTGGCGTACCGGGCATTGGGGCGCGCATGATGCAGGCCTCCAGCCTTCTGGCGACCGATGTTGTGGTGGTTTATATGCTGACCATGGCCATGCTGTATGCCATTACCGATTTTCTTTTTGGGTTTGTGCGTAAATGGGTTCTCAGGTGGCAGCCATGAGCGGGGCGGATGTGGTTGCCTCCTTGCATGATGTTGGCCTCTCACACGATGGGGGCGTTCATTTTGTGTTGCGGCATGTAAGCCTGACTCTGGCGCGTGGGGAGTTTGTCGCACTTTTGGGGCCATCTGGTGTGGGTAAATCCACACTGCTCAGGGTTCTGATGGGGCTTATGCATCCGACGGAAGGGCGGGTGGGTGGTTCTGCTTGTGCTGCGCAGGCAGGGGGGCAGGCCACACGGCGTAGCCGGGCCATGGTGTTCCAGGATGCCCGGCTTCTGCCCTGGCGCTCGGTGCTGCGGAATGTCATGTTCGGGCTGGAAGGTCTGCACCTGAACAGGAGCGAAAAAATAGCCCATGCGCAGGAGGCTCTGCGTCTGGTTGGACTGGAGGATGCGCAGGACCGGCTTCCCCGCCGTCTGTCGGGTGGGCAGCGGCAGCGTGTGGGGGTCGCACGTGCCCTGACAGTGGACCCAGATCTGCTGCTGATGGACGAACCGTTTGGCGCGCTGGACCCTATTACCCGCTCCAGTCTGCAGGAAGAATTGCAGCGGATATGGCAGCAGACACATAAAACAGTCCTGTTTGTGACGCATGATATTGAAGAGGCTCTGCGCCTTGCCACACGTGTTGTGGTACTGGCTGGCGGCCCTCCTGCGGGCATTACGGGCGAGATTGTACTGGATTTACCGCACCGTCATCCCGACTCACCGGCCTTTAGGACTTATGCCGCACGTCTGCGCGCCATGATTGCAGGCGAGGCTGATCCGGGTGGAGAAGCCTACTGGCGTTCGGCGGAAATCTAGCCTTAAGCAAAAAAATCGTTCACAGAGGCATCTTTAGGGGCGCAAAGCGCGTTACCCCTTAATGTAGTATGGAGGACATCCTCTTATGAGTGATGAGAGCAAGGCAGATTTCGGTCTTGAGGATGGTATTGGCAATCTTCAGGACGGTGCCGATGGTTTTTTTGGCAAGGTTTCCAGTCATGATGCCCTTCATCCGGGCAAGCGCATTACCGCAGTCGAGGCGTTGCGGGATGCTGTTATTGACCAGCCATTGCTTACTGTTGCCACAGTGGGTGTTGTCGGTCTGATTATTGGAATTTTTCTGCGACGCAGGAAATAAGTGGGCAAGAGCGTTTTGACTCTGGTCAGGATTGAAAAGCAAGGGAGCGCGTTATGCTGAAACTGGCACTGTTTTTTCTGGTTGTTTCACTTGTTGCAGGGCTGTTTGGTTTTGGCGGGATTGCCTCTGCCTCGGCCGGTATGGCTAAAATCCTGTTCTTTATCGCCATTATGCTATTTGTTGTGTTTCTGGTTGTGGCCCTGCTGGCTGGTCGCGCGGTTATGAAGTAACGGAGTCTGACCAGCTCAAAAAACGGCATAAAAAAACCTCCGGGGCCAGCGCTCCGGAGGTTTTTTATTGTTGAGTGCAGCTTAATGAGAGCAGGCATTTAGCGCGCTGACTACTGATGGCGACAACGGGCATAGGCTGTTCGCCCGAGTATTGCCCGCGCCTATCAGCAGGACGATCGCAGCACCATCCATTTCACAGGATTTATTCATCTCGTGGTTAGCCATGATCTGGATTGCCTGAATGTTGCTCGGGGTTAGTTTTTGTCTTTCTGAATAAAGGAAGGCAGAAGCGGGTTGTCTGTCTGCATGGAGTTTTTGCTGGGTAGCTCGGAAGCATTCCATCCCCCACCAAGTGCTTCCACCAGACTGACAGAGTCCAGCATGCGGCTTTGCTGGATTTGCAGTGCGGTCTGCGCGTTGGACAGGGCTGTAACCTCGGCGGTAATCACGGTCGTATAAATCTGGGTGCCTGCCATATACTGGTTGAGTGCGACCGTAACGGCCCTGTTGGCCGCACCCAGCGCAACATGCTGCTGCTCCGCCTGATCTGCCAGAATACGCAGGTTGGAAAGCTGGTCTTCCACCCCTTGCAGGGCTGTCAGTACGGTTTGCCGGTAGGTGGCGACATAAGCATTGTAATTGCTGTCGGCCTCATGGACGGCGGCGGTCCTTGCCCCCCCGGCAAACAGTGTTTCCGTAGCCGAGGCGCCAAGGGTCCAGATGCGGTTTGCAACCTGCACAAGAGAGCCGACCGGATCCCCGCTATAGGAGTATGTCGCTGTCAGTTTGACATCGGGGTAGAATGCGGCCATGGCCGCGCCGATCTGGGCATTGTATTCCTCCATCCGGCGTTCGGCTGCGGCAATGTCGGGGCGGCGCTGGAGCAGGTTGGCCGGAATCATGACCGGAATGGCCGGAATGGCGCGTGGTAATGCTCCACGGGGGATGGAGAGGTCCGCAGGTGCCTTGCCCATGAGGACCGCAATTGCGTGTTCATACTGCGCTCGGGCTATGCCGGTTGCCGTGGCCTGTGCGCGGGTCTGTTCCAGTTGCGTCCTGGCCTGAAGCAGGGCGGTCGGGTCTGCCGTACCCGCGTCATACTGGTTTTTGGTAATCTGGTAGGAGCGCTCATAAAATGCCACGTTTTTTGCCAGCAGGTCATACAGGCTGTCCTGATACCGCAGGTTGAAATAAGCCGTGGCCAACTGCGCCTGATAAGACAGGCGGGCATTGGCAAGGTCTGCGGCTGTGGCCTGCGCCTCTGTGACCTGTGCCTGAATCTGTCGCCGGATCTTGCCCCACAAATCCAGATCCCAGGAAACACTTGGCCCCGTGGCATAGGTGTTTTCGGTCGAGTTGGAAGGGGGGGAGGTCGTGTTGCGTGTGCCATCGGAACCATAATTGATAATGGTGCCGCTGGAGCGGGAACCACGGCCAGAACTCTGCCGGTTGAAGGAAATGGCTCCATTGAGCGTTGGGTAAAGCTGCGCCCGGATGGAGTTGATGGTGGCACGGGCGTTACGGTAGCGGGCTTCGTACTGAATGATATTCTGGTTGTTGATGTCCACCTGTGCTTCCAGGGCATTTAACTGCGGGTCGTTATAGATTGTCCACCACGAGCCTTTAGGCAGGCTGGCCAGTTGTGGGGTGGCATACTGCCAGCCCGGTGCCGGACGCAGTTCCTTGAAGGTGGGTGAGATAATGGGCGTAGGCCGTTTATAATCCGGCCCGACCATGCACCCCGCCAGAATGGCAGGTGCCAGCAGCAGGGACAGGCGAAGGGAGAGGAAGGGACGGTAAAAAGGCATTCAGCGGTCCTGCCTGAAGCTGCGGGAAAACGATAGCGAGCGGATAATGGACCCGGCACGGGCCTGCCAGGCATCGAACATCAGATAAACGACCGGAGTTGTGTAAAGGGTAAGTGCCTGACTTACGATCAGCCCGCCAACAATGGCAATGCCCAGCGGATGCCGCAGTTCGGCCCCATATCCATTGGCGACCATAAGCGGGGCAGCCCCAAGGGCTGCTGCGACTGATGTCATCATGATCGGGCGGAAGCGGAGCAGGCAGGCGGTGCGTATGGCGTCATGGGCGGACATACTCTGGTCGCGTTCGGCCATAATGGCAAAATCCACCAGCATGATGGCATTTTTTTTCACTATGCCAATCAGCAGGATCACTCCGATCATGGCAATGAGAGAGAACTCCTCCCCGGCCAGTTGCAGGGCCAGCAGAGCCCCCACGCCAGCCGAGGGTAGGGTGGAAAGAATGGTCAGCGGATGTATGTAGCTTTCGTACAGGATGCCCAGCGTAATATAGACGGCCACAAGGGCTGCCAGAATAAGCAGGGGTTCGTCACTGACCGCTTTCTGGAACTGTGCGGCATTGCCTGCAAACCTGCCATGGATGGTGTTAGGCATATGCAGTGCGACCTGTGCTGTATTGATGATCTGCGTGGCCGTACCCAGAGAAACCCCTTTGGCCAGATTAAACGAAAGAGTAGCCGCAACCGCCAGTTCCTGATGGTTGACTGAAAGCGGGGTACGGCTGGGCACCAGATGGGTAACCAGTGTGAGCGGGACCATGGCTTCGGAAGACGTGCTGACTGCCGAACCATTGGACGCACCGGCTCCTCCGGCCAGCGCATTGGCAATCTGGTTTTTAAAGGAGAGCGAACTCTGGCTGGCCTGCGCGCTGGCGGAGCCGGTGCTGGACGTGTTGCGCACCCGAACGGTGTTGGAGCGAGTCCCCCCCCCAGCCGATCCCCCGGCCATGCTTATCCAGACCTGCATCAGGCTTTGCGGACTGGACCAGCTTTTGGGGTCGGCCTCCATGATCACGCGGTACTGGTTGAGCCTGTTATAGATGACCGAGGCCGCGCGTTGGCCAAACGCATCGTATAGCGTGTTGGACAGGAGCTGGGGGGTGATGTTGACACGGGCGGATGTATCCCGGTCGATCCGGGTGCTTATGGCCGAGCCCCCCATCTGCACGTCGGAGGAGAGGGTTGTCAGTTCCGGATGGCGGCGTAGCTCCGCCAGCAGGCGGGATGTCCATGTGTAGAGTTCGGATGAGTTCTCACCCTCCAGCGTGTACTGGTACGCCGCATTGCTCTGCCGCGCGCCAGAGCGAATGGCGCCCGGCTGCATCAGAAAAAAACTGGCCCCGACCAGATTGCGCAATTTGCGGTTAACACGGGCGATCAGGTCGGTTGGGGTATCGTTCCGTGCAGCTTTATCCTTGAGCTGTAAAAACACCCCGGCTTCGTTGGAGGAGCCACGACCACCGATAAAGGAGGACACACTTTCCACGTCACGGTCGTGCATCAGCACTTTTTGCACTTCGGTCAGCTTTTTGGCCAGCGCCCCGAAGGAGATCGACTGGTCCCCCTGCAGATGTCCCATGAGCATGCCCGTGTCTTCCACCGGAAAAAAACCTTTAGGCATCAGCATGAACAGGGCTGCTGTAAGGGCCAGCGTAAAGGGCAGGCTGAGCAGTAAGGTCTTGTGGTAATGCAGGGCAAAGTCGAGCGAGCGGGTATAGCCAGCCTGCATGTGGTCCAGAAAAGTGCTTACGACGGCAATGGCGTGGCGCATCAGGCTACCAGAACCCGCAGGGGCTGTACCTGTTGTGTGGGGTACCAGCAGATAGGCCGCCATCATGGGGGTCAGGGTCAGGGACAGCACCATCGAGATCAGGATGGTGATGGAAACAGTCATGGCGAATTCATGGAACAGGCGACCCGCCAGCCCCCCCATGAGCAGAATGGGCAAAAAGACAGCGATCAGGGAAATGGTGATGGAAATAACCGTAAACGCCACCTCCGCGCTGCCCTTTATGGCGGCATCACGCGGGGAGAGACCCTGCTCTATGTAGCGGGCTATGTTTTCCATGACCACAATGGCGTCATCCACCACAAAGCCGGTGGAAACCGTAAGCGCCATGAGCGACATGTTATCGAGCGAAAAACCAAGCAGGCGCATAGCGCCAAAGGTCGCCACTATGGAGGTGGGCACAACCACGGCGGGAATAAGCGTCATGCGGAGCGAATGTAGGAAGATCAGCACGACAAGCACCACAAGCATGACCGAGATCAGCAGGGTCAACTGTGTGTCCACCAGCGCTGCACGGATGGTCAGTGAGCGATCAAGCCCCACATGCAGCGCCACACCGCCGGGCAGGGCGGATTTAAGCAGGGGCATTTCTGTATTGATCTGGTCCACGGTGTGAATCACATTGGCCCCGGCCTGAGGGAACACAACCGCAATAACCGATGCCTGACCGTTATAATACCCGGCGTTACGCAGGTCTTCCACACTGTTCTGTACCTGCGCCACATCGGCCAGCCGCACGGGGCGGTTGTTGCGCCATGCAATAATCAGATCCCGGTAATCCTGCGCGGTGCGGACCTGATCATTCGTGTCCAGCGTATAGCGAAGGCCGTTCTGGTCAATAATCCCTTTGGGGGTATGGGCATTGGCGGAAGCAAGGGCTGCGCGCACGTCCTCAAACCCGATACCGTATTTGAACAGGGGCAGGGGGTTTATTTCCGCCCGGATGGCGGGCAGCGCACTTCCGCTGATTTCCACCTGACCTACTCCCTGTATGGCGGACAGGTGCTGCACGAGTACGTTGGTTGCGTAATCATAAAGCTGGGGGCGGGTGTGGGTGTCCGAGGTCAGGGTAAGGATAAGGATAGGCGCGCCGTTAGGGTTGGCCTTGCGGTAACTGGGGTTCTGCCGCAAGGAGGAGGGCATGTCCGCATGGGCGGCCTGAAGGGCGGCTTCCACATCCCGCGCCGCCCCGTTAATATCGCGCGAGAGGGCGAACTGGAGCGTAATGCGTGTGCTGCCTTCGGTGGATTGAGATGTCATTTCCGTAACATCGGCAATCTGTCCCAGATGCCGCTCCAGGGGGGCAGCCACGGAACTGGCAATTTCTTCGGGGGAGCCGCCAGACTGCCGGGCCAGCACCTGAATGACCGGAAAATCCACATTGGGCAGGTCGGCAACAGGCAGGCTGCGATACCCCAGTAGCCCTCCAAGAAACAGGGCTACGCTTAGCAGGATGGTGGCAACAGGCCGGTCAATAAAAATCCGGCTGATATTCACGACACCGGTTGCCCCCCAGGGGGAGATGCAGGGCGGGGGGGGCGCAGACCGCGCCATTTATGCGCCCATGTGTCCAGCGTAAGGTAGATGACCGGTGTGGTGAACAGGGTCAGCAACTGGGAGAGGGCAAGCCCGCCAATAATGGCCAGCCCCAGCGGGTAGCGCAGTTCAGACCCCGTGCCGTGCGAGAGCACCATGGGCACAGCCCCCAGCATGGCCGCCAGTGTGGTCATGAGAATGGGGCGAAAACGCAGTGTGGCTGCTGTACGAATGGAGCGCAGGCTGTCCATTCCATGTTCACGCTCCGCTTCCAGTGCGAAGTCGATCATCATGATGGCGTTTTTCTTCACTATGCCAATCAGCAGCACAATGCCGATAATGCCCATGATGTCGAGGTTAACTCCCGCTACGATCAGGGTCAGCAACGCGCCAATGGCAGCCGAGGGCAGGGTGGAAAGAATGGTTACGGGGTGGATAAAGCTCTCGTACAGAATGCCCAGTACGATATAGACGGCAATAATTGCAGCTGCGACCAGGAACAGTTCGTTGCTGAGCGAGCCTTCAAACGCCGCCGCAGTTCCCTGAAAAGAGGTCTGGAACGCAGCGGGGAGGTGGATGTCCGCCTCTACCCGCCGGATAGCGGCCGTGGCATCCCCCAGCGCATAACCGGGGGCGAGATTGAACGAGATGGTCGTGGCCGGGAACTGCCCGAAATGGGTTAACAGCAGGGGGGCTGTTTCCTGCGTGACCTTGGTCACCGCTGGGAGGGGCACCAGCCCGGAGGTGGGGGCGCGTGTGGGACCGGATGTGCTCTCCCCCGTATTGCCGCTGATACCGGGCAGGTAAAGCTGGTTGAGAGAAGACATCTCTTTCTGAAAGCGCGGTTCGGCTTCCAGAATAACGCGGTACTGGTTGGACTGCGTATAGATGGTGGAAATCTGGCGCTGGCCAAAGCTGTCATACAGCACGTTATCAACGGTCTGGGGGGTAATTGAGTAACGCGCCCCTGTGGGGCGGTCGAGTGTGACGCGCGCCACCAGCCCTTCGGCCTGCAGGTCGGAGGTTACGTCCGCAAGCGATGGTTCCTGACGTAACCGTTCGATCAGCTTGGGTATCCATGTCTTGAAAGCGTTGTAATCGGGGTTTTCAAGCAGGAACTGGTACTGTGTTGCCGATACGGTTGTATCGAGAGAGAGGTCCTGAACGGGCTGGAGGTAGAGCTTTATCCCTGTAACCTGTGCTGTTTCCTGCTCCAGCCGCGCGGCTATTTCGGTTGCGGAGAAGGAGCGGCTGTCATGCTCTTTCAGGTTGATCAGGAAGCGGCCCTGATTAAGCGTTGCATTCTGCCCGTCCACCCCCACAAAGGAGGAGAGGGAAGCCACATCCGGGTCTTTAAGAATAACTCTGGCCAGTTCCTGCTGATGCACCTTCATACTCTCGAAGGAGATGGACTGCGCCGCAACGGAAATGCCCTGAATAACCCCTGTATCCTGTACGGGAAAAAATCCTTTGGGAATGTACCAGCCCAGAAGACCGGTCAGCACCAGTGTCCCCACGGCCACGCCCAGTGTGAGCTTGCGCCATTCCAGCACCACATCAAGCATGCGGTCATAGGCTGCAATCAGGTGCTCGGTTGCGGTTTCCATCCGGGCGGACCAGCGCAGGAACGGCGTGGCCGCCGTACCCGCATCATGCGGACGTTCGGAAAGAATGCGTGCGCACATCATGGGGACAAGTGTGAGTGACACCACGGCGGACAGGATGATGGTCGTGGCCAGTGTCAGTGCGAATTCGTGGAACAGGCGGCCCACCACATCGCTCATGAACAGCAACGGAATAAGCACGGCAATGAGTGATATGGTCAGGGAGATAATGGTAAAACCGATTTCCCCCGCCCCTTTGAGTGAGGCGCTCATGCGGTCCTCGCCCGCTTCCACGTAGCGCGAGATGTTCTCGATCATCACAATGGCATCATCCACCACAAAACCGGTGGCGATGGTCAGGGCCATGAGAGAGAGGTTATCGAGCGAGAAGCCGAGCAGGTACATAACGGCCAGCGTGCCGATAATGGAAAGTGGCACGGACAGGCTGGGAATAATGGTGGCGGGAATATTGCGCAAAAAGATAAAAATAACCGCCACAACCAGCACAAGTGCCAGAAAAAGCTCAAACTGCACATCTGCCACGGATGAGCGGATGGTTGTGGTACGGTCCGTCAGGGGAACAATATCAATACCCGGTGGCAGGGTCTGGCGCAGGGCGGGCAGGGTGGCCTTGACGTTGTCTACCACGGCAATCACGTTCGCACCCGGCTGGCGCTGCACATTCATGATCAGGGCCGGGGTCTGGTTGGACCACGCGGCAAGCTGTGTGTTTTCCGGCCCGATCACAACCGTGGCTACGTCACGGATGCGGACCGGCCCGCTGCTCTGGTAGGCAATTACCTGATTGAGCAGCATTTCCGGGCTGGTGATCTGCCCGTCTACCCGCAATGTAGCCGAGCGTTGTGCACCATCAAACGTACCTGTGGGGGAGTTGACGTTTACATTGCCAATGGTGGTACGCAATGTGTCCAGATCAATGCCGTAAGAAGTCAGCTTGGGCACGTTGACCCGCACACGGTAGGCCTTGCGGTTCCCGCCTGAAAGCGTGACCAGCCCCACGCCCGAAATCTGGCTGATTTTTTGTGCCAGACGGGTGTCCACGTAATCTTCCACCTCCGGGAGCGGAATGGTGGCCGAGGTAATGCCCAGTGTCAGCACAGGCGTGTCAGCCGGGTTGACTTTGGCATAAACCGGAGGGGCAGGCAGGTCGGTTGGCAGCAGGGAGTTGGCCTGGTTAATGGCGGCCTGTACTTCCTGTTCCGCCACATCCATGGACATGGACAGGTCAAACCGCAGGGTAATGACCGAAGCCCCACCTGATGAGCGCGATGTCATCTGGTCCAGACCGGGCATCTGGCCAAGCTGCGTTTCCAGCGGCGCAGTAACCGAGGTTGCCATAACATCTGGCCCGGCACCGGGGTAGAAGGTTTCCACCGTTATGGTGGGGTAATCAACCTGCGGCAGGGCGGAAATGGGCAAAAAATGGTAGCCCAGCAACCCGGCCATAAAAATGGCCAGCATCAGCAGCGTAGTTGCAACGGGCCTGCGTATGAAAATGGCAGATGGATTCACGGCGTGGCATGGTCCGGTGCAGGAGTGGAAGCCGTGGTGGGAATGGTAACCTTGATCCCGGCGCGCAGATGGTCTGTGCCGTCTGTAACCACCCTTTCGCCTTCCTTCAGCCCGGAGGTGACAACGCTGAGCGTGCCGTTGGAAATGCCGGTGGTAACGGGCTGGACGCTGACTGTGTCATCATCCTTGACAACATACACGAACAGGCCGGAAGGGCCTGTCTGCACGGCGGTTGTAGGCAGGAGCAGAACGTGGTCCAGCGTTTTGACCAGCAGGTGCGCGTTGACAAACTGGTTGGGAAACAGGTGTTCGTCTTCATTGGCAAAAATGGCGCGCAGACGCACGGTGCCGGTTGCCGTATCAATCTGGCTGTCCAGTGTGCTTACCGTGCCATCGGCCATTTTTTGCGTGTTGGAACTGTTCCATGCTGAAACAGGGAGGGATTTGTGTGCCCGCAACTGGGCAAACACCTCGGGTAGCTGGTCCTGCGGCAACGTGAAAATGACCGATATGGGCTGCATCTGTGTCAGCACCGCCAGCCCGCCGGACTGGCCAGCCGCCACGTAGTTGCCCTGATCCACTGCACGGATACCAATGCGCCCATCTACTGGCGCGATAATGTGGCAGTAGATCAGTTGCAGCTTCTGGTTATCCACCAGTGCCTGATCGGCTTTGACCGTGCCCTCAAGCTTCTGGACCGTGAACTGCTGGTCGCGTGCGGTTTTGGCGTCAATACTGTCCTGTTTGATCAGGCGCTGGTAGCGCCCGTTATCCACCCGGGCCTGCTCAAGCTGTGCCTTGTCCTGCTCAAGCTGGCCTTCATACTGTTCCAGTTGCACCTGATAGGGGCGGGGGTCGATAAGGGCGAGCAGGTCACCCTTATGTACATGCTGGCCTTCGGTAAACAGCACCTGCATCAGGTAGCCTTCCACACGGGTTTGCACGGTTACGTTGGTAATGGGGACAACCGTGCCCAGTTCGGTCAGTTCCACGGGCATGCTGCCAGCATGGACTGTCTGCACCGCTACGGGCTGGCTCTGGCTGGAATCAGCCGCGCCGTGGTGCATTTTGTGACCCGTGTGCGGGCGCAGGAAGGCAAAACCCAGAATACAGACGGCGACCACGGCGCTGCCCGTCAGGAGCAGGCGCTTTCTGGGGGAGCGCGGCTTGGTGGGAGCGGTGGAGGGCGGAGAGTTATCGTCCATGAGGTGCGCTGTTCGTTAACCTAAGTTGCGTCAGAAAATGCAGGGGAACGCTGTGCATAGGGGCACCCTGTTTACAAAGGGAACTGTGCTGAACTCTTTGCCCAAGCGCAAGCCTCCTCATTGAGGCGATGTATAAAATAACGTTTCTCTATGTAATTTGTGCGCTAAAAATGTGCGCTTAACGGTGGTTGCCGCTCATGTTTGCGCCCGCGGAGGGGGAAAGTGCGGCGCATAGCGGCACGGCCAGAAGGGATATGGCGCCCGTAACAACAAAGCCGAGTGCAAAATCGGTCATGTTTGCGGGGGTGTTGTGGTGCAGTCTGCTCAGTATGGTCAGTGTGCCTGCTGCAATGCAGATGCCTGCGGAGAGCATGATCTGCTGCATGGTAGAATACAGGCTGGTTGCAGCACTCATCCTGTCCTGTGGAATATCGGCATAGGCAACGGTATTATACGCTGAAAACTGGAGTGACTGGGCCGCCCCGGCCAGCGTGAGTACAAGCGAGAGCAGCCATAAAGGATAGGACGGGCGGAAAAGGGCGATCATGGCAAAGACCAGTGCGGCGGATGAGCCATTGGCCATGAGAATGGTGCGGAACCCCCAGCGTCTGAGCAGTGCTGGCACAAAAGGGCGCATGGCGATGGCTCCCAGTGGGGCCACAAAGGTTACGAGCCCGCTCTGTGCCGCACTCAGCCCTGCCCCGATCTGTAAAAAAGAGGGGAGCAGAAACGGCAGAGACCCCACCGCAATGCGCGACGCCGCCCCCCCAAAAACGGAAATGCGAAAGGTCTGGAAGCGCATAAGCCGCAGGTCCAGTAACGGAAAAGATGTACGCCCTGCGTGCCGGGCATACAGACCCAGCAGGAGCAGGCCTGCGCATAAAAAAGCCGTAATGAGCGCAGGCGAGCCTGTGCCGTGGCTGAACATCTCTGCAAAAACGGAGAGGACCGCCAGCCCGCCCCCTGCCAGAAACAGCCCCTTGATATCAAACGGAGGGGGGGAGGGTTCGCGCACTTCGGGGATAAAGCGGTAGGTCAGGAACAGCCCGAGCACGCCGACAGGAATATTCAGGTAAAAATTCCACCGCCATGTCAGCCAGGACGTAATATACCCCCCCACCACAGGCCCGAGCAGGGGGCCAAGGGTTGCGGGGAGCATCATCCATGTCATGGTTCGTACAAGCTGGTCTGCAGGAGTGCTGCGAATAACCGCAAGCCGCCCCACGGGCACCATAAGTGCTCCACCGATGCCCTGTATCGTGCGCATGATAGCCAGAAACAGCAGGGAATGGGCGGTGCCGCAAAAAATTGAACTGCCCACAAAAATGCAGATTGCCACCATCAGGATGGTGCGGCTGCCCAGACGGTCAGCCAGTGCGCCTGATGCGGGAATAAAAATGGCCAGCCCGATAATATAGGATGTCAGGGCAACAGACGTGGCGACCATATCCACATGCAGACTATGGGCGATGGAGGGCAGGGCGGTTGCCAGAATGGTGCCATCAAGCTGTTCCATAAAAAACATGGAACCAACAATGAGCGCAGTCAGTTGTGTGGACGTCGGAGAAGGCATGCCTAGTCAGAGACGCGTTTTTGCGGTCTGATGCAACAGGCGATCGTGCAGATCTCCGGTCGCTTCCATGCGCGGGCCGTTACGGGATGGTCCAGAAGAGGAGAAAGTCGTCATGGCTAAAGATAAAATCGACATCATCGAAAACAGGATCGACGCCAAGGTTCGGGACCTTAAGGGGCATGTCAAGGACGCTGCCGGGGGGCTGACTGGCGATATCGGTCTTCAGGCGGATGGAAAGCTCGACCAGTTCACCGCACACATGCAGGAAGATTTTGCCGATCTGTATGAAGAGGGTGAAGGTGCGGTTGAAAAAGCAGTGACTTTTATTCGGGATAAGCCTTTGCTTTCATTGGGAATTGTTTCGGTTGTGGGTATTCTGCTCGGCTGGCTTTTCTTCCCCCGTCGCCGCCGCTCCTAAAAATCATTTAACCGGGACTCTTGCGCTCCCGGGTAAAAAAATGCTTTTCCTTCCCTACCGAGTCGCGATTGCAGCGACTCGGTAATTTTAACCGAGTCGTTTCAAGCGGACGGGAAGGGATGCAATGCCGGACTTCAGGCGGGAACAGCAGCATGGCGGCTTGGTCGCCGGAGTGGATGAAGTGGGCCGTGGGCCGCTTGCCGGTCCGGTTGTGGCCGCTGCTGTGGTGTTTGCCCGTGGTGTGCCAGATGACCTTGCCGCCGTTATTGATGATTCCAAAAAGTTAAAACCCGCATTGCGTGAGGCCATTGCCGAGCGTCTGCCCCATGTGCCCGGTGTGGCCATTGGTGTAGGTGCGGCTTCCACGGCGGAAATTGACCGTATCAATATTTATCATGCGTCCCACCTTGCCATGCAGCGCGCTGTTGCCCGTCTGCCGGTGCGGCCAGACCATGTGCTTGTTGATGGCAACAAAATTCCAGATTTCGGGTGTAGTGCGGAGGCCATCGTGGGTGGGGACGGGGTGAGCCTGTCCATTGCCGCGGCTTCCATTGTGGCCAAGGTGGTGCGTGACCGCATCATGGCGCGGCTGAATGTGCGCTGGCCCGATTATGGATGGGAAAAAAATGCAGGTTACGGCACGGCGGTCCACCGTCAGGCTCTTCTGCAAACGGGTGTTACCCCGCACCACAGAAAAACATTTGGCACCGTGCGCCAGCAGTTGGAACATTTAAAAACGGAGACCCGGGTATGAGCGGCGCAAAAGCAGTTTCCATGGACCTCCCTCTGGATGAAATCCTGCGGGGTGAATGCGTGGAGACCATGCGCACCCTGCCTTCGGGCTCAGTGGACTGCATCTTTGCCGACCCGCCGTATAACCTGCAACTCAGAGGTGAACTCCGCCGCCCTGACGACAGCATCGTAGATGGTGTGGACGATGACTGGGACAAGTTTTCCGACCTGCAGGAATACGACCGCTTCACGCGGGAATGGCTGGGCGAGGCCCGCCGTCTGCTGCACAAGGATGGAACGATCTGGGTGATTGGTTCTTACCATAACATTTTCCGTCTCGGGGCTATTTTGCAGGACCTCGGGTTCTGGATTTTGAACGATGTGGTCTGGCGCAAGTCCAATCCCATGCCTAACTTCCGTGGCCGTCGCTTTACCAATGCGCACGAAACGCTCATCTGGGCCGCCCGCAGTCAGGATAGCCGTTACCGCTTTAATTATCAGGCCATGAAGGCGCTGAATGACGATGTGCAGATGCGCTCGGACTGGTATCTGCCGCTCTGCACCGGCAACGAGCGTCTGCGGAATGAGCATGGGCTGAAGCTCCACCCCACCCAGAAGCCCGAAAGCCTGCTCCATCGTGTGCTGCTTGCTTCTACAACGGTGAATGATGTGGTGCTTGACCCGTTCTCCGGTTCTGGTACCACGGCTGCCATGGCCCGCCGCCTGCGGCGTCATTTTGTAGGCATTGAGCGCCACCCGGATTATGTGGAAGCCGCCAGAGCCCGTGTGGCCAGCGAAGTGCCTTTGGATGATGATGCCATACAGACCACACAGGACAAGCGCGAAGCCCCGCGTGTTCCTTTTGGCAGTCTGGTGGAGCAGGGGGCGCTGGTGGCCGGAACGGTGCTGAGTGATAAAAAACAGCGTGTTCTGGCCACTGTTGCGGCAGATGGCACGCTGATCAGTGGGGCCAGGCGCGGCTCAATCCATAAAATGGGTGCCATGCTCACCAACGCGCCATCGTGCAATGGCTGGACATTCTGGCACTTTGAGCGTGAAGGCGTGCTGCTACCGCTGGATGTACTGCGGCAGGAAAGTCTGGGAGTAACAGTCGCGCTGTAAAGGTTGTTTGCGCAGCATGATGTTACAAAAAAGGGGGCCGTCTGGTGCCCCTTTTTTTTACTTATATTATATGCAGCCGGTAAGGCTGGGCAGGCCGTTTAGCTGCCACCAAAACCCAGAAAGCCGATGGAAGGCTGGGCAGCCCCGCCCGCGCGGTCGTAGCGCGGGTCATGCGTTTTGTTTTTGCTATCGTCCTCCACATCAGCACTGCTGTTGCCCATATGCAGGCCGGATGTGCTGACCGTTCCCATGCTCTCACTTCCCTGCAGGCTGCTTGAATTGCGCAGGGACAAAAGCAGGAAGGTAATGGGGTTACGGTTCAGATCGATGGACATATCAAGCGGTGTCTGGCCCAGAATATTATGCCCGTTCAGGTCTGCACCGCGGTTAATGGCGTCACGCGCGGAGGAAACACTCCCCCGGTTTATGGCCTCGAACAGCGCAACCGTGGGCTCAACATCCTTGTTGGGGTGCCCTCCGCCTTCCCCCGCTTCATCATCCCCTCCTTCAGCGCCGGGAATGGCGGTGGGGGGTGCTGCACGTTTGGCGGCCTTTGCACTTTCCGATTTTTCGGCAGATTCCGCCGCCGCGGCCTGATCTTCGGCGTCATCAGCAAATGCTGGAACCGCAGCAAACATGACAAGGCTGCTGAACAGCAGAGCGGATGAAACAAGGCGTGGAAAACGGGTCATTGTCTGTCCATCAATACAGGAGCCTCTACCGTATCACAGCCCATGGGAGCGGAAAAGACGCTCCGGGGGGCTATCGGGTCCGTCCTTCGCGCCACCATGCGCCAAACAGCAGCAGAAGGGCGAGCCCCATGGCCAGAGGGGCGGGCAGGAGAGGTATGGGTGTTCTACCCGTTACCAGATGCGCATCACGCCGGGCAAAGCCCAGCCAGTCCCCTCCGTGCAATGCGCCCGATGTGACCAGTCTGGGGGTGGGGATGTGCATGCTGGCTGTGGTATCACCGAGCCAGAAAATGCCCCCGCCACTCTGTCTGGCCATATCCTCCAGACGGGTTGCGGTTACGCGCAGGTCGGTCATCTCACGCGTATTCTCCTGCTCGGGGGCGGCATAGGTTGTGCGTGTGCCATCGGAAATACGCCAGATACCGGGCTCCGTTATGGGCACATGTGCTGTCTGGGTGCCTTCCTGCGTGGATGCCTGCAAGAGCAAGGTGCTGTTCTGCCCGGTGGGTGAGGTCAGGGTAAGGGGGGTGGCCGCAGGCGTGCCAACGCTGTGGCGGGTGATATGGAGCGTATTGGCGCTTATGCTGGCGGCAAGCTGCTCCTCCTCCAGTTCAGGCTCTTTCATCAGCCAGTGCGAAATACGGCGGAGCAGTTCGGCCTGCGGGCCACCGCCATCCTCCCCGCGCGACCAGAGCCATATCTGGTCAGACAGAAGGAGCGCAATCCGGCCCTGATCAACCCGGTCCAGTATCAGCAGGGGGCTGTTGTCCGGCCCATTCATCAGCACTTCACCGTGGGTACTGTTGGGGTGCAGGGCGCGGTACCATGGTCCCCACAGGCCCGGTACGGCTGTGGGGCTGTTGAGTGGCGCATCGGCTTTTGGTGCGCCGGGAAGCGATGCCGTAACAGGGTGCCTGCGCCCTGTTACGGTCAAGGTCGGGCGGAAGCGGCTGATGAGTATGCTGCTCTGCTCCGGGGAGACACGGGCAGGCAGTACATCGCCGACCGGGGTATCCTGCAAGGAGCCGGGGCCAATAAATTCGGGTCCGGCGGTCAGGAGCAGCCCCCCTCCACGGCGTACAAAGCTGGCAATGTTGTCCAGATAACTGTGTGGCAGAATATGCCTGTTTTCAAATCCATCAAGAATGATCAGGTCAAACTGGTTGATCTTGTCCTGGAACAGTTCACGCACGGGGAACGCAATCAGCGCCAGATCGGACAAGGGGGTGCCATCGTCCTTTTCGGGGGGACGCAGAATGGTAAAGTGGATCAGATCAACCGAAGGGTCGGCCTTGAGCAGCCTGCGCCAGACCCGCTCCCCCTGATTGGGTGTGCCCGAGATCAGCAGCACCTTCAGCCGGTCCCGTATGCCGGTAATATGGGCTACGGTCTGGTTGTTCAGCTGCGAGACTTCCCCCGGCAGGGCTGATGCGGACAGGCTGACCAGCAGCGGGCCTGGCTGTGTTACAGGCACGGTAATATCCTGCGGCATACCGCTCAGGATAGGAATATGCTGCGGTTCTTCGCCATTCATCCGGACTGTCAGCTCTGCGGGGGTGCCCGCCTGCGTGCCCGGTCCCATGTCCTCCACCTGTACACGCAGTCTGGCGCTCTGGCCTGCAATGGCGTAGGGAGGGGCCTGAAGGATGCTCAGCTTGCGGTCTTTCTGCTCCTTGCTTGCGGTAAGCAGAACGTGCAGGGGCAGGGTTGCGTGGCTGCCATTCTCCTGCATGGGGCGCAGCCGCCGGGGCAGGGTAGCGGGCACGTCGTGTGCCTCACCATCGGTTACCATCATGGCCCCGGCAAACTGGGCGGGGGGAATATCGGCAGCGGCCTGCTCCAGCGCATCAAACAGTTTTGTGCCGTCATGTGCCGTACCACGTACGGTTACGGTGCGGAGGTTCAGCCCTTCCACCTTGGCCTGTGCCAGTGCATCAGCCGCCTGCCGGGCTATGGCCGCACGCTGGTCCAGCGCCATGGAGGGGGACTGGTCCACGACCAGAAGTGCGGTCTGGGGGAGTGCGCGCCGCTGCTCGTGGTAACGTTGTGGTCCGCTCAGCCACAGTAGCACCGTACATATGGCGCACAGGCGCAGAATGACTCCCCCCGTGCGCTGGAACAGGCTCCACCCGCACAGGCCCAGCGCTGCAACGCCCAGTATGGCCAGCAGCCAGACTGGCAGCAAAGGTGCAAACCCCACGGAGGTCAAAAGAGTGCTCATGGTTTGTCCTCCAGCCGTTTGAGCAGCATGGGAACATGGACCTGATCAGCCTTGTAGCTGCCTGTTAAGGCGTAAATAACGGTGTTCAGCCCAAAGCGGTAAGCCTGCAAGCGCTGGTCGCTGCCACCGGGAATAACGGCAAATGGCGTGTTGCCCGTACTGTCCACCGCCCAGGCATGCGCCCAGTCAGCCGAGCCTATAATAACCGGGCTGACATCATCATTCTCGGCATCTCCTTCCTTGGCGACCCATATGGGCTGGCCTGCATACCGGCCCGGAAAGTCGTGGAGCAGGTAAAAGGTATGTGCCAGCAGGTGGTGGTCGGTCATGACCACCAGCGGTGGTACCACAAGGCCGGTTGTAACCCGGCGCAGGGCTGCGGCAGTGCCAGGCGCATCGGCGGTAAAGGTGGTCTCGGCCGTGCTGGAGCTTCCGTCCTGCCCCTGTGTGTCAATCAGCAGAATACCGCCATGGGCCATAAAGGTGTTCAGCGCTGCCGTCATGGCTGGAGTGGTGGTGGCATCCCCGGTAATCGGCCAGTAAAGCAGGGGGTAGTAGGTCAGGTCGTCCGTGCCGGGGTGGACGGCATCCGGGTGCCCCATAACGGCGGAGGTGCGGGCGTTTACAAAGTCGGACAGACCCTGCAACCCCTCGCGTGAGGCAGTGTCCACGTCCTCGTGCCCGGTCACAATATACCCCAGCTTGGTTTCCAGCGCGGCGGCGGGAACTGCGGGGGGCGTCATCAATCCCTGTGCATGCAGGGGAGGGGCGAACGCACCAAGGGCTGCCAGCAGTGCAGGCAGGGCAAGGGGGTGTGGCACAAACAGCCTGCCCGTGCGCATAAGGCCCACAACCACACCATCAAGCAGCAGAAGCAGAATGGCGGCAGACAGGCAGTAACGCCCAAGGGGCAGGTCCGGCTTCTGGCCCGAAGCGTCTGTAATGGTGCCAACTGGTTGTGCGGGTTGCAGGTTTTGCACTCCCGCTGCGGTATTGAGTGCCCGACGCCCATCTGCGGGGCCATACAGGCCGGGCGGGTGGGTGGGGGAGACAGAGGTGGTGGCGAACACATCGCCCTGAATACCCCGTGCTGTTGGGGGCGGCGGTCCTGCAATGCCTTCGCCGTCCAGTGTCAGGGCTGGGGCGAGCAATATATTCCCAGCAGGAACGTTCAGCCCGTTGGCATGTTCGGTCAGGCGTTGCAGCATGGCTACAAACAGGCCGGACAGCGGTAGGTTGGACCAGTCTGCCGTGCTGCTGACATGGAACAGGATAACCTCACCCTTGCCCAGTTCGGCATGGGTGACCAGTGGCGTGCCATCGGCCAGACGCGCCCAGACATGTGCGCCCAGATCGGCCGAAGGGCTGGCCAGTACCTGACGGGAAACCGTAACATCCGCTGGAATATCCAGCCCCCGGAAAGGGGATTCCGGCTCAAACGGCGCAAGTTTTTGCGGTGTGCCCCATGTCATGGACCCACCGAGCTGGCGCGCACCATCAAGCAGGGGTACGGGCAGAAGGTTCCGTGTGGTGTCTGCCGGAGTGGGCGGGTTTGTATCCTGCTGGCTGCCTGCCAGTGCGGGACCGGCAAAGCGGATGAGTGTGCCGCCGTTTTTTATCCATTCCAGCACGGCTTTCTGGTTTTGCGCTCCTGCCAGAGTGCCATCGGGGGCGATCAGCACGGACAGAGGGCGGCTGAACAATGCGTCCAGCGTTCCTTCATGCAGGTCTGATAAAGGAGCCAGCGCACGGCGGAGGTAAAAGACCGAGCCGATCAGAGGCGTGTCGGCTCCCCCACCGGAAAGCAGACCGACAGGGTGCAGGCGCGTATTTTCGTCCAGCAGAACGGTTGTGGCGGCGCTCGCAAGGCCCTGCACACTCAGTGTATCTATCCGGTTGCGTACGGTTATGGGCAGGTTGATGCGTACATCCGCCTGTGTCGCATTGGCGGCCACGGGCACAGGGGCTACGGCGAGTGTTCCTCCATCTGTTGCACGGGCCACAACATGAACAAGCCGGGGCTGCCCCGATGGCAGCGTGATCAGGCGCGCCATGGTTCCATCCGGCGTGGGTGCAACGGGAGCAAGTACCACGCCTGACTGGGCGGAAAAGCGGATTTCCTGCACGTTACCCCGCGCACGCAGGGCCTGGGCAAAGGCGCTGTCCCCGCTCTGGGCAACACCATCGGCCAGATAGACAATGCGGGCAAAAGGTAGAGCGGGCAGTTGCCCGATCTGCCGGGCCGCCTGCGCCCTGTCCACGCCCCATGGGCTGGGGTGGAAGCCATTCAGTATCCGCCGTACGGTCGGGGCTGGTTGTAACGTAGGTGGTGTTGCCGAACCTTCAGCCTGTGGAGCGGTGGTCAGTACCAGCAGGCTGGATTTTGTGCGCTCGGCATTGTCTACAATGGTGTGTGCGGTGGCCAGACGATCGGTCCAGTCCGCAGCACTGAGCATGCCGTCATCCATTACCAGCAGAACCGGGCCGGGAGTGTGTCCGCCATCCCGGCTGCCAGGAATAAACGGGCGGGCAAAGCCTGTCACCAGTAGGCCTACAGCAAGCAGGCGCAGCAGCAATAACCACGGGGGAGAGCGCGCAGCTTCGGTTTCCTTCGGGTGCAGGCGGGAGAGAAAGGCAATGGGGGGAAAAACCTGCTGGCGCGCGCGTGGGGGCGTGGCGCGGAGCAGCCACCACACCAGAGGCAGGCAGAACAGGGCAAACAGCAGGGCGGGAAACTGGAAGATCATACGCGTTGGCTCATCTGGGCATGGAGCGCCAGCAGCGTGGGGAGAGGAGGCATATCGGTCTGGTGGTGTGCAAGCGTGTGGCCGCAACGACCTATGGTTTGTTCAAGCCACTGGCTGCGGGCTGCCACAAGGGCTGCGTAGTCTGTACGCAGGCTTTGCACATGGGGCAGTTCCAGCGGAGCTTCGTGCTCAAGGCCGCAGAACTCGGTGCGACCGGTGTAGGGGAGTGTGCTTTCCGCCGGATCGCTGACATGGAGCACATAGGTTCGTGCCGGGTGTGCGGCCAGTTGGTGCAGGCAATCATGGATATGGCTATCTGGGCAGAGCAGGTCACTGACCAGCAGCAGGCGCGCGCGCCGGGGTACAAGGCCGGGCGGGGGAAGTGCTGCCTCCATGGGGCTGCTGCTGGCTGCCAGCCCGCACAGCCCGAGTGCCAGCCGCTCCAGCGCGTTGGGAGCCGGAGGCAGAGACACAACACCGGAGGAAGAAAGAAGCAGAACCCGCTCGCCATTGCGCAGCAGCAGGGCCGCCATGCTGAGCAGAAGCAGGATGGCGCGGTCCAGCTTGCCGGACAGGGTGGTGCTGGAGCGCCATTGCATGGAACCGGAAAAATCGCACCATAGCAGAACTGTCTGCGCGGCTTCGGCTTCGGTTTCGCGCACATGGGCGCGGGCTGTGCGGGCGGATTGCCGCCAGTCTATGCGGTTGGCCGGCTCACCGGGCTGTGCTGGACGATACTGCCAGAACGTATCCCCCCACCCTGCACGGCGCTGGGGGTGCATGCCTGCGGCCAGTGTTGTCGCAATGTGGCTGGCATGGAGCAGCAGGTCCGGCATGCGGGTAGCCAGCGTTTGGGCCGCACAGGCCATCTCCGCTGTGGCGGAAACCGGGGGGCTGGGCGTGGCCACCGTGCTGGGCGGCGCACCTGCCACGGGCTGGTTGCTGCCCAGAAACCAGCGCAGCAGAGAGGTTGGGGGCGGTCGGAACCGGCTCACGCGGTCAACCCAGGGTCTTGAGCAGTCGGGTTATGATATCGTCCGTGGTGACGCCCTCGGCCCGGGCGGCGAAGGTAAGCGCCATACGGTGGGCCAGCACCGGGCGGGCCAGCGCTGCCACGTCATCCAGACCGGGGGAGAGCCTGCCATCCAGCAGGGCGCGCGCACGGCTGGCAAGCATGAGCGTCTGTGCCGCACGCGGGCCGGGGCCCCATGCAATCTGCTCGCGTAATGTGGCATCGGATGTGCTCTGGGGGCGGGCTGCGCGCACGAGGTGCACAATGGCGTCCAGCACTTTTTCACCCACCGGCATGCGCCGGACCAGTGCCTGCGCCTGCATAAGGCTTTGCGCGTCCATGATCTGCTCGGCCTGTCTGGCCTGTGCGCCGGTTGTGGCCAGCAGCATGGCGCGCTCGGCTGCCGCATCGGGGAAGGTCAGCCCGATCTGGAGCATAAAGCGGTCAAGCTGGGCTTCGGGCAGAGGATACGTGCCTTCCTGCTCCATGGGGTTCTGGGTTGCCAGCACATGAAAAGGCTCGGGCAGGGGGTATTCCACCCCGGCCACGCTCACGCGGTGTTCCTGCATGGCCTGTAACAGGGCGGACTGGGTGCGTGGGCTGGCACGGTTGATTTCGTCCGCCATCAGCAACTGGGTAAAAACGGGGCCATGCACAAAGCGGAAGCTGCGGTGCCCGGTTGCATCCTCGTCCAGAATTTCACTGCCGGTAATATCGGAGGGCATCAGGTCGGGAGTGAACTGCACACGGCGGGCGTTCAGCCCCAGTACGGTGCCCAGGGTGGTGACCAGCAATGTCTTGCCCAGACCCGGTGCCCCAACCAGCAGGGCATGCCCGCCAGCCAGAACGGTGGTCAGTGTCTGGCGGATAATCTGGTCCTGCCCGAAAATGACGGTTGAAATTTCCTGCTGGACGGCGGCAAGCCGTTCACAGATACGATCTGCCTCCCGCACTTCTGGAGGGGAGGAAGGCTGTTGTGCCGGGAACGGTGCGTCTGATGTGGTCATGGATCCAGTCTGAATTACATGCAGGGCTTACATCAAGCGGGGTAAGCTCCCTATATCATTGTGCACAACACAAGGACACGTATTAACAGGATGGTGAGTCAGTGAAAGGTGAACAGGAAAGCGGCGCGCATGCCCTTTCGTGCCACGATAAGCACGAGACCGATACCCCCGATACGGCGGAAAACAGGCGTCTGCCGTTTTTGGTCAGGCGGGATGGCGTGTGGCTGTACCGTGGGTCCGAGATCAAACGCAAGGCCATGTCCTGCCTGTTTGGCTCCCTGCTTACTCGGAATACACAGGGAGCTTACCTGCTGCGCACGCCATTCGAGAGCGGGCTGATCGAGGTTGAGGACGTTCCCTTTCTGGCGGTGGAACTGGATTGGACCGGCATGGGGCGCATGCAGCGGCTGAGTTTTCGCACCAATATGGACGAAGTGGTGGTGGCCGATTCTGAACACCCGATTCGGACAGTATGGGACATCCCGCCCGAAGCCTGCCCGGAGGGATGCCCCCCTTACCTGAGCGTGCGCGCGGGGGAAGGAGATTATCCACTGGAAGCCCGTCTGTCCCGCGCTGTGTGGTACGAACTGGCAGCTCTGGCCGAACCCGGAGCCTGTCAGGGTGTGCCCTGTATGGGGGTATGGAGCTGCGGCTGCTTTTTCCCCATTGCGCGGATGGCGGTGGACAATGGGAGCACATAAAACGCTCATAAACAGGCTGGAGCAGTCCCGGCAGGCTGCGCTAGCCCATTTGTGGCAGGTTCTGCCTGCCATGCGTCTTGTGGGTGGGTGTGTGCGTGACCTGCTGACAGACCGCCCGATTGCCGATATTGACCTGGCAACCCCCGAACCTCCCGGGCAGGTAATGGAATGTTTGCGTGCGCATGGGGTGCATGTTGTGGCGACCGGCCTGCAACACGGAACTGTAACTGCCGTGCTGGATGGTGCGCCATACGAAATCACCACACTCAGATGTGATATGGAAACAGACGGGCGCCACGCCGTTGTAAGCTGGACACAGGACTGGCGTACAGACGCTCTGCGGCGGGACTTTACCATTAATGCCATGTCGGTCGACCGGGCGGGGGTCTTATACGATTATTTTGGCGGGCAGGCCGATCTGGCGGCAGGGCGTGTGCGGTTTGTTGGCCAGCCTGCATTGCGGATAAAGGAAGATGCCCTGCGCATCCTCCGGTTTTTCCGGTTTTACGGGCGATACGGGTCCGGCGCGCCGGACCCGCAGGCCGTGCAGGCCATAACCTGCGGCGTTGCCATGCTCGATGGCCTGTCTGTCGAGCGGATATGGATGGAACTGCGGCGGATTCTGGTTGGTTCCAATGTGGCTGCCATTATGCGCCTTATGGACAGTACGGGCGTTCTGGCCCGTATTCTGCCAGAAGGGTACACGCTGGAACGGTGCGTGCGACTGCTGGATTATGGTGCTCCGGCGCATGCATTGCTGCGGCTGGCTGGGCTGAGTGCGCACACTGCCGCCGTGGCCCGCCGCCTTAAACTCTCCCGCGCCGAGACTGGGCAGATTGCTGCCCTGAGCAGACCCGCCCCCCTGCCTGATATGACCATGAGCGAGACTATGCTGCGCCGCCTTGTGGCAGAGGAACCGCAGGAGGTGCTGGCCGGGCGCATATGGCTGCATCAGACCGCACAGCCGCGCACGCCAGAGGAGAACGCCGCATTTGCACAGCTCCGGGGCAGGGTGTGCGGGATTACTGTTCCGGTTTTTCCCATTGCAGGGCGGGACGTTCTGGCTATGGGCGGGCAGGCCGGGCCGGAAGTCGGGCGTATTGTGTGCCTTGTCCGCCAGTGGTGGCTGGAGGGTGGCTGCTATGCAGATGCGCAGGCATGTCGTACGCAGATAGCGCGGTATCTGCGCACAAAAGCGGCACAAAGCTGAGTTCGACCTCTTACATGCAGGGGCAGGAGGCTGGTAGAGACAGGGTATGACCTCCCAGCCCCATGCCGCCCCGCCTGCATCCCGCCCGCATCTGCGCCCTGATGCTACGCGCACCCTGCTCGTACGGTTGTGGCGAACCCAGATAAGCCATTACCCCGCCCGGATCGTAACCGTTATTGTGTTTACGGTGCTTATGGCGGTGTTAACGGCGCTGTACCCGCTGGTGATCCAGCGCGCGCTGGATATGTTTGCCATGCGTGACCCGCGCATTCTGTCTCAGGTGCCGTTTCTGGTGGTGGTAATCACGCTGGCAAAGGCTTTGGCCCAGTACGGGCAGACACTGGCAACCCATGGTCTGGTGCTGCTGGTGATCCGTGGTTTGCAGGGGCAGATGTTTGACCATCTGATCCAGACCGACATCGCCCATGTAGAGCGGGAGGCTCCGGCCAAGCTGGCGGCACGGTTTACGACGGATGCCGTCATTATCCGTGATGCCATGATCCGCGCCGTGAGCGGGATAGGGGATGTGGTTACGGTTGTGGGGTTGGTTATCTCCATGGTGTACATGGACTGGGAACTCAGTCTGATTGCAGTATTGCTGTACCCCATAGCGGCAGTTCCTCTCCAGCGGCTGGGCAAACGGGTGCGCAGTGCATCCAGCGGTATGCAGGAGCGGGTGGGGGAAACAGCCGCTTTTTTAACCGAAAGCTTTGCACAGGCCCGCACGGTGCGTGTTTACAGGCTGGAGCAGAGCGAGAGCGCGCGGGCCGGGCTCTCATTCAACCATCTGTATCAGGCCATGCTGCGGATTACCCGTGGCCGCGCAAGAGTGGAGCCTATGCTGGAAGCTCTGGGGGGTGTTGCCGTGGCCGCAGTCCTTGGCTTTGCTGGCTGGCGGGCTACCATGGGGGGGGCCACACTGGGTGATTTTTCCGGTTTTGTGGCGGCTTTGCTGCTGGCTTCGCGCCCACTGCGCGCCCTTGGCTCGCTTAACGCCGCCTTGCAGGAGGGGTTGGCCGGGCTGGTGCGTATATTCGCCGTGGTGGATGACCCTCCTGCCGTAACCGACAGCCCGCAGGCCCGTCCGCTCCCCGCAGGGGGGGGGCACCTTGTGTTTGAAAACGTCCGGTTTGTTTATGCCGATGGCCGTGTGGGCCTTGAACATCTGAGCTTTGATGCCCGGCCGGGCAGCACGGTGGCACTGGTTGGGTCTTCGGGGGCGGGTAAGTCCACGGCGCTTTCCCTTGTGCCACGTCTGCATGATGTTTCGGGCGGTCGTATCCTGCTCGATGGGATGGACCTGCGGGATGCACAGTTGGAAAGTCTGCGTGGTAGCATGGCCTATGTCAGTCAGGATCCGCTGCTGTTTGACCTTTCGGTGCGGGATAATATCCTGATCGGCAGACCGGGGGCTTCTGATGCGGACGTGGCCGCTGCCGCGCAGGCCGCAGCGGCGGAGCAGTTTATTCAGGCGTTGCCCAACGGGTACGATACGGTGGTAGGCCCGGGGGGGCAGCGTCTGTCTGGTGGGCAGCGCCAGCGCGTGGCGCTTGCGCGGGCTTTGCTGCGCAACCCTCGCCTGCTGTTGCTGGATGAAGCCACAAGCGCTCTGGACAGTGAAAACGAAGCTCTGGTGCAGGATGCACTGGTTACGCTGCGCAAGGGGCGAACAACGCTTATTGTTGCCCATCGTCTGTCTACGGTACGTTCGGCGGATATGGTGGTGGTCATGAAGGATGGATGTGCCGTGGAATATGGCACGCATGATGAACTGATGCGCCAGGACGGGCTTTATGCCCGTCTGGTCAGAACACAGGGGCTGGACCGCTAGAAAACTGCTGGCGGTTTTGCTGGTATAAACGCAAATTATGGGCATGAGAGCCGATGTGGCGCTTGATGCAGGGATGTGAACGTGGCACATACTGACCGAACTGGTCGGTCAGAGCGCCTGACCGCAAAATGCCGCGCAGGATGTGTTGGAGAGGGCAAGGAACAGAATGGCCGACGACCATAACGAGCAGTCTTTATCATCCCCCCTTGCGCAGGAGCAGAATAGCGCTGCGGATCAGCCATCGGCCGGTCAGCCGCAGGCCAGAAAGAGCAGCCGGGGCAAGGTTATTCTTTCCGGTGTTATTGGCTGTCTGGTTCTGGCAGGCGGGCTATACTGGTTCATGACCCGTAATGAGGTGGAAACGGACGACGCCTTTACCGCAGGGCGCTCCATCACCATTGCACCGCATGTCGGTGGCTACGTGACCGAACTGCTGGTGAACGATAATCAGTTTGTTCGCAAAGGCCAGATTCTGGCCCGTATCGACCCGCGTGACTGGTTGGCGGAAAAAGACAAGGCCGCAGCGCAACTGGCCAATGCACGGGCTGCCGAGCAGGCGAGCGACATGATGCACCGCGTAGCACTGCTGGAATTCCCCGGTAAGCTGTTACAGGCGCAAGGTCAGCTGGCCGACGCTAGAGCCCAGCTTTTCAAGGCGGAAACGGACTACCGGCGCCAGCATGGTGTGGAGCGTGCTGCAACGTCCCAGCAGAATATAGATTACGCCAAGGCGGCGCTGGAGGCAGCACAGGCACGGGTCATGGCATCCGAAGGTGCGGTACAGATGGCCCAGCCTGTCCAGCCGAATATTGAAAACGCAGCCGTGCTGATTTCGCAGCAGGCTGCGCAGGTCAAGGCCGCGCAGGCCAGCCTTGTTTCCGCCGCGCTGAATGTGGAATGGACCGTTATCCGTGCCCCGCATGATGGCTGGATTTCCCAGCGTAACATCGAGCAGGGTAACTACGTCCGTCAGGGCCAGAGCCTGTTTGCCATTGTGGAGCCTGAAGTCTGGGTTGTGGCCAACTACAAGGAAACTCAGATCACCAGAATGCGTCCGGGCCAGCAGGTGGATATCCGGGTGGATGCCTATCCTGGCCTTAAGCTGCATGGGCATATTGATTCGCTGCAAAAAGGCACAGGTGCCACGTTTAGCGCTTTCCCGCCCGAAAACGCGACCGGCAACTATGTCAAGATCGTGCAGCGTGTGCCTGTTAAAATCCTGATTGATAATGGTCTGGACCCCGATCAGCCACTGGCTCTTGGCCTGTCGGTTGAACCAACGGTGCATGTGGATACGCAGGGCCATTCCGATGCACCCCCTGGTGGTGGCGTGAATGGCGGCGGGCAGACCGCTCCATGAGCGCACAGGCAGGGGGTGTGTCGGTCGGGTGGAAGCCAAAGCATAATCCATGGACCGTTGCGTTTGTGGTGACCATGGCAGCGTTCATGGAGATTCTGGACACCACCATTGTCAACGTGTCCCTGCCACATATCGCGGGCAGCCTTTCCAGCACGTATGATGATTCAACCTGGACGCTTACAGCCTATCTGGTGGCCAATGGCATTGTGCTTACCATTTCGGGCTGGTTGGGAAAAGTGTTTGGCCGCAAACGCTATTTTCTCATCTGTATTGTCATGTTCACTGTCTCGTCCTTCCTGTGTGGCATGGCGACCAGTCTGGGCGAGCTGGTTGTGTTCCGGCTTATGCAGGGTTTTTTTGGCGGGGGGCTACAGCCCAACCAGCAATCCATTATTCTGGACAGTTTTCCGCCCGCCAAGCGTGCAGCCGCCTTTGGGCTGACTGCCATTGCCGCCGTTGTGGGGCCGGTTATTGGCCCGACCCTTGGGGGGTGGATTACCGATAACTTCTCATGGCGGTGGATATTTTTCATTAACGTGCCATTTGGTTTTTTAACCACCGTAGGGGTTATGGCCGTGGTGGAAGACCCACCATGGGCACAAAAGCAGAAGGCCCCGGTGGATGTTATTGGCATCAGCCTGATTACCTTGGGCTTTAGCTGCCTTGAAGTCATGGTGGACCGCGGGGAGGATGCCGACTGGTTCGGCTCAACCTTTATCCGTATTATGGGGGTTCTGGCTTTTCTGGGCCTGACTGGCGCTGTTTTCTGGCTGCTGCGTACTGATAAACCTGCTGTGGACCTGCGTGTTTTCAAGGACCGCAACTTTGCTGTGGGTACGGCCCTTATGGGTGCCATGGGGGCTCTGCTTTATGCCTCGGCCATTGTGGTGCCGCAGTTTGCCCAGCAGGTTATGGGGTACACGGCAACCTTGTCCGGGCTGCTGCTCTCCCCCGGCGGTATTGCTGTTATCGTGCTTATTCCCATTGTGGGTAAGCTGATGACGCTGACCAGCGTGCGTAATGTGATCGCCATAGGCTTTGCGCTGATGGGGGTGGCTTTGTTCTATTCGGCCCAGTTGCTGCCGCTGCTGGATTTTAAGCACCTCATGCTGTACCGCATGAGCCAGACAGCCTGTCTGGCCTTTCTGTTTGTGCCGCTTTCCACCATCGCGTATTCCACCATTCCCGAACGGTTGAACCCCGATGCTTCGGCCCTGTTCAGTATGGCGCGTAATGTGTTGGGGTCTTTGGCTATTTCTGGCGCGACAGCTATGCTGACCGAGCGCAAACAGGCGCATCAGTCCTATATGGTGGATTGGATGACGCCGTTCCATCAGCCGTTTAATGCTTATCAGGATCAGGTGCGGCAGGCGGCAATAGCGCGTGGCGTGCCAGAAGGACTGGCCGATACCGTGGCGCAGCATACTTTGTTCAAGGAGTTTTCGCGTCAGGTGGCCATGCTGTCTTACAACGAGGTCTTTATGATTTTGGGTATTGGTGCATTTTTGTGTGTACCATTATGTTTTTTACTTTCCCCCATTAGGGGAGATGGCAAAGCCAAGGGTGCTCACTAACGCGCACAGCCTGTCAGGCCGGTATTGAAAAAGCCATTGGCCGGGGATTGTTCTCCCTGACCAATGGCTTTCTGCTTCCGTGCTTTGCGGTGCCGTGCAGGGGCAGACAAGCCTGTAGGCTAGACTGCTACAGCGTGGTGGCCAAAATCCCTGACCAGTTGTTCGTAAATCGGTTTTTTAAAACCGACGGAACAATGAGGCAAATTGTGCAGGTCAACCCACATCCATGCGTCAAATTCGGCAGGCAGATGCCTGTCCAGCTGAATATCGGCTTCGGTGCCGGTAAAGCGTAGGGCAAACCATTTCTGGGTCTGGCCGCGGTAGCGCCCGCCAAGCGCATGGCCAATGAGCACCGCTGGCAGATCATATTGAATCCATTCCGGGTGCTCGGCCACAATGTGGACGTGATTGGTGCCAAGCTCCTCACCCACTTCACGCAGGACGGCTGTGCGGGGGTCTTCCCCTTCATCTATCCCGCCTTGCGGGCATTGCCATGTTCCTTGCGAAAGAGGGCCACCTGCGCCGGGCATGTCCGTGCGGCGGGCAATCAGGACACGGCCTATGGCATCAAAAATCAGCGCTCCAACATTGGGGCGGTAGGGCAGGGTGCTTGGGTCAACAGACATTAGCGGCTGCCTCCCATCATACGGGGGGCCGGGTCGGTCAGGTTAACGTGCATCTGGCCATTGCTGGCTGGTTGCGGCTGGCTGGCCGGGTCCGGGGGTTGGATAAGCTGGCTGACAGGCACCAGCGTTATGCCTACATCCTTGAGGTGGGGCAGCCATGCCCGCAGACAGGCCAGAGCAACAGGGCGCAGGGGGCCAAGAATACCAATGGCACGCCCGTTCTGGCGGGCAAGCTGCTGGAGCTTGAGCAACTGGATGTCAATATTAACAATGTCTTCATCAGTGTTGATGCTGACATCAGCCGTACCGACCGCATTGCTGCTCTCAATATGGGTGTCGGGGCTTGCGTTCAGGTAGAGTAGCCCACGCTGGTCCAGAGCGGACAGGATGGATCTGAACCCGCTGGAATTGGGAAATCCTCCACCATTCTGCCCGTCAAAAGCATTGGTGACCCCCACATACCCAGCCAGATGGGACAAAGACCAGTTCAGGTTTTCCATGTTCTGCTGGGCAGAGAGCAGAACCCCCAGCGCTTTGGGGCCTTCGCTGTCTGCCGGGGCGCCCTTGCCCGCATCGGCTGTTTTTGCTGCATCTCCCTGCATGGGGAGTGAGAGCAGCAGTTCATGCTGGTGCTGGCGGGCGGCCTCCATAATGGCGTCCGGGTCCGCCACATAAGGGGAAACAGCAAGGGACACCTGACCGGGCAGGGCGGCAATGGCTTCTTTGGTCAGGTCTTCGGACTGGCCAATACCATCCACCAGCAGCGCCACCATTGGGGTGCCAGTGGGCACCTCTACTGTGGGGGCAGCGTAAATCTGCCGTGGCAGGGTGCCATGTGGTCCCCGCTTGGGCAGGGGGAAGCCTCCCGGCCCAACATTTTTGTCCAGTAGCCCGGCCTGTGGAGGGGGAATGTTGACAAGGTGGGCAGTAGGACCGGTTTTGTTGCCCGGTTCTGCTGCGGTATCAATATCGTCACCACCGGCAATCAGGTGGGGTGGTCCCATCATCTGGAGCGCCAGAGCCAGTGCAGCCGTTGCAGCAAAAGCCCCTCCCCAAAAGCGGATGAACAGCCGACCATTGGCTGGTAGCTGCTGCCATAGGGGGGGTGTCTGCATGACCACTGCCTTGTCTCTGCTACGCGTTAGTTATGGGCTGAACAGTCGGTTTTGGCTGCTGGCTTGACCGGGGGCAGGGATGCCGTGGGGTCGGGTGCAGGCAGGCCCGCCATGGAGCGTACAACGCGCAGGCCTTCCTGAAGCTGGAAGTCCGTATTGGGCTTGTTATATTCGAACTCCGGCCAGTTGGCAGGAGGCTGGTCAGGAATGATCTTGGCAATGGCGGGCAGGTCCGTACGGGGCTGCGCCTTGGTCTGGTTGCCACCCTGATTTTTAAGAATATGCTCCAGATCCGCTTCCCGCAGGCTAAAGGCGGGGTCTTCTCGTGTTTCCTTGACCACAATATCAGGCGTAATACCCAGAGCCTGAATGGAACGGCCAGAAGGTGTGTAGTAACGCGCGGTGGTCAGGCGTACGGCCCCATTGCCGGGAATGGGGATAATGGACTGTACGGAACCCTTGCCAAAGGTGCGTGTGCCAATAAGCACGGCGCGATGGTGGTCTTGCAATGCGCCGGACACAATTTCCGACGCGGAGGCCGAGCCACCGTTGATCAGCACCACCATGGGCAGGTCGTCTGTAATATCCGTACCATGCGCATCCCAGCGTTGGCTGTCCTTGGCATGACGCGCACGGGTGGAAACAATCTCGCCCGAGCGGATGAAGCTGGAGGAGACCTCTACCGCCTGATCCAGCAGGCCGCCGGGGTCGTTCCGCAGGTCCAGCACCAGACCGCCAAGCTTGCCCCCCGCCTGCTGCTTGAGAGCGTTGTACCCCTTGAGCAGTTCTTTTTCCGTGGTTTCATTAAACTGGGCGATACGCAGGTAGCCAACCCGGTCATACAGAGCGGATTTAACCACGTCGATATGAATGATCTCGCGCGTCAGGGTGACTGTAATGGGTTTGGGTGTTTTTTCACGCACAAGGGTCAGGGTAATTTTGGTATTGGCCTTGCCACGCATTTTTTTAACCGCTTCATCCAGCGGAGTGCCGTCTATGGTGTGGCCATCCACGGCAATAATGTAATCGCCCGGTTTGATCCCTGCGCGAAAGCCCGGTGTGCCATCAATGGGGGATACAACGCGGATATGCCCATCCTGCTGCTGTAGTTCCAGCCCAAGACCCCCAAATTCGCCTTTCATCTGAACCATCATGTCATCATACTGTTTTTGGGTCATGTATGAGCTATGGGGGTCCAGGCCGCTGAGCATGCCGTTCAGGGCGTTGGTGATCAGGTCCCGGTCAGAAACTGGTTCAACATAGTCGGCCCGAACCAGGTCCAGCACCGTGCCGAACAGGGTCAGCAGGCGGTAGGTTTCTGCATGGTTGGTGGTGGGGGAGGCATCCGGGGTGGTGCTTTCCGCCTGAGCAGGTGTGCCCAGAAACCCAGCGCCATTAAGGTATCCGGGGTGAAAAGTCAGGGCAAGGCCGGTCATGGCTGCGGCGCCGAGCATCAGACCTGTGCGGAACTTCATGCGATCTTGTCTCCTGTCGCAGGGCTTTGGCCCGTGCGCTTGTTCTTCCTGTCTTTTCAAATGCGCGCACCAACCATGGTCGGATGCGTTGCGCGCCGTGCCGGAGCATGGCGGCATATTGCGCAAGACTAGCGTGTTCCGCAACAGAGGGAAACAGCCAGAGCGCGCAACCCGCCTCTCTCTTTACAGAAACGGAGCGGGGTTGACGGTTTTTTGTCCGTTACGCAACTGAATGAAAAGTGTGGCGGAACTGCCTGTCGCATTCATGTGTCCCACGGGTGCGCCTTTTGTCAAACTCTGTGCAGTGTCCACGCTCAGCTCGGAAAGTCCTGCCAGAATAAAGCGGTAATGCCGCCCGCAGTTTAAAATAACCATCTGCCCGTAGCTGCGGAATGCCCCGGCAAAGTCCACACTGCCAGAACAGGGGGCGCGCACACTTGCACCGGGCGGGGTGCGGTAGGTCATGCCGGTTGTAGGGCCGGAATCGCTGGGCACCCCCCAGCCCGAAACCAGCCTGCCAGCAACAGGCTGAGCGCCCGTACCCGTGCTGTGTTCAGCCAGACCCGGTCCCTGATTCTGGCTGAGTGTAGCTTCCTGCTGGCGGGCGGTCCGCACCCGCTCGGCCTGATGAGCCTGCTCGGCGGCGGCAATTTCGCGCTGCAGGGCTGCACGGGCGGTCTCTTCCAGTGCGTCCAGTCGGGCAATGGCATCCTGTAGGCTGGAGGCACGCTGGGTTGCGGCAAGCAATTGCTGGGCGGTATTCTGTGCCAGTTTGCTGGCCTGCTGCTGGGTTGCGCGGGCGCAGGTGGCCTGCTGGCGCACGGTGTCACGCTGCTGGCGCTGGCTCTGCTTTAATCTTGCAAGTGTGGCGTACTGGGCGGAAAGCTCCGTATCCACCGCATTCAGGCGTGTCTGCTGGGCGCGCATATCCTGCGCCTGCACCTCCATCTGGCGCGATAGTCCCCGCAGGATCAGAAATCCGGTTACGGCCTCTCCCTGTGGTACCGGGGCAGCCAGTAAGGTGTCGGACGGGTAAAGGGAGAGGCGTTCGGCCAATGGCAGAATGGGGGCAAGGGCCTGTGCGCTGGTACGCAGGGTGTTTTGCAGGTTCCGTTGCTCATTCCGGATTGCGTTCATGCGTTCGCTCAGGTCGGATATCTGCTGTTCCGTGTCGTGCAACTGGCTGGTAGCGGCAACGGTTGCCGCAGACAGGACCAGTGCCTGATTTCTGGCCTGCATGGCCGCAGCCTGAGCCGCCTCGTTTTGAAGGCGCGAGGTCTCTATGGCTGCGGCCTGCCGTTTTTTTTCCAGATCCATGGCCTGGTGCTGCGCACGGGCGGCTTCTACCGCAGCCTGTGCCTGCAAAACGGAGTGCCCTTCCTTGCCGCGGGCTGGTGTGCTCTGGTGGCTGGTGTGCTTTTTTTTATGCTGGCTGGCAGCCCCGACCAGCCCGGTGTGGCGTGTGTGGTCAGCACCCCATGTTGCCTGTAGGGGGCAGAGCAGACCTACCCCCAGCAGCAATACCGCCCCGGCCAGTGTGCCACCTGCTCTGGCAGAGAGGCCTGTGGTGTCAAAATATGGCCGGGGGGTGCTCATTCAGTGCGCAAGCAGGGACTGGCCTGTCATTTCGGCTGGTTTGGGCAGGTTCAAGGCATCGAGCAGGGTGGGGGCCAGATCAGCCAGTTTGCCGCCATCGTGTAGTTTTGTTGCGCTGGCGCCCGCAACAATAAAAGGTACAAGGTTAAGCGTATGGGCCGTATGCGGGCCGCCTGTCTGCGGGTCTTTCATGGTTTCGCAGTTGCCGTGGTCGGCTGTGACCAGCAGAATACCGTGCTCTTCCTCCAAAGCGCGGGCAATGCGGCCCAGCCCGGTGTCCACTGTTTCTACTGCTGTAATGGCAGCAGCCAGCACCCCGGTATGGCCCACCATATCCGGGTTGGCAAAATTAAGCACGATCAGGTCGTATTCCCTGCTTTTAATGGCGGCTACGGCTTTGTCGGTCAGTTCAGGGGCCGACATTTCAGGTTGCAGGTCATAGGTGGCCACTTTGGGTGAGGGCACCAGAATACGGTCTTCACCTTCAAACAGTTTTTCGCGGCCACCATTCATGAAATAGGTGACATGAGGGTATTTTTCCGTCTCCGCCATGCGGAGCTGGCGGAGACCTGCCTGTGCGACCACCTCGCCCAGCAGGTTGGTCAGTTCCTCTGGCGGGAACAGAACGGTCATGCGCCCAGCCAGTGCATCGCTGTAATGGGTCATGGCCAGAGCTGCGGCAAAATGCACGGTTTTGCTGCGGACAAAGCCTGCAAAATCCGGCTCCAGCAAGGTATCCATCAACTGGCGGATGCGGTCTGCACGGAAGTTGAAGGACAGAATGCCATCTCCATCCTGCATGCCCGCGTAGCCTGCCAGTACGGTGGGGAGAATGAACTCGTCCGAGATATCCTGTGCATAGGCTGTATTGACAACCTCTTCTGGCGTATGGGCCTGCGGACCGGTTGCGCTGACCAGAGCGTTATAGGCTTTTTCCACCCGGTCCCAGCGTTTGTCGCGGTCCATGGCGTAGTAGCGGCCTGATATGGTGGCCAGCTGCACGCTGGCAGGCAAAGCTGTGCGGAGCTGTTGCAGGTAGGTTTGTGCTGAACGGGGGGCTGTGTCGCGTCCATCAGTAAACAGATGCAGCGCGACGGGTACGCCCGCGTCACTGACAATACGGGCAAGGGCTGCGGCGTGGTCCTGATGCGAATGTACCCCGCCGCTGGAAATCAGCCCCATAAGGTGGCAGGTGCCGCCGGTTTTTTTGAGTGTGGCAATGAAATCGGTCAAAACCGGGTTGCGTGCCAAAGATCCGTCTTCAATGGCTGTAAAGATACGGGGCAACTCCTGCATGACCACCCGGCCTGCCCCGATATTGAGGTGCCCAACTTCCGAATTGCCCATCTGCCCCGCAGGCAGGCCCACATCTTCCCCGCTTGTACGCAGGAAGCTGTGCGGGTTGGCGTGCCACAACCGGTCAAAGTTGGGTGTTCTGGCCAGA
Source organism: Acetobacter fabarum (assembly GCF_029069195.1). Classification (GTDB taxonomy): domain Bacteria; phylum Pseudomonadota; class Alphaproteobacteria; order Acetobacterales; family Acetobacteraceae; genus Acetobacter; species Acetobacter fabarum_A. The sequence goes on from NZ_JARDYK010000001.1 coordinate 364,692, forward strand.
TGCACCGCGTTGTCAGAAGGGTCCTCACGCCAGCCAAATCCGTCAAGAATGACCAGCATGGCAGTGCGTTTGGGGGGCAGCGGGGTGGATGGCATGGTGTTGGACCTCGTTTTTATGTTTTTTCGGTTCTGCAGGAATAATGCCACCAAAACGCATGGAAGATAAAGAGGTCGCGCAGCAGGGGTGGGGGTAGATACAAAAACGGGGTGGTGGCCACCGGTCCACCACCCCGTTCAGGGTTTATTTCAAAGCGAATAAAGCCTTCAGGCCCTGCGTACGATGTAGGTCCGTTCCAGTGCTTTGGTAATAAGGGCTGCGTGTTCAGGGTCGCGTGCTTCTATCATCACCTCAAGCTGGGCGGCCTGCACGGAGGGCGCGGCAAAGAGCCGCTGGTGCGAGACTTCTATGATATTGCCGCCTGCTTCCCCTATGGTTTTGGAAATATCGGCCAGCACACCCGGACGATCGGGAATTTCCATAACCAGCCGCAGGATGCGTCCATCGCGCAGCATGGCGCGCAGGAGGGTGTTGGCCAGAATACGGCTGTCGATGTTCCCGCCCGAAATGGGAAGAGCCACTTTTTTACCCCGGAACAGGTCCGGGTAAGTCAGCACGGCGGCAAGAGCTGCGGCTCCGGCCCCTTCGCTGACCTGTTTTGCACCTTCGGCCAGTAAGGTAATGGCATTTTCAATCGCACATTCGGAAACAACCAGAACCTTGTCCACCTGCTTGCGAATGATCACATCCGTCTGCTTGCCAATCTGGAGCACGGCAATGCCTTCGGCGATGGTGGAACCACCATTGGGGTGCGTGGCCGGGCCGGGGAAGGCCGCAAGGGAGTCGTAGGATTCAACCTGCACACCAATCAGCTCCATGTCCGGGCGCAACGCGCGCGCGGCAACGGAGCAGCCAGCCAGCAGGCCGCCCCCCCCGATGGGGGCTACCAGCATGTCCAGCTCGCCCGCATCTTCCAGCAGTTCCAGCGCGCAGGTGCCCTGACCAGCCATAACGGCGGCATCATCATAAGGGTGCACAAATGTCCGGCCTTCGCGTGCCTGCATATCCTGCGCAAACATCAGGGCCTCGGCAAAGGTTTCGCCTTCAAGCACCACGCGCGCACCCCAGTTACGGGTGCGTACCACTTTGCCTGCGGGGGTGAATTTGGGCATGACAATCACGGCATCAATACCCAGCAGGCTGGCATGGCGTGCCACACCCTGCGCGTGGTTGCCAGCGGATACGGCAATCACACCACGTGCGCGTTCCTCCGGGGTCAGCAGAGCCAGTTTGTTGGCGGCTCCGCGTTCCTTGAAGGAGCCAACAGCCTGAAGGTTTTCCAGCTTGAGCGTAATATCCGCCCCCGTAGCGCGGGAGAGCGCATGGGAGGGCAGTGTTGGCGTGCGGATAACCTTGCCACGAATGCGCTCGGCCGCGGCAGTGACATCTTCGAGGGAGATCATGTCAGATAAATTTGACGGACAGGATTTCGTAAGTCCGGTCTCCGCCAGGAGCGGGTACGGAAACAGTGTCACCTTCCTGCTTGCCAATCAGTGACTTGGCGAGCGGGGAGGAAATGGAAATCTTGCTCTGTTTGATGTCCGCCTCATGCAGGCCCACGATCTGGTAGGTGATTTCCTTGTCCGCATCTTCGTCAACAAGGCACACGGTCGCACCGAACTTGATATGGCTGCCAGAGAGGGAAGAGGGCTCAATCACCTCGGCGGTGGAGATCAGCTCTTCCAGTTCCTGAATACGGCCTTCAATAAAGGACTGGCGTTCGCGCGCAGCATGGTATTCAGCATTTTCCGAAAGGTCGCCATGGCTGCGGGCTTCCGCAATGGCGCGGATAACAGCTGGGCGTTCTTCTGATCTCAGCTTGCGCAGTTCGTCTTCAAGCTGAAGCAGACCCTTGCCCGTCATTGGAGTTTTCTGCAAGACGTGTCCCCAGAATAAAAGCTGCCGGACCTGCCGGCCCGGCGCAGTAGTTACACAATAATCGCGTCGGGTGACGCCTCACACTCGTGGGGTTTGGCCCGGCGAACGGATGGGGCAGCCCTTCAGGCTATCCCGTGCGCTCAGAACGAACCGCTAAAGTATGACTGAAGTGGCGCAACATCAAGCGGTCCTTCACGCATTGCCGCAATCGCATGGATTGCCGCGCGCGCGCCAGCCATGGTGGTGTAGTGCGGAATGCCCAGTACAAGGGCCGAACGGCGGATGTCAAAACTGTCTGCCACCGACTGCGCCCCCTGTGCTGTATTGATGACCATCTGCACCTCGCCCGAGCGGATGGCATCCACGCAGTGCGGGCGGCCTTCGAGCACCTTGTTGACCACGCTGACCTCGATACCGGATTCACGGAGCTTGCGCGCCGTGCCCCGTGTGGCCACGATCTTGAAGCCCATGGACGCCAGCAGGCGGCCAAGAGGTGGCAGTTGTGGCTTGTCGCTTTCACGCACGGACAGGAACACCGTGCCGCTCATGGGCAGGCGCACGCCAGCCCCAAGCTGGGACTTGGCAAAGGCCCGTTCGAACGATGTATCCAGCCCCATGACTTCACCCGTGGAGCGCATTTCCGGCCCAAGAATGGTATCCACCTCCGCAAAGCGGTTGAAGGGGAACACGGCTTCCTTGACGGCTACATGCGGCACCACGGCCCGGTCGTCCAGATTAAAGGTATTCAGCTTGCTACCCGCCATGACCCGTGCGCCAATCTTGGCAACGGGCACACCCGTGGCCTTGGCCACAAACGGCACGGTGCGTGAGGCGCGCGGATTGACCTCGAGTACAAAGATCTCCTGATCCTTGATGGCATACTGGACGTTCATCAGCCCCACAATGCCAAGCTCACGGGCCATGGCTTCCGTCTGCGCCTTGAGTTCGGTCACAATGGCGGGGGAGAGGGTGTAAGGTGGAAGGGCGCAGGCGCTGTCGCCCGAGTGAATGCCCGCTTCCTCGATGTGTTCCATAACACCGGCCACGTACACGTCCGTACCATCGGCAATGCAGTCCACATCCGCTTCAATCGCTTCGTTCAGGTAGCGGTCGAGCAGAATGGGGCCGGAGGAAATTTCGTGCCCGGCAACCCGCAGGACGTCACGCATGTAACGCTGGAGGGAGGCGCGGTCGTACACAATTTCCATCGCCCGGCCACCCAGCACGTAGGACGGGCGGACAACCACAGGGTACCCTACGCGCTCGGCAACGGCTTCGGCTTCTTCGGGGCTGCGGGCAATGCCGTTTTCGGGCTGGCGCAGGCCAAGCGTGTGCAGCATGGTCTGGAAGCGCTCGCGGTCTTCCGCACGGTCAATGGCATCTGCTGGCGTCCCCAGCAGCGGAATGCCAGCAGCTTCCAGTGCGCGGGAGAGTTTGAGCGGGGTTTGTCCACCATACTGCACAATGCAGCCTTTGACCGTGCCATTACGCTGTTCGCAACGGATCAGGGCGATGACGTCTTCGGCGGTCAGGGGTTCAAAATACAGGCGGTCGGAGGTGTCGTAATCGGTGGAGACCGTCTCGGGGTTGCAGTTGACCATAATGGTCTCATACCCCGCTTCGCGCAGGGCGTAGGCGGCATGCACGCAGCAGTAGTCGAACTCGATACCCTGACCGATACGGTTGGGGCCACCGCCGAGAATAATGATTTTTTCGCGGTCCGTCGGGTTGGATTCACAGGTTGGAGGAGCAAAATGCCCTTCGTAGCTGGAATACATGTAAGGCGTTGCGGAGGCGAACTCACCCGCGCAGGTATCAATCCGGCGGTAAACGGGTGTTACGCCCGCTTTTGTGCGGAGCTGCTCCACTTCCTCTGGCTGTGTGCCTGACAGGCGGGAGAGCTGCACATCGGAAAAGCCGAGGGCTTTCAGGCGGCGCAGGTTCTGCGCATCTTTTGGCAGACCGTGGTGTTCAACTTCCCGTTCTGCGCGGATAATTTTTTCCATCTCGCGCAGGAACCATGGTTCAAATTTGCAGGCTTCGTGAATGGCCTCAACCGACAGGCCAGCCCGCAGTGCCTGTGCCGCCATGAGAATACGCTCCGGCCGCGGCTGGGAGAGTGCTGCGCGGAAGGCGTCTTCTCCCCCATCGCCAGGGGCTTCCACCGGGTCCAGTCCATGCAGCCCGGTTTCCATCGAACGCAGACCCTTCTGGAGTGCTTCGGGGAAGGAGCGACCAATGGCCATGGCTTCCCCGACCGACTTCATGGAGGTGGAGAGCAGGGCCGGTGCACCGGGGAATTTTTCAAATGTAAAGCGCGGAATCTTGACCACAACATAGTCAATGGTCGGCTCGAAGGAGGCGGGGGTTGTGCGCGTGATGTCGTTTTTCAGCTCATCCAGCGTGTAACCCACGGCCAGCTTGGCTGCGACCTTGGCAATGGGGAAACCCGTGGCCTTGGAGGCAAGGGCCGAGGAGCGGGAGACACGGGGGTTCATCTCGATCACCACCATGCGGCCATCGGCGGGGTTTATGCCGAACTGCACGTTGGAGCCGCCGGTTTCCACCCCAATGGCGCGCAGGCAGGCCAGAGAGGCGTCGCGCATACGCTGGTATTCCCTGTCGGTCAGTGTAAGGGCAGGGGCTACGGTAATGGAGTCACCCGTGTGGATGCCCATGGGGTCGATGTTTTCGATCGAGCAGATGATAATGCAGTTGTCCGCCGTGTCGCGCACAACTTCCATTTCGTACTCTTTCCAGCCCAGAACGGACTCTTCAACCAGTACTTCCGTGGTGGGGGAGGCATCCAGCCCCGAGAGGATGATCCGCTCGAACTCCTCACGGTTATAGGCAATGCCACCGCCCGAGCCACCCATGGTAAAGGACGGGCGGATAATGGTGGGGAAGCCAATCTGCTTGAGCGCTTCGTGCGCTTCGGCCAGCGTGTGGGCAATAAAGCTGCGCGGGCTTTCAATGCCAATGGCGTCCATGGTCTCACGGAACTTCTGGCGATCTTCCGCGCGGTCGATCACGTCGGCCTTGGCGCCGATCAGCTCAACATTGTGCTTGTCCAGAAAACCCGAAGCATGCAGCGCCATGGCTGTGTTCAGGGCCGTCTGCCCGCCCATGGTGGGCAGGACCGCATCGGGCTTTTCCTTGAGGATAATGCGCTCGACCACTTCTGGCGTAATGGGTTCCACATAGGTGGCGTCCGCAAGGCCGGGGTCGGTCATGATGGTGGCGGGGTTGGAGTTGACCAGAATAACCCGGTAGCCTTCTTCCCGCAGGGCTTTGCAGGCCTGTGCGCCGGAATAATCGAACTCGCACGCCTGACCGATAACAATGGGACCGGCGCCGATGATGAGGATGGAGCGGATGTCTGTCCGTTTGGGCATGATGCGTTCGGTCCTGTTAGTGCTTGACGCCGTTGGTGTCGATCAGGGTGACAAACCGTTCAAACAGATAAAAACTGTCCGACGGGCCGGGGCTTGCCTCGGGGTGGTACTGTACGGAGAAGGCTGCGTACCTGTCCGATGCCAGCCCCTCGTTCGAGCCATCAAACAGGCTGACATGGGTGACATGCGCGTTGTCAGGCAGGGTTTTGGCATCCACGGCAAAGCCGTGGTTCTGGCTGGTAATTTCCACCTTGCCTGTTGCCAGGTCCTGCACGGGCTGGTTGGCGCCGCGATGGCCGCGTTCCATCTTGTAGGTTTTGGCCCCAAGAGCCTGTGCGAGCAACTGGTGCCCAAGGCAGATGCCAAACAGCGGTATGCCTGCTTCCAGCACGGAGCGGATGGCGGGCACGGCGTAGGTGGCGGTAGCGGCCGGGTCACCCGGACCGTTGGAGAGGAACACGCCTTCGGGCTTGAGGGCGAGTATCTGCTCTCCCGTGGTGGTGGCGGGTACTACGGTCACGTCGCAGCCAGCGCTGACAAGGCAGCGCAGAATGTTGCGTTTTGCCCCGTAATCCACCGCTACAACCTTGCGGCGCCTGCCAGTGGGGGCGGCGGTGTTATCAGGCCATGACCATACGCCCTCGGACCAGTCATAGGGGGCTGCACAGGTTACTTCCTTGGCGAGGTCCATGCCTTCCAGCCCCGGCCATGCGGCAACCTCTGCGGCAATGGCGTCCAGATCGAACCTGCCATCGGCGGGGAACACAAGGGCTGCGGTCTGTGCGCCGCCATCACGGATTTTCAGGGTCAGGCTGCGGGTGTCCACGCCTGCAATGCCGGGGGTGCCGTGCTGCTTGAGCCATGCATCCAGGCTGCTGGTTGCGCGCCAGTTGGCCTGCTCGGTCGGCTCTTCCTTGACCACAAGCCCAAGGGCTGCGGGACGCACGGCCTCATCATCCAGTGCATTCGTGCCGACATTGCCGATATGCGGGAAGGTGAAGGTAATGATCTGCCCTGCAAAGGAGGGGTCGGTCAGGGTTTCCTGATACCCGGTCATGCCGGTGGAAAAGCAGATTTCCCCAATGGCGGGCTTGGGTGTGAAGGCGCCAAAGCCTTTCCCCCACAATACGCTGCCATCTGCGAGAACAAGAGCGGCGGTTGCGCCATCCGGGCGGGCTTGAGGCATGGATGATCCTGTCTGGCTGCCTCCCGCAAGGGGGGAGGGTCTGTCTGTAACTGCGGGTGTGGGCTGGAGGTCCTGAAGGGAAAGACCTGTAGCCTGCGCAATGGCTGGCCAATGGCGGGAGGGAATGGCCTGCGCCTGCCGCCATTTGCGAATGGCCTCGGTGCCAACGCCGGTCAGCCGTGCTGTGGCGTCTGCTCCGCCAATGCGGGCTATAATGGAGTCGATTGACATGGGCATGGGCAAAATGGTTCCTCCCGAAGTGTTCTTCTAGCAGCATGTCCGTGAGGTGGGAAGAAATTTCCCACCCGGAGACGCCGAACCTGCGGGGAGTTGGGAAGTTTTTTCCCGTAAAGCTTTTTTCCGTACCGGGTGATATGGTGCGGGGCGATTATAAATCCATATGGAGCGTAGAAGAAGCATGACCCTTCGTGAAAGCCTGATGGCAGACCTGAAAACCGCAATGAAGGCAGGCGAAAGCGCGCGCGTTGCAACCATTCGCATGGTTACGGCCAAGCTCAAGGATGTGGAAATTGCAGGCCGTGCAAAAGGGCAGGAAGGGCTGAGCGAGGAAGAAGGTATTTCCGCCCTGCGCGGTATGATCAAGTCCCGCACGGAATCCGCCACCCTGTACCGGGAGGCCGCACGCCCAGAACTGGCAGATAAGGAAGAGGCTGAAATTGCCGTAATCCGTGGCTATCTGCCGCCTGAACTGGATGATGCAACCCTGAATGCCGCTGTGGCCGAGGCTGTTGCTTCCACCGGTGCTGCGTCCATGAAGGATATGGGCAAGGTCATGGGTGTGCTCAAAGGCCGGTTTGGCGCTGCTCTGGATATGAGTCGCGCAAGTGCGGCCGTAAAGGCGCTGCTGGGTTAAGGTACGGAGCAGCATAGGCACCCATGGCCATTGATTCCAACTTTCTGGATGAACTGCGTGCCCGTACGCCCATAAGCTCCGTGATCGGGCGCAGGGTCAAACTCGCGCGTTCGGGACGGAACTGGAAGGGGTGCTGCCCCTTCCACGGGGAGAAAACCCCCTCATTTTATGTATACGATGACCACTTCCATTGCTTTGGCTGTGGTGTGCATGGGGATGTTATCTCCTTTGTCATGCAGATGGAGGGCAAGAACTTCCCCGAGGCGGTGGAGGAGCTGTCCGCCGCCGCAGGGATGGAAGTGCCAAAGGACACTCGCGCTACGCGTGAGGAGGTGGCCCATGTCCGCTCGCTCGAAGATGTGCTGGAGGCTGCGCAGGCCGTATGGTCCGCCGCCCTGTACAGGCCCGAGGGGCGCGCAGGGCTGGACTACCTGCTCGGGCGTGGCCTGACGCGTGAAACCATAACGGCTTTTGGGCTGGGCTGGGCCAGTGCGGGACGTGGGAATCTGGTGGAAGCGCTTGCTCCGCAGGGCATAACGCCCGAACAGATGGCTCAGGCCGGGCTGATGCGGGTGGATGAAGATGGCAGGCCAAAGGGCGAGCTGTTCTGGGGGCGCGTGACATTCCCCATCCGCGACCGTAAGGGGCGGCTGGTCTCCTTCGGGGGGCGTATTCTGGGGGATGGACAGCCCAAATACCTGAACGGGCCGGAAACCCCGCTTTTTTCCAAGCGCAGGCTGCTGTTCGGGCTCGATCGCGCCCGGGCCGCGGTGCGTGCGCCAAGACCAAAGGGCGTTGTGGCCCCGGACCTGATTGTGGTGGAAGGGTATATGGATGTCATAGCCCTGCATCAGGCAGGATTTACGGGGGCTGTGGCTCCTCTGGGCACAGCCCTGACACCTGAGCAGATGGAAGTGCTGTGGCAGGTCGATCGTGCCCCCATATTGTGTTTTGATGGTGATGGCGCGGGCAGGCGGGCCGCTGTAAAGGCGGCGGAAACAGGCTTGCCCCTGCTTGCCCCCGACCACACGCTGCGCATCTGCCTGCTGCCCGACGGAGAGGACCCCGATAGTCTGGTCCGCCAGCGTGGCGCTGCCTTTGTGGCGGAATTTTTTGCCGGGGCTTCTCCCTTGTCCAGTGTGCTGTTTGATCTGCTGGCGGCCGGGATTGCCAATCCGGGGCCGGAGGAGCGCGCCGCGCTGCGGCGCAGGCTGGGTGATGTTGCCGCCCTTATACCGGACAAGGCTCTGGCCTCGGAATACCGCGCTACATTGCTGGACCGGTTTTTTGCAACCTTCCGTCAGCAGGGGCGGGGGAAGCCCGGAGGAGGAAGGTCCGCTTTTGCTGCCCCCGGTGCCGTGCAGGATTCGCACACGGTTAATCTGGATCAGGCGCAGGAGTTGCAGCGCCTGATGCTGCTGTTGCTGGTGGAGCACCCGCAACTGGTGGCGGAAATGGAAGAAGCCTTGTGCCGCCTTGACTTACCAGTAGATTTTGCGCCATTGCGTGGTGTGCTGCTGGATCTGTCGGCTGATGGTTGTCTGCCCCAAACGGAGGACGATCTGCGGGCGTGGCTGAAGGCGCATGGGCAGGAGGCCGCTCTGACACCGCTCACGCGTGTTGATGGCGCGGGCCTGAGCCATGGGGATGTGGAGATTGTAGCTGCCAGAACACGATGGTGGCATTTTTACGGCTTGTTGTACCGTGACCATTTCATACGTGAGGTTATGGACGACGCGGCCCGTTTTTGTTTGGAAAAAACGGGAGATACCAGCCAATGGCAGAGATTGCAGGCGCGGCTGGAGGCCATGGAGCGCCTGCGTCGTGGTGGACTGGATGAGGCCGATATCTGAGCAGAGGCTGAATGTTCCTGAGGGTGTTCCTCTTGACTTCGCGCTCAGTATATCCCACGTCCTGCCCGCCCCGAATAACGTGAACAGTGTAGTGTGGTAAACTGGTCGATCTGTATTCTGTCGGGGATACAGATGGGGGGAGGAGCAGGTCTGGCATGGCGACAAAAACGGCATCAACGAACGCAGCGCAGGAACAGGACGGTGATTCCAGCCTGTTGGATACACAGTCATCCGCGGTCAAAAAGCTGATCGCAAAAGGGCGCGAGCGGGGATGCATCACGTTTGATGAGCTGAATGCCGTTCTGCCGCAGGATAAAATGTCCTCCGAACAGATCGAGGACATTATGGCCGTCCTGTCCGAAATGGGCATTCAGGTGGTCGAAAGCGAAGAGAGCGAAGAAGGCGACGCCCAGAAGCCTGCCGAAGACGATGAAGAATCGGATGAGGAAGAGCCCGAAGCCGAGGCGGATGCAGAAGGCCCGGCCGCAGGGAATGTGAACGAAAGCGCAGGCCGCACGGATGATCCCGTCCGGATGTACCTGCGCGAGATGGGTACGGTCGAACTGCTCTCCCGCGAAGGCGAAATCGCCATTGCAAAACGGATCGAAGCAGGCCGTGATGAGATGATCGGCGGTCTGTGCGAAAGCCCGCTGACCTTCCGCGCCATTATCTCCTGGCACGAAAAAATCCTGAGCAATGAAATGCTGCTGCGTGACATTGTGGACCTTGAGGCCATGCAGAGCGGCGGCCCGATGGAAGAAGGGGCGGAGGGGGCTGAAGGCGAAGCCTTTGCCGAATCCGAAACAGAAGAGACCGAAGAGGCAGATAGCGAATCCGAAGGCGACATCGAGGGTGAAGGCAGCGGCCTGTCGCTTTCCGCGCTGGAAGAAAAACTCAAGCCTGAAATTCTGGCCCATTTTGCTGAAATCGAACCCCTGTATGAAGCCCTGCGCAAATTGCAGGTTCATCGGATTGAAGCCCTGACATCCGGTGAGGATGTGGATGATGCGTTCGAGGACAATTATATCGCATTGCGCGACCAGCTGGTCAGCAAAGTTGAGCAGGTTCATCTGCACAACAACCGGATCGAAGATCTGGTGGCCCAGCTCAAGCAGATGTTCCAGCGCCTGAACGTGCTGGAAGGGCGCATGCTGCGTCTGGCCGAAAGCTGCCGTGTCTCCCGCGATGACTTCTTGATAAAATACCGTGGCCGCGAGCTGGACCCGGGCTGGATGGACATGGCAGCGGCCCTGCCGGGCCGGTCATGGAAGAACTTTGTGGCCAAGCACGCGCCAGCGGTTGTTGATCTGCGGAACAGCGTGGCAGGTCTGGCGCAGGAAACCGGCCTGCCGATTGGTGAGTTCCGGCGCGTATACGCAACGGTCGCCCGTGGCGAGCGGGATTCCGCACGTGCCAAAAAGGAAATGATCGAGGCCAACCTGCGGCTGGTTATTTCCATTGCCAAAAAATACACCAATCGTGGTCTTCAGTTCCTTGACCTGATTCAGGAAGGCAATATCGGCCTGATGAAGGCGGTAGACAAATTCGAATACCGCCGTGGGTACAAGTTTTCCACCTATGCTACGTGGTGGATCAGGCAGGCGATTACCCGCTCCATTGCGGATCAGGCGCGGACCATCCGTATTCCTGTGCATATGATCGAGACCATCAACAAGCTGGTGCGTACCTCGCGCCAGATGCTGCATGAAATCGGACGTGAACCCGCACCGGAAGAGCTGGCCGAAAAGCTTGGCATGCCGCTGGAAAAAGTGCGCAAGGTGCTCAAAATCGCCAAGGAGCCAATCTCCCTCGAAACTCCGATCGGGGATGAGGAAGACAGCCACCTTGGGGACTTTATCGAAGATAAATCGGCTGTTATTCCGCTAGACGCGGCCATCCAGACCAACCTGCGCGAGGCAACAACCCGCGTTCTGGCCTCCCTTACCCCGCGTGAAGAGCGTGTGTTGCGCATGCGCTTTGGTATTGGCATGAACACCGACCATACGCTTGAAGAGGTGGGTCAGCAGTTTAACGTGACCCGTGAGCGTATTCGCCAGATCGAGGCCAAGGCGCTGCGTAAGCTCAAGCACCCCAGCCGGAGCCGCAAGCTGCGTTCCTTCCTGGATGATAACTGATCTGGGGTTTGTGGAACCGGTCACGCGCATGCAGGTGCAGGTCACCTTCATGCGTATGGACCGGCCCCCGGTAACACCTGCTCTGGTCTTGCCGCCGGGCTGGGTGCTTGAAGATGACGTGCGCCTGTCCTTGCCCCAGTACCGTACCCTGCATTTTGGTGTGGGGCGAAACTGCTGCTGGTGGATGCGACAGGTTCTGTCGGACAAGGCACTGGCCCATCTGCTGGGTACAGCCCCCATAAAAGTTGGCCTGCTGCGTGAGCATGAGCATATCCGCGGTTTTTATGAACTCAATCTGGGTGACCCGCAGAATATCAATCTGGCTTATTTCGGGCTTCTGCCTGAAGCCATAGGGCAGGGCGTTGGCCGCGCTTTTCTGGATGGGGTTCTGCGCTGGGCATGGGCTTATGGTCCGCAGAGTGTGCGGGTCAACACCTGCACGGCAGATCATCCCCGCGCCCTGCCGCTATACAGGCAGATGGGGTTTGAGGTGATCCGGCGCGTGGATGAGGAATGGGATGTGCCAGACCGCCTCGGGCTGGATATTCCTGTGCATCTGCGCTGCTAAATATCTTGCATTTTCGGACTGGGTGTGGTTGACATTCCCTTTCCCTGCCGGGCTCAGGCATTGGTCCGGCTATACCCTCGCTTTCTGGCCTGTCCAGAAGCACCGTTGCTGAAAGGGTTCGGCGCGGGTGGGTTGATTGTATCCGAAGGGAGCAAACATGCCACTTTACGAAAGCGTGCTTATTGCACGTAACGATATTTCTCAGCAGCAGGTGGACGCTATTCTGGACGGCATTGCCGCTCAGATCGAAGCAGACGGCGGTGCCGTTCGCAAGCGTGAATACTGGGGCCTGCGCAGCCTTGCATACCGCATCAAAAAGAACCGCAAGGGCCATTACGCTCTTCTGGGTCTGGAAGTGCGCTCCGAGCTGCTCAAGGAAATTGAACGCCAGCTGTCCCTCAATGAAGACATCCTGCGTCTGCTGACGCTGCGGGTGGATGAAATTGACGAAGCACCGTCCCCCGTTCTGTCCCGCAAGGGCGAAGACCGTGGCGAACGCGGCAGCTTCCGTGGTGGCGCCAAGCCAGCCGGTGGTCGTTTTGAAAGCGGTCGTGGTGGCCGTCGCGGTGGCGACGACCGGATTGCTGACCAGCCAGATAACGCAGCGGAGTAATTCAGATGTCTGAAACCACAGAAATCAATCCCGCCGCCCGTCGTCCGGCTGTTGGCGCGCGCCGTCCGTTCTACCGTCGTCGCAAGTCCTGCCCGTTCTCCGGCCCCAACGCGCCGAAGATCGACTACAAGGACGTGCGTCTGCTCAGCCGCTTCCTTTCCGAACGTGGAAAGATCGTGCCGAGCCGCATTACGGCGGTTTCCGCAAAAAAGCAGCGTGAACTGGCACAGGCTATCAAGCGTGCCCGCTTCCTGGCTCTGCTTCCTTACGTTGTAAGCTGAGGGGAACAACCATGGCTGCTACAGAAGTAATCCTGCTCCAGCGCGTAGCGCATCTGGGGCAGATGGGTGATGCGGTAAAGGTTCGTCCGGGTTATGCCCGTAACTACCTGCTGCCGCAGGGCATGGCCATTCGTGCAAACGAAGCCAACCGTGCCCGTTTTGATCGTGAACGTGCACAGCTTGAAGCACAGAACATCAAAAACCGCGAAGAAGCAGAGCGTCTGTCCGAACGGATGGAAGGTCTGGCGGTTGTTCTGATCCGTCAGGCCGGTGACAGCGGCAGCCTGTATGGCTCCGTGAGCACCCGCGACGTGGCACAGTCCGTGACGGAAGCTGGTTTTACCATTTCCCGCCAGCAGGTCTCCCTTGCGCATCCCATCAAGTCCCTTGGGCTTTATGGGGTCAAGGTTGCCCTGCACCCGGAAGTTGTTGTGTCGGTTATCGTTAACGTTGCCCGTTCGCAGGAAGAAGCTGAACGTCAGGCACGTGGCGAAGCGACCTCTGTGGAAGAAGAAGCCACTCTGGCTGGTGACGAAGCCTTTGTTGAAGGTGAAATCGTTGCTGACGCAGAAGAAGTTGAAGCTCAGGACGCAACGGCCTGATTTTTCGCTTTTGCGAGAGTGTGAAAGAAGGATCGGCTTAGGCCGGTCCTTTTTTTTTGTCGGTTTGTCGGTTTCGTTCTATGTATTTGCTTAATATTTTTTTAAGCATAGGAAAACGTGAGCATGAAGCGCGTTCTGGGGCCGATTTTGCGGCATTTTGTGGAATCTGGCTCCCTGCGCGTGTTGTGGCCAGATGGAACCACCAATGTTTACCAAGGGGCAAAACCCGGCCCGCAGGCAGGCGTGCATTTGAAAAATGCAGCGGCGGTTAAATCCCTTGTGCTCAACCCCGGTCTGGCATTTGGTGAAGCCTATATGGATGGCTTTATGGAGCCGCTGGACTGCACCCTGTATGACCTGCTGCACCTGCTGATGCTGAATGCCATGAACCCATCAGGGCATCTTGCCGAGCAGCTTTCCTCAGCATTGCGCTACGTGCGGCGCGGGTGGATCCAGTTCAATTCCACCACGCGTTCCAGGCAGAATGTGGCTCATCATTATGATCTGGGGAACAGCCTGTATGCGCTGTTTCTGGATAAGGACTGGCAGTATTCCTGCGCTTACTTCCCCACGGGGAAAGAAACGCTGGACGAGGCACAGGAAGCCAAAAAACACCATATTGCCGCCAAGCTCAAACTGGACCGTCCCGGGCTGGAAGTGCTGGATATAGGCTGTGGCTGGGGTGGCATGGCCCTGACACTTGCCAGAGATTACGGTGCCGTTGTTACGGGGATTACCCTTTCGGAAGAGCAACTGGCTTTTGCACGCCAGCGTGCGAAGGATGCAGGGCTTGCAGAGCAGGTGCGCTTTGAACTGCTGGATTACCGGCACCTCAGGCGCAGGTTTGATCGGATTGTCTCGGTTGGCATGTTCGAGCATGTGGGGGTAGGGCACTACAAGGCGTTTTTTGAGACCATCCGTAATGCCCTTACCCCGGATGGTATAGCGCTGATCCACTCCATAGGCCGGAGTGATGAGCCGGGTACGACCAACCCATGGATGAACAAATATATTTTTCCCGGTGGGTATTCGCCTGCGTTGAGCGAGGTTTTTTCTGCCGTGCAGCAGACCGGGCTATGGGTGACGGATTGCGAAATCCTGCGCCTGCATTACGCCAGGACCATTGCCATCTGGCGTGAGCGCTTCGCCCTTCGTCGTGCCGAAGCCGTAGTCCTGTATGACGAACGCTTTGCCAGAATGTTCGAGTTCTATCTGGCCGCGGCCGAGCTTGCCTTCCGCGTGCAGGGGCATATGAACTTCCAGTTGCAGCTTTCCCCTTCCATTAGTGCGGTGCCCTATACCCGTGACTATATGGTGGATGCAGAGCGGAGCAGGACTGGCGCGAACTAACCCAGCGCCAGATGGGCGCGGGCCAGTTGGTCGAACTCTGCAACGCTCAGGGTTTCGGCCCGGCGGGTGCCGTCTATAGTGGTGGCATCCAGAAGTTTGGCGCCATTCAGGCTTTTGAGCGAACCGCGCAGCATTTTGCGCCTTTGGCCAAAAGCTGCGGCAGTAACGCGCTCCATGGCTTTGAACAGGGCGGGAGAAGGTTGCTCGCGGTGGGGCGTAATGCTGGCTACGGCAGACCAGACCGTCGGAGGCGGTGTAAAGGCTCCCGGCGGGAGCGTCATCACTACGGCGCACTTTGCGCACCACTGGCTTAAAACAGCGAGGCGGCCGTAATGTTCGCTATCGGGTGCCGCACAGATACGCTCTGCAACTTCCAGCTGGAACATAAGGGTCAGTCGTTCCCATGCCGTGCCCTGCCGTAACCACCCTATAAGCAGGGGGGTGGCAACATTGTAGGGCAGGTTGGCTACAATCTGCCGGGGAGCAGGGCAAACGCCTGTCAGGTCCTGTTTAAGGGCGTCAGCCTCTATCACGCTCAGGCGACCGGGGTAGAAGCAGGCCAATTCCTGAATGACCGCCACAGCGCGGCTATCCAGTTCCACTGCGGTCACGCTGCTGGCCCCTGCTGCCAGCAGGGAGCGTGTCAGGCCGCCCGGGCCGGGACCAACCTCTACAACATGTTGCCCGTCCAGTGTGCCTGCGAGGGCGGCAATGTGGTCGGTAATACCGGGATCAAGCAAAAAGTGCTGCCCCAGTGCCTTGCGGGCATCCAGCTCATGCCGGCGAATAACGTCGCGCAGGCTTTCCAGTTCGGGAGGCAGGGTTACGCCCCTTTCAGTTTAACGCGCAGGTCGATCATGGCGCGGCGGTGCAGGTCACTATCAAGCTGGCGGGCGGCCTGTTCCACGCGTTCGTTCATCAACTGATCGGCAATTTCGCTTGGGGAGCGGTTGGAAAAATTCTTTTCCGTTTTGGAGCAGACCATCAGCAGGTCAATCCCGTCGCGTGAGACCATGGGGCGCGAGGCCTGACCATTCGGAAGGCCTGCCAGCACAGACTGCATCTGCGGGTTCAGGCGTTCAAGTGGTAGTTCACCGGGGTTGCTGGGGCGTTTTTCCCCTTCGTTCCTGTTGGCGGCTTCCATTTCCGGACAGCTATGGGTTGTCTGGGCAATGTGTACGGCCTTCTGGAGCGCGGCCTCCTGCTGGGGGGTGATATGCTGGGGGTCGAGTGGTGTGTCAAACGCCACAAAAACCTGGCGAATGTCGACCATATGCCCGATTTCTTTCCCCACGACCCGCTTGCCGTTCAATGTGACAATTAAGAACCCGCCGGGCACGGTAATGGGGTTGGAAACAGCGCCGATGCCCACAGGCATCTGCCGGACAATATCGACCACGCTGGGGTCCAGTTCGTCTTCCTGCACCCAGCCCATGGAGCCTCCATCAAGCGCTGTCTGGCTTTGGGAAAACTGGGCTGCAACAATGGGGAACGGAGCGCCTTTATGCAGTTCCTCAATAACCGTATTGGTAAAGGCGAGTTCTTCCTCCGCATGACGGGGGTCGTCTACCTTGACAAAAATTTCGCTGATTTCGTATTCGGTCCGGCCTTCTTCACGCTTTAGGGCGGCCTGACGCTGGGCAATATCGCCTGCGGACACGCGTGAGCGTGGCCCAAGTTCCTGCCGCAGAACCTGAATCCAGCCAATCTGTACGCGCAACTGGTCGATCAGCGTGGTCAGGGAGACGCCATCCTGCGCAAGATGGTTGCGCAAGGTGCCTGCGGGCATGCCATTGCGTTTTTCAATGTTGGCAATGGCTGCGGCAATCTGTTCAGGAGCAATATTGATATGGCGGCTCAGGATTTCCTGCGTGCGCAGCTTTTCATCAATCATCTGACGGATAATCTGTGGGCGCAGACGGGCCATCAGGTCATCGGATACAGGCAGGCCGGTGGAGAGGGCAAACAGTTTGCCGCGGTTGTCCACGTCTCTCTTGGTTAAGGGAATGCTGTTGATAACCGCAACGATCATGTCATCCGGTTCAGGCTGGGCCCCCGCAGCAGGCGCCTGCGCGGCTTTGGAGGCAGAGGTGCGATGGTGGGTGGCCGCCGCATGGGAAGCCGTCGCACAGACCGGAAGAGCCAGCGCGGTAAGAGAACAACAAGCCAGTGTTAAGGAGCGCAGACGCATACGGAACGGTCTTTCAGCTTTCTGCCATATCAGAACGATCTGTCTGTGATACCGGAGATAGCACTATTTTTGAAGCGGTTCTTACTTGAGGCCGAAAGCCCCCAGAGTTTTAAGGCTTATTGTGATCAGATAGGTCGAGTTACGCTGCTGGCCACCGATGGTGGTGTATTGCTTCAGATACATGAAGTCGACCGCGAAGCAATCATTATCATACCCGATATCCCCGCCAAGGGAGACGAAGTTCTTGCGTGAAAGACTACGCCGGGAAAAGCCCGAAGCATGCCAGTTCCGCCAGTCCACGGACACGCCGCCGCTGAGTTCGCTGGTCTGTGTCGTGTAGAGCTGGTTGGGGGAATAGGCGCGGTAGTTGGTGGCAAAATAGTAGTAAGGTGTAACGGGTTCGTAAATGTAACCACCACGGATGCGAAAGTGCGGCACACCGGCGCTGAAGAGTGCATCGCCAAAGTTGATTTTGGTCTTGTGCGGGTCCAGACGCATGCGGGCCGTAAAGTCAAAATACTGGCTGGGAATAACGCGCGCGCGCGCCACTACGTCCGAAGCATGGTGGTCCAGACCGGAATAGGGGATCATGTCATGCGTAATGTGCTGCTGAAAACTCTCGCCTGCCAGCAGGTCCACAATATGCCCGTCCCATGTCCAGTTGGCATGTACACCCACATTGCCACGTAACCCGCCATCAAGCCTGTCCGTGCCTTGATACCGGTTGAGGGAAAACAGCGTGCTATCGGTAAATTCGTAGCTCATGCTGTCTTCATTGGGGATCATGTCGCTGCCGTTGTTACCGGTATTGGGGGCGTAAATGCCCTGTACAATCGGCTCGATCAGTTGGGTGCCGCGACCGCGTTCAAAAGTGCGCACGAACGGCCAGTTGGTTTTAAGAGCTATGGTTGGCAGGACCTGCCCGGTTACGGAGGTCCGGGACGTATTGTAATAGGCTGGCTGCTGGTACAGCTTGCGGGCGCGATAGACCATTGAATCCAGGCGCAGGGTCAGCAGGAACTGCTGGCCCATTCTGGTGTGGAACGGGCGGTTCCAGTTCAGCTGCAACTCACCGCGCTGGTCGGAAACCCCGTTATCACGCTTAACGTTGAAGTCTGTGGTGTTGACGCTCAGACGACCACCCAGCATATCGGGCTGGCCAGTAAAGCTGTAGGTGTAGCGGGGCAGAACAAGGGGCAGGTCCTTGTTGTGAATGATCCCCTGGTTCAGCCCTTCATAGTACTGCCCGTCCAGACGGGCGTAGGAACCGGTGCCGAACCCTTCCAGATAGGCGTTGGAGCTCAGGGCATCAGCCCCATAGCCCTGCACACGGTAGTCTCGCATGTAGTTGGCGGAGCTGGTGTAGTTAATGTTCGCACCTGCCCGCCAGTATTTGTTGATCGAGAAGTCGCCGTTGATGAACACATGGCCCTGCAGGCCGTGGTTGCCACCACTTTCTTCTTCATTACCGAAGTTGTTCGTATACATTTTGGCTCTGTGCGTATCGTAGGCGATACCGGCACGAATGCTCAACTGGCCAAAGTTCAGGCGGTTGCGGTAAAGGCCGCTCAACTGCGGTCCCGTTTTGGTGGCAAACAGCGCCTGCACGTTCATGTCCGACTGCTGGTTGATCACCCAGTAGTAGGGAATGGTAATATAGGCGCCAAGGTAGCGGTCATGCGGGGTAAGCCCCGGCATAAGAAAACCGCTTCGCCGCTTGGCAGATGGGTCAGTCATGGAAAAATAGGGCAGGTAAATGATCGGGACACCCAGAACATCAAGGTAGGTGTCGCGGAAGTCTATCTTCTGATGTTCAAGGTCCTGTGTCGCGTTAAAGGCGCGGAACTGCCAGAAGGGTGGGCGGGTTTTGTCTTTTTCACAGATTTCGCAGGCTGTGTACACAACGCGGCTCAAGTCGTTGATCTTGCCGCCGGTGCGCCGCATGCCATTGGCCGCCAGTTTGGCATTATCTTGCATGGTGGAGTTCACATGCAGCATGATCCCGTCCTTCATGCCGCCTGTCAGTTCGGCATAATGGGCGTATATGACCGAGCCATCGGGCTGGATGGTGGCAACATTTCCATGCGCGGCCATAAGGCCTGTGTCCCTGTCGTACACGATCTTGTCCGCACGCAGGACGCGGTCACCCTGCCAGACCTGCACATTGCCGGTCCATGTTACGGTGTGTTCGATATCGTTGTAATCAACCTTGTCGGCCTGGAATGTAGCCGGGTCGTCGGGGGATGTCCGCTGCTGGAAGTTGACATGCATGGGCTGGGGTCTGAACTGCGCAAGAGCCGTTTTTGGCTGGCTGATCGCCAGGCACGCGGCAACGCTCCCCAGCGCCGTTGCAGCACTCAGGGTGGAGCGGCGGCGCAGCAGAGCGCAGCAAAAGGGCCGGAGCGCCACGATCAATCAGCCATCCTCCAGATGAAGAAGTAGTGCAACAGCCAGGCAGAGCCCGGCAAGAGTAGGTGCCCATGCAGCCAGAATGGGGGGGAGCGCTCCTGACTTTCCCAACTGCTCAGCGACTTTGGATATGGTGAAAAGCAGAAAACCCGCTGTAACACCAGACCCAACCATTTTGGCAACGCCTCCCCGCCGTGACGGACGCATTGAAAAGCCGGCGGAAACCAGCGCCATGGTGCCCGCCAGTATAGGTAATGCCAGAAGAGACTGAAAATGAATACGGTGGCGTATGGATGAAAAACCTGAATGATCCAGCAAGGTTATAAAGCCCGGCAGCGCCCAGACGGAAAGCGTGTCGGGTGAAGCAAAGCTTTCCTGCACCCGTTCGAGGGTCAGGCTGGTGGGGAGTGTGATCACGCCAACAGGGGTTAGAATGTCGTTGGGTCTGACCGCTGATGCTTCGGTCAGCTCCCACCCTGTATTTTTTAAAGACCCTCTGGGGGATTCGATTCGCATGATCAGCTTGCCTTCATGGTCGAGCCGAAAGACGCTGATATCGCGAATATGCAACTGCCCCTGCGTGACCTGTACATCCCCCGCATGCAGCATGGTGACACCGTGGGGGTCGTATTGCGTGTCTGCCTGCCGTAGCCACAGTGAGCCGCCGGAGAGGCTGAGTGGCCCTCCATCGGAGCGGAGATACTGCTGGTCCAGATCTGCGGCCCGGCGGTACATGATCGAAGAAAAAGGGGAGATGACGCATGTGGCCATAACGCCAAGCAGAAGGGCACAGGCCAGAGGAGCTGCCAGAAACTGCCAGACCGACAGACCAGCCGCGCGCGCGACGATCAGTTCGGATGAGCGGGTCAGTCGCCAGAAACACACAATGCCGCCGAGCAGAATGCCAAATGGCAGAATTTCAATGGCAAAATAGGGTACGTGCAGCCCCGCGATTTCTGTCACGATGTTGGAGGGAACCTCGGGGCGGGAGGAGACCCGGCGGAACAGGTCAATCAGGTCAAACAGGCAGATAATACCCGTTAGCGCTGCAATCATGGTCAGCACCCACAGCAGGAACTGCCGTACAATATAACGCGAGAGGGTGACGGCAACGATCATACGTCCGGGCGTCCTCTCATGCCTGCCGGAGCTGGCGGCGGTTGGCTTTTATTTCCGGCACAAACAGCAGATAGGCACAGATGAGCCCGGGCAGGGTGGCAAAGAACGGAATGAGGGGAATAAGCCGGATGTCGCGCCCAGCCAGATTCTGCAAAAGCATGTTTCCGGCCAGCAGCCCGACAACGCACAGCACCGCCATAAGCGGGCGCGTTATATTGCCATGACGGGAGAATGCTCCCTGAAGCATGGTGAATATGCCGATCATGGCAAAAGAAAAGCAGGTCAGCGGGGAGGCCAGACGTCGCCAGCCCTCAACCTTGAACTTGCCCATATCCCGTGGTGAGACGATGCCGGGATCGGGGGAGAGCAGTTCGGGCAGAGACATCTCGGTTGAATCACGCAGAGTCTGGCTTGATGGTTGTGCGGTAGAAAAATCCATGGTGTCCTGTTCGAAAAACAGCATGTTCAACCGACCGGTTTTACGGTCGAGAACCTGACGGGAGCCATCGTAAAGCACAACGCGCGGCACGTCATTGACCGTGACCATATTGCCGTGGCTGGCCAGAATTATGGCATGGCTGTCGGGTTGCCGGTCATCCTCCACCAGAATACCCCACAGAACACCATTCTGGTCGCGTGAGCGGATATAGACGGTCATGGTGTTTGAGACTTTTGTAAAAACACCATCCTGCAGCATGAAAGCCGCCATCTTGTTCCTGATCTGGAGTTCGTACTGGCGGAACTCATGGTAGGAGGAGGGAACAACCCACACGTTGAGCACGAACACGATCAGGGTGGACAATGCCGCACAGATCAGTCCCGGCCGCGCCAGAGAAAAGGGAGAAAGCCCCGCAGCCTGCATGACCGTAAGCTCACGGTCGCTGGACAGGCGCTGGTAGACAAACAGGCTGACAATAAAGGTGGTGATGGGCATGACCACCGCCGCAAAGGACGGCAGCAAAAGGCTCGTCAGTTCTATGAAAACACGCAGGGACAGGCCCCTGTCCACAACCAGTGGCACAAAATGCAGGGACTGCATGAGCCAGATCAGCGCCACCAGCCCCCCCGTAGTGGCTGCCAGCGCCACCAGCAATTGGCGCAGCACGTAGCGGTCCAGTGTTGGAAAGTAGTGGTGGAACCACAGAAGAAGGGAGCGGGCAGTCATAGTCTCGGTTATCTACCTCCGTGGGAGCAGAGGCAACAGCCGGGACTGTAAATCACTCTATAAATAGAGACTGCAGGACGCCCCAACCTGACTAGAACATCAGCATGACGCCACCCGATGCGGTGTTGTCGCTCTCCTTGCCGCCACCGTGTGCGGAGGAGGAGGTGTGGGAGTATTCGCCGATCACGGTCAGCCAGTCGGTCATCTGGTAATAGGCGGCTCCGACTTCGGACTGGTTGCGGCGCACAAGTCCTGCAGAGCCTGTCTGGCTTTCCAGAGCGGTCCTTTCATCACCTGCCAGATACAGGTTGCTCACACCATAGCTGCCAACCAGACGGAATTTTTTGGTAATATGGTAGACACCCTGCACGTAGTAGCCTTCCGAGTCACGCTTGCGGCCATTGGAGGCAACACCATCGAAGAACAGGCCTGTCGTGCCCAGTCCGCTGCCACGATAGTAGTAGGCAACGCCCTCAAGCGGACCATAGGTGACCTTGGTGCCAATATCGCCTGCTTCCACCATGGCACTGTGGTGCTGGTCGGAACTGAGCAGAGGTGTTTTGCCATCTGCCTGCAGGCTGCTGAGCCCCTGCATGTGCTGGATCAGGAAACTGGCCCAGATGTGGAACTGCACATCGGAGACAGAAAAATCATATACGGCCCGGCCCTGCACCATGGGGGAGGAGTGCTGGGTGGAACCGGCAGAATACTGGCTGGCTGCGGAGCCCACGGTGGGGTTGGTGGCATCGGCGTAGCCGAATTCATCCAGCGGCTGGAAGATACCCACAGACCCCTGAAAACCGCCCAGTTTGGGGGAGGTGTAGGATATCTGGGGAATCCAGTCCGCGTAAACATAACCCACGCCAATACGGCCCAGCGATGTATTGCCGGGGGATGCATTGCTGCCCGTGGAGCCAACACTCAGCAGGGTTGCATCGTTCATGATGGCGTCACTGGCGAACAGGGCCAGATCACGACCGATCTTGACGGTCCCCATGTCCTTGTTGCCGAAGGTCATGTAAACCTGACGAAGGTCGATGCCAGCCGTGCCCAGCCCCACGGGGCTGCCGCCGGAGTTGGCGTTAAACGCGGCGGGTTTGGCGTTGTCCAGCCCCGGATACATGCCCAGAACAGCGGAAATATCCATGCCCTGCTGCACGGTGTTCATCTTGAGAATGAACCCGGCGGGCAGCAGCCCGTTCCTGACAGCAGAGGAATCAAAGCCCGAAGACCCCGAAGAGACACCCCCCGCAACGGGGCGACCACCAGCGGGGCTGTTATAGGAGTAAAAACCGTTCACAAAGCCGGAAAGATTGATGTCTATGGGCCCTGCTTTAAATGTCAGCCCCTTGCCCGGCACGTATTTGGCAACGCGCACAAAATTGCCGCTGTCCAGAGCCTTGGCGGCTTCCTGTGCGGAGCGCGCACTGGCTTCTGCGCGGTTCGCGGCGTCTTCCGCCCGTTGGGACATATCGTTTTCACCCGCGCCGGGGTCAAAGCGGATACCTGGCTCATAGCCCGCCTGCGCACCATGGGTAGCGTGGGCCATGGCCGTGCGGGTGCTGCCCGGGGCCACATGGGCCGGGTGCGCGGCACGGGGTTCGGTCGCAAGAGCGGTATGGCGGACATGCTTGGTCAGAAGAGTGTCATATTCATGCTTGGTCAGGCTGCCCTTGGCGCGCAGCACATCCAGCAGGTCCATGTAGTCATCCGCGCAGGCAGGCGTAGGGAGCATTTGCGGCACCCCGGCAACTGATGCAGCCATGACAGTAGCCAACAGTGCCTTTTTTCGCGATGCCATGAACTGTGTACTCCCCCTGAATTCTCCTGCTCTCTGTGGAAGCCAAGGCTTGCTGTCGTCAATATGTGGATAATGGGCGGCAAGGCTGCACAGGCAATGCGGTTGCCCTCCATTTTTTGGCGTTCTGATCTGTGCGTATCGGGTGATCTGTGGCTCCGGTAAACGCCGGGCCTGCACTGGGTGGCATGAATTCAGTTAAAATAGTGTAATACTTTCAGGGATTTATATAATTTTTAGCATAGATTGGTCTGGAAAAATTCTGTTTGGAGATGACCCGGCTCCAGATGGTCTGAGCCAGAGATTGGGGTGGAAAAGTTGAAAAACAGGTGAGCCAAGGTTGCATCAGGTCCAGATTTATCACGCAATGTTTATCGTTATAACAAGGAGTTCGGGTGCTTTCGGTCGGTTCGGAATCATAACGGGAGGGGCGCAGGCCGTATGTTGGTATGCGTGAAAACCTGTTTGGGATAAGCCTGAAAGACACGTAACGTGGCAGCAATGGTCAACCGCGTCAGGCAGGAGGGGGCTGTTCCGGTCTGGCCGTTGTATCTGACGCATTCTGTCAGGGAAAAAACAGGAGCGTGCTGGTGGACGATAAGAACAACAAGGTCGATGGGGCCAACCCCGCATCCGCCTCTGTGACCGTGCCCGATGAAGCCTTGCCCGCCTATGCGGGCAGGCCGGTAAGCTTTTTGCTGCGCTATATGCGGGCGCGGCCTGTTGGGCATGCTCTGGTATTTGGGGCCGTAGGTGGAGCCATAAGCTGCATTGTGCTCTCCTCCTATGGTATTCGTCATCTGGTGGACCTGATGACCAGCCACTCCGGCGGGGCTGTGGTGTCGGCCGTATGGGCTGCCGTGGGGGTGCTTATCGGGCTGATCGTGGCGGATAATATATGCTGGCGTATTGCAGGCTGGTTTGCCGCCCGGACATTTGTGGCGGTTACGGGCGATATACGTCAGGACCTGTTCCGGTTTTTAACCGGTCATTCTCCAGCCTATTTTGCTGACCGTATGCCCGCATCCCTTGCCGCGCGCATTGCAACGGCGGGGAATGTCAGCTTTACCATCGAGAATATGCTGGCATGGAATGTGCTTCCGCCCAGCCTGAATGTTCTGCTTTCTGTGGTGCTCATGCTTTCGGTCAGCTTGACTATGGGTGGGGCTACGGTTCTGCTGGCTGGCGGGTTGTGCCTGATCATGTTCCGTCTGGCGCTCAGGGGGCGTCGCCTGCATGGGCATTACGCAGTGGCCGCCGCCGGGCTGGAAGGCGAGACGCTGGATGTTATGGGCAATATTGCTCTTGTACGTGCCTTTGGTATGCGCAACCGTGAGCGCCAGCGCTTTAACGCCCTGACCGAGAGGGAAATGGGCGAGCGGCTCAAATCCCTGCGCTACATGGAACAGCTCCGCATGATTCATGCAGGTATGACAGCAGTGCTCACTGCTGGCCTGCTGGTCTGGGCGGTGCTGCTGTGGCAGTGGCAGCAGGCCAGTGTGGGGCAGGTGGTTATGGTGATCACGCTGGGGTTTGCCATTCTGCACGGCACGCGCGACCTGGCTCTGGCGCTGGTGGAAACCATCCAGCACAACGCGCGCCTGTCCGAAGTGCTGTCTTCCCTGCTGGTTCCGCATGACATGCCTGATCCACAGGTTGCCGCCGACCTGCCCAGCCCGGTGCGGGGGGATGTACGCTTTGGCGATGTAACCTTTGCCTACCCCGGAGGGGAGCCGGTTCTTGCACATTTTAACCTGCACATTGCCGCAGGGAGTCGCGTGGGGCTGGTGGGGCGTTCGGGCTCGGGCAAAAGCACCGTGCTGGCCCTGTTGCAGCGCATGCGCTTTGTGCAGTCCGGTTCCATACTGATCGACGGACAGGACATCCGGGACCTGACAGATGACGCCCTGCGGGCCTGCCTGTCCGTTGTGCCGCAGGATGTCTCGCTTCTGCACCGCAGCGTGATGGAGAACATCCGCTACGGTCGGCCAGATGCGAGTGATGAGGCCGTGCGCGCCGCGGCTTCCGCCGCCGGATGCGCCACATTTATTGACGCCCTGCCCGAAGGGTTTGAGACAATGGTGGGGGACCGGGGGGTGAAGCTCTCGGGCGGGCAACGCCAGCGCATTGCCATTGCACGGGCCTTTTTGCGTAATGCGCCTATTCTGATACTGGATGAAGCAACCAGCGCGCTGGATACGGAAAGTGAGGAGCATGTCCAGCAGGCGCTGGACCGGCTCATGCTCGGGCGCACGGTTATTGCCGTGGCGCACCGCTTGTCCACCCTGCGAAACTTTGACAGAATCGTTGTTATGCAGGATGGCAGAATTGCAGAGGACGGCTCTCCTGCGCAACTTGAGCAGCGGAATGGTCTCTACAGTCAGTTTCTGAACAGGCAAATGGCACATGCGCAATGACCTTTAATACCATCACCATACCAGCGCAGGGTGAGAGCAGACCCGAAGGACGGGGCGCTCTGGCGGCGTATGCCTACCAGCAGATCCGTGACCAGTTGATTTATTGCCGGTATCAGGGGGGGGAGCGGCTGGTGCTGCGCCCACTGGCAGCATCGCTCGGCTTGAGCCCGACCCCAGTGCGTGAGGCCCTCCTGCGCCTTGTATCCGAGCAGGCACTGGTGCTGGATGAGCGCAATACGGCCTGTGTGCCGCTGACCTCCCGCCCTGTTTTTCTGGATATTCATGGCGTGCGCGAAGTGCTGGAAGAGCGCGTAACCCGTGACCTTGCAGCCCATATCACGCCCGAACAGATTGCTGTGCTTGAAGAGAAGCATAAAGCATTTATTGCCGCGTATGAGGCGGGCGAGCCGCATGCAACAGCCATAACCAATGTGTATTTTCATAGCACCGGGGCTGGCTTTTCAAGGTTGTCGGTCACTGTGGGGCTGATCCGGGGACTATGGACCCGGATGGGGCCAATTTATGCCGCAGCCAATGGCCTGCCCACCATAAGCCCCGCCAACCCCGACCACCCGCATCTGCAATTGCTTGAGGCGTTCCGGGAGGGGGATGCGGATGCTGCGGTAAAGGCCCTTAAGCGGGACTTCATGCAGGCCAAGGAATGGCTGGAGCCACTTCTGCCCGGCTAGGGCGCTTTTCATGAGCCTGGGTATGAAAAAACGCCCCGTTCGCACCATGCTGGACTATGGTGCGAACGGGGCGTTCATATATCGGCGGCCATAGAAGCCGCGTGGGCCCGTTATGGCGTGGTGTAATCTGTGCTGTCAGTCTTTTTTGGCGTTTTCGGCCCTGTCGGTCAGGCCGGGAACCTCCACATCGATTTCCAGCACCGAGCATTGCGCACCCCGGTCCATTTTAATCTGCACCTTGTCCTGATCGACCGCTATATGCCGTTTGATCACTTCCATGATCTCGCGGTGCAGCTTGGCAAGCAGATCATCCTTGCCATCACCTACAGCGATACGTTCGTGCGCCAGCAAAATCTGTAGCCGGTCGCGCGCAACCGGCGCCGAGGAGCGACGCTTGAAAATGCTGGAGAGGAATGTCATGCGACTCTCCGTTTGAACAGCCAGTCAAACAGACCCTTGCGTTCTGTGGGAATGGTGACTTCCACCTTCTCTCCCATCAGGCGGCGTGCAGCTTCGGTATAAGCACGGGCTGGCGCGCTCTCCGGTTCTGCAATGGTTACGGGCGCGCCCACGTTGGACGCCTTGAGTACGTCCGGGCTTTCGGGAATAATGCCAAGCAGCGGGATGGACAGAATTTCCAGCACATCGTCCGTGCCCAGCATGTCGCCACGGGCGGCGCGCTGCGGATCATAGCGGGTGATCAGGAGGAACTTCTCCATTTTTTCACCCGCTTTGGCTTTTTCCGTCGTGCTGTCCAGCATGCCGATAATGCGGTCACTGTCACGCACGGAGGAGACTTCGGGGTTGGTCACGATCACGGCCATGTCGGCGTGGTGCATGGCCATTTGCGCGCCACGCTCAATCCCTGCCGGGCTGTCACAGATCACCCAGTCAAATTTTTTGCTCAGGTCGGCAATAATCTTGGCTACGCCTTCTGGCGTCAGGGCATCCTTGTCACGCGTCTGGGACGCGGGGAGGAGAGAGAGTGTATCCACCCGCTTGTCCTTGATCAGGGCCTGAGCAAGGTTGGCATCTCCCTGAATCACGTTGATCAGGTCGAATACCACACGGCGCTCGGCCCCCATGACAAGGTCGAGGTTGCGCAGACCAACGTCAAAATCAACCAGAACCACGCTCTGGCCAGCTCTGGCCAATGCTGCTCCAAGAGCTGCGGTGGTGGTGGTCTTGCCGACACCCCCTTTGCCTGACGTGACGACCAGAACCTTTGCCATCAGTCTTCCTCTTCCTTATCCATGCCGGTAAAGGCGCGTGTGTTAGGTCACGGCCCAATCTGGGTGAGACATTACAATCTGTGCGCGAAAATGAAACGTATAATATGACATTAATACGGCTTTTGTAGCATGTTTTATTCAAACCCGTATCAGGGTAGGGGTTTGAATACCAGAGTTTCCCCCGTCAGCATGACCTGTGTGGGTTTGCCGGTGCATTCTGCGTCCATTTCTTCCGCCGTGGCGTAGAATCCGTCTATGGCGACAAGTTCGGCGGCAAGGTTGCGCGTAAAAATCCGGGATTCCGCATTGCCACCAATGCCAGCTATGGCCCGCCCCCGTAATGCTCCATAAATATGTACGGACCCGCCAGCCGTAACTTCTGCTCCTGAGGATACAGCTCCCAGAATAACCACATCCCCATCGGGCCAGATAATATGCTGGCCGGAGCGCACGGTTTCTTCCACCACAAGGGTAGGGGTCAGGGTTGGGGTTTTTTCTCCTTCCGGTATGCTGACCGGGCCGGAGGCGCGGCCACCCATCGGGCTTTCCGGCCATGCCCAGTCGGCTACGGCGGGCCAGGATCTGTCTCCGCCCTCTATACCCAGCACGCGTATGCCGCGCTCTTGCAGGGCAGGCAGAAGATGGGGCAGGTCGGGTGTATCCGCCCGCATGAGGCTGAGGTCCAGAATAACAGGTTTCCCCGCAAAAAAACCCACTGCGCGCTGGATCTGGTGGTCCAGCGCGGCCAGCCAGTCCACCAGCGGTGTTTCCGGCGTAAGGGTCAGGGCCAGAAAGGAACGCCCAGACATACGGATGCGGGAGGAGTTGGGATGTGTGCCGGACAACGAACAGATGCTCTCTCAAAAACAGGAACGCCAGTTAGCGTGTAGAATAACAGGAGTGTATTGCAACAGGGAAGTTTGTGTTGCAGGTCAGTTTCTGCCGCATAAGGGGGTTATGTGGAAATTGATGGGCTTTGCCCGGTTTTCCCTCTGGCGTGGCTGCATGCAATGGCATAAAGCACTATGGTATGCGTACCCTGTTCCATTTCCCTCTTTCTCCCGCCAGCCGCACGGTGCGCCTTGTGCTGGGTGAAAAACGCCTGCCGTTTGAAGCTGTTGTTGAACGCCCATGGGAAAAACGCCCAGAATTTCTGGCGCTCAACCCTGCGGGTGATGTGCCCGTTCTGGTGGAAGATAACGGCTTGATCGTACCCGATGCGTACGTGATCAGCGAATATCTGGAAGAGGCGTATGCCGATACTCCCCTGCTGGGTCGCACACTGGCCGAGCGGGTGGAAGTGCGCCGTGTTGTCGCGTGGTTTGAAACGCTGTTCGCCCGTGAAGTCTCGGGCCGCTTTATTGATGAACGGGTGATGAAGCGTTTGAGCGGGCGTGGTAACCCCGATGGCGGTGCACTGCGCGATGCCTATGCCTCCATGCGCCCGCTCATGAAATACGTGAACGATCTGGCTGAAAACAGGAGCTGGCTAGGGGGGCATTTTTTATCCCTTGCCGATTTTACGGCGGCTGCCCACCTGTCCTGCCTGGATTTTATTGGCGACATAGACTGGGCCAAGGTGCCCGCAGTGCGCGACTGGTACGCCAAGATGAAGTCCCGCCCGTGCTTTCGTCCACTGTTGAACGACCGTGTTTCCGGCATTACGCCGCCTGATTACTATACCAATCTGGATTTCTGATATTTTGACACAAAAAAACGCAACGCCGATGTTTGATGTTCTTGTCATCGGTGGGGGAGCGGCAGGGTTAATGGCCGCCCTGACGGCAGGCCAGCATGGTCGCAGCGTAGCGGTGCTGGAGCATGGGCCGGAAGTTGGGCGGAAAATCCTTATTTCTGGCGGTGGGCGGTGTAACTTTACCAACCAGACCATGCGGGCGGACCGGTTTTTGTCCGCCAACCCGCATTTTGTAAAATCCGCCATCAGCCGTTACCAGCCCAGCCATTTTCTGGACCTTCTGGCCAGACACCGCATTGCCTGGCACGAAAAAAAACTGGGCCAGCTTTTTTGCGATAATTCCGCACATGATATTGTGCAGATGCTGCTGAATGAATGTGCTGCGGCCCATGTGCGGATTCTCACTGATGTGCGGGTCTATGATGTCAGCAAATCCGATGTGTTCCGGGTTCAGACCTCTCGGGGGGATATGACCGCCCGCGCCGTGGTGCTGGCAACGGGGGGGCTGTCCATTCCCAAACTGGGGTCCAGCCGCTTTGCGTATGAAATGGCACGGCAGTTTGGTCTTGCGGTTATTCAGCCCGAGCCAGCCCTTGTTCCGCTGACCTTTGGTGGCGAGAACGAGGAGTGGGTGCGTTCATTGGCGGGGCTTTCGCTCCCTGTACGGGTCACATGTGGCAAAACCACGTTTGAGGAAGCTCTTCTGTTCACGCATCGGGGCATGTCTGGTCCTGCCTTGTTGCAGATTTCGTCCTACTGGTCGGCGGGGCAGCCCCTGTTTGTGGATTTTCTGCCGGGGCAGGATGTGGCCGCTTTGCTCATGAAGCTGAAAAAAGAAGGCTCCAAGGCCAGAGGAGCCGGGGCTCTGGCGCGCTGGCTGCCGCAACGTCTGGCGCACGCCATGGTGGAACTGGGCGCGCCCGAGCGCACGCTGGCGGAATGGGCTGACCGGGATATCCGGCTTATGGCGCAGCGGGTACACCGTATGGAACTCAAACCGCAGGGGACGGAAGGCTTTGCCAAGGCCGAGGTCACGCGCGGAGGGGTGGATACCAAGACCCTGTCTTCGCGCACCATGGAGGCGCAATCCGTGCCGGGGCTGTATGTGGTGGGCGAAGCCGTGGACGTAACAGGCTGGCTGGGGGGCTATAACTTCCACTGGGCCTGGGCCAGTGGCCATGCTGCGGGCGAGGTTGCGGGCGCGTTCTGACACGCTGCCGTACCCCGGCCCGCAAGGGAGCAGGGGGGGGGAAGTTTATGCCTCTTTTGCTTCTGCTGCCAGTTCCAGTGCGCGCGCATAGACCGTGCGCCTTGGCAGACCCGCCGCGGCGGCTGCCAGTGCGGCGGCATCCTTGACCGAATGTGTATCCAGCAGGGTACGTAATGTGGTGTCCAGATCATCGGCGGAGGTTTCAACCTCCGGGGCCGGACCGAGCAGGACGGTAATTTCGCCCCGTGGCGGGGTCTGGGCATAAAACGTAGCCAGTTCTTCTGCCGTGCCGCGTTTGACTTCCTCAAACCGTTTGGTCAACTCCCGTGCTACGGCACAGGCACGGTCGGGGCCGAATACACAGACCATGTCCGCCAGTGTTTCTGCCAGACGGTGGGGTGCTTCGTGCCAGATCAGTGTTGCGCTTAGCCCCGCGCGTTCGGCTGCGTGCAGTCGGGCGAATGTTTCTTTCCGCGCGGCGGAGCGGGGGGGTGGAAAACCCACAAACATATACGGGTGGGGCGGCAGACCGGACAGGACGAGGGCGGTCAGCGCCGCGTTGGGGCCGGGCACAACGGTTACGGGAATATCCGCATCAATGGCAGCACGCGTCAGCCTGAATCCGGGGTCCGAGAGCAGGGGCATGCCAGCATCGGATACAAGGGCAATCTGTACCCCTTCGCTCAGGCGGCGGATCAGGTTGGGTACACGCTGGCGCTCATTATGCTCATGCAGGGCTTCGGTCCGGACAGAAATACCCCGATCCGCTAGAAGTCGGGCTGTCATGCGGGTATCTTCGCACAAAACCAGATCGGCCCGCGCCAGCGCTTCGGCTCCTCTGGGGCTGAAATCCCCCAGATTGCCAATGGGGGTCGCAACCAGCACAAGTCCACCTGAAAAACGCGCATGACTTGGCGCATGTCCTTCGGTATGCAAAGGTTCGACCCCATTGGAAGACGGTGCCTCGGACGGGGTATTGGTAGAGGATGATCTGGATGATGACGCGTGCATACTCGCTCCTGTCAGGGCTTTCCCGTCAAGGTCTGGCGGCAAACCGGGCATTGTGCAAGACCGGAGTGGCTGCCCTTGGTGCAACGGGGCTGATCCTTGCCGGATGTGCTGACCAGTCCGGGTCATCGGGTACGGGGGCGGTTATAGCGCCAGCTACACAGGCCACCAGCCACAAGGTGGGGGTGCTGCTGCCGTTGAGTGGCAATAATGCAGCCCTTGGGCACGAACTGCTCGCAGGTGTGCAACTCGCCCTTGGAGGGGCGGGACTGCCTCCTGATTTGCAGCTGGATGTGCATGACACGGCAGCAATAGGGGGGGCAGCCTCGGCCACGTCCGCCGCTTTACAGGCCGGGGATGGTATTCTGCTTGGCCCGCTGACCAGTGGAGACACCGCAGTAGCGGCCCCAGCGGCACAGGCTGCGGGTATTCCCGTAATGGCCTTTACCAGTGATATTACGCAAGGGCGGCCCGGTGTGTGGGTTATGGGCATTACCCCGGAAGAGCAGGTGCAGCAGCTTGTTGCACAGGCCAAGCGGGACGGGCGGCAGCATTTTGCCGCATTGCTGCCAGATAACGCGCTGGGCCACGCCATGGGGAACGGCCTGATCAGCGCCTGCCGTGATCAGGGGTTGGCAGCACCTGCCGTAGCGTATCATAACGGTACGGCGGACAGCATTGCCCAGACACTGCGCCAGCTATCCAACTATGATGCGCGTGTTGCCGCGGTAAAACAGGCCATGCCTGCAACGCCCGTGCCTGGCGCCACCACAACGCGAGGTAACTCCAGTGAAGTGACCGGGCTGACCGAACTGCCAAAGCTTGCGCAGTTGCCTGCCAGTCTGGCTGCGGCACTTGGGCAGGACCCCAACCAGCCTCCGGCCCCCACCGTCCAGCCGGGGCAGGCATCAGATGGCGCTTCAGCCCTTGTTGCTCCGGCAGGTCCGCAGATTACGTTGGGCGCTCCGCCGTTTGATGCGCTGTTGCTGGCTGATATTGGGCTGGGGTTGAAAAACGTGCTGGATGCACTGGTTGTCACACAGGTTAATATGCCTGATGTCCGTATTATGGGGCCGGGGCTGTGGGCGTCTTTTGCCTCCAAGCTCGGGGCGATCAAGGGGGCGTGGTATGCTGCACCTGACCCTACCTCCCGTCAGGCTTTTGTCTCGCGCTTCATGGCGCGTAATCACCACATGCCCAAGCCGCTGGCTGACATGTCGTACGATGCGGCAACAGCCGCCCTGACCGTGGCCCGCAGCGGTGTGCCCGGTTACCCTGCTGAATCCCTGACGCGCCCGGGTGGTTTTGCCGGAGTGGACGGCACCTTTACGCTTCTGCCAGATGGGCGCGTACGCCGCGCTCTTGGGGTGTTTGAAGTCATGGGGAACGGGAGCGACGCCCGTATGATCTCAGCCCCGATGCAGGCAAAAGCCGGAACGTCCGGCTAAGCTGCCATCAACCGTTGGGTTACTGGGCAAGGCGGCCATGCCTGCCAGAATCTGGGCTACCCGTGCAATGACATCGCCCCATTGGCGGGGCGTGGTCTGGCGGATAATGCGCAGGGTTGGGTACCAGGGGGTATCCTCCCTCCCATGCAGCCAGCGCCAGCAATTATCGTAACGATCCATCAGCAGCACGGGTTTGCCCAGCGCACCTGCCAGATGAACGACCGAGGTATCCACCGTAACCACCACGTCCAGCCCCATGATCAGGGCTGCCGTGTCATCCATGGTGTGCAGGCTGTCTGTAGGGTCGTATAGCGCCATGCCTTCTGGCGGGTCCATCATCTGTTCGGCGTAAGGGCCTTTTTGCAGGCTGATCAGGTTAATGCCCTGTACGGCTCCCAGAGGGGCCATGGTGTGCAGGCTCATGGAACGCCTGCGGTCAATCATATGGGCAACATAGGAGGTCGGGCGTGGAGCGCCGCCCCAGACCAGTCCTACATTCAGTTTGCCATTCATGGGCAAAAGCGTGGCCAGTGCCGCAACCTTTTGGCTATTGGCCCGGAGATACGGCACGGGCGCACCCCACGGGTGAGATGTGGCGGCAAAAACCCGTGGCAGGCTGATAAAAGGGCAATACCAGTCATAGGTCGGGGTTGTGCCGCCCACCTGTACCGTGTGGACCCCCTCTATATTGCGGCACAGGTCTGCCAGCGCTTCTGGCACCCACAGATGGAGTATGGCGCCACGCTCGGCCAGTGGGCGAACGTACCGCGCAAACATGAGCGTATCCCCCAGACCTTCCTCATGCGTGATCAGTACGCGCTGGCCGCTCAGGTCGGTGTTGGAGCCGAGGGTTGGCAAAAGGCGTTCCATGGGTGGGCTGGGATGCCCTGGGAGTTGAAAGCGCCATTCATGCTCGCGCCAGCCCTGAGCGTACCGACCAGCCTTGAGCCGGGCGACAGAGTGATTGACCCTGATCCGCGCATCCTGCGGGCGCAGGGCAAGTGCCTGAGCAAAATAGGCAAAAGACTGCTCCATTTGCCCCTGTGCCGCCAGAACGGAGCCAATATTGGCCAGAGTGGGTACATCGTTCGGGGTATGGTGCAGGCATGCTGTCAGGCATTGCAGGGCAGTGTCCAGCGCGCCGCTTTCGGTATGCGCCATGGAGAGAAGGTTATGGGCAAGCATATTCTGCGGGTGCCGGGTGGTTACTTTCGTCAGTGTGGCTATGGCGGCCTCGAACTGGCCGGTCTGGACCAGCAGATCGCCCAGAACCGTGTGTATGCGTATGTCGGCAGGAGCTGACTGGATTGCTGCACGGCACACGGCAATGGCGGCATTGCGCTGGTCCAGAGCGACCATGAGTTCGCTCAGGTCCTGTATGGGGTGCTGGCTGTCGGGGTTACGCAGGCCGATGGTGGTTAGAATCCGGGCGGCTGCGAGGGTGTCTCCCTCACCACACAGGCAGAAGGCGTGCAGGATTAAAGCCTGTTCGTTCTGTTGCGCTACAAGGGGGGCCAGCAGGGAGCGTGGCTGGCTGAACTGACCTGCCTGAAGAGCCTGCATTGCGTGGCGCAGTGTTGTCAGTTCTGTGTCGGGTGTGGTGGAGGGGCAGCGCATGGTTGTGTTCCGCATGGTTTATGGGGCGGGTGGCAAAAACACACGGTTTCTGGCTGGGCATAAAAAACCCGGCAGGGCTGTAAGCCATGCCGGGTCAGGGAAAACTGGGTCAGAAGGGAAACGGGCTTTGACCAAAAAAACTCAGGCGGCTTTCATGACCGCGGTCAGTTCTTCCAGAACCGCATTGGGTTCTTTCTTTTCCAGCACGGCAACCTCCGCCACAAAACGTTCCTGTGCGGCTTCGAACAGTTTACGTTCGCTAAAGCTGCCGTCCAGACTGTCCACGTTGCGACGCAGGTCACGCAGGACTTCCGCGATCTGCACCAGATCACCGGAATTGATTTTTTCCTGGTACGCAACGGCCCGGCGTGCCCACATGCCTTTGCTGACATGTGGCTTACCTTTGATGATGGACATGGCTTTGTCCACAATCTCGCGCGAGACAATCTTGCGCAGGCCGGATTTGCGGGCCTTGGAGAGCGGAATGCGCAAGGTCATCTGGTTGCCGGGGAAGGAAATCTGGATCACTTCCAGCTTGGTCCCGGCAATTTCGTCAATCCCGATCCGGTCTACACGCCCGACGCCGTGAGCGGCATAGACAATGGAATCCCCTTCCTGAAAAGGATCTTCGTCTTTCACCTTGGTTTTGGCCTGGGCCGCAGTGGTGGCGGCAGCGGTGCGTGCCATTGCATCTGTCACGCCGCCTTTTGGAGGTGTTCTAAACGTGTTCATGGTCGGGACCTGTAGCATAAAATGCGCTGTTTGTCTGCAATATAAAAGAATAGGGCCGGCAATGTTCTTATTGCTGGACGCCATTTTGTGTTTGCAGGGGCGGGGCAGTCTGCTCACCTGTAGGCTGGATCACATCAATTTCAATATTACGGGCCATGGTGGCCATGGGGAGTGCGTGCGGTGTGCCTGAAAAGGGGTTTTGCAGGTCGTCTGCACTCTTGTCCAGAATAAGGAACAGGCACCCTACGAGCGAAGACCCAAGGGGTGTAATCCATTCCAGCGTCTGCACCATGGAGAGAGGCAGAACAATACAGAAAATATTCACCAGCGCGCGTGGCAGGACGGAAAACTGTATGGGCAGAGGGGTGTTGCGAATACGCTCCAGCCCGCCCTGCGCATTGGCGATGTCAGACAGGATGCGGTCGATCTGGCCATGAACCGCGCCATCTATGCCCTTGCGCGTGACTTCCTCTTTAACACCCAGACCAATCTGGTAGAGAATGGCGTTGGGTTTGTTGCGGTATGTCTCAATGGCTTTGAGCATATGGGGGGGGAGCAGGCGCTCCACATCCGCGCTGGCATCAATCGGGCCGAGCGCCATGCGCAGGGCGTGGGGGTAGGCGGCAATGGCGTGTATCAGGTCAGGCCGGTCACCCAGCAAGGTGCCTGCCTGTCGGCCAAAGGAGCGGCAGTTATTGGTAATGGCACCCCATAGTGTACGCCCCTCCCACCAGCGTGCATACGCACTGTTGGAACGGAAACCCATGAACAGCGCCAGTGCCGAACCAATAAGGGAAACCGGCAGGCTGGGCTGTTCCATCCATTCCTGATGGAAAATCTGAAAAAGAATGACAACAACCAGATCCCACGCAGCCATAAGCAGGATGACCATAAGGATTTCCCGCGTGATAATGCGTAAGCCGACCTTCTGGTCAACAATCATTCAAAAATCTCCGGTTTCTGTGTCACAGGGCGGCATGCCCGGTGTCATTTTAACACACAATACATCGTAGGGTTGCCTGTGCGATGATGGTTTGTGCATGCTGGGTAATGGTAAGCATGAGCGCGTATGGCTGACCAGATGAAAAGGGTCATGGGTATGACTGAAACAACAGGGCTGACACTGCTGGAAGAACATCGGGCGCATGGCGGGCGCGTGCTGTTTTATGAACATTCTTCCAGCGTGCTGGGGCTTCCCGCGCGCTTTGGCGTGTTTTTGCCGCCTTCGGCAGAGCAGGGCGGCAAAGTGCCGGTTGTGTATGCTCTGGCCGGGTTGACCTGCACACAGGAGACTTTTCTGATCAAGGCTGGCGCGTTGGCTGAAGCTGCCCGGCTGGGGGTGGCTCTGGTCACGCCCGATACCTCGCCCCGTGGTGCAGGCATAGAGGGTGAGAACACGGACTGGGACCTGGGAACAGGTGCCGGTTTTTATCTGGACGCAACCCGGCAGCCATGGGCGCAGCATTACCGCATGGGCAGTTACGTAGCGCAGGAACTGCCTTTGCTGGTGGAAGCCGCTCTGCCGCTGGATGGCGCAAGGCGGGGGATCATGGGGCATTCCATGGGCGGGCATGGTGCGCTGGTGCATGGATTGCAGGCTCCCCTGTTCTGGAAGTCCATTTCCGTCTTTGCGCCTGTTGTACATCCATCCGTGACGCCTTGGGGCCAAAAGGCGTTTTCCACCTATCTGGGGGCAGATCGTGCAGCCTGGCGCACGCATGATGCCGTATGCCTGCTGGAGGATGGTTATACCCATCCCGCGCCCATTCTGGTGGATACCGGGCTGTCCGACCAGTTCCTGCAGCGTGAACTCCAGCCATGGCATCTTGTGGCCGCAGCGGAAAAGGCCGGACAGACGCTGATCTGCCGCGAGCATGACGGGTATGATCATTCCTACTGGTTTGTGCAGAGTTTTGTGGCCGATCACCTGCGCCATCATGCAGGGCTGCTGGGTGTATGAATTTCCAGCGCCATGTGCCGTGAGTGTTTGTAACACATGGCGTAGCCTGAACCGGCGGTCGAGTTCCGTCTGAGGAAAATATGCAGACGCCTTGCGCGGGATTTCATTCCGGGATGCAGAATGCTCCCCTTCAGCCGGGGAGTTAATGGCAGGCCGGAATGTTAAATAAAAATGCACAACAGTGTAAATATTATATAAACCTATATTTTAAGATTACTTAAATAAAGTACGCTTATATGTGAATTTATAAATTAACATAATTTTTAATTATTTTTGAAATCATTTGGCTCTGTGCTTTTAGAATAAAGCGGGAATGCCAATATGATAACCTGGTTTTTGTCCAGAGCGACTGCAAAATCGTCTTTGCCCATTGTTAATGGGGTCAGAACATTGTTGCTTGGGAGTGCTGTTAGTATTGTCGGCTATGCCATGCCAGCATCGGCCCAGACAGATGCTTACGGCAACAAGACACCGGATGCGTCGAATACAGGTGCGAATTATCGATATAACACGCAGGATTTTCCGTCATCGGATAATGGGTATGTTACCGCCGACCCTTCAGGAAGAACGTATTTCATTCCGGCGGGGAGTCTGTCTTTTCTCGCATCGTCATATACAGTCGGCAACCATTATGTAGGCCAGAACGTGTCTGCCAGTGACGCGGGTGGGCTACTTGCCATGCCGGGCAACCCGCCACCATTCTCACCGGAAGTTTCCCTTCTGGCAGGTAATTATATCATTCCGTCTTCATTAACGTTGCAAATAGAGAATACTGCGGCAAATTCCTATGCGGTCTTGTATCAGAATTATGTATCCGGCGTACACATTGCCAATACAAACGGCGGGGTAATATATCTTGATGGGAATACAGCAGACGGGGTGATACTGCACAACGATGAATCCAATATGTATGTCATGGATAATTCAGCGAACAGTGCGCATATAGACAATCAATACGGTAGCGGCATGAATTTTATCGGGAATAGTGCAGTAGGCGCATCCATAAACAATGATGCGTCCAGTATGAAATTTATAAATAATATAGCGAATAGCGCCGTAATAGTCAATAGTAATGGTGGCAATATGGATGTGGAAAATAATACGGCTAACAATGCAGTGATTACAAATGAGTCCGGAAGCACCCTGTATTTGACAGCTAATAAAGCAACGGGTTTAACAATAGGCAACACCGGCGCAACCCTGACTGCTGAAACCAATATTTTATCCAATGCAATAGTGATAAATAACGCTTCAGCCACTATGAATTTGAAAAAAAATGATATTAACGAAACATCTCTGAACAATAATGCCTCAAATATGAGCATTGTTGGCAATACGATAAACAATTCAAATATGATCAATGGAAATGGCGCTACAATAACCGCCTCGGGATCATTTATTACAGAAACAAAAATCACAAATGGTTCGGCTTCTGATTCATCAAACTCCACAACACTAGTAAACAATACAGCCTCGGGCATGATCATAGAAAATTATGGAACAATGGGTCTGTATGGCAACAATATTTCTGAATCGACCATTATGGCGGCCGCAAACACCCTGACGACGATTGGTGAGTGTTCCACCAGCCTGGGGTGTGACAGTAATACGGGAAGTATGATCCAGAATACAACTTTTACCAATAACGGTATTTCTACCGTAAATGGCGGGGTGAACCTCTCCGGCTCAACGATCATCAACAATGCGGTCCTTGATTTGTCCAATACGGCTCTCACGGCTGGGGGGGATATCACCAATTCGGGCACCATCACGATGTCTGGCAACAACTCCGTACAATCCAGCGTGGAAAATAACGGAACGCTCAATGTTGTCAGCGGAGTTTCTGCTCTCAGTGGCGCATTGGGCGGTCATGGGGCAATGTCCGTTACGGGTGCGTCCGTCACGCTGTCTGGTAATGGTACCTACATGGGAAGCATTGCGGTTCAGGATGGCGTTCTGGACGTTTCTGGCGCAATTCCCAATGCTACGGTTGACGCGCGGAATGGTGCGACCATTCAGGGGAACGGCACAATCGGCACAACTACGCTTGCGTCAGGTTCCGTCATTTCTCCCGAGGCGGGGGGGAGCATCGGCACATTGACCGTCAACGGCAATCTTACGGTGGAAGATGGCGCAAAATATATTGCCGATGGCCGGGCGGATACGGTCATAGGCACTGTTGCTTTACAGCGCGCGACCCTGAACCGTATGGCCAGCGATCTGGTGTCGGTTACGGGTTCAGTCAATCTCATGGGGGGAGATGTTTCCTTCAGCTCCCTGTCCGGAAAGGTCGCGCCGGGGCAGGTGTATCGTCTGCTGACTGCCGGGAATGGTGTCAGCGGGCAGTTTTCAAGTCTGACCACACCCTATGTTTTTCTCTCTTCCCAACTGTTTTATTCCTCCAATGCCGTGGATGTTCTGATGACACGTAACGCCCAGAGCTATTCCGCGGTGGCGGCAACACGTAATCAATTCATGACCGGGATAGGGGTGGATGGGTTGAGCGCAAGCAATGATGTTGCTCTGGCGCTGGATGGCCTGAGCACGGATCAGGTCCGTCCCGCACTGAATAATCTGTCCGGGGAGGTACATGCCTCAGCCCGCACGGCTCTTGTTCAGGACAGTTTTTTCGTAAGGCAGTCTGCGCTGGACAGGCTGGATACGGCGGATTGTGACGGAAGTATTGCGGACTCAACCCTGCATACGGCGTCTTTGAAAACCGGTCGCAAGGATGGGGGGTGTCTGGCTGACCAGCCCGTGATCTGGGGGGAGGCATATGGCAGCCTTGGTCATAACAGTGGCAATGGCAATGCCGCGAACATGAATCATTCCACAGCCGGATTTATCATGGGCATGGATACGCTTGTGGCGCAGACGTGGCGTGTAGGTGGTATGTTTGGCTACGGTCGTTCCATGTTTAACGTAGGGAGCGGTCGTGGGTCATCCGGCCATAGCAACAATGTGACTGCGGGTGGATATGCGGGTACGCACTGGGGGGGGCTCAATCTGCGGCTTGGTGTTGCCTATACGTGGAATATGCTGAGTATTACCCGCAATGTCGCGGTTGCAAATTTTACGAACCATCTGTCCAGTGATTATCTTGGCGGCACGGCGCAGGCATATGGCGAGCTGGGCTACAAGTTTCATATCGGTCACGGCATGGTCGAACCCTTTGGCAATCTGGCGTATATCAATCAGCATACTAACGGATATAACGAACAGGGGGGTGTTGCCGCACTCCATGGCAAGGGGATGGATACAGGGGTGACATTCTCAACCTTTGGCATCAAGGGGTCTTCCCTGTTCCATGTGGGAAAACTTGCTCTGGTTCCACATGGCTCGCTGGCGTACCGGCATGCTTTTGGCCTGTCTACATCTACTACGCATGAAATGTTCAGACAGGCCCGTTATGGCGATATGGATGTTGCCGGGGTTCCGCTGTCTGTCAACGCGGCGGTGGTTGATACGGGACTGACCGCAAAACTGACTGACAGGATTGATGTTGGCCTGTCCTATACAGGTCAGTACGGGAACCGGTCTGTTGATAGCGGAGCAAGAGCACAGGCGCGTTTTCAGTTCTGAGGAATGGAGGCTACTGGCGCGAAGGAGGGAAGGCTTTTTTTTCGTGCCAGTTATTGAGAATTTTTGGGCGTGCTCCAGGGGCTTCCCCGTTAGACCGGAAGCGACGGGTTGTGCTCCATGCCCGCCAGTGCGCCCAGCCACTTCGTGTATTCCATCCCCATCAGCCGCAGGGTGGACATCCGCCACGGGTGCTCCATGGCAGGGGGCATGACCGGGTAAGGTGTCAGGGTGATATCGGGCAACGTGCGGCCGAGTTCAAGCATGGCGCGACGCATATGGTAGCCTGCGGTCACAATAATCAGGCTGTTGATGTGGTGATCCGCAACCCACGCGGCAGTTTCGGTTGCGTTACCAATGGTCGAGCGTGCCTGATAGCCCAGCGTAATACGGGCGGCCATGTCAGGCGGGATGGAGGCGGGTAGCAACGCGCGCACCGATGTCTGCAGGTCCACGCCGGAAATAAGCAGGCGCGCATCGGGGTTGCTGGCAAGCAGGCGGAGAGACGCTTCCACCCGCCCTGTTCCCCCGGTCAGGGCCACAATGCCATCGGCATGCAGAGTGGGGGCGGGGGGCTGGCGTGCATCATGGATGAACCAGACAAACCCGGCCAGCCAGCATCCGGCTACCAGCAGGCAGGTTTTTTGCAGCAGGGGCAGGAACCGCTGACTCAGGCGGGGCAGGAGCATGGCGTTGTGCATTATGGGAGGCGGAGCAGCCACAGGCGCACCATGACCTGAGTTGTAAACCAGCAGATAAACGCAGCGGCAAAGGGAAGAAGCGCCAGTGCGCACAACATGTCTGACGGTACGGTGTCAGCCAGTGCCTGCCAGTTCTGGGGTAACAGCCGCTCAGGGGTCGTCAGTGGAACACTGGCGAAGGGGGTTGCCATTTGCAGGAGCAGCAGCAGAGGCAGGCAGGCCATAAGAGTTCCGCACAGTCCGCCACCAAAACCAAGGGTTGCGGTGCGCCATGCAAAACGGCCTGCAATATAGCTGTCCGAAGCTCCAAGTCCGTGCAGGGTTTTTATAATGTCCCTGCGTGTGGAAAGACCGGTGCGTGTGGCAAGGCCGGTTATCATGGTGGCAATGCCGCCTACACTCAGCAAGGCCAGCCCCGCGCAGGCCAGCAGGCTGTTGGCCAGTGCCCGCAGGCGTTCGCCCCAACGGGCGTTGTGCTCCATTATGGTGCCGGGAACATGGCTGTTCAGTGTCGGCTCCAGTGTGGCGGGCACGGTTGCCTCCGGTGGGAGTCTGACGCGGATAATCGCAGGGAGTGGCAAGGCGGAACTGTCGGCTTCTCCCAGCCACGGTTCCAGCAGGCGGGCCAGCTCCGGCGGGGTAAGCTGGTGTACTTCCGTGCCTTCAGGCAGGCTGGCAAGTTCTGCCATAACGGCCTGCACGCGGGTTGTGGTGGCACGGCTTCCGTCCTGTGTGGCCAGTGGAGCGTTGGCATCTGGCACCTGAATGGTAAGCAGCTGGGCAGCCCCACCCGACCAGCGTGCGGAGAGCGCGCGCGCGCCGCTGGCTCCGGCCAGGGTCAGTGCCGCCAGAAAGCCCATCATGGCTACCAGCGCGAACAGGCTGCGATCTGGCAGGGCCTCGGACAGGGAGAGACCATCCTTACGGCCAGAAAAAGGGCGTGTCATGCCTGTGTATCTCCCTCTTCCACCAGATGCCCACGCTCAAGAAACAGAAAAGGGCGTTCAAGCCTGCGCACAAGGGATTCGTTGTGGGTAGCCACAATAACCGTGGTGCCCATGGCGCTGAGTTCGGCAAACATGTCGAGCAGGCGGCAGGCCTGACTTTCCTCCAGTGCGTTTGTCGGTTCGTCCGCCAGAATAAGGCCCGGTCGGTGGATGATGGCGCGGGCAATGGCGGTGCGCTGCTGCTCCCCGCCGGAAAGCCGGGTGGCGGGCACATCCACGCGCTCGCCCAGCCCTACCCATTTGAGAATGGCGTGAACCTCGTCCTGAATTTCATCCTCTGGCCGGTTCTGCAGGCGTAGAGGCAGGGCCACGTTATCTGCCACGGACAGGTCGGGCATGAGCCGATAGTCCTGATGTACCATGCCGATTCTGTGGCGCAGGCGTACAAGGGCTGCGCGTTTTTCGTCCTGTGCAACGGTTTTGCCCAGAATGGTCATCTGCCCATCGGTGGGCAGGTTTTCAATATGCAGCAGGCTGAGCAGGCTGCTCTTGCCAGCCCCTGAAGGCCCAAGCAGCCAGCGGAATCCGCCCTGCGGCACAGCAAAGGACAGATGGGCCAGAACAGGCCCGCTATCCTTTTTGCCCCGGCGCCAGGAAACATTGTCCAGACGAATCATTTACAGTTTTCCGGGCCAAAAAGCATAAAAACAAGGCAGATCACTCATTCTCCAACTGTAGCGGATAGTTCCGTGCACTGTCGATTGAGAAGCGCCATTCAGTGCTGAATTGAAAAAGGTGTTCCGTGCCTTTAGGATCGGGGGCTGGCATGGATTGCCTTTTCCTGTGATAGGAAAGGGGGTTACGTTTATCTTCCGTCCTGATGCCTAGCCTGCCGTTCCAGCCGGACCGGGGCAACAGGGAAAGGCCCTGCTAAGAGAGTGTTCATGAAGATTGTCTGTCCTTCCTGCGGTGCGGCATATCAGGTTCCCGAAGCTCTTCTGGCTAAAAGGCATACGCTCAAATGTTCCGCCTGCGGGGTGAAGTGGCGGCTGACCCCGCCTGATGCACCAGAAGATGCATCAGCGGGCATGACCGCCTCCACGCCAGAACCCGGTGCAGTCTCCGCCCCCGAAGTCACGACGTCTCCCGTTGAGGACGTGCCAGCAAAGCCTCAGCTTCTATCGGTAGCAGTGCAAAGCGCATCGGATATACCTGAACACGCTCCGGAGCAGGCGGATAACAAGATAGAGCAGGCAGCGCTGACCCCAGCGGAAGCCGGGGATGCGCCGGTTGAACCGCAGGAGCCGGTTTTGCCCGTAACCGTGCCAGCTCCCTTGGAGGCCGGGACTGCCGGGACGGAGGGTAACGCCAGCGCACGCG
Source organism: Acetobacter fabarum (assembly GCF_029069195.1). Classification (GTDB taxonomy): domain Bacteria; phylum Pseudomonadota; class Alphaproteobacteria; order Acetobacterales; family Acetobacteraceae; genus Acetobacter; species Acetobacter fabarum_A. Next base: position 408,782 of record NZ_JARDYK010000001.1, read on the forward strand.
TGGCTGTTCCCGCCCAATCTGCTCAACAGGTGGATGTTTCCCTTGCATCCTCCCCCGTTCAGCCTGAAAGCCAGCCAGAGCCAGAGCCAGAGCCAGAGCCAGAGCCAGAGCCAGAGCCAGAGCCAGAGCCAGAGCCAGAGCCAGAGCCAGAGCCAGAGCGAGAGGTTCCGGTTGTTGTCGCATCCGTAGCGCCGGTTTTGGTTCCGGCCCTATCTGCCGCGCCGCCGGTAGTCCTGCCCGCACAGACAGTCTCCACGGCAGAGGAGCCTGCGCCGACAGCCCCGGTGGTGCAGAGTGCCGAAAAACCGGTTTCTACTGCGTCAGGCGCGGTTCAGGCACCGGGCAGGATGTCGGTACACGCGGCGGCAGAGCAGAAAGAGGGAGCACCACTGGCAGCCCATATTGCGCGCCCGGCCTACAAGCCTGGCTCCGGCGTGGTTATGCAAATGGTACAGGAGGCTGTGGCCAACTGGTCCGGGCGGCTGGCACGCATGGATATGCGTACCCTGCTGCAAAGCGAAATGTTCTGGCGCAGGGCCTGGATTGTCAGCTTTGTGCTGGCTGCGCTGGTTGTGTCGGGTGTCTGGCACTGGTGGGCGGCAATTGTGGACGCATGGCCTGCCGCGGCCCGGCTCCACCAGCCGGGCTAACATCATTTTATACCCCGCAGGCTGTGCGGGGCAGGTGGTGGTTAAGAGGAAGCCTAGAGTTTGCGGCCTACCAGCATGGCAAGAGTTGCGCCTGCTGCGGCCACGGCCATAAGTCCCAGCCCATCGCAGATCAGCCCGCTGGGGGTCAGCTCATGCCCGGCAAGGATAATCTGTTCGGGAATGGCATTGGTAATACTGGCAATGGCGTCATGCGCCTGGGGGTCGGCCGATGCGGTGGTGCGGGTCAGGGTTTTGACCAGCGCTGGCAGCGCTGCCCATGCAGCTCCGGCAATAAGCAGGAGAGGGGCAAACAGTTCAGCCATCTGCTGGACAAAATAGAAGACAAAATAACAGGCCGCCCCTACGACCGTACGCAGCACCCGCAGCCCGGCGGCGGCCGATGTGTTCTGGCGAGAGGACATGGCAAGAGGTTGCTGGGAAGCGGGTAAAGATGTGCGCGTGTCCATAAACCTGTGTTCCTTCAGGTAATCCGAGGCGGAAAAGTCGGTCAAGCTGCCAGCGGGGCAGGCTGCTCAAGTAAAGAGTGGCCTTTATACCGTTCTTGTGTGTGTCTTGCCACCATGCTTGCAAGAGGGCAGATGCAGGTGCCATTGGTGGTAACGCATTCGAGAGCAGACGGTGGATGTTTTTGTTTGGTATGGGTCTAAAATCAGATTTAAGCGCAAAAAGGATGGGCCTAAGCGTCCAGCTATAGGCAGAATTTATGGATTTCCCTTCCTGTACCATCCTGTTCGCGGGTGTAAATGCAACATGCGAGCAACAGTTGGTGGCCGAACTGGACAAACGCGGTCTGGGCGTGCGTGTGGTTGCGGATGGCCGCGCGGTTTTTGCCGGGTTTGATACCGAACTTCCAAGCCTTCTGGTGGTACAGGATCATCTGCCTGATATGTCAGCCGCACAGCTATGCCAGCGTTTGCGGCTGACATCGGTCACGCGGAGTATACCTGTGGTGGTGCTGGTGGATGCACATGACGCCGAACAGGAGCGGGAAATTCTGGAACGTGGGGCGGATGCCTGTTTTTGCGCCGCGGATGACCCGGTTTTTCTGATTTTTCGCATATGCGCGCTCCTGCGCGACTTTGGGGATGAAACCGCCGAGCGCGAAGGTGCTGTATTCCGTCAGCCGCGTGTATCGGTTGTGACCGCGCCGGGGGGTATTTTATGGGCCTGGCCTGATGGGGCGAGTGTTGGCAAAACGCCCCGCCTTGTCAAAATGCTTCGCCAGAATGGTGAGGACGCAACGCTGGTGGAAGACCCGGACAGGCTGGAGTTGTCCAATGTCAGTGCCGGGCGTATCCAGCCTGACTGCATTGTGGTGGACCTGAGCTGCCCGGCTTTTAATGGCCTCGCACTGGCACAGACAGTTGCCGCCTTCCGGCGCAGGAGCCGCCAGTGCACCCGTGTGCTGGGGGTGGTCGAACACGGCCAGCTGACAGCGGAAAAAATACGGCTGGCGTTTCACGCCGGTGTGGATGACCTGACGGACTCGGACATAGCCCCCGCGTTGCTGGTTGCGCGCATAAGCAGCCTTGTGCGGCGCAAAACATTGCAAGATGAAGTCCGACGGGAGGAAGCCCACATAGAAAGTGCCCGTGCCCGTATGGCTCTGGCCGATGCCCTGCGCCGCGTTAATGCAGATCTGGCAGCAGCTAACCGTAAGTTGATTGATGCTCAGGTCAAGCTGGTGCAGTCGGCCAAAATGGCGTCTCTGGGGGAGCTTGCCGCAGGGATTGCGCATGAGTTCAATAACCCGCTGGCCTTTGTTCTGGCGCATGAAAACACGGTCAAGCGCAGCATGGCGCAGGCTTTGCTGGCTGTAAGGCAGAACGATATTGGCGTGGCGGAAGCCGCTCTGACCAAAGGAGCCGAGCGTCTGGCCTCCTCTCTTGTCGGGTTATCAAGGTTGCGGGAGCTGGTGGCCAGCCTGCGGCGCTTTTCCCGTCTGGAGGAGGGTGAGTTCCGGCGTCTGGACGTGCCTGAGGCCATTGCTATGGTGCTGACACTTCTGGCCCCCAAACTTGGTCAGGAAATCTCGGTGGAATGCCGCCTGGAGGCTCCGCCGGAACTGGTCTGCCAGGCCGCGCTGGTTAATCAGGTGGTTATGAACATTGTCAGCAATGCAGCCGATGCCATTCTGGAAAAGCGCGAAACGGCGCGCAAACAGGGAGGGACTGCACCAATCAGAGGCAAGGACCAGATTCTGATCGCCTCTTTTCTGGAAAAGGCGGAGGCCAGAGGGGCCGAAAATTATGTGTTGCAGATATCGGATACAGGGCCAGGAGTGCCGCAGGAATTGCAGGAACGCGTTTTTGAACCGTTTTTTACAACAAAACCTGTAGGCTCGGGGACCGGGTTAGGTCTGGCAACGGCATATGGGGTTGTGCAGGCTCACGGCGGGAGTATTGTTATAACAAACTCGGGGGCCTTGGGTGGTGCCTGCTTTACCATTCGTGTGCCCTATAAAACAGGGGAGGAGAGGCGCGGTGAGCACGTTACATGAACCAACACAGCGCCCTTTTGTGCTCGTTGTGGATGACGAGCCCGAAATTCTGGTTGCACTGTCTGATCTGCTGGAAAGTGCCTACACGGTCCTGACCGCTTCCTCGGGGGAGGAGGGGCTTGAGCGTCTGCGCCATAACCCCGGCGTTGCTGTTATTGTTTCCGACCAGCGCATGCCGGGCATGACGGGCGACGTTTTTTTGGCCCATGCGCGTAACCTCTCTGCTGCGGGGGCTATCCTGCTCACGGGGTATGCGGATATTTCCGCCGTGGAAGCTGCGCTTAACCGGGGCCAGATTTCCTTTTTTGCTTACAAGCCATGGGATGATGAAACCCTGCTGTCCATGGTCGGGCAGGCGGCCGCGCGGTATTTTCTGGAAAAAGAGCTGGAGTGCGAACGCCTGCTTCTGCGTGGGCTTCTGGACAATCTGCCCTTTGGTCTGGCGGTCAAGGATCAGGCTGGCTGCTTTGTGCGGCTTAACCAGCAGATGGCAAGCCAGTTGGGCCACACGGTTGCGCAGTGCATTGGCCAGCGCGAAGAGGATCTGGTGGATGGCCCACGGCTGGAAAGCCTGAAGGAAGCACAGGGTCAACTGGCCCAGACGGGGCGTGACCAGCAGGTGCTCCAGCTACCAGCACAGGATGGCCCCGCCCGCTGGCATGACCTGACGCGCGTAAGGCTGGATAGTCTGCGTAACACCCCTGTACAGTCCTCCATGCTCTCCGACTATTCCATTCTGATCGACCGGGATGTGAGTGAGCTTTTAAGTCTGGAACAGCGGCTGCGGCAGGCGCAGAAAATGCAGGCTATTGGCACGCTGGCCGGTGGTATTGCGCATGATTTCAATAACCTGCTCACGGCCATTCAGGGGTCTTTGGAACTGGTGCAGGATCTGGAGCCTCCAAGGGAGGCTTCGGTCGTCCGGCTGTATGAGAACGCCATGGAAGCAGCCCGGCGTGGTGCGGTGCTAACCCGCAAGCTGCTGGACTTCAGCCGCCCAAGGCATCTGGTCTGCCAGCGGGTGGATATGCATGACGTGCTGGAAAATCTTCAGACCTTCATGAAGCAGGGGAAGGTGCCAGAGGAAATCCGTGGCGCGCTGGATGCGTCCCGGCTGGAAGGTATGAGTCGCTTTAGCAGTGTACGCTTCAATATTCCCGAAGAGCCCCTGCCTCCGGTCTGGACAGATGCCGTCCAGCTTGAACTGGCTGTGTTCAGCCTGTGTGTGAATGCGCTGGATGCCCAGTCGGAAGGGGGAGAAACCTGCGTTTCCGTCCGTCAGGTTGCGCGCCTGCTGGGGCGGCATGTGGGGCGCGAGCATGCGGGCGCATGGGTGGTCGTGCAGGTGACTGACCGTGGCATTGGCATGACGGAGGATATACGCGCCCGTATTTTTGACCCGTTCTTTACGACCAAAGGCACAGGGCAGGGGCAGGGGCTTGGCCTGTCCATGATCTATGGCTTTATCAGCCATTGCGGGGGGGAAGTGCGGGTGGATAGCGCTCCGGGGGGCGGTACGTCCGTTGAGCTATGGTTCCCAGCTATGGATCAGGAGATGGCGGCAGCCATTCCCGCCGTGCCCGCCAACACGGTGCAGACCATAGCCGCCGCCCTGCCAGCAAGCGGGGCAGGCAGCACCATTCTGGTGGTGGATGATGAACCGGGCGTGCGTGCGGTAACCAGCGGCTTTTTGCGTCGTGCGGGGTATGATGTCATGGAAGCGGCAGGTGGCGCTGAAGCTGTGGAAAAAGTGCAGTCCATTCCCGGCATTGCCCTTGTGGTCATGGATGTGATGATGCCGGGCATGAACGGCGGCGAGGCCGCACGGCGTATCCACGATGTTCGTGCGGATCTGCCGGTCCTGTTTGTAACAGGCTATGCGGATTTTGGCGTGCTGCCAGAAGGGGTTGCCGTTTTGCACAAGCCTTACACGCGGGATGCGTTGCTGGGAGATGTAAGGGCTATGCTGGTCGCATAGCCCACCCCCTTGTGTCCTGCGCCAGAACGCCTATTTCTTGGTGTTATGGATAGTTTTCATTCTGCTTCGTCTTCGCATGATCCCGTCGGCTGGCACGGGACCACCATTCTTTGTGTGCGCCGTGGCGCGCAGGTTGCCATGGCCGGTGATGGCCAGGTGACACTGGGCAGCACCGTGATCAAGGGCAACGCCCGCAAGGTTCGGCGTATTGGCCCTTCTGGTACCATTCTGGCAGGGTTTGCCGGTGCTACGGCAGATGCCTTTACCCTGCTGGAGCGGCTGGAAGCCAAGCTGGAGCGCTACCCCAACCAGTTGGAGCGCGCCTGCGTGGAACTGGCAAAGGACTGGCGCACGGACCGCTACCTGCGCAGGCTGGAGGCCATGATGGCCGTGGCCGATGCCGAGCACTCCTTTACCCTGACCGGCAATGGCGATGTGCTTGAACCAGAGGATGGTATTATTGCTATTGGTTCGGGTGGTAACTACGCCCTTTCGGCGGCACGGGCATTGCTGACGGTAGAAGGGCTGGGTGCGGAGGAAATTGTAACCCGTGCCATGAAGATTGCAGGTGATATCTGCGTCTATACCAATCACTCCGTGCGGATAGAAACGCTGGATGCCAAAACAGCGGGAGACAAAGCCTGATGCAAGCCCCCCATCTTTCCCCGCGTGATATTGTTGCCGAACTTGACCGCTATATTGTGGGGCAGGGCGATGCCAAGCGCGCGGTTGCCATTGCCATGCGCAATCGCTGGCGCAGGGCACAGCTGCCAGAGGCCATGCGTGAGGAGGTTGTCCCCAAAAACATCCTCATGATCGGTCCAACCGGCTGTGGTAAAACCGAAATCGCACGCAGGCTGGCCAAGCTGGCGCAGGCTCCTTTTCTTAAGGTGGAAGCTACCAAGTTTACCGAGGTCGGCTATGTTGGCCGGGACGTGGACAGTATTGTGCGCGATCTGGTGGATGCGGCCATTGTCATGCTCAAGGACCTGCGCCGCAAGGATGTGGAGGAGCAGGCAGCTCAGGCGGCGGATGAGCGGATTGTGACCGTACTGGCGGGGGAGGGCTCTTCGGCCGATACCAAAAGCAAGTTCCGGAGCATGCTGCGCAGCGGGCAGCTTGAGGATAAGGAAATTGACATCGCCATTACCGATCCAGCCCCCACAGGCCCGGCCGATATGCCGGGCATGGTGCCGGGGAGCGTGATCAACATTGGCGAGATGATGAAAGGCTTTATGAACCGCGCACCCAGGCAGAAAAAACTCAGGATTTCTGACGCCCGCAAACAGTTGCAGCGTGAGGAAGCCGAGCGCCTGCTGGAGAGTGATAGCCTGACGCGTGAAGCCGTGGCTCATGTGCAGAATAACGGCATTGTCTTTCTGGACGAGATCGACAAGGTGTGCGCCCGCTCGTCCGAGAGTGGGGTAAAGGGCGGCGATGTCTCGCGCGAGGGGGTGCAGCGCGACCTGCTTCCCCTTATTGAAGGCACGACCGTTTCCACCAAGCACGGACCGGTCAAAACCGATCATATCCTGTTTATTGCTTCTGGCGCGTTCCATCTTGCCAAACCATCCGACCTGCTGCCGGAATTGCAGGGGCGGCTGCCTATTCGCGTGGAACTGCAACCTCTCTCGCGCGATGATCTGCGGCGTATTCTGACCGACCCGGAACATTCCCTGCTCAAACAGTACACCGCCTTGATGAAAACCGAAGGCGTAAACATGACATTTGCCGATGATGCGGTAGATGCCCTGGCAGAGCTGGCCGCAGATATTAACGAGCGGGTGGAAAATATAGGCGCGCGCAGGCTTGCAACGGTGCTGGAAAAGCTGCTGGAAGATATTTCCTTCACTGCACCCGAGCGTGGGGGCGAAACTGTTGTTGTAGATGGTGCCATGGTACGTGACAAAGTGGCCCCACTGGCCCGCAAGGGCGATCTGAGCAGGTTTATTTTGTAATGGAAGCACCCTTTGTAACCCCGCAGGAAGACACTGCCGCAGAAGCGATCGCAGCCATAGCTGATGAGCTGGACGTGTTTGACGACTGGATGGAACGCTACCAGTACATCATAGAAATGGGGCGCAAGTTGCCGCCATTCCCGCATGAATGGTGTAATGATGCGCACCGCGTGCCCGGTTGCCAGAGTCAGGTCTGGCTGGAGGAAAAAGAGGCAGATGGCAGGCTCTATTTTGCGGGCCTGTCCGATGCCGCCATTGTCAGCGGGTTGGTGGCGCTCCTGCTGCGCGTGTATTCTGGCCGTACGCGGGAGGAAATTCAGGCAACAGATCCCGGCTTCCTGCGTGATCTGGGGTTGGTGCAGGCATTGTCCACCAATCGCGGTAACGGGGTTGAGGCCATGGCGCGCGCCATGCGCTCGGCTGCCGCCATATCTGCCTGATCAGGCTTTGTTGGTCTGTAACCCTCTGCACCTGTTGGTACAGGCAGGTTCAGGGATAATGGTGCGGACGGGTGTCAGTAATCTGTCCGTAACGGGCTTTTTCCGTTTTTGGATATCCCGGTTATGTTACCGGAAAGAGCGGCCCGGCCCCGGTGGATGGCCCCGTAGGTAATGTTGCGCTTCCCTTCGGTGATGTAAGGAATTTCTTCTCTGGTACCCAAACGCTCATTTGCATAAGTCTGCCATGTCATGGCCTGTACCTTGGTTGGTGCACAGGGGGCGATTTATGTGTGCGGGTACAAAAAAGCCGGTCCATCATGTGAGGGAACCGGCTTTTTTATGAAAGTGGGGAAAACCTGATGTCTCAGGCGTTCCCTTTCTCCTTCAGCGCTTTCAACACATCCGCCGGGCGGATGGGCAGGTGGCGCAGGCGCACACCCACTGCGTTGAAAATGGCGTTGCCCACGGCAGGTGCGATGGTTGTCACGCCCGGCTCACCCAGACCCATGGGTTTTTCCGTGCTGGGCAGGAACTCAACATCCATTTCCGGCACATCTGCAATACGCAGGGGGGTATAGGTGTTCAGGTTACGGTCGCGCACGTTGCCGTCCACAATTTCCGTTCCTTCAAACAGGGCCATGCTCAGCCCCCACAAAGCACCGCCCTCGGTCTGGGCTGCGGCTCCATCGGGGTCGATAATTGTCCCGGCATCCAGTACCAGCCAGATTTTCTGACAGGTTACAACGCCTGTCTTGCGGTCAACATGGACCTGCACGGCGCCAGCCGTCCATGTTGGCATGGCGCGTTCCTGCCCGAAGGTGGTGGCAATGCCAATGGCTGTATCCGCAGGCAGGGACACTTTGCCATAGCCGCATTTCTCCACCAGATGTTTGAGCACATTGGCCTGACGGCTGGCTCCGCCCACAGAGTTGGGGGCGCTGCCAGCGTTGCGGCCTTTGCTGTCCAGCAGGCTCAGGCGGTACTCCACCGGGTCAAGCTTACGGGCATGGGCGATTTCGTCCAGAAAGCTCTCATGCGCCCACGGGGTCCAGCCGGAACTGACCGAGCGCAGCCAGCCTGGGCGGAAGGTTTCGCCTGCCAGTTCATTGTCCAGCGCACGTACCAGCATGGGGCCTACATCGTACCAGTGATCGGCACCTGCAATGGCAAACTGGTCATAGGGCTTGCCATCGTCGCCTTTTTCCATGAACGCGCTGGCCATAACCCGGGTTGGCCAGCCCGCAGAGGCATGGTGCTGCCAGGCCGTAATCGCACCATCCTGCCCCAGCGCCGCGCGCACCGTCTGCACGGAAGGGGAGCGTATGGAATCAAACAGCGCATCATCCGAGCGGGTGAAGATCAGCTTGACCGGCTTGCCCCCGAGGGCTTTGGAAATAAGGGCCGCAGGTACCGCGTAGTCTCCGTTCAGGCGGCGGCCAAAGCCCCCGCCCAGCAGGTAGCTACGCATGACCACTTCGGTTTCCGGCACCTGTAGCGCCTTGGCAATAACGGGCAGGAACAGGGTCTGCCACTGGTTGCCGCAATGCACTTCCCACTTGCCGTCGTGCTGGCGGGCCAGTGCGTTTACGGGTTCAAGCTGGTAATGCAGCACGGAAGAGCAGGTGTAGGTCTGCTCGACTACTCTGGTGGCCTTGGCAAAGGCTTCGTCCACGCCGGGGTCGTTGAACACGCGGGAACCACCGGTCTTGTTGGCGATCTGCCTGCGACCGTAGTCCAGAATATCGTGCTCGGTTACGTTGGCGGTCTTGCCCGGGGTCCAGACAACCTTGAGCGCATCCGTTGCGCGGATGGCCGCAGGGTAGGAGGAGGCCAGAACTGCAACCCAGCCCGGTACGGTGTCCGAGGGGTCTTCGAGCACAATATGGCGGATATAGCCCTTGACCTTTTTGGCCTCGCTGTCATCCACCGAGACAACTTTGGAGCCATAGCGTGTGGGGGGCAGTTTGGGGCGGGCGTACACCATGCCATCAAGCTTGGCATCTATGCCATAAATGGCGGTGCCGTTGGTTTTGGATGGAATATCCAGCGCCTTGACATCCTTGCCAATCAGCCGCCGCTCGGATGCTGGTTTGAGTGGCAGTCTGGCCATTTCATCTGGCGTGTAGGTTCTGGTCGGGTGTGCGCGGCTGACAATATCGCCGTAGCTTATGGACCGGCTGCCAGCAAGAACCCGCCCATTGCGGGCAATACACGCAGCGGGGGAAACGCCCAGCAGCTTGGCGCCCTGTTCCACCATAACCGTGCGTGCAGCCGCCCCGGCCTGGCGGAACTGGTCCCACGTCATCCATACGGACCAGGAGCCACCGGTTACCATAAGACCCCATTTGGGGTCGGTATCCACATAGGTAATGCGGACCTTGTTCCAGTCGGCTTCCATTTCATCCGCAATAATGCGGGCAAGAGCTGTGCCAATATGCTGGCCCATTTCCGCGCGGATGATGTTCACATTCACCCAGCCGTCGGGGGCAATGGAGCACCAGATCGTGGGTTCAAAGGCGGTGGCTTCCTTCAGGGTTGCCGGTGCGTCCTGCGGGTAAACCTGTGCAGCCTTGCCCTGACGGGCAAATCCGAACAGAAAAGCGGAACCTGCGGCGGTGAGCAGAAAGCTGCGGCGCGAAGGCCCACGGCCCGCAGCCCGGTCCTGCTGTGCGGCAATACGTTCGAGCTTACCCATTGGATGCCTCCTCCTTGCGCAGGGCGGCCGCTGCTTTTTTAATAGCTTTGCGAATACGGACATAAGTCATGCAGCGGCACAGGCTGCCACCCATAACACCATCAATTTCCTCATCCGTGGGGTCCGGATAGTCCTTTAACAGACTGACTGCCTGCATGATCTGGCCAGACTGGCAGTACCCGCACTGGGGAACCTGAATATCCTTCCAGGCTTCCTGCACGGCATGTTTGCCATTGGGGTCCAGCCCTTCAATGGTGGTGACATCAGCCCCTTCCAGCGAACTGAGCGGGGTAATGCAGGAACGGGTCGCCCGGCCACCAACCAGAACGGTGCAGGCACCACACTGGCCTACGCCACAGCCAAATTTTGTGCCAGTCAGGTCCAGATCATCACGCAGCGCCCACAGCAGGGGGGTGTCGTCCGGCACATCGACAGAAACGTCACGGCCATTGAGTTTGAATTTTACCATCTCGTGCTCCGTGGTCCGTCTTAGTGCGATGAATTGACAGGAATGGTGGTAATGGTCTTGCGCACTGCGGCGGCTTTCTTTTCCAGGTCCGTCCACGGTGGCAAGGTGGTGCGGGTGCGGCGCAGGTAGGCGGCAATCCGCGCCATATCATGGTCGGACAGGGCGTTGTAGAAGCTGGGCATGGCTACACCGGACTGGCCTTCTTCTGCTGTCAGCCCATGCAGGATGACCTGGTAGAGGTTGGTGGGTTCATCCAGCCATAGCGCATTGTTCAGCGCCAGATCCGGGCGACCCAGCACGGGGGAGGGCGCTGCATTGTAATGGCAGGCTGCACATGCTCCCTGATAAAGCTTGGCGTCGGGGTCCACGCTTGGGCCGATCAGATCGGTTCTGGACTGTTCCATGGCACGGGCAAGGGCGGCCTTGTCGTGTTTTTCACGCTCGGCGGCGTGGTCCACATCGGCAAAATAATGTGCAATGGCGTGCACATCCTCCTCCGGCACGGTGGAGAGAAAGCGGTGCGGCACGGGGGACATGGGGCCACCGGCAGGGCCATGGAGCGGCGCCACCCCATAACGCAGGTACTGGAAAAGCTCGTTTTCCGTCCATGTGGTGGGGGTCGGATTGTGCTCGTTCAGCGGGGGGGCAATCCAGTTATCCACGACTGCGCCATCGTAAGGAGCGCTCTTTTTTTCCGCCCCCATGAAGTCACGCGGGGTATGGCACGCGCCGCAATGGGCGTTGCCTTCGGACAGGTAAGCCCCTCGGTTCCACAAGGCGTCATGCCGTGGGTCGGGTTTATATACGCCGGGGGTGAAGTACAGCAGCTTCCATCCCGCCTGAAGAATACGCAGGCTGAGCGGGAAAGGCAGTTCATTGGTGCGATGCGTCATGTGCACGGCAGGGCGTGTCATCAGATAGGCATACAGGTCAGAGACGTCCTGCTCGGTCATTTTGGTGAAATGATCAAACGGGAAGGCCGGAATAAGATGAACCCCCTTGCGGGAAACGCCAAGATGCATGGCGCGCTGGAAAGCTTCTTCCGACCAGTTGCCAATACCGGTTTCAGGGTCTGGTGTAATATTGGAAGAATAGATGGCACCAAAAGGTGTATCCATCTTGTAATCACCTGCCAGTTCCGGCCCGCCGCCCATGTCTGTGCGGGTATGGCACTCGGCGCAGTATCCTTCGGCAGCCACAATACGGCCCCGCGCGACCTGCTCGGCAGAAAAACTGCCGCGGTCAGGGAGGTCCACAGGTTCTATGGGGGGGTACCAGGCGTAATAAAGAAAACCCAGGCCACCCACGGCACCAATGGCGGCTGCTCCTGCTAAAAGACGTTTGATCACTCTAATCCCCACCTTATGTGTAAACGTCCCGTCTGGCGGGCAGAGGGATCACGTCTGCCCAACACAGCCAGAGGAACAGCATTTGCGGTCTGTCGTTGATTGAGATCAATCTTATCTGGGTTTCTATCATAGATAAACGCATAGAAGCGGTGTTATTACACTACAAAGTGTATATGATTTATATATATCGCAAGAATATTACAAAAACTGGCCTTTTTTGGGTATTATCTATATTCAGTAAAATATAGATAAGCGGAAATTTGCATGTGCGGCATGCATTTTATTCAGGTAAACGGAGGAGCCTGCCTTATAAACAAGGGGGTGGAGTGTTCCACAGAATCCGACCGGTCGAAGAATCGGTTGCCTCCTGCGATGCAGAATTGTTGCTGGCAAAGGCTTGAAAGCCGTCCCCCTTTCTTTTAAGGAAGCGCATTCGCGCACGCGTCCGGGCCTGTGGGGCATGCCCGGCCGTGCAGAAGCCACTTTATCCCTTCCGGGGGGTAAGGCGGTTATGTCCAGCGTATTTCAGGAGTAATGAAATGCCCAAAATGAAGACCAAATCGTCGGTCAAAAAGCGGTTCAAGATCACCGCGACCGGCAAGGTGCTCTCCGGCCCATCCGGTAAGCGTCACGGCATGATCAAGCGTACCCAGAAGATGAAGCGCTCCGCTCGCGGTACGCAGGTTCTTCAGCCGCAGGACGGCCGTACGGTTAAGCAGTGGGCCCCCTACGGGCTGTAAGGAGCATCTAAGATATGGCACGTGTTAAACGCGGTGTAACCACACTCGCCCGCCACAAAAAAGTTCTGGAACTGTCCAAGGGTTACCGCGGCCGGTCTTCCACCAACTACCGCATTGCTCTGGAACGCGTTGAAAAGGCGCTCCAGTACGCATATCGCGACCGCCGCAACAAGAAGCGTGAATTCCGCGCTCTGTGGATCCAGCGTATCAACGCCGCCGTGCGTGAACACGGTCTGACCTACAGCCGTTTCATTAACGGTCTGGCCAAGGCAGGGATCGAGATTGACCGCAAGGTTCTGGCCGCCATCGCATTTGATGACGCAGCAACCTTTGCCGAAATCGTCAAGAAGGCACAGGCCGCTCTGGCAGCCTGATTGTCGGTTCTGACAGATCCGGTATACAGGAAGGCCGTCCCTAACCGGGCGGCCTTTTTGCTTTTTGGCGGATGGTTTTTGGGCCTAAGGGCTTTTCTCCCGGAGCGGGAGACTGTATCCGCCCGGTAGTGTTTTTTCCTCAGCGCGGGGTTCCATGAGCGACGATCTAGAAACTCTTCGGCAGGATGTCCTGTCCGAACTGGCTGGTGCCACAGACCTGCGGGCATGGGATGCCGTGCGCGTTGGCACTCTGGGCAAATCCGGTCGCCTGACCGGTCTGCTCAAGGCGTTGGGGAAAATGCAGCCTGACGAGCGCAAAGCTCGCGGCGTTGCCCTGAACCGCCTGCGTGATGAACTGACCCAGGTGGTGGAAGCCCGTGGCAGGGAGCTGGAAGCCGCCGCCCTGCAGACCCGCCTGATTGCCGAAAAGCTGGACGTAACCGTACCCCCACCGGCTGAGGCCGCAGGCTACATCCATCCGATCAGCCGCACGATCGAGGAAATGACAGCCATTTTTGGCGTCATGGGTTTTCAGGTTGCTGAAGGGCCGGATATCGAAACCGACTGGCACAATTTTTCGGCTCTGAACACGCCTGATCATCACCCTGCCCGGACCGACCACGACACGTTTTACCTCCCCCCGGCGCCGGGGCTGGATGTCACCCGCGTTCTGCGGACCCAGACCTCGGGCGTGCAGATACGCACCATGCTGGGGCAAAAGCCGCCCATCCGTATTATTGCACCTGGCCGCACCTACCGCGCTGACCATGATGCAACGCATTCTCCCATGTTCCACCAGTGCGAAGGTCTGGTTGTGGGGCAGGGGATTACACTGGGGCACCTCAAGGGCTGCCTGATCGAGTTTTTGCGTGCGTTTTTTGGCAAGCCGTCCCTGCCAGTGCGGTTTCGCTCATCTTATTTTCCGTTTACCGAGCCTTCTTTGGAAGTGGATATTGGCTGGTCGCGCAAAACGGGTGAAATCGGGGCAGGGGAAGACTGGCTGGAAGTGCTGGGGGCAGGCATGGTCCATGCCCGCGTTCTGGCCAATTGTGGGCTGGACCCGCGCATATGGCAGGGTTTTGCCTTTGGTATGGGGATCGAGCGCCTGGCGATGCTGAAGAACGGCATCCCCGACCTGCGCTCGTTCTATGAAAGCGATATCCGCTGGCTGCGACATTACGGGGCAGACCCGCTCGCACCCGCACTGCTGCACGAAGGGGTGTGAGAGTATGAAGTTCACGCTGTCATGGCTGTATGAGCACCTGGAAACACAGGCAACGCTGGCCGAAATATGCGCCATGCTCAACCAGATTGGTCTGGAGGTGGAGAGTGTCGAGAACAAAGGCGCTGCTCTGGCACCTTTTCTGACCGCGCGTATTCTGGACGCCCAGCCCCACCCCAATGCTGACCGTTTGCAGGTTTGCCGGGTGGATGCAGGGCCGGGTTTTTTAGACGTGCAGGTGGTGTGTGGCGCTCCTAATGCGCGCAGGGACCTGGCGGTTATCTTTGCGCCGCCGGGCGCTTATGTGCCGGGGCTGGATGTGACCATCAAGGCAGGCAAGGTCCGGGGTGAGCTTAGCAACGGTATGCTCTGCTCCCTGCGTGAACTGGGGCTGGGGGAAGAAAGCAGCGGCATTGCCGAACTGCCCGACGACACCCTGCCCGGCCAGTCTTACCCCGATTTTGCCGGGCTGGATGACGTGGTGATTGACATTGCCATAACCCCCAACCGGGGCGATGCGCTGGGTGTACGCGGCATTGCGCGTGATCTGGCCGCCGCCGGGCTTGGTACGCTGCGCCCGTGGCTGGCCGAAACGGTGGAGGGCACGTTTGCGTCCCCCGTGGAATGGGCCATTACCTACCCCGAAGCCTGCCCGTGGGTGCTGGGGCGGACCATCCGGGGGGTCAAAAACGGTCCCAGCCCTGAGTGGCTGCGTAACCGGCTGGAAAGCATTGGCCTGCGTTCCATTTCCGCACTGGTGGATATTACCAACTATTTCTGTTTCGATCTGGGGCGTCCGCTGCATGTGTTCGATGCGAACACAATTGCTGGGGGCAGACTGACCCTGTGCCGTGGCGCGGGGGAAACCTTCCGCACACTGGACGGGCAGGATTGCACCGTAACGGCGGAAGACTGCGTTATTGTCGACCAGAACGGCGTGCAGTCCCTAGCCGGGGTTATGGGAGGGGAAGCTACGGGTGCGACCGAAGCCACAACCGATGTGTTTGTAGAATGCGCTCTGTTTGACCCTGTGCGTGTGGCCCTGAGCAGCCGCAGGCTCGGCCTGTCGTCTGATTCCAGCTATCGCTTTGAGCGCGGTGTGGATCAGGCGCTCCCTGTGGCGGCTCTGGAAGCTGCAACCCGCATGATTATGGACCTGTGCGGAGGGGAAGCCAGCGAAGTTGTTTCCGCCGGGGAGCAGCCTGCATGGCAGCGCACGGCAACGCTGCGCTTTGACCGGGTGCGTGACCTTGGCGGGCTGGATGTGCCTGCTGATGAGAGCATAAACCTGCTGGAAAAACTGGGTTTTGCGGTGCGCGAGCGTCATGCTGCCCAGGTGGCGCTTGATGTGCCCTCCTGGCGGAATGATGTGGCGCAGGCACCTGTTCTGTCGCAGGGCAAGAGCCTGCCTGCTGATGTGGCGGCCCTTGCAGCGCAGGGTGTTGCGGCAATCGAGGCCGAGAGCGATCTGGTGGAGGAGGTCCTGCGACTTAAGGGGCTGAATGCGGTTCCGGCTGTTCCGCTGCCCCCTCTCAGCGTGGTGCCCGGTGCAGCGCTTACGCCCGCACAAGCCCGTTTTGCGCTGGCGCGCCGCGTACTGGCGGCCCGTGGCCTGACCGAAACCGTGGGTTTCTCCTTTGTCTCGCACGAGGAAGCCCTGCATTTTGGCGGCGCGCCAGAAAGCCTGCGCCTGCTTAACCCCATTGCCTCCGATCTGGACCAGATGCGTCCGACCCCGCTGGTCAATCTGGTGGCAGCCATCCGGCACAACAGTGTGCGCGGATGGGGGGATATTGGACTGTTTGAGATTGGTCCGGCTTTTGCACAGGCCGCACAGCAGACGCTGGCAGCCGGTGTGCGCTCGGGCTTTACTCAGCGTTATCCCGGTGTGTCGGGGCATGCTGTGTCGCTCTGGGCGGCCAAGGCGGATGCGCTGGAGTTGCTGCGGCAGTTCGGGGTTAACCCTGATGCCATAACCACTACGGCGGATGCGCCCGCATGGTACCATCCGGGCCGGTCGGGTGTGCTGCGGCAGGGGCCAAAAAGCGTTCTGGCATATTTTGGCGAGTTGCATCCTTCAGTGCTTCAGTCTGCGGGGATTGATGTGCCGGTTGTGGCGTTCGAAGTGTTTGTGGAAGACGTGCCACAACCCAAAAAGAAAAAGAAAAGCACGCCTGTTCTGTCCGCTTTCCAGCCGGTGCGGCGTGATTTTGCGTTTGTGCTTGCGCAGGATGTTTCAGTGGAAAGCGTCTTGCGCGCGGTACGCGGTGCAGACCGTCAGCTTGTGGCCGATGTCAGTCTGTTTGACATTTATACCGGCCAGCATGTGGCGGAAGGCATGCGTTCGGTCGGGGTGGATGTAACGCTTCAGCCTGCCGATAAAAGTCTGACAGATGCAGAACTCGAAGCCGTGTCCGAGCGTATTGTGGCTGCTGTCAGCAAGGCAACCGGGGCTGTCCTGCGTTAAAGGCGGGCAGCGGCAGAAGGAGCAGATCATGGCATGTTACTCCCCCACCCATGTAGGCTGCTGGGTCAGGGCTGGTTTTGCCGCTTTGCTGTTATGTGGCGGGTTTACCCCGCCGCATGCGGCTCGGGCGGACGACATTACAGGGGCGGGCTCAAGTTTTGCCGCGCCGCTGTACCAGGCATGGTCGGCATCTGGCCCTTCTGGTTTGGATGTGCGGGTGAATTATCAGACCATAGGTTCGGGTGCCGGGCAGAACCAGATTCTGGCAGGCACGGTGGACTTTGGGGCGTCAGATGCTCCAATGGGTCATACACGTCTGGTGGCCGGTGGGCTGGTTCAGGTGCCAACAGCCATTGGTGGCGTGGTGATAACGGCCAATGTGCCCGGTGTTGCTGATGGTGCGCTGCGTCTGAGTGGGGCTGTGCTGGCAGCTATTTATGCAGGTCGCATAACCCAGTGGAACGATGCCCGGATTGCGGCCCTCAACCCCGGGGTGCGCCTGCCGGATCAGGTAATTGCTCCTTTGCACCGGGCGGATGGTTCGGGCACGACCTATGTTTTTACGGACTACCTTGCCCATGTATCCCCCGAGTGGAAAAGTGGCGTGGGTAAGGGAACGTCCGTGGCATGGCCGGTCGGTGCCGGTGCACGTGGTAATGACGGCATTGCCGCGTATGTAAAAAATACGGCAGGCAGCATAGGCTATGTTGAATATGCCTATGCCACGCGCAACCATCTGGCGCTTGTGCAGATGCAGAACCATGATGGTTTTTTTGTAAGCCCCTCCGCCACAAGCTTTGCGCAGGCCGCCCAGTCCGCACAATGGGATGAAGCGGACCTGACCGCAGCCTTAAGCGATGCGGAAGGGGCGCAGAGCTGGCCCATTATTACCACGACCTATGTGCTGTTCCCTGCCACGGCGACTGCCGATAATCAGGGGCAGGCCGTGCGGCGTTTTTTCCGCTGGGGGCTGGTTGGTGGGGAAGCCGTCACCCGGCAGCTTGATTACGTGCCGCTGCCTGAGCAGATTCGCGCCCGTGTTCTACGGCGGCTTGGCGCGGAGTGAGCTGTATGCGGGGTTATCCCGCGCTCATTCCAGACTTGTCCTGTATTTCATCCACAGATTCTGTGGATAACTGGCCCGGTGGTTAATGCAGCCAGACCTGAGAGAACAGGAGCTGATTAACTTCAGTATAAAAAAAGTTCCGAACACGGGCAGATGTCAGCACCACATTGTCTTTTTCAATCATGGGTGCCGCAGGTGCCTGCTCCATGATCAGTCTGTTGGCTTCCACCCAGAGCTGGTCGCGCTGGGTCGTGCTCAGGCTGGTATCCGTTTTGGCGCGCTCCATGACAGACTGGACATGAGGGTTGCAAAATCCCGGTATGTTAATCGAATTGTCGGAATGGGGATGAGAATTCTCACATCCGAAAAGCGCGTCCACAAAGTTGGAGGCCGAGGGATAATCGGCTGACCAGCTTGTGAGCGATATTTGCACATGGTTGTCCGTGTTCTCGATGTAAGGCAGATGCAGGCTGCCGCTGAGGGGGCGCAAAACCGCCTGATAGCCAAGGGATTGCAGCATGTCGCGTACCCATGCGCCCATGGCCATGTCCGCACTGGTATTGTCCACGACCAGTGTGACTTTCTGCCCCATGGTGCCGCTTGCGCGCACCAGATTACGGGCAACCTGCATGTCTGGCGCAGCCCATTGTTGCGCAGGGGTGCTGGGCGAAGCCCCGCGCGTATAGGCACAGCTCTGCCCGGCAACATCGAGGGCAGAGGGAATAAGCCCGCATAACGGGCGTGCGATACCCGGCCCACCGTACAGAATGACCAGTGCTTTGCGGTTGAGGGCGTAATTGACAGCCTGACGCACCCTTACGTCTGTAAAAGGGGGTTCATGCATGTTCATGGGCAAAAAATAGATTGATGGATGGCGCATGACATGTGTCTGCCCCGCAAAATGACTGCCCAGCTCCCCCAGCCGGTCCAGAGGAATGGTATCTGCCATCCAGTCATACTGTCCGTTTTCCACCGCCGTTACGGCGGCTTCTTCGGGGATGCCAAAAGTATATTCAATCCGGTCCGGATAGCCTTCAGGCTGTGCCTGCGCGCTCCAGACATGGAAGGCGGGATTGCGGGCAAGATACAGAAAACTGTCGGGGTCGTAGGCTTCCAGCCGGTAGGGGCCGGTGCCGGGCAGGGGGGTATTGCCTGTATCGTGGTCGGGCGTGCTGGCTGGCAGAATAACGGCGTGGGTAAAGGCCAGTTTTTGCAGGAACTCGGTATCGGGGTGGGTCAGGTGGAAGGTTATGCGCCGGGTCGCTGCGTCTGTTTCTATTCCATGCTCAAGCGTGCAGTGCGCAGGGGTGCGCAGGCAGGTATCTGCTCCGACAAGAGCACCATAAAACGCCCCGGCTGTTGGCGCACCGATACGGAACAGACGCTGGAAGGAAGCAACAACATCCGCCGTGGTTACAGGCTGGCCGTTGGAGAAGGCAATGTTGGGGCGTAGCGTAAAAGTATAGCTTAGCCCGCCATCCTGCGGGGCGGGCAGGGCTTCTGCCAGATCGGGCACGACCTCCTTGCCCGCAGGGCCGGTAATTTTACGAAAAGTGGTGAGCCCATCATACACATTGGCAAAAAGGTTGATGTATTTTCCGGTGTAGTTGATCTGGGGGTCCAGCGTGCCGCCAGAAGCAGCCGCGACCAGCCTGAGTGTTCCGCCTGCATGTTCGGGCAGGGGGAGTTCGGATGGAGACGCGGGAAGGCTGGCGCACACCCCATAGGGAAGGGGAGAAGCCAGCAGGCACCCCAGCAACCCTCCCGCCAGCCGACTGTAAAAAGAGGGTGGTTTTTTAGCGGGGTGCATTCTGGCCCATGGTCTGGGCGGGCTGCCCTGGCATGGGTTGGCCGGTCATAAGGGCGGCAAAGCCGGAATACATGGTGCTCAGGACAATAATGCCAACCATGACAGCTCCGGCGATAATGGCCAGACGAACAATTTTCTCCGTCTTTTCGTTATCGGTCAAATTGTATGTCTTGCGGGGAGTCGGCGGTCTGTTTTCCATAAAAATTCTGTGTCTTTTTATATTGGAAGGAGTTCTGTGGCGTTTCCGGAGGCCTGTACCAGCTGGGTGTATACTGTCCCTTGTGAGTACGTGCGTGGTAGTAGTGCGCATTGGGGTCTTCCGCACAACCCGATAAGCCTATGAGCGTCAACACAAGCATGGCAAGCCGGGTATGGGAGCGCATTGGTATTTTCATGCTGTTGAGCATACTCCCAATTTTTCTGCCAGAAAAGTCTTGCCCGCTGTGGGTTGTCGTCACGCATTATGGAGGCAGAGAGTTCTGCAAAATACATAGTCATGCGTTGTGTGCATGCTTCTTGCCGGTGCTTGCGGGTGTGGCATGCTTGCCTCGGGCCTGTTAAAAGCGATGCCAAAGAGCAGAGTTTGCCATTTCCTTGCCTTATCATTGTGTTAGCAAGGAAGGAATCAGACAGGTTTTGGCAGTAAAAAGGACATGGGTATGGCGGTAACAGGGCTGGCTGCGATACTGCTTGTTATTGCGCTTCTGCTGGTTGTGGTGAGCGCGGTGCAGCCCATTGCCCGTAAGCTTGAACTCTCCGAAACCGTTCTGCTGGCTATTGTTGGCATTATTATCGGTTCGCTGGCGGATTTTGCGCTACGCACGTCCTATGCTTCCGCCCTGAATGGTATAGCGGAAACCCTGCTGGATTTTCCCATAAGCAGTGAGTCGTTCCTGCTTATTTTCCTGCCCGTACTGGTTTTTCAGGGCGCGCTGGCTATTGATGTAAGGCGTCTGGCGCATGAGGCTGCGACCGTTCTGCTGCTGGCTGTGGTGGCTGTGGCGCTCTCCACAGCCCTGATCGGTTTTGCCCTTATGCCCTTTGCGGGCATGCCGCTTGTGGTCTGCCTGCTGCTGGGCTCCATTGTGGCTACTACGGACCCGTCTGCCGTGGCCGGGATTTTCCGCGATATTGGTGCTTCCACCCGTCTGACCCGGCTGGTGGAGGGGGAGGCGCTGCTTAATGACGCAGCCGCCATTTCCATTTTTTCCATTCTGCTGCCATCGGTTACACTGCACCGCGCCATTCATCCGGGAGAAGCGGTTGTTTCGTTTGTCATCTCCTTTGCCGGGGCTTTGGTGGTTGGTGTGCTGTGCGGACGCCTGACACTGGCCATGATGTCGGCCATCGGCAGTTCCGCCGCCGAAATTACGCTCAGCGTCGCACTGCCCTATGTTGTCTATATTATTTCGGATGAGTTTCTGGGTGTGTCTGGGGTGGTGGCAACTGCTGCCGCGGGGTTGACGCTTTCAGTTTACGGGCCATCCACCGTGCGGCCACAGACATGGCTGTTTCTTAACCAGTTATGGCAGCAACTGGTGTTCTGGGCGGGGTCTTTGGTGTTTGTACTGGCATCCATGCTGGTGCCGCATCTGCTGGTGGGCATGACCCGCTGGGACTGGGTGCTGATCCTGATTGCAAGCGTGGCGGGGCTTGTCGCGCGTGCGGCCGTGGTGTTTGGCATGCTGCCGTTTCTGGCATGGTCGCGGCTTTCTCCTCCCGTGCCAACACCATTCAAGGTGACCATGGTGTGGGGGGGGCTGCGTGGGGCCATTACGCTGGCGCTGGCGCTGGCCGTAACCGAAAACGAGCATGTGGCAACGCCCATTGCCCATTTTATTGGTATCATCGCGACTGGCTTTGTGCTGATTACCCTGCTGGTCAATGGTACCACATTGCGCTCGCTTGTGCTGTTTCTGAAGCTTGACCAGCTTTCTCCCATTGATGAGGCCATGCGCCATCAGGTGCTGGGCATAGGTCTGGGGAATGTGCGTGAACGGGCAAAAAAACTCGGGGGAGAGCTCGGTTTCAGCGCGGATGCCACGCGCCCCGTGCTGGATCAGATCGAGCGCCGCTCGGAAGAGGAGCAGGCGGCCAATGTGTTCGATCAGGCTCTCTCCGATACCCAGCGCGTCAATCTTGCCCTGATCACCATAGCCAGCCAGGAGCGCTCCCTGCTGCTGGACCTGTTCCGTATGCAGGGTTTGTCCCGCCGGGTGATGGAAACCCTGCTGCGTTCATCTGAATCTGCAATTGATGGTGCAAGGCTGGAGGGGAGGCTGGGGTATGTGCGCGCGCTGCGGCGGCGGTTGAGCCCTTCCTTCCGGTTTGATCTGGCGCAGTGGGTGCATAATTACCTGCACTGGGACCGGCCCTTGATGCTGTGCATGGCCGAGCGGTTTGAAATGCTGATGGTGGCGCATTTTATTTCCATCTCGCTGACCCGCTTCATGCGTGAACGACTCGAACCCACGCTGGGCAGCCGTATTGGGGAAATTGTGGCGGAGGTACTCTCCCGCCAGCGCAAGCTGCTGGATGAGGCGCTTGAAACCCTGCGCCTGCATTACCACGGATATGCCGAAGCGCTGGAAAACCGCATCTTCCGCCAGATATCCCTGCGCATGGAAGGGGAGGAATACGATACCCTGCTCGCGGAATCCCTGATCAGTGATGAACTGAACCGGGAACTGCTCAAGGAACTGGAGCGGCGCAGGCACCGCCTGAACAAGCGTCTGAGCTTTGACCTGCGCAGCGGAATTGAGGACCGGATTAAAAACGCAGCCGTATTCCGTGGGCTGCCGGGTGCGGAACTGCATGACCTGGCCACCACCACATCCCTGCGCTTTGTGGCGCCACAGGAACTGCTGTGCCGCAAGGGGCAGAAGATGCGTTACGTCTACTTTATCAGCGCAGGGCTGGTGGAAGCCCATGTGGCAGGGGTGGATGAACTGTACGGAGCAGGGGACCTGCTCGGCGCGCAGGAAGCCCTCCAGCGCTGGCGTTGTGTTGGTAATGTGCGGGCGGTACAGTTCGGGCACTTCATGGCCATCAAGGCCTCGCGCTTCCGCCGTCTGGTCGATGACTACCCGGTGGTCATGCAGAATATCGAAACGATTTTGCGCAAGCGCGAGGCAGGGGAACGCCCGACATCGCTCCTGCCAAGGCAGAAAATAGCCGCTATGGATGAGGATGGTCTGGCAGCCAGAGCCCTGCTTGCACCCGAGGGGGATGTGCTGGCTCTCATGCCGCCGGAAAAGCCCGATACAGGGATGTCAGATGACAAGGAAGCAGGCAGGGCGTAAGCCGCCTGCTTCCTTGGAGTATCGGGCAGGCGGGTCTAGCGCAGGTTGCTCTGGCGCAGCGCAAGGCCGAACTGCACCCAGCCGATACCGCTTGCAATCAGTTCAACGGCAATAAAGGTGCCAATCAGCCACAGGCCCGACCAGGGCAGGCTGAGGTACAGGCACAGGCCCACCACAAGGCTGATCAGCCCGCTGCCCAGAATAATACCCCAGCCTGGCAGCCCACGGTACTGCAACGCCATGACCGTGCGCAGAACACCCATCACAACAAAACAGGCCGAGGCAAAAACCGTAATGGCCACGGAGCCGGACACAGGCTCCTTGATCAGCAGGGCACCTGCAATAATATAAAGCCCACCACAAAGCAGGGAAAACAGAAAGCCCGTCCAGTCCTTGACCGCGAGGGCATGTATGCCCTGCATGACCCCGGCAAAAATAAGCAGGCCACCAATAAACATGGTGCTGGCGAGGGTGACGGACACGGCGTCAAGGCAGGCAATAAAGCCCAGTATGACCAGAGCCACGCCCAACCCGACAAAGAGGGCCCATTTGTGTGCAAATGGCATGATGTCTATCCTTGTGTCTCGGAATGAAGAGTAATGCTGTTCTGATAGTATGTTGGCGCGTGTGAATACAAAATAAAAACAGCCCGGCTGCCTGTTATGTTCCGCCGTGCATGGCTTTTGTTGACAGGTGGATGACGTTCTCGTAAACCCTGCGACCATTGCCGGGAATGTGGACAGACCGGCCAGCGTCTTTTTGCTGGTAATGCGGTATGCGCCCGCTCCGATCCGTGGTGGACGGAGACTACCGGTGTAATGACGGGCTGTTTCTCCCAGCCCGCCTGTTGAGAGATGAAGAGCGCACTATGAGCAAGCGCCTTGAGAGCAAGTACAAAATCAACCGCCGCCTTGGCGTAAACCTGTGGGGCCGTGCAAAGTCCCCCGTTAACCGTCGTGAATACGGTCCCGGTCAGCATGGTCAGCGCCGTAAGGGCAAGCCTTCTGACTTCTCCGTTCAGCTGATGGCCAAACAGAAGCTCAAGGGCTATTACGGCAACATTACGGAAAAGCAGTTCCGCCGCTACTATCAGGAAGCCGTGCGTCGTAAGGGCGATACGTCTGAAAACCTGATCAACCTGCTCGAACGTCGCCTGGACGCGGTGATCTACCGCATGAAGTTCGCGATCACGCCGTTTGCCGCACGTCAGTTCATCAGCCATGGCCACATTCTGGTCAACGGCCGCAAGCTGAACATCCCGTCCTACATCGTCAAGGATGGCGACGTGATCGAAGTGCGTGAAAAATCCAAGCAGCTTGCCATTGTTCTGGATGCAACCCAGTCCGCTGAGCGTGATGTGCCGGAATACATGGAAGTGGATCATCGCCAGATGAAGGGCACGTTCCTGCGTGGCCCGCAGCTTTCCGATGTGCCGTACCCGGTGCAGATGGAACCGAACCTGGTGGTCGAATTCTACTCCCGTTAATCGGGAACTCCGGTTCGACCTGTGGACGCCGGGTGGAGGGTTTTCTCTCCATCCGGCGTTTGCCGTTTTTATTCATGCCAGAAGCCCCGGAACTGATTTATGTCTGATACCGCCAATCCTGAACTGGGTAAGGAAATTGTCCGCCGTCGTACGTTTGCGATCATCTCGCACCCCGACGCCGGTAAAACCACACTGACCGAGCGTATTCTGCGCGCCGGTGGTGCCATTCAGCTGGCGGGGAACGTGCGGGCTAAAGGCGAGCGCCGCCGCACTCGTTCGGACTGGATGGCCATTGAGCGTGACCGTGGTATTTCCGTTGTCAGCTCGGTCATGACGTTTGATTACGGCGGATGCGTGTTCAACCTGCTCGACACGCCCGGCCATGAAGACTTCTCCGAAGACACATACCGGACTCTCACGGCCGTTGACTCGGCTGTTATGGTGATTGACGCCGCCAAGGGCATAGAAGACCGGACGCGCAAGCTGTTCGAAATCTGCCGTCTGCGCGATATTCCCATTGTGACCTTCATCAACAAGATGGACCGCGAGGCACAGGACCCCTTTGCCCTGCTGGACGAAATTGCCTCCTCTCTCGCTCTGGACACATGCCCCGCCACATGGCCGGTTGGCCGTGCAGCCACGTTTGTGGGCACGTATGACCTGTTGAGCGGCAAGCTCAGCACGCTTACACCGCTGGCGGAGGATGATGCCCGTCTGGTGCAGATGCGTGAGGAGCTGGAACTGGCCGAGGCCGCCTTGCCGGAGTTTGACCGTGCCTCGTTCGATGCGGGGCACCTGACCCCCGTGTTTTTCGGAAGTGCGATCAAGGAAATAGGCGTGACCGATCTTCTGGACGCACTTGTGGCCTTTGGTCCGTCCCCCCGTGCGCAGGCGGCGGAAAACCGTACGGTCACGGCGGATGAGCCGGGCATGACGGCTCTGGTGTTCAAAATTCAGGCCAACATGGACCCCAATCACCGCGACCGCATTGCCTTTGCGCGCATATGCTCCGGTCGCCTTACACGGGGCATGCGGCTCAAACACACCCGTACGGGCAAAAGCTTTGCCGTGCACACCCCCCAGTTCTTTTTTGCGCAGGACCGGCATCTGGCGGAAGAAGCCTTTGCTGGCGATGTTGTGGGTATTCCCAACCACGGCACCTTGCGTATTGGTGACACACTGACCGAGGGCGAGGACATCCGTTTTACCGGCGTCCCTCATTTTGCTCCCGAAATTCTGCGCCGTGTGCGCCTTGATGACGCCATGAAGGCCAAAAAGCTCAAACAGGCTCTGGTGCAACTGGCGGAAGAAGGGGTCGTGCAGCTTTTCCGGCCGCAGGATGGTGCTCCCCCTATTGTGGGTGTGGTGGGTACACTTCAGCTTGATGTGTTGCAGGCCCGGTTGCGGGCGGAATATGGTGTGGGCATCGGCTTTGACTCCACACCGTTTTCCCTTGCGCGCTGGATAACCGGACCACGGGATAAAATTGAAGCATTTGTGGCCTCCAACCGCTCGGCCATGGCGGATGATCTGGACGATGACCCGGTTTTTCTGGCGACATCGGGCTTCATGATGCGCCGGACAGAAGAGCAGAATCCCGATATCAAGTTCCACGATATTAAACAGATCGGAATCGAAATCGGCTAAAGGGCGCATGCACAGGTGTTTTTGCGGCAACTCAGTTACCTGATCGCGCTGGACCAGCACCGCCATTTTTCACGCGCTGCACAGGCCTGTGGGGTGTCCCAGCCAGCACTTTCCTCTGCGATCAGGCAGTTGGAAAATGAGCTGGGCATTACCATTATCAACCGTAACCGCCGGTTTTTCGGGCTGACGGAGGAAGGCCAGCGCGTGCTGATCTGGGCACGCCAGACCCTGGCTGATCTGGACAGCCTGCGGCAGGAGGCTGCCTTCGCGCAGGATGTGGCGGGCGGGTTTGTCTCTATTGGTGTCATGCCGCAGGGGGTACAGGTTGTGCCGCTGTTGCTGGAGCATTTTCGTAGCGCCGTGCCTGCCCTGCGGGTTGAGGTAACCGTTTACCCCAATGCGGAAATCCTGCATCAGCTCAGGGAACAGCGTATTCATCTGGGGCTGATGTATCTGGAGCAGGTGCCCAGAGACGGGCCGTTTGAGGTCCAGCGCCTGTATGCCGAGCATTACGTGCTGATTGCCGCCCCGTCCATTCCATTGCCTGCGGAGCACAGGTGCGGGTGGGCGCAGGCGGCCTCGCTGCCACTGGGGCTGCTCAACCGCAACATGCACAGCAGGCAACTGGTGGATGACTGTTTTGCGCAGGCTGGTGTGGTGCCGCAGGTTATGCTGGAGACCAACGTGCTGGAACTGTTGCATGCGGAAATTATGGCAGGCAAGGTGGCTGGCATTATGCCCATATCCGCCTTGCCCGAACGTACGGGCCTTATGGAGCCGTTGCAGGTGTGCAGACTTGACCCGTCTCCCGCGCCAGATGTTGGGATGCTTCGCCTGAACCAGCCTAATGCCACTGCGCTGCTGACCCGTTTGTGGCATGTTACGACCACCTTGGAACTGGACAGTATTTATACCGTTTAGCGGATTACGGGTTCATCATAAGTTTTGCTTATGATGTGATCAGAACAAACGC
This sequence comes from Acetobacter fabarum, assembly GCF_029069195.1. Taxonomy (GTDB): domain Bacteria; phylum Pseudomonadota; class Alphaproteobacteria; order Acetobacterales; family Acetobacteraceae; genus Acetobacter; species Acetobacter fabarum_A. The sequence goes on from NZ_JARDYK010000001.1 coordinate 435,929, forward strand.
TTGGACTTATGCGGACGACCTGAACATCGTGCGGCTTTTCCGGCTGGCTGAGTACAACACACCATGAGCAATACGGACCCAGACGCAGGCATGCCTGTCCATCGGTACGGGGGCATGCCGTTGCTGGCTGCGTGGCAGGAGCTAGGCGCGCACTGGGCGGGTAAGCTTAAATGGCTTGTTGCCCCGTCCTGCGGGGATGTGGCTTTTGCCATGCGCACGGCCTTTGCTGCCGGGTTATCCCTTGTCATCGCCATGGCTATGGAGCTGGATAGTCCCCAGTGGGCACCGTTGACCGTGTGGGTGGTTGCACAGTCCTCCCGGGGGGAGAGTCTGTCCAAGGCGCGCTGGCGTATTGCAGGCACCATTCTGGGCTGTTGTGTGGCGGTCGGGCTTATTGCCGCTTTTCCGCAAAGTCCCGCCCTGTTTTTTGGTGTGCTGGCCTGCTGGATTGGCCTGTGCTGTGGCATGGCCACGTTTTTGGAAGGGTATAAAGCCTACGGGCTGGTCCTGACTGGTTTTACCTCCGCTATCGTGGCTACCGGGGCCATTATGCAGCCTGATCAGGTGTTCGATATCGCCATGGCGCGTGGCACGTATATTGTGCTGGGCGTGGTGTGCGAGGCTCTGCTGGCCTTGCTCTTCATGCCCGGCCTGCAGGCCCATGCGCGAGCCCGGCTCAAAACCCGCCTGGAAACCGTACAGGCGCTGGTGCGCAAACGCGTGACCTGTCTGGTGGAAGGGCACCCGACGACTGAACTGGACCAGAGCCCGCTGCTGAGCGAACTGACCGCAGCAGGCAGCCGTATTGAATACGACGCGCTGGAGGCCGGAGGGTACGGCCACATGGCCGACCATGCCCGTGCCGCACTGGCGGGGTTGCTGGTTATGCTGGCCCGGGCAGAAGGGCTGGCAACCCTTAAACTGTTGCCTGCCAGCAAGGTGCCCGTATCCATCCGCAAGGATGAGCGCAGTATTGACGAGCATGTGCATGCCTGCCTGACCCACCGACGGGGGGACCGATTCCGTTTTCGTATCCGTTCGCGCAGGCATACGCTGGAGGCGGTGGAAAACGGTGTGCGTGCCTGCGCGGGTCTTCTGGTCGGCTGGGTGTTGTGGGAAGTTACGGCATGGCCTGCGGGGCCAACCTTTATGTCGCTGCTCGCACTTGTGTATGGTCTGCTGGCCACGCGGGAAAACCCGGTTGTGGCTTCGGCTCCGTTTTTTCGGGGGGCAGTGTGGTGCGTGCTGGTGGCCGGGATATACGTAACGCTGGTTCTGCCTGCGCTCAGTACGCCTGAGCTGCTGGTCATACTGCTTATGGTGCCTATGGTTATTGGTGGGCTTGCCGCGCGCAACCCGGCCACGGCAGGCTATGCGTTTTCGTTCAACATGTTTCTGCCCGTTCTGATGGGGCCGAATAATCAGGGACGGTATGACGAGGTCTCGTTCCTCAACACGGCACTTGCATTTTTGGGGGCTGTGCTGGTGGCGGGGTGGACGTACCGCACTGTTCTGCCGTTCAGGCCCGATTCCCACATGCAGCGCACGGCACGCTGGACCAGCAGGCAACTGCGGGAACTGGCATCAGCCAATAGTAGGGTGTCGGTTTATCAGTGGTTGTCGGGTAATGCGGATAGTCTGGTGCGGATTGTGCGGAATGCTCAGGGCATTGCCCTGCCGCAGCGCAATGCATTTGCCCGCCAGCAGTTCTCGGGCATGGTGAGTGGCATGCATGTGATTTTGCTGCGCGAACTTGCTCTGGCCCCCACCACGCCGCGCAATGTGCAACAGGCGTTCCGGGCTTTTCTGCGGCATTGGGAGCGCGATGATGGTGTGGTGGTCACCCGGCAGGCAGCCATAACCGCACGCTGGCTTGGCAGGCAGGTCGCGCAGATGCCCCCTCAGCAGCAGGAAATATTTGAGCACGCCTTGCTCAGTCTGCAGCTTCTGGCCTGCGCACAGCCCATGGAACTGCCATAAAAAAAGGGGATGCCGGAACACCCCCTTGTGGTCACTCCCCGCTGCCGGGCCTGCCCGTAGCGGAGGAGGAACCAGCTAACTTAGGCCAGACCCTGCTTGAGAGCAGCCGTCAGTTCCTTGGATGTGACATTGCCGCCCAGATCTTTGGTACGGACGCCGCCTTCAGTGATCACTTTTTTGATCGCGGCATCAATCCGGTCAGCCTGCTTGTCGTGGCCGACATGGCGCAGCATCATGACCGCAGCCAGCAGCAGGGCCAGCGGGTTGGCAATGCCTTTGCCTGCAATGTCGGGTGCAGAACCATGAACGGCTTCAAACACGGCGGCTTTTTCGCCAATATTTGCACCCGGAGCCATACCCAGACCACCTACCAGACCAGCGGTCAGGTCGGACAGGATATCCCCGAACAGGTTGGTGGTCACAATCACATCAAACTGCCACGGGTTGATGACGAGCTGCATGGCGCAGGCGTCCACAATCCGTTCGTTAAAGGCGATGCGGCCTTTGTATTCCTCGGCAACCTTGCGCCCTTCTTCAAGGAACAGGCCGGTCAGCAGCTTGAGGATGTTGGCCTTATGCACGATCGTAACCGTCTTGCGATTGTTCTTTACGGCATAATCAAAGGCGTATTTGACAATCCGGCGGCATTCCGCGCGGGAGGTAAAGCCGGAGCTCAGAGCAATACCCTTGGAGTCTTCACCCACGGGAATGTAATGCTCCATGGCGGCATAATAGCCTTCCAGGTTCTCGCGGAAGAGAACGAGGTCAATGTCTTCAAACCGGCCACCGGGCACAATGGTCTTGGTGGGGCGCAGGTTGGCGAACAGGCCGAATTCCTGCCGGAGTGTCACATTAATGGACTTGAAGCCACCACCAACTGGTGTGGTCAGCGGGCCTTTAAGGGCAAGGCCCGTGCGGCGGATGCTCTCAATGGTCTGCTTGGGCAGTGGGTCGTTAACCGCATCTACACCAGCCATACCGGCCAGCTGACGGTCCCATACAAACGGGGCGTCAACCGCGTCCAGAATTTCTATAACCGATTCAACAATTTCAGGGCCAATGCCATCACCGGGAATAAGTGTGGCGGGAATGGTCTTGCTATGTGCTGTCATTCTGAGAAGCTCCCTTTCAACTTCGGTGCCTGTTCTGCGCCTCTTTGGACGCTCAGGCGATTCCCATTTACGTGACCATTGGTGGCAGGAGCCTGCTATCACGCCTTATTGAGAGGCGCACAGGCTGTTTGCAGCCAATTTTGTGCATCTGCGGGTAGATGCGGGCCAATTTGGTGCAAGATTTCTGCATGGTAGCTATCCAGCAGAGCGGTATCTGCTTCCCCCATAAGGGAGGGGTCGATCAGCCGCCGGTCAAACGGGGCCAGGGTCAGGGTTTCAAATTCCAGAAAAGGCCGGGTGGAGTCTGCCACTTCGGCCGGGCGGACCAGAACAAGGGTTTCCAGTCGGATACCGTAAGCACCGGGCAGGTAAAAACCCGGCTCGTTGGACAGAACCATGTCCGGCTGCAACGCAATGGTGGAAACGGCCTTGGAAATACGGGCTGGTCCTTCATGTACCGATAAAAAGCTGCCAACGCCATGACCGGTCCCGTGGTCAAAATCCAGCCCTGCCTGCCATAGGTCGTACCGCGCCAGTGCATCGAGCGCATGGCCTTTTGTGCCTGTAGGGAAGCGTGCATGACCAAGGCGCAGGTTGCCTTTGAGCACGCGGGTAAACGCGGCTTTAAGCTCAGGCGGGGGCGTGTTGGGGCCACACCAGAGTGTGCGGGTCACATCGGTTGTGCCATCGGGGTACTGGCCACCGCTGTCGATCAGATACACGTCATTGGCAGTTATGGCGCGGTTGCTCTGTGGGGTCACGCTGTAGTGGATAATCGCCCCGTTTGGCCCAGTGCCTGAAATGGCCGCAAAAGAGTCTTCCACATACTCTGTTGCCGCACACCGGAATGTGGCGAGCTGTTGGGCGGCATCCAGTTCGGTTGTGGTGGTGGCGTGGGTGTCCATCCAGTGCAAAAAGCGGCATAGGGCCACGCCATCGCGCAGGTGGGCTGCGCGCATGCCCTGCTGCTCAACCGGGTTTTTGCACGCTTTGGGCAGCAGGCATGGGTCGGGGGTGGCGGCAACATCTGCGTTATGATGGCCCAGTATTTGTGTAAACCATACGGCATTGCTTGCCGGGTCCACGCCCACGGTGCGCCCTGCCAGCGTGGCCAGAATCTGCTCCAGTTCTGTGGGTGCATGTATACGGACGTCCGCGCCCAGCCATGTAAGCACATCTGCGGGGATTTTGTCGGGCTGGATAATCAGGTCAACGCTTGTATCCGCATGGATAATGGCAAAAGCCAGCACTACGGGGGTGCAGGGAATATCCGCCCCACGGATGTTGAGCAGCCAGGCAATGGAGGCGGAATCGCTCAGCACGGCTGCATCCTGTCCCAGATGGCGCAGGTCGTGCGCAATGCGCGCGCGCTTGCTGGCTGAACTTTCGCCCGCATAACACAGGGGGTGTATAAAAGCGGGACCAGCGGGCAGGGCGGGGCGGTCCTGCCAGAGTGTGTCCACCAGATTGTGCGGGGTGGGGGTAAGGTAAAGCTGGTCGTGTTGCAGGTAGGGGGCCAGTTCCGCGGCACTCATAATGCGCGGGTCGTAGCCAATGCTGGCATCTGGCCGGGCGTTGGTGGCCAGCCATGTGGCGGGGGGAACCTGCCCACCATGTACACGCTCCCAGCATGTGCCATCTACCTGCTGGTCCATTTGCGTGATGTAGCGGCCATCGGAAAAAACAGCTGCCTTGTCTGCCAGCACAATGGCGGTGCCCGCGCTGCCGGTAAAACCGCTTATCCATGCCAGCCTCTGCGCGCAGGCTGGAGTGTATTCTCCCAGAAACTCATCGCCATGTGGAATAATCACGCCATCCAGACCGTTCTGGCGCAATACGGCACGAAGCGAGGTGAGTCTGTTCATGGATAAGGAAGCCAAGGGACTACTCCGCATATGTTGGGCCAGAGGCGGGTGCGGGGTGGTCCGGGCATGGGCCACCCTGTGCAAAAATGTGGTAAAAAATCAGGCAGGGCAATGACCGCCGGGGCGGCGCAGGACCAGTGTTGCCCAGTCCCCTTCGGTCAGGGCCTGCTCAAGCACCAGCCCCTGCCTGCGGTGGGCTGCCAGTACCATGCGTATTTGCGTTTGCAGCAGGCCAGCCAGAATAACTGTGCCGCCGGGGGCCAGTGCCTGCGCCAGATCCTTGGCCATAAGGCAGAGCGGGCGGGCCAGAATATTGGCAAAAACCAGATCATACGGTGCGTTCTTGCGGATGGCGGGCGTTTGCCAGCCATTGCCAAGGCGGCAGGTGAGGGCACGGTTCAGCCGGTTGCGCCGCGCATTCTGGGCGGAAACACGGACCGACCACGGCTCAATATCTACGGCAAGCACCTTCTGGTGCAAAAGGGCTGCGGCTGCCATGGCCAGAATACCTGTGCCACAGCCAAGGTCGAGAATGCGGCGGGGGTGGCGGTGGGCAACACGTTCCAGCGCGCGCAGGCAACCACGGGTGGAGCCATGCTCGCCCGAGCCAAAAGCCACGCCCGCGTCCAGCGTGAGTACAATGCGGGTCGCCTCGGGTGCCTCAGGCAGATGGGTGCCGCGCACGACAAAGCGCTTGCCTACCTTCTGTTCAGGAAAAGCTTCATACGTGCGGGCAAGCCAGCCTTCGGCTTCGGTTGCGGCACGTTCCAGCGGGGCGGATACACCACTGGCCAGTTCGGCCAGCATAAGGGCCACGCTCAGTTCGTCCTCACGGTGGCCTGTATCTTTGACACCCTCAACCCGCCATTGGGTGCCTTCGGGGTTGGCCTCAAAAATACCAACTGTGGTGCAAACGCTGCCAATAGCGTTTTCGTAAGCTTCCACAGCGGCTTCGGGTACGGTGACAGAAATGGTTTCCAGGCTTGTGGCGTGGCGGCGGGGGGTGGGAGCCATTATAGTTTCTCGATAAAGGAGGAAAGAAGCCGTTTTGTTCCCGCGTCTTCAAACGCGATTTCCAGATGGTTGCGGTCAGCCGCAATAACGATGCCCACACCAAAACGGGGGTGGCGGACCTGTTGCCCCAGTTCAAAGGCAGGTTCTGCCTCGGGCGTGCGCTTGCGGCGGGCGAGCACGGGGCCGCTGTCAAACAGGCTCTGTTCGGCAAACAGGCCGCGTCTGGCGGAGCCACCTTCGTTTTGGCGGGTTATATGCTCGTCTGGCAGTTCATCCAGAAAGCGGCTGGGCATGGAGGGCTGCCAGTTGGCGTAAATGCGTCTGCTCCCGGCATGGAAGATCATGGCCTGTTTGCGCGCGCGGGTAATGCCCACATAGGCCAGGCGCCGTTCCTCCTCCAGTCCTTTAAGCCCGCCTTCATCGAGCGTACGCTGGGAGGGAAAAACGCCTTCCTCCCAGCCGGGAAGAAACACCGTATCAAACTCCAGTCCTTTTGCTCCGTGGAGCGTCATGATCGAGAGTTTGGCATCCTGCGCTTTTTCGTCTGTCTCCATCACGAGGGAGACATGCTCCAAAAACTCGCCCAGCGTGCCAAAGTCGGCCAGAGCGCGTACAAGTTCCTTCAGGTTTTCCAGTCGTCCGGGGGCTTCGGGCGAGCGGTCCAGCCGCCACATTTCAAGATAGCCGCTTGCTTCCAGCAGGTGTTCAACGGCCAGCACATGACCTTCGCGGCCCAGAATATCCCGCGTGGTGTTCAGGGCATTGGTGAGCGTGCGCAACTGGTCAGCCATTTTGCCCTTGATCTGGCCGGTTTCAAGCATGGTCTGGGTTGCAACGCAGACCGGGGTATTGGCAAAGCGGGCGGCCTCGCGCAGTTTTTGCAGGCTGGCCGGGCCAACGCCGCGCTTGGGGGTGTTGATGATCCGCTCGAACGCCAGATCATCCGCAGGCTGGCTGACCACGCGCATATAGGCCAGCGCATCACGGATTTCGGCCCGTTCGTAAAAGCGTACGCCACCGACAATGCGGTAGGGCAGGCCGGTCTGCACAAGCCGTTCCTCAAACGCACGGGTCTGGAACCCGGCGCGGACCAGAATGGCCATTTCCGCCAGAGACTGCCCGTTACGGTGCAGACGCTCGGCTATGTCGCATACGCTGCGGGCCTCGGCGTCTGAATCCCATACGCTGGTGACCTGCACTTTTTCCCCATCAGATGGGTCGTCCCGGCCGGAGCGCAGGGTTTTGCCCAGCCGTTCCCCGTTATGGGCGATCAGCCCTGCAGCTGCGCCCAGAATGTGGCGGGTCGAGCGGTAGTTCCGTTCCAGCCGTACAATTTTTGCACCGGGAAAATCTTTTTCAAACCGCAGGATATTTTCAACTTCCGCACCACGCCAGGAGTAGATGGACTGGTCATCATCCCCCACACAGCAGATATTGGCCGTACCATCGGCCTGTTTGGCTAGCAGGCGCAGCCATAGATACTGCACGGTATTGGTGTCCTGATACTCATCTACCAGAATATAGCGAAACAGGCGGTGGTACTGGGCCAGCACATCGGGCCGGGTGCGCAGGATTTCGGTCACATGGAGCATCAGGTCGCCAAAATCGCAGGCGTTGAGCTGCGTCAGGCGGGCCTGATAAGCCTCGTAAATGGCGCGGGCGTGGTTGTTGGCAAAATCCGTATCTTCCGACGGGGTGACGCGCGCAGGTGTCAGCCCCCGGTCCTTCCAGCGCTGGATAACGCCAAGAAGGCCGGGGGCGGGCCAGCGCTTGGTGTCGATCTGCCAGGGTTCCATAACCTGCTTGAGCAGACGGAGCTGGTCGTCCGTGTCCAGAATGGTAAAGTTCTGGGTCAGTCCCATATATTCCGCATGGCGGCGCAGCATGCGCGCACACAGGGCATGGAAGGTGCCAAGCCACAGCCCTTCCGCCGGTGCGTCAAGGAGCAGAGCGACACGCTCGCGCATTTCCCGTGCGGCCTTGTTGGTAAAGGTTACCGCCAGAATCTGCCACGGTCTGGCGCGCCCGGTCAGCAGAATATGGGCAAAGCGTGTGGTTAGCACACGGGTTTTGCCTGTACCCGCACCAGCCAGAACCAGCAGCGGGCCATCTGTTGTTTCAATGGCTGCGCGCTGCTCGGGGTTAAGCCGCGCAAGATAGGAGGAGCCGCTCTGCGGAGCAGCGTCGGAAGCGGGGTGAGAAGGGGGCTCGAATGTTGTCACCATTCCCTTATATAGTGATGTCCGCCTCAGGCCAATCGGAGCAATAGGATGGCGAAAACAAAGATGTCGCCAACCCCCGCTTCTTCTGTTCAGGAAGGGGGGAGCGTATTTGCATCAACCGGGCCTGCGGGGCATCGCAAACGCATGCGCCAGCGGGTGCTGGCCCATGGTGCGGGTGGGCTGGCCGATTACGAATTGCTGGAAATGCTCCTGTTTTACGGAGTGCCCCGACGCGATACCAAACCTCTGGCCAAAAGTCTGATCAACCAGTTCGGGTCTTTTTCCGCCGTGCTCGATTCCACGGCGGCAGTGTTGCAGGGGGCCGGTGTGCCGCGCGGTGCCGCAGCCTTATGTGCGCAGTTGCCAGATGTGGCCGCCTGTCTGGTGCGCGATGGTGGCCGCCACCGCGCCTATCTGGGCGACTGGGATGGTCTTTTGCAGTACTGCCACACGGTTTTACGTGCTGTGGAGCGGCCGCAGATGCGCATGCTGCTGCTGGATAGTCGCAACACCCTGCTTGTGGATGAGCCACTGGCAGGGGCCATTCCCACATCCAGGGCCGGGGAGGAGCGGATACGGCATGCCGTGGCTCATGTTCTGCAACGTGCGCTGGAGGTGCAGGCCTGTGCGGTTGTGAGCGTGTATCTGGCCGAACCTGAGCAGGATGTGCAAACTCTGCTCCAGAATTGTGCGCCTTTTGTTGCGGGTCTGCGCAAGTCTGCTCCTTTGCTGGCGGTCAGCCTGCATGACCATCTGGTGGTCGGGGTCAGGGCATGGGCAAGTGCGCGCCAGATGGCAACAGAGTGGTGAGCCGCCCCCACCCTCCACCGGGTATGGCCGATGGCGCGGTTTTTTTTACAAGACCGCAGGAGGGGCTGGCACAGGTTCCGCCTCTGGTCGGAGCCGAACCTGGGGAGTGGGATAACCGGCAATGTCTTGCCGCGTTACTTGGGGCCGCAGGTATGGCGCATGCGCAGGCGTGTGAGAAAGCTGAAGCCCTTGTGGGAGAATATGCCACCCTGTCCGCCGTGCTGGCGGCGGTGGTGCAGCAGGAGGGAAGTGCACGTCTGCTCCCCGAAGCCGCACGCGTATTGCTGATCCTTGCGCGAGAGGGGGCCTTCCGCCTGCATCGTGCCCGCTTGCAGCGGGAGAGCGTTCTGTGTGAGCGCCCGGCCCTTAACGCGTATCTGTCTGCTCTTATGGCGCATGAAAAAACCGAGCAGATGCGTGTGTTGTTCCTTGATGGCGCCAACCGGCTTGTGGCGGACGAAGTCATGGGGCGCGGGACGGTGGACCACGCACCTGTTTACCCGCGTGAGATTGTCAGGCGTGCTTTAGTCTTGCAAGCCAGTAGCTTTGTGCTGGTGCATAACCATCCGAGCGGGGAGGTTCAGCCCTCCGCCGAGGATATGTGCATGACCGGGCAGATTATTGCAGCTGCCCGTGTGGTGGGGTTGTGTATGGCAGACCATCTGATCGTAGGTCGGGAGCAGGTCCTGAGCATGAAGGAGGCGGGGCTATTGTAGCGGCCTTTTCTGTTCAGGGCGTGGGTCTGCTTAATCCTCGTCTGTTGGTGGGGGGGCGGCGCATTTGGTCGCCAGCGGGCCAAGAGCTGCCTGTATGCCCCAGTCTCCGGGGAGCGCGCCGTAGGGGAACAGAATGTTCACATGCCCCATCTTGCGCCCTTCACGGGCTTCTTTTTTGCCATACAGGTGCGGAATATGCCCCGGGTTAGCCAAAATGGCGGGCCATAGGGCCATATCTTCGGGGCCGACAAGGTTTTTCATCGCCGCATCCGAGTGACGGATGGCGTGGGGGAGTGGCAGACCCGCAACCGCGCGGATGTGCATGTCAAACTGGTCCTGTGCGCAGGCATCCATGGTCCAGTGGCCGGAGTTGTGGGGACGAGGGGCAACCTCGTTCACCATCAGCGAGCCATCGCGCACCAGAAACATTTCCACCCCCATAAGACCGACCAGATCAAACTGTTCGGCAATAAGGGCTGCCAGTCTGCCTGCCTCCTGCGCCACGCTCTCGGGTACGGGGGCCGGGGCGAGTGTCAGGTCCAGAATACCGTGCCAGTGATGGTTTAGAGCCGTGTCAAAACACCGGGTTGTGCCATCTGTGCCGCGTGCGACCATAACGCTCAGTTCGCAGGCAAAATCGACCATGCCCTCGGCTACCAGCGGGTGCGGGGCGAGTGCGGCAAAAGCGTCCTCCAGTTCCGCAGTATTCTGCACACGGCGCTGGCCTTTGCCGTCATACCCGTTGCGGGTGGTTTTGAGGATAAGCGGAAAGCCCAGTCTGTCTGCTGCCGCATGCAAGGAGGCGTGGTCCGTTACCGCATGCCATGGCGCCAGCGGCACGCCGGTGGCTGCCAGAAAAGTTTTTTCTGCCAGCCGGTCCTGACTGGTGCGCAGAATACTGCCGGACGGGCGCACAGGGCAGTACCTGCTCAGCCGGTCCAGCGCATCAGCACTAATGTTTTCAAACTCGAATGTGACCACATCAACCGCTTTGGCAAAGGCGTCCAGAGCTGCGGGGTCATCATACGCACCGAGGGTTATGGCGCTGCAAACCTGTGCGGCAGGGCCATGTGCATCCTGCGTGAGAATATGCGTTCTGTAGCCTAGTCGGGAAGCTGCAACAGCAGACATGCGGCCAAGCTGCCCCCCGCCCACAATGCCAATAACGGCATTGGGGGCAAGAGCTGCGTGTGTATGGGTCATTCGTTTTCTGTCACGGGTGTATCGGCAACCGATGCGGTCTGTATCGCGCGCCACGCTTCCAGCCGTACGGCCAGCTCAGGGTTTTGCAGGGCCAGAATGGAGGCTGCCAGCAAGGCTGCATTCTTGGCGCCAGCCGAGCCAATGGCCAGCGTGCCCACGGGTACGCCACCGGGCATCTGCACAATGGAGAGCAGGCTGTCCATGCCTTTGAGTGCGCGGGATTCAACAGGCACGCCCAGCACGGGCAGGCGGGTCCATGCCGCGCACATGCCGGGCAGGTGGGCCGCTCCACCAGCCCCTGCAATAATAACAGACAGCCCCCGCTCCGCCGCCGTACGGGCATACTCCGCCAGCCGGTCCGGTGTGCGGTGGGCAGAGACAATACGTGTTTCGTGCGGGATTTCCAGCGTGTTCAGAATGGTATCGGCATGGCGCATGGTTTCCCAGTCTGACTGGCTGCCCATGATAATGCCAACCTTGGGGGGAGTGGCCGCCGCGTTGTTATCTGCTGCGTGGGAGGTGGTGGTCTGGGGGGCTGTTGTGTTCACAGGGGGAGGGTATCCGGTCTTGCTAATGCTGGTCCTGTTGTAAAGTCAGGCAATATTGTCGGGTATCAGTTGGCTTTCAACCCGTGTTATGCGGTCTTTGAGCAGTAATTTCCGTTTTTTCAACCGCTGAAGGTACAACTGGTCGATAAAGCTTGTCTCATTGGTCATTCTGTTGATGACCGTATCCAGATCACGATGCTCGCTTCGCAGCTCAAGAAGCTGCCCCAGTAGTGACTCGCGGTCTTGCATCATGGCGCTGGTTCTCCCTGTGTGCATCTGACTCGTGCAGTCAATCGGATTGCTCCGTTGTCGCATTTATGACGCTCTTTACCAACCATGCATTGCGCGGCTGACTTGCGCAAACGGGAAAAAGTTCCATGTGTGCAGCGCATATCGACATGCGGTGAAATATGAAATTAACATGAAATTTCTGGCCGTCTGTACGCTAGCGTAAAAGAGTCACTAACCGAATGGAGGCAGCCATGGCGCGCCTAGCAAGGATAGAGTCTCTCAAACACCGCCATTCCCATATTGATCAGAAAATCGCTTCCGAAGGGGGCAGGCCCAGACCGGACGAACGTGTTCTGATGTGCCTGAAGCTGCAAAAGCTCAGGATCAAGGAAGAAATCGAGCGGCTGGCGGGCTAAACACGCCATACGGATTTATCTGCCGAAAGCGTAGACACGGCAGATAAATCCGGCAGGAATTTTATTCAGCAGAAAAATCAAGATCGCCTGCATCCAGTGCAGGTACGGGAATTTCCGCCCCTTCGCGCTCAAGCCGGGCATTGGCGTCGGCTACGGCTGCGTTCAGGTCGGTCTGGCTGCACAGGCCAACGGTCACCGGGTCACGCGGCTTGATGTTGGGTGTGTTCCAGTGCTGCTTGTCGCGCACTTTGGCGATGGTGTCCTTGGTGGTGCCAAGCAGTTTGACAATCTGCTGTTCGCTCAGTTGCGGGTAGTTACGCAGCAGGAAGGCAATACCATCCGGACGGTCATGGCGCTTGGCAACCGGCGTGTAGCGCGCCCCCTTGGAGCGGCGGCGTACGGGGTTGTTGGTGGCCAGAATTTTAAGCCGCGCTGTGGGTGTTGCTTCGCAGCGGCGGATTTCTTCAAGTGCAAGCTGGTGGTTGGCAACGGGGTCGTAGCCAACAATGCCCTGAGCGACTTCACCATCGGCAATGGCCTGCACTTCCAGTGGGTGCATCCCACAAAAAGCGGCAATCTGTTCAAAGCTGAGCGCGGTCTTTTCGATCAGCCACACAGCGGTTGCTTTTGGCATCAAGGGTAAGGTCGTCATTTGGCTTCTATCCTGTCGTCGGGCGGCGCTCACGCAGGCACCGGTAAATTGACGGCCTGGAACCTCTTCCGAAGCCTGCGTGCCTGCCGACGCGCATCTATGCCCCCGATATGGGGGGAGCAGCCCGCTCAGGTCAAGCCGCAAAAGTACAACAAAAGGGAGCGGAACCGGAGTTCCACTCCCTTTTGGGCCTGCAAGGCAGGTTCAGGCTGCGTTTGGCACACTCCGGTTATGAGACGGGGCCGATGTTGCGAGTGTGGAATTAGGGGCAAAGGGGGCATTGCTCTGATGGGGTGGTGCGGAAACCCTGCTCACGCTGGCCCCTTCGGTCTGTCCTGTATTGACAGGAATGCGCCTTGGCTTGAGGGCTTCTGGCACAATCTGGCGCACGCTAATGCGGAGCAGGCCGTTATTCATGTCCGCGCCTGTGACCTCAACATGGTCAGCCAGTGCAAAGCGGCGCTCAAAGGCGCGGCGGGCAATGCCACGGTGCAGCACTTCGCCTTCGTTCTGTGGGGTGCTGACCCGGCCAGACACAACAAGCGTACTGTCCTGCACCAGCAGTTCAATATCATCAGGGGCAAAGCCTGCCACAGCCATGGTCAGGGCGTAGCTGTCGCTCCCTGTCTTGGCAATGTCATAAGGGGGGTAGCTGGGTGTGCCCGTGCTGCGGGCTGCGGTGTCCATAACCTGTGCCAGCCGGTCAAAGCCAATTGCAGTACGGAACAGTGGTGCAAAATCGTAAGTCATGTGAAACCTCCTCGTTCAGCAAGGTTCTGCCGTGCAGCAGGCCCCATAAGGCGGCCTGTGTGGCAGGTCTGTCTGGCTAACCCCCCAGGGGCATCAGCCATGCACCAAACGTGGAAAGCCCCGCCTCCTTTTTCAAGAGGGCGGGGCCAAAGCACATGAGCAAGGCTTGAAAAATCAGCCTTTGGAGCGGGTGCCGATCCCGGCAAAGCGCTTGTTGAACTTGGCGACCTGGCCCCCGGTGTCCATGATGCGCTGCACACCGGTCCACGCCGGATGGGACTTGGTGTCAATGTCCAGACGGATGGTGTCACCAGCTTTGCCGTAGCAGGAGCGGGTGGTGTATTCCGTGCCGTCGGTCATGATGACGGTGATTTCGTGGTATTCGGGGTGAATGCCGGACTTCATGGGGCAGGTCTTTCTTTACAGCAGACGAAGGCCCGATACCGACCGGGCCGAATTGCCGTGCATATAACGGTATGCGGCAGCAGGATCAACCGTTGATTATGCACCTTTTACCGGTAACCGGTCTTAAGGTTGCAGCCCGTTCCAGGGTAAAGTCCTGAATAGTCTGCGCCGATAATGGCGGGGCAAGGGCGGATACGGCAAAGATTTTTGGTTATTCCAGCAATAACACTTGAGAAATGGCCAGCCTGACGGATACAGAACAGTATCCTTGCAGAAAATTCTTTAAACAGGACACTGAATTTATGGTTGATCTTAAAACTGATCTTAAGGCCCGTGTGCGTACACCGGGTTGGGTAGGGGAATTCCGTGCCTTTATCATGCGCGGTAATGTGGTGGATCTGGCCGTTGGTGTTGTCATTGGCGCAGCGTTTACAGGTATTGTGAACAGTCTGGTCAAGGATGTGTTCAACCCCATTATTGGTCTGCTGGTGGGCGGGATTGATTTTTCCAATCTGTTCGTCACCCTTAAAGGCCCTCATGAGGCGACGCTGGAAGCTGCCCAGAAAGCCGGTGCGGTTACCCTTAACCTTGGCCTGTTCCTGAATGCTGTTATCCAGTTCCTGATTGTGGCGATGGCCATTTTCTGGATGGTCAAAGCCCTGACCCGCCTGCATGTGCGGGAAGAAGCCAAGCCCGCAGCGCCGGTCGCGCCAACCCAGACGGAAATCCTGCTGACCCAAATCCGTGACGAACTTGTCGCGCGCAATACCCGGCAGGGCTGAACGCTGCTCCGGAGTAAAGTGGTTCTGGTCTAATATCCTGACAGCCAGTGTGTTTTCGGCAGGCGGAATATGGAGTAGGCTCCAAAACATGAAGCGCTCTATATTCCGCTTTTTTTATAAAGCGCCCCCGTTTGCTGCCCTGCTTGCCCTTGTTGGCGTGGCGGGGTGCCAGAGTGTGCCGTATCAGCTCAGGGTGGAGCAGACTCCCAGTACGCTGCTGTATAGCTACGCCATAGCCAACGGCATGGCGCGCGGGCAGTTGATGAGTGGTGGCCTGAGCCTGCCGCAGATTGTGCAGATAGTCACAGCCGACCGGGAGGCGCTGGCCGCCATTCTGGTCTTTCGTGACCATCCGGGCAGTGCTACGTTCAAGATGGCGGGGCTTAAGGTAGAGGCTTTTCTGGCCACTATTGAGGAACCTGCCTCACCAGGTAGCAGCATGCTGGTGCTGCCTAATGGCGTACCCGTTCCACTCTCCCGTGATTGAAGCATAAAAAACGGAGCCGTCTGACGGCTCCGTTTTTTGTGGCAGGCGTGATCGGTGTGGCGTCAGGCCGACGGAGCCGTAGCCTTGCCGCTTTTGGCTCCGCGCTTGAGGCGACCTTCCCCCATGAACAGCAGCAGAGGAGCTGCGATAAAGATGGAGGAGGACGTGCCGACAACAATGCCAAACAGCATGGTCCATGCAAAGCCGGAGAGCGTGGCTCCTCCCCACAGGGCCAGCGGCAGGGATGCCAGAAAGACCGTGGAGGATGTGCCTAGCGTGCGGTTGAGTGTTTCATTGATCGAAAGGTTGATCAGGTCGATCAGCGGCATGGTGCGGTATTTGCGCAGGTTCTCACGCACACGGTCATAAACCACCACCTTGTCGTTGGTGGAATAGCCCAGAATGGTCAGGATTGCAGCGACCATGACCAGATCGAACTCAAAGCCGGTCAGTACCAGAAAACCCACGGTCTTGGTCAGGTCCAGCACGAGTGTGATGACTGCACTCAGGGCGAACTCCCACTCGAACCGGAACCAGATGTAGCCCAGAATCATGGCAAGGCTGAGGGCCAGAGCCAGCATGCCGTTGCGGAACAGTTCGGCTGAAACCGAAGCCCCGACCGCATCGGCCCGCAGGATGGTCGTGCCGGGCAGGGATTGGGCTACGGTATGACGCACCTTGTCCACAATGGCCTGCGTATCCTGCTCCGAGCCAGCATCCAGCCGGATCAGAACATCATTGGCAGCCCCGAAGGACTGGAAGGAGGCATGTGATACTCCGTGTTCGGCCAGAGCCGTACGGATTTTGGCAAAATCAGCCGGACCGGGTGTCCGGGCTTCCACCACAATGCCCCCCCGAAAATCCAGCCCCAGCGTAAGGCCGGGGTGGAAGAACAGAACAAGCGATGCGATCGAGAGCACGGCCGAGACAATCAGCCCCATGAAGCGGCCGCGCATGAAGTTGATATGCGTATCCTTGCGGACAAAGCGCAGGAGAGGACGTCCGAACATAAGTAGCGCCTCGTTTCTTCAGACAGGCAGGCTGGTAGGGCGCGTACGCGCGTACCAGCGGGCCATGAGCATGCGGGAGAGCAGCAGGGTGGTGAACAGGGTGGTCATAATGCCGATGGTAATGGTGAGTGCGAACCCACGGACCGGACCTGTACCAAAAACAAACAGCATCACATGGGCCAGCAGGGCCGTGGCGTTACTGTCGATAATGGTGGAGGTCGCTTTTTCAAACCCTGTCTGCATGGCTGCCAGCGGGGTGCGCCCACGGGCAATTTCCTCGCGTATGCGTTCGTTGATCAGAATGTTGGCGTCCACCGCCATGCCCAGCGTAAGCAGCATACCCGCCATGCCGGGCAGGGTGAGTGTGGCCTCAAAAAGCGAGAGAATGGCCACCATGAGCACCAGATTGGCCAGCAGCGCAAAGTCTGCGTACCAGCCAAAGCGGCCATAAAACAGCACCATAAAGGCCACGACCATAACAAAGCCAACGCCAAGGCTGATCATGCCCGCACGAATGGAATCCGCTCCCAGTGACGGGCCAATGGAGCGCTGCTCAATAACGCTCAGCGGGGCAGGCAGAGCCCCCGCGCGCAGCATAAGGGCAAGGTCGGTTGCCTTCTGTGCATCAAACCCGCCGGTAATCTGGCCGTTACCCCCTGTTATGGGGCTCATGATCACGGGTGCTTCGATGATCTTGTTATCCAGCACAATGGCGAATCGCTTGCCAACATTGGCCTTTGAAACAGCGGCAAAAGCATGTGTGCCTATCGAATCGAAAGAGAAGCTGACCGCCCATTTGCCACTCTGCTGGTCAATAACCGCGCCCGCGTTGGTCAGGTCCGAGCCATCGACATCCACATGATCAAAAACGGGGAGCGGACCACCTTCCGCCGGATCGGCCATCTGCAAAAGGCTGACACCCTGTGGGGGGTAGGTCGCGTGCAGCGGATTGGCGTCCACCAGATGGAAGCTCATTTTGGCCGTGGTACCCAGCAGCGTCTTGATCCGCTCAGGGTCACTGATTCCGGGCAGTTCCACAACAATGCGGTCATCACCCTGACGGGTAATTTCGGGGTCAACGGCCCCGGTGCCGTCAATGCGGCGGCGCACGATTTCAATGGACTGGGTTACGGCCTCACGCGCACGGGTGCGGATGGACTCGGGAGCCAGCACAAGAACTATGCTGCCATCTTCGCGCTTGCTGACGCTGAATTCGTTGGGTACGGCGCGGGGCAGGGCGTTCAGCGCTGCTATGTCCGCCTCGGTTTCCGCAGCGGAACGCGGCATGAACGAGATGGAGCCTTTGGCGGCATCCACCGCAATGTTCTGGTAGCCAAGATGCGCGTTCAGCAGCGCATCCCGCGTGTTTTCCGAGAGGGTTTGCAGCCTGTCATGGGTCAGGCTTTGCAGATCAACCTGCATGAGCAGGTAGGAACCGCCCCGCAGATCCAGTCCAAGGTGGATCTGTCGCCATGGTATGGAAGGGAGCGGCTTGCGCATGCCGTTGGGCAGGCACAGCAGCAGGCCTAAAAGGCATACGCCCAGTACCGAGGCCAGTTTGAGGCGGCTGTAATACATTCTTACCTGATCGTTTGCAGTTTTGCTGCCCGGAACATGCCGCTCAACCCTGATAGATGCAACCCGTTCGCGTGCTTATGGGTGGAATGCTTTGCTTTTTCGTTCATTCTGCGTGGCTCAGGCGCATCACCCAGCCGTAAAATGGGGGGGGAGGCATGGCTGGTAGCGCACGGTCGCGGACCGGGCTTGTTTGCATTCGGGGATGGGGCTGCTACCCCTTGGGAAGATCAAAAAACAGGCCAGATCAGGCAGGGGCTGCAACACATGAGCACAATGCTGCGCGTAGGGGTTATTGGGGCAGGGCATTTTGGACGGTACCACGCCTTGAAAATACGTGACGTGCCGGGGGAGAGCCTGTCCGGCCTGTTTGACCCCGATCCTGCCCGCGCCCGGCTGGTCGCGCGGGAGGCAGGCTGCCCGGTTATGGAGGATGTGGACAGCCTGCTTGCCCAGTCCGATGCAGTGGTGGTGGCAGCACCCGCGGAGTTCCATTTTGAACTGGCCGTGCAGGCCCTGCGGGCAGGACGACATGTGCTGGTGGAAAAACCGGTGGCGGCAACGCTGGAACAGGCAGACATGCTGGTTACTCTGGCGCAGCAGAGCGGGCTGGTCTGTCAGGTGGGGCATTTGCTGCGCTATTCCGCCGAGCATGCCGCCATCAGTGCGCGCATAACCCGCCCGCTTTATATAGAGGCCACGCGGATTGCCCCATACAAACCGCGCGGAACAGATGTGTCCGTTATTCTGGACCTGATGATCCATGACCTGGACCTGGTTCTGGCCCTTGTGGATAGCCCGATCGCACAGGTGGATGCGCTGGGGGCTGCTGTCAGTTCTGCGCATGAGGATATTGCGAATGCGCGGGTACGGTTTGAAAACGGGTGTGTGGCCAGCATTACCGCCAGTCGCATATCGCTCAAGACCGAGCGGCGGATGCGCCTTTTTTCCGAGGAAGGGTATCTGTCGGCTGATTTTGTCAAACGTGAACTGAGCATGATCGGGCGTGAGCGCGGCCTGCCTCTGCCGGGCACCGGCGGATTCCGGCGTGAGGGCATAAGCTGGGCCGAGCATGATTCGCTGTTTGCGGAGCATCAGGCTTTTGTGGCGTCGTGTGTGCAGGGCGCACCCGTTGTGGTGGATGCGGTGGCCGGGCGGCGCGCTCTGGCGGCGGCTCTGGCTGTGGCGGATGGAATCACCACTTCGCGCAGTCTTATGGAGCAGTCCGGGTTGATCCGGGGAGGCTGAAAAAAGACATGTTTGAGGAAGCGGGAAGAATCAGCCATTTTTTGGAGAAGCAAGTCTAAAATCGCGTATTTTGGGCAAAAAAAAACCTAGATATGGGGGCAAAGTAGGGTAAGAAGCGCGATATATGGTGTATGCGGCTGTATTAGCCACATACCAACATGATCGTTCGCAAAAACCGGAGAGTAAGCGCCATGAGTCTGATTGACGTGCATGAGAATGACGTTCGTCGTTCCCATTCTGGAGCATCAGGCTCGGCTGAAGAACCGGACCTGTTCGGTGCTGAGCAGATGCAGGATATGGTGCAGCTTCCCGGGCACCATCAGGTGCGCGTTGACCGCTCGCGCGATGCGCTGCTGACCCCCTTTGGCAAAGCCACGCTTGATAACCGCTACCTGCTGCCCGATGAGAGCTATCAGGACCTGTTCGGGCGTGTGGCGTCCTATTACGGGGCGGATGCGGCGCATGCCCAGCGCATTTACGACTATATCAGCCGTCACTGGTTCATGCCTGCGACCCCGGTGCTGTCTAATGGTGGCACAACGCGTGGTCTGCCTATTTCGTGCTTTCTGAACGAAGCCAATGACAGCCTTAAAGGCATTGTCGATCTGTGGAACGAAAATGTGTGGCTGGCCAGCAAGGGGGGGGGTATCGGCTCCTACTGGGGCAACCTGCGCTCCATTGGTGAGAATGTGGGTCGCAACGGCAAAACCTCGGGGGTTATTCCTTTCATCCGTGTGATGGACAGCCTGACACTGGCCATTTCCCAAGGGTCCTTGCGCCGTGGGTCGGCTGCGGTCTACCTGCCGGTCTGGCACCCCGAGATTGAGGAGTTCATAGAACTCCGCCGCCCCACAGGGGGGGACCCCAACCGCAAGGCGCTCAATCTCCACCACGGAATTCTGGTGTCCGATGCGTTCATGCGCGCGGTAGAGGCGGATGACGAATGGGCGCTGCTTTCCCCCAAGGATAACTCGGTTATCCGCAAGATTTCAGCGCGCGGTCTATGGATTCGTATCCTGACCGCCCGCATGGAGCAGGGCGAGCCTTATATTGTTTACTCCGACCATGTGAACAACGCCCGCCCTGAGCACCACAAACTCGCTGGGCTGGAAGTCAAGACATCCAACCTGTGCTCCGAAATTACGCTGCCAACGGGCATAGACCACCACGGCAAGGCACGTACGGCAGTATGCTGCCTGTCCTCCCTCAACCTTGAGACATGGGATGAATGGTCGGATAATCCCCAGTTCATCGAGGATGTGATGATCTTCCTCGACAATGTTCTGCAGGACTTCATCGACCGTGCGCCAGAGGACATGGAGCGGGCCAAATACGCCGCCATGCGGGAACGTTCCGTGGGGCTGGGGGTTATGGGTTTCCACTCCTTCCTCCAAGCCAAGAACGTGCCATTTGAAAGTGTGATCGCCAAGGTCTGGAATCGCAAGATATTCAAGCACATCCGCGAGCAGGCCGATGCCGCCTCCCGCCATCTGGCCGAGGTGCGTGGCCCTTGTCCCGATGCAGAGGAATACGGGATCAAGGAACGGTTTTCCAACAAGATGGCCATTGCGCCCACGGCGTCCATTTCCATTATCGCGGGGAACGCCAGCCCGGGTATTGAGCCCATAGCCGCCAATGTGTTCTTGCAGAAAACCCTCTCCGGCTCGTTCACGGTGCGGAACCGGCACCTGTTGAAGCTGCTGGTGGAAAAAGGGCAGGACACGCCAGAGGTGTGGTCCTCCATTACCACCAGCAAGGGCAGCGTGCAGCATCTGGACTTTTTGACCCAGCAGGAAAAGGACGTGTTTAAAACCGCGTTTGAGCTGGATCAGCGCTGGGTGGTGGAACATGCCGCAGACCGGCAGCCCTTTATCTGTCAGGCGCAGTCGGTCAACCTGTTCCTGCCTGCGGACGTGCATAAGCGCGACCTCAACCAGATTCATTTTCAGGCATGGAAGAAGGGGCTGAAGTCCCTTTATTACTGCCGCAGCCTGTCCATCCAGCGGGCGGATACGGTGAGCAACGTGCTTGCCAAGTCCGAGGTGCTGGAGGCGGGTGTTGCCGAACGGGCGGCTGCAGAGCACGCCGCAGGCGGCAATAATTATGACGAATGTCTGGCCTGTCAGTAAGACCTGGGTGGTCAGTGTCTGTTTTGTAAAAAGTCGAGAGGCGGCCTCCTCGGGTGGTGCCGCCCGATGGAGGCATCATGAGCGAGCATAAAGCCAGCCAGCAGCCGCAGGAAGAGCGTTTTGACCTGCTGACAGCCAACCCGGTATACAAGCCTTTTCGGTACCCGTGGGCGTATGATGCGTGGCTGACGCAGCAGCGCGTACACTGGCTGCCTGAAGAAGTGCCTCTGGCAGATGACGTAAAAGACTGGCATCGCGTGCTTGATGAGAGTGAGCGCCACCTTGTCACCCAGATTTTTCGCTTCTTCACTCAGTCGGATGTGGAGGTGAACAACTGTTACATGAAGCACTACAGCCGGGTTTTCAAACCGACTGAAGTGCTGATGATGCTCTCGGCCTTTTCCAATATCGAGACCATCCATATTGCAGCATACAGCCACCTGCTGGATACGCTCGGTATGCCCGAGGAGGAATATTCCGCATTCCTTAAGTATAAGGAAATGAAGGATAAATACGATTACATGCAGTCTTTCAATGTGGACAGCAAGCATGAAATCGCAAAAACACTGGCAGCCTTTGGGGCGTTTACCGAAGGGCTACAGCTGTTTGCCTCCTTTGCCATTCTGCTTAACTTCCCGCGCTTTAACAAGCTCAAGGGTATGGGGCAGATCGTGTCGTGGTCAGTGCGGGACGAAACCCTGCATTGCCTGTCCATTATCCGTCTGTTCCGCGTGTTCATTCAGGAAAATCCGCATATCTGGACCGACAGGTTGCGGCAGGAACTGACTGACATCTGCAAAACCATTGTGGAGCATGAAGAGGCCTTTATTGATCTGGCGTTTGAAATGGGGCCAGTAGAAGGGCTGGATGCCGCACAGGTTAAAACCTACATCCACTTTATTGCTGATCGCCGCCTGACCCAGCTTGGGCTGGACCCGGTTTACAACACGACGACAAACCCGCTGCCCTGGCTGGACGATATGCTGAATGCGGTCGAACACGCCAATTTCTTTGAAAACCGCGCGACCGAATACAGCCGCGCCTCCACTCTGGGGACATGGGAAGAGGCGTTTGAAAGCTCTGTTTTCTCGTAATATCAGGGAGGAGGGGGGAAGCGGGTTTAAAGGCCCGGCAGGGCTGTGCCGTTTTCCAGCACATCGCGCGCTTGTGGGGTAAAGGCTCCGTCCGCCTCGTGCAATGTCAGGCCAGACAGCACACGGGCGGGGCTTTTAACGCCCAGTTTGGCCTGAATGAGCAGGATACGCGCCTCCCGGCCTGTTTTGGGCCAGAAGGGATAAAGGGTTACACCTCCAAAGCCATGAGCGCTCAGTTCGGTTGTGGCCCTGTCGGTCAGGGCTGTGGGGAGTGCGAGTGTCAGGCTGCCTTTGTGGCGCAGCATGGCGGCCGCCCCTTTAATCCAGAGAGGCAGGGTCTGAATGTCCATCCTGCGGGCAAGATCCCGGCGTGGCTCGGGGGAGGCTGTGCCTGTGGGGGCGTGCCATGGTGGGTTGGCCATGCAATGGTCAAACCGCAGGAGCCCGGACACATCATCGGGGAAAGATGCTGTAATTACTGAAGCTTGCTCTTTTTTGTTCGCCAGCAGGTTGGTGCGGGCCAGTGCCGCCGTTTCGGAGTCTTTCTCCACTCCTGTTCCGTGCAGGTCAGGTACGCGGTGCATCAGGCATAACAGCCCTGCACCGGCTCCACAGCCGATTTCGAGCGCATGCTGGCCCGGACGTGCGGGTACGGCTGCGGCCATAAGAATGGGCTCAAGCCCTGTACGGTAGCCTTGCTGGAACTGGCTGTAAGCGATACGTCCACGCAAAAGGGTACCATGTGAGGTCGTAGGAATGTGGGTTGATGGAGCTTGTTGCATCGCTGTATCTGGCTGGCTTGAATGTGTTGGTGCTTGACCGTTTTTCAGGTGCCTCGCATATAAGAGGACGTCAACTCATCCCGAGGCTGGGGGAATAGCATTTGGGTGTTGCAGTCAGTCTGTCAGAAATGGACAGTGCCGCGAGCCAGGATGGATCTGGAGTTTCTGTGAGTAAACCAGGGGAAGCTGGCCTTAAGGCGCTGGCTGATTATCTCGCTGCGGATATGCAGGCATGCAATCAGGTCATTGTGGACCGCATGCAAAGTTCCGTAGCGCTTATTCCGCAGTTAGCTGCGCATCTTGTAGCCGCAGGCGGCAAGAGGTTGCGGCCATTGCTGACACTCGCCTCTGCGCGGCTGTGTGGTTACAACAATCAGGACGGGCGCATGCGGCATGTGGAAATTGCCGCCTGTGTCGAGTTCATTCATACAGCAACACTGCTGCATGATGATGTTGTGGACGATAGCCAGTTGCGGCGTGGTCTGGCCAGCGCCAACGCTATTTTTGGCAACAAGGCGTCCGTTCTGGTGGGGGACTTCCTGTTTGCCCGGTCGTTCCAGATTCTGACGGCTGATGCCTCGCTGGATGTCATGGCGATTCTCTCTGCTGCATCGGCTACACTGGCGGAAGGCGAGGTTATGCAGATGACCACGCAGAACGATCTTTCCACCTCTGTTGAACAGTATCTTCAGGTTATTTATGGCAAAACAGCGGCGCTGTTCGCGGCTGCATGTGAATCTGGTGCCATTATAGGGGATGTTACCCCTGCCGAGCGTGAGGCTCTGCGTGTTTACGGTGCTAATCTGGGCATGGCGTTCCAGCTGGTGGATGATGCTCTGGACTACTCGGCGGATCAGGCTGTGCTGGGCAAGGAGGTCGGGGACGACTTCAAGGAGGGCAAGGTCACGCTGCCAGTGCTGGCAGCGTACGAGGCTGGTAGCGAGCAGGACCGCGTATTCTGGCGGCGTGTGATTGAGGAGTGCGAACAGCAGCCGGAAGATCTGGATGCCGCACTGGCCCTTATTGCCCGGACCAATGCAATTGGCGTTACGTTGGCCAAGGCGGAAGAATACGCTGCATTAGCCCGTCAGGCGTTGCAGGGCTTTCCTGATAGCGACCTTAAAGCTTTGCTACTTGAAACCGCGAGCTATTCCGCCAGCCGCGCCAGCTAGGCTGGTTTGTAGCCGTTCTGGCAAAGATGCTGGTGTCGTGCCGGGGCGGCTTTTCCAGCCCGCTCCCACTGGCCCGTGTTCAGGCGGTGCGGGCGCGCGGCTGACTTGCCAGTTCGGGCCATAGGGTGATCTGGTTAAAGCCAAAAGCTGGTAGATGCGCGTTCAGGGCATCAGCATCAGTCGGGATGGCCGTAAACCATGCCTGCTCTGGTTGTGTGTCTGGGCTGGGTAAAGGGGGCCGGGCTTGCAAAACCGTGCAGGTCTGCCGCGCAACGGCCTGCGCCGGGTCCAGCCATATTATGCCTGATGGTGTTATTCTGCGCAGATGGTCAAGCATGAAGGTGTAGTGCGTGCATCCCAGACCCACGGCATCGAGCCGTGCAGAGTCCGGGTGGCTGAGCAGACCTTCAATATCTTTATAAACAAGGTCATCGGGTACGGAACGGCCCCGAAAAACCTGCTCGGCATAGCTTGCCAGATGCGGGGCTGCGTGTGCGATCAATGTGCATTCCGGCGCGTATAGCGTGTGCAGGCGGGAGAGGTACGGGCGGCGGATGGTTGCTCGGGTGGCCAGCAGGCCGATTACGCCGGTTTCTGTCTGGCGTGCGGCCCAGCGGATGGGAGGCACACAGCCAATAAACGGCAGGCTGGGGCAGGTGGTGCGCAACGCGTCCAGCGCCAGAGTGCTGGCCGTGTTACAGGCAATGACAACCGCCTGTGGCCGCAGGCGCGCAACAGCGTGGGAAAGAAGGGAAATAATGCGTTGGATCAGGAGCGCATCATCCTGCTCGCCGTAAGGAAAAACGGCAGTATCGGCCAGATAGTCTACCCTGACCGAAGGCGCATAGGCCCGAATGGCCCGCACGATGCCCAATCCACCAATGCCTGAATCAAACGCCAGAACACGGTAGGGACCAGTCAGTGCGGGGCCAGTCGTCTGCACGGGGTTATTTGTCCTTGCGTGCCTTGAATGCGGCCGCTTCTTCCAGGCTGCCTACGCCACCACGGCGGGCGGACCAGCCACAGGGGTCTTCCAGAAAGCGACGGACTTCGGATGCCGCTTCTTCAGAGAAATAAGGACGGCTGGCGCAGGCTTCAAGCACATCCCACCATGTGCACAGGGAGTGCAGGGCCACGTTCATGTCTGTCAGTGTCTGCTGCGCGCCAGGAAAAACGCCATAGTAGAAGACGACAAAGGCATGGTTCACAATGGCACCTGCGTTACGCAGGGCGTTGGCAAACTGTACCTTGGATGCGCCATCCGTGGTCAGGTCTTCCACCAGCAGGGTCCGCATGTTTTCGGGCACATCGCCTTCAATCTGGGCATTGCGGCCAAAACCTTTGGGTTTTTTGCGTACATAGGCCATGGGCAGCAGCATGCGGTCGGCCATCCATGCGGCAAATGGAATACCGGCTGTTTCGCCCCCTACAATGGCCTCCAGACTTTCGTAACCAACGTGGCGGCCAATTTTTTCTACACCCAGTTCCACAATTTTTGCGCGGGCACGGGGGAAAAAGATAATCCGGCGGCAATCAATATAAACAGGGGATTTCCAGCCAGATGTCAGGGTATAGGGGTCTTCAGGGCGAAAATTGACTGCCTTGATTTCAAGCAGCAGGCGTGCGGTGGTAAGGGCGGCGTCACGATCCCATTCGCTGGACTCTCCAGTGGGAGAGACAATGCCTGCTGGCGACATCATGGCAGATTCCTTGAAGTTATGGTGGTTAAAGTTGGATTGGCATACCCCTAGCCGGGCCGAAAATCCATGCCTCATCTGCCTGTATATGTGATTTGCTGCGCAGTTCTGGCCGGAAAAAGGATGATTTATGCGCGACATAGAAAAACATCAGACATAAGCAGGTTGTGATTTTATGTGTAAAGTAAAATAGAACTTAATCCTTGCTTTGAAGCAGGATGTGGCGTCTAATAACCGCAGTTGAGATTGGTTATCAGTTGAAGGTGAATGTCGTGGCTATGGAAGCAAGTCGGATCGCACGGAAATGCGAGCGGGCCGTCATCACGGCTTACACAGAACTACGCGAAGTGGGTACAGCGGATGTTGCCGCGTTTAACGCCTGCACTACTCTTTACCGTATCCACCACCCCGAATCGTCTTTGAGCGAAGCGCGCATGCTGGTTTCCGAATGGATTGACCATCATATGGTACGCAAGGATGATGGCCCGACAGCCGGGTGCAACTGCGGCTAGGTCATCGCGTGTAACCAGCCGTTTGGCTGGCCGACAGCACACAGCAGTTCTGGCGGATGCTCATGGTCAAATGAGCATCCGCTTTTTTTATGGTTTGCAGTTCATAACGGCCCGGTGCTTGTCTGGTTTCTGTTATGAACAAAAAAACTGGCCCGTGTTGCCACGGGCCAGTTTTTACAAATAAGCAGGATAATCAGCTTTTAGCGTTTGCTGAAGGGTACAAAATCCCGTTCCGTTGCGCCCAGATACAACTGGCGGGGACGGCTGATACGCTGGCCTGGTTCCTCGATCATTTCCTTCCACTGGCTTACCCAGCCGGTGGTCCGGGCAACGGCGAACAGCACGGTGAACATGCTGGTGGGAATGCCCATGGCCTTGAGGATAATGCCGGAATAGAAATCCACGTTGGGATAGAGTTTACGCTGCACAAAGTAGTCGTCGCTGAGTGCAATGTTTTCCAGCTCGACTGCCAGATCAAGCAGTGGATCATCCTTGATGCCCAGTTCTTTAAGAACTTCATGGCAGGTCTGCTGCATGATTTTGGCGCGTGGATCGAAGTTTTTGTAAACACGGTGGCCAAAGCCCATAAGCTTGACGCCGCTGTTCTTGTCTTTGACCTGAGCGATAAAGGCAGGAATATTTTCTTTTTTACCAATATGGGCCAGCATTTTCAGCACGGCTTCGTTGGCTCCGCCATGAGCGGGTCCCCACAGGGCGGCAATGCCTGCGGCAATACAGGCGAACGGGTTGGCCCCAGTGGACCCCGCCAGACGCACGGTGGAGGTGGAAGCATTCTGCTCATGATCTGCATGCAGGATCAGGATCCGGTTCATGGCGCGGGCCAGAACAGGGTTGACCTTATAGGGTTCGGACATGCGTGCGAACATCATGGACAAAAAGTTTTCCGCGTAGTTCAGGTCATTACGCGGGTAAATAAAGGCGTCGCCCTGTGTATATTTGTAGGCCCAGGCCGCAATGGTCGGGATTTTGGCGATCAGACGCATAGCCGCCAGATCGCGGTTTGCAGGAATGGCGATGTCGCTGGCATCGGGGTAAAAGGCGGAAAGAGCACCAACCGTGCCACACAGAATGGCCATGGGGTGGGCATCGCGCCGAAACCCATTAAAGAAGTTGCGGATCTGCTCATGGAGCAGGGTGTGGTTTGTCAGCGTGGTGGAAAAAGCATCGTACTGCGCCTTGTCGGGCAGTTCGCCATTGAGCAGGAGATAGATCACCTCTTCGTAGGAAGCGTTTTCCGCCAACTGGGCAATAGGGTAGCCACGGTGTAGCAGAATACCTTTATCACCATCAATAAAGGTGATCTTGCTGTTGCAGGAGGCCGTTTCGCCGTAACCGGGGTCAAACGTGAACACGCCCAGTTCTGAGGGCAGCTTACGAATATCAATAACATCCGGCCCAAGATTGCCAGAAAGTACGGGCATCTCGGCGGTTTTGCCACCGATCGAAATGGTAGCGGTGGACTGCTTACCCTCGTTCTGCGACACGCTCATGGTGTTTCCTTTTGCATAATGGGGTCACGGTCGCGGCTGCGGCCTGCTGTTTGACTGTTGTCTCCCATTCAGGAGCAAACAAAAAGGTTCATCCTGATAAACCGCGCGTTATCACGCGCGCACAACGGCGGAAAACCGGGGTTTTTTCTCTCAGGGTCGCGTGAATGTGTGCAAAGTGAGGCTCAGATCGTCACAGTTTGCCCAAGTGGTCTGGTCTGGAACAAGGTCGCTGCCAATCATCTCGAAGACCGCAAGTGAAGCCGGAGCGAATCCCTGATCGAGCATTTCGTTCCCGCTATCCAGCCAGCGTGCAAACTCTGAAATGCCGGGATTGTGCCCGACCAGCAGAACGGTGCGAGCCTGTGGGGGAGCCTGTCTGAGCACTCTGATCAGGGTATCAAGGTTGGCTTCGTATATTTCGGGGCACAAAAATACGGTATCTGCGCTGGAAGGAGGGAGGGCGCTCTGTATGCCAGAAAGGGTTTGCTGCGTTCTTGCCGCCGGGCTGCACAGAACCACATCGGGGAGCAGTCCGTTTTGGTGGAGCCATATCCCGCACCGTATGGCGGCGCATTGACCATCATGGGTCAAGGGGCGCTGCATGTCTGACGCGGTGGAAAAATTGCCCGGATCAGGCGTAACCGCTTCCGCATGACGGAGCAGAATCAGGCAGCGGGGTGTGGGGAGAGCAGGCATAAAATCACATGATGTTATGGGGATACGGGGGGAGGGGCTGCTTCAAGCGCAATGGCTTCATGGTGGCGGATCACCTCATGGATGATGAAGTTGAGGAATTTCTCCGCAAAGTCAGGGTCAAGATGTGCGTCTTCGGCAAGGTGGCGCAGGCGCGCGATCTGCTGAGTCTCACGCGCAGGGTCTGCGGGAGGGAGCTTGTGGAGGGCCTTGAGTGCTCCCACTGCCTTGGTGCAGCGGAAGCGTTCCGCCAGCATGGCTACAAGAGCTGCGTCAATATTGTCTATGCTGCGGCGGAGGTCCTGCAGGGCTTCCGGGGGGCACGGCTGATTTGTCACGGTGATCAAGGTCTCTGGCTGCTGGGAAAGAACATTATAGGAGCGTTATAAATGCGTAACGCCCGGACGTTAACAGACAAAAAAATTTTCTTCCACAGGCGGGTAAGGCAGATCCACCCAAGCCAGATGTCCGCCTTTCCCTGCGCCCGTATCTACAAATATGGCGCGCCCACCAGCCCGGCCGGGTATGGTCAGGGGGCAGCCATTGGTCGAACGCTGGTCATGTCCACAGTAAACTGTATAGCCGTCGGGAATATGGTTGACCCAGTTGAGCGTGCGTTCCGGGTAGCCATCGGCCTGTATGCGGCTCGTGGTTTCACCAAACAAAGCGCGGGAGAGCAGGTAGGTCACGCGTCCAAGCGGTGGTGGCGGGGGTTCGTTCAGCATGTGTGGCTCAAACGCGCCATGCACAAAAACTGTCCGCCCCATGACCAGCCACGCCGGAGCCTGTTCCAGCGCGGGGAGCACGTCATGCAGGACATCCGCGTTATCTGGCGCAGTCAGCTGGGCCAGCGTTTCGTCCAGATGAGGGGAGGAGCGGAGCTTCTTGCCCATAAGCGCACGACCCAGCTTGCGGTCGTGGTTGCCAATCAGGAACAGCCCGCGCCCTTCGCGCTGGACCTGTAACATCAGGCGCAGCACACCTGCGCTGTCTGGCCCGTAATCCACCAGATCACCCAGCTGGATGATAAAACGATCCGTGGCCACGGCATGGCGGAATGCTTCCAGATCACCATGCACATCGCCCACAATGCGGAGTCCTTTGCGCATTGCGTTCTTCACGTTTTCGTCATGCCTGGTATCCGTGAACATGCCATCCCTACCCGTTCTTTCCTAACCTTCATGTAGGCTTTTCGAGCGAAAACAGGAACGGTGCTGGCAAGTTTTTTTTGAAGGGATCATACGCATGCACAAGTATGTGACGCGCCAGAAGCTTCTGTTTAAGCATAGGGTGCAAGAACTTTCAGGGGCGGAAACAAGCCTGAAAATGCAAAGGCAGGGCAGAGCCACAGTCTGGTGGCGCATGGCTCCCGATTGGAGCGTGACGCAGGAACTCTGGGGTGATTTGCAGCTTTTGTATGTTCGGAACAGTTTGAGAAGAAAAAACAGGAAGGCCTCTCATGACAGAGCGCATTCGGAACGTCGCGCTGCGTAGCAAGGTTTGCCCGGCAGAGGCCGCGGCAAAGCTGATCCGAAACGGTGACGTAGTGGGCACCAGTGGTTTTACTGGCGCAGGCTACCCCAAGGCCGTGCCCATGGCCCTGGCCCAGCAGATGGAAGCTGCCCATAACAATGGGCAGGAACACCGGATCAGCCTGATTACGGGCGCATCCACCGGCCCGCAGCTTGATGGCGAGCTGGGCAAGGTTAATGGTGTTTCCTTCCGCTCTCCGTTCAATACCGATCCGGCCATGCGCAACCGCATTAATGCTGGCGAGACGGATTATTTTGATAACCATCTCGGGCAGGTGGCTCTGCGCGCATGCCAGGGCAATTACGGCAAGTTCGATGTTGCCGTGGTGGAAGCTACAGCCATTACGGAAGAAGGCGGCATTGTACCGACCTCCTCTGTTGGCAATTCGCAGGCTTTTCTTGATCTGGCTGACAAGGTCATCATCGAAGTCAACGAATGGCAGAATCCGGAGCTGGAAGGTACGCATGACGTCTGGGATGGCAACAGCTATGGTGCCGCCCCGCGTGATATTATTCCGCTCTCCCGTGCGGACCAGCGCATTGGCCGCACGTTCCTCAAGGTTGATCCGGGCAAGATTCAGGCCATTGTCCGTACGAATGACAGCGACCGTAACGCACCATTCGCCGCGCCAGATGGTACAGCCAAGGCCATTGCGGGCTACCTGCTTGATTTTTTTGAGCATGAAGTCAAACAGAACCGCCTGCCGCCCTCCCTGCTGCCGTTGCAGTCCGGTGTTGGCAACGTAGCCAATGCTGTGCTTGACGGCCTGAATGAAGGGCCATTTGAAAATCTGGTTGGTTTTAGCGAAGTTATTCAGGATGGCATGCTTGCCATGCTGGATTCGGGGCGTATGCGCATTGCCTCGGCGACATCGTTTTCTCTGAGCCCTGAAGCGGCGGAAGAGATCAACAACCGAATGGACTTCTTCCGCTCCAAGATCATCCTGCGTCAGCAGGACATCAGCAACAGCACGGGCGTTATCCGCCAGTTGGGCTGTATTGCCATGAACGGCATGATCGAGGCGGATATTTACGGTAACGTCAATTCCACCCGTGTCATGGGTTCGAAAATGATGAACGGTATTGGTGGCTCGGGGGATTTTGCCCGTAACGCTTATCTGTCCATCTTCCTGTCACCGTCCACAGCCAAGGGCGGTAAGATATCGGCCATTGTGCCCATGGCGGCTCATGTGGACCATATCATGCAGGATACCCAGATTTTTGTGACCGAGCAGGGGCTGGCCGATCTTCGCGGGCTTTCACCCGTCAAGCGCGCTCAGACCATTATCAAAAAATGCGCACATCCCGATTACCGTCCGATGCTGCAGGACTATCTGGACCGTGCGTGCAAGGATTCCTTTGGCAAGCATACACCCCATCTGCTGACCGAAGCCCTGTCCTGGCACCAGCGGTTTATTGAAACAGGCTCCATGCTTCCCGCGTAAGCGGGTTGCCTTATACGGGCTGAAAACCCCTGCTCTTGCGAAAAGGGCAGGGGTTTTTTGTTGGGAGCCTCTCAGCTTCAACCCGATCAGCCATGCAGTTTTGCAGGGCGCAACAGGCGCAGAGTCAGGTGTTATTCGGAATGGGTGGTGGAAGACCCGGTTACGGCAAGGGAGGTGGTCAACTGGTAAGGCTGGTGGGTAATAACGATATCAACCGGCCTGTTTGCCAGAAAATCCGTCGTAGATATTTTGGCCGAAGGGGTATCTGTAATAATGGCCTCGGCATCGCGGTGAACCAGAGAGAACAGACTGGGTGCAGCAGAGGAGGGAAGGTAGGCCGCGTAAGGGTGGCGTCCAGCCATGCGATGCGCGTTATAGGCGTCCCGCTCGGAGCTTATGGGAATGGCCACCATAACCTTGGAATCGGCTTTTAGGGCCGCAGCGGTGCTTTTGTAGTCGGCTGGCACAAAAATGACCCGGTCACGCATATGGGCCTTACTGACCTCATGCGCCACTTCTTTGGGGTCAGTCCCATGCAGGTCGAGCATCAGCAGGGTGTTGGAATGCCTGGCGGAGTCCAGAACGGTGGCAAGCGTACTGCTGCCCGGCTCTACCGCAACCTGTCCATCCGTGCCGCTGGTCAGGCCAAGGCGCACCATGGCGGGCCGTTCCATGGAGGAAATGGTCGCGGCCTGTGCAACGCTTTGTGTGCCTGTGTTGCTGGCACAGACAATAAGTCCGTGGTGAATGCGCGCCATAATACCACTGGTCTTGGTGTGGTGGATGGCCAGCACGGCTACGGATGCCACGCACAGGGTTGCCGCAACGGCATTTTTTTTCAAACACCTGTGCGAGGTGGTGGTTCCGCAGCAAACAGACATGTCAGCTCCCTTTTCAGGATGTGACATCAGTGGGTTCCTTGTCCTTCTGACCGACCATGGAGGCCGCTTTAGCCAGATCAACAGAAAGAACGCGGCTTACCCCGCGTTCCTGCATGGTTACACCAAAAAGCTGGTCCATATGGGCCATGGTGAGCTGGTGGTGTGTCACGACCAGAAAACGCGTACCGGCTTCTGCAACCATGTCGCCGAGCAGGGCGCTAAAGCGGCCTACATTGGCGTCATCCAGTGGGGCATCCACTTCGTCCAGTACGCATATCGGAGCAGGGTTACAGCGGAACACGGCAAAAATCAAGGAAAGCGCGGTTAAAGCTTGTTCACCTCCGGACAGGAGCGACAGTGTGGCCAGTTTCTTGCCCGGTGGCTGCGCATAGATTTCCAGCCCGGCTTCAAGCGGGTCATCACTCCCGACAAGGCCCAGATGGGCGCGGCCACCACCGAACATGCGGGTAAAAAGGGACTGAAAATGCTGGTCCACCTGTGTGAACACCGCCATAAGCCGCTCACGCCCTTCCTTGTTAAGCGAACCTATGGAACCCCGCAGGCGGTTTATGGCCTCCTCCAGATCGTTCATTTCGGCCCCAAGGGTCTGGGCCTGAGTGGAGGCTTCCTCCGCCTCCAGTTCGGCCCGCAGGTTGACCGGCCCCATATCGTCGCGTTCACGGGTCAGGCGGGCAATCTTGCGGCGCAGGGAGGTTTCGGCCCCTTCTGTCAGGTCGGAAACGGGTTGTCTGGGCGGGGCAGGTGTTTCTGCCAGCAACTGGTCCAGAATGGCATGGGCCTGCTCGCTCTTGCCTTCTGCCTTAAGCAGGTTTTCACGTGCTGTGGCCAGTTCTCCCTCTGTTTTGCGGCGCAGTTCATGGGCGGCGGTCAGGGCGGCTTCGGCTTCGGCCCGCAGGCGGTCGGCCTGCATAAAGTGCTCCTCTGCATCTTCCAGCGCTGCCAGTGTGCTGGCTTTTTGCTGCTGTGCCGCAGTGGGGAGTTCGGCCACCTTGTTGTGGTTGGCCCGTGCGGTTTCCAGCCGCTGGAGGGCATTTGTGGTGTCTGTCCGGGCAAGGTCTTCACGCGCGCTCCACTCGGCCTGTGCGGTGTTGAGCGCACTAATCCGTTCTGCCAGCGTGGTGGATTCAGCTTGCAGGGCGGCACGAAGTTCACGCGCGGCGTCAAGCCTGCTCAGCAGGTCGGCCTTCTGGGCGTTCAGGTTGTCCAGTCTGGCCGGTGCATCTTCCGGCACTGCGGCGCAGGCGGTATCCAGCGCAGCCTGAGCCGTCAGCAGGCTTTGTTGGGTGTCCGCATGGTCGGTATGCAGTTCTGCCTGCCGTGGGGTCAGTCCTGCCAGACGACTGCGCAGGGTAAGGGCCTGCTCCTGTAATATGCGGTTGGCCTGCGCGGTTGCAGCCATCTGTTCATCGGCGTGCAAGGTGGTCTGTGTTGCAGCCTGCAGAGCTGTGTTGGCGGCGTTCAGCTTTTCCTGCGCTTCATGCAGGGCATTCCGGGTCTGCTGCATGGATTGGGCAGAGGTCAGCCTATCTTCCATTTCCGTAACGGTCGTGGATTCCGTTGCCAGATTGTGGCGCAGGCGCTCAAGCTCGGGGGTGAGCGTCTCCAGCCGGGTTGTGGCGGAAGCATGCTGCTGTTCGGCGCGGGCCAGCTTGTCGCGTGCGGTTTGCAGGGCGGCCTGTGTCTGTTTGAAGGTTGTGTGAGCCTGCTGTTCGGCCGTTTGTGCCGCAGCGTTTCTGTCGCGCGTGGTGGCAAGGGCGTTTTGGGTATCCTGCAGGGATGGCAGGCTCTCATGTGCAAGCCGGGCGCTGCTGAGTGTGGCTTCGGCTTCGGCCAGAGCCGCCTGTGCGCGCTCATGCTGGGGGAGTATGGCATCCAGCCTTGCGCGGTAGGAGGCGTGGCGGCGCTCTGTTTCGGTCTCATGCGCGCGGGCTTTTTGGAGGGCCTGTTCCTGCATGTGGCGGCTGCTGCGGAGTTGTTTGAGCAGGTCCTCATGAGCCTGTAAGGCGGCCGCGCAGTTTGCAACACTCGCCTGTATGGCGGGCAGGTCAGCTTGCAATATGTTCAGGCGGCTTTGGGTTTCACGCAGAATACGGCGTTGGGCCAGCCTGCGGGCAGCCGTGCTGCTTTCCCCTGACCGGGTATAAAATCCGTCCCATCGCCACAGGTCTCCTGCGGTGGATACCAGGCATTGTCCGGGAGCCAGCAAGGCCTGAAGCGCGCGCCCATCCGCACCATCGAGGAGCAGGCCGCTGGAGAGCAGAACCCGGTCCAGTTCCGGCGGCGCGGTAATATGGTTTCTGAGCGGCTGTGCGCCACCGGGCAGGGGAGGCAGGCTCTCAGGCGGGAGGTGCAGCCAGCCTTGGGGGGTATTGGTTGCCGCGGGTGCATCCAGTCCTTCTGCCAGAGCAGCCGCCAGAGCATTTTCGTACTCTTCGGGAACGCTAATCCGGGCGGAAACCGGGTTTTCCGCGGCTGCGCTCTCCTGCCCCAGAGCCTGATCCAGCCCTTCGGCCTGAGCCTGCAGGCGGGTGAGTTCGGTCTGGAGTATGGTCTGCTGGTCTTGGGCCGTTGTGTACCGGGCTTTATGTGTACTCAGCGTGTGTTCGGCCTGCTCCAGCTCGGCCCCGGTCTGGGCCAGAGCATTTTCCTGCTGGATGCGGGCCTGTCTGGCGCTGTCCAGAACAGTGTCGGCAATGGTTTCGGCCCGAACCTTGTCCAGCTCCCGTGTAAGGGTCTGTGCTTCGTGCTGCGCGCGTTGCTGCGTGGTGCTGGCCGTGCGCAGGGCTTCGGCTGCACTGCGCTGGTGTGCTTCAGCCTCCTGTGCCGTGCGGCTGGCCTCGGTAAAGGCCGTGCTGGCGGCACGGCGTTCGGCCTCGGCTTTTTCCTGTGCCTGCGTGGCCTGCTCCAGTGTGGCTGCTGCCTGCTGGCTGCTGGTTTGGAGTGCATCCAGCACGTCGGGGCTGATAAGAGCCTCCAGTGCTTCGGCATGGCGCTTTTCTGCTCCATGCAGTTCAGCCCGCAGGGCAGTCAGGCGCTGGCGGGCCTGTTGCAGGGCTTTTTGTTGTTCGTTGTGAGCGGCCTGTGCGGCCT
The DNA here is from genome assembly GCF_029069195.1 of Acetobacter fabarum. Taxonomy (GTDB): domain Bacteria; phylum Pseudomonadota; class Alphaproteobacteria; order Acetobacterales; family Acetobacteraceae; genus Acetobacter; species Acetobacter fabarum_A. The sequence continues at coordinate 471,514 of NZ_JARDYK010000001.1, forward strand.
GTGCATTGTTTTTGGCAATGGAGAGGTCAATATTACACTGGGCGCAAAGGCGCTCGACTTCCTCCTGCGCGGCTTTGGCGGCCTGCTGGGCCTGTGTGGCCTGCTCTGCCTGTTCCTGTGCCATAGCCAGTGCCTGCACGGAGGGGAGCTGGCTTTCCAGCTCCGCCAGTTCGGCCTGAATGGTGTTGAGCGCGAGAGCTACCCGGTCGTGCCGTGTGCGGGCATTGTTCAGGCTGTCTTCGGCCCGCTCCTTGCCCGCGCGGGCGGCGTTCAGTTCTGCTGTCAGGCTGGCAAGGGTCTGCTCGGTTTCAGCCTGCTGGGCGTTTAGCTGCTGTATCTGCTGCTCGACATCGGCTGTGCGGCTGGGGAGGGACGTCCGGGCTACCAGCGCTTCGGCCATATCCGCCTTAACGCGTTCGAGCGTGTCCAGCACGTCCTGCAGGCGGGTGTGTGCGGCCAGGGCATCGGCCTCGTGCTGTTGCAGCAGTTCGGCTGCGGCCTGCGCCTGAGCTGCGGCGCGTTCTTCCTCCTTGACTACGCCTTCAGCCAGAACGCGGCAGCGCTCCAGCGCCGTGCGGGCGGAATCGGCTTTTTCACGCAGGGTTGGCAGAGCTTTGGTGGCTTCAAATTCGGCCAGAACAGCGGTTTCTGCGGCCTCTTCATGCTCACTCAGGGTTTTGCGCGCCTGCACGGTGGCACTTGCCGCACGCTCCACGGCCAGTCTGGCCCGCGCGTGCAGGACTGCCAGCAGTTCGGTTTCCGCCTCCCGCAGGGCTGCGGAAATTTCGCGGTAGCGCGTGGCCTCGCGTGATTGTTCGGCCAGACCGCTCAGCCGCTCGGTCAACTGCACGCGGCGGTCTTCGGCGCGGGTCAGGTTGCCTTCAGTCGCGCGGAGCTTGATCTCGGCTTCGTGCCTGCGGGCATGCAGGCCGGTAATGCCCGCGGCTTCTTCCAGAATACTGCGCCGCTCTTCCGGGCGGGCACCGACCAGCATGGCCACCCGGCCCTGACTGACCATGGCGGAGGAGCGCGCACCAGATGCCAGATCGGCAAACAGGGTCTGCACATCCCTTGCGCGGACGGGACGACCGTTAATGCGGTAATCGCTACCCGCACCACGTTCGGCCCTGCGGGTAATCTGGAGTTCGTCCAGATCGGCAAAGGCTGCGGGGCCAAAGCCTTTTGTGCCTTCCAGCGTTACGGTGACTTCCGCCAGCGAGCGGGCGGGACGCCCGGCTGTGCCAGCAAAAATAAGGTCATCCATTTCTCCCCCGCGCAGGGAACGGGCGGAGGATTCCCCCATAACCCAACGGAGCGCTTCCACCACGTTGGATTTGCCGCATCCGTTAGGACCTACAACGCCGGTCAGACCGGGGAGCAGTTCCACGGTTATGGGGTCGGCAAAGCTTTTAAACCCCACAATACGGAGGCGAACAAAACGAACCGTCATACAGATCTGTGTTTTTCTGGTCGGATAGGCTGACTGTTAAAAAAACAGTCAGTTTGCCTTGGTCAGATATTTAACAAAGTCGTCGTAGGAGAGGGCGCTGGACACCTGCTCCTTGTTGTTGAAGCGGAAGGTGGGAGTGGACTCAATGCTGTATTTGTCCTGTGCCTCGCTCTGTTCGGTCATGATGAACTGGAGCAGCTTCTGGTCCGTTACCGCTTTGTCAAATGTTTCGGCGGGCATGCCAGCAAAGGCCGCCATTTTCTGCAGCTCGGCCTTGTGGTCGACTTCGTTATTGTACGCCCAGCGGTCCAGACTGGAAAGCACGGCCGAGCAGAAGGGTTCGTATCGTTCTTCGGGCAGGGTGCGGGCGACCATGGCGGCAAGCGTTGCAAGCTGGTCGGTGGGGAAGTCATGAAAAACGTAACGGATTTTGCCTGTATCAATCAGGTTTTTCTTGATCTGCGGGAAGGTTTCTTCAGCAAAATGCGCGCAGTGGATGCAGGTCAGGGAGAACCATTCCTCCACCACCACCTTGGCGTTGGGGTTGCCCAGCACGCGCGGGGTAAAGCGCGTATCTGCTACATCGGCAGCAAAGGCCAGTCCAGAGAGTGAACTGGCGGTGAGAACCGCGCCCGTGGCGACAAGAAAAGAACGACGTGTAAAGGACATGAGGAACCAAGCCTTCCCGATCAATGGACCATAATGCTGCGAACAGGGATGGCGGCAGAAAGAACCGCCGTCAACCTGTTGTTGCAGTCTGCCCTGCCAGAGCCTGTGGATTGGAGGCGTTTTCCCCCTCGCTGCCCAGCCTGCGCACCCGTACACGGCGGATATGCCGTGCATCTGCATCCAGCACGCGGAACAGATAGCCGTTTTCGTGCGTCAGCACCTCGCCGCGTGCGGGTACATGCCCGGCCATACGAAAAACAAGGCCGCCAATGGTCTCGATTTCGGCTTCTTTTTCGCTTTCGGTCAGAATCGGACCTATCTTCTGCTCGAATTCTTCCACCGGGCAGCGGGCATCCACGTCATACGACCCATCGGGGCGGGGGGTGATCAGCACCGCTTCGGGTTCGTCATGCTCGTCGGAAATGTCGCCCACAATGGTTTCGATCAGGTCTTCAATCGTTACCAGACCGTCAATGCCCCCATATTCGTCAATAACGAGGGCAAGGTGCATGTGGCGCTGACGCATTTGCAGCAGCAGGTCCAGTACGGGAATCTGCGGGGCAATAAACAGGGGCTGGCGGAGCAGGGGTTCCAGATTGAAGGCCTCGCTGGTGCCTACGTAGGCAATAAGGTCCTTTACGTGGATCATGCCGACAATGTCATCAAGCTGGTCGCGGTACACGGGCATGCGCGAGTGGTTTTCTCGTCGCATCATGGCCAGTGCCTCGTCCAGACTGATGGAGACCGGCATGGCCACAATATCGGCTCTGGGCACCATTACATCATCGGCCGAAATGTTGCGCAGGCGCAGGATATTGGCGATCAGCGCGCGTTCCTGCCGGTCGAGTTCTGGCTTTTCACCATCTGCTGCGCTCTCATCCCCCGCTTCAGCGGCCTGCTGCACAAGAGCGGCGATGGAACTGCGCAATCCGCCTGTCGGTTTTTTGCGATGAAAAAACGAAAACAGGCCACGTCCGGAAGGCTCCGCCCGTTCGGCTGAAGTGTCGTGCTCGCTCATGACCGGGTTTTCCACGGGTTAGGCACTTTCATGCGGGAAAGCAGGCGGGATTCCAGCATTTCCATTTCCCGTGCATCACCCGGATGGTGGTGGTCATAGCCAGCCAGATGCAGGCTGCCATGCACAACCAGATGCGCCAGATGGTGGCTGACCGGTCGCCCTGCCTTGCGCGCTTCGCGTACAACCGTTTCCAGTGCCAGAATAATATCGCCCCCGCCATAGCCGGGTGGGGGTTCAAAGGTCAGAACATTGGTTGGTTTATACTTGCCCCGGTGCCTGCCATTAAGCCGCCGCACCTCCCGGTCGCTTGCCAGCACAACACTGCCGGGTTCAAGGCCATAGTGCGTGCAGGCCGCCAGAGCGCGACGCACGGTTTTTTCGGGTGCGGGGGCGTAGGAGCGCCAGCGTGCGTCCCGGATCAGCACATCCGGGCCGTCCTGTGTCAACGCATCATGAAACCCTGTTGGATACGGGTCCGTATCCACAGGGTCGGCCACGTCCGGGGGCAGGACAGGGCCAAGACTACTTCGCGGTTCCATTGTTCTCCTGACGGCCCTTGTGGCGGGAGTGCCCTTTTTTATCAGCCGTCGTCGTTTTTGCATCATAAGCTTCAATAATGCGCGCGACCAGCTTGTGTCGCACAACATCAGCCGCTTCAAAACGGCAAATGGTAATTCCCTTGACGTTTTCAAGCGTGTCGACCGCATCCTGCAGGCCCGAGGGCGTATCATGCGGCAGGTCAATCTGGGTCAGATCCCCTGTTACAACCATGCGGGAGCCCGGCCCAAGGCGGGTAAGGAACATCTTCATCTGCGCGATGGTGGTATTCTGGGCTTCGTCCAGAATAACAAAAGCGTGCGAGAGTGTACGCCCACGCATGAAGGCAAGGGGGGCAACCTCAATCTCGCCCGCACTCATGCGGCGCATGACCTGATCACCGGGGAGCATGTCATGCAGGGCGTCGTAGAGGGGGCGCAGGTAGGGGTCGATCTTGTCCTTCATATCTCCGGGCAAAAAGCCAAGCCGCTCGCCGGCTTCCACTGCGGGGCGGGAGAGAATGATCCGGTCAATGGAGCCTGCCAGCAGGAGAGAAACCGCCTGAGCGACCGCAAGGTAGGTTTTGCCCGTACCCGCCGGGCCAATGCCAAACACAAGTTCCCTGCTGGCAAGGGTGCGCATGTAGCTGGCCTGTCCGGGGGAGCGGGGTTCTATGTTGCCCTGACGCAGCCGGATAACGGGCAGCGTGGGGTCCTGATTGGCAATGGGGGTTGCCGGAGCAACAGACAGGGGGAGGGTGGGTCTGCTTTCATGCACTTTGGACATGCGTATGGCCGCCTCTACTGCGCTGATGTCTATGGTCTCGCCTGCTGCCAGTTTCTGGTACAGCAGGCTCAGGGTCGTGCGGGCAAGGGATGCGGTTTCTGGCAGACCACGGATGGAAATGCGGTTGCCGCGTCGTGCGACGTCCACTTCCAGCCCTTCTTCCAGGCAGCGCAGATGCCTGTCGTGGTCTCCGACCAGTCGGGCGAGCAGCGTATTATTTTCAAATTGCAGGGTTACAGGCTGAACCAGCTCCGCAACCGCGACGGAAGGAGGGGGGGACGTGCGCGTGGTGTTCAAGCGTATACATTCTCCTCTTCCAGAATACCGCCCAGCGAGTTTGTCAGGCGTTCTGTTATGCGGACTGGCACCGTCTGGCCGATCAGGCGGTCAGGGCCGATCACATGGACCGGCTGGAGCCAGGGTGAGCGCCCTGCAATCTGCCCGGGCTTGCGCCCCTTGCCAGTAAACAGGACGGGCACGGTCTTGCCAACCATGGATGCGTTAAACGCATCTTGCTGTTCGCGCAGGAGTTTTTGCAGGGCCTGCAGCCGGGCATCCTTTACGTCCTCGGGCACCTGCAAGGGCGCGCCCGCAGCCGGGGTGCCCGGTCGGGGGGAGTATTTAAAGGAATAGGCCAGCGCAAACCCCACATCCCGCACAAGCTGCATGGTGGCTTCAAAATCTTCCTCCGTCTCGCCCGGATGGCCGATAATAAAGTCGGAGGACAGGGCAAGGTCCGGCCTGACAGCGCGCAGGCGGTGCACAAGATCGCGGTACTCATCTGCCGTGTGGCCACGGTTCATGGCGCGCAGAATGCGATCGGAGCCGGACTGTACGGGCAGGTGGAGGAACGGCATGAGTGCAGGCAGGTCGCGGTGGGCGGCGATCAGCGCATCGTTCATGTCCCGCGGGTGGGATGTGGTGTAGCGGATACGGGACAGACCGGGGATTTCGGCCAGCGCATAGGCCAGACGGGTCAGGTCCCATACGGCGCCATCGGGGCCTTCGCCGTGATAGGCGTTGACATTCTGCCCCAGCAGGCTGATTTCGCGCACGCCACTTTGGGCCATGCGGCGGGCTTCGGCCAGCACGGACTGCACACTGCGGCTGCTTTCTGCTCCACGGGTGTAGGGTACCACACAAAAGGAGCAGAATTTGTCGCAGCCCTCCTGAATGGTCAGGAAGGCTGTGTAGTTGCCCGGAGTCTGCGGGGCTTCTGCTTCGGGCAGGAAGTCAAATTTCTGCTCGGTGGGGAAGTCGGTTTCGATAATGGCATTTCCTGCGCGGGCTGCGCGGGCCACCATTTCTGGCAGGCGGTGGTATGTCTGCGGGCCAAGAACAATGTCCACATACGGTGCGCGGGCCAGAATTTCCTGCCCTTCGGCCTGCGCCACACATCCGGCCACGGCAATAATGGTCTGCTGGCCTTCCGCCTTGCGCGCCTCCTTGATCAGCCGCAGCCGCCCGAGTTCGGAAAAGACCTTTTCCGCCGCGCGGTCACGGATATGACAGGTGTTGAGGATGATCATATCCGCCGTGTCGGGCGTATCCACCGGCTGGTAGCCTAACGGGCGCAGCACATCCCCCATGCGTGCACTGTCATACACGTTCATCTGGCAGCCCCATGTAATCACATGCAAGGCGCGTGATGGTGCTGTCTGGTCGGGGGTTCGGGTCATAATGGCTGCCACTCCGCTCTGCCGCTGGCCCATTCCATGCGGCGGAAAGAGGACATCAGGCGAGCAGGGGCGCAGGTCAAGCCTCTTTTCTCACGGCTTGGTGGGGCGTGGGGTGGAATGGTGCGCCATAAGAGCCATGCCGTGCCGGACAGAGTGGCCTCCCGCCGTGAACACTGCGCAGGCCACCTGGGGGCGGTCGCGCGGGTTAAGTTCTCTTTTTCAATGAAGCAAAAAATGAGGCCGCTCTGTCAAGCAGCAGTTTTGTTTTCTTGACATGTGCGGGCAAAAAATTGGCGGGCAGGGAAGCAGCGCTGAACCGGCCGGGCTGAACGCGTGGCTCGCGGTGCTGCCGCAGATCGGCACAGCCATCGGCCACGGCTTTCCATGCCGCCTGCGCCAGCGCCTTGCGACTGGAGAACAGGTCTGGGTCCAGAGGTTCGTGCAGCACAACGGTCACATGCGAGCGCTTCCACTGCAAAAGCTGCCAGAGATGCGGGCCCAGATCCATATCCCCGTACCATGAAAAAACAGGGCGGCGGAACCGGCTGACCGGCAGACCTTCCAGTTCATCATAGACCAGGGAGACAGGCTGTATAAGCGGTGCCATGCCGGGTCCGTAAGTGACGGGCAACAGGTTTGCGTCCATGCCTTCCTTGAGTTTGGGCAGTTTGGCGATGGCGAAAAAAGCGGACATGAAGGGCAGAACGCGCGAGCCATCGGAGGATGTCCCTTCGGGGAAGAGGATCAGATTGTCTCCGTTCACCATACGCTGGATCATCTGGTCCCGTTCGCGCCCGGTGGTGCTGCGCTGTCGGCTGACAAAAATAGTGCGGCCAATATGGCAGACAATCCCCATGACCGGCCATTTTTCAATATCACCCTTAGCCACAAAAACAGAGGGCAGCAACGTGCCCAGCACGGGCACGTCCAGCCAGGACATATGGTTGGAAATATAAATAACGGGACGCTCGCCCCGTCTGCGGGCCTTTATGCCCCCAACCGTGCCCACCCTTTTTCCCCAGACTGTAATATGCAGGCCAATAATGCGGCACAGCACGCCCCAGATCACGCGCGTCCACCGGATTTTGGCCGTGCCGGGCACGAGTAACAGGCAGGCCTCAAACCCAACGGAAAGTGGCACCCACACCAGCAGCCCTGTCAGACGTATGGCCGAACGTGCCTGCCCCGCACGGCGGAACAGCATATCTACCCATGACGGAAGGGGAGAGATCGGGGCGGTGGCAGACGTGCCCGGAGGCAGGGGCTGCGTAGGTTGGTCAGGCTTGGTGCGCATGGTCCTGCTTCTGCCAGAGGCTGGCCGGATGGGCCAAGGAGCGGGCAGTAATGTGGAAGAAACACATAAACATGCGTTCTCATACCGCGAAGAGGGGGGAGGGGACAATCCACCGTGTGAGAAGGTTTTTTTGGCGGAATACCCAATTTTTGTCATGGTATGGTTGTAAGTGGGGGAAACATGTAAAAATAAGCCCGGACAACGGGCCACATAGCTTTCATGCAGTAACAGACAGACAGGACAGAGTGGCCGTTTACAACCACAACATACTTGGCAGATTTACTGGTACCGCGAATCGGCTTCTGGTCGGAGTGGCGCTATGGAGCGTGTTAGCCAGTGGCGCGCATGCGGCAGATCCGCAGCCTTATGTGACAGACCTTGCTTCAACCGGGCAGAGTGATCTGGATACCGCGCTCAAGGCATCGTCCGACCTGTTGAGCCTGCAATCCACGCGGGCGGTTGGGCCGTTTGCACTGGCCGGGCGTGTCCGGAATGAATATGACCGCCTGCGCGGCGCGCTGGAAAGCTGCGGGTATTACAACGGCACTGTGCGCATCATGCTCCGCAATGGCAGGCAGGGTATTGCCATGGATGGCATGTCCAGTGCTCTGGCATCATGGCTTGGGGCCGTTCCCGAGCATGACAGGGTAAATATTATCATTAAGGTTGATACAGGCCCGCTCTTCCATCTTGGCTCGGTCAAGCTGGTGGAAAGTGCTACCGGCGTTGCGCCGCATCTTACTCAGGAACAGCAAGCAGCGTTTGGTCTGCACACAGGCCAGCCCGCCATAGCTGCGGATGTGCTGGCTGCCGGGGGCCGTCTGATGGACGCCCTGCGCGAGAGTGGGCACGCTCTGGCACAGGTGGACAAGCCGATGGCCTATCTGCGTCCGTCTACCAGAACGGTGGATATTGTGTACCCTGTTGTGCCCGGCCCCATACTGGATATTGGCAGGATCAGTATGGAAGGGCTCAGGCGGGTGCATGAATCGTTCGTGCGCAGGCGTCTGGGTGTGCATGAGGGGGAATTGTACCAGCCTTCCCGCATAGAGGCCGCACGGCAGGACCTGACTACTCTGGGTGTTTTTTCCAACGTGACGGTCAGGGATGCCTCCAGCAAGGCGGTTAATGGCACCATGCCGCTGGATTTTTCTTTCCAGGAAGGCAAGCGCCGTTCCATTGGGGCCGAGCTTGGGTATTCCACGGATCTTGGCGCACGTGTGGGGGCCACGTGGACCCATAGCAACCTGCTCGGCAATGCCGAACGTCTGCGCCTGACAGCCCTGATTACCGGTCTTGGCGGGTCTGCCCAGCAGGGGGTGGGGTATGACGTGTATGCTGATTTTTTCAAGCCTGACTTTCTGGAAAGCAAACAGAACCTGAATGCCCGCATAGAAGGACTGCGGCAGTTGTTATGGTCCTACCGGCAGACAGCGCTGCTGCTGCGTGGTGGCATAACCCGCCCGCTGGTCAAAAACTGGAACGGTAATTTTGGTCTTGCCGCTGAGCAGGAAAGAATCGAGCAGTTTGGTGTTTCGCGCAGTTACACCATTCTTTCGGCTCCACTTTCGGGCATGTATGACAATACCGGGGTGGACAACCCCATAGAGCCTGCAACGCATGGGGTGCGTGCAAGCATTAACGTGACTCCCTCTGTCTCTCTGGGCAGCAAGGGGGCGGGTACATCGTTTTTTGCAATCATGAATGCCACAGCCTCCACTTACGTGGACCTGCACAGGCTGGGCATAAGCCGTCCGGGGCGGAGCATTCTGGCTTTTCGTGGGACCATTGGCAGTATTCAAGGCGCAGGCACATGGGACATTCCGCCTGATCAGCGCATGTATGCGGGGGGAAGTGCTACGGTGCGTGGTTATCGCTGGCAGGGCGTTGGACCACAGTATGGCCATACCAAATACGCCATTGGTGGCACCTCTCTGGATGCGGGGACGGTGGAATACAGGCAGCGTCTGTTAAAAAGTTTTGGTCTGGCCGCCTTTGCCGATGCCGGGCAGGTAGGCAGTAACAGCATGCCCTTTACCGGTACCTTGCGTGTGGGGGCGGGGGGGGGTGTCCGGTATTACACCCCTATCGGTCCGGTCCGGCTGGACGTGGCGGTGCCACTTAACCGCGCGCCACGTGGGGATGCGTGGGATTTGTATATCGGATTGGGAGAAACATTCTGATGCCAGACGCCAAACCTGCCCCCCCGCGCAGCCTATGGTGGCGTGCAGGCCGTTTTGCGCTGATAATCGCGGGTTCACTGGCTGGTATTGGCGTGCTGGCGACAACCCTACTGCTGGTGGGCATCAATACGGGTCCGGGGCGGCGGATGCTGGTGCGCCAGACCGCATCCCTCACCGGGGGCATGGTCACGCTGGAGGGGGTGTCTGGCCGTTTTCCCGATAATCTGCGCGTTAAAACGCTGGCGATCCATGACCGGCAGGGCGCGTGGCTGACACTGCATGACGTGCGGTTCGACTGGTCGCCTATAGCCATGGTGTGGCGGCAGGCCCGCATTTATGAGTTTAGTGCGAGCGGGCTGGATATTCCGCGCCTGCCAGTGTCCGAGCCCACACCGCAGTCAGCCCAGCCCGAGCTGTCTTCCCCGTCAGCTTTGCGGATGGGGGTGGATATTCGCAGGCTGGAGGTCGGGCGGATTAATGTGGGCGCTTCTCTTGCCGGGCAGGCTGCCAGCTTCCGTGTGAGCGGTCATGGCAGGCTTGCCAATATTGATGCGGTTCTTAATGGGCTGAGCCTGCCAAAGCTCCCTCATTCCGATATTGCCATACAGGTTACGCGGCTGGACCAGACCGGGCAGATCAGCCTGACTACGGCAACGGGGGGGGGCAAGCTTGCGCTGCACCTGAATGCGAGCGAAGGCGCAGACGGCGGGTTTGTGGCAACCCTGCTGGGCATGCCGCAACTGGCCCCTCTGGCGCTCAGGCTGGACATGCAGGGCCCGGTCACGGCCAGCACTCTGGCGTTTACCGCTTCCGCCGGGGCTGTGAGTGCGCAGGCGCGCGGCACGCTGGACCTGCTTGCGCAGCAAATGGCCCGGCTGGAGGTTTCCGCCCAGTCGCCCCGGCTTGATCTTGCGCCAGATGTCGGGTGGCAGGCCGTGCGCCTTGCCGCCCGTCTTAATGGCAAAATGGCGGCTCCCCACGGCACGGCGCATCTGGAGGTGGATCAACTGGCTGCTTCGGGCGTGCAGGTGGGAGCACTGAATGTCCGCTTTGCGGGGGAAGGTGGTAAGGCTGTTGCCGTGGCCGAACAGCTCCACCTGACACTTACAGCCGATGGGCTGCGTCTGCCGGGTAAGGCGCCCACATTGCTGGCGGCGGCCCCACTCAGGCTGGATGCTGTGGCCAAACCAGCCGAGCCGGGGCTACCGGTGGTTTTTACGCTGGAGCACCCCGTTGTTGCCCTGTCCGGTACTGTGCAGGCGGCGGCTCCGCAAAGTGGCACATTCAGCCTGAGAGTGCCTGACCTGCTGCCCATGGGCGAGGTGGCAGGTGTGCCCCTACGCGGGCATGCAAGCCTGAGCGCACGGTTTGACCGCCCCCGTGACCCGCAGGGGGAGACCCATTTTACCGCCGACGGCCAACTGGCAATAACGGGTGGGCAGGCGATGGCTGCCGGGCTTATGGGGCCGGATGGGCATTTTGCCCTTGCCGCGGCCATGCATCCGCTGCCAGCGCAGGCGGGCATGTCTGCCGGGCAGCAGATTGATGTGTCCTCATTCACCCTGTCGGGGCAGGCGCTGGCCGCCAAATTACTGGGCCACATGCAGACAGGGCGCAATGTGGACATAACCGCCGATATTGGCCTGCCTGCGCTGGAAAAACTGGTTCCTACCTTGCGGGGGGATACCAATATCGTACTCGCCCTTAAAGGACCGTTGCAGGATTTTGTCGCCACATTGGGGATAAAGGCCAACCTGGGTACCGCTACAATGCCCAAGGGGGCCTTGGCGCTGGATGCATCGGTTGTCCATCTGCCAGAAGCCCCTCAGGGCACACTGACCCTTGAGGGCACATTGGACCGCGCACCAGCGCAACTGGCTGTGGCGTTTGGGCAGGCGGCAGATGGCGTGCGTCATCTTGACCTGCAAAAGCTGGGCTGGAGCAGCACAAAAGGGGAAGGTACACTAACGCTCGCCCCCAAAGAGGTGGTGCCGCAGGGGAATCTGAACCTGACAGTTGGCAGGCTGGCGGATTATGGTTCCCTTGTTGGCCAGAAAATAGCGGGCTCGCTGGCAGCGTCAGTCAGTACCACCATGGTTGAGTACAAGCCGGTTGTAGCGCTCAGGCTCAAGGGGAGTGTGCTTACACCCACATTTAAAGTGGGATCGATCGTGCTGGCAGGTTCCATTACCGACCCGGTTGCCCATCCCACGCCGGACCTGACCCTGCGTCTTGGGGGGCTCGGGGTGGCCGGGGTAAGCGGGCAGGCGCTGTTGAGCGCAAAAGGGCCGGATACGGGCATGGTGCTTTCCGCGCAGGTGGGGCCAGCAAGCTGGCTGGGCAGCCCCCTGATGCTGAATACACAGGCTGTGCTGAACCTTCCGGATAAACAGATCAAACTCCAGAAGCTGACTGCTACGGCAAAGCAGGAGACCCTGCGCCTGCAGGCACCTGTGCTTGTCTCGTTTGGAGAGACACTGGGGATCGACCGCCTGCGTGCGGTAATGAGCACGCAAGGCAGCCAGCCCGCCACGCTGGATGTGGCGGGGAGGATAAAGCCCAGCCTGTCGGTTACGGCGGATATTCGCAATGTAACCCCGGCACTGGCGCACCCGTTTATGCCGAATCTTGATGCCAGGGGGGTCGTGTCACTGAACGCCAAACTGTCTGGTGCGCTGGATAAGCCCGAAGGCAGGGTGCAGATCAGGGGTAGCAACCTGCGCATGATGGATAGTTCTGCCGCCGCCTCTGTTCCGGCAATGGAGGTGGAGGGCACGGCCAGTCTCGCCCGCACACAGGCACAGGTGCAGCTTGATGCGTCAGCCGGAAGCAAAATGGGCCTGCAGGTGCGCGGCAATGTCCCCCTTTCCAGAACGGGGCAGATGAATTTACAGGCCAACGGGAAGCTGGACCTGAGCATCGCCAATGGTATCCTCGGGGCGCAGGCCCGGCAGGCGCAGGGGAAGGTGCAGATGGCCCTTCAGGTGCGTGGCACACCTGCTTCTCCCGCTGTTATGGGTGCGATTGACCTGATCAATGCGGATTTTCAGGATTTTGCGCAGGGTGTTCACCTGAGCGCCATCAACGGGCGTATGGTGGGAGCGCGGGACCGTATCGTTATTCAGGCACTCAGCGCAAAAGCCGGGAATGGCACGCTGGGAGCAAGTGGCTTTGTGGGGATTGCCATGCCAGGCATGCCCATGGACCTGCATCTGTTTGCCAAAGATGCGCGCCCGGTTACGAGCGACCTGCTGACTGCGGTGCTCAATGCCGACATAACCGTGCGCGGGCAGGTGCAGACGCGTATGGATGTGATCGGTGGAGTAGATTTGCGGCGTGTGGAAATCAATATTCCCAATTCGCTCCCCGTATCTGTTGCACGTCTGGATATCATACGCCCCGGTGAGGAAAAAAAACGGCTGGAGGACGCCATGGCTGCCTCCACGCATCAGTCCGTTATCGGGCTGGACCTCAAGCTGACATCACCGGGCAAGTTTTTTGTGCGAGGGCACGGGCTGGATGCGGAAATGGCCGGTCGCCTGAATGTAACGGGCACGGCACAGGTCCCCGTCGTAACCGGCGGGTTTGACCTCAAACGTGGTAATTTTGATCTGGCGGGGATTTCGCTCAACTTTAGCAAGGGGCGGGTCGGTTTTAATGGCTCTGGCGTTGGGCACAAGCTTGACCCAACGCTTGATTTTGAGGCCGATCGCGCCGTGGAAGGCCAGACGGCCATGCTGAAGGTGGGAGGTTATGCCAGCGCCCCCAAAATCAGTTTTGATTCCATACCTTCCCTGCCGCAGGATCAGGTTCTGGCCATGCTGCTGTTTGGTACGGATGCACGCTCGCTTTCCTCCACGCAGATGGTGGAGGTTGGCACGGCACTGGCGACCCTGACCGGCCTGACCACCTTTGACCCCATGGGCACCTTGCGCAAAACCCTGCATCTGGACAGGTTGGCCGTGGGGGGCGGTTCGGGCGTTGGTAATGGCGGGGCCAGCGTAGAAGCTGGTAAATACGTCATGAAAGGTGTTTACGTGGGGGCCAAACAGGCTACTTCCGGCTCGGGCACGCAGGCGCAGGTGCAGGTGGACCTGACAAACCACCTTAAACTCAATACCACGGTAGGGAGCGGCGGGTCCGTAACGGGCTTTACCACACCAGAAAACGATCCGGGGAGCAGCGTGGGGCTGATCTGGCAGTATCGCTATTAAACGGGCGTGAGCATGCCGTTACACCCTGTGGGGGGCTCTGCCCGTCTGGAGTGGTGTTTGTTCAGGGCTGAGGGCGAATGTCCATGACCACAGGCACATGGTCGGAGGGGGATGGCCAGTCTCTGGCCTCTTCCAGCACGGTCATATGCGCCAGTTCGGGCAGTAGGTCCGGTGTGACCCATATGTGGTCCAGCCTGCGGCCCCGGTTAGACTTGCGCCAGTCCTTGTTACGGTAGGACCACCATGTGTACAGCTTGTCCGTGGGGGGGACAAAACGGCGCATGGCGTCCACAAAGCCGGTCTGCTGCCAGTGGGTCAGGCGCTGGGTTTCCGGCGGTGTATGGCTGACAATTTTCAGCAGTTGCCTGTGGTTCCACACATCGTGTTCAAGTGGCGCGATGTTCAGGTCACCGACCAGCACCGTGCGGGCTGGTTTTTGCTGTGCAAACCACTGCGTGGCTTCATCCACAAAGGCAAGCTTGTGGGCAAATTTCGGGTTGGTTTCGGGGTCTGGCTCATCCCCGCCTGCGGGGACGTAAAAATCATGCAGGGTGATGTCGCCCCCCGGCGCATGGACGGTGGCGGCAATATGGCGGCAGTCTTCCTGCCCGTACCATGTTGGTGTGTCCACAACCGGGCTGAGCGGCAGGCGCGAGAGAATGGCCACGCCGTTATACCCCTTCATGCCCTTGTAGTGCAGGTGTTCAAACCCAAGGGCGCGCACGCTCTCATGCGGGAAAAGCGCGTCTGTCACCTTGGTTTCCTGCAGGCAGATAACATCTGGCTGCAAGGCGGTGGTCAGCTTTTCCAGCAGCGGCATACGCAGGCGGAGGGAATTGATGTTCCATGTCACAAGTCGCATGGGCAGGGCATGGCGTATTGTGTGAGGGAGGGCAAGTAAAAAGACAGACGCCTCCATGCACACAGGAGCGGGAGGACTCTTGCAATTTTTTGCAACCACACCATGATATTAAAAGCATGGATACCCAACACCCCCAGCCAGCCCTCCCGCAGGACGCCGTCGCCCTGCACCGCGCCCTCCTGACACTCGATAGTCATATCGACATTCCGTGGCCTGACCGGGCCGATGCGTTTGAGGATACTCCCCAGCGTAAGGTGGATCTGCCCAAAATGCAGCGTGGTGGCATGTCAGCGGGCTGCTTTGTGGCGTACACGGCACAGGGGCCGGTGACAGATCAGGCGCATGCGCAGGTGCAGCAGGAATGTCTGGCCATGCTGGACGCCATCAACACCATGCAGGGTACGCATCATGGGGTAACAGCGGGCATCTGCTCCCGTGTGGCCGATATTCGGGTGGCCCACGCCAGGGGGGTGATTGCGGTTATTCCCGCAGTGGAAAATGGCTACGGTATGGGAGAGGATCCGGCTCTGCTTGGCGCGTTTGCCAGACGGGGTGCCCGGTATGTGACCCTGACCCATAACGGGCATAATGCACTGGCGGATGCAGCCATCCATCGCCCCAGTCTGGGGGATACGCCGCAAAAACATGGTGGGCTTTCCGCCCTTGGGCGCGAAGCCGTGCGGGAGATGAACAGGCTTGGCCTGCTTGTGGATGTATCCCATGCCTCCAGACAGACCATGCTTCAGGCCGTTGCGGCCTCGGCCACACCCGTTGTTGCCAGCCATTCGTGCGTGCGTACATTGTGTGACCATCCACGGAATCTGGATGATGAGCAGCTTGATGCGCTCGGTGCCAGTGGCGGGCTGATCCAGATCACCGCGATGCCTGCCTTCCTCAAACCCAAACCGGAGGAGGGGCGGCGTTCTGCCAGTGTTGCTGACCTTGTGGATCATATTGACTATGTGGTGCGCAGGCTTGGCCCGGCTTACGTCGGGATTTCCTCCGATTTTGATGGCGGTGGCGCACTGGCGGACTGGCAGGATGCAACGCAGGGCGCCAACATTACCGCCGAACTGCTGCGCCGGGGGTATGACCGCAGTGAGATAGCGGCCTTCTGGGGGGAGAATTTTTTGCGGCTGCTGGAAAAGGCGGAACAGGTGGCGGAACAAAGCGAGATTACAGTCCACGTCACAGGCTGAAAATTTTGTCCACTATTCCTCTTGACATGCTCTATTTTCAACAAAGAGTTCAAAAAAGCAATGATGGGTTAAGAGCGCTCCAGAAGAAAATTCTTTTAAATCAATGATGTGGCGTGTTTGATTAAAAAATATGCAATCCGTTGGAAGGGCTGAAAATCTGCGGTTTGCACCCTTTCAGTCCCTCATCGTCCACAGACTTATCCACAAAAACGGTGGATGAAATTGAATACCCCCCAAAGAGCGCCAGATGACTGCACAAAATTCGTCACAGGATCATGCGGAGGCACAGACCAGCGCCCGGCCAGACCTTCCGGCCAGAGGGGTGGAGGTCATACGTCACGCCCTGCGCACCATGCCCTTTACCCCAGGTGTGTACCGCATGCTCGGGTGCAAGGGAGAGGTGCTGTATGTGGGCAAGGCACTCTCGCTCAAAAAACGTGTCACGTCCTATACGCAGGTAGGTCGTCTGCCCGAGCGCCTGCGGCGCATGGTGTCGGAAACGGCATCCATGGAAATCGTGACGACCCACACAGAGGCCGAGGCCCTGCTGCTGGAGGCCAATTACATCAAGCGGATGAAGCCCCGCTTCAATATCCTCCTGCGTGATGACAAGAGCTACCCATGGCTGATGCTGACAGATGGACAGGACTTCCCCCAGATTGCCAAGCATAGGGGCAAGGCGGTCAAGGGGGCCAGCCTGTGGGGGCCTTTTGCTTCCGTATGGGCGGTTAACCAGACCCTGAACCTGATCCAGCGTGTGTTTTTGCTGCGTTCGTGCGCAGATTCCATTTTTAACAGCCGAAGCAGGCCGTGCCTCCTGTTCCAGATCAAGCGCTGCTCCGCTCCGTGTGTGGAGCGCATAGACCGGCAGGCGTACGGGCAACTGGTGGAACAGGCACGGGATTTTTTATCCGGCAAGGACACCGTATTGCGCGAGACGCTGGGCGCGGACATGAACAAAGCAGCGGAGGAGATGGATTTCGAGCGCGCCGCCGTGCTGCGTGACCGTATTCGCGCGTTGGCACAAATGCAGGATTCCAGCGTTATCAACCCCGCCTCCTTGCAGGAGGCGGATGTGTTCGGGTTATGGCAGGAGGCCGGGCAGACCTGCATTCAGGTCTTTTTTGTGCGTGGCGGGCGCAACAATGGCAGCCGTTCGTTTTTTCCAGCTCATGCGCAGGATGAGACCGCGGCGGATATCCTTTCCGCCTTTATTGCCCAGTTTTATGATGACAAGCCTTGTCCAGCCCAGATTCTGGTCAATCACGCTCTGGCGGAAAGCCCGCTTATGGCCGAGGCTCTTGCATTGCGGCGTGGTAAAAAAGTGGACATTCTCAATCCGCAGCGTGGTGAGAAAAAACAGGTGGTCGATCATGCCGCCACCAATGCGCGGGATGCGCTCAACCGCAGGCTGGCCGAAACAGCGGGGCAGGCCAGACTGCTTCAGGGTGTTGCGGATGTGTTTGCGCTGGATGCCCCCCCCGAACGCATAGAGGTATATGACAACAGCCACATTCAGGGCGCGCACGCCTATGGTGTGATGATTGTGGGTGGCCCGGAGGGGTTCAACCGCAAGGCGTACCGCAAATTCCGCATCAAAGGCCCCATTACACCAGGGGATGACTTTGCCATGATGCGCGAAGTGCTGGAACGCCGTTTTGGCCGGGCACTCAGGGAGGTGGATGAGGGAGATACTTCCAACTGGCCCGATGTCCTGCTGATCGATGGCGGGGCAGGCCAGTATTCTGCCGTTCGGGCCGTGCTGGAGGAACTGGGCGTAACCGGCGTCAAGCTTGTAGGGATTGCCAAGGGGCCGGACAGGGACGCAGGGCGGGAGTGGTTTTATACCGACCATACGGAGCCTTTTCAGCTCCCCCTGCGTGACCCGGTTCTGTATTACCTGCAAAGACTGCGGGATGAAGCGCACCGCTTTGCCATTACCACGCATCGCTCGGGGCGCTCCAAAGCGCTTGTTACGTCTGAGCTGGATGAGATTCCCGGCATTGGTCCTGCGCGCAAGAAAATGCTGCTCAACACCTTTGGCTCGGCCCGGGCGGTCAGGCAGGCGGGGCTGGAGGCGCTGGAGGCGGCGCCGGGTGTCAGCCGGGAACTTGCACGGGTGGTCTACGGGCATTTTCACCCCGGCTGGTCACCAGACTGAACGGGGCGGGCGTTTTTTGGCGTACCGATGGCTGCCTTGCAGTCAGATTGTGGATGGGTGACGACTTTGCGATAGGTCAAACCATTCCAGTGTGATGGAAAATGCGCTAGCATACACCGCAATGCTGACAGACCTGCCCAACGTCCTGACTCTTTCGCGTATTGCGGCCATTCCCATTGTGGTTGGATTTGCCGCATGGGGAACGCCGCAGACAGATGCGTTGGCCTGTCTGCTGTTCATACTGGCCGGTATTACCGATTATTTTGATGGTAAGCTGGCGCGTTCGCGCCATCAGTTGTCCGACTTCGGGCGCATGTTTGACTCCATAGCCGACAAACTGCTGGTCGGCGCCTGCCTTATGGTGCTGGCGGGCTTTTTGCGCCTGCCATACTTCAGCCTGTGGCCCGCCATCATCATTCTGTGCCGTGAAATTCTGGTGTCAGGCATGCGCGAGTATCTGGCCGAGCGGCGCGCCAGCCTGCCAGTAAGCCGGTTGGCAAAATGGAAAACCGGATTCCAGATGACTGCCATAGGCTTTTTGCTCGCGGGGGATGGAACCAGCGCGCTGCTGGGTATTTCCTGGCTGCCCGTTGCCCTGATCGGGGCTATACTGCTCTGGATTGCTGGTGTGCTCACAATAATTACAGGATGGGATTATCTGACGAAGGGTTTGCAGCACGTCGATCTGTAGCCCCCTTCTGTGCCGGAGGGGAGTACTGGTCGCCCAATGGCAGGCAATACTGGCGGAATGCGGAGTCTGGGTATGCGAAAAGCCGCTCTTTTGGGAGTGTGCATGATGGTGAGCGGATGTGCAGGTTTTGAGAAAGTCATGTCCGACAGCATCTCCCTACCCGGCGAAAACCCCAATGCTCCAGCTGGCTCGGACCTGAACATGCAGCGTGTGCAGGGGCAGGCCGCAAAGGAGGTGCCCATTCTGCCTCAGGGGGGCAATATATGGCCCGGCCCACCGGCTCCACTGCCAACGCTGGAAGATGTGGCCAGAGGCCGCATGAACAGCCAGACAGGAGCAAAGCCGCCAGCAACAGGCCCGCAACTGCCCGATGGGCAGGAAATCAGTATGGGAGAGCAGGAGAACATCCACAAAGGCGTTGTCAGCTCGTCCCGGTACGGGGCGCCAGAGCTGGGGCGTGCCAGTGGCCACCCCATAAATACAGGCAGGTCCGTGCCTGCACCCATTGAAATTCCCAATGGTGATGGCACAACAACCCTTGTCAATTCGGATGGCTCCATCAGCACCATTGGCACGCCCGGCCGCCGGGGGGCTGTGCACTAGATGGATAAGGGTGGTCCTGTGGCGCAAGTGGCAGGCGGGATGTGCTGCCAAGGTAAAAGGTTGGTAAGGCGGATATGGCAGACCGGGTAACAGTCTTGTTTTTTGCAGCATTACGCGAACAGATCGGTCAGGAAAGCCTGAGCGTGATCATACCCGCATCCGGGGTATCGGTCGTAGCTCTGCGCACCCAGATCGAGAGGGCGGACCCCGTCATTGCCCAGGCGCTGGCGGACCAGCCCAAACTGCGCGTTGCCGTTAACAGAACACTGAGCACGTTTGAGCAACTGGTTATACCGGGGGATGAAGTTGCTTTTTTCCCTCCTATGACGGGGGGGTGAGCAGGTCATGTCCGTGCATGTTACGGTGCAGGCTGCTCCATTTGACGTGGGGGTAGAGGCCGATCGCCTGAGTACGCTTTCCCCCCTTACGGGTGGGATAGGGCTGTTTGTCGGGCAGGTGCGCGGCGGGCAGGGGCTTCGGGCCATGACGCTTGAACATTATCCGGGCATGACCGAAGCAATCCTGCACGCTCTGGCGGAGGAAGCAATGGCACGGTTTGGGCTGACAGGCTGCACCATACTCCACCGCGTGGGGCGGCTGGAGGTTGGGGCCGGTATTGTCTTTGTTGGGGCCGGGGCCGCGCATCGGGGGGCAGCACTAATGGCTACCTCCTTTTTGATCGATAGGCTGAAAACCGGTGCACCATTCTGGAAGCGTGAAGAATATGACGATGGCCGCGCCATATGGGTGGATGCGCGCGAGACGGATGAAGAAGCCGCCCGCGCATGGATGAATAAGCCTGCCGCCTGAGCGTATTCATCCAATCCGGTGCAGTAAGCCGGGTCTATTCTGCCAGTACGGTATGGATTGTGCGGCACAGGAAGCGCAGGTCCGGTTCGGTGATGGTAAAGGCCGGGGTCAGGTAAACAATATTCCTGAAAGGTCGTATCCACGCGCCATGTGCTATCAGTTTCTGGCGTAGCCTGTCTGGGTTGCCCAGCGTTTCCAGCTCCACAACGCCAATGGCACCGAGTATGCGCACGTCCCGCACGCTGGGGAGTGTGCGGCATGGCTCCAGCGTTTCGGTCATGACCGCATTGATTGCGGCAACCTGTTCCAGTCGTGGTTCTGTCTCAAACAGATCAAGAGCTGCATTGGCGCATGCGCAGGCCAACGGATTGGCCATGAAGGTGGGGCCGTGCATGAGTGCATGCTCAGGATTGTCAGACAGGAATGCCTCAAAAACATGCCGCCTTGCAACGGTGGCGGCAAGGGCCATGGTGCCGCCCGTAAGTGCTTTGGACAGGGTGATGATGTCTGGCGTAATTCCGGCCTGCTCGCAGGCAAACAGGGTGCCGGTACGGCCAAAGCCTGTAAAAATTTCGTCCAGAATAAGCAATACATCATGGCGGTCTGCAGCCTGACGGACTGCGCGCAGGACTTCTGGCCCATGGAAGAGCATGCCCCCCGCCCCCTGAACCAGCGGTTCCATGATAATCCCAGCCAGTTCATGCGCATGGCGTGCAAGGAGCGCCATAAAAGCCTGTGTGCTTGGCGCATCCACCGGCAGAGGAGCTATGACGTGTTCGGTCAGTGCCGGGCCGTACAGGTGGTGCATGCCTTCTTCGGGGTCGCATATGGCCATGGTGGCCAGTGTGTCCCCATGGTAGCCGCCGCGAAAAGCCAGAAGCCGGGTGCGCTGGCGCTCGCCTTTGTTCAGTCGGTACTGGATGGCCATTTTCATGGCGACTTCCACCGCAACCGAGCCGGAATCGGTAAAGAACACCCGCTCCAGGTCACCGGGGAGCAGTGCGCATAATCTGCTGGCAAGGCGCAAGGCGGGTTCATGCACCATACCGCCAAACATGACATGGGGCATGGTGCCTAACTGTTCTGTCACGGCGTGGCGGATATGGGGGTGGTTATAGCCGTGGCAGGCTGTCCACCATGCGGCAACGCCATCCACCAGCACGCGTCCATCGGTCAGGGTAATGTGGCTGCCCTGTGTGCTCCGCGCCGCCAGAGGCGGAGAGGCGGTTTGCATCTGGCTGTAAGGAAGCCAGATATGGGGCAGGCCCTGCTGGTACCAGTCGGGCATGGAGGCGGGTGCGGACATGCTGTGGTGTTCCTGTAGATGATTGACCCGGAGGGCTGGCTCCGGCACCACAGATGTCATGACGCGCTTTGACAATCTTTTCCAGCGGGGGCTGGCTGGTTTTGCGGAGCAGGGGCGTATGCGCTCCTGCAGACAATGGCATGCTGCTGGCCCCGGCCTTTTGCAGCGTTCTGATACGGGCGCTGTTCTGGCTGATTTTTCGTCCAATGATTATCTGGGCCTGCGCACCCATCCGCTCCTGCTTGAGCGGGCCCTCGCATGGGGGCGGGTGGAAGGGAGCGGTAGCGGAGCTTCGCGCCTTGTCACGGGCACACCACCGCAGACTGTGGCGCTGGAGCAGCGGCTGGCCATACTGAAAGGCATGGAAGCGGCCCGTATATTTTCATCGGGCTGGCAGGCCAATGCGTCTGTGGTGCCTGCTCTTGCCCGCTTTTCCGCTCAGGTCATGGCGGCGCGGGCTGTTATTGTGGCGGACCGGTTCATACATGCCAGCCTCTACCATGGGTGTGCTGCCGCAGGGGTCACGCCCAAACGCTTCCGGCATAATGATATGGCGCATCTGGATGCCCTTCTGGCGCAGGATGCGGGGGCAGGGCTGAAAATTGTCCTGACCGAGAGCGTTTTCAGCATGGACGGAGACCGGGCGGACATGGCCCAGCTCCGGGCCATAACCCAGCGGCATAATGCCTTTCTGTGTGTGGACGAAGCCCACGCCACAGGCATACTGGGCATGCAGGGCAAGGGGCTTGCCAATGGGCAGGCGGACCTTGTTATGGGTACTTTCAGCAAGGCGCTGGGCGGAATGGGGGCATTTGTGGCGGCGTCCGATGCCGTATGCCGCTGGCTGGATAACACGGCGTCGGGCTTTATTTACTCCACAGCACCTTCTGCCATGGTGCTTGGGGCCGTGGATGCTGCGCTGGAACTCCTGCCAGATATGGAGGCAGAACGCGCGGCGGTGGCGGAGCTTGCCTGCGGCTTCAGGCAGCGCATGGCAGGAGCTGGTCTGGACGTCGGGCTTTCCACTACCCAGATCGTTCCCGTGGTGGTGGGAGCGGAACAAACAGCGCTGGCGCTGGCACAGGCTGTTGAGCGGGCCGGTTTTCTGGCAGTTGCCATTCGTCCGCCAACGGTGCCGCCGGGTGGCTGCCGCCTGCGGGTTGTGTTTCATGCCCATCACACGCAGGAGCAGATGCATGCTCTGGCTAGCGCCATTATCAGTGCCGTGACACAAAAAGACACTTCACAGGCGCATGGAGCATGGGGCGCATGAGGCCGGTTCAGCCCGTATTCGTGCATGGCTGGGGGTTTGGTCCGGAGTTTTGGGCACCTGTCGTAGCGGCTCTGGGGTGGACGGATGCGCTTATGCTGGACCTCGGTTTTCTGGAAGGTCCAGTCCCTGCATCCCCAATACTTGCCGCACAACGCTTGCAGGCTGTGCAGATGCAGGGCAGAGCTTTGCTGGGAGTTGGTCATTCGCTGGGTTTTTTGTGGCTGGCCGGGCATATGGCACTTCTTCCCACCGATCGGCTGGTGGGGATTAATGCTTTTGCCGCTTTTGCCGCGCGCGAGAGCTTTGCTTCTGGTGTGCCTGTCCGGGTTCTACAGCGTATGCTCAAAGGGTTATCAGACACGCCAGAAAAAGTTCTGGCGGATTTTTACAGCCTTTGTGGTGCTCCCCGCACCAGCATGGTTCCGTGTGTGCCCAGTCTGCGCAAGGGACTGGACCTGCTGCTTGCAGGGGATGCCCGACCCGTATTGGCTGCCAAAGCCGGACACTACGGTATTCTGGCCGCCCGGCATGATCCGGTAGCTACCCCCGCCATGACGGAGGAGAGTTTTGCAGGATGCACAGCCGCACAATGGGTGGATGGTGGGCATCTGCTCCCGCAAACGCATGTGTCGGCCTGCGCGGCGTTCCTGCAGGCTGCGCGCAGGACAATGGAACAGGACGTAAAATGACAGACCTGCAGCACAGGGAGCGGATACGCCGCAGCTTTGACCTTGCCGAAGGGTATGACGGTGCGGCAACGGTGCAACGCCTTGCAGCGCGCACCCTTGCCGCGCGGCTTGCCCGCGTGCTGGACGGTAGAAAACCTACCCGTATTCTGGAAATAGGCTGTGGCACGGGCCTGCTGACCGAGCAGTTGGCCCGGAACTGGCCCGAAGCACAGATCGTCGCGACTGATTTTGCACCGCAAATGCTCGAGCGGGCCAGACGTCACGCTCCTCCCACTACAGAATTCAAACTCATGGATGCTGCCAGCCCCACGGTTGAAGGTCCGTTTGATGTGGTCTGTGGCAATTTGGTCATGCAATGGCTGGAGCAGCCCGGGCAGGTAATGGAACGTCTGGGCGAGCTTTTGGCTCCGGGTGGTGTGCTGGCGGTTTCCACCCTGCTGGACGGCACATTTGCGGAATGGAAAGCGGCCTGTGCGTTTGAAGGTGTGCAGCCCGCCACGCCTCATTACCCCGAATCCGGGCAGATACAGGCCTGGACTCCCTGGCTGTTTTCGGGGTTATGGGCGAGCGAGAGCTGTGTGCAGGCTTTTGGTTCAGGTCTGGAGTTTGTCAGGCATCTCAAGGCAACGGGGGCTTCTGTTCCACAGGCGGGGCATAAACCAATGGGGGCGGGTGCGCTCGTGCGGGTTGCGCGTCGGCTGGACCAGTCCGGAGCAGCTATAACGTGGCAACTGGCGTATGGCTGTTTCCGTAAACCTCCGGTTGCGGGTGTTTTTGTTACAGGCACAGATACAGGGGTGGGTAAGACCTTTGTTTCGGCCTGTCTGGTCCAGCGATGGCAGGCAGCTTACTGGAAGCCCCTGCAAAGTGGTCTGGCCGATGAGGTGGGAGATACCGCCACGGTGACCCATCTTGCGCCGGGGGCTGTGAGTTTTCCGTCCGCCGGGGTGTTTCAGGCTTCGCTTTCTCCTCAGGCCGCAGCCGAGGCAGAGGGAGTGCAGGTGTGCCGCGCGCAGCTTGCATTGCCAAAGGTTGAAGACGGCCGACTGCTGGTGGTGGAAGGAGCCGGTGGGGTCATGGTCCCTGCAACGGATGAGCTGATGATGCTGGATTTGGCTGCAATATGGGGGTTACCGGTGGTGCTGGTGGCCCGCAGCGGACTGGGTACACTCAACCACACCTTGCTCAGCTTGCAGGCGCTGCGTAGCCGCGGCGTGGCGGTGGCGGGGGTTGTGCTGAATGGCCCGTATAATCCGGCCAACAGCCGTACCATAGCGCAATTGGGCAAGGTTCGTATTCTGGCGGAGGTAGCGCATCTGCCCAGTCTTTCGCCAGATTCCGTGGCGGAGGTGGCAGCCACATTCCCGGCGTGGAAGACAGTCTGCGCAAGGCCTTAACAGCTTCTGGGCGTATAAAGACGGGAAACGCTGATGGCCACGCCCGTAACGGGGGGTGGCCATCAGCGTTTAGTACTGGCGGATCAAACCGGCCAGATGGCCCTGAATAACCAGCCGTTCGGCAGGGATGATGCGGGTTTCGTATCGGGCATTAGCGGGCTCAAGTGCGATCATGTTGCCTTTGCGGCGCAGGCGTTTGAGCGTGACCTCCTGCCCATCAATCAGGGCCACAATAATCTGCCCGTTTTCCGCCTGATCCGATTTTTTGATAATGACCTGATCGCCATCCAGAATTCCGGCTTCGATCATGGAATCCCCAGCGACTTCCAGTGCGTAATAATCTCCCGAACCAAGCATGTCCGCAGGGATGGAAAGGGAGTTGGACGTGTCTGCCATGGCTTCAATCGGCAGTCCCGCGGCAATACGGCCGTAAAGCGGGATTTTGACGGGGTCCGGTTTTTGCCGGGTAAAACTGCCACGGATGACGTTGGTTGGCAGTTCCTCCTCCATTTCGGGGAGCTGGATCACTTCCAGCGCACGGGCACGGTGGTGGTGGCGACGCAGAAAGCCGCGTTCTTCCAGCCCCGAAATCAGGCGGTGGATGCCGGACTTGGAGCGTAAGCCCATGGCCTCGCGCATTTCGTCAAAAGAGGGGGAAAAGCCGGTCTGTTTGAGGTGCGAATCAATAAAAAGAAGAAGCTTGTGCTGTTTTCGGGTCAGCATGTCGCACCTCGGTCTGGCTGTTTGAAATGGAACGTCAATCTTATGGTTTGTTCTATGTAAGTTCCTGTTTTTGTCAATATCAAAATCAGGGCAGGTGCATAATCTGGCAAGGTGTGCCAGCTTTTTGGGCGGGACCGTGGGCAGGACGTACAATAAGCGCCTGGCTGTTGGCCAGAATATTCAGTTGCGCTGAACTCTGCTGCCCGGACGGTGTGGCTACAAGCTGGCCGTCAGGGGTGGTCTGGAGTGTGGCGCGCAGAAAATCCTGCCTCTCGTCATTTTCGGCTACATCCGCGCCGAGTAATGCCATCTGGGTCTGTAGAGTGTCTGCCACGCAGGCGCCCATAAGTTTGTGCAGGGCTGGCAGCACAAACACCAGAGTGCACACCAGTGCGGCAACCGGATTGCCGGGAAGGCCGAGCACAGGCATGCCATGGAGTGTGCCAGACATGAGCGGCTTGCCCGGACGCATGGCAATTTTCCAGAAGTTCTGGACAAGTCCCGCGTTTTCCAGCGTTGGGCGCACCAGATCATAGGCCCCCACGCTGGCGCCACCAATGGTGATCAGCATGTCCAGGTCATGGGTGTGGGCAAATGCGTTGGAGAGTGACGTGGCATTGTCGCGTGCAACAGGTAGCATAATCGAGTCTGCCCCGTTCTGCCCTAGCAAGGCGGCCAGCATGAACGAGGCGGAATTGAAAATGCCATCAGGCGGGGCGGTATCACCGGGCAGGAGAATTTCGTCCCCTGTGGCCAGAATACCCACGCGGGGGCGGCGGTAGACCGGCAGCCAGACCAGACCGCCAGCAGCCGCCAGCCCTATATCCCTTGGGCCGAGTCTGCTGCCTGCGTTCAGCAGCACGGCTCCTTGGGCAAAATCCTGCCCCTGTGGACGAATGAACTGCCCTGCCGTGGCAGGCTGGGTCAGCGTGATCTGCTGACCTGTTCGCCGGGTATTTTCCTGAATGAGAATGGCGTCTGCTCCGGCTGGTATCTGGCTGCCCGTAAAAAGCCGGATACATTCACCCGCCGCCACGGTGCGGGCAGACGGTCTGCCTGCGGGGGCTTCGTCTATAATCTGCAATACAGCGCCCTGGTGGGCATCTGTCGCCCTTATGGCGTACCCGTCCATTGCGGAAACACAGACCGGTGGGTTGGCCCTTCGTGCAGACACGTCCTGAGCCAGAATGCGGCCACATGCGGCACTCAGGGCGACGGTTTCCTGCCCGCATGGCAGCAGATTTTTCAGAATTCTGGCCCGCGCGGTTGCCACATCCAGCATGAATTCGTCTCCTTTTGGCGTCCGTGGCGCCATATTGATGTAAGAAAGCTTGACCTTTTGCCTTTGTATGCGCATTTTGCCGCAACTTGAACACCGCCGGAGCCGTATGGACCGGCTCTGTAAATATGTTCTGCTGAGGAAGTCATGGCCAAGACCAACGTCATTAAGATCCGTCTCGTCTCGACGGCGGACACCGGTTACTTCTATGTGACCAAGAAAAATGCCCGCGCACACACGGGTAAAATGGAACTGAAGAAGTACGACCCGGTTGCACGCAAGCACGTCGTATTCCGTGAAGCCAAAATCAAGTAATTCTGGCCAGATCGGTATAGTACGAAAAACGGCGCCTCTGAGCGCCGTTTTTTATGCGGGTCATTCAGGCCTGAGCGCGATGAACCGGTTTGTATATGTGTGCTGGTAGAGTTAAAAAAGCGGATCGTGCCGGTCGTAGGGAATAACTACATCGTTGCGGTTGGCCATGTTCAGCATGGCGCGGGCGCGCTCATCCAGAATATCTGTATCCAGCGTGTTTTCACGCAGGCCGTTAACGCGGCGCTTCCATGCATTCTGTTCGGTTTGTGCATCGGTGCGGGCCTGTTTGGCCTGTTCCAGCAGACCAAGCTGCTGCTGGTAGGCCTGCATGCCGTGGTCGCCCTGTGTGGCGTTCCAGCCAAAGTATCCGGCAATGCTTAAAAACGCCAAAGGTGGCACCACGGCGCGTATAGCGCGGCGGAAGAAACGGCCAATCTGCACTTTTGGTCAGCTCCTTGCCAGAGGCGTGGTTACCAAGAGACATGAATACAGAGTAATCTGTAGCCCATGTTGCGCCAGATGGGGAAGGGTGTACACATAAAAAAACCGGCCCCCAAAAGGGACCGGCCTGTTCTGAGGTTGGCACATAGACAGAAAATCCTGCCCGCGCCCGCAGTCTTTAGCCGTTTTTAAGGATTGTACGGCCCGCGTACTGTGCGGCGGTGACCAGTTCCTGCTCAATACGGATGAGCTGATTGTATTTGGCCGTCCGGTCGGAGCGGGAGAGCGAGCCGGTTTTGATCTGCCCGCAGTTGGTTGCAACGGCCAGATCAGCAATGGTGGAATCTTCCGTCTCACCCGAGCGGTGGCTCATCACTGCGGTGTAGCCCGCCCGATGGGCCATCTCCACGGCCTGAAGGGTTTCGGTCAGTGTGCCAATCTGGTTCACCTTGACCAGCAGTGAGTTGGCAATGCCAGCCTTGATTCCGCGGCTGAGGCGTTCGGGGTTGGTGACGAACAGATCATCGCCCACGAGCTGTACCTTTTTGCCCAGTGTCTGGGTCAGAAGTGCCCAGCCTTCCCAGTCATCTTCGGCCATGCCATCTTCGATGGAAACAATCGGGTAGCGGTTTACCAAGTCTTCCAGATAAGCGGCCATGCCTGCGGAATCGAGGCTCTTGCCTTCGCCTTCCATCACATACTGGCCATTTTTGAAGAACTCCGTGCTGGCGCAGTCCAGCGCGAAGGTCACGTCCTGTCCGGGGCGGTAGCCTGCGGCTTCCACTGCGCGGGTCATAAAGCCCAGTGCTTCATCAGCAGATTTAAGAGCTGGAGCAAAGCCACCCTCATCACCAACATTGGTGTTCAGGCCCGCAGCGCTCAGCGCTTTTTTGAGCTGGGCAAAAATTTCAGACCCCCAGCGAA
Organism: Acetobacter fabarum; assembly: GCF_029069195.1. GTDB lineage: Bacteria > Pseudomonadota > Alphaproteobacteria > Acetobacterales > Acetobacteraceae > Acetobacter > Acetobacter fabarum_A. Next base: position 500,017 of record NZ_JARDYK010000001.1, read on the forward strand.
TGGCGTCCGCAACAGTCGGCGCACCTACGGGCTGGATCATGAATTCCTGAATATCGATCGGGTTGTCCGCGTGCTGGCCACCGTTGACAATGTTCATCATGGGTACGGGCAGGATATGGGCAAACGCACCACCCACATAGCGGTACAGCGGGATTTCCAGCTCTGCCGCCGTTGCTTTGGCTACAGCAAGTGAAACGCCCAGAATGGCGTTGGCCCCCATCCGGCTTTTGTTGGGTGTGCCATCCAGATCAATCATGGCGTTGTCGATGTCGATCTGGTCGGAGGATTCCGCACCCTGCAATGTGGGCAGGATTTCGCTCTCAATGTTTTCAATGGCGCGGAGCACACCTTTGCCACCATAGCGCCGGGCATCACCATCACGCAGTTCCACGGCTTCATGTGCGCCGGTTGATGCGCCAGAGGGAACAGCCGCGCGGCCTTTGGCGCCAGATGCCAGTTCCACGTCCACTTCCACGGTGGGGTTGCCACGGCTATCCAGAATTTCGCGGGCGATAATGTCAACAATGGCGCTCATGGTGTTTGTTCCTGCTTCTCAGTGGCACTGGCTGGGGCGGGTGCCGTCGTTTCTTATTCTTGATCTATGATGCAACCTGCATGGAGCTTTATCTTCCACGCGGTTGCTAGTGGCAGCGTCTTGGGCTTTTCTGTCAACACTGAGAACAAGAAAATACAGAGAAAAAGGTGTCTGTTCCCCTATGAAGAAGCTTCCGTTTCTGGGTGTGGTTCTGATGCTGGCTGGGGTTGTACCCTATGTTTTATGCACATGCGCCATTGTGTTTTACGATTCCCATGTCCCTGTGCCCAACCTGCTCATGGCTGAACTGTTTTATGGAGCCATCTCCCTTTCCTTTCTTGGCGCAGTGCACTGGGGGCAGGCGCTGGAGGTGGAGCGTACCATTATTGTGGTGTCTGCCGTACGTACGGACCATGTGCGCCTGCTGCTTGGGGTCGTGCCCGCTCTGCTGGGCTGGATTGCGGCCTGCACGGGGTTTATGTGGCAACCTCTGGGCGGGATTGCGGTGCTGGTGGCCGCATTCGCACTTGTGGCTGTGGGCGAGCGCGCGGCATGGCGGCGCGGCTGGATGCCGCCGGGCTACATGGGTGTGCGCTGGATTGTGACCGCGATTACCGAATGTTGCCTGCTGATGGTGCTGCTGGTTCGTTTTTTGTGAATGGTAGACAATGGGCCGGTGCGCTAGAACCTGTATCAGGTATGTTATAACACGCAGGTGCCGCGTAGGACGCGCATATCAGTCAGGAAGTGGAAAGCAGGGCTTATGAACGGCAAACTGCGCATTCTGGTAAAAGGTGCAGGTGTGGCGGGGCTGACCGCCGCCGTAACACTCGCAGAGCGTGGCGGGGTTGTAACCCTGTATGATTGTGCAGAGCGGGTCGGCGCTGGTGCGTCATGGATGGCAGGCGGTATGCTGGCCCCATGGTGCGAGGCGGAATCGGCTCCGGCGGAAGTTACCGCCCAGTCGGTCGATTCGGTGGACTGGTGGGCAAACCATGTGCCCGGTGTTGTGCGGCAGGGCAGTCTGGTGCTGGCTCCCGCACGTGACGTTGGTGAACTGGCCCGCTTCGGGCGGCGCACCTCGCATTACGAAACCGTGGGCGAGGCCGATATTGCGCGGCTGGAGCCAGACCTTGCCGGGCGTTTCCAAAAAGGCCTGTTTTTTGCAGATGAAGGGCACGTAGACCCACGCATGGCCCTGCCTGCACTGGCGCATGCGCTGGAGCAGATGGGCGGGCAGGTGCTGGTGGCCCCCGAGCCTGCTCCAGATGATGCCGGGTTTGACTGGGTGGTGGACTGCACGGGGCTTAGAGTACGGGACCAACTCGACCGTCTGCGCGGTGTGCGCGGCGAAATGCTGCTGCTTCATTGTGCGGATGTCATGCTGCATCGGCCTGTACGTATGTTGCATCCGCGGATTCCGGTTTACATCGTGCCGCGTGATAATCATGTGTTCATGGTCGGGGCGACCATGGTGGAGAGCGAGAATGCAGGTGGCATGACCGTGCGTTCCATGATGGAACTGCTCAATTCCGCATGGACCCTGCACCCCGGCTTTGCCGAAGCGGAAATTCTGGAAATGGGAACAGGCCTGCGCCCATCCTACCCGGACAACATGCCCCGTGTGGTGCGGCAGGGGCGGCATATTTATGTTAATGGCATGTACCGCCATGGTTTTCTGCTCTCCCCCGCTCGGGCACGGGAGGCCGCAGATCTGGTTTTTGGGCCGTAAACCCCAAGGAGTAATGCCTGATGAAAATAACCGTCAATGATGAGGCGCAGGACGTGTCCGCCACAACTCTGGCAGGGCTGATTGATGAGCTGGGATACGCCGGTGCGCGTATTGCAACTGCCCTGAATGGGCAGTTTGTGCCAAAAACCGAGCGCGGGCGTGCCGCGCTGGCAGCCGGTGCGCGGGTGGAAATTGTCGCCCCCATGCAGGGGGGATAAACGGTATGACGGTGTTATTTTACGGGCAGGCGCTCTCCTCCGCTCTTATGCTGGGCACGGCGCAGTACCCATCCCCCGAAATCCTGCGCGATGCCGTTCTGGCCGCGCGTCCGGGGGTGTTGACCGTATCCCTGCGCCGCGAGTCCGCCGGGGAGCGGGCAGGGCAGGCCTTCTGGTCTTTGGTGCATGAACTGGGTGTGCCTGTTCTGCCCAACACGGCAGGGTGCCACACAGTCAAGGAGGCGGTCACAACCGCGCATATGGCGCGCGAGGTGTTTGGCACGGACTGGATCAAGCTTGAGGTAATCGGTGAGGCAGATACACTTCAGCCCGATGTGTTCGGACTGGTGGAAGCCGCGCGGATTTTGAGCGAGGAAGGGTTTAAGGTTTTCCCTTACACCACGGAAGATCTGGTCGTAGCCGAGCGTTTGCTGGCCGCAGGGTGTGAAGTACTTATGCCGTGGGGAGCGCCCATAGGTTCGGGCAAGGGCCTGAACAACGTGTTTGGCTTGCGGGCCATGCGTGCGCATTTTCCTGCCGTGCCGCTGGTGGTTGATGCGGGCATCGGTGTGCCCTCACACGCAGCGCAGGCGCTGGAACTGGGGTATGATGCCGTGCTGATCAACACCGCCGTAGCCAAGGCGGGGGACCCGGTTCGTATGGCGCAGGCCTTTGGTCTGGCCGTGCAGGCCGGTATGCTGGCGCGTATGGCAGATCCGATGGACGCGCGGGATATGGCCGCCCCGTCCACCCCTGTTGCAGGAAAGGCATTTTTGGGATGAGCGCACTACCACAGAAGTTCTACCCGGTTGTGGATCACGCCCAGTGGGTCAGGCGCCTTGGTGCGGCAGGTGCGCGTTTTATTCAGCTACGGCTCAAGGACCTGCCCGCAGCGGAGCTTCGCGCGCAGGTCCGGCTGGCGCGTACTTATGCGGCTGAGCATGATGTCTGTCTGGTGCTGAATGATTTTTGGCAGATCGCGTTGGAAGAAGGTGTTTCCTACGTCCATCTGGGACAGGAAGATCTGGATACGGCGGATATGCCTGCTATTCGCAAAGCGGGCCTGCGTGTGGGCGTGAGCACGCATTGCCCGGAGGAGCTGGAGCGCGCTCTAGCCCTGACCCCCGATTACGTGGCGCTGGGACCGATATGGGAAACCCGGCTTAAAAAAATGGCGTTTGGCCCGCAAGGCGTAGAAAAACTGCGTGAGTGGAAGCAGCGTATCGGCGCCATGCCACTGGTTGCTATTGGCGGTATAACACTGGAGCGTGCGCCATTGTGTCTGGCTGCCGGGGCTGATTGTGTTTCTGCCGTATCCGCCTTTACTCAGCACGCGGACCCCGAAGGGCAGGTCCGGGCATGGCTGGAGGCTACCGCAGGCGTGTGACGTCCCGCGCAGGCAAACAGCTTGCCTGCGGCAGCCGCTGCGCCTTAACCGCCGCTAAAAATACGGGCGGCATCCGCCTTGCCAAAAAGTGCAAGAAGCACACGGGCCGAGGTCGGGAGCAGGTAGGTGCCGGTTGATCTGGCCTTTGTGTCGGGCAGAATACGCTGGGCTTCGGTGTGGGCTGTATCGAGTAGCAGATCGACCAGCATTTCCGGCGCCATGCGGTATTCGGGCAGGCCCGACTGCCTGCGGCCTGTGGCTTCCCCCCCCCCGCGCAGGCGAAAATCCTCATCCGCGATCAGAAAGCCATCTTCCGTCTCACGCAGGCAGGTCAGGCGGCGGCGGGCTGTCTGACCCAGCCCGGCATCATGCAGCATCAGGCAGTATGATGCTCTGGCCCCCCGGCCCACGCGCCCGCGTAACTGGTGGAGCTGGGCCAGACCAAAGCGCTCGGCATGTTCAATGACCATGATGGTGGCGCTTGGTACATCCACCCCCACCTCGATCACGGTTGTGGCGACCAGAATACGGGTTCGGCCACTGGCAAAATCCTGCAATGCCTGTTCGCGCGTGTTTGTGTCCTGTCGTCCGTGGGCAATGCCTGCCAGATCCCCAAACCGGTCTATCAGAGCGGCCTGCCGGGCCTCGGCTGCGGCAATGTCGAGCGCTTCACTCTCGGATACAAGCGGGCAGACCCAGAAGATCTGCGCCCCGGCCTGCAGGGCGCGGCTAATGCCGTCGAGCACATCGTCCAGAGTGTTCAGGCTATGCAGGGATGTGCGGATGGGCTTGCGGCCGGATGGTTTGCCCTCCAGACGGCTAACCTGCATATCCCCGAACTGGGTCAGCAACAGGGTGCGCGGTATGGGGGTTGCGGTCATGACCAGCATATCCGCCCTGTGGCCTTTTTCCACCAGTGTCAGGCGCTGGTCCACGCCAAAGCGGTGCTGCTCGTCTACTACGGCCAGCCCGAGGTCTGCGAACTTTACGCTCTCCTGCACCAGGGCGTGGGTGCCCACGATCAGTCTGGCCGTGCCATCCTCCATATCCGCCAGTGCCTGCCTGCGGGCCTTGCCTTTGACAGAGCTGCACAAAAACGCCACGGGCACGGGGGACAGGCGCGTAAAGGTTGCGGCATGCTGGCGGGCCAGAATTTCGGTCGGCGCCATAATGGCCGCCTGTGCGCCAGCTTCCACCGCACGGAGCATGGCCAGCAGGGCGACAAGCGTCTTGCCCGCACCCACATCGCCTTGCAGTAGCCTGCTCATGCGGTGTGGGGTAGCCATATCTGCCTCTATCTCGCGTAGCACATGGGCCTGCCCGTGTGTGAGCGGGTGCCCGAAGGCGGCAAGGGCCTGCTGTTGCAGGTGTGCATTGCCTTGCAGGCTACGGCCGGGGCTGCTGCGGGTGGCCTGCTGGGCAATGCGCATGGCAAGCTGGTCGGCCAGTAGTTCGTCACAGGCCAGACGGGCCTGCGCGCGGGCGCGCTCCGCCTGCCAGTTATTGCCGGTGTGGCTGTCGGGAATGCTGTCGGGCCTGTGCATCCATGTGAGTGCGGTGGCAAAATCGGGCCAGTTTTTTTGTGCGATCAGGGCAGGGTCATGCCATTCGGGCAGGTCCGGGGGGAGCAGGGCCAGCGCTGCCGTCATGGCCTGACGTACCTGCCCGGCAAACAGGCCCGCAGTCAGCGGCCAGACCGGGTCAAGCAGGGGAATACGCTCGATCTGGCGGGCGGGGAGCAGGTAATCGGGCGAAGCCATGCAGAGCCGCTCGCCAAAACGCTCGATTTTGCCCGATACGGCAATCTGCGCTCCGGTGGTGGCCTGTCTGGCCTGCCAGGGGGAGAAAAAAGCGATCTCCAGCAGACCGGTTCCGTCCGAGAGTGTGGCTCGCCATGGCTGGCGGGTGCGCGGAGCTGGGGCGCGCACGTCCTGCACCGTGCCGCAAACTGTTGCAATTGTGTCAGCCCTGAGTTGTGCCAGCGATGGACGCAGCCGCCTGTCCGTTACACTTTCTGGCAGGCAGAACAGCAGATCCGTGACCCGTGACCCACCTGCAATTCTGGCCAAAAGCCGCGAGCGGGCTACGTTAACGCTGCTCAGGCTGTCGAGTGGGGCGGCAAGGGCCTGCAGGGCAGGTCCATTCGCCCATTGCGGAACCGAAGCGGATGTGAAGGATGGGGGGCTGGACACGGGCGGTATACAGGCCTCTGTTTGCAGGCTGACAGACAGGAACAGCCCCGGTATAGGACAGCAACGCCATGCAACACAATTTTACAACGCCTTCGAATACGCTTTCCCCCACGGCATCTGCCGTGGAGGATGAACCTCTGGCGGCCCGTCGGCGGCGGCTCCGGTTCCGCGCCAACCATCGCGGCACGTTTGAAACCGATATCCTGATCGGTGGCTTTGTGGAGGAAACGGTGGACAGCCTGAACGCCGAGGAACTGGCGGATATGGAATCCATACTCGAAATGCCCGACCCCGACCTGACCGACTGGCTGTTTGGCCGTTTGCCCTTGCCGGAGGAAAAAGCAACCCCCATGTTGCGGCGCATGGTTGAGACATGCCGCGCAAGGTGCGGAAAATAAAATTTTCTTTCCATTAAGGGAAGATCAGGCAGGACAAGAGAAACAGGGCCTATGACAGCAGACACAGGTGCGGCACCAGACCGTCGGATTGCCACTATTTGGGGCGTGCCGGAGGGGTACGATGCCCTTTTGCTTGCGCGGCGCGCGCGTGAGCACAAGGGGCCTTTGCTGCACATAGCCCGCAACGATGCTTCCATGGCGCGGCTGGCGGAGACTCTGGCCTTTGTTGCGACCGATGTGGACGTACTGCGTTTTCCCGCATGGGATTGCCTGCCATACGACCGGGTTTCGCCCAATCCGACAATCGTTGCGGAACGGGTGGCCACACTGACCCGCCTGCTCGAACCCTCGGAGGGCAGGCCGCGTCTTGTGTTGACCACGGTTAACGGCGCAATCCAGCGCGTGGCTCCCCGCAAGACCTTCAGGGGGCAGTCCCTCAATATCCGCACGGGGGAAAGTCTGGACCAGTCCCTGCTGGTCGAACTGCTGATCGCCAACGGCTACACCCGCACCGATACGGTGATGGAGGCCGGGGAGTTTGCAACACGTGGCGGTATATTTGACCTGTACCCCGCTGGTGCGCCCGAGCCTGTACGCCTTGACCTGTTTGGGGACGAGGTGGAAAACATCCGTGCCTTCGACCCCGGTACCCAGCGCTCGACTGATAAGCGTGATGGGCTGGTGCTCTGCCCGGTGTCCGAATTTTCGCTCGATGCAGCCAGTATTTCCCTGTTCCGCACAGGCTGGCGGGATGCGTTTGGTCCCGCTGCGGCATCCGATCCCCTGTATGAACATATTTCCGACGGCCGCCGGTACCCCGGGATCGAACATTGGTTGCCGCTGTTCCATGAGCAGATGGAAACCCTGTTCGACTATCTGCCTGGTGCTGCACTTTCGCTCGACTATCAGGTGGAGGAGGTTCTGGCCGCACGGCTGGATATGATTGTCGACCATTATCAGGCTCGCAAAATGCCGGTGCGGGAGGGGGAAACCCCTTACCGTCCGTTACCACCACACCTGTTGTACATGGACCTAAAAGGGTGGGAAGCCTCCATTGCCCGCCTGCCTGCCGTGGCATTCAGCCCCTATGCGCAGCCTGATGGTGCAAAGGGCATGGATGTGGGCGGCAGACCGGGCAAGATGTACTCCAAGATCGTGCCGGGCGCGCAGCGTGAGCAGGTGTTTACCCTGCTGGGCGAGCAGGTGCGGGAATGGGCGCAGGTCAGGCGCCGGACGTATGTAACTGCATGGAGCAAAGGCTCGCGCGAGCGGATTGGCGTGCTGCTGCGTGAACACGGCGTGGCAACAGACACGTTTGAGACATGGGAACAGGCGAGCAAGGCCAAGGCCGGCCCCGTAGGGCTGCTGACCCTTGGGTTGGAGCGCGGTTTTGTGGCTGAGGATGTGGCGTTTGTGTCCGAGCAGGATCTGCTGGGCGAGCGCATAGGCCGCCCACCACGCCGCCGCCGCCGTGCGGACGAACTGATTGCCGAGGCCAGTGAACTGTCTGCGGGGGATCTGATCGTTCATCAGGACTACGGTATAGGCCGGTATGACGGGCTGGAGACAGTGAGCGTGGGCGTGGCCCCGCATGACTGCCTGCGCCTGTTGTACGATGGTGGAGAAAAACTCTACCTGCCGGTGGAAAATATTGAACTGCTCAGCCGGTTCGGCTCGGACCAGGCCGGGGTATCGCTCGATCGTCTGGGTGGGGTGGCCTGGCAGAACCGTAAATCGCAGATGAAAAGCCGCATCCGTGATATGGCGGGTGAGCTTATTCGCACCGCAGCGGCTCGCGCACTCAAGGAGGCCCCGGAACTGCTCCCGCCCGAAGGAATGTGGGACGAGTTCTGCGCCCGATTCCCCTTTGTGGAAACAGAGGATCAGTCTCGCGCCATTACGGATGTGCTGGAGGATATGTCTTCGGGGCGTCCCATGGACCGGCTGGTGTGTGGTGATGTGGGCTTTGGCAAAACGGAGGTCGCTCTTCGGGCGGCGTTTGTCGCGGCCATGTCCGGCGGACAGGTGGCGGTGGTTGTGCCCACCACCCTGCTGGCCCGCCAGCATTACCGCACCTTTGTCGCGCGCTTTGAGGGGTTTCCCATCAAGGTGGCCCAGCTCTCACGCATGGTCACTGGCAAGGAAGCCACCGAAATACGCAAGGGGCTGGCCGATGGCAGCGTGCATGTGGTGATCGGCACCCATGCCCTGCTGGCCAAAACAATCAGGTTTGCAGCCCTGGAACTGCTGATTATTGATGAAGAGCAGCATTTTGGCGTCTCGCATAAGGAAAAGCTGAAGGCCCTGCGCGAAGATGTGCATGTGCTCACCCTTTCCGCCACACCTTTGCCCCGTACGCTCCAGCTCTCGCTCTCCGGTGTGCGGGAGATGAGCCTGATCGCAACGCCGCCAACAGACAGGCTTGCCGTGCGGACATTTATTATGCCGTTTGACAGCGTGGTGATCCGCGAGGCCATTCAGCGCGAGCGCTTCCGTGGTGGGCAGATTTTTTGTGTCGCCCCCAGAATTGAGGACCTTGACCAACTGGCCGAGCGCCTGAGCAGCATTGTGCCTGATGCCCGGCTGGTGCAGGCCCATGGTCGCCTGTCTCCTACGGAACTGGAGCGGGTGATGACCGAGTTCTCCGATGGACAGTATGACATTCTGCTCTCCACCAACATTGTGGAAAGTGGACTGGACATGCCTGCGGTCAACACGTTGATCATCCACCGGGCGGACATGTTCGGTCTCGGGCAGCTTTACCAGCTTCGTGGGCGTGTGGGGCGTGGCAAGCAGCGTGGCTACGCGTATCTCACATGGCCACAGACACACACACTGTCTCCCGCAGCGGAAAAGCGGCTGGAGGTCATGCAGACGCTCGATACGCTGGGGGCTGGCTTTACGCTGGCATCGCACGACCTGGACCTGCGTGGCGCGGGCAACCTGCTGGGTGATCAGCAGTCCGGCCATGTGCGTGAGGTGGGGATTGAGCTGTACCAGCAGATGCTGGAAGACGCCGTGGCCGACCTGCGCAGCGACCGGGGGCGGAGTGCAGAGAGCGACCGGGGCTGGACCCCCAATATTGTTATGGGGCTGCCAGTCCTTATCCCCGATGCATATGTGCCTGACCTGCCTGTGCGCTTGGGTCTTTACCGTAGAATCAGCGCTCTGGCGTCTGATGTTGAGCTGGAAGCTATGGAGGCGGAACTGGTGGATCGTTTTGGCTCAGTTCCCGAGGAAGTTAAAAACCTCCTAAACATTGTTGATCTTAAAAGACTTTGCAGGCAGGCTGGAGTGGAGCGGGTAGAAGCTGGCCCCAAGGGAATGGTACTCCAGTTCCGCAATAACAGCTTTGCCAATCCCGGCAGTCTTGTGCAGTGGATGGGCCGCTGGAAAGATGGTGTGGTTCGCTTGCGGCCAGACCATAAGATGGCTGTTGTGCGGGAGTTGACCAACGTGCAGCGGATTGACCTTGCGCGTAAGGTGCTGCGCGAACTTGCCGGTATGTGTGAGCGTGAGATGGCCTGACAGAACACCCGGCCCTGTGGTGCTCGTCCAGTGCCCTCCGCATGGAATGGCCCGTGCGGAGGGGGTGGTTTATTTGATGGGTAGGGGAAAACCGTTAACCGTAAGAACGCCGCCTTCCCATGTGGTGTCCCACGTGTTCTGCTCGCCCGAGCGATGGCTGACCAGCCTGCCCAGCACAAGGCCTGCGGCCAGTTTCATCTGATGTGCAGCGCGGGCTTTTTCTATCAGGTCTTCCAGATTGGTAATTTCCAGATGCCCGGAGGCGGATGTGGCCGCAACATCCCCGGTCAGTGTTGCCTTCCCATTCCCCTGTAGCTTTACCGTGCCTTCGGATGCTTTAAAGCTGCTTATGGTGGCGTGCACGGCAGGGGCTGCGGTACTCCGCCCGCCTATGGCGCTCATAAGTGCGGGCAACTCCGATGTGGGGAGCGAAAACGCCGCATCGGCGGTGGTGGGCAGAAGTTGCTGGTTGAGCACGTTGTGGAAGGATAGTCCGCTCATGCTCAGGGTTGCAGCACTGGTCCGTGGAGTGGCCGCACCCTGAATCTGGTAGTGGGCGATTGTGGCGTTTACGTGTGCCACCCCCTGTTCCACCGTGGCGTTGTTCCATGTCAGGTCATAGTGCCCGCCGGACTGGAGGTTGGTGGTAACCAGTCTGCCCTGCTCCATAAGCCACTGGGTGCAGGCCGCATTATGCTGTCCGGTCATGGCGGAAACCAGTAAGAGGGATGCTGCCTGCGCCAGATCCTGCGTCGCTTCCGGGCTGGGCGCCTGACCGATAAATACCAGTTTTTTAACATGCAGGCTGGTTGTGCCGCTGGGGGCGTGTACGGTCAGGTCATGGTAAATCAGGCCTTTGGGTGTGTCTTCCTCCGCACTGGCGCTTACGGTTGCGCATGCGGTGGGAGGGGCGGCTAGGGCGGTTTCTGCGGTGGCGATGGTGCAAAGGCTCACGACCCCGAGAAGATGGAGGGAAAAAGGAGAGTTCTGCTTCATTTCATCATGAAGGTGCCGTAAGTAAAAATTGCAGGCAACAAGATTATCATGGAAGAGCCCCAACCGTGCGCTTTTTGAAAATTGACCCCTTTTTGCTGGGACTGCTGGTGTCTGTTCTGCTGGCAACGCTTGTGCCATGCCATGGGGCTGCGGTGCCTGTTTTTCACTGGCTATCTGTCGGGCTGATTGCGCTCATGTTTTTTCTGCAAGGAGCGCGTCTGTCACGTAAGGCCGTGCTGGATGGAATGGTGGCATGGAAGCTGCATCTGCTTATCCTGAGCTGCACATTCATCCTGTTCCCGCTTTTGGGGCTGGCGGCGCACGCCCTGTTCCCCGGTCTGTTGCAGCCCGATATATGGATGGGTGTGCTGTTTCTGTGCTGTCTGCCGTCCACGGTCCAGTCTTCCATTGCGTTTACCTCCATTGCTGGGGGTAACGTGCCTGCCGCCGTGTGCGCTGCCACGGCGTCCAACGTGTTTGGTATTTTTATTACACCCGTGCTGGTAGGGCTGGTGCTGAGCCAGCATGGTCAGGCCACAGGTAATCCGCTGGATATTGTGTACCAGCTTCTGCTGCCATTCATTCTGGGTCAGGTGTTGCAGCCGTGGCTTGGGGCGTGGGCGCACCGGAACAAGAAAATCCTTTCTTTTTCCGATCGGGGGTCGGTACTGGTTGTTGTTTATGCCGCCTTTAGTGATGCGGTCATGCAAGGTCTGTGGCACCGCTTGCCCATGGCTGAACTGGGCATGATTGCGATTGCCGATTCAGTTCTGCTGTTCAGTGTGCTGGGCCTGACCATTTTTGGCGGTCGTCTGATCGGCCTGCCCCTTAAAGATGAAATTGCCATGGTGTTCTGCGGCTCCAAAAAAACACTGGCGTCTGGTGTGCCCATGGCCAACGTTCTGTTTCCGCCTGCTTCGGTGGGGGTTATTGTTCTGCCGCTCATGCTGTATCACCAGATTCAGCTTTTTGTCTGTGCCGTGCTGGCTCGCAGGTTTGCACGGCTCAGTCAGGAGCACGATAATGCTTCCGCAACGCCAGCACAGCAGTCTGGCTAGGGTGCAGTTGTTGAAGTCATGCAAGAGGAGAGCCGGGTTGTGGCAGGTCTGGATCCTGAAGACTGGGAAGAACTGAAAGCTCAGGGGCACCAGATGCTGGATGACATGCTGGAAAATATCCGCCATGTCTCTCAGGGCTCTGTCTGGCAACCTATGCCAGCTTCTGTGCGTGAGGGGTTCAGGGTAGCCCCGCTCCCTGCCTCCGGTCAGGAACTGGGGGGCTTGTATCAGCAGTTCAAGCAAACGGTGCAACCCTATGCCGTGGGCAACCGGCATCCACGCTTTATGGGTTGGGTGCATGGGGGGGGAACCGCGCAGGGCATGCTGGCGGATATGCTGGCTGCAGGACTGAACGCCAATCTGGGCGGACGCGACCACGCACCTGTAGAAGTTGAACGGATGGTGATCCGCTGGGCTGCGGAAATGTTCGGTTTTCCCCCAGAAGCCACGGGGCTGCTGGTAACTGGTTCTTCCATGGCCAATTTTATTGCCATCCTGACGGCCACCCGCAACGTGGCTGGTGGGCAGGACCTGCGGCAGCAGGGCATTGGTGGTCGCAGGCTGGTAGGCTATGCGGGCGAGACTGCGCATGGGTGCGTGGCCCGTGCGTTTGATATGGCCGGACTGGGCGAGCAGGCATTGCGCCGCGTACCAATGGACAGCGCATTCCGCATGGATGTGGCTGCCCTTGAGCGCCTGATTGCGCAGGACAGGGCTGCGGGATTTGAGCCATTTCTGGTCGTTGGTACGGCAGGAACGGTGGATACAGGCAGTATTGACCCACTGAACGCACTGGCCGATCTGGCTGCGCGGGAGGGGCTGTGGTTCCACGTGGATGGAGCCTTTGGCGCGCTGGCAAAGCTTGCACCTGATCTGGCACCTCTGCTTGCGGGCCTTGAGCGGGCCGATAGTCTGGCCTTTGATTTTCATAAATGGGCGCAGATTCCATACGATGCGGGCTGCGTGCTGGTGCGCGAACCAGGCAGGCAGGCAGCGGCCTTTGCACAATCCCTTGCATATCTCTCACGCGAGGATAGGGGGCTTGCTGCGGGTGCCCCATGGTTTTGTGATCTGGGGCCAGACCTCTCGCGCGGGTTTCGGGCGCTCAAGGTCTGGTTCGCTCTGGCGGGGTTTGGTACCCAAAAGCTGGGTCAGGTGGTGACCCGGTCCTGCGCTTTGGCGCAGGAGCTGGCACGGCAGGTGCAGGCTACAGCCCAGTTGCAACTGCTTGCACCTGTTACGCTGAACATTGTGTGTTTTAGGGTTGTCACACCTGATGTGGAGGACCTGGACTGGTTGAATGGGGAACTGGTCAAGGACCTGCAGGTTAGCGGCGTTGTTGCGCCATCCACCACCCGGATCGGTGGTGTGCTGGCTATTCGTGTGGCTCTGGTTAACCACCGCACGACCTGGGCAGACGTGGCTATTCTGCTTGACGCGCTACATTCCTTTACGGAAGTGCGTCTGGCGCATGGGAAAATGATGAAGGAACTGGCGGGGACGCCACAGGCTTAACCCCGCTTGCGCATACGTTTTTCATCAAACAGGGCGGAAAGGGACTGGAGCATGGTTCCGCCCAGTTCCTCTGCATCGGTAATGGTGACGGCCCGCTGGTAATAGCGGGTCACGTCATGGCCGATACCGATGGCGCTCAGTTCCACCGGGCTGCGGTTTTCAATCATGCTGATCACTTCGCGCAGGTGGTCTTCCAGATAAGAGGCCGGGTTGACGGACAGGGTACTGTCATCCACCGGAGCTCCGTCCGAGATCACCATGAGAATTTTGCGGGCTTCGGGACGGCTTTTAATGCGCCGCCATGCCCAGAGCAGGGCTTCGCCGTCTATGTTTTCCTTCAGCAGCCCTTCACGTAGCATAAGGCCCAGATTGGGGCGTGCGCGCCGCCAGGGCGTATCTGCCCCCTTGTAAACAACGTGGCGCAGATCGTTCAGGCGACCGGGGTTTTCAGGTTTGTTGTTCTGCACCCATAGTTCACGGCTTTGTCCACCTTTCCATGCGCGGGTGGTAAAGCCCAGAATTTCCACTTTTACACCGCAGCGTTCGAGCGTACGCGCCAGAATATCTCCGCAGGACGCGGCAACTGAAATGGGGCGGCCGCGCATGGAGCCGGAATTGTCGATCAGCAGCGTGACTACAGTATCGCGGAATTCCGTATCTTTTTCCTGCTTGTAGGAGAGGGACAGGCGTGGATTGACCACAATGCGCGACAGCCTGCCAGCATCCAGCATGCCCTCTTCCAGATCAAACGACCAGGAACGGGTCTGCTGCGCCATAAGGCGGCGCTGGAGCCGGTTGGCAAGGCGGGAGACAACCCCGTGCAGCGTGACCAGTTGCAAGTCAAGCTGGTGCCGCAGGCGGGAGAGTTCTTCGGGGTCACACAGGTTTTCGGCCAGAATTTCTTCATCAAAACTGGTGGTGTAGGCATGGTAGCCCTTGGCGGTCTGGCCTGCCTCGATTTCCTTGCGGTTGCCCGGTCCGGCGGCATCCCCTGTGCCTTCGGCAGAGCCGGATTCTTGCTCTACCTCGGGGGTATTGTCGGCGGCATCCGCGCTGCCTGCCATAAGCTGGGGTTCGGAAACCGTATCGGACATATCAGGCGCAGCGCCTGAGGTTTCATCCTGCTGCTCGGGAGGGGGCTGTTCGTTTTCATCCTCGTTTGTGTCTGGTGCATTGCCCGAACTGTCGTCGTCTTCCTCCTGATCGGAGAGAGAGTCGTCATCGGTTAACGCGCAGGCGGCCAGCAGTTTGCGGGTGGCACGGGAATAGGCTTTCTGGCTATCCTGATCAGCGGCCAGTGTGTCCAGTGCTGCCAGTGCGTCTTTGGGCAGGCTCTGTTTCCACTGCTCCATAATGGCACGGGCGGATTCGGGCGGGGGCTCGCCTGTCAGCTTTTCACGCGCCAGCAGTTCCAGCCCGACAACGGGGGAAAGCTGGGCAGAATCGGTCATATGGTCCAGGCCAGCAGCGCGGATTTCCTGCTCCAGCCTGTGGCGCAGGTTGGCGGCAACGCCTTTCATGTGGCGGGCGCCTACGGCTTCCACACGCGCCTGCTCCAGTGCGTCATAGACCTCGCGGGCAATAGTGTCTGCCGGACGGCGGGCGGCATGCAGGCCAAAATCATGGTGTTTGAGCCGTAGGGCCTGTGCGTCCGCCGCACCACGCAGGCGTTGTGTTTCTTCCTCATTCAGGTTGAGAGAGGGGGAGGACAGGCGAATTTTCTCTCCCAGACTGATCGAAGCCATGGGCATATTGCCGCTATGGAAGGAGACATTGGTCTCCTTCCGCCCGCCAAGGGCGCGCAGTGTTGCCTCGGTTGCCTGTTTAAAGGCATCAGCCCGTTTTTCTGCCTCCTCACGGGAGAGGCGGATGGACGGGTTGCCCGTGTTTTTTGCCTGATCAGCCATAACGCCCCCTGTCTGTGTAGATTATTTCTGTCAGGCAGGGCGCTTGGGCAGGGGGCTGCTGTTAAAACAGCGCTGGTAATATTCTGCTACCATGCCGCGCTCGGCCTCGTCACACTTGTTGAGGAATGTAACGCGGAAGGCAAAGGCCAGATCCTTGAAAATAAGGTCATTTTCCGCCCATGCAATGACCGAGCGGGGCGACATGACGGTGGATAGATCCCCCGCCATGAAGCCTGCGCGTGTCAGCCCGGCCAGAGCCACCATATTGCCAATTTTTTCACGCTCAGCCCTGTCGTCCGGCGTAATGCCCAGACGGGAGCAGACAATGCCGACCTCCTGCGCGTGGGGCAGGTAGTTGAGTGAGGTTACAATGTTCCAGCGATCCATCTGGCCCTGATTGATCTGCTGGGTGCCATGATACAGGCCAGTAGTATCGCCCAGCCCCACGGTGTTGGCGGTGGAGAACAGGCGAAACCACGGGTTGGGGGTAATGACGCGGTTCTGGTCAAGCAGGGTTAGCTTGCCCTCGACTTCCAGAATACGCTGGATCACGAACATGACATCCGGGCGACCGGCATCGTATTCATCAAACACCAGTGCGCAGGGGCGTTGCAGGCACCACGGCAGCAGCCCTTCCTGGAATTCGGTCACCTGCTGGCCATCCTTGACCACAATGGCATCCTTGCCCACCAGATCTATGCGTGAAACGTGGCTATCCAGATTGATGCGGATGCACGGCCAGTTCAGGCGCGCTGCAATCTGCTCCACATGGGAGGATTTGCCCGTGCCATGGAAGCCCTGCACCATCACGCGGCGGTTGAAGGCAAAGCCTGCCAGAATGGCCAGAGTTGTATCGTGGTCAAACAGGTAAGCTGTATCAATCGGGGGAACGTGCTCGGTACGCAAGGAGAAGGCGGGAACCTTCAGGTCTGAATCGATCCCGAATACCTCACGGACGCTGACCTCCGTATCCGGTACGGAAACCGCTGAAATGGGCGGAAGATCAAGAGCTGCTGTCTGGGGGCTGGAATCCGTCATGATTATCCGTCTGATCGTAAGGGGTTCAAAACAAAACCGGCGGGCACACCGGAGCAGGATACATGATCAGCCTGCTTTTTCGAGTTCTTCTGTCTGCAGATGTGCCTTCACAATCGTAAAGGCAACGTTGATCCTTTTCAGACGTTCCTCTGCCGCAGGGTCGCCCTGATTGGTATCAGGGTGATGTTTGCGGGCAAGGGCGCGGTAATGCGTCTTGGCGTTTGCCAGTGTAACCGGCCAGTCCAGCCCCAGAACGGCGAGAGGCTCGCGCAGATGGGTGGGAATCCGGGGCTCGGCCTGTGCGCGGGCCCGGTCGGCGCGGGCGCGGCGGTTCTGGCCCAGTATGTCCAGCGGGTCCAGAATGTCTTCTTCACCGGGCATGGTGCGTTTGCTTTGGCCCGGCCCCTGTCCGAACGTCCATGTTGGCCGGTCCCAGCTTATATCGGCCCGCAGGTGCGCCTCTATCTGACCGGGAGACATGCCTTTGTAATAGTCCCACCGTGCATTGTATTCACGCACATGCTCCAGGCAGAACCAATAATACTGGTTCAGGCTATCGCGGGAACGGGGCGCGCGGTATCCTGCCGGGCTTGTGCAGTCCGGCATGTCGCAGCAGCGCTGCGGCGCGTTGGGATCAGGATCAAACGCGCGGGGACGGGTGTTCCTTCGCTTCATCATTCATCGTTATTTGCGTTGCAAATGCTTTGGTCGCAAGAGGTGAGTTGCCATATGACCAGTCTTTCAGACCCCACACCGTCCTCCATGTCGGGTGTTACGCGTGCCCTGCGGATACGCAAAGTGCTTGAAACTGCGCTTTTTCCGACCAGATTGGACATACTGGATGAGAGCCACCGCCATGCCCACCATGTGGAGCAGGCGCGCGGCCCTGCTGCCGGTGTAACCGAAACGCACTTCCGCCTCTATATTGTCTCGCCTGTGTTCGAGGGCATGAGTCGCGTGGGACGTTCACGCAGGGTGCATGACCTGCTGGCCCCCGAACTGGCCGATGGCCTGCATGCGCTGGCGCTGACCCTGCGCACTCCGGCGGAAGAAGAGGCCGCTCCATGAACAGGGGGGTATTCAGCCGCCGTTCCCTGTTTGCCCTTGCGCCGCTTGTGCTTGCGGCCTGCGCAACGCAGCAGGTGGCAGAAGGGCCACAAAATGCCACGGTCAAACGGGTGGAGGCATATTTTCGCACGGTTAACATGCAGGATGTGCCGTTTACGCAAATATGGCCCAATGGCGCCAGCGGCGGCGGGCTGATCACCTACCGCCCCGGTTATCTGGACATGCGTTTTACCACCCCGCATGAGATGGAGCTCAAGGCATCCGAACGCTCGGCTGTGTTTACGGATGCAGCCAATGGGTCGGTTACCCATATCGGTCTGGGTCACAGCGCGTTGGGGATGTTGTTAAGCAACCCTGTGCGCCTGTCTGGCCCGGTTATGGTCTCCGATGTTCAGCAGCAGCGGGGTCTTGTCCAGATTTCCCTGACCAGAGCGGATAACCCTTCCCAGGGGTTGATCACGCTCCGCTTCAGGGATGAACAGGGTGCTTTAAGTCTGTACGATGTGCGTATTCTGGACGTGCAGCGCAAACTTACGCAAATTCGACTGGATCAGGCGTAAGTTCCACAGGTGTCAGGGCGGAAGGCGTGCTGCCGAACACGGTATGCCACGCCGCTGCCAGAGCGAGGTCCAGATCCTGCATGCTGGCCCTGATGCCCAGCTTTTCAAAGCTGGTCACGCCGTATTCACGAATCCCGCAAGGTACAATGCCTTCAAAATCCGGCAGGGCAGGGGCCAGATTAATGGCTACGCCATGCCAGCTGACCCAGCGGGATACACGCACGCCGATGGCTGCGATTTTTTCCTCTCTCCCTGTCTGTGGGTCGATGACCCAGACGCCCACCCGGCCGTCGCGCACGTCCCCACGCAGGCCAAAACTGGCGAGTGCGGTAATAATCCATGCCTCCAGTGCCTGAACATAGGCGCGCAGGTCACGCGCGGCGGTGTTGCCGTGGGGGCGTTGCAGGTCAAGCATGACATAGGCCGTGCGCTGGCCCGGCCCGTGGTAGGTCCATTGTCCCCCCCGGCCTGCAGGGTAGGTAGGGTACCCGGCGGGGTTGAACAGGTCCTCTGCTCTGGCCGATGTGCCTGACGTGTACAGAGGGGGATGTTCAAGCAGCCATACGCGTTCGGCGGCCTCTCCTGCCCGTATGTCTTTGGCAATCTGCTCCATTCTGCTCAGGGCTGCTGGGTAAGGCACCAGTTTTTTGCTTGTTTCCCATAAAATTTGTTCTTTGGTCATTGCCGCCTGCTTATGGTTCGGTTATAGGGCTTTCTAGCACACGGTATCGCCTTTTTTGGTACCGTTTGTCACGTGCGGTCGTGGCGGAATGGTAGACGCGCAAGCTTGAGGTGCTTGTGGGGGAAACCTCGTGGAAGTTCGAGTCTTCTCGACCGCACCATTTTTTTTCATAACAAAATGTTATGTTATGAACGGCAGAAGGCTGACGCCTTGTGCCGTTTTTTTGTTTGTGCGCATTTTTCTGCGAATTGGACAGAAGTTGTCATATTCACGCCGTTCTTTTGCAGTCTGTTGCAGTGTAGAAGCATGGTTAAGATGATGTAAGAAAGACCGTGTAAGCGGCCACGGATACAAGGCGCAATGACGGCCAGCACTGTCGGCGGTCTTGATCTTTTTCCGGTACGGGCGGGCATTGGGGCTGGTATCCCCATGTTTTGGCCTGATCAGGTCGGATGGTCTCAGGTTTAACTTGATTTAAAGGTGTTATATTCGTGTCCAATCCCAAGCCTTTACGTAAAGCAGTCCTGCCAGTTGCAGGACTGGGAACGCGCTTTTTGCCCGCCACCAAGGCCATGCCAAAAGAAATGCTGCCGGTCGTGGACAAACCCCTTATCCAGTATGCAATTGATGAAGCACGCGCCGCAGGCATTGAGGAGTTCTGCCTGATTACAGGCCGTGGCAAAGATTCCCTGATTGACTATTTCGATATCGCCTACGAACTGGAAAGCACACTCAAGGAACGCAACAAGGTCGACTGTCTGGAGGCGCTGGAGCCGAGCAGTATTCAGGCCGGGTCGCTTATTGCCGTGCGCCAGCAGGAACCGCTTGGGCTTGGGCATGCCATCTGGTGTGCGCGCTCGTTTATTGGCAACGACCCGTTTGCCATTCTGCTGCCAGATGACATGGTGATGTCGCAGAAAGGCTGCCTGAAGCAGCTGGCTGATGCGTATTACGAAACCGGAGGCAACGTGGTTGCCGTGTCCGAAGTGCCGCGCGAGCATACCAACCGCTATGGTATTCTGGACACCGGCAAGGATGATGGCCGCCTTGTGGAAGTTAAAGGGCTGGTTGAAAAACCCAAACCCGAGGATGCGCCCTCCAACCTGTCCATTATCGGGCGTTATATCCTGACCCCCGATGTCATGCCGCATCTGGCCAAGCTGGAAAAAGGGGCCGGAGGCGAGGTGCAACTGACAGACGCCATGGCTAAAACCATTGGTCATGTACCGTTCCATGGCCTGCGGTATGAGGGTGTACGTTACGATTGCGGTAACAAGCTTGGCTTTTTGGAAGCCCAGATTGCCTTTGCTCTGGAACGCCCCGAACTGGCTGAGGGCGTACGCGAATTTCTCAAGAAATATGAGGGGCAGAACTGATGTCTTTTGCGCATGATTTTGAAGCGACAAGCCTGCGTGAATACGATATTCGCGGGATTGTTGGTAAAACCTTGAGCGTGGAAGATGCGTTTGCCATTGGCCGCACATTTGGCAGTCTTATTCGCCGCAATGGCGGTAAAACGCTGGTTGTCGGGTATGATGGCCGCCTGTCTTCCCCCATGCTGGAAGAAGCCCTTGTAAAAGGGGCTCTGGAGTGTGGTCTGGATGTGACCCGTGTTGGGCGTGGGCCTACTCCCATGCTGTATTACGCATCGGCTACGCTTGATGCGGATGGGGCCATTATGGTTACGGGCAGCCACAATCCGCCCAACTATAACGGCTTTAAAATGATGCTGGCAGGCAAGCCGTTCTTTGGCGCCCAGATTCGTGAACTTGGGGATCTGTCCGCCAAGGGGAATGTGGTCGCAGCGGAACAGGGCACCGTGCGCACGATTGATGTGCGTGATGACTACGTCAAACGTCTTGTAAAGGATTATGACGGCGGCACGCGCAAACTCAAGATCGTCTGGGACAACGGCAACAGCTCTGCGGGCGAAGTGCTGGAAAAAATGGTAGCGGCCCTGCCAGGTGAGCACATTGTGCTCAATGCCGCCATTGATGGCACGTTCCCTGCCCATCATCCGGATCCCACGGTTGCCAAAAATCTGGAGCAGCTTATTGCTGCGGTCAAAGACAATCATGCCGATCTGGGCATTGCCTTTGATGGGGATGCAGACCGAATCGGGCTGGTGGACAATAAGGGCGAAATTTTGTGGGGGGACCAGATTCTGGTCCTGCTGGCGCGGGATGTGCTTAAAAGCCATTCCGGGGCGACCATTATTGCCGATGTCAAAGCCAGTCAGGTGCTGTTTGATGAGGTGGCGCGCGCTGGTGGCAAGCCACTCATGTGGCGTACGGGGCATTCGCTCATTAAATCCAAAATGGCGGAAACCGGCTCCCCGCTGGCGGGGGAAATGTCGGGGCACATCTTCTTTGCCGATAAGTGGTACGGGTTTGATGATGCGCTTTATGCCGGTGTGCGCGTGCTCGGCATTGTGGCGCGCTCCACGGAATCGCTTGCTGCGTTCCGTGAGGCGCTGCCTGCAACGCTTTCCACGCCGGAAGTGCGTTTTGACTGCGACGATCACCGCAAGTTCAAGGTCATTGAGGAAGTGGCCGAACGCCTGCGCAAAGCCGGTGCTGATGTGTCCGAGATTGATGGTGTACGCGTCAATACGACCGATGGCTGGTGGCTGCTGCGCGCATCGAACACACAGGCTGTGCTGGTCGCGCGTGCAGAAGGGCGGGATAGCGCAGGGCTGGAACGGCTGAAGGATGCTCTGGTGGAGCAGCTTGAGCATTCCGGCCTCTCCAAGCCGGATTTTTCGGGCAATAACGCGGGGCACTAGCCTCTATTTTTTCAACTTGCCTGCTGCATACGGCCCGCTTAAAGCGGGCCGTATGTTTTTTACGGGGCCGGGTGCCGTTTCTGCTGTGCCGGGGTGCTCTTTTGCATTTAAAGCCGTAGAGGTTTCTGATATAAAGTGTACCTATGTTGTCCTCTTTAACGGACCCCGCCGGAAGGCGGATTTCCTACCTCCGTCTTTCTGTGACTGACAGATGTGACATGCGGTGTGTGTACTGCATGTCTGAACAGATGTCGTTTTTGCCAAGAGCAGATGTTCTGGATTTTGAGGAACTTCTGCGCCTGAGCCGGGTGTTTGTGCTCCACGGTGTACGCAGGTTACGCATTACGGGGGGTGAGCCCCTTGTGCGGCGCGATATCGGGGTTTTCTTTAAGGAACTCGGCTCATGGCTGCGCCATCCTGAGCAGGCTGGTCGGCTGGATGAGCTGACATTGACTACCAATGGCAGCCAACTGGCGCATTATGCTCCCGTTCTGGCGCAGGCGGGGGTCAGGCGTGTGAATGTCAGTCTGGATTCTCTGGATGAACAGCGTTTTGCCAGACTGACCCGCCGGGGCAAACTGGCTGCAACGCTCGAAGGTATCCGCGCCGCCCGTGCGGAAGGGCTGGCCGTGCGTATCAACACCGTGGCCATGGCAGGCGTAAATGATGATGAGTTTGATGCCCTGCTCGCCTGGTGTGGGGATATTGGCGCTGATCTTTGCCTGATAGAAACCATGCCCATGGGGGAAACGGGGGAAGACCGCGCCGCGCAGTACCTCTCGCTCGATGCGGTAAGGCGGACTTTATCCCAGCGCTGGACGTTTGAGTCCTTGGCTTATCAGACCGGAGGGCCTGCGCGCTATGTGCGTGTGGCGCAAACGGGCCAGCGTCTGGGATTTATTACACCTCTGAGCCACAATTTTTGTGCGACCTGCAATCGTGTCCGTCTTTCCTGCACAGGGCAGCTTTATACCTGCCTTGGGCAGGAAGATGGAGTGGACCTGCGCCATCTCATGCGTGAGGGGGCGACGGATTCTGCGCTGGAAATCGCCATACAGCAGGCCATAGCCCGCAAACCAGTAGGGCATGATTTTCTGCTGGACAGGCAAACGGGGGCCGTGTCCGGTCCGCAAAGGCATATGAGCGTGACCGGAGGCTGATACCGGCCCGGCCTTGTTTGTGGGAACAGGTCAGGCGGAAGGGGGCTGCGGGTTCAGGGCATCGTGCAGGGACTGCTGGAACTGGCCGGGCTGCAAGGGAACAGGTTGGGTTGGAGCCGGTGCCCAGCCAGATAGAACAGCTATATGCAGGGGCATGGCAAAGCTGTCTGTCCCCGGTTTTTCCAGTTCTGCGGCAGCGGCGGGAAACATCATGCGTGGCGGTGTGGTGTGTGTGCGCTGGATCAGGGCATTTGTCTCACCCGCAGCACGAAGATCGGCCATAAGTGCGCTGAGCGAACGGTAGCGCAGGTCCAGACATTCGGTATCAATAACAGGTAAGGCAAATCCAGCACGTTGCATCAGCAGCGCACAGCTCTGTTGCGTGGGCAAAGGCGAAACGCGGGGCGATACTCCATCGCATACCGCCAGTTCGGCGGCTTCCAGTGCCATGCGCAGGGGGCGCAATGTGGGGAGTATGGGCATGCTGGCGAGGAACAGCCCATCCGGTCGCAGAACATGCCGGATCTGGGTGAAAACACCGGGTAGATCGTTCACCCAGTGTAGCGACAGGTTGGCAATGACCAGATCAAAGCTGCGTGGAGCAAACGGTAACCATTCTTCATCCGCGCAAACGCGTATTCCTTGGGAGTGGGCCACGAGTCTGGGGGAGAGGTCCATGCTGGTTGTGGCAATGCCACGCGCGGCAAGGCGCTGGCTGATAACACCGCGTCCGCCCATATCCAGCGCAGTGGAAAAACTCCGTACCATATCCTCCAGCCGATCAAGCAGAAGGTCGGCGGTGTTATCCAGCAGGGGCATAATATCATCCAGCCTGCGTGCTGCCTGATCCCTGTGCAGCCTGACGGCTTTGCGGTCAAAAATAACAGGTGTATCCATAAAGGCAGATGTGCGCGTATCCATGCTTTTTGCCAAGCGGTCAGCCATGACAAACCTGTGTATATGCTAGGCGGGCGCTTTGGGGCGCGGTTGCGTGCCCTTGGGCAGATGGGGCTGGAGGTGCTTTATCCACCATCCTGTCTGCATTGCGGGGCGGATGTTGTGCGGCATGGTCTGCTCTGCTCCGCCTGTTTTGTCCGTCTTCGGGGAGTTGTCGCACCATTTTGCAAAACTTGTGCGATGCCGCAGGTGAGTGCCGCAATGCTGGGCGAGGGCGGCCTGTGCCCGGCATGCGAGCGGCACCCTCCCGTATGGGCGCAGGCCCGTGCGGCCTTTGTTTACGAAAGTGTGGCAAGAGAGCTGATTTTAAAGCTTAAATATGCCGACCAAACGGAAAACACATCTTTTCTGGCCCAACACATGGCGCGGATCGGGCAGGATATTTTGTATAGTGATGCACTGCTGGTGCCCGTACCCGTGCATCGCTGGCGTTTGTTCAGGCGGCGCTATAATCAGGCTGCCTTGCTGGCGCATGCAGTAGCAAAACTGAGCGGCGTGCAGTGTCTGCCCGATGCCTTGGTTCGTGTCCGCTCCACGGTGCCTCTGGCGTCTTTTTCCCGTCAGGCGCGGCGGGATGAGGTTGCTCAGGTCATGCGTGTGCGTGCCATGCGGGCGAGCAAGGTGCGTGGGCGTGACATTGTAGTGGTCGATGATCTGCTGACAACGGGTGCGACTGCGGCGGCCTGCACCCATGTGCTGTTACAGGCCGGGGCGCGTAGCGTTAGCCTGCTGGTGGCCGGGGTCGTGCCCGTCCGCGTGGAGGTGGATATTGACCGACCCGGCTAGACATCGCGCATGAAGCCCATAACATGGTTCGGCAAAAGCTGATTGAATCCATAACACGGAAGCAGTAAGGACAATTTATGCCCGAAATCAAAATCTACACCCAGCCCGGCTGCCCTTATTGCATGCGTGCAGTCGCCCTGCTGGAAAGCAAAAAAATACCGTTTACGGAAATTAACGCTCCACGCGGTACGCCCGAGCGGGCAGAAGCCATAGCCCTATCCGATGGGCAGACAACTGTGCCCCAGACCTTTGTGGATGGAAAGGCGCTCGGCGGATGTGATGACCTGATGCGGCTTGAACGTACAGGCCAGTTGAATGGCCTGCTCGGACTGGGCTGAGTGTTCATCACACTCAAAGAGCATCTGCCAGGGTAATACAATATGATCTGCTATCGCCTGCGTTGCGCCAGTGACCATGTGTTTGAAGGCTGGTACAAAGACAGCAGTACATTTGTCGTGCTCAGGCAGAAAAATCTTTTAAGCTGCCCCGAATGTGGTACGTCCCGTGTGGATCAGGCTCCCATGGCTCCGGCCATTGTGGGGCGCGCGTCCGGGCGTTTGCCACAATGCGACCCCACACCCGTAACGGACATGGTGGCGCCTGCGGCACCCTCAGCCGTTCAGGTGCCTCCGGGCCTGTCAGATGTAATGCGCAGTGCCTTGCGTGAAGTGCGGCGTACAATTGAAGAAAATTGTGAAAACGTGGGGAGCCGATTTGCCGATGAAGCCTTGCGCATTCATTATGGCGAAGCCCCCGAACGTGGGATTTACGGTGAGATGTCCCAGACCCAGCGCGAAGAGCTGGAAGAAGAAGGGGTTGCATTCCAGAACGTGCCCTGGGTGCGGGATACGGATAGTTGAATGTCTGGGCTGATCATATACAAATGAGGGTGGTGTATAAGAAGGTGATCCCCCACATCTTGAAGGGCTGGGTGGGCAAGCCAGACCGCTGCCCGGTTGAGGGAGAGGCAGACATGACAGAAAACGGAAAGCGCGGCGCAGTGCATAAAGTCAGAGTGGGGTTTGCTGCCCTGCTGGCTGTTTTGCTGGCGGGTGTGCATGCTGCCCCTTTATCTGCCGCAAAACCGCTCTCGAATGACCCTGCATTAACGGGGTACTGGCTTAGTCAGGATCATGACGGTGTGTTTAAAATTGACCGGTGCGGGCAAAATCTGTGCGGCCATCTGGTTGGCCTGCGCTACGATGGCACGGACGTGCCGCGTGGGTATGATGGCAAATCCGAATGTAACCTGTTGATGCTAACCGACTTCCGCCCCATGGACGAAAGCGATTCAGGGCGCTGGGCCGGGCATATTCTGGACCCCGATACGGGGCATCTTTATGATTCTCAGATATGGCTGGCTCAACCGGACGTGCTCAAGCTACGTGGCTACATAGGGCTGCCCATTTTTGGCGAAACCCAGACGTGGACCCGTTACAACGGTCCTGCCATGGGGGCTGTGTGCAAAATTCCCGACTCAGTCAAATAACGGGTGTGGTCTGGAGAGAGTGTTAGTCTCCAGACCGGTAAAAACTTTAAAATCAGTATCTTGTAAAAGCCGCGATGTAGTTGATACCTAGGTCGCGGGTTTCTTTCCAGCCCATGGGGCTGGGGGCCATGCCTGTTATGGCGGTCATACGCAGGCCCGCAGCACGGGCATACTGGCCCAACTCGGAAGGCTGGATGAACTTGCGCCACTCATGTGTGCCTATGGGCAGCAGGCGCAGAATATATTCGGCTCCAATCTTGCCAACCGCAAGCGAGCGCAAGGTGCGGTTCATGGTGGAAACAATGACCGTGCCCTTTGGCCCCGAAAGCTGGGCCAGCATGCCCATAAATGCTGCAGGATCAGTTACATGCTCAATAATTTCTAACGCCACAACCGCGTCAAATTCGCAGCCTTCAGCCACAAGGTCTTCAGCACTTCCATTGCGGTAATGTAATGGTCCGGCATGTTCAGGCAACGGGCAGGTGCTCAGATGCTCCTTTGCTGCGGCAATGCCGTTGGCCGAAGCATCCAGCCCCAGCACGTCATAGCCTGCTTTGGCCAGAGCTTCGCTCGCCAGTCCTGCGCCACATCCGATGTCCAGAATTTTTGCACGTCGTGTGGCGCGGCCGCGCAAGGGCAGGTGGCGGCTTGCCCAGTCTATGCGTAACGCATTCATGGCGTGCAGGGGGCGCATGGGGCCGGAAGGATTCCACCACTGCTCCGCAAGGGCGCTAAACCGTGCGATTTCTTCATCAGAGACTGATGAGGGGGCGTGTGGGGTGGTGGCGTTCATGCAACAAAATCCTTTCCTGCTGGTCTCCCCGCTGGACGAAAGGGGGCCGGGAAGGTTATGTGACGCGCCTTGTAAAGCTGTGCAACCGTTCCTGTCCGTCTTTTCTGGTAAAGCTGGGGGTGAACTGGAGTTGGTGGCATGTTCTGCGGCTTGTCTGGTGGAGAATAAAGCTATGTCCGGTTCCGCACCCCGGATTGTCATGAAATTCGGCGGAACGTCTGTCGGCGACCTTGATCGTATTCGAGCCGTGGCCGAGCGCGTCAAAAAACAGAAAGACGCAGGATGTGATGTTCTTGTTGTCGTTTCCGCCATGGCGGGGGAGACAAACAGACTTGTCGGCTTCTGTCAGTCCCTCTCTCCTTTGCATGACCCTAGGGAATACGATTCCATCGTGGCCACGGGCGAGCAGGTGACCAGTGGCCTGCTGGCCATTGCCCTGCAAAAGCTCGGCGTGCCCTCGCGCTCGTTTGCGGGGTGGCAGGTTCCCATCCTTACCGATTCGGCGCATGGCAAGGCCAGTCTGGACACAATTGACGGTACAAAGCTGCTTGGCTGCATGGCCGAGGGTATGGTGCCGGTTGTTGCGGGCTTTCAGGGTGTTGCGCCAGACGGGCGTGTTTCCACCCTTGGGCGTGGCGGGTCCGATACCTCGGCTGTAGCACTTGCCGCAGCAATCAAGGCGGACCGGTGCGACATTTATACGGATGTGGACGGGATTTACACAACCGATCCCCGCATTGTGCCCAAAGCGCGCAAGCTTGATAAAATTACCTATGAGGAAATGCTGGAACTGGCGTCTGTGGGTGCCAAGGTGCTGCAAACCCGCAGTGTGGGGCTTGCCATGCGCGAGGGGGTACGGGTGCAGGTGCTTTCCAGCTTTGCAGATGGCCCGGCAGTTATGGAAGGGCACCTTCCCGGGTCTTTGGTGGTGGATGAGGACGAAATCGTGGAAAAAAAACTGGTTACCGGCATTGCCTACTCGCGTGATGAAGCCAAGTTGTCGGTCCGGCGCATTCCGGACCGCCCCGGCATTGCCGCAGCGATTTTTGGCCCCATGAGCGAAGCCCATGTGAACGTGGACATGATTGTGCAGAGCACAGGTGTGGACGGCACCACCAACATGACCTTCACCACCAGCAAGAGCGATCTGCCGCAGGCGATCAATGTACTGGAAAGCGTCAGGGACTCCGTGCAGTACGAAGAGCTTGCGACTGATCCGGATATTGTTAAAATCAGTGTTGTAGGCACGGGCATGCGCTCGCATGCCGGGGTGGCCAGCACCATGTTCCGCACACTTTCGGAAAGGTCCATCAACATTCAGGCCATTTCCACCAGCGAAATCAAAATTTCTGTGCTGGTGGCGGCGGAATACGCAGAGCTTGCCGTGCGGGCCCTGCATACCGCATATGGGCTGGATAATGTCTGAACAGAACAATACGGTCGCCATGACCGACACCCCCACCCAGCCCGAACTGCAACGTGCGCGTAAGCGGCTGGATGCATTGTGGCGGCGTGGGACCGATTTTCTGGGAACGCAGTACGCCATTCTTGGCGGAGCCATGTCCTGGGTAAGTGAGCGCAATCTGGTGTCCGCCATTTCCAACGCGGGCGGGTTTGGCGTTATTGCCTGCGGGGCTATGGAGCCTGCGCGTCTGGCGGAGGAAATTCAGGCAACCCGTGCCCTGACTGACCGCCCGTTTGGTGTAAACCTGATAACCATGCACCCGCAGCTGACCGAGCTTGTGCAGGTCTGTCTGGATGCAGGGGTTGGCCATATTGTGCTGGCTGGCGGTATTCCGCCCGGTGCCGCCATCAAGGCGATCAAGGATGGGGGGGCAAAGGTTATTGCGTTCTCTCCGGCGTTGGTTCTGGCCAGGCGTCTGGTCAAAATGGGCGTGGATGCGTTGGTCATTGAAGGGGCGGAAGCTGGCGGACATGTCGGTCCTGTTTCGCTGACCGTTCTGGCGCAGGAAATTCTGCCGCATATCCAGAGTGTTCCGGTTTTTGTGGCCGGTGGTCTGGGGCGTGGGGATGCTCTGGTGTCTTATCTGGAACTTGGGGCTTCGGGTGGGCAGTTGGGGACGCGCTTTGCCGCAGCAGAAGAAAGCATTGCTCACGAAAAGTTCAAAAAAGCATTCGTACGTGCCGCAGCGCGGGATGCCGTAACCTCCGTGCAACTGGATGACCGCTTTCCGGTTATTCCCGTGCGTGCTCTTGGTAACGAAGGCGGGCAGCAGTTTGTTACCCATCAGGCCGATGTGATCCGCCGCTTTCAGTCCGGGGAACTCACGCGCGAGGCTGCACAGCTGGAGATTGAACATTTCTGGGCAGGTGCGCTGCGTCGTGCGGTTATTGACGGCGATGTTGAACATGGGTCTGTTATGGCGGGCCAGTCTGTTGGTATGGTAACGTCAGTCCAGCCTGTAGCTCAGATTATTGATGATCTGGTAGAGCAGGCGACTGTGGCTTTGGTACGTCAACAACGTCGTATGGATGCGGATGGCTGAATACGCCCAAGGTTCTGATCAAGAGCAAGGCTCGCCCTTGCCTCCGCTTCCCGATGTGGAGGTGCTGGGGGTAGGCGAAGCTTTGCGTAAACGCCGCGAGCAGCTTGGCTGGAGCATCGGGGATGTTGCCGCCTGGCTGCGGATTCGCAGTGTTTATCTGGACGCGCTGGAAAATGGGAACGCCAGCGTATTGCCAGCAGAAGTCTATGCTCTGGGCTTTTTGCGGGCATATGGGCAGGCTCTCGGGTTCAACCCCGACCAGATGCTCAAGCTGTATCGTCAGGAAGGGCGGCTGGGTGTGCGTAAGCCGGATCTGGATTTTCCCGATCCACCACCAGACCGCCGTCTGCCTCCCGCTGTAAGCATTTCTCTGGGGCTGGCCGTTATTATGGCCAGCTATGTGGGCTGGTACTGTTTTGTGGGGCACGCACCGCCTGTGCCTGAACGTGTACCACCCGTTGCAGCCCTGATGCCCGGTGAGAGTGCAAAAAACGCGCCCTCGCCGCAGGTTGCTTCCATTCTGCCCGATCATAACATGACCCAGACCTCTGTCTTGCCGGTGGTGGCCCAGCCTGCACCTGTGCAGACCGTACCAGCCATGCAGGCAGGACCAGATGCGCCCGCACCTGCCAGTACAGACAGTGTGATGGCGGATACATCGGTGCCGCCACAGGCTGGTAAACAGGTCGCTGCAGAACCTGCAGCGCTCCCCCCTGCGGTTGAGCAGCCTGCGGCCAGTGTGCCAACAGCCAGTGTGGATGCGCCACTTATGCTCAGAGCGCTGGCTGCAAGCTGGGTGCAGGTCCGGAATGCGGGGGGGAAGGTTGTGTACGACCATGTC
The DNA here is from genome assembly GCF_029069195.1 of Acetobacter fabarum. Taxonomy (GTDB): domain Bacteria; phylum Pseudomonadota; class Alphaproteobacteria; order Acetobacterales; family Acetobacteraceae; genus Acetobacter; species Acetobacter fabarum_A. The sequence goes on from NZ_JARDYK010000001.1 coordinate 530,149, forward strand.
CTGCAACCCGGTGATGTCTGGACTGTTCCTTCCAGTAACGGGCCTTACAGCCTGACAGTCGGTAATGCGGGTGGTATAGTTTTTGCGCAGGGAGACATGACAACTCCCCCGTTAGGGCGGAACGGCGCGGTCCTGCGGCATATTGCCTTAACGCCGGAAGTTGTTCAGCAGATCAAGGCAGGTGGTGGTGTCAGTGCTGTAACCACACCTCCGGCTATGTCTTTACCTGCCGGAGCGGCCGTGCCCGCCAGAAGCAGTACGGTGGTAGCGCCCGAGGCTGGTGCAGCCGTGGCACCCGAGAGCGGGGGAGGGCATGTTACCCCACCTGCGCCTGAAGTGGTGAAGCAGCCATCGCACCGTGAGGCACGCCCCTCCGCCGAACCAAGTGCGGATGACCTGAATGCCCGCCAGCTGAATGAGGCAGGCGTGCACTGAATGGCTTTTTCCATGCTTTATGTGTAGCCAACCGGCCTTGATTTTGGCAGGAAAACACCAAACCTAGAGCGGGAGACGCCGCAGCGCCGAATTGCGGCCAGACCTCCCCCAACTGTCGTTTCGACAAAAGGATGCAAGATGAGCGGCTACCGGCCTTACCAGCATATCGAGCGTCGGAAATCTCGGCAGATCCACGTCGGCAAGGTAGCCGTCGGTGGAGATGCTCCGATTTCTGTCCAGACCATGACCAATACCCTGACCAGCGACGCGCAGGCGACTATCGAGCAGATCCGTCGCGCGGAACTGGCAGGGGTGGATATTGTTCGTGTTTCCTGCCCGGATGAGGAAAGCACGGCAGCATTGGCGGAAATTGTAAAGGAAGTGAACGTGCCAATCGTGGCCGATATTCACTTCCACTACAAACGTGCAATTGAGGCGGCCAAGGCCGGGGCTGCTTGCCTGCGTATTAATCCGGGCAACATCGGTAGTGCCGAGCGCGTGCGTGAGGTGGTGCAGGCTGCCAAGGATTATGGCTGTTCCATTCGTATTGGCGTTAACGCCGGGTCGCTTGAAAAGCACCTGCTGGAAAAATATGGTGAACCCAACCCCGAAGCACTGGTGGAAAGCGCGCTTGAACACGCCAGAATTCTGGAAGATCACGATTTCCGTGAATTCAAGATCAGCGTAAAGGCGTCTGACGTGTTCATGGCGGTTGCAGCCTACCAGCAACTGGCGGATGCGTGCGATTACCCGCTGCATATTGGCATCACCGAAGCAGGCAGCAAGCGTGCCGGTACGGTCAAGTCCTCCATCGGGCTGGGCAACCTGCTCTGGGCTGGTGTGGGTGACACCATGCGTGTTTCTCTCTCCGCGGCCCCTGAAGAAGAAGTGCTGGTCGGGTGGGATATTCTTAAATCCCTTGGCCTGCGGCACCGTGGGGTCAAAATCATTTCCTGCCCGTCCTGTGCGCGTCAGGGCTTTAATGTGGTGGAAACGGTCCAGACTCTTGAAGACCGTCTGGCCCATATCAAGACCCCGCTTACGCTTTCCATCATTGGTTGCGTGGTCAACGGTCCCGGTGAGGCCCTTATGACCGATCTTGGAGTGACCGGGGGTGGCTCTGGCCGCCATATGGTCTATTCCGCAGGCAAGCAGGATCATACAATTGCCGCAGATGACATGATCAACCATGTTGTTGATCTGGTTGAAGAGCGCGTGGCTGCCATTGAAGCAGAGGAAGCCCGCGCAAAGCAGGAAGGGGTAAGCCCCCAACTGCCGGATATGGCGTCTGCCAACTAGGTCCGCCTATCACCCGCCATGTGCTTCCGGCGTGTTCGGAGCTGTGGCGGTTTTTATTTGCCCAATAGCACAGAGATCAGGTGCCGCCTCGCAAGGCGTTGCGCCAATCAGGAAAAAAACAGGCCGTGAGCAGCATTCAGCCCGTAAGAGGAACGCACGATCTTATTGGAGAAGAGCAACGCCGCCATACGCGTGTGGTTGATACCGCACGCCGTATTGCCGGGCTTTACGGGTTTGATGAGTGGGCCACCCCCATTTTTGAAGAAACCCGCGTATTCTCCCGCTCTCTGGGCGATACGTCGGATGTGGTTTCCAAGGAAATGTATTCCTTCAATGACCGCGATGGAGACAGCCTGACCTTGCGGCCTGAAGGGACGGCAGCTGTCTGCCGTGCGCTGGTGACCAACGCGCTGACCCAGTCGCTCCCGCAGAAGGTGTTTTATACAGGCCCCATGTTCCGGCATGAGCGGCCACAAAAAGGGCGTTACCGTCAGTTTCACCAGATTGGGGCGGAACTGCTGGGCGCGGCCGAACCTCTGGCGGATGCAGAGGCGATAGCTCTGGGTTATGCCGTGCTTGAAGCTCTGGGTGTTGCCCATTACGTAACGCTTGAGCTGAACACGCTGGGCGATACGGCCAGCAGGGATGCATGGCGTCAGGCGCTGGTGACGTATTTTTCCGCCTACAGTGCCAGATTGTCTGAGGATAGCCGCATCAGGCTTGAAAAAAATCCGCTGCGCATTCTCGATAGCAAGGATCCGGGCGATCGTGAACTTGTGGTCAACGCCCCCATGATGGAAGACTTCCTGACCCCAGAAGCCCGTATTTTCTGGGAGGAACTGCGCTACAGGCTCGACCTGTTCGGCATTGCCTACACGGTTAACCCTGCCATTGTCCGTGGGTTGGACTACTACAACCACACGACCTTTGAGTTTGTAACCAGTCGTCTTGGTTCACAGGGCACGGTTCTGGCTGGTGGGCGGTATGATGGTCTGGTCAAGCAGATGGGTGGGCCGGAAGTGCCTGCCATTGGCTGGGCTGCCGGGGTAGAGCGTCTGGCCATGCTGCTTGAAGAGGCACCGCCAGCGCCACGTTCGGTAGTGCTGATTCCGGTAGGCTCGCCGGATGAAAAAGCCGTGTGTCAGATTTTGCAGGCATTGCGCCAGCAGAATGTGCGGACCGAAATCGGCTACAAGGGCTCGCTGCGGAAACGCATGGAGCGGGCAGGCAAGCAGAATGCAAGCCATGTTCTGTTTCTGGGTGAGGATGAACTGGCCCGTGGTGTGTTCCGTGTCAAAAGCATGGAAACCGGGCAGGAAAACGAAGTAGCGACACAGGTCCTTCTATCTGATGCGCGGAGCATTTTTGCGTAATGAATCTTGATGAACGGCTGGACCGGATTGCCAGCCGCGCGCTTGAGTTGGAAGCGCTTCTGGCAAGCGGTCTGGGTGGGGATGCCTTTACCCAGGCTTCCCGCGAATACGCGGAAATTGAGCCGGTTGTAACCTGCATTAACGGCCTGCGCGCGACAGAGAAAGGCATTGCTCAGGCAGAGGCCCTTATGGCCGACCCGGAAATGCAGGAACTGGCAGGCGAAGAACTGGCAGAACTGCGTGAACAACTGCCCAGATTGCAGCGCGAAGTGCGGCTGGCGCTGCTCCCCAAGGACGTGGCGGACGCACGCAGTGCCATTCTGGAAGTGCGCCCTGCCGCAGGGGGGGACGAAGCAGCGCTGTTCGCATCTGAATTATTCGATCTGTACCGGCGTTACGCGGACCTCAAGGGCTGGCGTTTTACCGTGATGGATTATGATGAGAGCGAACTCGGTGGCCTGCGTTGCGGTATTGCTGAAATTAACGGCAAAAGCGTTTTTGCGCGGCTTAAGTACGAATCGGGTGTGCACAGGGTGCAGCGTGTACCCGCAACAGAAGCACAGGGTCGTATTCACACATCCACGGTTACGGTGGCCGTTCTGCCAGAAGCGGAAGAAGTGGATGTTACCATTAATGAAAGCGAGCTGCGCATAGACGTTTTTCGGGCGTCCGGGGCTGGTGGACAACACGTTAACAAAACCGAAAGTGCGGTGCGGATTACCCACCTGCCGACCAACATTGTTGTGTCCATGCAGGAGGAAAAAAGCCAGCATAAGAATCGTGCCAAGGCGATGAAAATTCTGCGCGCCCGCCTGTATGAGCGTGAGCGCGAGCAAGCTCATGCCAATCGTGCGGCGGATCGGCGCTCTCAGGTTGGTACAGGGGATCGCTCCGAGCGGATCCGCACGTATAATTTTCCACAAGGGCGGGTTACGGACCACCGGATCAACCTGACCCTGTATAAAATTGATCGCGTTATGCTGGGTGATCTGGATGAATTTGTAGATGCGCTTACGCAGGAAGAGCAGGCAGCTTTGCTGGCGGATGCTGGGTTCTAGCGCTTTCAGCTAATCGGGGCGGAGCAAGCTTCTCCCCGACCGGGGAGGCGCTCGGCGGCTTCTGGTGCTTGTGGATCAACCAGAAAAAAATCTGTAAATCCCCCTGATCCCAAAGCGTCAAAATGATGACCATCAGGGTTGTGCAAAAGGCCGCTGCTGCTCACTTCGTGCGTTTCTGTCCGGCCGTCCGCTGTGCGAATGGTAATTTCCCCGCATAACGTATAGGTGTGGTCCAGACGGCCCAGTGGGGTCGGGATACGCACGGTTTTGTACCGCGTGGCATCATCAAGCCGGAATTCGGATACGAGTTTACCGTCCAGATAAATGCGTGAAACTTCGGAAATTTCCATGTCAGCTTTTTCATCCGTTACCGTAAACTCGCCTGCCAGGGCAGGGCGCGCGGGTACAGCCAGCAGGCTGATGAAGTACAGCAGCACAACAGTCCGAAGGATGCATGAAAAGCGTGAAGCGGGCATGGATATCTGGTCGGGTGATTTGTTGAAATGACTTACGCAAGCAAAGCAGAAAAACCCCCACACCACCAGCCCGTACGCGACCTGCTGGCCAGTGGCGCGCAACTTTTGCGCGATGCGGGGGTGGAAAACCCCCGGCGGGAAGCACGCCTGCTTTTACAGCATGCTCTGGGAATAACGCCTGAGGCTCTGCTGGGTCTTTCCCAGTGTGAACAGGTTGCTGCGGAACCGTTTCTGGGCTGGATTGCCCGCCGGGCAAGGCACGAGCCGTTTGCCTATATTACGGGGAGTAAAGGGTTCTGGAGTCTTGATCTGGCAGTATCTCCAGCCTCTCTTGTACCAAGGGCGGATACGGAAACCCTGATTACCGCACTGCTGAATGCATATCCGGACCGCAATGCCCCCTTGTCGTTTCTGGATCTGGGTACGGGGTCGGGGTGTATTCTGCTGGCGGCTCTGACGGAATACCCACGGGCATGGGGTGTTGGGGTGGATATTAATCCGGCAGCAGCCGGTCTGGCCCATGCCAATGCCCGGCGTTGCAATATGGCTGGTCGTGCACTGGTTATGGCAGCCCGGTGGGGGGACGCTCTGGCCTCTCTGGCCCGTTTTGATGTTGTTTTCAGCAATCCTCCCTATATTCCTACATCAGACCTTGAAGGACTGATGGAGGAGGTCAGGGCGCATGAGCCCGTACGCGCGCTGGATGGTGGGTGTGACGGTCTGGACGCCTATCGTGACTTGTGCACCCGGCTGCCGCTTCTGCTGAGTGACAATGGGGTTGGTATTTTTGAAATCGGGATAGGGCAGGAACAGGCCCTGCGGGACATAGCCGCGCAGAGCGGGCTGAGTGTTGTACGTGTGCTGGATGATCTGGCCGGAATAGCCCGCTGTGTTGTGTTGGGTTATGGACGGCCATAAGCCAGAATATAAAAAAATCGGTTGGCTTTGTGGTTGTGCGTTGGTATTGTCGTGGGGCTCAGTCCTGCGGCAGAATTCAGATTAGCCAGATATGCCACGGTGGATGAGCGGTAAGGGCCTTTCTTCCGGCAATAAAAATGGATTGCCGCCAAAAGCCCATTCCGAAAAAACAATTCGGCCTTCATTCAGGAACATGCCTTTTGTATCGGACTGTTTCTTCATGCAAAGTGCCATGAACAGGAAAGCACTGTGATAAACCCATGAATGTAAAACGGATGCGTACCAGACACCATCGCTCCAACGGGAGTAATGGAGCGTCCAGGCAGTTGAATGGCCAGATTCCCATGAACCGGAATCATGTTTTTGACAGTCATGGCCCCGATGTGCGGGTCAGAGGCACAGCACAGCAGCTTTTTGAAAAATATCTCCAGCTTGGCCGTGATGCAACGGGGAGTGGTGATCGTGTGGCAGCGGAAGCCTACTTCCAGCATGCCGAGCATTATTTCCGTATTCTGAATGCCATGGCGCAGGCTGCGCAGCAAAGCCAGCAGGAACGCGCAGAGCGTCAGACGGCCCGGCCGCAGCGGGTATCATCCAACATGCCTGCGGATGAAGAAGACGACCAGACGGAAGCCGAAAACGAAGTGGGAACTGAGGTCAAGGACCTGTCGAGCGAACCGCAGCCTGAGCTGTCCGAGAGCTGATCCAGAATTCCGCTACCCTGCCTTCGCCCTGTTGACCATGGATATGGAGCAGGGTGGAGCAGGTCTGTCTGGTGTGGAGGTATGGACACAGGTATAGCAATGCCTGTTTGGTCTATTTGACCAGAAGGTAAAGACAATACTTTGATTTTCAGGGAATTTGGTAGCGGCGGAAGGATTTGAACCTCCGACCAAGGGATTATGATTCCCCTGCTCTACCACTGAGCTACGCCGCCATTGGTTGGTGGCGGTTATGTATCCGCTCCTGAAGGGGGCGTCAATCCATCTTGTCAGATTTTTTTTGAAAAAACTGATTGGTTGGAAGCAATTGGTTTACTGTTCCAGATTGCCTGCACCAAAAATATAGTTGCTTACCTGCTGTTCAAGACTGGAAGGTTCAAGTGTGTGGGTCATCATCTGCCCGGACTGGGTCAGGGTTGTGGCCTTTCCCGGCTCGATCATCAGTGCATTTTCGGAAGAGAGGGTGCTGCTGCCAATGGTCAGGATACTGTCTGTTGGCAGGTGGAGTGCGCTATCGAGCCGGAAGCGGACAATGGCCATCTGGGATGCGGGGTCCAGTGTAATACCGGATACGCGTCCAACTTTGACCCCGGCAATATCCACGTCCGCCCCGCGCGCCAGGCCGTTGGCTGATACAAAGCGGGCTGTGAGTTCATAGGATGATTTGCCCGGTGTCTTCTGGGTATTGATTGCGTACATACCAAACCCTGTTGCCGCAGCCAGAACCAGAGTGCTGCAAAGAATAGCGCCTATATGGTTTTGTCGGCTCATGGTTGGCTAAGACCCTTATCAGAAAGTATGCTTGCACGAAAAGTTAAACAGGACGAAATCCTTGCAGCACTTAGGCGCATGGTGCAAGGACAGCAGTCATATAACAGACCGTTTGGAACGCTAAACTTACATGTCCCTTTTTCAGGCACTTATCATGGCGCTGCTGCAGGGCGCTACAGAGCTTTTTCCTGTCAGCAGTCTTGGGCATGCTGTTGTCCTACCGTCTTTGCTGCACTGGTCGTATGATCTGCATGATCCGACCTTTCTGCCATTTCTGGTCATGTTGCATATGGGGACATCCGTCGCCCTGCTGATTTTTTTCTGGCAGGACTGGCGGGCTCTTTGCAAAGGGGCATTCGGAGCGTTCGGGCATCGTATCCAGTTGGAAAGCCTGCATATTCTTTGGTTGATCTGTCTGGCAACCGTGCCTGCGGTTATTGTTGGCGGTCTGTTTGAGCACTGGTTGCGCAGTGTGTTTGGCTCTGCATCTTCTGCGGCATTGTTTCTGTTCCTTAACGGGGTGCTGCTGCTGCTGGTTGAAAAACTGCGGAACCGTGTGGCCCATAAGGATGTGCGGTATCTGGCCAGCCTGACATCGCGTGATGCGCTGTTTATCGGGTTTTTCCAGTGCTTTGCTTTTTTCCCCGGTCTGTCACGCTCGGGGGCGACCATCTGTGGGGGGCTGCTGCGTGGGCTGCACCATGATTCGGCGGCACGTTTTTCGTTCCTCATGGCTCAGCCGGTCATTATTGCCGCAACAGTGCGCGAGGCGTTTAAAATGCGCCATACGCCCATTGACCCGGCCCAGATGCATATTGCCTTGCTGGCGGCTGTTGTGTCGGGGGCAACCGCTCTGGCGAGCACTGCTTTTCTGATGCGCTATTTCCGCAGGCATGACAGTTGGGCGATGTCGCCTTTTGCATGGTATTGTATGGTGGTTGGCGGGGCTGCGTTTCTGATATTCCACTTCGCACAGTAAGTCGTGGGCAGGATGAAGCGGGTGCGTGCTCCCTTGCTGCGCAAGACACTTGCCAGAATAGAGCTTGAAAACGGGCAGCAGCGTCTGAAAAAAACGCTGGGACCACTGCAGCTAACCACGCTGGGTGTGGGCTCAACCATTGGTGCTGGCATTTATGTCATGACCGGAACCGCCGCGGCCAACTATGCCGGTCCGTCCATTCTGCTGTCTTTTATTATTGCGGGTGTCGCCTGCCTGTTTACGGCTCTGTCCTATGCGGAACTGGCATCTGTTATGCCAGTGTCGGGGTCGGCCTACACGTATGCGTACGTGTCCATGGGAGAAGGGTGGGCATGGGCTGTTGGCTGGCTGCTGTTGATGGAATATGGCATTTCCTGCGCGGGGGTGGCAGCTGGTTTTTCGGGCTATGCAGCCAGTCTTCTGGATGATCTGGGCGTGCATGTTCCTCCCTTTTTGCATACCACAGCTCTGGAGGTGGTTTATCAGGGGGTGAACCGGCATATCGCAGGTCATCGGCAATGCGACCTGCTGGGGGCTTTGTCCATTGCCGTTGTAACCGGGCTACTGGTCGTGGGTGTGCGGGAATCCTTTAAAATCAATTCTCTCATTGTAGTGCTTAAGGTGGGGGTGCTGGCGGTTTTTGTGGCTTTGGGTGTCTGGCAAATGCACCCGGCTTACTGGACTCCGTTCATTCCTGCGTATCAGGGTGGTTTTCGATACGGTATTCCCGGTATTTTTCGCGCGGCGTCCGTTATCTTCTTTGCCTATGTCGGGTTTGAGGCTGTATCTACCGCTGCCGCCGAGGCTAAAAACCCCCGGCGGGACGTGCCGGTCGGTATTGTGCTGTCACTGGTGATCTGCACGGCGGTGTATATGGTGGTCGCTGCCGTGCTGATAGGCGTTGTGCCATGGCAGGCGCTGGATGTAGCGGACCCACTGGCCATTGCTGTTAACGCCATGCATCAGCCGTGGCTGGCCCTGTTTGTTAAAATTGGTGCGGTAATTGGCCTGTGTTCGGTGCTGATGGGTCTGTTATACGCCCAGAGCCGTATCTTTTTTGCCATGGCGGAAGATGGCCTGCTGTTTTCCATTTTTGCGCGTTTGCACTCGCGCTACCATACACCCTGGCTTGGCAGCATCATGCTGGGGAGTGTGGTGGCTCTGGTGACTGCCATCCTGCCGATTGATATTATTGGTGATCTGGTCAGCCTTGGAACGGCAACGGCGTTTGCTATTGTCTGCTTTACCGTAATATGGATGCGCAATACGGCCCCCGATTATAAGCGCGCTTTTGTTGTGCCTTTTGGCGGGTTTGTGCTGCGTAATATCTGGGTTGGCTATGTGCCGCTGCTTGGAATGGTCTTTTGCGGATTTATGGTCGCCCCCTTATGCTGGGAAATGGTACTGGCTTTTATGGGGGGTGACCCCGTACCCGTTTTACTGCTGACGGTTTATGCGTTGTGCGGGTGGAGCTGCTACCGTTTTTATGGTCGGCGGCATTCCCGCCTGGCGCAGGAGCACCGAGCCGCATTGGTGCAGGATGCGCTCAGTCATTAAGTGGGTAGGACGCCAGCAGTTTTTTATGTTCGCGCCACAGGCGTAGTCCGTACCACAGGTTTGTGGGCTTCCAGCCTGCGGCCTTGTTTTTTGCCCCTATGCGGTAGCTTTCTCCGTAATGCAGGAACTGCGCGGCATAGGCTTCGCGCAGGGTGGTTCTGGCATCCCAGATATGGATGGCTTCTGCGCCGACGCCATTGATTTCTATGATCTCAAAATTTTCACCACGGGCGAGGTCTTCCACACTGCGGAATTTCAGATCAATGCGTCCGAAATAAAAATCGGGAATATCCTGCATGATCCGGTCAATCCGCCGTGTCAGTTCAGGCGTAATGTCGGCTATGCCATTGCGAAAAATGGCGCCTTTGCAGTGATTGCCTGCAAAAACCAGATCGACCTTTTCCCCCGGGTCGGGAATGGTGTTCAGGCGGTGTTGCAGGCGAGGGGTATAAATATGGAGTACCTTGCTGGTGCGGGCATCCTGCCTGAGCAGTTCATGAATGGTGTTCCTGCCGTTGCCGATCAGGAAGGGGATATCCTTATATGTCAGGGAAGTCAGGCGGCCTGTGGGTTCGTCTGGATGACGGATGTAAAACAATCCGGCTTCATGCGGCCATGTGATCAGTCTTTGAATAACAAGCTCCACATTGCGTGGGAATGCGGCGCAGACCCGGGCCAGTTCCTCCCGCGTATGCACCAGCTTGACCCCCGTGCCGTTGCACCCGATGTCGGGTTTGACAACAACAGGGAAGGCCAGTCCCTTGGCGTGCATGGCCTGCGTGGCCTGGGCCAGATCGTTCTCGCCCGTGGTGAATGTCGTGTATGGGGCAATCCACTGTACCGCATAAGGGCCAGCCATATCCAGCAGGTCGCTTTTCTTTTCCCCACACAGGCCGCCGGTTGTTATGCGGGGGTTGGCGGCGGTGGGGAGCGTGACATCCCTGTAGCGGAGGCCAAGCAGAATCCAGTAGGCCACAACAGGCGTGTAAAATACCCAGCGCGGCCAGAACTCGAAGAGTGAGAGAGGGTTAGGGTGCTTGTCTTGTCGGGAGGGGAGCATGGGTAAGGTCATATCTTGTGCTTTTGGGTACGTGCAACCAGCCGCCCCACCAGAATGATGGCTGCCACAAAGCCAGCCACGCCAACCCAGCGCCATGCGCCAAGATGGGCGAGAAGAGCGGCCCCCACATGCAGGGAGAGCATGAAGAGCGCTGTAGTCCACAACAGGGTGGCGCAGAAGGTTGCTGCTGTAAAAACAGCCAGCCCGGCACGGAAAAAACCGCAAGCCGTATAAAGTGGCAGGCGTGTGCCCGGAATAAATCGGCTGACAAACACAACCACAAACAGGTTTCTGCCCAGCCATGCCTGCCGTGCCTGGGCGGAGGGAACGTTAATCCAGCGTTGTGCCGGTGGCCATCTGGCGGCCAGAGCGCCCAGAGCGTAAAGCCCCACATCGCCCAGAACAATGCCCGTGTACAGGGCGCTCAGGGCGACAGGAATACTGATCGTATGGAGGTGAACCTGAATGGCCGTAATAATGGTTGCCGCGTCCTCCAGCACAAAAGTTGCCAGAATAACGATCAGAACCTGCAAAAGAGGTTGTGTGGCAGTCAGTTCCAGAAAATGGTCAAGCACAACGGAGCCTGCTCTCCAACACGGCAGATTGCGGTCCAGCCTATGTGCAGAACCTGCGGCAACAGGCTCTTTTACACGACGCATGTCAAGTTTCTGGAAGAGGCGAATAAAAATCGGTATTGCATATGTTTGGCCAGAGTTCTGGCATGGATTAAAGCGGCCAGCACGGCCTGACACACAGGCAAAAGCAGGATAGTGTGTTTGCCTGTGTCGTCTGCAAAGCGGATCGTGCCTCATGTTACGTAGAAAATTTTTACTTGGTGGGGGGGGGCTGCTGCTGGCCTCACCTGTTTGTGTGCGGCATGCTGCGCAGGGTGCGACTGGCAGTTATGCCACATTTCTGGCCGGGGTCAGGCGGGAGGCCGTGGGGCAGGGGGTTTCTGCCTCCGTGGTTGCGCAGGCACTGGCACCATTACATGGCCCTAACCCCAAGGTATTGCAGGCGGACAGGCACCAGCCTGAATTCACCCTGACATGGGCGCAGTACAAAGACCGCGTTCTGAGCGAAAAAAAACTGAATGATGGTCTGGCCGCCATTCAGCAGCGTACGGACCTGCTGGGGCGGATCAGCGGGCTTTATGGTGTTGCTCAGGGCGCTATTGCGGGCATATGGGGGCTGGAATCCGCGTATGGCACCCGTATGGGTACGTTCTCGGTGATCGATGCGCTGGCAACGCTGGCGTATGATGGACGACGTGCCGGTTTTTTTCGTACGGAACTGCTCAAGGCGCTCCATGTGGTGGAGCAGGCCGGGGTTGCTCCAGCCCATATGCTCGGTAGTTATGCAGGGGCCATGGGGCAGCCGCAGTTCATGCCCAGTGCCTATATGCGTTATGCGGCCAGCTATCCTGCAGGCGGGCGTGCGGATATCTGGCATAATGAAGGCGATGTGTTTGCCTCCATTGCCAACTATCTGGCCCGGTGCGGCTGGCAGGCCGGGCAGCCATGGGGGGAAGGTGTTGTATTGCCCGATACCCTGGAGCAGTCCCTGCTGGGGCGCAATCACGTAAGACCGCTTGCATGGTGGGAGCAGCACGGAGTAAGGCCCCGTGCGGGAGGGTTTGATGCCTCATTACAGGAAGGCGCAGTCATCCGCCCTGATGGGCCGGGTGGCGAGGCATTTATTGTTTACCACAATTTTAACGTGATCCGACGGTACAATCCATCAGATTTTTATGCATTGGCCGTAGGGCTTCTGGGTGATGCCATAACGTGAAAAAAGTCGTTTTCTGGGGTTGCCTGCTGCTGGCATCGTGTTCTCCAGCACCAGCGCCCCATCCGGATGTGCATTATACGGTTGGGGCCGCATGGCATGTGCCGGGCCAGTGGTTTTATCCGCGGGAGGAGTTTGCCTGGCAGGGAACCGGTCTTGCCGTACGTCAGGACGGGCGTGAGGGAGAACTGACAGCCGATGGCGAGGTGCGCAGCATGGCTACCATGACGGCCAGCCACCCCACACTCCAGTTACCCGCCATTGTGACCGTTACAAATCTGGAAAACGGACGACAGGTGCGTGTAAGGGTGAACGACCGTGGTCCTGCGCAAATAGGTCGTACACTGGCTTTGTCCACTCAGGCTGCCAATCTGCTTGGAATGGGTGCAGGTCCAGCACAGGTTCGGATTGTGGAGGATGAGGTCGCCAGCCGCCAACTGGCTGAAACCCTGCCCGGAGGGGTCGCCCTGCAAATTGATGCGGCTCCCCGGGAGCAGGTTGTTCAGTCCAGTCTTGGCGGGAGTGGTGGCGTTTCGGTCGTGGCGATTGGTGGAGGGGCGGAGAATACCCCTGCGCCTGCAGGCGCGCGGCTGGGAGAGCTCCCGGTGGCCTATGCACAGGGCTATGCGGCTCCTGGCATGCTTTGGGTAGAAACCATGGATTTTACCTCCCGCTCTGCTGCGGTCATGCAGGCTGGTGGCCATGGTGGCGTGGTTAGGCCCATTATGTCAGGCCAAAGCATGATGTGGGCTGTCCGGCAGGGACCGTTTGCGACTATAAGTGCCGCAGACGCAGCCCTTAAACGGGCATTGGCTAATGGTTTTAATGGTTCTCACATCGTCGTCGAATAGGGAATGACTTTGCAGACTCGACGGTTTTTACTCGCAGGGGGCACCGCCCTTTTTTCTGGCAGCTTTGTAGGGGGTGCCGTGGCGCGCCCCCGGCACAAGGCTGCTCCCTCGGCCGCGCCCGAGACACCCGCAGCCACCGGAGGTGCTGTGCCCGAAACACCGGCCACCACGCCGGTAGGGCCGGTGGATACAATGGCGCGCTGGGCCTGTATTCTGGATTATGGCAGCGGGGCTGCCGTGCTGGAAAAAAATGCGGATGAACGTATGCCGCCCTCATCCCTGACCAAGATGATGACAGCCTATGTCACTTTTGGCATGTTGCGAGCGGGGCGGCTCAAGCTAGACCAGATGCTGCCGGTCAGTGAGCGTGCATGGCGCATGCAGGGTTCCAAAATGTTCGTCCCGCTGGGGCAGAGTGTTGCGGTGCAGGATCTTGTTCAGGGCATGATTATCCAGTCCGGTAATGATGCATGTATTGTTCTCTCTGAAGGGATTTCTGGCTCCCAGGAGCAGTTTGTCACGCTGATGAATGATACGGCAGCCAAGCTGGGGCTGACCAATTCGCACTTCATGAATGCAACGGGCTGGCCTGCAGAAAACCATTACATGTCCGCGCGGGATGTGGCGTATCTTGCATTGCGCCTGATTCATGATTTTCCCGAATATTATCATTTCTTTTCGGAAAAAGAGTTCGTTTTTAACAAAATTCATCAGGAAAACCGTAATAGTCTTGTGGTCAAGGGTCTGGCAGACGGACTGAAGACCGGACACACGGATGCCGGTGGGTTTGGCCTGTGCGCCTCTTCCGAGCGGGATGGGCGGCGTATTGTCATGGCCATTAACGGTCTGCCGAGTGATGGCGCACGCGGGCGCGAAGGTGAACGCCTGATGGGGTGGGCATTTGCGAATTTCGAAACAGCCCAGATCATCAATAAAGGTGAGGCCGTAGAGCAGGCTCCCGTCTGGATGGGGGTGAGCCAGACCGTACCTCTGGTTGCTGCTCAGGAGTTCAGAATGCTGTTGCCACATGGCTGGAAAAACAGCACGCATGTGGCCATAGACTATGACAGCCCGCTTATTGCACCTGTGAGCGAAGGGCAGGTCGTGGGGCAGTTAAGTGTGATTCTGCCCGGCGGTAGAAAAGCCAGTATTCCACTTGTGGCAGGGCAGGGCGTGCCTGCTCTTGGCCTGCTCGGGCGGGCCGCAAGACGGCTGCACCTTTAAACCATGAAGTCTGGCCTGTTCATAACGCTTGAGGGGGGGGAAGGCGTTGGTAAATCCACGCAGCTCCGCCTGCTCAGGGATGCTCTGCAATCCCATGGATACAGGGTGCTGGCTACGCGGGAGCCTGGTGGGTCCGCGGGTGCGGAAGACCTGCGGCAGCTGCTGCTGTTTGGCAAAAATCCCCTGTCCCTCCGTGCGGAAATACTGACGCATTTTGCCGCACGGTTTGACCATGTGGATACGGTTATCCGCCCGGCTCTGGCAGAGGGGCGGATCGTGCTGTGTGACCGGTTTACAGACTCGACCATGGCCTATCAGGGCTACGGCCGGGCGGAGGGGCAGCCTGCCATTCTGGACCTGATTGCCGCGTTGCAGGCCCGGTTGGGCCTGATGCCGGATATGACCTTCCTGCTGCAAGCGCCAAGGGAGATCACACGGCAAAGGTTGGCCGTGCGCGGAGTGCCTACAGACCGTTACGAACAGGCAGATGAAGCCTTCCACGCCCGTATTGCCGCAGGGTTTAGGGCAATAGCGGACCAGCAGCCCGGGCGCGTAAAGTGCATCACAACCGCCAATCATAGTCAGGAAGCCGTGAGCAGCCTGATCATGAAGGAAGTTTTACCCAGATTGCCCCATGTCTGATGCGCCGGGCCTGTCCCCCCGCGTAGCTTCGCTCCAGTTGCAGGGGCATGATGCCGAACTGGCATTGTTCAGGGGTTCACTCGCCAAAGGCCGTATGCCCCATGCATGGCTGGTGAGCGGACCACCTGGTGTTGGCAAGGCCACGTTTGCTTTTGCTCTGGCCCGTATCCTGCTGGGAGGCATGGAGGCGGAAAATCCGGTTGCTCGTCGTATTTCCGCCGCCAGCCATGCTGATCTGCTGGTGGTAGAGCGCGGTTATGATGAAAAAAAACAGCGCTACCGGCAGGAAATTGTTGCCGATGATGTGCGCCCGATTAACGCTTTTTTGCGCCGGACGGCAGCCGAAGGGGGCTGGCGTGTGGTCATTGTGGATGGCGCGGAGTGGATGAACCGCAGCGCTGCGAACGCCGTGCTGAAAATTCTGGAGGAACCCCCGCCCGCTACTGTGTTGATTCTGACCAGTTCTGCGCCGGGCAGGTTATTGCCGACCATACGCAGCCGTTGCCGCAGGCTTGAGCTTTCTCCTCTGCCAGATGCGCCCATGCAGCGCGTACTGCATTTTTTATGGCCAGACCTGCCTGCACAGGATTTTGCACGCATTGTCTCACAATCGCATGGAGCACCGGGCAAGGCTGTGGCATTACTGGTGGATACAGGTGGTGGCATAGCCGCTCTGGTTGCCGAGGTGTTGCAAGGAACGCCCCCCCTGCGGGGTTATGAAATTGCAGAGGCCGTTTTGCGCAGGGATGAGGGTTTTGGCCTTTTTTTTGCCCTGCTGGGCGACCAGTTGCAAAGCGCGGCGCGGCAGGCCGCAAAGGCTGGGAACCGCCAGTGTATGACCCTTGCTGCCGCGTGGGAGCAGATTATGCGCGTTCACACCGAGACGGAACGCTTTAATCTGGATAAACAGGAAGCCCTTATTGAAGCCATGACGATTGCGAGCCCAGAATGACCCGTCGTTTCTATGTGACCACCCCTATTTATTACGTGAACGGAGCACCGCATATCGGTCACGCCTACACGTCCATTGCCGCGGATGTTATGGCGCGTTTTCATCGTTTGGCGGGGGATGATGTTTTTTTTCTGACGGGTACGGACGAGCACGGGCAAAAAGTGGAGCAGGCAGCGCAGGCAGCAGGCGTGGCCCCCAGCGCGTTTGCGGATAGCGTTTCGGCCAACTTCCGCGCCATGGCTGATGCCATGGCCATTTCGTACGATGACTTTATCCGCACGACCGAGCCCCGCCATATTGCCAGCGCGCAGGCTTTGTGGCGCAAGGTAGCCGATAATGGCGCCATTTATCTGGATGCGTACGAAGGCTGGTACGCCCTGCGTGATGAATGTTTTTATGGCGAAGATGAACTGGTGGCAGGGCCAGACGGTAAAAAGGTCGCTCCCACCGGTGCGCCGGTGGAGTGGGTCAAGGAGCCATCCTATTTTTTTCGTCTCTCCGATTATCAGGACCGTCTGCTGGAGCTGTACGAGCAGCATCCGGAGTTTCTGGGGCCGCACGGGGCGCGCAACGAGATTATCAGCTTTGTCAAACAGGGACTGCGCAACCTTTCCATCAGCCGTACGAGTTTTAAATGGGGTATTCCCGTTCCCGGCGATGAGCGGCACGTCATGTATGTGTGGTTTGATGCGCTGGCCAATTACCTGAGTGCGCTGGGCTACCCGGATCCGGACGCCCCACGCATGGCGTACTGGCCTGCCAGCCTGCACCTTGTGGGGAAGGATATTGCACGCTTCCATGCCATTTACTGGCCTGCCTTCCTTATGGCTGCGGGTATTGACCTGCCCAAAAAGGTTTTTGCCAATGGCTGGTGGACCATTGAAGGCCAGAAGATGAGCAAATCCCTGGGCAACGTGGTGGATCCCAGAGAACTGGTGGCAGAGTTCGGGCTGGATGCCGTTCGTTTTTTTGTGCTGCGTGAGGTGCCCTTCGGCGGGGATAGTGACCTGTCCCGCAAGGCGCTGATCATGCGTAATAATGTGGAACTTGCCAACGATCTGGGCAATCTGGCGCAGCGGACCCTCTCTCTGGTTGCGCGTAATTGTGGAGGTATTCTGCCAGAACGCCGGACCCTGACGGAAGAGGATACAAAACTTCTGGGGCAGGTGATGGTTCTGCCGCAGCTTCTGGCCGCGCAGTTTGAGCGGTGTGCGCTAACCGATGCGCTGGAAGATGTGTGGAAGGTCATTCGCGCCTGTAACGCTTATATCGACCATCAGGCCCCATGGGCGCTTCGCAAGACGGATGTGGAGCGTATGGCCGATGTACTGCGCGTTCTGCTGGATGCGTTGCGCGGGATTGCCACCGTACTCCAGCCCTTTATGCCGGACAGCATGGCCCGCATGCTTGACCAGCTTGGTGTGGCGCAGGAGGAGCGGACATTGGCAGCCCTTGAGGTTGCTTTGCCGGGCGGGCGGCAACTGCCTGCACCGCAGGGTATCTTCCCCCGCTATGTTGAACCGGAACAGTCATGACTGATGTTAGCATGCCCGGACTGATCGACTCCCATTGCCATCTCGATCATTTTTCGGACGAGGAACTGCCAGCTCTGCTCGATGCGGCCAAAGAGGCGGGGCTGAGCGGTATGGTCACTATTGGCACGCGTCTGTCCAATGCGCCCGAACAGAAGCGGCTCACACAGTTTTCTCGCCCGGACATGCGGGTATGGTGCACGGTCGGCACGCACCCCGACCACGTGGAAGAAGCTCCAGTGCCGGAGGTCCAGAACATTGTAGCACTGGCCGACACCCCCGAAGTGATTGGCATAGGGGAGACGGGGCTGGATTATTTTCATGGGCAGGAGGCTGTTCGTCCTCTCCAGCAGGAGAGCTTCCGCAGGCATATCCAGGCTGCCCGTGTGCTGGAAATCCCCGTTATCATCCACGCGCGGCAGGCCGATGCGGATGTAGCGGCAATTCTGGAGGATGAGACCGCCAAAGGCGCTTTTCCCATTCTGCTTCATTGCTTTGCCTCTGGTCCCGAACTGGCGGGCAGGGTGGTGGCCCTTGGTGGGTATGTCAGTTTTTCAGGTATTGCGACTTTCCCCAAATGTGAGGAAATCCGGAGTGTTGCCCGTGACCTGCCCATAGAACGCATTCTGGTGGAAACAGATGCTCCTTATCTGGCCCCCGTGCCCCAGCGGGGCAGGCGGAACCAGCCTGCCTTTGTGGCGCATACGGCAGGCTGCATTGCGCGTGAGCGGGACTTGGAAGTGGCAGCATTTACCGAGCAGACAACGCGGAACTTCTTCAGGCTGTTTCGTAAGGTTCGCTAACACGGGAGTAAGCCGGATATGAGGGTTAGTGTGCTTGGATGTGGTGGGTCGTCTGGCGTGCCTGCACTTGGCGGCCCGGACGGACATGGCCAGTGGGGTGCATGCGATCCGGCTGAACCTCGCAACAGGCGCAGCCGTGCATCCATTTTTTTGCGGATGGAGGATGGCTGCGGGGTTCTGGTCGATACCGGGCCAGACCTGCGTGCCCAGTTGCTTGCGCAGGGTATCAGCACGTTCGAGAACGTAATTTACACGCATGCTCATGCGGACCATGTTGCCGGTCTGGACGAACTCAGAGGTATTAACCGCCAGATTGGCAAGGCCATTACTGCGTATGGTACCGCCGAAGTGCTGGGGGAGTTGAAGGAGCGGTTTGGCTATGTTTTCAAACCCGGCACAACGCCGTACTTTTTCCGGGCGACGCTGGATGCCCAGCCTGTTCTGTGGGGGCAGCAGGTGACTATTGGCGGGTACGCTTTTACCCTGTTCGAGCAGAACCACGGTTACGCAACGTCCACGGGGCTTCGGTGTGGAGCGTTTGCCTATAGTACGGATGTAGTGGAACTACCCGAGCAGTCTGTGGCATGTTTGCGCGGTGTCCATACATGGATGGTGGACTGCTTCCAGAAAACGCCACATGGCGCCCATGCCTGGCTTGACCGGGTCATGGAGTGGAAAGCCCTGATCCAGCCAGAGCGCGTTATACTGACCCATATGGGGGCGGAAATGGACTGGGAATGGATGCGCCAACACCTGCCTCCGGGGGTGGAGGCAGCATGGGACGGCATGAGCTTTGAACTCCCCGACCCTCCTCACGCCGGATGAGGAGGGGCTGGCCCATTTATGGAACGGCGGCCTAGCGGCTCATCAGCACTGTAATGTCAGCGCTTTCCAGCACATGGCGGGTAACACCCCCCAGAATGAGCTGACGCAGGCGGGAGTGTGAGTAGGCTCCCATGGCCAGCATATCAGCCTCGAACTCCCGGCAGGCTGCCAGCAGTCCTTTCCCGACATCACGCTCAACGGGCTGAAACTCGGCCGTATCCGCCTTAATGCTGTGGGCGGCCAGATATTCCACCACGTCTTTTGCGCTGGGGCCACGGCGCTGGTAGTCCCCGCAGTGCAGCACCCGCACGGCTTCAGCCGTTTGCGCCCATGCCAGTGCGCCACGCAGGGCCGAGGAAGATTCGGCCGTTCCATTCCAGCCAATGCAGACGCGCCTGATCAGCCCGACCGGTACGGTGCGGGGGGCCATAACTACGGGACGTCCGCTGTCAAACAGAACAGCGTGCAGCGTTTCGGAGGAGGAGACTTCATCGCCCGAATTAGGGTGCGGCACCAGAGTAAAGTCCGACAGGCGGGCCTGTGCGGGAATAATTTCGCTCTCCGCGCCACGGAGAACGGTAAAGCTGATGCTTGGAGCCGCATCGGGGTAGGCACTGTGTAGTGGCACAATCTTTATGTCGGGGTTGGTGGTGGTATAGCGCTCGAACAGTGTGTGTACGTCATG
This sequence comes from Acetobacter fabarum, assembly GCF_029069195.1. GTDB lineage: Bacteria > Pseudomonadota > Alphaproteobacteria > Acetobacterales > Acetobacteraceae > Acetobacter > Acetobacter fabarum_A. The sequence continues at coordinate 550,099 of NZ_JARDYK010000001.1, forward strand.
GGCATGGCGGGCGCTTTCATGGTCAGCCGAGCGCATCAGGTCTTCCACCATGGCACCGGACATGCCTTCCCCGGCCAGTGGGGCTATGTCACGCCCATCGGGGCGTACGTGCAGGACGGCAAGGTGCGCGCCAAAACGGCGGGCAAAATTACCACCACGTACCAGAGCGGCCTCGGCATTGGACGTGCTGGGGAGTGGAAGCAGAATTTTGCGGACGTCTTTCATAGTGTCGCTCCTTTGAATATCTGTGTGCGCGGCGCGCAGAGAAAGGGGAGGAAACGGCGTGACAGCTTATGGGTATAACCGTGTGACGTCCCATCCGTTCCCGTGGTGTTCCCATATGGCCCGATCATGCAGGCGGTATGGGCGTTCCTGCCAGAATTCAAAATGCTGCGGGCTTACCCGGTAGCCTGACCAGTTTTTGGGGCGGGGAATAGGAGCGCTGCCAAATTCTTCTTCCGCGTTTTTCAGGCGCTGTTCAAAAATATCACGGTCGGCCAGAGGGCGGGACTGGTCGGAGGCAATGGCTCCAAGCTGGGACATACGGCTCCGACTCGCAAAATAGGCATCGGCCTCCTCGGGGGAGACTGGCGTTATGTCTCCTTCGATTCGGATCTGGCGGCGCAGGCTTTTCCAGTGGAACAGCAGGGCAGCGCAGGGATTGGCCTCAAGCTCACGCCCCTTACGGCTGAACATGTTGGTATAAAAAACAAACCCCCGGCGGTCATGTCCTTTGAGCAGAACAATCCGCGCAGAGGGGCGACCATCGGCGGTGGCTGTTGCAAGCACCATGGCGTTGGGGTCACAGGGCTCCGCTTTTTCTGCGTCATGCATCCATGTGTCAAAGAGTGTGAACGGGTCTGCACTCAGGTCGATCAGGGGATGATCAACAAAGGGGACAGTGGGAGCGGCTGGGTCTGTTTCCGGCATGGTTCGGACTCTTGTCTAAATGTCATGGAAAGGGGCGTTGCCCGCTTTCCTATGTGATTCCATACTCCTGCCGGATGCGAGTTTAAAGCGTATCCATGCGTGTTTGGGCTTGTTTCACACGCCGGTGTGTGCGACCACGCCTACAGAAAACCCAGAATTTTTTCCGAAACAAGTAGGTTGAGGTTCCCACATGTCTTCTCCCAACGCCGAGCTGCCCGTAAAAGGTACGCTGATGAAGGGCAAAAAAGGTCTGGTGATGGGTGTTGCCAATGACCGTTCTCTTGCTTGGGGCATTGCATCCGCAGTGGCCGCTCAGGGGGGCGAGCTGGCTTTTACCTATCAGGGCGAGGCGTTGGGCAAGCGCGTGCAGCCTTTGGCGGACAGTGTTGGCGCCAGTCTGGTCCTCCCATGCGACGTTACCGATGATGCCGCCATTGACGAAACATTCGCCACGATCGAACGCGAATGGGGCGAACTCGACTTTGTTGTTCACGCCATTGGCTGGGCAGACAAGCAGTTCCTGCGTGGGCGCTATGTGGACACACCGCGCGCCGCATTCCTGACTGCGCTGGATATTTCGTGCTATTCTTTTACGGCAGTTGCACGGCGTGCGGCGGCCCTGATGAAGAATGGCGGCTCGCTGCTTACCCTCACCTATCTGGGGGCGGAACGTGTCATGCCGCATTACAATGTCATGGGTGTTGCCAAGGCGGCTCTCGAGGCTTCCGTGCGTTACATGGCAGCGGATCTTGGGTCTGAAGGTATCCGCGTGAACGCGGTTTCCGCAGGGCCGGTCAAAACACTTGCCGCCAGCGGTATCGGGGATTTCCGGTATATTCTGAAGTGGAACCAGTATAACGCGCCACTTGAGCGCAATGTTATGCTGGAAGAAGTGGGCGGGGCAGGGCTTTATATGCTTTCCGACCTGTCCTCCGGTGTGACGGGCGAAGTGCATCATGTGGACTGCGGCTACCATATGGTCGGTATGAAAAATCCAGCCGCTCCCGATATCTCTGTTGTCGGAGACTAAGCTCAGCCGTGTCCTACAATACTTTCGGGCATATGTTCCGGGTTACAACGTGGGGCGAGAGCCATGGCCCCGCGATCGGCTGTGTTATTGATGGTTGCCCACCGCGTATTGCGTTGAGTGAGGCGGATATCCAGCCTTTTCTCGATCGCAGGCGACCGGGGCAGTCGGCTTTTACCACACAGAGGCAGGAGCCTGATCAGGTTCGTATTCTGTCAGGTGTGTTTGAAGGGCAGACAACGGGAACACCCATCTCCCTGATGATCGAGAATACGGACCAGCGTTCGCGCGATTACGGAGATATTGCCCAAGCCTACCGCCCCGGCCATGCAGACCTTGTTTATGACCTGAAATACGGCATCCGCGATTACCGTGGCGGTGGCCGCTCCTCCGCGCGGGAGACAGCCTGCCGTGTTGCCGCCGGGGCTGTTGCCCGTAAGGTGCTGGGGAGTGGCGTGCGTGTGCGTGGCGCTCTGGTCCAGCTTGGCCCCAAGGATATTGACCGAACCCGCTGGGACTGGGCGGAAGTGGAGCGTAACCCGTTCTTTGCTCCTGATCCCGGAGTGGTAGAGGACTGGGCGGCCTATCTGGCGACCATTCGCAAGGATGGTTCATCCATTGGCGCCGTGATCGAGATTGTGGCCGAAGGCGTACCTGCTGGGCTGGGTGCGCCCATTTACGGTAAGCTGGATGCGGACATTGCCGCCGCGTTCATGAGCATTAACGCCGTCAAAGGGGTGGAAATAGGCGATGGCTTTGCCTCAGCCTCCCTCACCGGGCCAGAAAATGCCGATGCCCTGTTCATGCGCAATGGTGTGCTGGAATTTGGCTCCAACCACGCAGGGGGCGTGCTGGGGGGTATTTCCAGCGGCCAGCCTGTGGTGGTCCGTTTTGCAGTCAAGCCCACCAGTTCCATGCTGACCCCCGTGCCGTCCATTACGAAAGATGGGGCGGAAACACAGGTCATTACCAAAGGACGGCATGACCCGTGTGTGGGTATTCGTGCTGTACCTGTAGGGGAAGCCATGATGGCCTGCGTACTTGCCGACCATCTGCTCCGTCATCGTGGGCAGGTAGGAGAGTAACACCTCCTACGCGATCAGGGTGGCATCCAGCGTAATGGCCGCTCTGAACAGCTTGGAAACAGGGCAGCCTTCCTTGGCTTTGTTGGCTAGTGTTGTAAACTGCTGCTGTGTTGCGTTAGGGACTTTGGCCCTGAGGGTAAGGGCGATGGATGTAATTTCAAATCCTCCGTCTGTTTTGCTCAGACTGACATCCGCCTGAGTATCAATGCTGGTTGCAGTGAACCCCGCATCCCCCAGAATGAGCGACAGGGCCATGGAAAAACAGGCGGCGTGGGCTGCTCCCAGAAGTTCTTCGGGATTAGTGCCGGATTGCCCTTCAAAGCGGGTGTTAAAACCATAAGGCTGCTGGTTTAGTGCGCCACTCTGGGTGGAAACCGTGCCCTTTCCGGTTTTGATCGCCCCTTCCCAATGGGCGCTGCCATGTTTGATAATGCTGCTCATATTTCTGGATCCGTCTTTCATGTTCGCCTGAATTGCGTTGGCAGGCATCGTATGGCTCGAACGCCGGAGCGGTAGATAAAGTTCATGCATGGCTGCCTGCTCTCGCAGAGATGAAAAGGCGTTTTGGGCGAAATGTGCCTATACTGCATTTAACAATATGACCGTGAACGCTCTGTAAAGCCTTGCAAGCAGGGAGGAGCAGAGGCATTCCGGCTTATATCCTTGGCCCCGGTTCCATGCGCAGACGCGGCGGGCGAGGCTGATAACGCGGAGACCATGATGAGTTCCACCACGACCGATACCGCTTCTTCCGTTGATGTCGTCCTGATCGGCGGCGGCGTCATGAGCGCTACGCTTGGGACATTGCTGCGTCAGCTCCAGCCGGAATGGAGCATCAGCGTTTTTGAACGTCTGGGCAGCGTTGCGGAAGAAAGTTCCAATGCGTGGAATAATGCAGGAACCGGGCATTCCGCTCTGTGCGAGCTGAATTATACCCCCCAAGGGGCCGATGGCACGGTGGACATTACCAAAGCTGTGGAAGTGAACGAGCAGTTCCAGATTTCCCGCCAGTTCTGGTCCTATCTGGTGGAAAACCAGATTATTGCTTCTGCCAGAAATTTTTTAACGTCCGTCCCGCATATGAGCTTTGTGTGGGGGGAAAACAACATGGCGTTCCTGCGTAAACGCTACGAGGCGCTCTCCCAGCATCCTCTGTTCTCAGGTATGGAATACACGCAAGATACGGCCCAGATCACGCAGTGGGCACCGCTGATCATGCGTGACCGCCCCGCCGGGCAGAAGCTGGCGCTGACCCGGAGCCTCAAGGGGACGGATGTCAATTTTGGCGCGCTGACCCGTCTGCTGTTCACCTACCTTGCCGGAACCCCGGCCTGTACACTGCATACGCAACACGAAGTAAGCGACATTACCCGCAATGGCAGTGATGGCTGGCGGCTGAAGATACGCGATCTGCGGCAAAACACCCAGCGTGAGGTCAATGCCCGCTTTGTCTTTATTGGCAGTGGCGGGGGAGCGCTATCCCTGTTGCAGAAAACGGGAATACCCGAAGCGCGCGGCATTGGTGGTTTTCCTGTAAGCGGGCAGTTCCTGCGCTGCACTAATCCGGACCTGATTGCCCAGCACCATGCCAAGATTTATGGCAAGGCTTCGGTTGGGGCTCCTCCCATGTCCGTGCCACATCTTGATACGCGCATGATTGATGGCAATCCGGCCCTGCTGTTTGGTCCGTATGCCGGTTTTTCCACTCGCTTTTTAAAGCAGGGGTCTCTTATGGACCTGCCGCTCTCGGTGCGTGCGGACAATATTGGTCCCATGCTGGCCGTCGCGCGTGATAACTGGGCTTTGACCAAATACCTGATCGAGCAGGTCATGCAGACGCAGGGGGCGCGAATTAAGGCATTGCAGGACTTTATTCCCAACGCGCAGGCCAAGGACTGGGAACTGGTTGTGGCAGGCCAACGGGTGCAGATTATTAAAAAGGATGCCGCCAAAGGCGGCGTTCTGCAATTTGGCACGGAAGTCATCGCCAGCGAAGATGGCTCCGTTGCCGCCTTGCTGGGGGCCTCTCCGGGGGCCTCCACAGCAGCCCCGATCATGCTCAACGTTCTGCAAAAATGCTTCCCCACCAAAATTCCGGAATGGACGGAGAAGCTGTGCCAGATCATTCCCTCATTCGGGCAGAAACTCTCCCGGAATCCTGATATGTGTGAAGAAATTTTTGACAAAACAACACAGGTACTCGGCCTGACCCAGTAAGCTGCGGCCATCCCCCGCATTCCGTTTATACGGGGGATGGCAGGTCCAGAAGCCCGGGCTCTAGTCGGCTATGCTCATATCTGCCCGGTTCCACCAGTTCTGCTGCAAGGAGGTGTGGGGGATAAAGTCTGCCGGGTTGCCTGCAAAGCTGACGGTATTGGTGGGGGTTTCCTCAATGCTGAGTTCAGAGCAGCGCAAAATGCCCCCTTCGGCCAGCAGGAAGGCGCTGATCTTGGCCATAAGCAGGCAGACCATTAACTCGGTTGTCGGGTCGCCGGGGGTAACCACAATACGCGTAGCCCGCGCAGGCTCATGTGCTTTGAACCACGCCAAAAGAGGATCATCCCCGGCAAGCTGGAGCGCGTGGTCCAGTCGTTCGTCCACAAAGCGGTGCCAGGTCTGTTTGGCTTTCTGAAAAGAGACCGGCATGTTCCCACGACCATCCAGCCGTGTGGGGTTGGTGGGTTCAAGCCTTACGGTCACGAATTCGTTGTGTCCGTGTGGCAGGGCACAGCTTTCGCTGGCGCCGTGAATAAGGCGGTGTCCCATGGAAAAGCGGCGTGTAAAAACAAGGTCAGGCATGTTGGTCTTCTGCTGTGTAAGCTTCCCACCCCGCGCGGCGGAGCTGGCAGGCGGGGCAGATGCCGCAGCCATACCCCCATGCGTGACGCACGGTGCGATCCCCCATATAACACGTATGGCTCTCATGGTTGATGAGTGTCACCAGAGGTTTTCCCCCCAGTTCGTCTGCTAACGTCCAGGTTTCGGCCTTGTCCAGCCACATCAGGGGGGTGTGCAGGACGTAACGACTGTCCATGCCCAGATTAAGGGCGACCTGCAGGGCCTTTATGGTATCATCGCGACAGTCGGGGTAGCCGGAATAATCGGTTTCACATACACCGGTTACAATGTGGCGCATGCTCCTGCGGGCAGCGAGAGCTGCGGAAAACGTCAGGAAGATCAGATTTCGGCCTGGCACAAACGTATTGGGCAGGCCGTTCCGGGTGATTGCAATTTCGGCATCGCGTGTGAGCGCCGTATCGGAGATATCGTTCAGGGCATGCAGGGGGAGCGTATGGTCCGGCCCCAGCCGCTCTTTCCACTGCGGGTTCAGAGCTGCAAGGCCTTCCCGTATGCTCTGGCGACATTCCAGTTCAATGACATGACGCTGGCCGTAATCAAACCCCACGGTTTCCACATGTTTGAAGCGCGCCAGAGCCCACGCCAGACAGGTTGCGGAGTCCTGCCCGCCGGAAAAAAGCACAAGGGCGGATTCGGTCTGTTCCTTGGAGGACAGGGGCATGATCAGGGTATTCCCGTCAGCTTGTGGGTTTGCAGGGATAACGCCCATTTGGGATTTTGCAGGCAGTAGGCAATGGCGGCCTGCGTATTGGCGGCCTGCTCTGGGCCATCCATGGGCTGGAGCAGGAAGTGTGCGAAGTCCAGCCCCGCCATATCTGCCGGATCAAGTCCGGGCTGGGGGTAAACCAGCTTGAGCTCGGTCCCGCTGGTTTGCGCAAGTGGTGCATCGGCTTTGGGGCTGATGCACAGCCAGTCAATCCCCTGCGGGGCAGGTATGGTGCCGTTGCTTTCCACCGCGACCAGAAAACCTTTGTGGTGCATGGCGGCAATAAGAGGCGCATCAAGCTGGAGCAGGGGTTCTCCCCCCGTAAACACCACAAGAGGACAACTTTGGAAGGCTGACGAAGGCCAGAACCCGGCAATGCGCTCGGCCAGTTCCGTTGCGCTGTGGAAGCGGCCACCCCCGGTACCATTGGTGCCAACAAAATCCGTATCGCAAAACTGGCAAACGGCCTGTGCCCTGTCTTCTTCCCGACCGGACCACAGGTTGCAGCCAGTAAAGCGGCAGAACACGGCTACGCGCCCTGCCTGCCCGCCTTCACCTTGCAGGGTAAGAAAAATTTCCTTGACCGAGTAAACCATTGGTAAAGTCTTACAGGCCGATCCCGATCGTATGCATGCCCAAGCTGTCCAGCAGGGCCCGGTCACGCTGTGCCTGTGGGTTGGGGGTGGTCAGCAGCCGTTCACCATAGAAGATGGAGTTGGCCCCGGCCAGAAAACACAGGGTCTGTGTTTCATCATTCATGTTCTCACGCCCTGCGGCAAGGCGTACGCGGCTTTTGGGCATGGTAATGCGGGCTGCCGCGATCATGCGCACAAAATCCAGAGGCCGGACTTCATCCGCCTTGGCAAGCGGGGTGCCTTCCACGCGGACCAGCAGGTTGATGGGTACGCTCTCTGGGTGGGCAGGCATGTTGGCGAGTGCGGAGATCAGACCTGCACGGTCAGTCTCGCTTTCGCCCATGCCGACAATACCACCACAGCAGACATTGATCCCTGCATCGCGCACGTTGGAAAGGGTATCCAGCCGCTCCTGATAGGTGCGGGTAGTGATGATCTGACCATAATATTCAGGAGAGGTGTCGATATTATGGTTGTAAAAATCCAGACCAGCCTGCTTGAGCCGCTGGGCCTGAGTGTCATCAAGCATTCCAAGCGTTACACAGGTTTCCAGTCCCAGTTCTTTAACGCCCTCAATCATGGCGCAGACTGTTTCCATGTCCCGCTCTTTGGGGGTACGCCATGCCGCGCCCATGCAAAAACGGCTGGCCCCTGCGGCTTTGGCTTTTTTTGCTTCAGCCAGCACGTTTTCAATCGCCATAAGCTTTTCAGCTTTCACGCCGTCTTCATGCAGTGCGCTCTGGGGGCAGTAGGCGCAATCTTCGGGGCATCCACCTGTCTTGATGGATAGAAGGGTGGAGATTTGTATCTCGGTCGGATCAAACGCCGCACGGTGAATGGCTTGTGCCTGAAACATCAGTTCCGGGAACGGGAGGTCAAGCAGCGCCTGCACTTCGGCAACGCTCCAGTCGTGGCGGATGTCCATTGCTGGAGTGGCAGGGCGGGAAAAAGAGGGCGAACCATCAGGCATGGAATATCAACCGAACCAGATATGCTAGAGGGAAGTGCAATGCAGCATATCGTGTTTGTACCGTCAAAGCCAGTTTTTAGCGGAGAGCCAAAAGGCACCTGTTTGCACGCCCCATCTTCACAACAGGGGCAAAGTGCTCCCATAGTGACGCCAAGCTAGTTTGAATACAAAACCAAGGTGAGCAAGATGACAAAGAAGAACTCGGTTGTAGGGCTGGTACTGGCAATGGGCGCGTTGGGTACGCTGGGTGCCTGTGAACACTCCCCACAGGAGCGTTCTGGCCGCGGGGTGGGGCTTTTGCGCATGCCCAATCCGGCCTCGGTTTACTGCGTTAAAAAAGGCGGTGAACTGAAGATGGAAATGACCGACAAGGGGCAGGTCGGGTACTGCCATCTGCCTGATGGCCGTGTGGTGGAGGAATGGGCTCTGTTCCGTCAGGATAATCCGCGCCAGGGTAGCTGAGTGAGGCCTGAAGGACATGTCCCGTCCTCCCTTCCCGCCATTTGATACCACAAGTGCCACATGCAAGGCCCGTATGGCTGAAGATGCATGGAACTCTCAGGAGCCGGAAAAAGTGGCTCTGGCTTACACACCGCAGAGCATATGGCGTAACCGGACCGACTTTGTGCATGGGCGGTCAGAAATTATTGCTTTTCTGACCCGTAAATGGGCGGAGGAACTGGATTACAGGCTGATCAAGGAGGTCTGGGCGTTCAGGGACAACCGTATTGCCGTGCGTTTTGCCTATGAATGGCATAATGCGGCCGGGCAGTGGTTCCGCTCCTATGGCAATGAGAACTGGGAGTTTGATGCCGCCGGGCTGATGCGGAACCGGCATGCTTCCATTAACGATCTGGCCATTGCCAGCGCGGACCGCCTGTTCCTCTGGCCCCGGGGCCGCAGGCCGGACGGGCATCCGGGCCTGAGCGAACTGGGGCTGTAAGCCGTCTGGTGGAACAAGGGCTCTGGTTAGGCTTCAAACAGAAGTCTGACCAGTATCAGGCTCGCGCCGATCAACCCGAGTAGGGAAAAAAGCACGCTCAGGGCCAGCGGCCTGCCAGCATGCAGGACCGTGCGTAACTCCACACTCAGCCCCAGAGCCGCCATGGCCATGGTGGTCAGGCAGGTTGCGGTATTGCTCAGGGGGGCGAGTGCTGTATCTGGCATAAGGTTGAGTGAGCGGGCGGTCATCATGGCGGCAAAGCCGATGATATACCAAGGCACCAGCCGGGTCAGGGGGACACCACGTCTGGTGTCCTGCCGGTTCTGGCTTTGTTTTGCATAAAAGACCGCAAGGGTGAGGCAGACCGGCCCCAGCATGAGTACGCGCATAAGTTTGACCAGTGTGCCGATATGGAGGGCCGTCTGGCCAAAAGGGGCTGCAGCGGCAATAACCTGTGGCACAGCGTAAACGGTTAATCCTGCCAGAGCGCCCTGTGCATTGGGGGTGTTCAGCAAGACGGGTGCCAGCAGTGGCAGGCCCAGCACCACCACAAGACCGCCCGCTGCGGTAAAGGCGATGGTAGTGCCTATATCCTCCTCCCTTGCCCCGATTGCCGGGGCCGCGGCCATGATGGCGGAGTTTCCACAAATGGCGTTTCCACAGGCGACCAGTACAAGCTGATGTGTGGGTAACCCCGTTGCACGGCCAAAAAGCACCGTAAAAGCCATGCTGAAAGAGACGATCCCCATAACCCCCACAAGCAGAAGTGGCCCGGCGCAAAAAACGGCATGGAGGCTGAAGGATGCCCCCAGACAGACAATGGCAACGTTTAACAGGGTTCTGGCGCATAGCCTGATCCCCCCAGTCCATATGGGGTCGGGTGTTCTGACCGCTCTGATAAAAACCCCGAGCAGGAGGGCCAGATTCAGGCTTTCCAGCCAGGTTTTGCCCAGCAGGTGCGTTTCGGCTCGTTCAAGGACTATGGCCAGCCCCGAAACCAGCAGGCAGAGCAGAACACCTGGCAGAGACGTGCGCAAAAAACCGACAGTTTTAAGCGGGAGAATGCAGCCAGGGTCGGGTTGTGCTGTCATGGTGTTTTTTCCTTCAGTCCACCAGACCTTAGGAAAAACCTAACCCATCAATCCAACTCATAGTTTTTGTTATTTCAATCGAAAATAATAATTGGTTATGCTAGGTAATACGGTATGACACTGGAGCAACTTCGTATTTTTGTGGCTGTGGCCGAGCGTGAGCACGTTACGGCCGCCAGCCGTGCTTTGCATGTGACACAATCTGCCGTATCCGCCGCTATTGCGGCGCTGGAGGAACGGCATGCTGTCAAACTGTTCCATCGTGTGGGGCGTGGAATAGCGCTGACAGAGGCCGGGCGCCTGTTTGTGCCGGAAGCCCGTGCGGTTCTGGCGCGCGCGACTATGGCGCAGACCGTGCTGGAGGAGGTAGGCGGGCTTAAACGGGGCAAACTACGCCTTGTCGCCAGCCAGACCATTGCCGCTTACTGGCTGCCACCCATTCTGGTCGCATTCCGTCGGCTTTACCCCGATATTGAGATCGATCTGGCAATCAGCAACACTCTGGATGCAGCAACCCATGTGCGGGACGGGGATGTGGAACTCGGAATTGTAGAAGGTCTGGTGGATGATCCCGCTCTGGCGCAGTGGCCGATAGGGGAAGATCACCTGACAATTATTCAGGCCGATGCGGCGCTCCCACACAGGATCAGTCGCGATTGGCTCTGTGCGGCGCAGTGGGTCATGCGTGAAGAGGGGTCTGGCACCCGTGCAGCACTGGAGAACTATCTTGCGCAGTTCGGGGTTGTACCACAGGATATGACCATAAGCTTGGTTCTGCCCTCGAATGAGGCTGTGCGCACAGCCATAGAGGCCGGGGCAGGGATAGGCGCACTTTCCTCGCTGGTGGTTGCTCCCGCATTGCTGGCTGGCACGGTTTATGCCGTGCCGCAGAATGTAAAACCCCGTGCATTTTATGGCCTGCGGCACAAGGAGCGCTACCGGAGCCGGGCGGCGGATGCGTTATTGGACCTTATGGCACAGCGGCGCGCAGCGGGGTGAATACCGCGTATGAGGCGGTTTGGAACAGAATCTGCTGCAAAAACCTGCTTGGGGACATAACGATGAGCGCGTATTTGTGCTACGTAAACGCCGCTCTCCAACTGCTCCCGTATGCTCATTGCGGTGGGTAAAACCGGAAAATTGAAGATGACAGCTCTGCCGACTTTCAGTGACGTGGTTGCGGCTTCGGCCAGAATAAAAGGGCAGGTCCATCGCACTCCTGTTCTGAGGTCACGCTATTTGAATGCGCTGAGTGGTGTTGAACTGTTCTTTAAAGCAGAGAATTTCCAGCGGGTTGGGGCCTTCAAGTTCAGGGGAGCCACAAACGCGATTCTGGCCTTGCCAGAGGATGTGCGGCGGAAGGGTATTATTGCGTTTTCGTCAGGTAATCATGCACAGGCTATCGCCTGTGCCGCGCGTGAGGCCGCAGTGCCTTCGGTGATTGTCATGCCCGCGGATGCCCCTGCCGTAAAGCTGGCCGCAACACGCGGGTACGGAGCAGAGGTTGTGACCTATGACCGCTATGCTCAGGACCGGGAGGAGATTGCAGCACGCCTTGTAGCCGAACGGGGTGGGACGTTGCTGCCATCTTTCAATCATCCGGACATTATTGCGGGGCAGGGCACGGCTGCGCTCGAACTTATGGAAGAAACAGGACCGCTGGACGCGCTGTTTGTGCCTGTTGGGGGCGGTGGTCTGGTTTCGGGCTCCGCACTTGTCGCGCATGAGGTTGCGCCGGACTGCGCGGTGATCGGGGTGGAACCCGTAACGGGGGATGATGCCCGGCAGTCCATGGCTGCGGGGCACATTGTAAAAATTGCCGCACCGCGCACAATTGCAGATGGTGCGCAGACAACCAGCGTGGGCGACATAACATTCGCACTCATGCAACGATATGTCCGCGATATTGTCACGGTGGACGATGCCGCCTTGGCCACAACAATGCGTCTGCTGGCAGAGCGGATGAAAATTATAGTTGAACCCACAGGTTGCCTGGCCCCGGCTGCGGCCCTTGCTGCTGCCCCACAATGGCAGGGGCAGCGCGTGGGTGTGCTTTTATCTGGTGGGAACATCGATATAACCAGATTTGCCCAGCTTGTGAGTTAAGTCATGACTGACAAAGACCTGTGACTGTGAAGAGGTAATTGAATTGTGGAATATATTCTTGATAAGTTTCCACGTCTGACAAACCTTGGTGCGAGTGCATTTGGTGAAGATGCCGACACCTTTGGTGAAACGCTCTATGACGTTATTCATGATGAACCGTACACGCGGGATCTGGCGTTCAAAATCCAGACGGTCAACGAGTTAAGGGTTCTGCTGGCTTATAACGATGAGGACATGGAGCGGGTCAGCTCGGTTGTTTTGGGTATTGACCCTACTGCAGATGTTGAAGACCCGTCTGACTGGGGTAGTTTTCCAACCTTGTGGGCATTCTGGTGCGCCGTTCTGCATGCTTTTGAAAATGATCCCGAAGTAGAGGCGGGAAAACGGATTGAACTGGCACCACTGCAGCATCTGGGTGCGGGTGGTTATGTGCTGTCCAATCATGTCGCTCTCACTGATGAGCGCATCGCATATCGGTTTGACGTGGAAAAGCGGCCCGCTGTCTCGTGCTTCGTATTGGAAGAAGGAGCCGAGCATGCGATTTATGAGGTGCTCCAGGAGAATGCCGATAAAATTGATGATTGGCTCAAGACTGCAAGAATGGGAGCCAAGCTGGAGGTCGGGAGGTATGTCTCAGCAGAAGGGGCTTTTGTTATCAGCGCCTCAGACCGGGCGCGCAAGCGCGCCCGATACATACAGGCTACTATTGTAAAAGAAGAATGCAGAGGGATGGTTTATTATATCCATACTGTTAGGTTCTACTAACTCAGAAGACTGGACAATCGGCTAAACCACGACACGTCCTGATCTGGTTCTCACAGCCAAAAATTGCATAAGATATATTATGCCAACAAAAATGGATGCGTAAATGGATATCGTGGCGTTTGACTGTCGCGTTCAAATGATATGCATCAGAGTGGTCTGAAAACACAGCTTTTGACATCCCGGATCCCATTTTGACTAAAATAGAGAATGAAACCCGCTCTGGAGTGCGCTCATTCTGGTGGTCTGGCGGTAGGAGCCGCGACCAAATGCCCCATCCCTCCTGCTGGGTAGTATCAGGCGGATGGCGCATCGGGTGGGATGTGCCCGGCATGCGGGAAGTCTTGGAGTGCGCTATTTAACGGACATAAATAGTGTAAATTGATCCGCATTGGAACATATTGTCTATTTTTAGATGTTGTTTTTTCCGGAATATATCTATAAAGGAGTGGTTATATGAGGTTCTGTTATTCACTGTGATGGGTTGTGGATATTTTGTCTTCTGACAATACAGGTGTTATCGAGCAGTTGCGTGCCGTGCAGGGTAACCCTGTTCGTCTGCTGCGTACGGCGCATGCCCTGCTGGGTAACTGGTTGGCGGTTATGTCGTCTTTTGGGGCGGAATCTGCCCTGCTACTCGCCTTTGTGGCAGAGGCTGAACGTACCATGAAGGTACTTTTCCTCAACACCGGCAAGCACTTCCCCCAGACGCTCGCATACCGGCGCGAGCTGGCCGATGTATTGGGGTTGAGCAATGTTGAGGATATCGGCCCATCTTCCGGGCAGGTCAGCGACCGTGACCCAACGGGAGAACTCTGGGCGTTTGACCCCGATGCCTGTTGTAACCTGCGCAAGGTTGAACCGCTGAATGTTGCGTCTTTGCCATATGAGGCACTGGTAACAGGCCGCAAGCGTGGGCAGGCTGCAACACGGGCAGCAATGGATATTGTGGAAAACCGTGGCGATGGTCAGATTCGCATCAATCCGCTGGCTTTTTGGAGCGCGCAGGACATTGCCGCAGAAATGCAGCGCCGCGCCTTGCCACCCCATCCGCTGGTGGCAGAAGGATATTTATCCATCGGGTGTGCGCCATGCACACGTCCGGTGGGTGGGCATGAAGATGCCCGTTCAGGCCGCTGGTCCGGCCTGAACAAAACCGAATGTGGGATACACGTCACAGGTTAACCTGCCGTGCCGCATTCTAGAACACCAGGCTTACCCGTTAAAACTGCAGGGTCGTGGAACATGGATCATCTTGATCAACTGGAAGCTCAGAGCGTTTTTATTCTGCGGGAGGCTTATCGCAAGCTCAAGCCGCTTGCCATGCTGTGGTCATTGGGGAAAGACTCCAATGTTATGGTCTGGCTGGCCAAAAAGGCGTTCCTCGGGCGCGTCCCCTTCCCTGTCATGCATGTGGATACGGGCAAAAAATTTCCCGAAATGTACCAGTTCCGGGATGACTATACCAAAAAATGGAACCTGGACCTGCTGTTGGGTGATTGCCCGCCGGTAGAGGAAATGGACCCCTCCCTTCCTCCTGCTGCCCGTTCTGCCGCCCGCAAGACCGCAGGCCTTGCCGCGATGATCGAAAAGCATAAATTGCAGGGTGTGATCGCTGGTATCCGCCGTGATGAGCAGGGTACCCGTGCCAAGGAACGCGTGTTCAGCCCGCGTGGTGCAAGCCACAAATGGGATATCCGCAACCAGCCGCCCGAATTCTGGGACCAGTATGCCACCCCGCACGAGGAAGGCATGCATATCCGCGTCCATCCGCTCCTGTCCTGGCGCGAGATTGATATCTGGCGCTACATCGAGCGCGAGGGCATCCCGCTGGTTGACCTGTATTTTGCCAAAAACGGGAAGCGTTACCGTTCCTTGGGGGATGCGGACATTACCTCCCCTGTGGAAAGTAATGCTGCAACACTGGCGGAAGTTATTGCAGAGCTGGAAACAACCAAAACGTCTGAACGTTCGGGCCGGGCCATGGATCATGAATCTGAAGATGCCTTTGAACGTCTGCGTGTGGCTGGTTATCTCTGATAGAGCGTGGATCGGAAAAAACGAAAATGAGTGATACGATTTCTTCCTCTCAGGATGCCGCAACCCCCATCGTGATTGTGGGGCATGTTGACCATGGCAAATCCACGCTTATCGGGCGTCTTTTGCACGATACGGATAACCTGCAGGACGGCAAGGTTGCCCAGATTATTGAATCTTCCAAAAAACGTGGCCTCAAGATTGAATGGAGCTTCCTGCTCGATTCCTTGCAGATCGAACGTGATCAGGGCGTTACGGTTGATTCCACGCGCATCCCTTTCAAGCTGGGTTCGCGCGAATACGTTATTGTGGATGCCCCCGGTCATCGCCAGTTCCTGCGGAACATGATTACCGGTGCCGCCGATGCAGAGGCCGCCGTGCTGGTGGTGGACGCGGTGGAAGGTGCGCGTGAGCAGACCCGGCGCCACGCCATGCTCCTGCACCTGATCGGGATCAGGCATGTTATTGTTCTGCTCAACAAGGTCGATCTGCTTGAGTTCGATCAGGCCAAGATTGAAGCTGTTGAGGTTTCGGTCAATGAGCTTCTGGGCAAGCTGGAACTGGAAGCTGCCTATTTTGTTCCTGCCTCCGCTCGGGATGGGGATAATATTGCCAGCCGCTCCGACCGCATGCCCTGGTACAAAGGCCCAACCCTGACCGAAGCACTGGCGCGTGTGCCTACCCCTGCTTCCCGTTCGGAGCTGGCTCTGCGTCTGCCTGTGCAGGATGTTTATCGCTTTGGTGATAAGCGTTACGTGGCTGGTCGTATTGAGCGCGGCCGGGTGCGTGTGGGCGACACGGTGGTTATTGGCACGCAAAAAACCCCTGCCCGCATTGCGTCGATTGAAGGCTGGCACACGGCTCCGCATGTGAGTGCCTCGGCAGGGCAGTCTGTTGCAGTCACGCTGGAGCCTGACGTTATTCCAGATCGGGGTGATCTGCTGCACCATGTGGATACCCCTCCCACGCAGGCATCACGCGTGCGTACCCGGCTGTTCTGGCTGCGGCAGGAGCCTTTGCGTGTGGGCGAGAGCTTTCGTCTGCGTCTGGCCACGGCAGAGCATGCGGTGACAGTTACCAGTATTGAGTCCGTTGTTAATCTGGACGACCTGACCATGTACCCCGGCACGGAAGTGCCGCCCGAAGGATTTGCTGAAATTACGCTTGCCGCGGCGGAGAATATTCAGTTCGATGCCTTTGCACCGGGCACGCCGGACGGGCGTGGTGTTCTGGTGGACCTGCAGCAGCGTATTGTAGGGGGGGCTCCCCTTATCGGCCCGGCGGAAATTGCTGTGGGTGATAAAGCCATTCACCCGAGTGCCAGTACCGTTACCACGCAGGACCGCCAGCGGGTTAAAGGTCATAAAGGCAGTGTGTTCTGGCTTACCGGGCTCTCGGGCGCAGGTAAAAGCACATTGGCGCGGGCAGCAGAAAATGCGTTGTTTGCGGCTGGTGTGGATGTCAGCGTGCTGGATGGTGATACGTTGCGCGCAGGGCTGTGCAGGGATCTTGGTTTTACTGAAGCCGAACGGACCGAAAACGTGCGTCGTGCGGCAGAAGTCGCACGTATCCTGCGTGATTCCGGGCAGGTGGTGCTGGTCGCCCTGATCTCTCCTCTGCGCTCGGACCGCGAACTGGCTCGCCAGATTATTGGTGAAGGGTTTGAGGAAGTGTTTGTGGATGCCGATCTGGGCACCTGCGAGCAGCGTGACCCCAAAGGCCTGTATGCCGCAGCCCGTGCGGGCAAAATTAGCGGCTTTACGGGGATTGATGCTCCGTACGAAGCCCCACAGGCTCCTGCACTGCGTGTGGCAACGGGCAATGGGAGCGTGGAAAAAGCGGTCTCTCAGCTTGTTTCCTTCGTGGATGGTAGTGTGCGTTCGGGTGGCAGCGCCCGCGTACGATCCTGATATGATCGCACGGATGGCTGCTGTGGCATAAAGGTCGCGGCAGCCACTTTTCAGGCGAGGTTGTTCGCCTGTAAGATACTGTTTTTAAAAGGTGGGCAGGCAGATATATGAGTGCCAAGTCATGACTCTGTCACGTCTTGCTTTTTTAAAAGCAGGGGGTTCCGCCCTGCCCGGCTACAGGCTGTCGCTTACACTTACGCTGGCGTGGACAGGCTTTTTTATTCTTCTGCCTCTTTCTACCCTGCTGGTTTATCCGTGGCAGGGTGGTACTGGCTCCATGCTGTCTGCCTTGCATGACAGCCGTATGCTGGCGGCGTTGTGGACGAGTTTTTCGTGCGCGGGGGTTGCGGCTGCATGTAATATACCGTGTGGGCTGTTGCTGGCCTGGGCGCTGGCGCGAGGGAACCTGCCGGGGCATCGTCTGGCCGATGCGTTGATTGACCTCCCGCTGGCCCTGCCTACGGCGGTTTCGGGCATTACGCTGGCAACGCTCTATGGGCCGCGCGGATGGCTGGGGTCTCTGCTGACGGTTTTTGGTATCAGTGTTTCTTACAACAAGGCCGGGATTGTACTGGCGCTTATGTTTGTGGGGCTGCCCTTTGTGGTGCGGGCGGTGGAGCCGGTCCTGCGTAATCTGCCGCATGAACTGGAGGAAGCCGCACATCTGCTGGGGGCGAGGCCATGGCAGATTTTTGTGCGCGTTATTGCCGCCCCCGTTCTGCCCGCGCTCATAACCGGGTTTGGTCTGGCTTTTGCCCGTGGCATTGGGGAATACGGGTCCGTTATTTTTATTGCGGGCAACCAGCCGTTCAAAAGCGAAATTGCGCCTCTGCTGATCGTGGTCAGGTTGCAGGAATTTGATTATCCGGGCGCGACCGCCATTGCTCTGGTGCTGTTATGCGTTTCTCTCTTCTCGCTTGCACTGATAGCTGGTGTACGCCGTCGCTTTGCCGTGTGGAGCGAACCAGCATGACCCGTTATGTTGTATGGGCTGCAAGCTGGTTGTTCATTCTTGTCATGCTTGTAACGCCTCCGGCACTGGTATTGACCGAAGCACTTAAGGATGGCGTGGGAGCATCTCTGCTCACTCTATCAGACCCTGATGCACAGGCTGCCATCTGGCTGACGCTCCGGGTGAGTGTGGTGGCTGTTACACTGAATACCTTTTTTGGTATTCTGGCGGCGTGGGTGCTGGTTAAATTCCGCTTTCCGGGTCGGCAGTTCCTGCAAATTGTGGTGGAACTGCCGTTGAGTATTTCGCCTGTTGTTTCGGGCCTTGTCTGGTTGTTGCTGTTTGGTGCTCAGGGCTGGTTTGGCCCGCTGCTGGAACGGTGGAATATTCACATCGTTTTTGCTGTATCGGGTATTATTCTGGCCACGCTGTTTGTCACGCTGCCTTATGTCGTGCGTACCGTCATGCCGGTCATGGAGGTGCAGGGGCGCGATGCGGAGGAGGCCGCCGTTCTGGCGGGAGCCGGGTTCTGGCAGGTTCTGTGGCATGTTACCCTGCCGGGCGTGCGGGGGGCACTGTTCTCTGGCGTGTTGCTGACAACTGCCAGGGCACTGGGGGAATTCGGGGCGGTTTCGGTCGTATCTGGCCATATCCCGGGCGAGACGGAAACCATGCCGCTTCATATTGAAAATCTTTATAACGGCTACCAGTCTGTAGCAGCCTTTACCATGGCGGCTCTCCTGGCGCTTATGGCCATGAGTGCGGTCCTGCTCAGGTCCGCGCCGGACTGGCTTGCCAGATTGCAGGAGAAGAAGGCGTGAGTATTGAGGTCTGCAATCTGGTCCGTCTGGCTCCGGGCGCGCGGCAGCCATTGCTGGATAACGTATCGCTCAAAGTACCGGATGGTGCGTTTGTGGCTCTGGTCGGACCATCGGGGGCAGGTAAAACCACTTTGCTGCGTGCCATAGCCGGGTTGGACAACTGCGACAGCGGCTCCGTACTGCTCGATGACAGGCCTATGACCAGTGTAAAGGATCGTGCGGGCCGCATGGGGTTTGTATTCCAGAACTATGCCCTGTTCCCGCATATGACGGTCGCGCGCAACATTGCCTTCGGGCTGGATGTGCAACCCCGTGCGGAGCGCCCTGCCCGCTCCCAGATTGCCCGGCGGGTGGAAGAACTGCTTGAGCTGATGCAATTGCAGGGTATGGGGGGCAAACACCCGGCAAAACTGTCTGGCGGGCAGCGCCAGCGTGTGGCACTTGCGCGTGCGCTGGCAACCGGGCCGCGGGTTCTGCTGCTGGACGAACCTTTTGGTGCGCTGGACCCCATCGTGCGCCGTTCTATCCGGACATGGCTGCGCGAACTGCATGATACGCTGGGCCTGACCACCATTCTGGTCACGCATGATCAGGAAGAAGCGCTTGAGGTGGCGGATCGTATTGTGGTCATGCAGTCCGGCAGGATTGTACAGGATGCCTCGCCCATGGACTTGGACGAACAGCCAGCGACCGAATTTGTTATGGAGTTTCTGGGGGAAGCCGTGTCTTTCCCCGGGGAGGTCCGGCATGGCCGCATGATACCGGATGATGAACTGGCTCAGCCTTTTGTCGTTCCCGAGGGTGTGACGGATGGCCCTGTAGTCGCCATGATCCGTCCATATGAAATGCGCATACAAAAACCCGTATCCGAACAGGATATACTGAGCCTTTACGCAGTCCCCCGCGGCACGCGGAATGGGTACAGGCATTATACGCTCCAGCTTGGGGAGCGGGTTGTGCCATTTTACCGTCCGGTGAATGAGGCCGATGTTCAGGTGCAGGGTATAGCTCTGGACATCAGCCGCTCCCGCCTGTTCCGTCAGGGACTTTTGTGTGTATGATACGCACCTGATGCGTGATATGTTGATGAAGACGAAAATTTATGTAATTTTCTGTCGTGGAATACGCGGAAAGGTATGAGCGTGGATCGCAGGAATAATCGTCGTGATACTGAAGGCTGTAGTGTTGTAACAGCCAACCGTCTGCTTGATGGCCGGATTGTCTGGCTGGATGCGCAGGGAAAATGGCAGTTGACCATTGCTCACGCCTGCCTGTTCCCCAATGACGGGATGGAAGACGTGCTACGCTCCCAAAGTGCCCGTGCCGGGGCGGATAATGTGGTGGGGGTTTATGGCGTGCAGGTTGAGCAGACCGCGCACGGACCGTGCCCCCGCACTACGCGCGAGCGTATCCGCGCCGATGGCCCGAGTGTTCATGCTGAATTTACGCCCCTCTGGCAGCCTGCCCCCGCTGTCGTAAGTGGCTCCTGAATAAAACCCGACGGACCCCAAATCATGCCCCACTCTTCCCAGCCTCCAGCAGACGTCGGTCGGTATGCGTATGACGCGGTTGACCGTACATTTCTCAAACAGCGGGTTGAACAGTTCCGTGATCAGGTTCAGCGCCGGATTTCTGGCGCCCTGAGCGAAGATGAGTTCAAACCCCTGCGCCTGATGAACGGCCTTTACCTGCAACTGCATGCCTACATGCTGCGGGTGGCTATTCCATACGGTATTGTTAGCGCCAACCAGATGCGTACACTGGCCCATATTGCCCGGCGATATGACCGTGGTTACGGGCATTTTACCACGCGCCAGAATATCCAGTTCAACTGGATCAGGCTGGAAGATACGCCCGATATCCTGAATATTCTGGCCGATGCGGAAATGCATGCCATCCAGACCAGCGGCAACTGCATTCGTAATGTCACATCCGACCAGTTTGCCGGTGCTGCGCGTGATGAGGTTCTGGACCCGCGCGTCCACGCGGAAATCCTGCGCCAGTGGTCCACCCTGCATCCCGAATTTACGTTTTTGCCGCGTAAATTCAAAATTGCCATTTCCGGTAGCGCGCAGGATCGGGTTGCCGCCCGTTTTCATGATATCGGGCTGCTTGCACGCATGGGAGAAAACGGGCGTGCGGTGTTCGAGGTTTATGTGGGTGGCGGTCTGGGGCGCACCCCGGTTGTTGGCGTAAAATTGCGCGATGATCTGCCTGAAGAAGATCTGATTGCGTATCTGGAGGCGGTTCTGCGCATATATAATGCGTACGGACGGCGCGATAACATTTACAAGGCGCGGATTAAAATTCTTGTGCAGGCTCTGGGCCTTGGTGCTTTCCGCGATGAAGTCAACGCCGAGTTCATGGCTATGGATCGCAGCCGGTACCGTTTGCAGCCTGAGGTCGTGGCGGCTATTCGCGCCCGCTTTGCCAGCCCTGTGTTTGAAGATGCCTCTGCGGCTTCCGCCCAACTGGTGGCGCAGACAAAGGCAGACCCGGCTTTTGCCGCATGGGTAAACATCAACACCCACCCGCACCAGCAGGACGGGTATTGCAGCGTGACCATTTCGTGCAAACCTGCGGGCGGTATTCCGGGGGATGTTACATCCGCCCAGATGGACCTGCTGGCAGATATGGCGGACCAGTACAGCTTTGGCGAACTGCGGATCACACACCTGCAGAACGTGGTGCTGGGGCATGTGCGCAAGGATAATCTGTTTGCGCTGTGGCAGGCGCTTAGCGCCAAGGGGCTGGGTACGGCCAATGTCGGCATGATAACCGATATTATTGCCTGCCCGGGTCTGGATTACTGCGCACTGGCCAATGCGCGATCCATCCCGATTGCCCAGAAACTGAGCCAGCGCTTCTCCAACGCCGCCTTGCAGCAGGAAATAGGGGCGTTGCGCCTGAATATTTCTGGCTGCATCAATGCCTGCGGTCATCACCACGCCGGGCATATTGGCATTCTGGGTGTTGATAAACGTGGGGAAGAAGCGTTTCAGATCACTCTGGGCGGCAATAGTGGGGAAGATGCCTCCATCGGCCAGATTATCGGGTCGGCCATGTCCGAGGATGAAACGGTTGATGCAATTGCCAGAATTGTTGATACCTATCTGGTCCAGCGCAAGCCGGGCGAACGTTTTATTGAAACCTGTCGCCGCCTGGGTGCCGCGCCATTCAAGGACGCAGCTTATGCCACTGCTTGAGAACGGTCAGATTGTCCAGGATGGATGGACACTGGTGCAGGATGACCAGCCCCTTCCCGAGGGGGACATTCTGCTGCCTCTTTCCCGGTTGTCCGAAGGGCTTGGACGTAATGGCAAGGGGCGTCTGGGTATTGTGCTCAAGCCTGACGAACGGGTGAGTGACCTTAAGGAAGCCCTGCCCCGCCTTGATCTGGTCAGCCTGAACTTCCCTATCTTCCGGGATGGGCGGGCATTTACACAGGCTCGCTCCTTGCGCGAGCATCTGCACTTTGCCGGTGCTGTGCGTGTGACGGGGCATTTTCTGCCTGATCAGTATGAGTTTCTGCTCCGCTGTGGCGTCAGTCAGCTTGTTATTCCCGAGCAGAGTGATCTGGCGGTGTGGCATCAGGCGCATGAGCGGATAACGGTCGCCTATCAGCCTTCCGTTCTGAACGAACGCCCGGAAGGATTTGCATTCAGGCGGTTCCTGTCATCCTGAGAGCATGGCTGTGTCAGGTGTGTGGAAGAGTGCACGCGAGCTTGTTCGTTCTGTTGCCGTAGGGTCCATTCGGGCCTACCTCGGGTTTGCATTGCGGACCACGCGATGGACCTTTAGAATTGACCCGCAATCCTACCTCTACCTGACCAGTCAGGAAGGGCGGACGGCTGTTGTGGCTTTCTGGCATGAAGCACTACCCCTGACTCCCGCTTTATGGTGGTGGGCTGAGCGCCAGAACCCCGCAGTAAACCTGCGGGTACTGGTTAGCCGCAACAGCGATGGCCGGGTAATAGCCGATGTTGTGGCACCGTGGCGTATCTGCTCCATAGCGGGGTCATCGAACACAAGGGGTAAAAGCAAAGGGGGTGCTGCGGCCATGTTACGTATGCGTGCGAGTCTGCGGCATGGCTGTCTGGTTGCGATTACTCCCGATGGCCCTTGTGGACCCCGCAGGCAGACCCGGCCGGGAGCCGAAGCTCTGGCGCGGCTTGTGGGCAGACCAGTGATTCCCATAGGGGCGTCCTGCCGTGCCATACGGCTTAAATCGTGGGATAAAATGTTTTTTCCTCTTCCTTTCGGGCGTGGTGTGTTTGTCAGTGGCGCACCTTTATGGCCGTCCTCAGATTCCCATGACCCGGCCCAGAACCTGCAAATCCATATGAATAGCCTTATGGAACAGGCTCAGGTAGAGCAGGATTGCGCCACTACCGGGCACGTTGTTCTCAGGCCACGGGTCATATGCCCTTCGTATTTATGGAAAGGTGTGGGCACGTTGCTGGCACCTGTTCTTCCGCTTTATCTGCGCTGGCGGCAGAGTAAGGGGAAAGAAGTTGCCGGGCGTGTGCGCGAAAAAATGGGTTTTGCCACCATCCCTCGCCCGCCGGGCAAACTTTTGTGGTTTCATGCTGCAAGTGTGGGGGAAACCCTGTCCATTCTGCCTCTGGTGCAGGCCTGTCTGCGGCAGAATGCGCATATCAATGTACTGGTGACAACGGGCACGGTTACAGCCAGTACCATTGTGGCGCAGCGCTTTGCGCATGAGCGGGTTGTACACCAGTTCATGCCTTTGGATGTACCAAGGTGGTGCCAGCGTTTTTTGGACCATTGGGCACCGCAGGTCGCAGTTTTTACCGAGAGTGAGTTATGGCCTACGGTACTGGGGGCCTGCCACGCCCGCAGCCTGCCTGTTGTGCTGGTTAATGGGCGTATGTCTGCATCGTCCTTTCGGCTCTGGCAGCATATGCCCGGTGTTGCGCGGAGAATGTTGGCCCCGTTTGCGTGGGTCTCGGCCCGGACGGAGGAGGATGCACAGCGCCTGCGGTCTTTGGGGGCTCTCTCGCAACTCCCCCCGGGAGATCTTAAAACCGCAGCCCCACCGTTACCGGTGGATGCTCAGATTCTGGCCGATTTACGGGCTGTTATAGGAGGGCGGCCAGTGTTCGTAGCCGCTTCCACCCATGCGGGGGAAGAGGAGGTTATAGCGCGTGCAGCACAGAGCGTTCGCCAGACATACCCCGACCTGCTGACCATTCTTGTGCCACGGCACCCCGAGCGTGGCGCAGACATTGCAGCCCGTTTAAATTCCGCACCAAGGCGGGCGCAGAATGCCCTGCCCACAGATCAGGATGCCTTTTGGGTGTGTGATACACTGGGCGAACTGGGGCTTTTTTTCAGACTGGGGGATTGTACCTTTATTGGCAACAGCCTGCCGGTCTGCCCCGGCGGAGGGCACAACCCGTTTGAACCCGCACGGCTTGGCTGTGCTTTGGCAACTGGCCCGCAGGTCCATAATTTTGAGGAGGCCTACCATGCGCTGCATGCCTGTGTGCAGGTTGTGCATGATGAGCGTTCTCTGGCGACATGGGTTGTAAGGATGCTCTCCTCCCCTCAGGAGCGGGTATTGCTGGAACAGCAGGCGCAGGCAATGGCAACGGTTAACGCAACACTCCCCGATGATCTGGCGCACGGGATTCTGGCGCTCATATGGTAAGGCTGACCCCACCGGCATTCTGGACCAATCCGCAGGCCCGGTTCTGGCCTGCCCTGCTTGCTCCTTTGGCCTGGGGAGTTGCAAATGTTACGCGCAGCAGAATGCGCAGGTCAGGCTGGCTGGCTCCGGTGCCGGTACTATGCTGCGGCAATGTGAGCGTCGGAGGCGTGGGCAAAACCACGGTGGTTATTGATCTGGTGCAACGGCTGAGTGCGCGGGGGCGGTGCGCACATGTGTTGACGCGTGGTTACGGTGGGCGCGAGACAAATGGCATTAGGGTCAATCCCGCCCGGCATACCGCGCGGCAGGTTGGGGATGAAGCGTTATTGCTGGCGAAGTATTGCCCGGTCTGGGTTGGAGGGGACCGTAGCGTAACCGCACGTCATGCCGTAGAGGCCGGGGCGGATTGCCTGATCATGGATGATGGGTTTCAAAACCCGTTCTTGCAGAAAACCTTCTCGCTGCTGGTTGTGGATGGGGCCGTGGGGTTTGGAAACGGGCGCGTTCTTCCCGCAGGTCCTTTGCGTGAGAAGATCGGGGATGCTCTGGCCCGGGCGAATGCATTGCTGATGATCGGGGCGGATCAGACCGGAGCCGTCGGGCACAATGCCGCCCTGCCCGTTTTATGGGCTGATCTGGATCAGGGTGATATTCCGCAAAGCATTGTTAGCCGCCCATGTGTGGCGTTTGCTGGCATAGGTCGGCCGGAGAAGTTTTTTAAGGGTTTGCGTGGGGCTGGGTTGAGCCTTGTCCGTACCCTTTCTTACCCCGATCATTATGCGTATAAACAGCGGGATTTCGAGCGGCTTCTGGCATTGGCCAACGGGCTGGACGCACAACTTGTAACAACCCCCAAGGATGCCATGCGCCTGCCTCCCGGTTTTCGTAAAAATGTGGTTGAGGTGGGTGTGCGGCTGGTCTGGCAGGACCAAAAGGTGCCTGAACGTCTGCTGGATATGTTTCTGGCCTTACCGGTATGAAGGCCCGGAGTGTGGCTGTGCGTTACCGGCTGGAGGCCTGTGTGGCCTTTGCGCTGCTGTGGCTGCTGGAACGTCTGCGCCCGGACCATTCTTCCAGCCTTCTTGGCCTGTTTTGCCGTGCTCTTGGCCCGTGGCTTCCAACATCGCGGATTATCAGGCGTAATCTGGAACTGGCGATGCCGGAACTGGATCATCAGGATCACAGGCGGATTGTGCGCGGTGTGTGGGAAAATCTGGGCCGGACCATTGGCGAACTGCCGCATCTTGCCACCCTGAAAGAAAACACCCCCGCTGGCCCGGGGTTTGAGGTGCAGGGGGCCGAGCATCTGGCGCAACAGGCCTTGCGGGGTGGGCCAGTTCTGTTTGTATCGGGTCACATTGGTAACTGGGAAATGTTGCCCCCTGCTGTGGCGCGGCATGGCACGCCGTTTGCATCTTTTTATCGTGCCGCGGCTAATCCGCTGGTCGATGCCCTGCTGCGTTCGCTGCGGAACAGGGCCATGGGCGATACGTCTGTGCCTCTTTTTGCCAAGGGAGCAAAAGGTGCCCGGGGGGCCTTGGCCTATGTGTCTGCCGGGGGACGTGTAGGCATGCTGGTGGACCAGAAAATGAATGACGGGATTGAAGCCTCGTTTTTCAATTGTCCGAGCATGACTGCCCCTGCCCTTGCCGCCATGGCTTTACGCTACCGCTGTCCTGTTATTCCCGGTTATGTGGAGCGCCTGGGGCCTGCCCGGTTCCGTATTATTGTGGAAGCCCCGCTGGAACTCCCCGATACAGGGGATAAACGTCAGGATTTGCAGATACTGGTGCAGAGGGTGAACGACCGTCTGGAAGAATGGATCCGCAAAAACCCTTCAAGCTGGCTCTGGTTGCACAGGCGTTGGGCTAAAGAACTTTACCGTTAAAGGGCATTGTCACCAGACCGTACAATCCGGGTGATGGTGGCCATGTACGGGCCTTCATGAATGCCGTTTACAAAAATATCTGGCATGCAGAAGGATGGCGCATAAAGCGGGTCGCCCTGCAAGGGTCTTGGCGGTATGGTGGCAGCGTGTAAATTTTTATTGGAGTAGCCATTTCCATGCCAGTCCTCCCCAGCCCTGCCCTGGCCTACCGACTGGAAGCCGCCCGGGCTGTTGTGCATGATGCAGCCCGACTGGCCATGTCCATGCGGCCACCGCCGGGCGGGCCACAAGGGGAGTTGAAGTCCGCACAGGATTGGTTGACGGAAACAGATGGTGCGGTTGAAGCTTTTATTGCCCAGCGTATGCAGGCTCTTTTTCCCGAAGATGGTTTTCAGGGGGAAGAAGGTGGCGTAAGTCGCACAGGGAGCCTGCGCTGGGTTGTGGACCCGATTGATGGCACGTCCAACTACGCCCGTGGCCGGTGTCGGTGGTGTGTTTCTCTCGGGTTGATGGATGGGGATGAGCCCGTGGCTGGCGTTATAGATGCCCCGGCACTGGGCGAGGTTTATACAGCGTTGCGTGGATATGGGGCTTTTTTGAACGGGAAGCCCATAAAAGCATCCCCCATAACGGACCCGGCTCGCTCCATGATCGAAATGGGGTGGAGTGGCCGCGTGCCCAAAGCCGTGTTCATGGACAAGATGGACGCTATTATGGAACTGGGCACCATGCCCCGTTCTGGCGGATGTGGTGCGCTGGCACTGGCAGATGTGGCCAGTGGCCGACTTGATGGATACATCGAAATTGTTATCAATCTGTGGGATGTAGCCGCAGCCCTGCCCCTGCTGGCCGAAGCCGGGGCGGTTGTGTCTCCCTTCCTGCAAAATGGCGGATTAACGGGGGGGGCTACCATTCTGGCAGCCAATCCGCATATTGGTCCCATACTGGCCAAGGCTGTTTCCATTCCACTGGAATAAAAACAGGAACTGGCCTTTCTCGCGCCACAAAAGCATGCTTTTTTTAAGCATCAATTTACTGGACTTATCGTGGAGAAACCCGGAATGCATTTCTTTAGACGGCTGTCTTCAGTTTCTCTGGTCCTGGCTGCAACCGTGCTGTCTTCAGGCATGCCTGCGCATGCGCAGGCAGCGGATAATGCGCAGGCAACTGTTGATAAAGCAGCGTTGACTGTGCAGGATATTTTTCTGGGTGCAACCGGACAGAGCGCATTGGTGAGCAATCTGGCCAAGGCGCGCGCGGTTATGGTCTGCCCGTCCATGTTCCGGATGTCTATTGCCTTTGGCGGTGCACATGGAGAATGCGTACTGCTGGCAAAAGATGCGCGTGGCTCATGGTCTGACCCGGCATTTTACAAGCTGAGTTCTGCCTCCTTTGGTATCCAGTTTGGCGTGCAGAGTTCCCAGATCGTTTTTTTCATCATGACCGATCGTGGCCTTCAGGCACTTCTGGATAGTCAGTTCCAGTTTGGTACCAATGCCGGGGCGTCTTTTGCCAATATGAGTTCTGCAGTTGCCAGTTCCAATGCCGGGGCCAGCAATACGGATATTCTGGTTGCACAGAAGTCTCAGGGGGTTTTTGCCGGAGCATCACTTGGAGGGAGCAAACTGACCGTCAATAGTGATGAAAACCGCGCATATTACAAACAAAGCGTTGGCCCTGAAGATATTGTTGTGAGCATGCGCGTTAATAATCCAGATGCGGATCCGCTGCGCAGTATTCTGATGCGTTATGCCCGCAGAGCGCAGACAGCCCCCACAACAGCGTCCCGCACAGCAGCCGCGACAACGGATGCCATTGAGAGTGACAGCACGGGTGTGACTGCTCCAAGTGGCGGAATTGTGCAGGAAAACCTTTCCCCCGCTCGTTCGGGCTCCCGCTAACAGAGCACCAGTCCGGAGTGCGCCAGCCACTTAATGCTTTGCGGTGTTAGTGGCTGGCTTTTTGTTTACGTAAGAGCAGGACGTTATGATTGTGGTCACTCAACGTGGCCGCAAAATTATGCCCCCCTGTTCCATTCGCCACAAAATACAGCATATCGCCTTTTGCAGGATGTGCTGCCGCTTCCAGTGCGGCTTTTCCGGGTGAACAGATTGGCCCCGGAGGCAGACCGGTATAAATATAAGTGTTGTACGGGCTGGCCGTCTGGAGGTCCGCATGGGTTAAGGGCCTGTCCAGCGGTGGTTTGCCCTGCGTAATGGCGTAGATTACCGTAGGGTCTGTTTGTAATTTCATGTTTTTTTGCAGGCGGTTGTAAAAAACACGGGCGACCGATGGACGTTCATCTGGCATGGCCGTTTCTTTTTCAATGACAGATGCCAGCGTAAGAAGCTCTTGCGGGCTGCCTAGTGGCAAACCGCTTTCTCTTTCTGCCCAGATTTGTTTGAGCATCTGCGTCATGCTGGCCTGCATATGGGCCAGCAGATCCTTGCGCGGGCTATTGCGCAGGTAGGTATAGGTCTGTGGAAGAATACTCCCTTCATCAGGTAGGGGAGTGTCTCCCGTCAGTAAGGGAGCGGCCTGAACCAGAGCCTGAATCTGCCAGATTGTCAGCCCTTCAGGAATGGTCAGCTTATGCTGGACAGGCTTGCCATGCCGCAAAATCCATAATGTCTGCTTGATGGAAACAGAAGCGGGAAAATGCAATTCCGCTGCATGCAGTTGTCCCTCCCCGCGGGTCAGGACAAGGGCGATTGAAAAGACCCGGCCGCTCCACCAGTTTGCTGGAATAATTCCGGTATTTTGTAAGGCAGACAAGGTCGTGGCGTAGTTGCCATGTGGGACCACAATATCCTGATCAATGGATAATGGTCCGGGGCAGGTATAGGTCTGCCAGCCTAAAAAGGCGGTAAGCCCCATGCCTGCCGCAAGAGCAAAAACGCCTCCACCAGACCACTTGAGAAAACGGAAAAGTTTGCTGTGGTCTGAAGGAGGAGAGGGTAGTTTTTTACGTTTAGACGCCACGTACGATCAGGCTGGCATTTGTACCGCCAAACCCGAAGCTGTTGGACAGGGCAACGTTGATCGGGCGCTGCTGCGCTGTATGCGCCACGCGATCGATAATGCTCTCGCGCGAGGGGCTGTCCAGGTTAAGCGTGGGTGGTGCCACGTTATCCCGGATGGCGAGAATGGAGAAAATTGCCTCCACCGCACCCGCTGCACCGAGCAGATGTCCCGTAGCCGATTTGGTGGAAGACATAGCCAGCTTTTTGGCGTCATCGCCAAACAGACGTTCTACGGCTTCAAGCTCAAGGTCATCTGCCATGGTCGATGTGCCATGGGCGTTAACGTAATTAATGTCAGCCGTGGTCAGGCCTGCGCTCTGCAAGGCGGAGCGCATGGCGCGGTAAGCGCCATAATGCCCTTCTGATGGTGCCGTAATATGGTAGGCATCGCCGGACATGCCGT
The DNA here is from genome assembly GCF_029069195.1 of Acetobacter fabarum. Classification (GTDB taxonomy): domain Bacteria; phylum Pseudomonadota; class Alphaproteobacteria; order Acetobacterales; family Acetobacteraceae; genus Acetobacter; species Acetobacter fabarum_A. The sequence goes on from NZ_JARDYK010000001.1 coordinate 579,921, forward strand.
AACCGATAACCTCACCATAAATTTTGGCGCCTCGTGCTTTGGCGTGTTCGTATTCTTCGAGCACAACAATCCCCGAGCCTTCACCCATGACAAAACCATCACGGTCCTTGTCCCACGGGCGGGAAGCCTGCTGCGGGGTTGCGTTAAAGCCTGTGGAAAGAGCGCGGGCAGAGCAGAACCCGGCAATACCCAGCGGGCATACCGTGGCTTCAGCCCCACCGGCAACCATAACGTCAGCATCGCCGAACATGATCAGGCGGGCTGCGTCACCAATGGCATGAACGCCAGTTGCGCAGGCAGTCACAACCGAATGGTTGGGTCCCTGAAAACCGTATTTGATGGAAACATGCCCGGATACAAGATTGATCAGGGCAGAAGGGATGAAGAACGGCGACAGCCGCTTTGCTCGCCCTTCATGCACGGTAATGGAGGCGTCATAGATGGTTTGCAGGCCGCCAATGCCAGAACCGATCATCACACCGGTACGACATTTTTCTTCTTCGGTCTGAGGTTTCCAGCCGGAGTCCTCAACCGCTTCCGTTGCGGCAACCAGCCCCATATGGATAAAGCGGTCCATCTTGCGCTGGTCTTTGGTTGGCACCCACTCGGATAGCGTGAGTTTTCCTTCCTCCCGCGGTCCGTCAGGGACTTCCCCTGCAACCTGTGCAGGCAGATCACTCGCATCGAACTGCGTGATTTTACCAATCCCGCTTTCGCCTGCGACCAGACGTGACCATACGTTTTCGACACCGAGGCCGAGAGGCCCGACGATGCCCATGCCGGTGACGACAACGCGTCTCCGTCCAGAATTCATTCCGGCCGAAAGCAACAAACCAGCCCGCTCCCCATTCGACACATATCTGGTCCCCCAGCCATCTGAGGGACCATAATTCTGTAATTTAAGGCAGATGGCCTAGAATCAGGCGGCTTTCTGCTTTTCGATATAGTCGATGGCGTCTTTCACCGTGGTGATTTTTTCTGCGGCATCTTCAGGGATTTCGACATTGAAGGCTTCTTCAAACGCCATCACCAGCTCAACGGTGTCAAGGCTGTCTGCGCCCAGATCGTCAATAAAAGACGCTTCCGGTGTGACCTTGCTTTCCTCGACGCCGAGATGCTCGACCACGATTTTTTTAACCTTATCAGCGATTTCGCTCATCTGTCTTTCTATCCCATATGCCTGCCTACCGAAAATGGCAGGTTGTTCAGGTGTTTAATCCGCGATGGACCTCGTCGCTGGCAGAGAACCAGGTGGTAGATGCCCGCCTCATTCCGGTCCAGCAGTAAGGTGTTGCGCGCGATTAGCACGTTTTATCTCTCCACGCCAAGGCAAACCGGACAAATACATCCGTCGAAAGCCCAAAACAGCATGGTTGCGCTGCCTGTGTGGCACATCTTAAAGCATTTTGCACCACCTGTTCTGGCGATGCATATGCTTTTCGTGTGTTCAGGCCATGACCATGCCGCCATTGACATGCAGCGTAGCGCCGGTCACCCACCGTGCCTCGTCCGATGCCAGGTACAGCACGGCGGACGCAATATCTTCGGGCTGGCCAAGGCGCGCGAGCGGAATGGCGGACAGGAGCTTCTCCTTTTGCGCGTCTGGCAGCACGTCGGTCATGGGGGTGACAATAAAGCCCGGCGCAACCACGTTCACTGTTACTCCGCGTGAACCAGCTTCCTGCGCCAGAGATTTGCTCATGCCCACCATGCCAGCTTTGGCCGCTGCATAATTGGCCTGCCCGGCATTGCCGGTTGTGCCGATCACAGAGGCAATATTGACAATGCGGCCAGCCCGGCGGCGCAACATGCCTTTGAGCGTTGCCCGGCACAGGCGGAATGGGGCGGCCAGGTCGACATTGAGAACCTGATTCCAGTCCTCATCCTTCATGCGCAGGGCAAGCATGTCGCGCGTAAGGCCCGCGTTGTTGACCAGAATATCCAGTGGCGCGCCGGCAACTTCTTCAGCCCTTGCAATCAGGGCATCCGCTTCTGCTGGTTCGCTCAGGTTGGCAGCAGCATAAAACGCGCCTTCCCCCAGTTCTTCCGCCAGTTCACGGATAACGCCTTCACGCGTGCCAGACAGCACAACTTTGGCCCCCTGAGCATGAAGCGTTTTGGCAATGGCGCTGCCAATACCACCAGAAGCACCCGTAACGAGTGCGGTTTTTCCATCCAGTCGGAACATGTTGTGTAAACCTGTTTTAGTGGGATTTCAGAAAGGTTTCGATATCCGCCGGGGTGCCGATGGAAAGGGTCGAAACTTCGGGGTCAATACGCCGCACCAGACCGGACAGAACCTTGCCTGCCCCGATTTCCACAAACGTATCAACACCCAGGCCGGTCATGGTGGCCACACTTTCGCGCCAGCGGACGCGACCGGTCACCTGCTGGACCAGATTGTTGCGAATCGTGTCGGCATCAGTTTCACGCTCGGCGGTCACATTGGCGATTACGGGTATAACCGGCGTGGCAATATCCGCTTTGGCCAGTGCTTCGGCCATGGCGTCTTCAGCAGGCTTCATGAGCGTGGAATGGAATGGGGCGGAAACGGGGAGTTTGACCGCGCGCTTGATCCCCATTTCCTTTGCTATGGCGATGGCGGCATCAATCCCGGTCATCTTGCCTGAAATAACAATCTGGCCACCGCCATTGTCGTTGGCAATTTCGGTGCTGCCACTCTCACTTGCGCGGGTGCAGACTTCTTCTGCCTGTGCCAGCGTTACGCCAATAAGTGCGGCCATGCCCCCTTCCCCCGCTGGCACGGCGCGTTGCATGGCCTGCCCGCGCAGGCGCAGCAGCCGCGCTGCCTGTGCGACATCAAAAGCCCGACCAGCGGCCAGAGCGGCATATTCGCCCAGTGAATGTCCGGCAAGAAGGCTTACCTGGCCAGCAATATCCAGCCCGCCATCCTGCTCCAGAACGCGCAGAACCGCCATGGAAACAGCCATAAGGGCAGGCTGGGCATTCTCGGTGCTGGTCAGGGTTTCTATCGGACCTTCAAAAATCGTTTTTGACAGATGTTCGCCCAGAGCATCGTCAACTTCCTGAAAAACTGCGCGCGCGGCGGAAAAAGCATTAGCAAGCTCCAGCCCCATGCCAACAGACTGGCTGCCTTGTCCGGGAAAAGTAAATGCGTAAACGGCCATGATACTCACTGTTTCAAAAACGACGCCCAAAGGCGGACAGATTGTAAGGAATGGAAGGAAAGACCCCGGCAAATGGTTCTGTCCTTCCGGCAGTCAAAAGTGCTGGCAGAATAGGGCCTGCGTTAACGTGGCACAATACGTTGGGCCGGAAGGAGGAAGGCAAGCCACGGAATTGCCAGGGTTTGCATCCGTTAAGGCACGGTTTTGTGTGCAGGGTCGTGGGTATCTGTGCGCCATGCTCCGGCCGGGTCAATGCCAGAACAGCACAATGTGCGCTCAGGCCGGAGCGCGCAGCAGCACACGATTCAGTCGTTCCAGAATACTAAAGCTTTCTAGCCAGACATGCCGGAATTTTTCCGCATTCACGCCGCGTGTGGCCAGAATGTCGGCCAGTTCTCCCACGGTTCTTTCTCCGTCAATCAGAGGCAGAATGCCGCGGGTCTGGGGCGGTAGCGGGATAGGGACGACAAGTGTGCCAAAGTGGAAGGGCAACATGTTATCGGCCGTCATCTGCCTGGCGAGTTCAGCCCCCGGAATTTCGCGCATGATGGGTACCGCATCTGCGGCCAGCGGGTCAGGTTTTTGGGGAGCCGCGTTTTTGCGCACGACATAGGCAACATGTGTTGCCATATTGCCTGCAAGATCTTCGGCAATGGCGGCTTGTGCCTGCCAGGGCTGGGTGGACAGGCGCGCGCGCAGGCGTGGGTCTGGCAAAAAGAGGGCCGGATCATACCGTGCCGGTTCCATAAGGGCCGTGGGCTCAAGCCCGGCCTGGCCCAGCAGGGCCAGAAATTCGGTGATGGTGTAGGAGCGGTCCCTGGGATTGAGGAGCAGATCGTAAAGCCCTGCATCTCCACCGGAGAGGTGATCCCCAAAATTGCCGTTCTGGTGTAGCCATGCCGTTGCGGGCAGGTTACGCATAACGCGGCGGGCTACATCCAGCCGCTCCTGTGGTGTGCCCGTGAGTGGGGCCAGTTTTTCCAGCACGTCTTGCAGCATGTACACGCCAGTCCGGCCATAGGGGGCATAGACCATCAGCCCCATGCCACCATGAGGCGCGAGATGGTGTTCCAGAATCTGGAGTGCGGCTGCCGGGTCTGGCAGATGGTGCAGCACACCGCAGCAGTCAATATAATCGAATAATCCCAGATCAAGCGCGTCCAGCTCGGTCAGGGAGCCTTGAACAAACCGGATATTGTCCAGTGCGCGGGTTTTGGCACGGGCCTGCGCAATGGAAAGGGCTTTTTCCGAACGGTCCAGGCAGATAATTTCCGCCGGGCGTGCAACCCGCGCAAGCTGTGTTGCCAGCATGATTGCGCCATCACCCGTGCCGCACCCGGCCACGAGCGCCCGCAATGCCTGACTGCGGGGACGTTGTGCGCCAAAGACCCAGTAATCCACTTCTCGCAGGTGGCTGGGGCTGCCAATGAGCAGGCGGCGGGTTTCGTCCTGTGGGTCACGCTCCGGGTAAGGATAGGCTTCGTACTGGGCGGCCAGCCCGGCATCCCGGTCATCCGCTGCGGTGTTGTGTGTCATGGGTCGGCACTCTTTAGCGTGGGAGAAGCTTTCCGCGCTGCCATGCTTCGGCAGCTTCGTCCGCGCTCATGCCTTCTACTCGCATGGCGTAGTCCATGGCGCTGATGATTTTGGCGCTCAGCATCAGTTCATCCAGCTCATCCAGCAGGTCTGTTTCCAGTTCATCACGCAACCCGTCGCGGAGCAGAAGGGTTGCTTCCATCTCTCCCCCCATTGCTTTCTGGGGGTCGTTCAGAATACGCAGCCCCCCCTGATGGAACAGGAAGCAGGGCTGGAACAGGGGCAGAAGGCTGGGCTGCTCGGCGCCGAGAGCTGCATTAAGCCTCGCCAGCGCCTCTTCATCGGGGAGTATATCAAGGGTAAAGCCTGCATCTGCCAGACTGTAGGCGCGCAGCACCTGCTCCATGCGTCTGGCAAGGGACTGAGGTGTCACAATCGTGCGGGCAATGTCCGGTCCGGCCTGAGCCAGATCGCTCAGGGATGTGAGCGGGCTGTTCTCGTCCGAAATACAGCAGCAGGCTTCGGGTTGGAATAGCCGTCCCAGTTGTGTGGTGCCTGTGCAGAGGAGGTCAGAATCCTCATCCGGCAGCCATGCGGCAACATAGATGTCGATCTCCCCCTTGCGCAGCAGGTCGGCCAGAGCCTGCTTGGGGCCGGTTACAATTTCGGGTTCAATATCGTTGGCCTCGAGAACCCGAATGATGGTGGCTGCCGTCGCCTCATGAATGGTGGACTGAGGATAGGCGAGTGTCAGGGATGTCATTTCGGGTTCCTCTGGATCAGTCGGGACAGCAAGATGCCTGCCCTGTCCTTGCCGCACGGTAAAGTGCAGTGGCAATCCCTCAAATGGAAATATCTGCTTCCATCGGGTATTTTATCAGCTTCAGGGCAAAGAAAAACCGCCACCCCGGGGCATGGGAGTGGCGGCCGGAAAGCACCAGAAAGTTATGGGAGGGTTAGGCGGCAACAATATCCTGTTTGACCGGCAGAACAGGGCGGATCATGTTCAGGGCATCGGCAAAAGAAGCAAACTGGCCCAGAGTGTTGTCACGCACCGCGTCCATAACAATCCAGCGGTTGCCGCGAGAATAAACCTTGTAGGCGGGGTTTGATGTTTCGCGCACCCATACAAGAACATAGCCTGATGAAACACCAGCCTGCTTCTCCTCAGCAGGAAAGATATCGGCATCGCAAATGCCCATGGGCTGACTGGCGGCAATCCAGCGGTCCAGATAGTCGCGGTGGCGACACATGATTTCCATCTGGAACGGGATAATCTGGCAGATGTTCTGTGTTTCCGACTGGCGCAGCATAAGTTCTGTATCCCCTACATCAAAACCCGGTGGCTCTTTCTGATTTCGAGAGTAAGGGCGAAACTTCATGCCGCGCTACAGGAAAGAGGGGAATTTCGCCTCATAAACGGGCAGGTTGGCGAGGTAGTGGCGAAAAAAACACAGAAATGCAGAATTTGATGGAAGTTTATGCACAAAAATAATGCAATTGATTAAATAATGCACATTTTTTGAGGCTGAGATGCAGAGAGGTGTGAAAACTAATTAAACACAAAGTCCGAATTACAAGGAGAGGGCTGCGCCATGCATCGGGTTGCTTGAACGTGTGGCAGGTTTGCCGGGGCGGTCTGGGATGAAGGAGCATGGCTGGCCGGGATGGACGCGGGCTGGTGGCTCTCGCTTTGTTCGATTCCAGAAAGTGTTTGTGCCTGCTCCCCAAATCTGAGTGGGTAATTGTTGAGACTGCTCTCATCCAAAAGTTGCGGGGTATGTGCCGCGTGTGGTGGCTGTGTGAGGGGGCTTGGGGCAGGTTCGAAAAGAGGCTGGCATCACAAATTTGTGATACGAAGAAAAGTGCGTGAAGCAGGCACGGTTTTCATGCTTTGCTGTAGCAGCACGCTAACGACTGTGCTACGCATGCGTTGGGCATGTTTGCAATATTCAGGAGGGGGAATGATGGGCTTTTTGTTCAAAGCACGTAATCCTGTCAACCCATTCTGGCAGTTTGCCCGTTTTTCAATATCCGGAGAAGTTTCCATCTTCTCCGCACTCCAGGATCAAGACCGTTGAAAAGTAACAGGACCGACCGCAGCCCCCGTTCTCCTCGCCGCGGCGGATTTGATGACGACAATTATATGTCGATGCCTTCTTTCGGTGAGCGTCCCGCTTATGGTGGCGGCGGCGGCGACCGTGGTGGGTTTGCTCCGCGTCGGCCCGCTGGCGGTCCGCAGGTTATCGCTTCCGGCCCGGAAGTGGGTGCAGCCGTTAAGTGGTTCAATGGCGAAAAAGGCTTCGGCTTTGTTGAACTCGCTGATGGATCGGGCGATGTGTTCCTGCACGCCAATGCACTGTCTCAGGCTGGTGTGCAGGGTGTAAACCCCGGCGCTACGCTGGTTGTGCGCATTGGTCAGGGGCCTAAAGGTCGCCAGGTTGCCGAAGTCATCTCTGTTGATGAAAGCACGGCTCAGCCGGAACGTCCGCGTAGCCCCGCTGGTGGCCGTCCTGGCTTTGGCGCCCGCCCTGCTGCCCGCCCCGCTCCTGATCTGTCTGATGCTGAAGATACGCGCGGTACCGTTAAGTGGTACAACGCTGTTAAAGGCTTTGGCTTCATCACGCCTGAAGGCGGTGGCAAGGACATCTTTATCCACGCTTCTGCGCTGGAACGTTCCGGTCTGCCGGGCCTGAATGAAGGTCAGGGCGTGAACGTTAAAGTTGTTCAGGGCCAGAAGGGCCCCGAAGCTGCTGAAGTGACCTCTGCCTGAGGGACTGCTTTTTAGCGGTTAGTAAGAAAAAAGCCTCGGTTACATGACCGAGGCTTTTTTATGCCGTTTACATCTGTCAGTATTGTGCGGGCCTGTTTGTATGGAACAGGCGGAATGCGCTAGTAGTCGCCCTTCCCCTTGTTGCGGATCAGGCGGGCCTTGTCACGCTGCCAGTCCCGGTCTGCTACGGTCTGCCGCTTGTCCACACTTTTTTTGCCAACACCCAGACCAAGGGTAACTTTGGCCAGTCCGCGGTCGTTAAAGTGAATATCCAGCGGAACAAGGGTTGCTCCCTGCTTGGCAATGGCACCCATAAACTTCTGGGCCTGCTTACGGTGCATCAGCAGTTTGCGGGGGGCGCGCGAATCAAAGCGGGACAAAACTCCCCCCTGATATTCAGGTATATAGCTGTTAAACAGCCAGAGTTCGCCATTACGTTCGCCAGCAAAGGCCTCGCCAATTGTTGCGCGGCCCAGGCGCAGGCTTTTAACTTCCGGCCCTTTCAGTACAAGCCCGGCCTCGACTGTTTCCTTTATGGTGTAGTTAAAGCGGGCCTTGCGGTTTTGTGCGACCATGCCGTGGGAGATCATGGTGCTTTTGCTGGATTTTGTGGACATGATCAGCCCAGCAACCCAACATCAACCAGAGCCTGCCGTACCTTGTGGCGCGATTCATCGCTCAGGGGTGCCAGTGGCAGACGGCAGGTTTCTCCCGCAAGGCCCAGCAGGCTTGCCGCATATTTGGCGGGTGCGGGATTGCTCTCGCAGAACAGGGTGTCATGCAGTGGGGTCAGGCGGTCCTGAATGGCAATGGCTTCCTGCGTCTGCCCCGCTTTCCATGCTGCTTGTACTGCGGCGCACAGGGCGGGAGCAATGTTGGATGTCACGCTGATGCATCCGTCCCCCCCGGCTGCAAGAAAAGCTACAGCAGTGCCATCTTCGCCCGAAAGCTGGTTAAAAGACTTGTCCACTGCCCGGCGGACCTGCAGGGGGCGGAACAGGTTTGCGGTTGCATCCTTTACCCCTACGATATTGCCGTGTTTGGCCAGACGAGCCGTTGTTTCCACACTGATGTCAATAATGGAGCGGCCGGGAATATTGTACAGAATAACCGGGATGGAAACAGCGTCCGCTATGGCCATGAAGTGCCGGTACAGACCTTCCTGCGTAGGCTTGTTGTAATAGGGAGCCACAACAAGGGCTGCGGCAGCCCCCGCCTGCTCCGCGTGACGGGCCAGATCAACGGCTTCGGACGTGCTGTTGGAACCCGCCCCGGCAATAACAGGCACACGGCCGTTGGCAACTTTTATGGTGCGTTCAACAACAGCGTGGTGCTCTGTGTGTGACAGCGTTGGACTTTCGCCCGTTGTACCTACGGCGCATAGACCTGCGGTACCTTCCTTGATCTGCCAGTCCACCAGTTTTTCAAACGAGTCAAAGTCCAGACTTCCATCCCGGTTCATGGGGGTGATGAGCGCAGTTATGGAGCCGGAGAAGAATGTATGAGGCATGGGGCGGTCACTTATCCTGGAATGGCATCTGCTGGAGCGGAACGTGGGACGTCCTGCCCTTGGATGGAAGCACGGTGCCGGAACGGCGATTGTTGATAGACACCTAGAATTGTGGCGTTTTTGGAAAAAAATTCAAGTTCCGCCAAGGCTTTGCCCAGATGGGAATCGCCGGGGTGGCCCTCTACATCCATCAAAAAACGTGTAGCGGCAAATGTTTCGCCCGACATGTAGCTTTCCAGCCGGGTCATGTTGACGCCATTGGTGGCAAAGCCTCCAAGCACTTTATACAGAGCGCCGGGGCTGTTTTGTACACTGAAGAGCAGCGTGGTCATGACGTGAGGTGTCTGTGGTGTGGGCACCTGCGGTGTGCGCGCGGTAATATAGAAGCGCGTCGTATTGTGGGAGGCATCTTCCACATTCCGCTGCAGGATTTCCAGCCCGTACAGTTCTGCGGCAAGGGCGGAGGCCACGGCGGCTTCCTCGGGCTTTTGCCAGAGTGCGACCAGCTCTGCTGCTCCTGCCGTGTCAAACTCGGTTACAGGGATCAGGGTGTTGTTTTTAAGCAGGTTACGTATCTGGGCCATGGCCACAGGATGCGTATGTATGCGGCGGATCTGCTCCATGCGTGTGCCGGGGACAACCAGCAGGCAGTGTTCAACACGCTGGAAGTGCTCGCCAATAATGTGCAGCCCGGCTGCTGGCAGGAGCGAATGGATATCAGGCACACGGCCTGCCAGACTGTTTTCGCATGCCAGCATGGCCTGTTCGGCCTTGCCTGCATGCACGGCGTCTATGGCATCGGCAAAGCTGTGGCATGGCAGGGTAGTCCAGCCGGGTCGCGCGGCGCGGCAGGCCATATCGGAATACGCTCCGTGCATGCCCTGAAAGGCTATAATCCTGTCCATCATGGCCTTTCAGCTCCAAGCAGGCGGCGTGCCCGTTCCAGATCCTGTGGTGTATCAACCCCAAAGGGCGCGATTGCAAGACGTGCGCAGCCAATACGCATACCATCTTCCAGCGCCCTGAGCTGTTCCAGACTTTCACGTTTTTCCAGGCCAGATGGGGGGAGTTGGACAAAGCGGGCCAGAGCGGTCCGCCGCCACGCGTAAATACCAACATGGTGCCATAACGGCCCCTGCCCCGCGGGAATGGGCTGACGGGAAAAATAGAGTGCAACCGCATGTTCGGCTGCCTGCTCAAAGTGGCATGCGACCTTGACAACAGAAGGGGCTGCTGCCTCTTCTTCAAAGGTAATGGGGGCGACGAGTGTTCCAATATCAAACGCAGGATCATCCATGACCCTGCACACCGTATGCAGGGCATCTGGTGCCAGTGTGGGCAGATCTCCTTGCAGGTTGATGATGGTGGAGTATCGCTCGTGCGGGTCCAGTGTCTGCACAGCCTGCCAGACCCGGTCTGAACCGGATGGCAGGTCAGGGTCGGTCAGTACCGCCGTCCCGCCCGCGTTGGTGACAATATCGCAAATCTCGGGGTCAGCGGCTGCAACCACAACCGGACCAATTTCGGCCCTGAGAGCCGCATGAAGCACATGTACGATCATGGGCAGCCCGGCAATATCGGCCAGGGGCTTGCCGGGTAGCCTTGTTGAGGCAAGTCTGGCGGGTATGACAACAAGGGGCGGCATGCTCAGCTTGCTCCAGAATACAGCGCGTTTTATAGGCGTGGAAAAGTGCGGCGCAGTCTAGAAAAGCTGCAATGCAAACGCAACCAGTGATCAGCAGGGCAAAAGTTCGGATGGATGGCAGGTTCCTGAACAGGGTGGCGGTTTCGGCGTTGATAAGCGTGGTGGCCTTGGGGGGGGCGCTGGTGACGGCGCATGCGATCGTGCCGGACACAGCCCCTGCGGCTCCGGTTTTTCGTCTGCCAGACCTGCGGGCAGTTCCTGTTGCGCCTTACATGGTGCGTGCCAGTCTGGCGCATGGCACTATGCTGGCGGGGCGTATTTGTGCTCAGTGCCACAGCTTTGCCCTTGGGAGCGAAGGAAATGCCGGTCCGGTTCTGGCTGGTGTTGTGGGGCGGAATATAGCGACTTTTCCCGGCTATGCCTATTCTGCGGCTTTGCGTCAGCATGCCGCGCAGATATGGGATGACCAGAGATTATCTGACTGGCTTATGGCGCCTGCCAGATATGTGGTGGGCACACGCATGTCTTTTGCCGGTCTGTCCGATCCGCAGGACAGGGCGGATGTGATCAGCTATTTGCATACACTGCACACCCCTGCCCCCACCCTCACCCCAGCAACAGGAGAAAGCCGATGACCCCGCAGATAACAGACCAGTTTGTGGATGTGGCAATCATGCTGGCGGAGACGGCGCGGAGCGTTGTCCGGCCATGGTTCAGGCGTGGTGTCGGGGTAGAGAGCAAAAAGGATGCAAGCCCTGTTACGGTGGCGGACAGGACGGCAGAACGGGTTATGCGGGCTATTCTGGCTGAACGTCTGCCAGAGCATGGTGTGTTTGGCGAGGAATTTGGGCAGGACAACGCTCAGGCGGATTACCAGTGGCTGCTGGACCCGGTGGATGGCACACGGGCGTTTGTAACCGGACGTCCGCTTTTTGGTACTTTGATTGCCCTTTTTTACAAAGGAGAGCCTGTGCTGGGTATTCTGGACCAGCCGGTTCTGGGTGAACGCTGGGTTGGGGTCAAGGGACGTGCGACCATGTTTTCTTCTTCTTTGGGGGGGCAGGCGCGCACCCGGCAGGATGTTGTGCTGGACGAGGCTGAAATGTCGTGTACATCGCCCGAAATGCTCGAACTGGCACCGCATGACCGCTGGAAGGTACTCAAGCAGCAGGCTCGGCGCATGACATGGGGGGGGGATTGTTACGCTTACGGGCTGCTTGCCCTGGGCCAGATTGATCTGATTGCCGAATGTGACATGAATCCCTGGGACTGGGGAGCACTTGTGCCCATTGTGCAAGGCGCTGGCGGGGTTATGAGCGCGTGGGATGGTTCCCCCCTGCGGATGGATGGAGATCGCACGGTTCTGGCCGCGGGTTCCGCTTCCCTGCACCGTGAGGCTGTGCGTATTCTGCAGGCGGGTTAACAAGATTTATTGAGGGGAATATCGCCAAATCTGGCCGGTCAGACTATGCATTGCCCCGGTTTTGCGATAGGTCTGCGCTTCGGTACAACAGCGATGGTCAGTCCAATATGAGCACGAGCACGCACCTGTCCCTCTCCAAGGACAAGATCCGTATTCTTCTGCTGGAGGGTATCCACGATAGTGCCGTCGCCCTCCTCAAGGCCTGTGGTTACGAAAATGTCGTACGCCACAAAGGCGCGCTTGAGGGCGATGCGCTCAAAAAAGCGCTGGAAGGTGTGCATATTGTTGGTATCCGCTCGCGTACGCAGCTGACCAAGGACGTGCTTGAAGGGGCAGATCGCCTGATGGCCATTGGCTGCTTTTGTATTGGCACCAATCAGGTTGATCTTGAAACCGCACGCCTGAACGGGATTCCGGTTTTTAATGCGCCGTACAGCAACACGCGCTCCGTGGCCGAACTGGTCATGGGGGAAATTGTTATGCTGATGCGTCGTATTTTCCCCCGCTCGGTCGAGTGCCATAAAGGCGAGTGGACCAAATCTGCGGCGAATAGCTGGGAAGTGCGCGGCAAAACACTTGGGATTGTGGGTTATGGCTCCATTGGCTCACAGCTCTCCGTTCTGGCGGAAGCCTTTGGCATGCGGGTTGTCTATTACGATGTGACGGATAAACTCGGCCACGGCAACGCTCTGCCGGTTGATACGCTGGATGACCTGCTGGCCCAGAGTGATGTGGTGAGCCTGCACGTACCTCAGCTGCCAACTACGGCAAACCTGATGGGTGCAGAGCAGATCAGCAAGATGAAGAAGGGATCCTTCCTCATCAACAATGCCCGCGGCAATGTTGTCGATCTGGATGCGCTGGCCAAGGCGCTGGAAAGCGGACATCTGCTTGGTGCCGCCATTGACGTGTATCCCAAAGAACCCAAAGGCCCGGGTGATCTGCTGTCCACCCCGATCATGGGGCTGGATAACGTCATTCTCACCCCCCATATTGGTGGTTCCACGGCGGAAGCTCAGGAACGTATTGGTGTGGAAGTCGCCCGCAAGCTGGTGGAATATTCGGACGTTGGCTCCACGTTTGGTGCGGTTAACTTCCCGGGTGTTCAATTGCCGCAAAGCCCGCGTGGCACGCGCTTCATGCATGCACACCATAACATCCCCGGTGTTATGATGAAGCTGAATGAAATCTTCCTGCGTGAAACCTGCAACGTAACAGCCCAGTTCCTCCAGACCGATGGAGAGATCGGTTATGTGGTGATTGAGGCCGATACGGGTGGGGATACGGATCTGGACGACCGTCTGCTTAAGGCACTGCGTGAACTTGATGGCACGGTTCGTGCCCGTCTAATTTACAAGGGTCGCTAAGCATGGCTTGCGGAGTGCGGGAATGATCTATTCCCGCATCCGCAGTTTTGCTTTTTCGGGTATCGAGGCCAGACCCGTATGGGTTGAAGTGCAGATATCCTCTGGTTTGCCTGCATTTCTGGTTGTAGGTCTGCCAGACAAGGCGGTAGGTGAAGCGCGTGAGCGTGTTCGGGCCGCCTTGACCGCCATAGGGCTGGCGCTCCCTGCAAAGCGTATTCTTGTTAATCTTGTTCCTGCCGACCTCCCAAAGGAAGGATCACATTTTGATCTGCCCATCGCGCTGGCCCTGCTGGCGGCCATGGGGGTGATCTTTGCAGAGGAAGTGGGGCGTTATGCAGCCCTTGGCGAACTCTCGCTCGATGGGCGGCTTAATCCTGTTTCGGGTGTGCTTTCGGCTTCTCTGGAGGCGGCCTCCATGGGGCTGGGGCTTGTGTGTCCTGCTCCACAGGGCGAGGAAGCCTTATGTGGTGGTGATATTGCCATCCTTGCGGCGCCAGACCTTCTGGCGTTGATCAACCATTTTTCTGGTCTGCAAATCCTCAGCCCGCCTGTTTTTTCCCGCTCGGAACCTCCTGCTACAGGTGTTGAACCTGATCTTGCGGATATCAGAGGGATGGAAACAGGGCGCAGGGCGCTGGAAATTGCGGCTGCGGGTGGACATTCCCTTTTACTTTCCGGTCCGCCAGGTGCGGGTAAATCCATGCTTGCGGCACGGTTGCGCGGATTATTGCCTGACCTGTTGCCATCGGAAAGTCTGGCGGTTTCACGCATTTACAGTGCAGCCGGGCTGTTGCCTGATGGCAGGCCCATACGCCGCCCGCCTGTGAGGGAGCCACACCATTCCGCGAGCCTGCCTGCACTGGTGGGCGGTGGTGCGCGCGCCAGACCGGGGGAAATCAGTCTGGCGCACCATGGTGTGCTGTTTTTGGATGAACTGCCCGAATTTTCGCGCGCAGCGCTTGAGGCTTTACGCCAGCCGCTGGAAACCGGTCAGGTCAGTATTGCGCGCGCGGCCAGACATATCACCTACCCTGCCCGTTTTCAGCTTATAGCTGCCATGAACCCCTGCCGTTGTGGGTATCTGGGGGATGCAATGCGCGAATGTAGCAAAGCGCCCCGTTGTGGAGCGGATTATCTGGCACGTCTGTCCGGCCCCCTTATGGACCGTGTTGATCTGCATGTGGCCATGCAGCCCTATGAACCCCTTGGTTACATGACGGAGATGGGGGGAGAAAATACCGCAACAGTCGCCTTGCGTGTGGCTCGGGCCAGAATGTTCCAGACAGAGCGGCAGGGTATACAAAAAAATGCCGAGGCGGCGCTGAATGTGCTCTCGCTTACCGGGAGTGCTCAGGAACTGGCGCAGGTTGTGGCGGAGCGGTACCGTTTTTCTGCGCGGGGGTACACCCGTCTGTTGCGGGTTGCCAGAACCATTGCCGATCTGGTGGCCGCGCCAGATGTAGAGCCGCAGCATATTGCCGAAGCTGCTACATTCCGTGCCCGCTCCGCTTCGTAAGCTTCAGGCTGTGTGGTGCAGGGCGTTAAAGGCCTGATCCAGATCATCAATCAGGTCCTGTGCGTTTTCCAGACCGATCTGTAGCCTGAAGGCGGGAAGTTCCGGCTGTTCTGCGCCAAAATTCCGCGTTATGCCTCCTGTGGTCGGGAGTACCAGACTTTCGTATCCACCCCATGATGCACCAATGCCAAACAGTTGCATGGCGTTAATCATGCGTTCCATGCTCTGGCAGGTGTATGGGGGCTTCAGAACCACGCCAAACAGGCTGCCTGCACCTGTAAAATCGCGTTTCCAGAAGTTATGGCCCGGGCAGTCTGGCAGCGCAGGGTGCAGAACCTGCGCCACTTCAGGGCGTTGTTTGAGCCATGTGGCAACCTGCAGGGCGGTGCGGGCCTGCTGCGCCAGACGGACCCCCATTGTGCGCAGACCGCGCAGGGTAAGCCAGCATTCGTCTGGTCCGGCCACCTGACCAAGCTGGATGGAGGCATCCCGCAGGATATGCCAGCTTGCCTGATCGGCTACAGTGACGGCTCCGGCAATAACATCCGAGTGGCCGGAAGGATATTTGGTCAAGGCCTGAATGGAGACATCCACGCCATGTGCAAACGGGGCAAAAATGCCAAACCCCCATGTGTTGTCCAGAAAAAGACGAGCGCCATGCCGGTGAGCAACTTCTGCCAGCATGGGAATATCCTGCACTTCAAACGTATGGCTGCCCGGGCTCTCGGTAAAAATGATGCGGGTGTTGGGCTGGACGTATTCTTCCACTTCGGACCGGCTGGCACAGGGAGGAAAGTAGGAAATGTCCACTCCAAAGCGCCCGAGCATGTTGTCGGCAAAACGGCGGGTTGGGCCATAAACGCTGTCGGCCAGCAGGCAGTGATCGCCTGCTTTTAAAAAAGCCAGCAATGGCGTGGTGCATGCCGCCAGACCGGAGCTGACAATCTGGCAGTCTGTGCCACCTTCTATGTGCGCAATCAGTTTTTCCAGCTCGTGCTGGGTGGGGGAGCCCATGGCGCCATAGATGCTTGTGTGAACATAACGTTCCTGACCTTTGCGGTTCATGCTCTTGAGCGAGGGAAAGAGCACAGTGGAGCCACGCTCCAGCGGTGGGTTGACGTATGTCCCCGCTTCGGACGGGGGGGGGCGGCCTGTATGGGTCAGGGACGTGCCAAGTTTCTGCCACCCGGCATCAACACTGTTGCGGTCTGTCATGGCTTTTGTCCGTTTGTCACTGGCATACCCGGTGTGCTGCCCCACTCGGCCCAGGAACCATCATAAAGAGCGTTGGAGGTAAATCCCGCCAGTTCCAGTGCAACGTTCAGCACTGCGGCGGTCATGCCGGAGCCACAGGTGGTGATAGGGTGCGTTGTGGCGGAAACACCCGCCTGTAAAAACAGGGTTTGCAGTTGTGAAGCGGGAAGAAAAAAACCATTTTCGTCCAGCACGGTTTTATAGGGAATGTTGCGTGCGCCGGGCATGTGCCCGGATTTTACGCCTGCGCGCGGCTCAGGTTCTGTGCCATAAAAACGCGCAGCACTACGGGCATCCAGTATGGGGCGGTTTTGCAGTCGAACATGTTCAAGCATGTCCCCAAGACCGGCCAGACGGGAATATTCTGTTCTGGGGTGGTAGACCTGCGGGGTATGCAATGCCCCCTCCCCCTGTTCCACAGGAAGGTTCTGCTGCCGCCAGGCCTTTAGGCCGCCATGGATGATCTGGGTTTTTTCATGCCCGAACAGTCTGGTCATCCACCAGGCCCGGCATGCAGAAGCTACATTGCCCTGATCGTAAAAAACAACATGGGTCTGCGGGGTAATACCCATCTGGCCAAACAGATACGCAAAGCGTGCGGCAGATGGCACGGTATGCGGCAGGGTGCTCTGCAGGTCGGAAAAAACAGAGATGTCAAAATACTGGCTGCCCGGAATATGGCACGCCATAAATTCAGTCTGCGGGTCAAATGTCTCCCCGGGTAATGGTGTTGTGGCATCCAGAAAGCGGATTGTGGTGTCCGTGGCAAGTGCTGGGAGAAAGCTGCCGGGAATGAGAGGAGACATGGCCAGAGACCTCATGTTTTTTAACAGGACAATAACGATCACATAGTCCTTCAGAACTGGCAAATGAGTTATGATATGTGAAGAGCCTGCACAAAGCCTTTATCCGAACCGGCTGGAAACTCAGTGCGGAATACGCCATATCATACTGCTGATATGCCATGTTCCTGTCAGCAAGACACAAAATTAAGACGTTCGGTGGTTAGTTGCACGCATGACTGATAGTCACACATTGACGGCTGAACGTATTCTCCGGTTTTTATTGCTGGTAGGGATTGCCTATGGCTGCATAGCCGTGCTGGTTCCCTTTTCTTCCGCTCTGCTCTGGGCGGGGGTGCTCACCTATACCACATGGCCTCTTTTCCAGTATTTGCGGCGGAGTATGGGGGCCAATGCGGCCAGCCTGATCATGACGGTCCTGTGCGCTGTATGCGTGGTGTTTCCGCTCGCCCTGCTGGCATCAGCCTGTGTGGCGTCCGGGCCGCGCTGGGCGTTGCAGCTGACAACCCTGTTCGGGCAGGTCAACCAATTGCCTCCCCTCCCGAGATGGCTGGATAACCTGCCTGTTTTTGGGCCGGATATTCATCGCCGCTGGGCGTTGTGGAGCCGTAACCTCGGGTTTGCCGCAGCTGAATTGCGACCGTATGCGGGGGGAATTATCCAGTCTGTTCTTGGCGTGCTCATGCAAATGGCCAGTGGAGCGCTGCATCTTGTAACTGCTTTGTTCATTTCTTTCTTTTTCTGGATCAGCGGTTCCATTTTGTGGGACACGTTGCAGGCTGTTATTTTGCGGATTGCCGGACCGCGGGCCGGGCGGCACCTGTCCATTATTGCCAGTACGGTGCGTGGCACCGTGTATGGCATTCTTGGCACCGCCATTATTCAGGGTATTCTGACCGGACTCGGATTGTGGTTCTTTGGCATGGCCGAGCCGGTTATTCTAGGTGGAATTGCTGCATTTCTGGCGGTATTCCCTGTTGGTGCGCCTCTGGTGTGGATACCGGCCGCGATATGGCTGTTTGTAACCCACCACCAGCTGAAGGGTATTTTGCTTATCGTCTATGGGGTGGTATTTATTTCTGGTGCGGATCATCTCATCCGTCCGCTGTTTATCGCACGCGGTTCCAAGCTGCCTTACCTGCTTACCGTGCTGGGAGTTATAGGTGGATTGTTAGCTTTTGGAGGGGTGGGTATTTTTCTGGGGCCGGTCCTGCTTGCCATCGGCTTTACGCTGACCATGGAATTTGCGCAGGGCGAGCCAGCACGACCACCACTGGATGATACAAGGAATATCGCACCATGAAGAGCCGTCTGGCCCGTTTTGTTGAACGCGCATCCAAAGGGCGACGCAGGCATGTGGCAGCCAATGACACGCCGGGTGTCCGTATTATCAGCTGGAACCTGCTCCGCCGCACGGGGGCGACAGTACATGATGTGGCCGCTCTGATAGAGGCGGAACAGCCGGATATTCTGCTCATGCAGGAAGCTACGGTGGAAATAGACGTGCTGCCAGATGTGATTGGTGGTCATTATGCACGCTCTCCTTTGCCGGGGCGTATTCATGGTGTGGCGTGCTGGAGCCGCATCCCTTTTGCGCGGCCACCACGGGCATGCACCATTCCGTCCGGACCAATCGTTAAACGACACGCCCAGATCATAGATTACCCTCAGTTTTCCTTGGCTAATGTTCATCTTTCACATGGACAGATGCTTAACCGCAGGCAGTTGCGGCGGATCGCATCCTTGCTGTCTGCGCCATGCGCTATTCTGGGGGACTTTAATCTGGTGGGGCCAACCCTTGTTCCGGGATTTGCCGACGTGGGACCAAAAGCTCCGACACATCGTATGATTGACCTCCTGCCCATTCGTCTGGATCGCTGCCTGGTGGAAGGCATGGTCTGTTCGGATGCGCAGGTGCTGCCAGTTTTTGCTTCGGATCATAGGCCAATAGCGGTCACGCTTCAGCCAGAAATGGGCCGACGCACACTGGCTAGTGCTTACAGGTAAGGCATGAACAGTCTGGCAAAGGAATCCCGTATGCGGGTCGGGAAGTTCCGTTTGTCCAGATCATAATGTGTTAGCCGGTGGTTGCGGTGCTGGCATATGAAATCATCCATGATTTCAGCTATGGTGACATCGTATGTTTCCATATTGATCTCAAAGTTCAGACGCAGACTGCGAATATCAAGGTTGGAACTGCCCACAAAAGACCACGCCTTGTCCACTACCATCAGTTTGGAATGGTTAAAGGGTGGATTGGCGTGCCAGACCCGTACTCCGGTGTCCAGCAAGGGGGAAATATTGGCAGCGCAGGCCCAGTCCAGCGGACGATGGTTACTGCGGAGCGGAATAATGATATCGACCTGTACGCCACGCAGGGCGGCTAATCCCAGTTCGGATAAAAAGCGTGCACCTGGTAAAAAATAAGGTGTCATCAACCGTATGCTTTTGCGCGAAAGTGTAATGGCCTGAAGCATGGTATATTCAATTTTTTCCAGATCCGTGTCCGGGCCTGCGGTAACAATTCGGGCCAGAGAACTCCCTTTACTGGTATGTTCTTGCAAAAAGAGATCCCGGTTCAGTTGTTCCCCGGTTGTAAAATACCAGTCCCATGCTGCAACCCGCGCCAACTGGTGCACAACCGGACCTTCAATCCGGAAATGCGTGTCAGATACAGGGTGCCGGGGCTTGCGCGCGACCAGATTGTTATCGGCAATATTGAGCCCCCCCATAAACCCAACGCTACCGTCTACAACCAGAATCTTGCGGTGGTTCCGTAAATTAAGGAACGGCATCCGCCAGGGGAGGAGTGAATGCATGAAGCGCGCACAAGGAACCCCTTCCCTTCTCAGATAACGGTAAATGGGCGATAAAAAATACCCGCTGCCAATACCGTCGACCAGCACACGGACATTGACCCCCCTTTTATGCGCAGCAATCAGCCTGTCTGCGAATAATTGCCCGCTGGCATCATGCCGGAAAATATACGAACACAGCAGAATACTTCTGGTTGCTTTTTCTATGGCGTCCAGCATATGCGGGTATGCACCATCGCCATCATGCAGGCAGGTGATGCTGTTATTGCCAACAACAGGGCGGGTTGTCAGCTTGCCTACCATCAATGCCAGCGGAGCAAACTGACCATCCAGTTCCCTGTTCCATGTGGATAGGTCAGCGCCATCCGGCCTATGTGCCGTTCGGTCCCCTACCAGCTTTTTTGCAAGCCGGGTCACACGGTTGATCCCGAACATAAGATAGAGACCTGTTCCCAGAAACGGCATGAGAACACAGATGCCAATCCATCCGATGGCCGATGATGTATTCCGTTTTGTGAGCAGAATATGCAAACTCACGCCGGTAACCAGACACAGGCGCATACACGCAACAATCAGGACTGTTGTGGCAAACTGGAGATCAAAAAACATGGCAGAGGAAAAGCTTTCACAACAGGCGGCTGGCGTCCACAACATAACGAATAAGTGTTCTGCACAACAGCTTTCAGTCTCCACCGCAAAGCGGGCGAGGGGCTATGCGTCCTACCAGAATGGTCTGATGGCAGAGGAAGCTGTTTGCCGGAAATTGCGGGAGGCAGGCTGGAACATTCTGCTTCAAAGGGCAAAAACACGCAGAGGCGAGATTGATATTGTTGCACAGAATGGCGCAACGATCTGTTTTATTGAAGTTAAACAACGCCAGACATTGCGTGGGGCTGCGGAATGTCTTTCTGCAACACAATCCCGAAGAGTATACAGATCTGCAGAGTGTTTGTTGCAAAGCCACCCACAGTGGCAGTACGAAAACCTGCGATTTGACCTGTTTATGCTGGATGCAAAAGGCCAGATGGCGTGGCTGGAAGATATTATCCGTCAGATGTAAGTCACGGATGGACTAAAGGGCTGCCCTGCCCAGAAACGTGACCTGCCTAAACCAGACTGCATTCAGGTGCGGCGGTGGGGCTTGCTGCTGTGTACCACTGTATGTGCACCAGGATGGTAGCTGACCAGATGCACCATTTTACCATGCTGGGCAGCAGCCAGAACCACCTTGTGCTGTGCATGGCTTACTGTTGCCGTATGGTGTGCAATATGGCGAACATGTGCAACAGGTGGTGGGGCGGTCAGGGAGGCAAAGGTTAATTTGCTGGCTTCCAGATCGGAAAGAACGCGTTCCGCATGCACTGAAGAACTGGTGGCCATTACACTCAGACCAATACCGGCCAGAGCAAAAAGCCCGCGTACAAACGGCACTCGCGTCATTAACCTTAGCCCCCTGATCTTATGTCTGCCTGAAACTATACAAAGCAATTGCAGGCTGACAACCTATAATTCAGGCGGATGCGTTGCAGGCGATGTTTTTTTCCTGCAGCAGTTTTTGCAGCTCACCGGTCTGGTACATTTCGGTCACAATATCGCACCCACCAACAAACTCCCCTTTGACGTAAAGCTGAGGAATGGTCGGCCAGTTGGAATAGTCCTTAATGCCCTGACGCAGTGCGGAATCTGCCAGAACATTGGCAGCTTTGAACGGTACGCCAATCTGCTGCAGGATCTGTACAACGCGGGCAGAAAAGCCACACTGTGGGAAATCAGCATCCCCCTTCATAAAAAGCATGACAGGGTTTGACTCAATATCCTGCTGAATGGTCTGTTTAATGGAATCAGTCATGTGTCTGTTATCCTTGCTCGTGTAGAATCCGGGCTCTGGTCAGGGAGCGGACGTACGGAGGGCCAGCGCATGCAGTTTGCCCCCCATATGTCCTTCAAGCGCGTTATAAACGAGTTGATGCTGCCTTACACGCGGAACATCACGAAAAGCCTCGCTTACAATCGAACAGGAATAGTGATCCCCATCTCCTGCCAGATCATCAATCTTGATCTGGGCATCAGGGAACGCCTTCAGAATATAAGCTTCAAGTTCTGTGGTGGACATGGCCATGATGCTGTCTCTTCCCTATTGGTCCATCAGTGCAGGAAAAAAGGTTTCATGCGCTGATTTAAGGCGTGCAGCAGATATGGTGACGCCGCTGGGTAGAATCAAATCATTTCCACCGGAGCGACCCATCAGACGTGCAGGCACTCCCGCCTGTGCGGCTCTAGCGCAAAAAGACCGGGCATCGGCAACGCATACAAGGTAGCGGGCCTGATCCTCACCAAACCAGAAAGCTTCCGGGCGGATACCTGAATCCGGGCTTTCCAGTTCGCAGCCCGTGCCTGATGCCATGACCATTTCGGCTGCGGCAACCAGAATGCCACCATCGGCAATGTCATGACATGCACTAATCTGGCCTGCCTGAATTTCGGCCCGGACAAAATCCCCGTTCCGTTTTTCTGCCACCAGATTTACCGCTGGCGGTGCGCCTTCTTCACGCCCCAGAATTTCACGCAGCCAGATGGACTGACCAAGTTCGCCTTGGGTTGTGCCAATCAGCACCAGATCGCTATCGGGCTGCATGCCAAGGCCCACGGCAGAGGACACATCATCCAGAACACCAAGACCACCAATGGCGGGTGTCGGCAGAATGGCCTGAGTTGTGCCATCGGGCATCCGGGTTTCGTTGTACAGGGAGACGTTGCCGCTCACGATGGGGAAGTCGAGAACCCTGCACGCTTCTCCCATGCCCTCCAGTGCCGCAATGAACTGGCCCATGATTTCCGGCTTTTCGGGATTGCCGAAGTTCAGGTTGTCCGTCACTGCCAGAGGCCGTGCGCCGGTTGCCGTAATATTGCGCCATGCTTCAGCCACGGCCTGTGCGCCACCTGTGCGCGGGTCCGCCTGACAATAGCGTGGTGTGCAATCCGTGGTCAGCGCAAGACCGAGCTGCGTATTGTCCACCTTGATAATGGCGGCGTCCGCAGCGCCAGGGCGGCGGACAGTCTGCCCCCCTACGGTGCTGTCATACTGGTTCCACACCCATGCGCGCGATGCCAGATCAGGTGAGGCCACAAGCTGGAGCAGCATTGCATCAAGCGAGAGAGGTGCGTGAACACTCCCCAGTTCTGCAGGTTTTTCCGGAGGAATGGAGGGACGGTCATAAACCGGTGCCTCATCAGCCAGAGGGCCAAGTGGAATATCGGCCTCAAGCTGCCCTTTGTGCTTGATGACAATATGGCCGGTTTCGGTCAGATGACCGATAATGGCAAAGTCCAGTTCCCACTTTTCAAAAATCTGGCGTGCCAGTTCTGTCCGGTCAGGACGCAGGACCATGAGCATGCGTTCCTGACTTTCAGAAAGCATCATCTCATAGGCGGTCATGTTGGGTTCGCGCTGGGGTACGGCATCAAGATCGAGCTCAATACCCACGCCCCCCTTGCCCGCCATTTCCACGGCGGAAGAGGTCAGACCGGCAGCCCCCATGTCCTGAATGGCAACAATAGCGTCTGTGGCCATCAGTTCCAGACAGGCTTCGATCAGCAGTTTTTCAATGAAGGGGTCGCCAACCTGCACGGTCGGGCGCTTGGAAAGCGCATCCTCATCAAACTCGGCGGAGGACATGGTGGCACCATGGATACCGTCCCGCCCTGTGCGTGAACCAACATAGACAACAGGGTTGCCAACCCCGGCTGCAGCTGACAGAAAAATACGGTCCTGCCGGGCAATGCCCACGGTCATGGCGTTTACAAGCGGGTTGCCGTCGTAGGCAGGGTGAAAGTTGATTTCTCCCCCGACTGTAGGCACACCTACGCAGTTGCCATAGCCACCAATGCCCCGCACCACGCCATCGACAATGCGGCGGGTGGTGGGGTTTTCGGGGCTGCCAAAGCGCAGGGCGTTCAGGTTGGCAATGGGGCGCGCACCCATGGTAAACACGTCACGCAGAATACCGCCCACACCTGTAGCCGCTCCCTGATAGGGTTCGATAAAGGAGGGGTGGTTATGGCTTTCCATCTTGAAGATGGCAGCATAACCTTGCCCGATATCCACAACGCCTGCGTTTTCGCCCGGTCCATGGATAACCCACGGAGCCTTGGTTGGCAGGCCACGCAGCCATTTGCGAGAGGATTTGTAGGAGCAGTGCTCCGACCACATGACGGAAAAGACACCGAGTTCCGTCAGGCTGGGCGTGCGGCCCATGATAGACAGAACACGGCCGTATTCCCCACCCGTCAGGCCGAATTCACGTGCCAGGGATTCATCAACGGTTACAGGCTTATTCACCGGACAAGAGCCTCCACCAGACCTTCAAACAGCGGCAGACCATCCTCGCCCCCCATCAGCGGATCAACCAGATCCTCGGGGTGGGGCATCATGCCGCAAATACGTTTGTTTTCGCTCAGAACACCGGCAATGCTGTTCACGCTGCCGTTGGGGTTGCTTGTTCTGTCATCCGCGCGCACATGGCCTTTGGCGTCTGCGTAGCGGAATGCAACGCGCCCTTCGCCTTCAATGAGGGCAAGGGTTTGGGCATCGGCAGTATAGTTGCCATCTCCATGCGCCAGAGGAGTGCGGAAGATGTCTCCCTTTTTCCAGCGCCGGGTAAAGGGTGTGCCTTCAATTTCCACGCGCAAATGGCAGTCTTGCGAGAGAAACCTCAGGTCCGCATTACGCAGGAGCGCGCCGGGGAGAAGGTTGCTTTCGGTTAAGATCTGAAAGCCGTTGCACACGCCCAGAATATGCCCACCTTTGGCGGCAAAGTCGCGCACGGCTCCCATAATCGGGGAATGTGCGGCCATTGCGCCACAACGCAGGTAATCACCATAGCTGAAGCCACCGGGCAGCACGACCAGATCCACACCGTTCAGATCTGTCTCGTGATGCCAGATCATGCGTGGGGCCTGCCCGGTCACGCGCCGCAGGGCAATGGCCATATCTCGTTCCCGGTTCGTGCCGGGGAATACGACAATCGCTGCTTTCATTTTTTCACGTCACACGGATAAGAGTCATGCAGGGCGGTAAAAACGCTCTCGCCTACTGGTTTGCCCAGAGAGTCGGAATGCGCTTTTAGCCAGGTGAGCACTTTGGCGCGGATTGCGGCAATGTCTTCGCTGGCGGGCACACAAAAACCCGTGGGGGTTGAGGCGTCACCCGTATTGTGCGCGTTGATCTGGGCAAGAGTGACGCCATCGGTCAGACCGCTCAGATAAGCATCGCACGCGGTGCGGCTGGCCGAGCCGGAACACATCTTGCCAAGCGCTCCTGCCTTCATGGGGGCCAGCCGCTGGGCGTGCGCCAGACCGGGAACAGCCAGCGCACCTGCAAGGGCGATCAGGACAAGGCGCTTCATGCCACAACCTCTACCGAGTAGTCCTCGATCACCAGATTGGCGAGCAGGTTACGGGCCATTTCCCCCGCTTTTTCGTGTGCTTCTTCTGCTTTTACACCATGCAGCTCCAGCTCTATGACCTTGCCAACGCGCACGTCCTGCACGCCCTCAAAGCCCAGTGTGTGCAGTGCGTGACCAATGGCCTTTCCCTGCGGGTCCAGAACGCCGTCCTTAAGCATGACGGTTACACGTACTTTCATTCTCAAACTCCCAAAGTACCCGTAGGGGTTACTGAACTGTTTCTGGGCCCTTCATGTCACCCCCGGCACCATTTTCCGGCAGGATGCCCATGCGGCGTGCAACTTCCTGATACGCTTCCTTCACGTTGCCCAGATCACGGCGGAAGCGGTCCTTGTCGAGCTTCTCGTTGGTACGAAGATCCCACAGACGGCAGTTATCAGGCGAAATTTCGTCAGCAAGAACAATACGCATGTCCTCGCCTTCCCAGCAGCGGCCGAACTCGAGCTTGAAGTCCACCAACTGGATGCCAATGCCGCTGAACAGACCGCAGAGGAAGTCATTCACACGCATGGACATGCCTGTAATATCTTCCAGATCATGCGGGCAGGCCCAGCCAAATGCAATAATGTGATCTTCCGATACCAGCGGATCACCGAGTTCGTCATTCTTGTAATAGAACTCAACAATCGGACGCGGCAGGCGCTGGCCTTCGGGAATGTTGAAACGCTTGGAAATACTGCCAGCGGCAACATTGCGGATGACCACTTCAAGCGGGATAATCTCCACTTCCTTTACCAACTGCTCACGCATGTTGATGCGGCGGATAAAGTGGGTGGGGATGCCGATTTCCTGCAAACGCAGCATCAGGTGTTCGCTAATGCGGTTGTTGAGCACACCTTTGCCGGTAATCACACCGCTTTTGGCACCATTGCCAGCCGTGGCATCGTCCTTGAAGTATTGCACAAGGGTCCCCGGTTCCGGACCTTCAAAGAGGATTTTGGCTTTACCTTCATAAAGCTGGCGGCGACGGGCCATAATGATCCTTACCTGTCGAAATGTGTGCGGGCGGTTGGGTGACCACCCCAAAAAACGGGGGAACCAAGCTGGCGGTTCACCCCTTTATTGCTCCTGTGTTCATAGCAGGCTTCCCGCGTGGAGGATACAGCCTGTGCAAACAGGATTGGCCCTTACTGTTTTGGGCCTGCTTCGCCAAAGATTTTTTCAAACTGGAAGTCCAGCGCCTTCAGGTGCTGGCGGCTATCCATGGCGGCATCAAGCACGTCGGCAGGAATACGGCCCGAAATTTCGGTATCATCGGCCAGATTTTCGCGGAATGTTTTGCCTTCGGGCGTGCCTAGTCTGGTCCATGTCGCCATCGCGTTGCGCTGGACAATACGGTAGGCATCCTCGCGAGACAGCCCGGCTTTTGCCAGAGCCAGCAGGACTTCACCTGAATGTACCACACCGCCAAGGCTCTCGATATTTGCGGCCATGCGGTCGGGGTATACGACAAGTTTGGTGATCATGCCGGACAGGCGGGCAAGGGCAAAGTCCAGACCAATGGTGGCATCGGGGCAGATGTTGCGCTCAACCGAGGAGTGGCTGATGTCACGCTCGTGCCACAGCGCTACGTTTTCCAGTGCGGGAATAACGGCAGCGCGCACCAGACGGGCAAGGCCGGTCAGGTTTTCGGTCAGTACGGGGTTCCGCTTGTGCGGCATGGCAGAAGACCCCTTCTGCCCCGGATGGAAGAATTCCTCCGCCTCGCGCACTTCCGAGCGTTGCAGGTGGCGGACTTCCGTTGCAAGCCGCTCAATGCTGCTGGCAATAACGCCGAGGGTGCAGAAAAAAGCAGCATGGCGGTCACGTGGGATAACCTGGGTGGAAACCGCTTCGGCCTGCAGGCCAAGACGTTCGGCCACATAGGCTTCTATGCGCGGGTCGAGATGGGCATATGTGCCTACAGCGCCGGAAATGGCACAGGTGGCAATTTCGGCCCGTGCTGTTTCAAGGCGGGTTCTGTTCCGGGCGAACTCGGCGTAATGGCCAGCAATCTTGAGACCGAAAGACGTGGGTTCGGCATGGATGCCGTGGCTGCGGCCAATGGTCAGAGTGTGTTTGTGTTCGAACGCACGGGCCTTCAGGGCGGCCAGGGTTTCGTCCAGGTCCCTGAGCAGAAGGTCGGCGGCCTGCACAAGCTGCACGGCAAGGCAGGTGTCCAGCACGTCCGAGGAGGTCATGCCCAGGTGGACAAAGCGGCTTTCCGGACCGACTTTTTCCGCCAGCCAAGTCAGGAACGCAATAACGTCATGCCGTGTTTCGGCTTCGATCTCGTCAATCCGGGCGAGGTCTGCATCGCAAAAAGCAGCCATGGCGGCGTTGCCTTTTTCGCGGACCACTTTGGCGGCTTCCTGGGGGACCGTCCCGTATTCTGCCATGGCTTCGCAGGCCAGAGCTTCGATCTCGAACCAGATTCGATAGCGGTTTTCAGGAGACCAGATTGCGGCCATGACGGGGCGGGTATAGCGCGGAACCATAACGCGAATTCCTTAACCAGAACAGTTTAAACGTCAGACAGGTGGCGTCTCTCTAGCGGATTTCGCGCATGTCGTCTGCCCGCAATGCGGAAAACTTTGACATTTTCTGTCGCGTGCCAGAAATTTGCGCCACTCAATGCGTGTTCTGGAATCGGAGTTATTGTGGCCAACCTATTTGATTCTGCCAGTTTTCCGGCAGTTGCCGCCCTCTTGCAGGTTGTGCTGATTGATGTGACGCTGGCCGGGGACAACGCAGTTGTCATTGGTATGGCCGTGCGTTCACTTGGTGGGGCGCAGCGGCGCAAGGCCATCTGGGCTGGCGTGGGGCTGGCTGCGGTTACCAGGGTGCTGCTGGCACTTGTGGCGGTCAAGCTGCTGAGCATTGTCGGTCTGACACTGGCTGGCGGGCTGCTTCTGCTATGGGTCTGCTGGCGCATGTACCGTGAGATGCGGCACAGCCATGCCGCTGATGGAGAGGCCGGGAGCGCGCCGGGCAGCCTGCGTTCGGCCATTATCAAAATCCTGATCGCTGATTTGTCCATGAGTCTGGATAACGTGCTGGCCGTGGCCGGGGCTGCGCGTGAACATCCCGGTATTCTGGTCATGGGGCTGGCCCTGTCTGTTGTGCTTATGGGGTTGGCGGCCTCCCTGATTGCGCGGCTGCTTGAACGGTATAAATGGATTTCGTGGGTAGGGTTGCTGGTTGTACTTGCCGTTGCCGTGGAACTGATTGTGAGTGGTGGCGGAGAGGTGTGGGGCCACCTCTCCTGAGCCTGACAAAAGAGCTTGCCAAATTGCAAGAAACCCGTTGAATTCCGGGTATGACCCGTTCTTACCCTTCATGGCGGCGGCAGCTTGTTGCCGCAGTATCTCTGGTCGGGTTTTCCCTGACTGCCTGCTCCGGTCCATCTGCCCAGCAGGTATCTGCGTCTGGGGCGAGTACGGGAGCGGCCGATGTAGTTGCTCCTGCCCGTAGTCCCATGCAGACTGGCAGCCTGAACGACCGGTTGGATATATGGCTCCGCCTTGTCGGGCCAACACATGCAAGCGCTCAGGATTACGCCGATTTTTTGCAGTCTGGCAGTGTATGGCCACGCTGGTCGGTGTTGACCCTGCGTATGCAGCAGGCTCTGGCGGGTGAGACGGATACTCAGGTTCTGGCGCGTCTGTGCCATACCCAAAAACTGACCTATGCCCCGGCACTGGTGCAATGTGCTGCCCAACTACCAGATGATAAGCCTCTCCAGCAGCAACTGGCGGCCGAAGCTGTAACCGCATGGACCAATGGGAACGATACACCCGCAGCAGCTACCGCGTTGGCAGGCGCGTTCGGGGCAAGTCTTACTCCCCAGAGTTCATGGTTACGTTTTGACCGGCAGGAACGCACAGGGCTGCTCACTGCCGCTCAGCAGACCCTGCCTTATCTTTCCGCCAGCGGGCAGTCTCTGGCGCAGGCCCGGCTTGCGTTAAGAAACAATGACGCAACGGCGCGCTCCCAATTTGATGCCCTCCCCGCTTCTGCGCGCACGGACTCATGGCTTGTGCTGGATCTGGCGCGCTGGCTGCGCAAGCAGCAACGCTATGATGAGGCGGTTGCCTTATGGAAAGCTGGAGCCATTGAAGCGGAAAGAACAACCCGCTCCAAACTGTTCTGGCGCGAGCGTGACGGGCTGGCCCGTGAGCTGATCCAGCAGAATCGACCCGGAGATGCCTTTGCCGTGGCGAATGACACGGTTGCTCAGGATGAGAGCCGTTTAGAGGCTGTGTTCCTGAGCGGGTGGATTGCGCTGCGGTTGCAGCATGATGCTGCAACCGCAGAGGATTTTTTCCGTCAGCTTACTGAATCCTCTTCACTTATTACACGCAGCCGTGGATTTTACTGGCTTGGCCGCGCTCGCGCCACTGCGGGCAATATGGTTGCGGCTCAGGCGGACTGGACACGCGCCACGGCTTACCCCGGTACCTATTATGGTCAAATGGCGGCGGCAACTCTGGCAGGTCAGGCCAATGCCCTGTTAGAGCCGGAGCAGGTGCCAGCCTTGATCGTGCAAAATCTCAGGCAGGCGGATAACGCAATCCTCCCTACCTCTGAAGAGATACTGCCAATGGGTAACGACCTGCTTCTGGCAGCTCTTCGGCTGGCGGCCATGGGGGATAAAGACCACGCGCGCGATTTTTTGAATCTCTTTGAAAAACAGGTGACACAGACACCGCAGCGTCAGGCGCTTTCATCTCTGGCATTGCGTCTGGGCGTACCCGATATTGCCGTAACCATAGCACGCCATGCCGGGCGGGACGGTGTCTTTATGCTGCGTTCGGGCTGGCCCCTGCCCTATACACCGCCCCAGAGCAACCTGCCCAGGGATTTTGTCATGGGACTTATACGGCAGGAAAGCAGCTTTAACCCCGATGCAGTCAGTTCCTCCAATGCAATAGGCCTTATGCAGATCAAGCCTTCCACTGCGGCGGATATGGTGCGGGCAGCCGGTGTGGCACCATCTGCGGCGACGGCTTTGGGGCTGAGGGATGCGCAAAATAATATGCAACTGGGTACGGCCTATCTGCTCCATTTGCAGGATCGGTTTGGTCCCATAGTGCCCTACATGGCCGCAGCCTATAATGGTGGCCCCACCCGGCTGGCCAGATGGCTGGCTACGGCAGGTGACCCCGCGCATAATGGGAGGGAAATGGAGCGGATGATCGACTGGGTGGAAAATATTCCCTATGCCGAAACACGTAATTACGTACAACGTGTGTGGGAAAACATGATTGTTTACAAAGCGTTAGGAACGTCGGAATGACCCCCGCCCGCCTGATCGCAACTTTTGGAGGCTGCGGCCTGTTCCCCCGTGCGCCCGGCACGGTTGGGTCGCTTGCAGCGCTGCTGGTCGGGCTGCCTTTGTTAAAGCGGCCCCGCATGCTGGTTTGCGCTGCTATGGCGGCAACCCTTGTGGGCTGGTGGGCCACAGCCCGTGCGGGTGAAGGAGAAGACCATAGCTGGATTGTGATTGATGAAGTGGCGGGGATGTGGATCGCTCTGCTGGCCTGTTTGCCCGACAGTCATCAGGATGAGGCCGCAACCAAAGCCACACACCGGCTGTTATGGCCCATTGTAGCGTTTGGTCTGTTCCGGTTGTTTGACATTACTAAACCAGGCCCCATAGGAGCGCTGGACAGGCGGCACGATGCCATTGGCGTTATGGGGGATGATGTTCTGGCAGGGTTTGCCAGTGCTGGCTGTGTGCGGGTACTGCGTAAAATATGGACCTGCGGAAATAAAACAGTGAGCAAGTAAAGAGGGTTGAACATGCGTGAACAGGCAGATGTGTATGGTCCCGCAGTTTTAGCCGAGGCTGCGCGTGTTCTGACTCTGTTGCGCGTAGCAGGTCTCCGGATTGTTACAGCCGAAAGTTGCACAGGTGGGCTGGTTGCAGGGGCGCTAACGCATTTCGCCGGGTCGTCAGATGTGACCGAAGGCGGGTTTGTGACCTACTCCAACGGCATGAAGCAGGCGGTGCTGGGCGTGCAGGCAAGCACATTGGCTGCACACGGTGCGGTAAGTGCGCAAACGGTTGAACAGATGGCCGAAGGGGCGCTTGGTGCCTGCCAGGGCGCTGGTGTTGCTGTGTCTATTTCCGGCATTGCAGGGCCAGGAGGGGGGGGTGCAGGCAAGCCGGTTGGTCTGGTCTGGTTTGCTACCGCGCTGCGTGGAGATGCAACCTGTACAGACCAGCAGATATTTGCCGGGGACCGGGCACAGGTGCGTGAACAGGCTGTGTTACATGCCTTAGCGCTTGTGTCTGCCCGGTTGGCTCATCTGTAAACGGATTGCTGCCTGTCTGCCGGGTTATAAACGGACGTTGCCTGTAAATCGGGGGCCAGAACGCCAGTGCCTTTGGCTATGGTGCCACCCTGCAATGCCGGGGGTGTGGCGGATATGGTCGGCTGGGAACATTGTCTATGCGCCAGACTGTGGGCGTTTAATGTATTCGTAGTCTTGGTCTTGGCATCGCCGGATATCAGGTTTTTGGAGCCTGTGCGCTCTGCCTGTGGTGGCGCGGTGTCTGCCATGGTCTGAGCGACAGGTGTGAACATTCCTCCAAGCAGAAGCAGATAAAACAGTCTGGGCATGTGGTAATCCCCTGTGTTCAGATTCCGGGTTCTGCACAATGGAGGCGGAGGTCAGGTTGTTTTCTGCCCAGAAAGAGCGGCGGACGTTGCTGTGGCACCAGCTTGCAGGCTGGGGGGGCCATAAACTTCTTTGGCGCGCTTGATAAAAGCGGAGACCATAAGACGGGTTGCCTCGGTAAAGACCACACCAATAGCTGCTTGCAGAATACGGGAGTTGAATTCAAAATCGACAAAGAAATCGACCTGACAACCACTCCCGTGGGGCGTGAACTTCCACACATTGCGCAGGTAGCGGAACGGGCCACGCTCGTAGCGTACGGTAATGGTGGAGGGGCGGTCCAGTGTAACGCGGGAGGTAAAGCTCTCCCTGAACGGGCCAAAGCCTATGGTCAGGTCGGCAACAAGTTCTGTTTCGGTGCGGCTGCGCAGGCGTGCGGAGACACACCAGGGTAGAAAAGCCGGATAATGTGTAACGTCCGCAACCAGATCAAAAATCTGGTCTGGGCGATAGGGCAGAACACGCGTCTCTGCGTGTTTAGGCATTACAGAATCTCCTTCAGGCGCATGTTGCGTGCTTCGCGCAGTTGCGCAAAATCTGTGTCGGCATGGTAGGAAGAGCGCGTAAGGGGGCTGGAACTGATCTGCAAAAACCCTTTTACGCGCGCCATGGTGCCGTATTCCTCGAATTCTTCTGGTGTTACAAAGCGTGCTACGGCAGCGTGTTTGACCGTGGGCTGCAAATACTGCCCCATGGTTATAAAATCCACATCAGCGATACGCAGATCATCCATGACCTGAGCGAGTTCCATTTTTTCTTCTCCCAAGCCCAGCATCAGCCCGGATTTGGTAAAAATGGAAGGGTCAAGTTGCTTGACCCGGTCCAGAAGGCGCATGGACTGGTAATACCGTGCACCGGGCCGGATGGTGGGATAAAGGCGTGGCACGGTTTCCAGATTATGGTTGAACACGTCCGGGCGTGCTTCAACAACCACTTCCAGAGCCTTGTCTTTACGTAAAAAATCTGGCGTCAGGATTTCAATGGTCGTGTCGGGGGACGTTGCGCGTATGGCGGCAATGACACGCGCAAAATGCCGCGCGCCACCATCGGCCAGATCATCCCGGTCCACAGAGGTAATAACCACATGGCGCAGCCCCAGTTTGGCCACAGCTTCGGCCACACGTTCTGGCTCGCCCTCATCCAGTGGATTGGGCAAACCAGTGCTGACATTGCAGAATGCACAGGCCCGGGTGCAGATTTCCCCCATGATCATCATGGTGGCGTGGCGCTGTGACCAGCACTCCCCAATGTTGGGGCATGCGGCTTCCTCACACACTGTGACCAGCTTGTTGTCACGCATGAGGGTGCGTGTTTCGTGGTAAGTCGGGTTGTTGGGGGCTTTAACGCGTATCCACTCCGGCTTGCGGGCAATGGGGTTGTCCGGCCGATGGGCTTTTTCGGGGTGCCGTAACCGGCTTGTCCCGCTTTTTCGATGATCAATCTCGACACGAGTAGACATGACTTCGCCCATTTATACCCAAAGAGTGCAGATAGAACTGGAATGCCCCTGCATGCACGTCAAGGCGTTGGAGAGGCGATCACCGGGAATGGGGCATCAAACCCGCGAGATTGATGCCCTACCCTTTTGAAAACAGAGGCTAAAAGTGCAAAGCGCCATCATAGGCCGCAAGAACAGCCTCATGCATGGATTCAGAAATGGTCGGATGCGGGAAAATGGTTTCCACCAACTCTGCTTCCGTTAATTCCCCTGTGCGGGCAATAACGTACCCCTGAATCATTTCAGTCACTTCCGCGCCAATCATGTGTGCGCCAAGAAGTTCGCCTGTCTGGGCATCAAAAACCGTTTTGATCAGCCCATCGGGCTCACCCATTGCAAGGGCTTTGCCGTTGGCCAGAAGGGGGAATCTGCCTACACGTACCTTGTAGCCTGCCTCCAGAGCTTTTGCTTCCGTGTAGCCAACCGAGGCAATCTGTGGGCGGCAGTAAGTGCAGCCGGGTATTTTTGTCGGGTCAATGGGGTGAACTTTTCTGCCTGCAATGGCTTCTACACACATCACGGCTTCATGGCTGGCCTTGTGGGCAAGCCATGGTGCCCCGGCCAGATCGCCAATGGCATACACACCAGGTTCACCGGTACGGCAAAGCGCGTCTGTGACCACATGTGTCCGGTCGATCTGGATTTTAGTCCCTTCCAGCCCGATTTTTTCTACATTACCAACAATGCCAACGGCAGAAATTACCCGTTCAGCAAGCAGTGTATCGGTTTTGCCATTGACGGTAACAGGAATGCTGACCCCGGTTGCCGTTTTCTGCAACGTGCCAATTTTGGCGCCTGTCAGTACGCGCATGCCCTGCTTTTCAAAAGCTTTGCGTGCAAGCTGGCTTATTTCCACATCTTCCACCGGCAAAATGCGCTCGGCAACTTCAACCAAGGTCACGTCCGCACCCATGTTGCGGTAGAAGGATGCAAACTCGGTGCCGATAGCGCCAGAGCCAATAACCACAAGGCTTTTGGGCATGGTTTCTGGCACAAGGGCTTCCTTGTAGGACCAGATGAATTGACCATCCGGCTCCAGCCCCGGCAGCACCCGTGCGCGCGCGCCCGTCGCCAGAATAACGTGCTGGGCGGTGAGCGTAGTAGGGGCTGCCCCATCCTTGCTGACGAGTACTTTGCGGCGTCCGTTGGCTAATGTGCCGTCCAACTGGCCGTGGCCATCAAAAACCGGAACCTTGTTTTTTTTAAGCAGATGCGCAACGCCTGCGGACAACTGCTTGGACACAGCCCGCGAGCGGGCAACAATTTTTTTAAAATCAAAGCTTACGCCATCAGCCTTAAACCCATAGGCAGGCAGATCGTGCAGCAGGTGATTGATTTCCGATGCCCGAAGCAGCGCTTTGGTGGGAATGCACCCCCAGTTAAGGCAGATGCCACCAAGATGCCGGGCTTCGACCACCGCTACGGAAAGTTTAAGCTGGGCGGCGCGCAGGGCGGCAACATACCCGCCCGGCCCGCCACCAATGATGATCACATCAAAATCTGTCTGGCTCATGATGCCAAATTTCTCCCGCAAAAGGCCGCGTTACAGAACAAGAGCCAGAGGTGCCTGCACAATGTTACGGAAGGCCGAGAGCCATCTGGCTGCCATGGCCCCATCCACCGCACGGTGATCGACAGAGAGCGTTACAGTCATGACTGTAGCAATTTTAATCTCATCACCACTCACAACGGGCTGCCTTTTACCTGCGGCAATGGCCAGAATGGCGGCCTGAGGGGGATTAACAATAGCTGCAAATTCCTTGACGCCAAACATCCCCATATTGGAAATGGAGAACGTGCCGCCCTGAAACTCTTCCGGCTTCAGCTTGCCTGCTCTGGCGCGGGAGACCAGAGATTTGGCCTCCTGACTGATCTGCTTCAGGCTTTTGCGGTCAGCTGCCCGCACAATGGGGGTGATCAGCCCATCATCAAGGGAAACCGCTACCGAAATATTTGCATCTTCATGCAAGATCATGGCGTCTTCCGTAAAGGAGGCGTTGACTTCGGGCACCTGCTTGAGAGCGAGAGCTGCGGCCTTGATCAGCATGTCATTCACCGACAGCTTGAACGCATCCTGCCCTTCATCGTGGGACAGGGCATTGAGCTGTGAGCGTAATGCCATAAGTGCATCCAGTTCCACATCCATGGAAACATAAAAGTGCGGAATGGTCGCCTTGGATTCACTCAACCGGCGGGCAATTACCTTGCGCATGGTGGAGTGTGGCACCGTACGGCTTGCTCCCGTGGGGAGTGGCGTCCCTGCCTGCGTACCGGGTTTGGGCGTGGCTGCGGGCTGTGTAGTGGCAGATTCCACATCGCGTTTGACAATGCGCCCGTTAGGCCCTGTTCCCTTGACGGTGGACAGATCCACATTTTTTACCGCGGCAATACGGCGTGCCAGCGGGGAGGCAACAATGCGGTTAACCGGGTGCACTGCCTGCGATACGGCTGCTGGAGGAACCGGTGCATTTGTAGTTACACTGGGCGGGGTAACAGCACCTGCCTGCGTGGGGGCCGTGGCCGCGCTGGTGGAAGATGGTGCGGCAGATGCTGGTATGGCCTCCCCTTCCTCCACCATAATGGCGATGGGAGTATTGACTGCAACGCCCTCGGTCCCTTCGGGAACAAGGATGCGGCCAAAAATACCATCTTCAATGGCTTCAATCTCCATTGTGGCCTTGTCGGTTTCGATCTCGGCCAGAACATCGCCATTGCTGACCGTATCTCCCTCTTTTTTCAGCCAGCGGGCAATCTTGCCCTCTGTCATGGTGGGAGAGAGGGCGGGCATCAGAATTTCAATTGCCATCTTTCATCACCTCAGATCAGGCTGCGCACGGCTTTAACGACGTGCTCAGACTGTGGCAGGGCCAGTTTTTCCAGATTGGCGGCAAATGGCATGGGCACATCTTCGCCCGCTACACGTACGGGTGGTGCATCCAGCCAGTCAAAGGCATGTTCGATAACCTGCATGCTCACTTCGGATCCAATGCCAGCAAACGGCCAGCCTTCTTCCACCGTAACAAGTCGGCTGGTCTTTTTAACACTGTTGACAATTGTGGCCGTATCCAGCGGACGAATGCTGCGCAGGTTGATCACTTCGGCTTCAATCCCCTGTCTGGCAAGTTCGGCTGCCGCATCCAGCGCCGTACCTACTGCAATGGAGAAGGCAACGATGGTGACATCAGTCCCCGCACGTTCGATCTTTGCCTTGCCAATGGGCAGAATGAAGTTTTCATCAATCGGGCAAGGGAACTTCTGTCCGTAAAGAATTTCGTTTTCCAGCACGATCACCGGGTTGGGATCGCGGATAGCTGCGCGCAAAAGGCCTTTGGCGTCTGCCGCAGACCAGGGGGCAACAACCTTGAGCCCCGGCACATGGCCGTACCAGCTTGCATAACACTGTGAATGCTGGGCACCCACGCGTGCAGCAGCACCATTAGGACCACGGAATACAATAGGACAGCCCATCTGCCCGCCGGACATATACAGCGTTTTGGCAGCGGAGTTGATAATGTGGTCAATGGCCTGCATGGCGAAGTTCATGGTCATGAACTCGACAACAGGCTTAAGTCCTGTCAGGGCCGCCCCCACGGCCATGCCGGTAAAACCATGTTCGGTAATGGGCATGTCCAGCACGCGCTTGTCGCCAAATTCCTGCAGCAGACCTTGCGAGATTTTGTAAGCCCCCTGGTATTCGGCCACTTCCTCACCAAGCAGGAAGACGTCTTCATCACGGCGCAGTTCTGCCGCCATGGCGTCGCGCAGGGCTTCACGTACGGTAATGTCTCGCGTTTCCCCCCAGTCCTGCTCAGGCTCGCTTGTGCTCAGTGGCATGGCAGGCGTGGTTGCGGGCGGAGCCGTGCTGGCTGCGGGTGCTGGCGCGCTGGTGGCAGGGGCATCGCTCACGGCATCGGTGTCGGGCACGGCCTCACCATCTTCAACTACAATGGCTATGGGGGTGTTGACGGCAACCCCTTCGACCCCTTCGCCGATCAGCACACGACCAAGAAGACCATCTTCAATGGCTTCAATCTCCATTGTGGCCTTGTCGGTTTCGATCTCGGCCAGTACGTCACCAGCGGTAATGGTATCCCCTTCTTTCTTCAGCCAGCGGGCAATCTTGCCTTCTGTCATGGTGGGGGAAAGGGCGGGCATTAAAATTTTAGTTGCCATAATCTGCTCAGGCCTCCAGCACAACGTCCGTATAAAGTTCAGAAGGATCAGGTTCCGGGCTGGTCTGCGCGAATTCGGCTGAGTCGTTCACGACGGCTTTAATTTCGGCTTCCATGGCTTTGAGCGTGGCGTCCTCAACCCCGGCGTCCAGAAGGATATGTTTGACGTGTTCAATCGGGTCGCGCGTTTTGCGCACCTGATCGACTTCCTCGCGCGTGCGGTACTTGGCCGGGTCGGACATGGAGTGACCGCGGTACCGGTAGGTCATCATCTCCAGAATGTAAGGGCCTTTGCCTGCGCGGCAGTGTGCCACGGCCTGAGCCGCAGCAGCATGCACGGCCGCAACATCCATACCGTCCACCTGCAGGCCGGGAATGCCCCATGGCTCGCCATTTTTATACAGATTGTGAGAGGCCGAGGCCCGTTCGATTGCGGTGCCCATGCCGTATTTGTTGTTCTCGATGATAAAAATACAGGGCAGTTTGTGCAGGGCCGCCAGATTGAAGCTTTCGTAAACCTGCCCCTGTCCGGCAGCGCCATCTCCAAAATAGGCAACAGACACTTCATCCGTGCCACGATATTTGTTGGCAAAGGCCAGACCGATGCCAAGTGCTACCTGCGCACCCACGATACCATGTCCGCCATAAAAATTCTTCTCGCGGGAGAACATGTGCATGGAACCGCCTTTGCCATGCGAGTAGCCTGTAGCGCGGCCTGTCAGTTCAGCCATAACGCCCCGCGGGCTCATGCCTGCAACAAGCATCTGCCCATGGTCGCGGTAGGAGGTGATGAGCTTGTCCCCATCCTTCAGGCACATCTGTATGCCGACCACAACCGCTTCCTGCCCGATGTAAAGGTGGCAGAACCCCCCGATCAGTCCCATGCCGTAAAGCTGCCCGGCTTTTTCTTCAAATCGGCGGATCAGCAGCATGTCATGATAAGCTGTTAGAAACTGTTCCCGGGTCAGTGATGGGCCATTGCCACCGACTGCGCCGATCTGCTCAGATGTTGTTTCCATGTATGGACCCTCTACGATACATAGGTAAATGCGTCTCAAACGTAATGTTTTGGCGGCCAGGGGCTGGGCGGTTCGAGCATTTTATCGTGTTTTTTGCATAAAAAATGCTGTCTGATCAGGGCACCTTGGTTATTTGGCGTTATATTCTCCTGACCTGCCACCGCTTTTATGCCGTAGTCGGATATTGTCGATGCGCATGCCACGGTCAACGGCTTTGCACATGTCATAGAGTGTGAGAGCCGCGACAGATACCGCAGTCAACGCCTCCATTTCCACTCCGGTTGCGTCTTTTGTTGTAACAGAAGCGGTGATCTCGATTTTGTCATCTGTGGCGACAAGATCAAGCGTGACAGATGTCAGGCGCAGCGGGTGGCACAGGGGAATGATATCAGCCGTTTTTTTTGCCGCCATAATTCCCGCAATCCGGGCCGTCGCCAGCACATCCCCCTTGGGCATGGAACCCGAGACAATCAGATCCAGCGTGTGGCGCTGCATATGCACCTCTGCAGCGGCAATGGCCTTGCGGAATGTCTCGTTCTTGTCGGATACGTCCACCATCCGGGCATGTCCGGATGAATCCAGATGGGTCAGAGGCTGTTCGCGCACGGTTACTTCTGTCCGAGCAATACGCGTACGGCAGCTCCGGGATCAGGCTGACGGAGCAGGGTCTCCCCCACCAGAAAGCCCGTAACACCAATGGCGGCAAGCTGCGCGATTTCCTCGTGTGTTTTAATCCCGCTTTCGGAGATGATAATCCGGTCAGGTGGCACCAGCGGAGCAAGCAGGCTGGTGGTGTTGATGTCTGTCGTCAGGGTTTTGAGGTTACGGTTGTTAATGCCGATCAAAAACGTGTCCAGCGCCAGAGCCCGGTTCAGTTCGTCCTCATCATGCACTTCCACCAGAACGTCCATGTCCAGACCTTTGGCGTGATCAACCAGTTCCAGCGCCATTTCGTCTGTCAGAATGGACATGATCAGTAAAATGCAGTCAGCACCGATCATCCGGCTTTCGTAAACCTGCCATGGGTCGAGAATGAAGTCCTTGCGCAGGACGGGGAGCGCGCAGGCGGCCCGGGCGGTTGCCAGGTCCTCGTTTGCACCGTGGAAGCATGAGCTTTCCGTTAGTACAGAAATACAGGCCGCTCCAGCCTGCTCGTAAGCAAGGGCGATCCGCGCAGGGTCATATTCTTCCTGCAAGATACCGGCAGAGGGAGATGCCTTTTTGATCTCGGCAATCAGACCCACGGCGCGGTCGGCGGCTTTTTCCTTGAGCGCGCGACCGAAGCCCCGTGGCGCTTCTTTGGTTTCCTGCGCTTTGGCTACAACTTCCTTCAGGGGCTGTAGTGTGGAGCGATGTTCCACTTCCAGCCGTGTCCGCGCACAGATGCGGGCTAGAACATCTGGCAGTTCATCTACTTTGCAGTCTGGTGTGACGGCAGCGGAAGCTACAGTGGACGTGGAGGATGTATCGTTCATGATTGTCCTGTCATGTCTCCGGCGTGTGCATCCGAACGTGATGCACGCAAACCATTAAGCACTGCAAGGGCAGTGCCGTTGTCGAGTGAGTGTGCGGCGGTCGCCACACTGTTCCTGAGGCGGGCCGGGTCAATCCGGCCATTATGCAAGACAGTCTGTTGACCAGCAACATGCAGCGCAAATGCTGCATTCAACAGAACAGTATCACGGTATGCCCCATGTGCGCCACGCAGGAGTGCTTCCAGCGCCTGCGCATTATGCTGGGCGTCGCCCCCTTTAATGGCGGATACCGGGGCATAGGGCAGACCTGCCATGTCAGGCTCGATCAGGTGAGACTGGATCTGACCGTTTTCGAGCGCTACCGCCTGCGTAGGGCCTGCCAGAGTTATTTCGTCTATGCCGCCCTGCCCGTCATGGGGTTGGCCACAGACCGTCCACACGCATTCCGACCCCAGACGGGCAAGCACTTCCGTAACGGGGCGGAGCCACTGGGTGGAAAAAACTCCCATAAGCTGGCGCCTGACACCGGCAGGATTAACCATGGGGCCAACCAGATTGAACAACGTGGGCAGGGCCAGCACTTTTCTGGCTCCCGCCGCATGGCGCATGGCGGGGTGATGATGCGGCGCAGCCATAAACACCACATGGTGGCGCGCAA
The DNA here is from genome assembly GCF_029069195.1 of Acetobacter fabarum. Classification (GTDB taxonomy): domain Bacteria; phylum Pseudomonadota; class Alphaproteobacteria; order Acetobacterales; family Acetobacteraceae; genus Acetobacter; species Acetobacter fabarum_A. The sequence goes on from NZ_JARDYK010000001.1 coordinate 620,666, forward strand.
GCTGTTCGGCAAGCACCTCTGCGCTGGAAGATAATGGTACGCACAGGGCCGCCAGCACGTCTGAGGCTCCGGTAAGGGAGGAAATGGCTCTGTTCCCATGCTTGGCCACTGGCACCCCAAGGGCTGCCAGCACGAAGGCTACAGCGGTGGAAACATTCAGCGTACCGTAATTGTCTCCCCCCGTGCCGCAGACATCAATCGTATTGAGGGGGGCGTTGGGAACAGGGTACATCCGCTGCCGCAGAGCGGTTACGGCGCCAAGCAGTTCATCCTGCGTTTCCCCGCGTACGCGCAATGCCATTAAAAAGGCGGCAATCCGTTCGGGTGGAACATTGCCATCCATGATGCTGCCAAACGCGGCTTCCGCCTGTGCGGCGCTCAGACTTTTGCTGAGTGCAAGAGTATGCAGAACCCCGGAAAAAAAAGCAGGGTCGTCTGTACTGCCAGTCGTAGCGGCGTGCTCAGGCATGGAGCCGGTCCGTAGTCCATGCCCGCGCGTGGGTCAGAAAATTGCGGAGCAGATCATGCCCATATTCCGATGCAATGCTCTCGGGATGGAACTGCACGCCCGAGATGGGGTGCCGCTTGTGCCGCACTCCCATGATCACGCCATCGGCGGTCCATGCCGTAACGTCCAGATCATCGGGGATGCTGGAAGGCTCAAGGGTCAGGCTATGGTAACGGGTAGCATTGAACGGGCTGGGAAGCCCCTCAAAAACATCGCTCCCATTGTGGAAAACGGGGCTGATCTTGCCATGCATGGGGGTTGGAGAGCGCACTACCTGTGCGCCAAACACCTGCCCGATGGACTGGTGGCCAAGACAGACGCCCAAAACGGGCACCTTGCCTGCTGCTGCGGCGATCAGGTCGCAGCAGATGCCGGCCTCGTTCGGAGAGCAGGGGCCAGGGGACAGGACAATGGCGTCCGGGGCAAGGGCCATAGCCTCTGCCACGCTGAGCGTATCGTTCCGGCGGACATCGCACTCCTCGCCCAGTTCGCCCAGATAGTGAACCAGATTAAAGGTAAAGCTGTCATAATTGTCGATCAGTAGGATCATGGCGGAATGATGACCTTTTCGTGCGCACGGGTCAAATGACGTGTCGGAAAGGCACGGCTTACCCGCGACCTGTCCGGGCCATTATCAAGGCTTCCTCCGCTGCGCGGAACACGGCGCGGGCTTTATGCTGGGTTTCCTCATATTCTGATTCCGGCACACTGTCTGCCACCACGCCACAGCCTGCCTGCACATGCATGGCACCGTCTTTGACAACAGCCATGCGCAGGCCAATGCAGGTGTCCATATCTCCTCCCGCACCAAAATAGCCTATGCAGCCTGCATAGGTGGCGCGGCGGGTGCGTTCGACCTCATCAATAATCTCCATGGCGCGGATTTTGGGAGCGCCGGTCAGAGTCCCGGCGGGAAAAGCCGCGACCAAGGCATCCAGCGCTTCCAGATCAGGCTTGAGTATGCCCTCCACATTGGAGGAAATATGCATGACATGACTGAACCGCTCAATGACGAACCGTTCTGTAACTTTCACGGAACCGGGAGAGCAAACGCGCCCGACATCATTCCGGCCCAGATCAATCAGCATCAGGTGCTCGGCGATTTCCTTCTGGTCGGCCAGAAGGTCCTGCTCCAGTGCCAGGTCCTCCGCTACGGTTTTCCCACGTGGGCGTGTTCCCGCCAGAGGCCGGACGGTCATTTTGCCATCCCTGAGCCGTACAAGAATTTCGGGGGATGACCCGACCAGAGAAAAGGCACCAAAATCCAGATGAAACAGAAAAGGAGCTGGATTGATACGCCTGAGCGCACGGTAGAGAGAGAGGGAGGGGAGTGCAAAAGCAGTTGAAAAACGTTGGCTTGGCACAACCTGAAACGCATCTCCCGCAGTAATGTAGTCCTGAATACGGGTGATGGCGGCGTAGAAATCCTGACGTGTGAACGTGGAAGTGGGTTCGGCAAAGGCCGGGACATCTGCGGGAATGTTTGCCGGAGGGAGTGCCCCGCTCAGGCAGTCCCTGGCGCGCTGGAGCAACGCTTGCGCACGATCCCATGCTTCTGGCGCCGTGTCCGCAGCGTTGGGCCGGACTGGGGTCGCCAGAATAAGCTCGTCCGTGACCGTATCAAAAACAGCAAAAAGACCCGGACGCATCAGAATGGATTCTGGCAGATTCAGGTCGTCTGGTGGCGCATCAGGCAGGTGTTCCATCTGGCGCACCATGTCGTACCCCAGATACCCGAACAGGCCACCAATCATGGGGGGAAGCTCGGGTGGAAGGTCCATGCGGGCAGCATGGATCAGGGCGCGCAGGCTGGCCAGTGGCGCGGTATCTTCATCTGGTACGGCTTTTGTGGGCTGGCCGTTGTGACATGTGCTGGTGCTGACCCTGCCGTTATGACAGGTCCATACCAGATCGGGCCGGAGGGCGATAACGGAGTAACGGCCGCGGGTAGTGCCACCCTCCACGCTTTCCAGCAGCAAGGTATATTGCCCTGTGCCGCCTTCCAGATGTGCTAGCCGCAGATAGGCGGAAACCGGGGTTAGTAGATCTGCAGGTTCTACAGAGTAAATAATGGAGCCCCTGCCCTCTTCCCATGCAGCAATACAGTCCTGTTTGCTGGGAGAGGCTGCAGTATGTGCCTTCATGCCCGGATTCACTGGACTGGTCCTCCAAACCCGGCAGCAGATAAGGCTGCCTGAATGGCGGCGTTGTTAATGTGCGGGGGAAGTCGCTTGTTAAGGTCCTGTACGTAGCTGGCCGCCAGATCATCACCGTATGCCTGGGTCATATTGTTTTTCAGTTTTTGCAGGACATCGGTCGAAGCCGGAGGATTGGGCACAAAAACTCTGGTTACCACGGCGACAAAAAAAGTATCCTCATTTTCGGCCATAATCGCCTGCCCTGCCTTCATGCGGGGGATGTAGCTGGCAATTTCGTGCGGCAGGGCCTTGTCGGGGCTTGCCAAGGAAAATGGAATGTCACGGGTAATTTGAATTCCGGAGGTGCTCTGGCCTACAATGCTTCCTTTCTGACGGGCAGTCAGAAACAGGGATGTCGCCTGCTGGTCTGCCGTGTGATGGCGGGTCTCTGCCTGCCATGCGGCCAGCACGTCAGCCTTGGCCTGCTCAAATGAGCGGGGGGTGGCGGGCACTACGGAATCAACCTCAACCGCAAACCAGCTATTGTCCGGCCCTTCGATCAGATTGGGGGGAGCGCCGACTTTCTGGGCGAATATCTGGTGCACAATGGCATCGCGCAATTTGCCGGAGGCTGGAATCGGGGCCGGTTGTTTTTCAGCCGTATTGCCCTGTGCATCCAGCGAGCCGGAAATGGCGGCAGCGCCAATTGTGTCCGGAATGGCGTCCAGTCCTTTGCCCGCAATGGCGTCCTGTAACTGCCGACGGCGTTCGGTCACAACGGAAGGGGCGGCAGCAGCCCTGTATTGTTGCAAAATTTCCGGTCGGGCAGCGGCAAGGGGGGTATTATGTGCGGGCAGGATTTTGCTCACCCGGAAAACAGACCAGCCCATTTCGGTTTTGACCGGCCCCATAATCTGCCCCTGTGGAGCTTGAAACAGAGCCTGCCTGAGCACGTCAGAAGGAATGGTGGCGGGGCGAGCGCCAGGCATTTCCACCGATGCCGCACCTTTGACAGCACTCTGCCCGGCCTGCCAGTTGCCTTTGAGCTTCCATGCATCAGCAATTTTCTGGGCGTCAGCTTCGGATGTGGCGGTTATGAGCTGAATATCACGGGTTTCAGGCACATTGTAATGGCTGCTCATCGCATCATATGCGCGCTTGATCTGCGTGTCGTCCATTGTAATCGTATCCGCCACGGTTTGGGGGGACAGGACCACAATGCGTGCATGCCGTAGTTCCGGGGTGCCGAACAGCCACAGATGGTTCGTATAATAACGCTGCAATGTTGCATTATCTGGCGCGGGTGGAACTGGGCGCGCGGCAACGGGAATACTGATGAGGTCCACCATACGTGTGATCGCGCCGTAATTGACCAAGGTGCTGAGCAGGGTGTTGGAAACGCTGCTCCCCTGAGCTATCGGTTGCAGCAGGGTACGTACGGTCAGATCATCGCGGATTATGTCCAGCACCTGCTGTTCGCTGAGTCCCTGCGCACTCAGGCGCTGGTTGAACACGGCACGGTCGAACTGGCCTGTAGGCCCTTTGAAGTAAGGAAGGGCAAACACTTCCTCCCTCACGGCGGAATCCGGTACAATGATTTTAAGCTGGCGAGCGGCTTCAAGCAGTTCGGCCTGAGCAATCAGGCGCTGCAAAATCTGGCGTGCAATCTGCTTCTGCATGATGGGAGATAGGGCAGAAGGATCCTTGACCCCCATCTGCTGGGTAATTGCTGGCATTTCAGAGCGCAGGGCCATGGCCAGATCGCGCGTGGGTATGCGGTGCTGGCCAACCCGGGCCACCACATCGGTTTCTTCGCTCATGAAGCCAATAACGTCGCCAATACCCCAGCCGACAAAGGCCAGAAAAATAACAATGGCAATAACGCGGCCCAGCCACGATTCAACAAGTACTCGGCGCAGGTAGGAAATCATGACCCTATGGATCCACAGCTCATCATAAATGGTTTATGCTGATTGCAGCACATCTTGGGGCGGCACCATAAGCGGAGGTGTGCCGCTTGACCAGACATAACCGTTGTGGGGCAGCAATAAGGTATTGTCCCTCTCTTGCGTCTGGGGGGGCGTGTATGGTTTAGCCTGTTGGCAACAGTGCCATGGCAGACGCACATGCAGCGCGTGGCAGCACAGGAACTGGAGGATGGGTATGAGCAGGCAGATTATTGTCGGCAACTGGAAAATGAATGGTACGCGCCAGGACGCGCAGGCGCTGGTGCGGGAACTGGTGAGCGGCATGCCCACCACTGCGCCGGATGTGGTTGTCTGCCCTCCTTTTACGCAACTGGCCCTTGTGCAGCCAGCGCTGGATGCCTCTCCTATCGGCCTTGGCGCGCAGGATTGCCATAAGGATGCCGCCGGGGCGCATACAGGCGACATTTCCCCCACCATGCTGGCCGATCTTGGCGTGAGCTACGTGATTCTTGGTCACTCAGAGCGGCGGCAGGAACACGGTGAGCTTGATGAAACCGTGCGTGAAAAAGCTGTCGCCGCCACCAAGGCAGGTCTGACCCCGATTGTCTGCATTGGCGAGACGGAAGACCAGCGCGAAAGCAGTGAGTACGAAGATGTGCTTGGCTGGCAGATCAAGGGCTCGCTTCCTGATGGTTTTGGCGGTATTGTGGCGTACGAACCCATATGGGCCATAGGAACGGGGCTTGCCGCGACCACCGACCAGATAGCGCAGACCATGTCTTTCCTGCGCGCGGAATTGGTCCGGCAGTTTGGTGAGGCTGGAAAAACTATCAAAATCCTGTATGGAGGGTCCGTAAACGCTGGGAATGCTGTTTCCGTTCTTTCCATTCCCGAGGTTGCGGGCGCACTGGTTGGTGGCGCGAGCCTTAAGGCGGATGTATTTCTTTCTATTGTCAACGCAGCATCCGCTGCCTGACATTGCTGCTTTGATCTGGAACCCGACATGACGACAGCCCTGCTGATCCTGCATTTCTGTGTCACTATTGCTCTGATTGGCGTTGTGCTGATTCAGCGTAGCGAAGGTGGCGGCCTTGGTATTGGTAACAGTCAGGGTATGGGCGCCTTTATGTCCGGCCGCGGGACAGCCAACCTGCTGACCCGCACAACCGCCGTTCTGGCAGGGCTGTTCATGCTGCTCTCCCTCCTGCTTGCCATGCTCTACAAAGGTGGCGTAACCGGTGCCGGACACGACATTCTGGCCCAGCCTCCGGCTGAAACCGCTCCCGTGGCAACCACGGCTCCGTCTGCTGTCCAGACTCAGGCTCCTCCCACGGCGACCAAGCCCTGAAAAATGCTGACATCCTTCTCTGATATCCGGTTGGTTTGCAGAGAAGGCCATGAATTTCTGTCCCCCGCATGCAGCAGTGCATGCGGCGGATTGTGTTTGTTTATTCTTCTCCACCCGCTCCAGTCCGTGTAGGAATTCTGCTCATGACACGCTTTGTCTTTATTACTGGTGGTGTGGTGTCCTCTCTTGGCAAGGGCATTGCTTCAGCCGCTCTCGCAGCGCTTTTGCAGGCGCGTGGCTACAAGGTCCGCCTGCGCAAGCTGGACCCCTACCTGAACGTGGACCCCGGCACCATGAGCCCTTACCAGCATGGTGAGGTGTTTGTAACCGATGACGGAGCGGAAACGGACCTGGATCTCGGGCACTATGAGCGTTTTACAGGCGTTAACGCTACTAAGGAGGATAATGCGACAACAGGGCGCATTTACTCCGACGTAATCGTGCGTGAGCGGCGGGGGGATTATCTGGGGGCCACCGTGCAGGTTATCCCCCATATTACAGATGCCATTAAGGACGTGGTGGTTGCCAATACGGATGATCTGGACTTTGTTCTGGTCGAAATCGGTGGAACCGTAGGGGATATTGAAAGCCTGCCATTCCTTGAGGCCATTCGCCAGTTGCGTAATGATCTGGGCATGGACCAGACCATGGTGGTCCATCTGACGCTACTGCCGTGGATTCCTTCAGCCGGGGAGCTTAAAACAAAGCCGACCCAGCATTCGGTTAAGGAATTGCAGAATGTAGGTCTTCAGCCACAAATTCTGCTCTGTCGCTGTGACCGTCCGATCCCCCCGACTGAACGACGCAAGATTGCAAATTTCTGTAACGTTCGCCCCGAAGCAGTTATTGCTGCGCGGGACGTGGATACGATTTACGCCTGCCCCCTCTCCTACCATGCGGAAGGGATGGATACGGAAGTTCTGCGTTACTTTGGTCTGCCATATGCTGAAGAACCCGATCTTTCCAACTGGCAGAATATTGTGGACGCCCTTCGTCACCCTGCGGGGGAAGTGCGCGTGGCGGTGGTGGGGAAATACACGGCCCTGCTCGATAGCTACAAATCCCTGAACGAAGCCCTGCTGCATGGGGGGATTGCCCACCGTGTTAAAGTGACACTCGACTGGATTGATTCTGAGCAGTTTGAAAAAAATCCGGCCACGCTGGAAGAAAAACTGAATGGTGCAGATGCCATTCTGGTGCCCGGTGGTTTTGGTGAGCGTGGTTCTCAGGGTAAGATTGAAGCCATTCGCTATGCGCGTGAAAAAGGTATTCCGTTCCTAGGCATCTGCTTTGGCATGCAGATGGCAGTTATTGAATGTGCCCGCAACCTTGCCGGTTTGAACGATGCCTCCTCCACTGAATTCGGTAGAACAGAAGAGCCGCTGGTCGGCCTGATGACCGAGTGGGCACGTGGAAATGAGCGTTTGCGCCGCAGCGAAGGTGGAGAGCTGGGAGGCACCATGCGGCTGGGGGCCTACCCTGCTACTCTGGTGTCCGGCTCCCGTGTTGCGGAAGCTTACGGAACCACCACCATTCGCGAACGCCATCGCCACCGCTATGAGGTGAATATTCATTACAAGGATCAGCTTGAAAAAGCGGGTCTCCGTTTTTCTGGCCTGTCACCAGACGGTATTCTACCAGAAGTGGTTGAATATACCGATCATCCCTGGTTTGTTGCCGTGCAGTATCATCCCGAACTTAAATCACGCCCTTTTGCGCCACATCCCCTGTTTGCCGGGTTTGTCGGGGCTGCTGCAGCCAAGGCAAAACAGGCATGATCCCGGCCATTGGCGCGCCTGTTGAAATTGGTGGGCTGAGTCTTGGGAATAATTTGCCTTTTGTGCTGATCGCAGGGCCATGCCAGATTGAATCAGCGGTTCACGCCATGGAAACAGCCGCTGCCCTTAAAGAGATATGTCAGGCTGCTGGCGTAGGACTGATTTATAAAAGTTCTTTTGACAAGGCCAACCGTACCAGCCTTTCCAGTACGCGCGGGGTTGGGCTGAAGGATGGGCTGGCTATTCTGGCCGATATTCGCCAGACGTACGCTCTGCCGGTTCTGACTGATGTGCATACGGTAGAGCAATGCGCTCCGGTAGCAGAAGCGGTGGATGTGCTGCAAATCCCTGCTTTTCTGTGCCGCCAGACTGATCTGCTTCTGGCCGCAGGCAAAACAGGTGCGGCAGTCAATGTAAAAAAAGGGCAGTTTCTTGCCCCATGGGACATGCAGCATGTTGCCGCCAAGGTTGCCTCAACCGGTAATCAGCGTGTGCTGCTATGCGAGCGCGGGACCAGCTTTGGCTATAATACACTGGTGAATGACATGAGAGGTCTGCCTGTTATGGCCCAAACCGGTTTTCCTGTGGTGTTTGATGCAACGCACTCCGTGCAGCAGCCAGGGGGAATGGGAAGTTCAAGTGGTGGGCAGCGTGAGTTTGCGCCCATTCTCTCCCGCGCAGCATTGGCCATAGGTGTTGCTGCACTGTTCATAGAAACACATGAAGATCCGGACAAAGCGCCAAGTGATGGGCCAAATATGTTGCCTATCAGCCAGTTGCCCGCCTTGCTTGAACAGTTCCGGTCTATAGATAGCCTGATCAAGGGGCTGTGACGGGCTCAGGGATGACGCATAAAAAAAGACGCCATGGCATGTAATCCATGGCGTCTTTTTTTTAAGAAAACGAGATTCCTTACACGTCCAGATTGGCAACCTTAAGAGCATTGCCCACAATAAAGTCACGCCGTGGTTCAACCACATCGCCCATCAGGGTTGTAAACACATCTCCAGCTTCTTCCACATCCCCAACACGTACCTGCAAAAGGGTGCGCATGGCGGGGTCCAGAGTGGTTTCCCAAAGCTGTGCATCGTTCATTTCGCCAAGACCTTTAAAGCGGTTAATGGCAAGGCCGCGGCGACCCTGTGCAAGCAGGCGCGTAAACAGATCAGATGGCCCGTTCAGGCGGTGTTCCGTGGCTTCAAACTTCAGCACAACGCCTGTTGAAAAATCTTTCTGCAACCGTGCCAGTTGGGATGTCAGCCAGCGTGCATCTGCCCCAGCCAGAGTGGCGGGGTCTATGCGGTAAACTTCGCCAACGCCGCGTACATTCCTCGCAAGTTCCACGCCATCCACGCTGGCGACGGCTTTCCAGCCCCGCTCGGTGGAGGGAGACGCCGCATCCAGCCGCTGCTGGAGCACGGGCATGCGCTGCTGTAGCTGCTCAAGGTCAGTGCTGAGTGCACCAGCAAGAGCAACCTGTTCGACAATCCATGCAGGAATGCGCGTGGAAATGCGAGAGATAGCCTGACAGGCCTGCCGGATAAACGGCAGATCGGCCTCCAGGTCCGTATTGCTGACCGTGCGACCATCAGCATAGACAAAGCTTGCATTGCTGAGCGCTTTATCCAGCAGATATTGCTCCAGTGCTGCGTCATCCTTCAGATAGGTTTCCTCATTCCCGCGTTTGGCCCGGTATAGAGGGGGCTGGGCAATGTAGAGGTAACCGCGCTCGATCAGTTCAGGCATCTGGCGGAAGAAGAAGGTCAGCAGCAGTGTACGGATGTGGGAGCCATCCACGTCAGCATCGGTCATGATGACAATGCGGTGGTAGCGGAGTTTTTCTATGGAAAAACCACCTTGATCCACTTCTCCACGGCCAATGCCCGTGCCCAGAGCGGTAATCAGTGTTCCAATTTCAGCCGAGCCAAGCATGCGGTCAAAGCGGGCGCGCTCGACGTTCAGGATTTTACCTTTGAGTGGCAGAATCGCCTGGAATCGCCTGTCTCTGCCCTGTTTTGCAGTGCCTCCTGCGGAATCCCCTTCCACAATAAACAGTTCAGCTTTGGCAGGATCACGCGCCTGACAGTCTGCCAGTTTACCCGGAAGGGATGAAACGTCCAGAATGCCTTTGCGCCGCGTCAGTTCGCGTGCCTTGCGCGCGGCCTCACGTGCAGATGCCGCATCGAGCACTTTGGAAACGACAATTTTGGCTTCCTTGGGGTGAGTTTCAAACCAGTGGGCAATAATGTCAGCCGCAGCCGCGTGGACCACAGGCTGCACTTCGGAGGAAACAAGCTTGTCTTTTGTCTGGGACGAAAATTTTGGGTCCGGCACTTTAACCGACAGAACGGCGGTCAGGCCTTCACGCATATCTTCGCCCTGAAGAGACTGCGCATCTTTTTTGGCAATGCTTTCGGCGTATTTGCCAACAACGCGGGTCAGGGCCTGACGGAAGCCTGCCAGATGCGCCCCACCATCCCTTTGCGGAATATTGTTGGTGAAGCAGAGCATGGTTTCGTGGAAACTATCATTCCAGCTCAGGGCAAATTCAACCTTGATCCCGTTGTCCGGGTTTTCCAGACTACCGGTAACAGGCGGAGTGATCAGGGATGTGCGTGAACGGTCAAGCCAGTTTACAAAGGCTTCCAGCCCGCCTTCATAGTAGAATTTTTCTTCCCGTATGGGTGTAACACGGGCGTCCCGCAGGACGATCTCCAGGCCGGAGTTCAAAAAAGCCAGTTCACGGAGCCTGCGTTCGAGAATGGTAAAATCGAACTCGATCCTGGGGAAAGTCTGCAAGCTGGGCTTGAAGGTGACCTGCGTGCCGGTTGCCTCAGCCGATGGGCCAACAACTTCAAGCGGGGCATCCCGCTCGCCATCATGGAAGCGGATGCAATGTTCATGCCCATTGCGCCAGATGCGTACTTCCATCCATTCTGAAAGTGCGTTCACAACAGCAGCACCCACGCCATGCAGCCCGCCAGAAACCTTGTAGGAATTCTGGTTGAACTTGCCGCCCGCATGCAGGCGGGTCAACACCACTTCGGCTGCGCTTATGCCTTCCTCGTGGTGCATGTCAGTTGGGATGCCGCGCCCGTTATCCCGGACAGTCACGCTGCCGTCTGCGTTCAGGGTGAGAACACAGCGCGATGCAAATCCGGCTTGCGCCTCGTCCACCGCGTTATCAATGATCTCGAATGCCATGTGATGCAGGCCAGAACCGTCATCAGTATCACCGATGTACATTCCGGGCCGTTTGCGGACAGCATCAAGCCCCTTCAGCACAGAGATAGACGCGGCATCATACTCTTCGTTACCAGCAGATGGCGTAGGCTGAGAGAGGTCTGTCATAAGAATGCTGCACTCCGCAAAAAAAGGATGGAAGCCATTGTGGTCTTATACTCCGCCCACGGCATTGCGACCAGCGCCCGAAGGCTCCTTTTGTCAGCAGATCGACAAAAAAGCACCCTGCCTGAGTGTTGCAAACTCAGCATGTCCCTGCAATGGCGTAAACGGCGCACGATCCGTGCCGGTTATGAGCACAGTACTTTGAAAATTTTGCAGAATTTTTTGTAAGGATAACCGGCGTTGTTCGTCCAGATGGACCAAAGGTTCATCAAGCAGCAATAGCGGGGCAGCCCCCCTGTGGTCCCTGACCAGACGGGTATGAGCCAGAATAAGCCCGATGAGCAGAGATTTCTGCTGACCGGTGCTGGCCAGCGCTGCAGGGAGCTGTTTTTTAAGATCGGTAAGCGCGAAGTCGCTTTTGTGCACACCAAGGCTGGAGCGCCCTTTTTCGCGGTCCAGTCTGCGCGAAGTGGCCAGTTGTTCCCTAAGCCAGTCTTCCACATGCAAGGCTGGATGCTTTTCAAGTCTGTCCGCTATTGTGCAGAGCAGCTTGATCTGCACTGCGGGAAACGCATCCATATCCTGCTGGGCATAGAGGTTGATCTGACGCACGGTTTCGTTCCGTGCAGCTGTGACCGATACTCCATGCCGCGCCATTGCGGCCTCCAGCCCGGACAACCAGACGGGTTCATTGGCGCGGGTTTGCAACAGGCGGTTTCGCTGGCTCATGGCACGATCATACGCCGCCAGTTCGCGCGCATGGTGGGGATAAGCGGCCATGACAAGCCGATCCAGAAAGCGCCGTCGCCCGGATGCGCTTTCGCTGAACAGACGGTCCATCTGCGGAGTGAGCCACACGGCAGCCAGAGGGTTTTCCCATGCATTCTGGTTGCGAAGAGGTTTACCATTGAGCAGAAAGATGCGGCGTGGAGCATCGGTTCCGGGCTGAAGCCCCGTACCAAGTTCCATGGGATCGCCATCAACCAGAATTTGGGAGGAAATACCCCAATGGGCGCTTCCATTCCGGCCAAGCAGGCCCAGAGATGCACCGCGCAGGCCGCGGCCGGGTGCCAGGAGTGAGGCCGCTTCAAGCAGGTTGGTTTTCCCGCTGCCGTTCTCCCCTGTCAGTACAACAATGGGAGCCTGAGGCCGAAGGCTGAACTGGTCGTAGTTACGAAAGCGGCAGAGGGTCAATCTGGCCAGTTGCAACCGTGCGGAGGTCTGCCCCACCTTGCCGGTAAACAAGGTGGGTGCTGTGTGCTGGTGCGGTATGGCGCTTGTCACACGCGCATCGGCATCAGAACATACAAAGCAGACGGGCTATCCACATCCCGAACAATGGTGGGGGATGCGCTATCGGCAAAGCAGAACTCTACTTCTTTTTCCACCTGATCGGTAATATCGTTCAGGTAACGGGCCTGAAAACCGATTTCCAGTGCTTCCGCGTCATAGGAAATCCGGTTATCGTCCAGCTCTTCCTTGGCTGTTCCCTGCTCTGCGCTGCTGGCGGAGAGGGTAAGCAGGCCGGGTTCCAGCATCAGTTTGACCGGGCGGGAGCGTTCCTGGCTAATGGCGGCCACACGCGCTACCGCATCGGAAAAGTCTTTTTTACCTACCCGTAGAATACGCGTATTATTGCGTGGGATAACACGTTCATATTCGGGGAAAGTGCCGTCTATTAGCTTGGAGGTCAGGGTGATCGGCCCAACCGTGAACTGAATTCTGGTTTCAGAAAGGGCAACAGCAATGTCTTCTGGCGCTTCATCAATCAGCTTGCGCAGTTCTGCAACAGTTTTACGCGGAATGATCACACCGGGCATACCTGCGGCACCTGCGGGCATTTCAGCCTCCACCCGCGCCAGACGGTGGCCATCCGTGGCAACGGCACGGAGCAGAGGCTTGCCGTCAATGTCTGCGGCATGCAGGTAAATGCCGTTCAGGTAATAGCGTGTTTCTTCCGTGGAAATGGCAAAGCGGGTGCGGTCGATCAGCGAACGCAGGACTGCATCATTCAACTGGAACCTGTGCGGGAAGTCCCCTGCCCCCATGGACGGAAAGTCGTCAACGCTCAGGACATTCAGGTGGGTGGCGTAGCGGCCTGCACGCAGATGCAGCTGGCCGTCACTGTCTGTCTGGTCAAGCTCAACTTCAACGCCATCGGGGAGCTTGCGCACGATTTCGTAAAGCACGGATGCGGGAGCTGTAGTGGCCCCTTCCCGCGTGATGGTGGCTGGTACGGTCTCAACCACCTCGATTTCCATGTCGGTAGCTTTCAGACACAACTGCCCGTTTGTGGCCTGCATGAGCACGTTGGCGAGAATGGGAATGGTATTCCGTTTTTCCGCCACGCTCTGGATATGAGCCAACGCTCTAAGGAGCGTTGCGCGCTCTGCCGAAAACTTCATGTATCCCTCTTTCCTGCACAGCAAGTTCTGCACTCCTGAGCGGAGATGGAACCCGTCTTATCCATTCTAAAACTAACAGGCCGTGTTTATCCGTCAATCTTTTTGAAGCCGCTGGTTCTAGCTTTCCAGCATGCGGCGCATCAGTTCCACATCTTCCGCAAAAGCTGCGTCACGCTCCATCAGTTCCGTTACGCGATTAACCGCATGCATGACAGTGGTGTGGTCACGATTACCAAATTTGCGGCCGATTTCGGGCAGTGAGCGGCTGGTCAGCTGTTTGGCCAGATACATGGCGACCTGCCGCGGGCGCGCCACGTTACGCGCACGGCGGGCGGAGGACATATCCGTCAGGCGAATGTTCCAGTGTTCAGCTACTTTTTTCTGGATTTCCTCAATGGTCACGCGCCGGTCGTGGGCTTTGAGAATATCGTGCAGCACATCTTGTGTGGCTTCGAGAGTGACCGGACGACCAAACAGGTTGGCATGGGCGATCAGTCGGTTCAGTGCGCCTTCAAGTTCGCGCACGTTGGATGTAATTTTGTGTGCAAGAAACTCCAGCACCTTTGCCGGAACCACTACGCCAGACGCGGCTGCCTTGGCTTCCAGAATGGAAATGCGCAGTTCAAATGTTGTGGCGTGAATGTCTGCCACCATGCCACAGCCCAGACGGGTGCGAAGCCTGTCTTCCAGCCCCGACAGGTCCGAGGGGGACTTGTCGGCCGAAACCACAATCTGCCGCCCCGCGTCAACCAGTGCATTAAAGGTATGGAAGAATTCTTCCTGCGTATTGTCCTTGCCGATCAGGAACTGGAGATCGTCGATCATCAGCACATCCACGGAACGAAGCTGCTCCTTGAACTCGATCGTGGACTGGGAGCGGATGGCCGCAATAAAGCGGTACATAAACTTTTCGGCGGACATGTACGCCACCGAGACATTGCCACTTTTAACCAGCTCCGCACCAATGGCATGCATGAGGTGCGTTTTGCCCAAACCAACGCCACCGTACAGAAACAGCGGGTTAAAACCGACGCTGGAGGGTTTTTCCGCCACCCTGCGCGCACAGGCATAGGCAAATTCGTTGGGTTTGCCCACGATGAACGTGCCAAACGTAAACCGGCTGTCCAGTGCGGTCACAAGGTCACTACGTACTTCGGCAACAGGACGACCTGCCGGGCTGCTCTCTTCCGCGGGAAGGGGCGCACTGACCGGTGATGGCGCAACTTCAGCGACGGGTAGGGGCGCAGGGTCACCAGCACGCGCGACCTGCAGTTCAACCCGCCGAAGGGAGGGAATTTCGTTATGCCAGAGTTCGTTCAGCCGGTCACCGTACTGGCTGCGGACCCAGTCGCGCAAAAAGCGGGTAGGCAGCAGAAGCGTAATCTCATCGCCATCAATCGGTCCAAGGGCAATCTGGGTTAGCCAGGTGCGGTATTCGACCTCCCCGACTTCTCCTTTCAGGCGGCCACAGATACGCACCCACGATTCCGCAAGCCCTTTATTGTCTTCCAGTCGGGAAAAGGCGCTTTCGTCATCGTCCACTCCGATTGTCATTTTTGCTCCCGAGCGGTCATTAAAGGCGCATGTGCTGCGCGAAAAATTCAGCGGCATCTGTGCCCTGGCCCAGACTACCGGTGTTCGTTTATTCTGATGCGGATATCTTGTCTCAGCGGGACCGTGGATACTCTTTTTGGTCTGGCTTGCTCAAGGGTATTCTAGCCAAGATAAAGCAGTGTCGTGCCCACGGGCAATGAAAAAGCATGTCCGGGCTGCAGGTCAGGCTTGTAGCAGGGAATAGTCATATACAAAAAACAAAGCCGAATCATCGCCTTGATGATTCGGCTTTGCTGCAAACAATCGCATAGGCTCCCCTGCGGAGGGCCCGATCGCTTGATTACGCTGCTGCCAGCGCCTTGATACGGGCCGACAGACGGGAAATCTTGCGTGCAACCGTGTTGTGGTGTGCAACGCCTTTGCTGGCTGCACGCTGGATTTCTGGTTGTGCAACGCGCAGGGCTTCACGAGCGGCTGCCTGATCCCCGGATTCAATCGCGGTTTCCACCTTTTTGATGAAGGTGCGCATGCGGGATTTGCGGGCCGTGTTACGGGCAGTCCGCTTTGCGGTCTGCCGGATGCGCTTACGCGCCGAAGCGATATTCGCCATGAGTTTCTATTCTGTCCAGCACTAAGAAAAAGTAAGGAGCCAACGCGCCGCTATGGCCCGTCAGCACAAAGAGTAAGCGGTGCTGTAATGCACGCATGCGCTTCCAGTCAAGCATGTTCCGGTCTGAACGCTCGAATTTTACCCGTTTTTCTGATGTTGCGGGCAGAAAAACGTCGTGCGTCCGGCCTGTGTCATGTGCTGCACACCCGCGCATTTGGGGGTGCCGGGGCACTTGGGGCAAGGCTGGTTTTTTTTGCCATAAACCTGCCATGCATGCTGGAAGTAGCCTAGACCGCCCTCTGGCCGCACGTAATCCTTCAGGCTGGATCCTCCTGCGGCTATGGCGTCCTGCAACACGGTGCGGATGGCACGGACCAGCACTTCTGCGGCTTTGGGCTTAAGGTCACAGGCTGGCATGGTTGGCGCAATGCCCGCACGGTACAGGGCCTCGCATACATAAATATTGCCCAGCCCGGCTACAACATGCTGGTCAAGCAGGAAAGGCTTTATGGCTGTGTGTCGGCCTTTGCCTGCGTCCAGCAGGGTTTGTGGGCTGAACTGGTTACCCAATGGCTCTGGCCCCATTCTGGCAAAGGCACGGTAGGTGTCTTCCGCATGGGTGGGCACAAGGTCCAGCATGCCAAAACGGCGGGGGTCTATATATCCGCAGCGTTTGCCGTCATCGGTCACAAAAACCACATGTTCATGCCGTTGAGGTGTCTGCGGAGAATCGAGTAACACCCGTCCGGACATACCCAGATGCAGCACAATCGACTGACCGCAGGACAGGCGGATAAGAATATATTTGCCTCGCCGATAAAAGCTCTGGATCGTCGAACCAGTAACCTGCTGTGAAAAATCGGCAGAAATCCGCCATCTTAGGTCATGGCGATGGATGATGGTCTGTTCAATGACGCGATCTTGCAGGGCTATCTGCATGCCGCGCATCACGGTTTCTACTTCGGGGAGTTCCGGCATGGCTATAAAGCAGGGTATAGAGGAAACCCATGACCGACAACTCTTTTGCGCCCTCCCCCGCTCCTTCTGACGTAACTGTGGAAGAAACGGATTTTGGCTTCCGTTCCGTCAGGAAGGAAGAAAAGAAAAACCTCGTCCGCGGCGTGTTTGACAGCGTGGCCGGACAGTATGACGTGATGAACGATATCATGTCGCTGGGTATTCACCGAATATGGAAACGCATATTCGTAACGGAGCTTGGCCCCCAGCCCGGCCTGACACTGCTCGACCTTGCCGGTGGTACGGGCGATATTTCGTTCGGCTGGCTTAAGGCAGGGGGTGGCCCTGTTGTTATGACCGACATCAATCGCAGCATGCTCTCTGTCGGGCGTGACCGGGCTTTGAACCGTGGGCTGGTGTCTGACCTGTCCTTCTGCGTTGTGGACGCCGAGGCCATTCCCGTGCGTGATATGTCCGTAGACCGGGTTTCCATTGCTTTCGGTTTGCGGAACTGCACGGACAAACTGGCCGTGATCCGCGAGGCCCGGCGTGTGCTCAAGCCCGGTGGGCGTTTTTTGTGTCTGGAATTCTCCCGCGTGCAGGTTGCCGCACTGGCCCCTATTTATGATGCATGGTCCTTCAAGGTGCTGCCCGCCATGGGGGGAATTGTTGCCAAGGATCGGGAAAGCTACCAGTATCTGGCGGAAAGTATACGCATGTTCCCGGATCAGGAAACACTGGCGGACATGTTCCGTGAAGCGGGTCTGTCCCATGTGCGTTATCAGTCCCTCTCTGGCGGGATTGCGGCTATCCATTCTGGCTGGCGTATCTGATCTGGCATGTCTGCTCCCTCCACTTCCCGCTCGGTCTTGCTGATTGTTGGCGGTAGTATTGCTGCTTTCAAAGCACCTGAACTGCTGCGTCTGTTGCAGGCCGAAGGCATGCAGGTCCGGTGCGTGCTGACCGAGGGAGGGAGCCGGTTTGTAACTCCCCTGACCTTGCAGGCCTTAAGCGGGCAGTCCGTGCATACAGACCAGTTTTCCCTGACCGCTGAGCAGGAAATGGGGCATATCGCCCTTTCACGCTCGGCGGATCTGGTGCTTGTCTGCCCGGCATCGGCCAATTTGCTGGCACGTATGGCGGGAGGGCTGGCCGATGACCTTGCTGGGACACTACTGCTGGCAACCAATGCGCCGGTTATGGCCGTGCCTGCCATGAATGTGCGCATGTGGGAGCACCCTGCGACACAGGCCAATGTGGCGTTGCTGGCTGAGCGTGGCGTGCGTATCCTGTGGCCCGTCAGTGGGCCCATGGCCTGCGGTGAATTTGGGCCGGGGCGTATGCCTGAGCCTGTGGACATTAAAGATGCGGTTCTGGCTTTCTTCCGGCAGCAGCAATGCCTGTCAGGACCGCTGGCGGGGTGCAGTATTGTGGTGACGGCAGGGCCGACGCATGAGCCACTGGACCCCGTGCGCTACCTTGCCAACAGATCGTCCGGCCAGCAGGGTTTTGCCCTTGCTTCGGCTCTGGCCGATATGGGGGCCATGGTCACGCTTGTGAGTGGCCCAGTATCTCTCTCTCCGCCTGCTGGAGTGACGTATCTGCCGTGTGAAACCGCGCGAGAAATGCACACCCTTGTAATGGGGGGGGGACCGTTTGATGTGGCAGTCTGCACTGCGGCGGTAGCGGACTGGCGACCTGAGCATGAAGCAGGGCAGAAAATCAAAAAAACCGGTGCCTCAGATGCCGCTCCTTCCATAAAACTTGTTCCCAATCCGGATATTCTGGCCGAACTTTCTGCTCCGGGGCAAAGTAGGCCCCGGCTGGTGGTGGGGTTTGCCGCCGAGACTGAAAATGTGATCGCCCACGCCACTGCCAAGCGGCAGCGCAAGCGGTGCGACTGGATCGTGGCGAATGATGTAAGCCCCCAGACCGGCAATATGGGGGGGCTGGATAATGAAGTGGTGCTGATAACTGCCAGTAACACTGAGCACTGGCCCAGAATGAGCAAGGCAGACGTGGCAAAACGGCTTGCCATGCGTATAACGGACTGGCTTTCTGAATAACCCTGATACAGTATCTGGTTCAACTCCGAGGAGTAGCGCATGTCCGTCTCTGAAAAACCGTCCGGCACCGTAGGCATCAAGGTTCGGCGACTTTCTCATGGACTGGGTCTTCCCCTGCCAGCATATGCCACGCAGGGTGCGGCTGGTATGGATCTTCTGGCAGCCCTTGACGCTCCCTTGCGGCTTGAGCCCGGGCAGAGGGGGCTTGTCCCGACCGGGCTGAGCATTGCCCTTCCTGCCGGGTATGAATTACAGGTACGTCCTCGCTCCGGGCTGGCTCTTAAGCACGGAATTATCCTGCCAAATGCGCCGGGTACCATTGATGAAGATTACCGCGGCGAGATTGGTGTTATTGTGATGAACGCCGGGCAGGAAGCTTTTGTCATAGAGCCCGGCATGCGTATTGCGCAGGCTGTTCTTGCGCCCGTTATCCGCGCAATCTGGATTGAATGCGATGACCTGGACAAAACCGAACGCGGTGCGGGAGGGTTTGGCAGTACGGGAACGGGAGCGTCATGAGCGACCGGCAGCAGGAATTTCCGTTTTCTCCGGAGTTATGCTCCTCATTGTCCGCATTCTGCGGCCAAAGGCGCGGAATATGGCTTGCCGGATTTTTTGTTTTTTCTGTTATTCTTCTCTGCGCTCCATATCTTCCGTCCAATGGTCCCGTATTGCCTGATGTTGTGGAAGCTCTGCCGTTAGGGCTTGTGTATCTGCCTGATTACGCGGTGCAAACCATAGGGCGTATGCTGCTTGGGCTGGCTTTGTCCCTTGTTTCGGCTCTGTTGTGCGTGGCGTTTATCTTCCGGAGCCGCGGGGCTGCCAAATGCCTGCTGCCTTTGCTGGATGTCGGGCAGTCTTTTCCTGTTCTGGCTCTTCCGCTTCTTGTTCTGCCCTTTGTGCAAAGACATATGCCCACACAGGCCGTGGGGGCGGAGGTGGTGGTCATCGTGACCATCTGGTGCAGCCAGTTCTGGGGTATGGTGCTGGTACTCTGCCAACGGTTTGATGGTGTTCCGGCTGAACTGGAAGACGTAGTCTGCAGCTTTGGTCTTACGGCGTGGCAGAAGTTCTGGCAGTTGGAGGTACCTTTTGCCATTCCTGCACTATTGCGCAAAACCATGCTTTCCATGGGGGGAAGCTGGTTTGCGGCATTGTACGCCGAGAGCATGGTGCTGGATGGCCATAACTGGCTTTTTGCGGGCATTGGCTCTTATGTCTGGCAAGCAGCCAGTGAGCGCAATGTAGGAGCGTTGCTGGCGGCACTTGCCTGCATGCTGGTTATTATTGTTGTTTTTGACCAGATTCTGTTTCGCCCGCTTTCAGCCTGGGCGGTGCGTTTTCAACCCGGCAAGGTTGGGGAGCCGCACCTTGCGGAACCGTGGTTTCTCAAGCTTTTGCGGCGTACCCACCTCTTCCGCCTGTGTGTTCTGTTCTGTGTCAATGCCGTGCGCAGGTTCAGCCGCCTGCCCATTGGAGCGCGCTATACCCAGAAACACAGGGTTGAAGGAGATGCACGCCAAAGCGGTTGGATTGTGGTGTCTCTGGCTGTTGTAGTCGTCCTGCTTTCTGGCGTTCTGCTTTCTGGCGTTCTGGCGTGGCCATCCCTGCATGCAACTTATGGATTGTCTGCCCTTTTTACTGTTGTGCTGTGTGGTGGCATGACCGGGCTGCGTGTTTTTGTCATGGTGGGGCTGGTCTCCCTGATCTGGATACCCCTTGGTGTCTGGCTTGGGCTTAAATCATCTTATGCGGGGCGTATGCAGCGACTTATCCAGTCTTGCGCTGTTTTTCCCGTTAATCTGCTATTTCCGTTATGGGCAGCCGGGTTGGTCGCCTGTCCGTTTATACCAGCGTTCTGGCAATCTCCGCTCATTGTGCTGGGAGCGCAATGGTATATTGCGCTGGGCGTTCTGGCGGGCGCAGGTGCCTATCCGCCCGATCTGCTGGAGGTTGCGCGTAACCTGAATGTTACAGGTGGCCTATGGTGGCGCAAGGTGTTGCTGCCGGGGATTTTACCGTACTATCTGGCAGGCCTTGTGGCTGCAACCAGTAGCGCATGGAATGCCGCCATTGCTGTGGAGTGGCTCCAGTGGGGGCAGACTACACTGAATGTGCGTGGTCTTGGCAGTTTTGTGGCCATGGCTGCCGCCCGTGGCGATGTGAATACCGTAGCCTTTGGCGCGGTTGCCATGTGCCTGTTTATGATGGCCTTGAACGCTTTTTTATGGCGTCCTTTATCTGATTATGTTTCTCGCCGTCTGAAACTGAATTGAACGGATTAACCTGGAATGGTGTTTCCCTCTCAACCCGGGCGTGCTGCGTCACAACAGACAGTGCTGGCGGAACTGCGCAATATTCGACAATTCTACCATAAAGATAGCACTGCGGATGTGCAGGTGCTTGATGATGTGAACCTGACTATTCATGCAGGTGAGATTGTTGGACTTCTGGGGCGTTCAGGGTCGGGCAAATCGACGTTGTTGCGGATTATTGCCGGGCTGCTCCCCCCCACATCGGGCGAGGTTTTGTGGGAGGGAGAACCCCTTAAAGGGCCAACACCCGATGTTGCTGTTGTTTTTCAGTCCTTTGCACTTTTCCCGTGGATGACCATTGAGGAGAACGTGGCTCTGGGTCTGGATGCAAAGGGTGTGCCCGCTGCGGAGCGCGATTTACTGGTGGAAAGTGCAATCGACCTGATCGGTCTTGGCGGGTATGAGAACGCTTGGCCCAAGGAGCTTTCGGGCGGCATGCAGCAGCGCGTGGGCCTTGCCCGGGCACTGGTGGTCAACCCTGCCCTGCTGCTGATGGATGAGCCGTTTTCCGCGCTGGATGTCCTGACAGCTGAAAACCTGCGGACTGATCTGGTGGAGCTTTGGTCGGACAACAAATTGCCCGTGCAGAGCATGCTGATTGTGACACACAACATTGAAGAAGCCGTGTTGATGTGTGACCGGATTGTGATTTTGTCCTCCAATCCCGGTCGTATTGCCCATGTTCTGCCTGTTCTCTTCCCTCACCCCCGCAATCGCGAAGATGTGGCCTTCCGCCAACTGGTCGATCATATTTATGCGCTGATGACGCAGCGCGCACCTATTATCTCGGAAGCGGATATGATGCATCGGTCTTCGGCCGCATCTTCTGTTGTGCCGGGGTTCAGGGCTCTGGTGCCCGTGTCCATTACCATGATGATTGGCATGATGGAGGCTTTGGCTGCACCACCGCTGAACGGACGAGCTGATCTGCCTGTTCTTGCAGAAAAATTACAGCTTGAACTGGATGATCTGTTCCCGCTTGGAGAATCTCTGGAGTTGCTGGCTCTGGCCGAACTGGAGGATGGAGACATCCTCCTGACCAACGAGGGCGTTCATTTTGTATTGAGCGATCTGGATGAGCGCAAAGCCATTATGAGCCATGCGCTCAGGCACCATGTGCCATTGGTTAAAATGATCTGCACCCTGCTGGATGAGCGTCCGACACATAGCGTTAAAGCCGAGCGCTTCCGGGACGAACTGGAAGCCTGCATGTCTCCCGATTATGCACGGCAGACACTTCAGACCATTATCGGCTGGACACGTTTTGCGGAACTCTTCGACTATGATGAGGAGAGCGACCGTTTTTTCCTGCCAGATGACAGCCGTGAATAACTATGCTTCAGGCTGTAGTATCATTGTGCCAAGAGTCTGCCGGGCCTTGGCCACTTTGGGCGCAATAACAGCCTGACAATACCCGGCATAGGGGTGCTGGGTGTAGTAATCATGGTGTTCAGATTCTGCGGGCCAGAACGTATCCAGCGGCAGAAGCTCGGTTACGGGTCTGGCTCCCCATAAATTGCTATCGGTTATGCTGTTTATGGCCGTGCGGGCAATGTCTCGCTGCTCCGTGGATGTATAAAAAATAACAGACCGATACTGACTCCCAACATCATGCCCCTGCCTGTTCAGGGTTGTGGGGTCATGTAATGTGAAAAAGCAGTCCAATATCTGGCGGTAATTCAGCACGGAATGATCCCATTCCAGTCGAACAACTTCGGCATGCCCCGTTCGTCCGGAGCAGACCTGCTGGTATGTGGGATGCAAAGATGTACCCCCCGCATAACCGGGAACAACAGAGATTATACCACGTATCTGGCGGTAAACGGCATCCAGACACCAGAAGCATCCTCCACCCAGCACTGCTGTTTCCGCCATGTGGATGATCTCCTTCAATCAGATGGCCCCACATTTATATCGGGTTTGTGGGGCCTGTTTGGTCAGGCGATACGGGACAGGGCCGCTTTGAGTCGCGCACATTCACCCTGCTGATTTTCCAGACGATCACGCATTTCCTGTACGATTTCTGGTTTGGCACGGCTGACGAAGTTTTCATTCCCGAGTTTTTTGTCGGTCTTGGCAACTTCATCTTCCGCTTTGGACAGTTCTTTTTTTAGGCGCTCGCGTTCAACGGCCAGATCAATCAGCCCTTCCAGCGGAATGATGACGGTAGCTTCATCCACAACGGCCTGAGCGGAGCCTTTGGGAATATCCCCCGCAAGCGAGTTGGTCTGGGTTACACGGGCCATACGGCAGATGGCTTCCTGCCACCGTCCGATACGCTCCAGCGTTAATGGTGCAGCATCCTTGAGGAGTACAGGGGCCGTCTGTGATGGCGGGACGTTCATTTCCGCCCGGACTGTGCGGATTTCCGTAATCAGGCGAATGATCTGCTCACATTCGGCCATGGCTTCGTCTGCTCCAGTGGGAGCAACGGGGTCAGGCCATTGCGCAGCGATCAGGCTACCTTCCTCACCAAAACCGAATTCGTGCCAGAGTGTATCTGTAACAAATGGCACTACAGGTTGCAGCAGACGCAGGATAAGGCCCAGCACATGGCCCGCAACGGCGCGGATTTCAGACGCTTCCTGATCGTTGGTGGAATTAAAGACCGGTTTGGCAAATTCCAGGAACCAGTCACAAAAACGGTTCCAGACAAAGCGGTAGCAGGTCAGTGCGTATTCATCAAAACGATAGGCATCCAGTGCGCGGGTGGCATCGGCAATGGCAGTCGCGGCTTCAGCCAGAATCCAGCGCCCTAGCGGAGAGCTGACCTGCGTGGGGTCAAAGCTGACTGGTGCGCGCACGCCGTTCATTTCGCAAAAGCGGGCGGCATTCCAGAGTTTGGTAATAAAGGAGCGGTAATCTTCCACTCGTTTGCGGCCGAGCTTGACGTCCCGCCCAATGCCGGTCAGTGCGCAAATGGTAAAGCGCATGGCATCTGCGCCGTAATCCTCGATCAGTTCCAGAGGATCAATGCCATTGCCTTTGCTTTTGGACATTTTCTGTCCATGCTCGTCGCGGACCAGGCCATGAATGAAGATGTTGCGGAATGGTACATCGTGCATGAAGTGCTGGCCCATCATCATCATTCTGGCAACCCAGAAGAAGATGATGTCGAAACCGGTTACCAGAACATCCGTTGGGTAATATCGGTCGAGTTCGGGCGTTTTGTCCGGCCAGCCAAGTGTTGAAAATGGCCATAGGGCAGACGAAAACCACGTATCCAGCACGTCCTCGTCCTGTGTCAGGATTTCTACCTTGCCGTAATGCGCCTGAGCCTGATTCTGTGCGTCTTCACCATCATGAGCAACAAATACATGCCCATCTGGCCCATACCATGCTGGAATGCGGTGTCCCCACCACAACTGTCGGGAAATGCACCATGGCTGGATGTCCCGCATCCATGCAAAAAAGGTATTTTCCCACTGTTTGGGAATAAAGCTGGCCCGGCCAGAAGTAATGGCCTCAATGGCAGGTCCGGCAAGTTTGGCTGCATCGCAATACCACTGGGTGGTCAGGCGGGGCTCAATAACCGCGCCCCCCCGCTCTGCGTGCGGAACCTGATGACGGTGAGGTTCAATTTTTTCCAGCCATCCGGTTTCTTCCAGCCTGGCGACAATAATCCTGCGCGCATCCTCGCGCGTGGTGCCAGCCAGTGAGCGCACAAAAGCGGGGTCCGCCAGACCGTCCTGCGTGCTCAGTTCTTCTTCTATCTCGTCCAGCATAATGCGCGCCTGCTCGTCCAGAATGCTGGGCATGGGGAGCTGGTGCCTGCGGCCGACTTCAAAGTCATTAAAGTCATGTGCAGGTGTAATTTTGACCGCACCTGTCCCCTTTTCCGGGTCGGAATGTTCATCCGCTACAATTGGGATCAGTCGGCCAGTCAGGGGCAGGCGAACGAATTTTCCTATCAGGTCCTTGTAACGTTCATCTTCGGGGTGAACGGCTACGGCTGTGTCGCCCAGCATGGTCTCGGGTCGGGTTGTGGCAACTGTAATGGTTGTGTCCCCCTGTCCTTCAACCGGATAGCGGATATACCATAGATTGCCCGCCACATCCCTGCTTTCCACCTCCAGGTCAGAGATGGCGGAGCGGAAGGCGGGGTCCCAGTTGACCAGACGCCTGTCCCGGTAAATCAGGCCATCTCTGTAAAGGGAAACAAAGACCTCCCTGACTGCGCGGGAGAGACCTTCATCCATGGTAAAGCGCTCACGCGACCAGTCGAGCGATGCGCCAAGGCGGCGTAGCTGGCGGGTAATGCCGCCGCCTGATTCTTCCTTCCACTGCCAGACGCGCTCAATAAAAGCATCGCGCCCCATATCCTGCCGGGTTGTTTTGCCTTCGGCTGCCAGAGTGCGCTCGACAACCATCTGCGTTGCGATGCCTGCGTGGTCCGTTCCGGGCTGCCAAAGGGTGTCAAACCCCTGCATGCGCTTCCAGCGGATCAGGGTATCCTGCAAGGTCATGGTCAACGCATGGCCCATATGCAGGGTGCCGGTAACGTTGGGTGGCGGGATCATGATGGTAAAAGGTTTTTTGTCGCTTGCTGGCTGGGCAGAGAAAGCCTTCCTGCTTTCCCAGAGTTCGTACAGCCGGTTTTCTGTTTGTGCAGGCTCAAAAGTCTTGTTCAGCATATTTATCCAACCACACCACGTAAAAAAGGCGGAAGGCATCTAGCCCCCGCCTTTGCAAAGCAAATAACAGACCACAGGATTCCATTCCATCTGCCTGTTCCTGCAGGATTACAGGCAGATGGAATGGAAGGAAACCTTACAGACCGCGCTGCGTCAGGCGTTCAACTTCCTTGCGTACAGCAGCCTGAACAATGCCTGCCAGATGGGCATCAAGCCATTTTTTGAGGAAAACGCGCACTTCCTGGCGCACGATGTCTTCAACCGTCAGAGACCCTTCATGCGTGACAGCCACTTTTCTCTCCTCATGTTCTCTAAGATATTTTTCCTGCAGGCTTTTCTGCAGGACAGCAAATGAGTTGGCGGTATCGGAAACCGTTTCGTCATTCAATGGGATGGGCAGTGGACCAGACATGGTATGTTCAGCCTTTTTGTTGAGTTCGATCTGCCTGAGATCCGTTACAGATAACACTTCATCTTGATCCACGGCCCGCGATTGCACAAGATCGGCATTGCCGCCTGCCTGAGCTGTATCCGTGGTACGGGTGGGGGCGGTGAGAGCCTCTTTTGCTCCCGGCTGTGCAGAATCCATCATGGATGGAGAGAGGACAAGCACATCCCCGTCCTGGTCATCCTGCGGCTCCGGGGCATGTTCTGCTGTAGCCGAAAGGTGCTCATCATGCAGTACCTGCCGAATGGAAGACAGGGTATCCGCTACGGATTTACCTGTTTCTTCAGATGAGTCCTGAGGCGACACCATACAAACATCCCTGCCACTGCTGGCTTAACATTATCGACCCGGCTGGTTGAGCGCGTAATCGTTCAACCCCCATAACCGATCCTTTACCGCGTTATAGTATGCTTTGTCATCATAAAGGGGAACATTCAGCTTCAGATCGGCAGCGGTCAGGCGTCCAATGGCTGCGGCTACGTTGTAGGAGGCCATGACCATGTTGCTCAGGCTCTGTACAAGAGCGACCTGAGCCTGCAACAGACTCTCCTGCTGCTGGAGGACGGAAAGCGTTGTGCTGGTGCCGACCATGGCCTGACGTTCCACCCCACCCAGTGCAATAGTGCCTGCCTTGATCGCGACCCGGTTGCTTGCGATGGAAGCCTGATAGGTGACCAGTTTCTGCCAGTTGGAAACAGCGTCCTGAGCTGCGGCACGGCGCTGGATGTCCACCTCACGGTGTGCTTCCTGCGCAAGCTGCTTGGCCTGACGGACTGCGGCATACTCCGATCCTCCCTGATAAATGGGAATATTGAAGTTGAGGGCCGCGTATTTGCTGTCGTTGATCTGGTTGTTCAGAGCCTGGTTGACCTGATGCTGATACCCCATGGTCGCGGAAATTTTGGGGAGGATGGCCGCCATGGCAACCCCCACGGAATCCTTGTGTGATGCTTCGGTAAAAAGTGCGTGAATAACATCAGGATTGTTCCTGACCGCCAGTGCAGCGGCAGTCTGCTCATTTTTGACAGGCAGGATCAGGGGCTGTGGAGGCACCAGATTAGGGGGCGGTGCCATGCCAATAATCTGCATGTAGGTTGCCTGAGCGGTCTGCAACGTGCCTTCGGACTGCTGGCGTGTGGCCTGTGCGGACGCGTAGGCAGCTTCCGCCTGCGCAACATCGGTCTGGGTAATTTCCCCCACCCTGTAACGCTCGTCTGTCGCGCGCAACTGCTGCTGTAAAACCCGTTCATTGTTGATATTGAGCTGTAGGAGCTGCTCGTCTTCAATCACACCCACATAAGCGCTGACCACCTGTTTGAAGACCTGCTGTTCAACCGAAATAAGATGCGCCCGCGCCGCCATGACCTGATTAACAGCCTCATGCGTGGCGGATGTGGTTCTGCCCCCGGTATAAATTGGCTGATTGATTGCGACACCCGCCGAATACCCCGGTGTATCGTAACGGCGCAGGGATTGGTGCGTGCGGGGGTGTCCAACCCCCTGATAATCATTGATCCCATTGTAGTACGAAAGACCAACCTGCCCGGTTACAGTAGGGTGCCAGCCTGCAAGAGCAGCCGGTAATGTTTCATCCGTGGCGCGGAGTGAGGCGCGTGCAGCCTGTAGGGTCGGGTTGGTCAGATATGCGGCAGCTAGAGATTCCTGAAGTGTGTGCGGGATAAAGGAAGGGGAGCCGATTCCATCGTATTTTTGCGCCCATGCGGCTGTGCCGCACAGTATGACCGCCAGAGTCAGGACGGTTTCGCAAATACGTCGCATGAGGCTGCTCCCGCTTGCAGTGACCGCAATATGTTTGCGGCACCGTTCCTTGCCATGATGCGAGATTAAATTCCAATTTATAGTTTGTGACGGATGGAAAATGAGATGTTTTTCCGAGCTGTTTTTAAAAGGAAAAAGCGTGTTCGGGCGTCATGCCCGGCAGGCGCGGCGCTTGTGCCTCGAACAAAAATGTCAGCCTGAACGGCTTGGAATATCCGGGCTCCCTGACTGCACTAAAGGCTTCGGGGAGAGATGAGCCACTCTGGAGCAGGCCTACTATACAGCCTTTGGCGGAAAGCTGCTGGTCACAAAAATCAGGGAGATTTGCAATGCAGCCATCAAAATAAATCAGATCATATGGAGCCGGACCAGCTAATCCTTCGGCAAGAGGTCCGCGCTGCCAGGTCACGGCCGGAGCCTGTGTCTTGCAGAAGGCCTGCCCGATCTGCGCCAGTTCGGGGTTGGATTCGAGCGCAGTCACAGAAAGGCCAAGCTGTGCAAAAAGGGCTGCGGTGTAACCGGTGGAAGCCCCCACAACCAGAACAGACTGCCCGGCTGCTGGTTGTGCCGCTTGCACAAGGCGGGCGGTCAGGAGCGGCTGTGACAAAACACGGCCCTGCGCCAGTGGCAGACTGGTATCTGCGTAAGCGGCATTGCGCAGATCGGGGTGTACACACTCCTCACGCGGGAGGTGACGCATGACATCCAGAATGCGCGAATCGGTGATCTCAGATGGGCGCAGCTGGTCGTCCACCATCAGGTTGCGTGCTTGGGCATACATGGTTGCGTCCATTGACTGTTCTCCTTGAAGCATGGCGGTGGCCACATGGGCATTCATGTTGCATTCCCTCCTGATTGGCCATCTACCCGGTTGACCCGCGCCGACCATGGGCGGGAGTCTGTCTGACATACTGTTTTAAAATTGGCACAACACAACGGCTTGACCAATTTGAAAGAAACAGACATAACGCTCCCACCATACACCGTTGGTCCGGTGGCAGAATGGTGATGTAGCGGACTGCAAATCCGCGTATGTGGGTTCGATTCCCGCCCGGACCTCCACTCCCCCTTGAAATCATAAAATGTCTGCTCAGGGTGTGGGTGCTCAA
Organism: Acetobacter fabarum; assembly: GCF_029069195.1. GTDB lineage: Bacteria > Pseudomonadota > Alphaproteobacteria > Acetobacterales > Acetobacteraceae > Acetobacter > Acetobacter fabarum_A. The sequence continues at coordinate 649,591 of NZ_JARDYK010000001.1, forward strand.
CGGTTGCCTGATATTCTGCTCATGACGTCCTGAGTTTTCTGTACCGGGCCATAAGGCGGTTCCGCCGGAGGCTGGAGAGTTTTTGAAGCCAGAACACGCCATTCAATTGGTCAATCTCGTGCTGCAAGCAGACCCCCCGCAGGCCGTCCGCCTCTTTTTCCTGCATATGGCCGTTCAGGTCTGCATACCGGATTCTGAGCTTTGCCGGACGCACAACTGTGGCGGATATGCCCGGCATGGATAGACTTCCTTCTTCGTTCTGGATCGTATTCTCGGATTGCCAGATAATTTCCGGGTTAATGTAGGTCTCGGGTTCATTGCAATCTGGCAGTTCCAGAACAATCACGCGCTGGCCAACACCGATATGCGGGCCGGTTATGCCTAGTCCATGAGCAGCGCGGAGCGTGTCCCGCAGGTCTGTGGCAAGAATGCGTAATGTGCTGTCGAATAAGGTGACAGGCGTGGCAATCTGACGCAAACGCTGATCGGGGAAAAGAACAATAGGCTGTACGGTCATGGCGTAATCTTCTGGCGGAATAAAGCAGTTAGCTTGCGGTTATGCGTGATCTGTCATGCGTTGTCATACACTATAATAAAACGTGCGGGCACAGGTCTGGCTGGATTTTACGGGTTAATAGCTGTGTTCAGGAACATGTTGGGACTTGCCCGATGGCGTATCTGTTGCCACAGTTCAGGAATGAGGACCAATAAAGTACTTTTTCCCGGAATCTTGTCGCGTGCTTCTGGGCAAAGCCTAGCTTATGCCACGCAAGCTGGATTGCCTGAGCGCCAGAAATAATGCAGCCACCTGTTTTTCATTCCGATCATATTGATAGTCGGCACTCCTTGCCGGAGGCTTTCGCCAGCATCCATGTACCGAAGGATGATACCCATTGGATGCGGCGCTTTTTAAGCTATGTGGGGCCAGGGTATATGGTGTCCGTCGGGTATATGGACCCCGGTAACTGGGCAACGGACCTGCAAGGTGGCGCACGGTTCGGCTATGTTTTGCTGTCTGTTATCCTGTTGTCCAATTTCATGGCTGTTTTATTGCAGGCTCTTTCTGCCCGTCTGGGTATTGCAACCGGGCTGGACCTTGCACAGGCATGCCGGCAGCGTTTTCATCCCGTGCTTAATGCACTGCTCTGGATAACCTGCGAACTGGCTATCATAGCGTGTGATCTGGCAGAGGTTATTGGCACCGCTGTTGCATTACAGTTGCTCTTCCATATTCCCCTGATGGGCGGCGCATTGATTTCCAGCCTTGATGCCCTGCTGGTGCTGTTCCTCATGAACCGTGGGTTTCGGTATCTGGAGGCGTTTATCATTGGGCTTTTAAGCATTATTGCCCTGTGTTTTGCTGTGCAGCTTGTGGCCGCCGCTCCACCGTTGGCGGCTGTTCTGGCGGGGATGAAGCCTTCGCTTTCAATCCTGACCAATAGCGAGATGCTGTACATTGCGATCGGCATTATCGGGGCGACTGTTATGCCCCACAACCTGTACCTGCACTCTTCCATTGTGCAAAGCCGCGCCTATGAGCGGACGGAACGTGGCCGTAGGGACGCCATACGCTGGGCTACATGGGATAGTTCAATAGCGCTCATGCTCGCCTTGTTTATTAATGCCGCCATTCTGATTGTTGCTGCGGCCGCGTTCCATACAACGGGGCATCAGGATGTGGCCGAAATTCAGGATGCTTACCACCTGCTCTCCCCTCTTCTGGGGCTGGGCGTTGCCTCGACCCTGTTTGGTCTGGCCCTGCTGGCAGCGGGCACAAATTCAACCATCACGGGAACGCTGGCCGGGCAGATTGTCATGGAAGGATTTTTACATCTCAGACTGCCACATTGGGCACGGCGGCTTTTAACCCGTGGACTGGCAATTGTTCCGGTTATGGTTGGATTTGTGCTGTATGGTAACGCAAGTGTTGGCCAGTTACTTATGGCCAGTCAGGTTGTGCTATCCATGCAATTGCCCTTTGCGGTCGTTCCTCTGGTTCTGTTCGTTTCAGACCGCAAACTGATGGGCCCTTTTGCTATTTCCCGCCCTCTTGCTGTTCTTTCCTGGCTTGTTGCGGGGGTCATTCTTATTCTGAATTTCAAACTCCTCCATGACACACTTATGTTCTAAAATCTGGAGCAAGCCTGTTGGTATTCTGTGCTATGGCCACAGGTAGAGGAATTTAACATAATAAGCATTTGTTTCCGGCGTGTTGCGGCCTTCTACGGAATGGGCATAACGCGCCGTAAAACTGATTGTCCGACTGATATTGAACATGACACCAAGCCCGGGTGCTATTTCCCGGCTGCTGGAGTTGTTCAGGTCTGAATGTGCGCTCTGGTCATATGTTCCACCAACATTCTGCCAGTCAAAAGCAAAATAAGGTTCGATCAGTTTTGTTGCTTTCCAGCTAAAGCGTAAATTGCTGTAAAAAACAACACCGGGTGAATAACTATGTTGGCCTGTCTTATGTTTTGTTGAGCCAACAACAGTCCCTATATCACCATCAAAACTAAAATGTTTCCATTCATAATCAAAAATAATGCTCGATATATTGGCCCAGTACCCCGAGGCTAAAGTATCCCGTGTGCCAGATGGGGTTTGCAGGAATGTTTGAAAACCAAGCGTGCTGTGTGCATCGGGTTTAAACCATGCGGCGGGTCCAACTATTGTTCCGCCCAGCCCACCGTAATTTGTGCCGCCTGCCAGAGTATAGTTTTCAGATTGTATGACCTCAAAAGCGAAACCTACATGTGGGAGTGCATCAAATGTACGAAAATGCACGTATTTGGTTAACCCGGACCATGTGTGACTGCCGCCATGGGCGGGTACACGCTGGCCCGTACTATTATAGCTGTTGCCAGATGCATTGCCATTCCCATACTGGACGAGCACGTTAAATGGCTTGTAGTCTACGGGCAGGTCATATTCATGCGGGCCAATAATCCCTAAAGTAATATCCGCCGCATGGGATGGTACCGGCGTTAATAAAGGCATGCTGGCTCCATACAAACTTAAGGTCAGCAGGAGCCGTTTCGGCTTTTTGCCAAACAGCATAAGAGGTCTCCGTCATGGAGGCTGCTGTTGTAAAAACAGATGCAGCGTGGTGGGGTTATCTCATAATCAATCAAGGTCACTAACCGTGATGCGGTATTCGGTCAGGGTTCTTTGGGGGAATATATAAAATAAATTGATATAATATAGTTGTTATGCGTATGATTTCACGCGCCTGTGTTCGGCCGCTACAGAAACTGTCTCATTTCCGGAACAGAATGCTCGGAGCATATGTCTGGGGAACTCAGGATTTAAAGAGGCTGGTAGAATTATTTTTCAAAATCCCTTGCAGCAGAAAATTGCGCTGCAAGGGAAAGTGTTTGTGGCTTATTTTACAAATTTTATGAGTGCTGCGTTAACGTCTGCTGCTTTTTCCAGTTGTGGCATATGGCCGGTCAGGGGGAGCAGGGTAACGGGTATGGTATCTGGCAGGTTTTTGGCATCATCGGGTGACAAGACCTCGTCCGCCTCCCCCCAGATGATCTGAGCCGGTCCGGAAAAGCTGACCAGAACGGGTCTGAGGTCCTCTGCCTGCCTGCCATGGGGGAAGCAGGCTTTGGCAATTGTCTGCAGACCCTGAATTGCGCCATCCAGACGTTTGAAGCGGATAATGTCTTCAACCATCTGGCGAGAAATCAGGGTTTTGTCATGCACCAGATAATTCAGGACAGGCTCGAGGGTCTTGCGACGATCGGCGGAGATAAATCCTTCGATGAAATCCATATTGATGCCCTGCCCCAACCCCGCAGGGGCAATGAGGGAAAGGGACGCCACTTTTTGCGGGCAGGTTCTGGCAAGATCCAGTGCAATAGCCCCACCAAGTGAGTGAGCAACAACATGTACGCTCGTTATCGCCAGCTTATCCAGCAAAGCCGCAGTTGTTGCTGCAAAGCCTGCCGGAGTTCCATCCCCCACGTTTTTGGATGACCCCCCGTGCCCCGGCAGGTCAAAGGTGATCGTGCGCCGGTCGGTGGAAAGAGCGTTCTGGTTGAGCATCCAGTTGCCCAGGTCCCCACCAAAGCCATGTATGAACAGGACAGGCGTTGCATCGCCCTGCCCGGCTTCCTGCACACGCAGTGTCAGGTCTCCAACGCTGACCATAATAGGTTCTGCGTGATCAGCCTGCGTGTCGGCCGTGCTGCCGGATGAAAAATCAGCCTGAAATTTTGCAATGAAGGCATCAATATCCGCATCACTCACGGCAGGCTCGGCCAGAACACCCAAAAGGGCACCTACAGGCAGAGTTTCTCCCTCCGTTGCAATCCGGCGGCGAAGCGTGCCAGAGGCCGGGCTTTCGTAACCATTGGTGATTTTGGTGGTTTCTATGTCTGCAATTTCCTGCCCGGCTTCCACATGTGCGCCAGAGGGAATGTTCCAGCTTGTAATTTTACCCTCGGTCATGGCCAGACCAAATTTGGGCATTGTGATTGGGGTAATAAGGTCTGTCATTGCTCAGGCATCCTGCTTTGTTTTTTTATAGGCCATGACCGAACGAACCGCCGATTCAATGCGGGCTGCATCCGGGAGGTAGAGTTTTTCCAGTACGGTGGCGAAAGGTACCGGCGTGTGTGGAGGCACAACCTGACGTATGGGGGCTTTGAGTGCGTCAAACGCCTGTTCCGCTACAAGAGCGGCCACATCTGTTGCCATATTGCAGCGTGGGCTTGATTCATCGACAATGACCAGCCGCCCCGTATCTTCCACACATTCCAGTATGGTGGCGCTATCCAGCGGGGATGTGGTGCGGGGGTCTATAACCGTGCAGCTTATGCCGTCTTTTTCCAGCCTGTCGGCGGCTTCGTTGGCAAAATTGACCATGCGGCCAAAAGCAACAATGGTCACGTCATCGCCTTCCCGTGTCAGGTTTGCTTCTCCGAACGGGATGGAATAGGGCTCATCGGGCACTTCCTCCTCATCATCATACATGACCTTGTTTTCCAGAAAGATGACGGGGTCATCATCTCTTATGGCTTCGATCAGCAGGCCTTTTGCTTCGTATGGAGATGAAGGAACAACAACTTTCAGCCCCGGAATATGGGTAAAGAGCGGGTAAAGCGCCTGACTATGCTGTGCAGCCGCATTAAAGCCAGCGCCATACATGGCCCGGATGACCAGTGGTGTACGGGCTTTGCCGCCAAACATGTAACGGAATTTGGCAGCCTGATTCATGATCTGATCGAGGCAGGAGCCAACAAAATCCACAAACATCAGCTCAGCGACAGGGCGCAGGCCAGTTGCGGCAGCGCCTACGGCCGCCCCAATATAGGATGCTTCGGAAATGGGGGTATCAAACACCCGCTCAGGGCCAAATTCGGTATAAAGCCCTTTGGTAACCCCCAGCACGCCACCCCATGCATCCACAATGCCAGCAGAACCACCCTGCCCGCCTGCAATATCTTCTCCCATAAGAATAACGCGCGGGTCACGCTGCATTTCCTGGCGCAAGGCTTCATTAATGGCCTGACGGAAGCTTTTTTTGGACATGAGAATACTCCGTATTGCGCGTAGTTCAGTAAGATACGTAGACGTCTGCCTGCAGGTCGGCAGGTTCAGGTAATGGGGCGTTTTTGGCGGCTTTTACGGCGGCCTCGATTTCGTCCTTCACGCTGGTGTCAATGTCATCCAGCGCGGACAGATCGAGCAGGCTTGTTTCCGTTACGTGCTTGCGGAAGTTTTGCAGGCAGTCATGCTCGGCTCTTTCTCTGGCTGCTTCGCCATTGGCACGGTAGGTCATGGCGTCACCTTCAAAATGACCATACCAGCGTGCCAGATGAACATGCAGCATGACCGGGCCGTGGCCCGCACGGGCATGGGCTATGGCTTGCCCGGCGGCCTCATGCACGGCAAAAAAGTCTGTGCCGTCGCAGTCAAAATACGGCATGCCAAAGCCTGCCGCGCGCGCCTTCTGTGTGCCCGCACAGGCGTAGGACGCTCCTGTTGCCTCGCCATAACCATTGTCTTCGCAGACAAAGACGGCAGGTAGCTGCCAGACCATGGCCAGATTCAGGCTTTCCAGTGTTGTGCCCTCATTGGAAGCGCCATCGCCGTAAAATGCTACGGCAACGCCACCATCCTTGAGCACCTTGTGCGAAAGAGCAGCACCGCAGATCAGGGGAGGCCCCCCCCCAACAATGCCATTGGCGCCGAGCATGCCGAGGGAGAGGTCCGCAATATGCATGGACCCGCCCTTGCCGTGGCATACTCCGGTTTTGCGCCCATAAATTTCGGCCATCATGCCATCCACGCCCACGCCTTTGGCAATGCAGTGGCCATGGCCACGATGGGTGCTGGCGATTGTGTCCGTATTGCTCAGATGAGCGCAGACACCCACGGCGGATGCCTCCTCACCACAGTACAGGTGAACAAATCCCGGAATGTCTCCGGTTGCGAACTCTACATGAAGTCGTTCCTCAAAATCACGGATGGTCCGCATGGAACGGTAGGAACGCAGAAGAATATCGTGTGCAATCTGCATGTCTGCCCCCGGGCAATACTGCCGTGTGGGTTGGAAGATATAACGAAATTATTCCGCTCCATTCCGTACGAACGAACAGAGTGAAGCGGGTATGCATTCAATTATGGGGAGATATGCCAAAGGGTGAAGTCTGCGGATAATTTGGCTCACGTGTATTTGAGAAGGCAGAATGCGAAGTGTCGCATATCCGAAACGTAATACACGCCAGATACATTTTTTGTGGACGGACAGGCCATATGAATTCACTCACTTTGTCCCCCGGCGTGTGGTCCGGGTTATCCCCGCTGCTTCGCAACTCATGGCGTCGTTGCGCCGAGCAATATGCCATTCCCACAGACACCACGCTGGGTACGGATATTCTGTGTTCGGCCGAACTGCGGCAGGCACGCGAGCGCATGGGAGTGACCATGAAGATAGCGGACCCGGAGCTGGACCGGCTGCATGGTATTGTTTCCACGCTGGATTATAATGTGCTGCTGGCCGACCCGGCAGGTATTGTTGTTGCCCGCCGGGGCGCTCAACCGTTTGAAAAAGGGTGTCGGCGCTGGCATCTGTGGCCCGGCGCCAACTGGGCGGAAGCTGTGGCCGGAACCAATGGAATAGGCACCTGTCTGGTCGAGGGGCAGCCAGTGACCGTGCACCGGGACCAGCACTGGTGCACAAAACTGCGGTATCTGACCTGCTCGGCCGTACCGTTTTATGGACCGGATGGCTGTGTTGCCGGGGCGCTGGACGCCAGTTCCATTTGTTCGGATCCTTCTGGCCGTGTGGCGCTCATGATGGAAGCTGTGCTGATTGATGCCGCACGCAGGCTGGAACGACGGAGTTTTTTAGAAGCATTCCGCAACAGAACGGTCTTACTGCTGGGTGAAGGGAATGGCATATCCCTGCCCATGATCGCTCTGGACGACAAGCGCATTGTGGTTGGAGCGACCTATGCCGCGCGCTCCATGTTAGGGATAGCCAGCCCGGAGGTGGCCAGTGTCTGTTTTGATCTGGGAGCAAGAGCAGCCGGGGTGCCGGATTTTCAGGAGGCGGAACGGACGGTCATAGAAGGTGCTCTGGCCATGGTGCAGGGCAAGATTGCTCCAGCTGCCCGTCTGCTGGGTGTGAGCCGGTCCACCTTGTACCGAAAGCTGAAAAACCTGCCGCCGGCTTCGCCCCCGTAACCGGGGAGTTATGGGTTATTCTGCACAAAAGGCAGGACGTTCTGACAGATCACCAGTTCTTCATGCGTTGGTTCTACACGCACACGGATTGCACTATCGGGGCAACTGATGATGCTGGCATGCGTCTCGTTAGCCTTATGGTCCAGCTTGAGACCCAGCCAGCCAAGCGCCAGACAGACATCCTGACGCAAAAGAGCATCGTGTTCACCTATTCCTGCGGTAAAGACCAGCCCCTCCAGCCCACCCATAATAGCGGCGAGAGAGCCTATTTCTTCCACAATCCGATAGGCGGACAGGGCAAGGGCCTGCTGGATATGCTCGCGCAGTGTGGGGTCCTGCTCCGTGCCCATATGCTCGCGCAGTACGCGCATGTCAGACGATACGCCAGAAACTCCAAGCAGCCCGGACTGGTGGTACAGTGTGTTGACCATGGTGTTCCAGTCCGCTTTTTCTTCCCTGATCATATAAAGCAGGGCGCCGGGGTCTATCATCCCGCACCGGCTGCCCATCATGAGCCCATCCAGGGTGGAAAAGCCCATTGTGGTTTCCAGACTTTTACCATCCTTTAACGCACACAGGCTGGCGCCGCTGCCTAAATGCGCCAGAACAGTACGGCCGTTTGCCAGCGGAGGATCAATCTGGCGCAGACGCTGGGTAAGAAAATCGTAGGAAAGACCATGAAAACCATACCGGCAGACGCCTTTTTCCCCATATCGGCGCGGAAGCGGTAGAAGGCGGGCGATTTCTGGCATGGTGCTGTGGAAAGCTGTATCAAAACAGGCAATCTGGAGCAGGTCGGGCCGATAGGCCATTATGGCATGGGCCGGAGCAAGGGTTTGCGGCTGGTGGAGTGGCGCAAAGGGTGTCAGGGCCTCCAGTTGGCGCAAAATCTCTGGCGTTACCCGCACGGGTGCCTGAAGATCTGGCCCTCCATGAACAATCCTGTGGCCGACCCCCGCAATGTTGTGCTGGCCCTGTTCGTGGTCGGCCAGCCAGTCCAGAAGATGTTCCAGTGGTTTTTTCTGGCTGAGTGGGTAGGTAGCGCTGTCAATAAGCTGATCATTCTGATCTGATACAAAAAAATGAAACGTCTCCACATCATACTCAAGCCGCCCTTTGATCAGTTTTTTTATGAGCGGTCTTTGGTCTATCTGAAAAACCGTGAACTTGAGACTGGATGACCCGGCATTGAAGACAAGAACAACGTCTGACATGGATGTTTTTCCGCGAATTCTGGCGACTTAAAAAGCAGCGTTTTGCTGTGCCATATGTCTGGCGTACAATGCGCCAATGGCTGCGGATGCCAGACGGGCCTGCACACTGTCTGCCCGGCTTGTCAGTACAATGGGAACCTTGGCGCCAAGTGCTATACCAGCAGATTCCGCCTGAGCCATGAAGATCAGGTTTTTGGCCAGCATATTTCCCGCCTCCAGGTCTGGTGTCACCAGAATTTGCGCCTGTCCGGCCACAGGAGACATCAGGTTTTTTATTCTGGCGGCTTCGGGGTCTATGGCGTTGTCCATACCTAGGGGGCCATCGAGTATTCCCCCTGTTATCTGGCCACGTTCGGCCATTTTGCACAGGCTCGCGGCGTCCACTGTACTGGGGAGTTTGGGGTTGATGACTTCCACCGCAGAGAGAATGGCAACTTTGGGTTGCCCTAGTCCAAGCCCCGCATGCAGGTCTATGGCGTTTTGAACAATATCGCGCTTGGTTGAAAGATCGGGGCAAATATTAATGGCGGCATCGGTGACAAAAAGCAGTTTTTCATAACCCGGAACAGCAAGCAGAAAAACATGGCTGATTCTGCGGCCTGTGCATAAACCATTTGTGGGAGAGACCACTGCATGCATTAACGCATCTGTATGCAGGCTGCCTTTCATTAACCCCAGCACATGGCCTGCTCTGGCCAGTTCGACAGCTTTTTGAGCCGCAGCTTCCGGTGTTGCCGCTGGTATGATCTGATAAGGGCTCAGGTCTATCCGGTTTTTGCGCGCTATGGTCTGAATGCGCGCGTCATCCCCGATCAGAACAGGCCGGATAATGCCCTTTTGTGCGGCATCCAGCGATCCTGCCAGAGCGTGGTCCTCGCATGGCCAGACAACTCCGTAAGGAACGGGGTCATGCGTGAGAGCACGGTTTATCAGATCCGCAAAAAGCTGGTGGGACGTTGGCTGGCGCGATGGAGCCATGGCCCCTGTAAAAAGGGGGGAAGAGTGTCTCATATCAGGTATGGCCCGCTTTGTGTGTTCCACCAGTTCTGCAACATGGTTGAAAAACGCGCCATCTGCCGCGTTTAGTCTAATGAATAGGCGAATTGGGTATTCTGGCAGATACAAGATTGGGTGATGGAGCCTGTGCTGTTGTAGCGTTGGATGGAGATGCGCTGTCCACCACAATAACAGCCATTCCAGCCAGAGTGGATGGTGTCCTGTCTGATCGCAAAAGAGCACGAAAACGCTTGTCGGTTGCGGCCTTGCGCTCATACTCCACGTCCAGCAGCCCATTTTTGTCGATGTAGATATTCAGTGCGGCTGGAATACGAATACATCCGGCAGAGGCCATATGTCCTAGCTTGCGTTCCAGAAAAACGGGATCTGTCGCATGCATTTCAAGACGTATCGGACCTTGTTCACGGTTGGGAAGCCACCCCTTCTCCGCGACCTGCCAGCCAAAATCCCAGACACGCATGCCTTTGGTACCGTTCCCCATGATCCCGTTTTCATTTTTGGTACCCTGCGCACGGTAACCGAGCCTTTCTGCAGTATTGGTAAAAATACCAACGGGCGTAATATAATGATGTTTGCGGCCAATTGTGCCTGTGGATATGCGTGTGCAGCCAATAATGGTCCATTCTGGCGTGTCGGGGCGGGCTACTATAACACATGCACGTTGCACGGAGGGGTTGCGGTCTGCAACCACCACGGCTTGCGGTGTCTGAATAGTGTAACCAGACTGGCTGATCTGCTGACGTGCAAGTGCCAGCCATGTGTCTTTTTGAGTAATGGTTGGGGTAAAGGCGGCGGGCACTTCTTTTTGGAAAAGACTCCGGAGCCGATCTGTTTCTGCTTGTATCTGCTTCTCATCCAACTCAACGACTGGTGCTGGTGCTGGTGCTGGTGCTGGTGCTGCATTATTCGGCGCAGGCGGCTTGACCAGAGGTGTAACAGAAGCGGTCTGTACGGGGGGAGCCTGTAATGTTTTGGCCTGTTGAGGCGGTACGGGAGCTTTTTTTGCCGGGGGAATATGCAGTGGTGCCGCTATATCTCCATTAGGAAAAAAAACATGCGGAGAGGACTCTCCCACAGCTTTGGAGAGTTCTTCTGCAAAGTCCGCGCTGGCGGAATACGGTGCTGCCTGAAGAGTTTGAGCAGCAAATAGGCAGCCAAACATAATCGGAAAGATTAAATGTCTCGCCGCGTACACCGGGTTCTGTTCTCCTGTTCTTTTTAAGTGCTGGTAACTATGGCACTTCTTTCTGGCAAGCGAAATATCCAAGGTGATGAGTTTATTCCCATTATAGTGCATGCAAGGGCTGCGCTTGGGTTGAGTCGGGGTTTTAAAAATCAGGGCACTTTGTGTAAGCCAGATGAGAGAACTGGCGGTTTGCTCCGGGTTGCAACAGGATTACTCTTTGAGTGTCTGCGTGTCTGACCAGACAGGAGGTGGGGAATATGCCCTCCCCCATCAAGCCAAAAGGTGGCCTGAATGAACAGAACTTGTGCCGGGTTGTGTCCTAAACACAACAGGAGGGTTCGGTGCCTGGATTGTATTGTACGGATTTTATTGACAGTAATTATCAATTGCATATACCTCCCCTATTCATATGATGTGGCGGGGTAGACTGATGAACCACATGATCTTGCGGGCACGTTTTGCCAGTTCCGCCATGCTGCGTTGTCAGAGCCTGCTCTCTCGAATGACCGGGGCGGTTTTCCGGCCTGCCGGGACTTTGTCGTATCTGACAGAGTGGCACGGCGCGGCCAGCAGGCAGATTCTGCCCCATAGCAAGGCGTAGATCATGAGGTATGGAAGACAGGATGCGGGGTTGATGATGGCTCTGAAGCATGGGGGGCATTGATGTCCGCCATGCTTCTGTTTGGAGCCGGAGGGTGCACTCTGCTGTGTGGAGTGCTGTTTTACCTTTCATCCCGGCATCAATGCATTTTTACGCGCAGACCTAATCCACGGTTTTGTCAGTTTTTCGCCATGGGGCTGGGCGGGCTGGCTGTTTGCCTGCTCGGAGGCGTGGAAAGCACGCTAAGCGCCTGTTTTATGGTCGTGCTTCTTCTTATGGTCGTTTGTAGTTTTTTCCCCTTACTGATGGCCATGCTCCAGTCTGGAAAAAATGGCCATGACTAACCGGCCACTGACTAACCGGCAATGGCTTGCCAAGCTGGTGGCAGCCATTGTGCCCGGCATGATGTTCTCCTTTGGCTGCATGGCTGTGGTGGGTCTGCTGTGCCATGCCACAGGGGAAGCACGAACGGTTTCCTCCCAGTTTTTAATGTGGCTTGTCGTGCTGGTGTGGCTTTGCGTTATGGGAAGCTGTTTTCTGTTTCGTTCTGGCCTGTGTGCATGGGTCGTGCTGGGGGGGGCGGCCACGGTTGTCTGGGCTTTGTTTGAAATACTGGTGAAAGTTACGACAGCATGAAAATCCGCCCCGACATTGTGCAGGTTTACCGGGAGGTGCATAGCTGGGTGGGTATTCTTTGTAGCCTGTTCCTGTTCGTTGCTTTTTACGCGGGTTCCATAAGCATGTTCGAACAGTCCTTACAGGTCTGGCTTACGCCTGCTTCGTCATTGCCAAAACCTGTAGAACTGTCAGACACACCACAGCTTCTGCAGAAAGTGTTTGCCCAATACCCGGATGCACGCACGCATTATACTATTATTGTTAACCCGGATAACGCACGCCCTGCGCGCCTTATGTGGGCGCAGAACCCAACATACAGAGGCTCTGGTCCGCAAAATTATGTGCTGGGCGCGCTCTCTCCCGATGGAGAGTTGCACACTCTTGTCAGCGGCCCATCTGGAATTCCTTTTTTTATTGACCAACTGCATGAACAGATCGGCCTGCCTTTGCCGCATGTTGCCGCGCGTTACACCATGGGATGTGTGGCCGTAAGCTATTTTCTGGCGTTGGTTTCTGGCGTTATTATATTTTTTCCGTCCCTGAAAAAGATGCTGTTTGCTCTCCGGCTCGGTACTGCCACGCGCAAGGTCTGGCTGGATATGCATAATCTTGTGGGGTTTTTCTCCCTACCCTTTCATTTTATTATGGCGGCAACGGCAGTGGTTTTTGCTTTTCATGGCCCTATTTTTGCCCTGCAAGGCAAATTGTTTCAGCATGGGCAGTTGGCGGCACGCGGCTTGATACAACAGCATGGCCATGAAAAAAGCAGAAGTGAAAACAATACTACCCAGATTGTCGGTCAGGAGGGGCTGATGCCGCCGCAGGCTGTTCTTGCAGAGCTACACAAGCAGGCGCCCGGCTTTATTGCGGACACGTTGGAATATACAACACAGTCCGGCGGGGGAAAAAGCCGGACAACGCTCAGAATTGCCGGACATGACGAACGTTATCCCACGCTTGGAGCTTCTAATGGTTTTGCTGTGGTGGACCCGGCAAACGGCAGGGTTTTATCGGCAGATTACCTGCCGGGGCATCAATCTGCCGGATTTGCGGCATTGACCGCGTTTATTGCTCTGCATTTTGGCAGTTATGGTGGCCTGCCCGTGCGCTGGGGGTATTATTGCCTTGGGTTGGGTGGAGCATTTTTATTTTATACTGGTAGCCGGTTGTGGATTATTGCGCGGCAAAAGCGGGAACAGCATGCAGGAAAATCCAGTAAGCAAAGGCGGACCACATGGCTGCTCTCCTGCCTGACAACCGGGGGGTTTACAGGGTGCATAACGGGCATTGCGATTTTATTTATATGCGCACCGTTTTTACCATTGGGTGGAACGTATAATCAGGCATTTTTTTTATACTATACGGTTTTTTTGTTGTGTATGGGGCTGTCTTTTATCCTGCGTGAAAGCCAGCGTGAACCATTTCTGTTCCGTGTGGCTGGTTATGCCAATATTGCCATTGCGCCTGTCATGCTTGTCGCCATGCTTGGAGGACGGGCAGTTTTACCTTCCCTTGGAGTAGGAATGGTGGCGCTGGTGCTGGGGTGTTTTTTGTTGCGCTCGGTCAGGCGGTTCACATGTGGGCCATCAGCAGCTGATGTTTCTCCCATTTTTTCGCAGAAAATAACGGGAGAAACAAAAATGGGCTAAACTTAGTAAATAATAACGGACCGAATGGATTTGCCATCATGCATCAGATCAAATGCATGATTAATATCTTCCAGCCCCATCGTATGGGTCACAAAGGGTTTAAGGTCGATCTTGCCTTCCATGGCATCTTCCACCATGCCGGGTAGCTGGGTACGCCCTTTAACACCGCCGAACGCTGTGCCTTTCCATGTGCGCCCGGTTACAAGCTGGAAGGGACGGGTGGAAATTTCCTGCCCCGCGCCTGCGACGCCAATAACAACGGATTGTCCCCAGCCACGATGGGCACATTCAAGGGCTGCGCGCATGACATTGACATTGCCAATGCATTCAAAGGTATGGTCCACACCCCAGCGGGTTATATCCAGAATGACCTGCTGGATGGGTTTGTCATAATCCGATGGATTCAGGCAGTCTGTGGCTCCCATGGAGGTGGCGAGTTCAAATTTGTCCGGATTGGTGTCTATGGCAAAAATTCTACCGGCTTTTGCCTGTCGTGCGCCCTGAATGACTGCTAACCCAATACCACCCAGACCAAAAATCGCAACGCTGTCACCTGGCTGTACCTTGGCTGTGTTATGCACAGCACCAATGCCGGTTGTTACACCACACCCGAGCAGGCAAACATGCTCATGGTCTGCATGAGGGTTGATCTTGGCAAGCGAGACTTCAGCCACAACCGTATATTCACTAAAGGTAGAGCAGCCCATATAATGGTATAAAGGCTGACCATTGTATGAAAAACGACTGGTACCATCGGGCATGACCCCCTTGCCCTGCGTGTCGCGCACGGCAATGCACAGGTTGGTTTTGCCCGAGGTGCAGAACTCGCATTTGCCACATTCAGCCGTATAAAGCGGAATAACGTGGTCTCCGGGAGCGACCGAGGTTACATCCTCACCGACCTCCACAACCACACCGGCTCCCTCGTGTCCTAGAACGCAGGGGAAGAGTCCTTCCGGGTCACTGCCCGAAAGAGTGAACGCATCCGTATGGCAGACCCCTGTATGTGTAATACGGACCAGAACCTCCCCTTTTTTTGGGGGAGCGACATCAATTTCCACAATTTTAAGAGGCTCGCCAGGAGCAAAAGCAACAGCTGCACGAGATTTCATGATTGTTCCTTGATGGTTATTTCAGATAGGTGCGCACGAGGGACAGAATAGTGTCGATACTTTTCTTTTTTCCTGTGTCGAGCTCGTGGTCTGAACCAAATTCCTCCTGCACGTACATCCCCATGACTTCTGACATGAGACCATTAACCGCTCCACGTATTGCCGCGAGTTGCTGAAGTACAGGAGCACAGTCCGAACCTGCCTCCAAAGCGCGTTCCAGCGCATCACATTGCCCGCGTATTCGCCGTAGACGGGTCAGTGCTTTTTTCTTGTCTTCTGGAGTATGGGGCATTCTGCATGATCATCCTGTTACTATAGTGGGGTATAGTATAATCAGTGATGGTTGGCTACAATTTTCCGCGTGATACCAAGGCTGGGGCAAAGACATGCTCGTGCCCCGCAGAAGGTACCTAGGCCCTTCCCAATAAAACAGTTACCTCCAAGTGTAAGGGAAGGGCATACCTGCCTCTGTCATTCTATAAAATATTATTGCTGGAGCCTTCGGGCAAGATCCGCCAGCGCACCGATCTGCCGGGTCAGGAATTCACGGGTTGGTTTGTCTGTCAGGGTCAGCGTTTGTGAGTCAATCTTGCTTGCAGCAAGTCTGATCATGGCTTCGGGTTTGTTCAGAACAAAAGCGTCCAGAAAGACAAGGCTTTGGCGTAAATGATATTGTGCTCGCGCCCCCCCGATCTGCCCGGGAGATGCAGTTTGGATCGCCACGGGTTTTCCGGCAAATGGTTGGGGCGTTATGCGTGAGAGCCAGTCTATGGCGTTTTTGAGTACACCGGGTACGGAATAATTATATTCAGGCGTAACAATGATCACGCCATTTGCCGCCTGAATCTGCTCTGCCATAGCTATTACTGCAGACGGAAACTCCTTGTCCTGCACGTCCTGACTGTAATGGGGGAAATCGGCAATGCTGCCCAGAGCGGTAATGGATACGCCTTCTGGCGCAAGTTGGGGAAGACTGCGGGCAATGGCAGCGTTAAGGGAAGCGCTGCGCAAGCTGCCCAGAAGTGTTACAAAATGCAGGTTTGCAGAGGAAGTCATGCTTTTTGTCCTTTGTTGAAAAACATTGGAATGTCTCATGATCAAGGAAAAAGTTTCTCAATCGGGGATGCTGCCAAAATGACCATTATTAAAGTCTTCAATGGCCTGCCGGATTTGCGCGCGGGTATTCATGACAAAAGGACCGTAACCTTCAATCGGTTCGTTCAGGGGGGCTCCGGTCAGTACCAGTAAGCTGCTTTGCACATGCGCATGAATACTCACCTCCGTTCCCTTATGGTCCAATAGAACGAGTTGTGCGCTACCGAGTTCCTGTGAATCATGAATATTCAACTGCCCCTCAAGGGAAACAACGGCTGCATTATGCCCTTCCGGAAGAGAGAGGGTGACCGACGCCCCCTGTGCCAGTTGTACATCCCATACATTCAACGGAGAAAACACACGGGCCAGCCCTTGGGTCTGCCCGTATTCGCCTGCAATAACGCGGAGTGATCCAGCCGCATCAGGCAGTTCCACTACGGGAATATCCTTGGCCCGTAGCGTCTGGTAGGCCGGGGGAGCCTGCTTGTCTCCAGAGGGGAGGTTAACCCAGAGCTGGACCATTCTGAATGCTCCGCCTGCCGCAGCATAAGCGGGGGAATGGAACTCCTGATGCACAATGCCACTACCCGCTGTCATCCATTGTACATCTCCGGGGCCGATGGTACCGCCTCCGCCGGAGGAATCACGGTGTTCAACCTCCCCGTCATAAACGATTGTCACAGTTTCAAACCCCCGATGGGGGTGCTCCCCTACCCCCCGGCGCTCTTCTGTTGGCTGGAACTGGTGCGGACCTGCATAATCAAGCAACAGGAAGGGGCTGAGATGCTGGCCCAGAGTAGAGTAGGAAAAAAGGGAACGGACGGGAAAGCCATTTCCCACCCAATGCCCACGGTCGTTGCCGTAACACCCCAGAATTTTTTTGTGCATGGTTTTTCTCCAGATATTGGAACTGGGGCCAGTAATCGCCCCTTGTCGATTATTCTCAACATAGAAGTCAGATAGTGTTCTATAAAGAGTTCCGGATGAAACATTGCGTTGCATAGATAGGACAATGCGAGACCTTAATGACTATTATTATTTTGTGCAGGTTGTGGATTTTAAGGGATTCTCATCTGCCGCTCGGGCGATTGGTGTACAAAAATCGTTGTTAAGCCGCCGGATTGCCGTGCTGGAAACGTTTTTGAACACCAGATTGCTGCAACGTTCTTCCCGCCATTTTTCGCTTACCCAAACGGGGCGCCGGTTTTATGAGCACTGCAAAGCCATGCTGGCCGAAGCGGAGCTGGCGGAGCAGTCCATTGCCCAGTTACAGGCCGAACCATGTGGTTTAATACGTATGAGCTGCCCTGTAGCGTTACTCAACTTTCAGTTCGGGGCCATTTTATCCCGGTTTCTGGTACGCTATCCCTCCGTGAACCTGCAGTTGGAGAGCACAAATCGGCGTGTTGACGTTTTGCAGGAAGGATATGACCTTGCGGTGCGGGTGCGTTTTCCTCCCATTACCTCTTCTGATCTTGTTATGCGGGTTCTGGATACCAGCACGCAGTGCCTGATTTGTGCTCCTGGTGTGCTGGCGGCGCATCTGGATACCCCTGCTGATCTGGCTTCTTTTCCCAGCATGGATTTCCATACCAACCCGGCGGAACATTTCTGGAGTTTGGAAAATAAGCTGGGTCAGTCTGCTACGGTTTTTCACACACCATGCTTGATAACGGATGATCTGGCCGTGCTTCGGGAGGCGGCGCTGGCCGGTGTTGGTATTGTGCAGCTTCCGACAATTATGGTGTGGAAAGATGTTCAGGCCGGGCGGCTGGTGCAGGCGCTTCCGCACTGGACGCCGCATGCCGGCCTTGTGCATGCTGTCATTCCATCCCGCAAAGGCGTTATGCCAGCGGTGCGGGCCCTGCTGGACTTTATGGCCGAGGAATGCCGTCAGCAACGGCAGATGGCGACATCCACCTTTCTGGCACAGAACCCGTGAGGATTTTTGGCTCCACGGGCTGGCTGTTCTGTCTTTTCAGGTGGAGAATAATAAATTACTTGTTGCGATAATAAATTCCAGTGTTATCGCATTGATAAATAGTCTGTTCTGGTGTGAAAAACCCGGTAGAGGGCTGTGTTCCGGTAATGACACAATGGTGTTGTAGAATAAACTGCTCCCACTGTGTCTGTCGGTAATTATACAGGACTTTAGACCCGCCCCACATGACCCCACCAACAATGAGAAATGCTGAAAACCATAAAACAAATTCTTTTGTGCTCTTGCTCATGTTCCGTATCCTTGCACGATGCATCTGGTTTCAGGCTATTGGTTTTGACCTTCGCCCATATGAAACAGAGCGATAAACGCTATCTAATTACTTTTTGGCTATGTGGCAAATAGCGTATTAACGCTCGATGCCAAGGTAATGATTGTCCAATTTATTGCGTTTATTTATAATTCAACGCACGGCGATGTTGAAAATTTTTCGGAAGCATGTATGCCTCCTATTCTTCTGCCTTTAAAGGCGGAAAGCAGGAATATTGCATCAGGCACGCATGACAGAGCCAAACGACAGCAGGGCTGCCCACGCAAATAAATGCGTGGGCAGCCCTGTTATAAATGTTTCAGGCGCGCGTCTTTCGCGCAAGCCGGATTCAGGCTGCGGCGAGCAACTGGGCGTCTGATGCAGAGCCAAAGAACTCGTAATGAATCTGTGTCGGGGCGACACCCTGAGCTTTAAGAGCCAGAATTGTATCCAGCATGAACTGTTCAGGTCCGCAGATCCAGTAATGCGTATCCGGCTGAACCTGCTCTGTCAGCCATGCGGTTGTCATACGACCAGAATGCAAAGCCAGTCCAGGCACAGGGGATGCGTCTGTAGGTGCTCCCGCGCTGTAAAAAATATCGGCCTTGATAACGCCCTGAGCCACCAAATTCTGCACGTAGGGTGCAAAAGCCTGCGTGTCGGGGGCATGCACCCCATGCACAAAGTGAATCGGCCCACGCGGAAGTTTTTCAACTGCGCCCAGAGCAGAGATAAAGGGCGTCAGGCCAACCCCTGCGCTGATGAACATGTTTTTTGTGTCTGGCTCAGACGTAAAGACAAAATCACCTGCAGGGGCGGAAACCTGAAGTGTGTCTCCTTCCCTGACCGTGTCATGGAACCAGGAGGAGACTACTCCTCCTTCGGCTTTGCGGATGCTCAGGCGATAGTGGTCGGATGCCGGGGCGGATGAAATGCTGTAATTGCGGCGCTGGGATCCATGACCGGGAATATCGAGCTTGAAGCTCAGATACTGGCCAGGCTGGTGCTGCATCACGGGTTTATGGTCGCTTGGCACAAGTTCAAACGAACGGATTGTGCTGCTTTCAACCACAATCTTGCGCACCGTAAAGCTGCGCCATCCGGTCCAGCCTCCGGGGCTGTCGGCATGTTCCTGATAGATCTGCTTTTCCCGGCCGATCAGAACATCCGCCAAAAACCAGTAGGCCTTGCCCCATGCGTCCATAACTTCAGGCGTTGCCGCATCGCCCAGAACATGGGCAATGGCACCAAGCAGGGCTTCACCCACAAAGGGGTAGTGCTCGGGCAGAATGTTAAGGCCGACATGCTTTTCGGCAATACGTTCAACCATACCGCCAAGCGCGCCCAGATTATTGATATTGCGGGCGTATGCCAGCACCGCAAGAGCAAGCGCCTTTGGCTGCTCTCCATCCTTCTGGTGCGACATGTTGAATAGATCACGAATTTCCGGATTAGACAAAAGTCTCCGGTACATTTCGTGTGTTATGTCCAGCCCATGTGCTTCCAGGGCGGGGACGCAGGCAGAAACAATTGACCGGGTTTTGTCATCAAGCATTGTGCTCATGATAGGCATCCAAAAGATGTAAAATACAGGTACCTTTACTAGACCCGATCATATAAGGAGTCAATAGAATACATCTTATGTTGGACGAATATGTTCTGAAAAATTCATGAATAAAAATAGGGAATTAACTCTGAAATCATATATATTATGTGCCATTCATACCGCTGTTTATAGTGATCGTCATTGCCTCCCCCCGCCAGCCCGGAACCGCGTGATTGGCCTGATAATCTACGGCATCCCTCACAGCATTGTCATGCAGATAGGTCTTGGCAATAAAGTCTGACTTGGCCAAGACCTGAACAGGTTAAAGGCCATGCACAGGCACGGTCGATATGGCGAAGGAGCTGGAACCTTGATGCCCAGCACTCCCCCAACAGATCAGGATAAGGCGCCGCGTTTGCTAGTGTGGCTCGCGGTTGCCCTTTTTCTCTCCTATCTTGCTGTTGCCATGTCCATGCCAACGACTTCGGTTTATGTAGCCATGTCGCTGCATATGGGTAATGCCCTTGCCGGATTGGCTGTTGGTGTTGCGTTTGTGTCCACCATTCTTACCCGTGGCTTTGCAGGCCGGTTTGCTGACCATAAAGGCGGCAAACGCTGTATGCTGTTCGGTCTGGCCTTTTATGCTGTCAGTGGTGTTCTGGCCCTTATGGTTGCGTGGCTGGAAACTCCTTGGGCGGCATTCGTCATGCTTATGGTCGCGCGCTTGATGCTGGGTTTGGGGGAAAGCCTGACCGTTGTTGGCCTGCTGGCATGGGGAATCGGGCTGATGGGGCACCAGCGTTCGGGGCGGGTTCTCTCCATTGTGGGAATGGGGATGTACGGCTCGCTGGCAGCAGGTAGCCCTGTAGGCTTGGCTCTTTACGATCGCGGAGGATATTCACTGGTCGCCCTTGCCTGCATGGCCGTGCCACTGCTTGGGTTTGCCATGGCAGCTCCTGTTGTGGCTGTGCCAGCTCATGGGGGAGAGCGGCAACCAGTAAGTCGGATTATCAACAAAATTTCCGATCTTGGTCTGGTTGTCTTTTTTCAAGGAATCGGGTTTGCGGCCATAGGTGCCTTTATGCCGCTTATGTTTTTACATAGGCATTGGCCGCATGCGGCTATGGGGCTGACTTTTTTTGGCGCGGCGTTTGTGCTGGTCCGGGTGCTGTGCGGTCACCTGCCAGATAGGCTGGGCGGAGCGCGTGTCGCGTTTGTGTCCATGATGGTAGAAACATGTGGGCAGATTTTGCTATGGCAGGCGTCCGGCCCAACCGTAGCGCTGGTGGGTGCTTTTTTAACCGGTTGTGGCTGTTCCATGATTTTTCCTTCCATGGGCGTGGAGGTTGTCAGGCGGGTATCTCCGCAGATGCGGGGAACAGCCATGGGTGGATTTGCGGCTTTTCAGGATCTTGCCTATGGAGCCACCGGCCCGCTCACAGGCCTGCTGGCCGAGTGGGCCGGGGATAATGCCATTTTCATGATTGGGAGTGTCGCCGGGCTTGCCGGGCTTTTGCTATCTGCCCGCCTGGCCTGGCATGAGCGCGCCGCAATGGCGGCGGACTAGAAACGACAGGATAGATATGCACATGAAGCCACCGCAGGCAAACGGGCGGATCTGCTGGTTGTTGCAGGTAATCCTGCCAATATAATTTCTGATACCGACCGGGTGGTGGAAACATGGGAAAACGGCTCCGCCGTAACCGGCCCCATACCATATGGGCCCCCACAAGGGGGGGACAACACGGTGCGCTAAGAACGGCACGCCTGAACATGGTGAGGCAGGAATGAAAAGATCGGGACTTCTTTTGCTTGCTGCAGGTTTATTGGGGTGGCAGTTGCCAGCGGCACCAGTGCAGGCATTGCCCATCATAAATAATAGCGACCCTGCATTTGGTCGCAATGGACAGGTCCAGATTATTGCCAGCATAACCACGCCAGATCCTTCTGGCATAGTTGTGGTTCATGGACGCCTGTTTCTGACTTTCCCCAAGCATGATGGCGATCATGCTGGCCCGGTGCTGGCAGAGTGGAAGGATGGACGCCTGCTTCCTTTTCCTTCAACAGCATTTTCGGCCGCATCAAGCGGGGCACCGCAGACACGACTGATTTCGCCGCACGGGATGACAACAGACACCAAGGGCAACCTTTGGGTTATTGATGACGGTAAGATCAAAGGGCAGCCTATTCCCGCAGGTGGGGCCAAAGTGGTGGGGATCAACCCCACAACAGGGCAGATTATTGCCAACGTTCCCCTAACGACTGCGTTGCTGGTCCAAAGCCATATGAACGACCTGCGCATTGATCTGACACATGGCGCAAAAGGCACGGCATATATTACGGATAGCTCGTTCGATGGTCACCCGGCTCTGGTCGTGCTGGACCTTGCCACAGGCAGGCAGCGCCGTGTGCTGGAAAATACGGTCTATGTTCTGCCTGATCCGGGGTATCAGACTGTACTGGATGGGCGCGTTCTGCGTTATGACCCGGCACATCCGACTTTTCCCGCAGGTGGGGCGGATGGTATTACTCTCTCTACCGGGTCCGACCGTGTTTATTTTGCCCCTTTGGCCAGTCGGCGATTATATAGCCTGCCAACAGAAAAACTGGCCGATTTTTCCGTCACTTCCGCTCAACTGGCAACCTTGGTTGTGGATGAAGGGGAAAAAGGTGCGGCTGATGGGTTGGCAACGGACCCATGGAACCGGATTTACACCACAGCGGCGGATCATGATGCCGTGTTTCGTCGCAACCCGGATGGCACGTTTGAACTGCTTGCCTCCGACCCACGGTTTGTCTGGCCAGATGGCATTTTTGCAGATGATCGGGCAGTGTATGTGGTTCTGGGACAATGGAGCCGCCTGCCCCGCTTGCATAATGGGCAGGATATGCGCAAACCGCCCTTTCTGGTTGCCAGAATCCCTATTGCTGCTCCTTAAAAAGAGTGGCGAGTGCGCCGGATGTGTCAGATTTTTCCGGCGACAGGGGAAGAATGCACATGCTGTCTGCTCGGGCGGGAGAGATAAGTGTCAGCCCGGCCTGCTGTGCCGTTCTGAACGCCATAGCCGTAGGAGCAGAAAGCGAGACAAGGGCGCGCATGCCTGCTGCTATGGCTTTGCTGGCCATTTCATAAGAACAGCGGCTGGTTAGCAGGCAAAATCCATCTGCAAAATCCAAGCTGTTTGTAAGGCCGTGACCGATAAGCTTATCGAGCGCATTATGCCGCCCCACGTCTTCCCTAATGGATGTGATGGAACCATCAGGAGTACACCATGCGGCTGCATGAAGCATACCTATATCAGCATTGAGTGTCTGGTGCTCTCTCAGGTGCAGTAAGGCGCTGCGTATGGCTGAAATATCCGGGGTATAGGCCTGAACCGTATTCTGGTTGCGGGTGACAATACTGTTCATGTCAGACCCACAGATGCCACAACTGGTGCGCCCCGCAATTGGCCGCCTGCTGCGCGCCAGAACCTTACGGAGTGCATCGGCACTTATGCGTATATCGGCCTTTAACCCGCCGGACACGGAGGAGATGGCGATATGCCTGATTTCAGAAGCTTCTGAAACAATTCCTTCTGTTACTGAAAAACCGATAGAAAAATCATGAATACTATGCGGCGTGATCATCATAACAGCATAATCTATACCATTATAGACCAGAGAGAGTGGCGTTTCTTCTGCTAGATTTAATGTATCATCGAAGATTTTTGGAGCGCGATCCTGCACGTTTTCCCAAGTTATTCTTTTGACACGACAGAATTCTGAAATGGCAAAAGATGTTTGTTCATGCGCCACGGTCGTCGCTCCCGGCCTGAACCTGCCCAAGTGTTTGTACTTTCTGCAGGTCTTCGGGTGTATTGATATTCACGAACGGGTCAAACGGATAGAGGTGAGAAAAATCAATTGCCTGAGCATTCAGAGCAGAAGCCAGTGTACAAACCCGTGTCGTCTGTTTTCTGTTCGGCTCTGTAATGCTGGCCAATTGTGCTGCCAATGATGCACGGGCCTGGATAACAGGCCATAGTGCGACCAGTGAGTGACGCTGTTCTGCATATACGGCGTAAGATGGTGCTGGCAGCAAGGAACTCACCAGATTCTGCGGAATAAAAGGCGTATCTACCGGTATACTGAGCAACGCATCGAAGCCTGCCGCCTCAGCCCATTCCAGACCACTTAGCAGCCCCGCCAGTGGACCTACGTTACAATATGTGTCTGCCAGCACCGGATAACCCCAGACATCAAATCTTTTCGGGTTGCCATTGGCGCTTATGGCTATACTCGCGCACTGCTGTTCAAGACGGGTAATAACCCAGTCGATGCAAGGCTTATGGTCAATCTCCATAAAAGCCTTGTCAGCATAATGCATGCGGCTGCCCTGTCCACCGGCCAGCACCAGTCCTGCTATTTTTAACATGTGTTGCATAATAAGCTGTGTCTCTACCCGTTTGTACTGGCTATTGTGCGTGTGTCCGCTTAAAAATCAACGGTTCTTTTCAATACAGTATGGACTGGCCTGCTCGTGACATCCCCTTATAGAAAACAACGGGTTTTTGGCATTATCGGGCGGAGTGGTTCCGGAAAAACGCACCTTATCAGCCGCCTTATTCCTCTTTTTTGTCAACAAGGATTAAGTGTTTCCACAATTAAACATACCCATCATGGCGTGGATATGGATACGCCGGGAAAAGATACGTTCCAGCACAGACAAAGTGGCGCGGTGGAAGTCATGCTTGCAACGCCGACACGCTGGTTTTTGCAGCACCAAAGCCTGACCCCTCCCAAATTGGATGATCTGCTCAAAACAATGAAACCAGTTGACCTGATTTTGGTGGAGGGTTTCCATGCTGATGTTCCGGCCTGCATGGAGGTCTGGCGTTCCACAACAGGTAAGGAACCGCTGTTTGCAAATACCCCTCATATTCAGGCTGTTGCTACAGATAGTGTTCCTGCACAAAATACAGAAGAGAAAAGAGTTTTTTTATCGTTGAATGATACAAAATCTGTTTTTGATTATATTCAAAAAAATATTTTTTGTTATAAGTAACGCAAATAGCATTTGTGTATTATTTTATATGCTGCAAAAGCGCGTTGCAGAACACCAGTCTCCAATTGTTATGGCTTGTCCAGATGGGATTAGCAGGAGACCATCTGCCCGGGAAAAACAGAGAACGTCAGACGCACCTTTTGAAGGCACCAGAGAAAACACGGATTCTTTTCCACTTTGGGCATAAGTGACTGGTACAAAGCCAGTCGCATCTGATAAAGCGGGAGAAGAAAAGCCGCTTCTTCCTTGTATGATAGAGAGAGGTGTCAGGGTTTGTCTGTGTTCCATAAATGAGCGGAGGAACGGCAGCACAAAAACCTGAGCGCATATGGCCGTGGCTCCCGGGTTGCCGGGCAGGCAAAATACAGGCACGGAGCCTAATTGCATAAGAGTAAAGGGCTTGCCGGGGCGAATTTTAACACGCCGAAACAGGCAGGTTGCACCAAGCTGTTCCATAACGGGCAGGACATTATCTGTCTGACCAACAGAAATACCCCCGGTTGTCATGAGAATATCGGATTGTTCCGCCAGTTCAGATATGGCCGTTTGTAAATCCTCGCGGCTATCGGAGCAAACGATACGGCTTGTAACGTGAGCGCCCTGCCGCGTTAGCATTGCATTGAGCAAGGGTGTATTAATTTCTGCCCGGTTGTCTGGGGCTGACTGGGCAAATTCGGCGCCACTTGCAATAACACCAACCCGACAAGGCTTATAAACCGGAACCTGCCTGATGTTCTGGCTGACAAGGAGCGCAATATGTCGCCAGTCAAGTCTCTGGCTGGCTGCCAGAAGGAGGGAGCCAGCAGTAAACTCCTCCCCGGTCCGGCGTATGTTTTTGCCTGCGGCTATGTCGGACGGGGCAATATGGAGCAACCCATTGCGCACTTCCACCCGTTCGCGCGCAATAACGCAGTCCGCGCCTGCTGGCAGGCGCGCCCCCGTTAGAATTGTAGCAGCAGTACCTCTCTGGTGGGGAGCGGGCTGATCACCGGCTACAACGTAATCCCGCAAGGGAATGGTAATGGTCGCCAGATGGATGTCAGTAATATCCGCACAGCAGAAAGCATAGCCATCCATGGCGGAAATATCGGCTTCTGGCCGTGGAGTAAGGGCATGCAACTCTGTGGCCAGAACACGACCATCAGCCTGATGAACGGGTACGCATTCAATTCCAGGTGCTGGTAATGTCGCAGTCAGAGTCGATAAAATACGCCGCGCGTGCTCATAGTCCACCATGGCTGGGACTGGAGTATGTTTAATGGCAGCCAATGGATGAAGTGAATACACGCGATAGTCCGTAACGTTGTCAGGCAGGGAAGGAGAATGGGTTGATACCTATACGCATGAAGCCCTCTGTTTCCATGGCACTATCCAGCAGCAGGCTACCCAGATCATCGGCTACAGCTTCCAGTTCCGGGTCATAATCCAGGCGGAGTGTTTTAATGTAGCTCCGGCAATCCCCGCAGGTTTCGATCTGGATAGCGGATTTGGCGTCATCGAGGGTCCAGTGATCCAGTTGCCCGCTGGCATCACACGCCACACAAACAGCTCGGACCCGGTGCCAGCGCACTTCGCACAGGCTGCATTGCAGGTAGCGTAAGCCTTCGCGCGCTCCCCCCATGACAAGGCTGGCAACTGGAGGAGCATGGCAGCATGGGCAGTGCGTGGCATGTGCCAGGGATTGTACAATCCCCTCCCCCTGCTTGAACGTAACAGCCTGAGCCCAGCAGGTAGAAAGGGCTGCCCACACGACAACCGCCACACCAGGATCAACCTGTGCGTAGTCGGCGCGCAAAAGATGCGCCGCGGCCTTGATAAGCTGTGCCTTGCTCGCAGAGAGGTTACCAAGCGCCTGAGCCGCCTTTTGTGGGAGCATGGGCGCAAGCTGTGTTGCCAGTGTTGTATAGGCTGCCTGCCAGCCCGGTATGCCGCCAAGGCTGCGTTCGAACTGTGCGGCCTCGGGATCACCTTGTTTAAGCAGGCTGTGAATGGCCTCTATATCGGCCAGCTCAAGTGGTGTTCGTGCAAGAATTTCCTGCTGGGTCTGCACCAGATGCGTGAGAAAACGAAAATACTCTCCACCTTCATCTTGCTGAAGAACCTGTACCTTCAACCGCTCAATACGGCGCGCATAACGCTTGTCCAGCATGGGGTAAATGGCGGGATCAATCGCTACGACGCCGGGAGTCCGTTTATCTGGAGCGACAATATCTGAACCGTTCAGCATCAGCCATGCCTTTTGGATGGTAGAGGTTTGGTTGGCGCGATTTCCTCCTCATACCAACGGTCATGATGCTGCCGGGCCCATGCGCGCGAGACATAACCACTGATCATGCCGCCGATGGAACCACGTACCCAGATACCCATGTAAATATGGCCAATAACCAGCAGGATAAGTGCCAGCCCGGCAACAGAATGCGCCAAAAGTGCAAGGCGGAGGACAGGAATGGGAAACAGCACGGCAAAGTAAGCCCGCCAGATCATCAATCCGCTGACAAACAACAGGCTGATCAGGGACATAATGCCCCAGAACAGGATTTTCTGCCCTGCGTTGTATTTGCCGATCTGGAGTTTCTGCCCATGTTTGTTCAGCAGAACATCCATAATATGCTTGAACCAGGTCAGGTCCGTGCGCACAAAAAGATTGTGGTGCACAAAGCGGACAAACATGCACATCAGCAGGCCGAAAACGGCAATCCCCAGAAAAGGGTGCAACACACGGGCAAGTTGTGGCGGGCCAAGCACGTAACCCAGCCAGTTCAGGCTCGGGAAGAACCAGGACAGCCCCGAAAGAGCGACCAGCATAAAGCACGATACCATGCTCCAGTGGAACAGGCGGTCAATAAGCTTGGTGCGTAAGACCAGATTACTATTGTCCATTATGCATCCCTCCCGTTGTCGTTCGGGCCTTGCCCTGCACCTTCCAGTTCTTTTTCTGGCTCAGTTGGAGGTGTCTCGTCTGTCGTATTCGCGCCAACGCCCATATAATGGGCAAAGGCCCCGGCCAGAGTTGCAATAAACCCAAGGGCTCCCACGGGTTTGAGCCATTCTTTCCAGCCACGGACCACGGGACTGATGTGGGGGTCATCCGGCAGACGATGGTACAGGCTGGGCTGGTCGGCATGGGTGAGAACATACATAACATGCGTACCGCCCACACCGGCAGGGTCGTAAAGCCCCGCTCCATCGTGGCCGCGACCTTTGAGCTCTTCAACCCGTGTTGCCGCAAGGTCTTTCATCTCGGCTTTGGAGCCAAAGGAGATCGCGCCAGTCGGGCATGTTTTGACACAGGCAGGCTCCTGTCCAACCGCAACCCGGTCTGAGCAGAGAGTGCATTTATAAGCCCGGTTGTCTTTCTGGCTGATGCGCGGAATATCAAACGGACAGCCCGCAATGCAATAACCGCAGCCAATGCATTGTTCGGATTGAAAATCCACAATGCCGTTGGCAAACTGTAAAATGGCCCCAGGGCTCGGACATGCCTTCAGGCAGCCCGGCTCGGCGCAGTGCATGCAGCCTTCCTTACGCAGCAGCCATTCCAGCTTACCCGCCTCATCTTCACGTTCATCAAAGCGGATAACGGTCCATGTTTCCGGGGTCAGGTTTGCAGGGTTATCGTATACCCCTACGTTATGCCCGACCTCATCGCGCAGGTCGTTCCATTCCGAACAGGCGACCTGACACCCCTTGCAGCCGGTACAAAGGGAGACGTCAATCAGTTTGGCCACTTCCTGCTCGTGACTGCGGGCCTGTGGTAGCGGCGTCAGTCCGTTGGTGGCGGAGCGGCGGATAATGTCTTGTGACTGCATACCCATCAGCGCACCTCAGACTTTCTCAACATTAACAAGAAAAGCTTTAAATTCAGGCGTCTGGGAATTGGCATCCCCGATGGCCGGAGTCAGCGTGTTAGCCAGATACCCCTTCCGGGTCGCGCCCTTGAATCCCCAGTGGCAAGGCACACCGACCTGATCCAGATCTTTGCCCATGACACTCAGGCGCTTGAGTCTTTTTGTAACCACGGCTTTGGCCTCAATATACCCTCGGTGGGAGGAAACGCGCACCATATCGCCCGCAGCAATACCAAGCTTGCCTGCCAGTTTATCCCCAATTTCTACAAACTGCTCAGGCTGCATGATGGCGTTCAGCCTGGAATGTTTCGTCCAGTGCCGGAACAGTTCCGTAATAGAGTATGTCGTGGCCACATATGGGTACTGGGCCGGATCACCCATGCGTGGTTTTTCATCCGCATAAAAACGTGCTGCCGGGTTCCGAAGCGTGGTTTTACCCAGCGCAGAGGATAGAACCGGGGTTTCGGTTGGCTCGTAATGTTCGGGGAATGGCCCGTCAACCAGCTTGTTTCCACCAGCAAACAAAAGACCAACGCCTTCGCTGTGCATGATAAACGGCCCAACGCCGCTATTGGGTGGAGAGGTTACGGGGTAATCCGGCACATCACCACCTTCCCAGCGCTGCCCGTCCCAAGCAATAATCTGCCGCTTGGGGTCCCATGGGCGCCCCTGAACATCGAGTGAAGCCCGGTTGTACAGAATACGGCGGTTGGCAGGCCATGCCCACGCCCAGCCGGGTGTGGTGCCCAAACCTGTATCCGTATTGTCACGCCGGGCCATCTGGTTACCGGATTCGGTCCATGAGCCAGCAAAAATCCAGCAGTAGCTGGCTGTAGTGCCGTCATCTTTCATAACCGAAAAATCAGGGAGCAGTTCACCCTTGCGTACAACAATCCGACCTTTGTCGTCTGTTATGTCGGCCAATGCATAGCCATTGGCTTCCTTGGCGACCTCCTCGGGCATTGGGTCTTCGGGGTCGCGATAATTCCACTGCATATTTAGAACAGGTTCAGGGCAGACCCCGCCTTCCTTTGCATACAGTGCCCGGAGCTTGGTAAAAATGGTGCCAATAATGTGACCATCATTCCATGCTTCGCCCGGTGGTCTGGCACCTTCATAATGCCATTGCAGCCAGCGCGCGGAGTTGACGATAGAGCCGTTTTCTTCTGCAAAGCAGGAGGCTGGCAGCCTGAAGACTTCTGTCTGGATATCTTCGGACTTCACATCATTAAAGGCACCTTCATTCTGCCAGAAGTTGGCAGTTTCCGTATCCAGCGGATCCATGGTGATCAGGAAGCGGAGCTTGGAGAGTGCGTCGCGCATGCGGTTTTTATCCGGCATGGCGGCAAGGGGATTGAACCCCTGTGCGATGTAACCGTTAACCTTGCCCTGATGCATCATTTCAAAATAGGCCAGCATATCGTAGCTGCGGTCCCATTTCGGGAGCCAGTCGTAGCCCCAGTTGTTTGTGGGCGTTGCGTGATCACCCCATAGGGTTTTCATCAGGCTTATGAAGAATTTAGGCGTATTGTGCCAATAGTTGGCCTGACCCGGTTCATCCGCATGAGGTGTTGCGGCTTGCAGGTAGGAGTCCAGCGTCTGCTGACTGTCTTTGGGCAGGTTCATATAACCCGGCAGGCGGACTGACAGAAGTCCGAGGTCAGTAAAGCCCTGGATGTTGGAGTGCCCACGCAGGGCATTCAGGCCACCACCAGGCATGCCGACATTGCCGAGCAGAAGCTGAATCATGGCGGCGGTACGAATGATCTGCGTACCGTTGGTATGGTGCGTCCAGCCCAGCGCAAACAGGATGG
The DNA here is from genome assembly GCF_029069195.1 of Acetobacter fabarum. Taxonomy (GTDB): domain Bacteria; phylum Pseudomonadota; class Alphaproteobacteria; order Acetobacterales; family Acetobacteraceae; genus Acetobacter; species Acetobacter fabarum_A. Next base: position 680,285 of record NZ_JARDYK010000001.1, read on the forward strand.
TTGATGTCAGGTCTCGTGCGCTTGTTGCCGCAAGGGTTTCGCAGACATGCAGGAAGTCTTTTTCAGGCGTGCCGGTAATCTGCGTCACTACATCGGGTGTATAGCGTGCGGCATGCTGGCGCAGCAGATTGATGACACAACGCGGGTTCTGCAGAGTTGGGTCAGTAACCGCATACCCTTGCGCGTCACGTTCATAAGCCCAGGAAGATTTATCATAGCTCCGTTTTTCAGCGTCATAACCGCTAAAAAGACCATCATGGAAGCTGAAATCTTCACGCACGACAAACGATGCGTTGGTATAGGATTTAACATAGTCATGCTGAATCTGGTCATGCGTCAGGAGGTAGTTGATCACCCCCAGCAAAAATGCGCCGTCAGAGCCTGCACGGATAGGGGCATAAAAATCTGCCACAGCGGCACTGCGGTTGAACCGCGGGTCCACAACCATAACCTTGGCACCATTGCGGATTTTGGCTTCCATCACCCATTTAAAACCAACCGGGTGTGCTTCAGCCGGATTGCCGCCCATAATCAGCACAACATTGGCGTTTTTAATGTCCACCCAGTTGTTGGTCATGGCCCCGCGCCCAAGTGTCGATCCCAGGGCGGAAACGGTGGGGCCGTGGCATAGCCGGGCCTGGCAGTCCATGCCCAGCATGCCCATTGACCGTGCAAATTTAAAATCCAGCAACCCGGTTTCATTGCTGGCAGCAGAAGAGGCCAGCATGCCCGTGCTAAGCCAGCGGTTAACGGTCTCGCCTTTTTCGTTTTTCGCTATGAAATTTTTATCACGATCATCTTTGAGCAGGCGGGCAATACGATCGGTCGCCTCGTCCCAGGTGATCCGGGTCCATTCCTTGCTGCCCGGGGCACGGTAGGAAGGATACTGCAGGCGGCCTTCGCTGTGAATGAAGTCTATCAGGCCCGCCCCTTTTGGACAGAGCGAACCACGGCTTACGGGGTGGTCAGGGTCACCTTCGATATGGAAGATGTTGGGCTTGGCATTTTTTGCGCCATCTCCCAGAGAATACATAAGCAACCCACAGCCAACCGAACAGTATGTGCAGTTGTTCCGTGTTTCCCTTGCGCGCAGCAGCTTGTATTGCCGCGTTTCCTGCGCAAAAGCCTGCGGCGGGGCAAAACCAAGGGCAATGGCGCTGGCTCCCCCCACGCACGTTCCTGCACTTTTTAAAAATTCTCTGCGCCCCAGAGCCATCTGAACCATCCCGGTTTTGTAAAGAAACGATAGTATTATATCTGCTATATATACTTCGCAAATTAAAGCATTGATCAGGATCACATTGGTGTGCTTTTCCGCCTATTTTTTGTATTTTTACGCATAAATACAAAGAAGTGTTGCAAAAATGTATATATTTAATATGCCAATCAGGGTCGGAATGGGCCTGATACCGCAGTTGTCTATATTTATATAAATATAGACATATACATGTCCGTTTTTAAATTATACTTTATCCATCAGATCACCCCGCACGGTCCGAATCTATTTCGGACATATCCGTTAGGTATATAAAAGTAAAATACAATTCCAAGTTTATTTATTGATATATTGATTATGAATAGATTATATAAAAATGGTGTGGTGCAGAGATATGCACCACACCATGATTTAAAAAGTATTATCTAAAGCAGGGCAAAAATCGTCCCTGTCTTTAGATTTGGGCATTATGCGTCGCTTTTTAAAAATTCCTGATAATATTCATTTGCCATTTTGCGCAAAGAACGCCCAATGGCTGCGTACTGGTATTCGCTCAGATTCGCCAAAGAGGCACGGGCTGCGGGTTTTTGCACTCCAAAGCCTTCGCCAGGTAGAAGAACGATACCGGTTTCATCTGCTATGCGGAACAGCATTTCGCCAGTGCTTGCACGCTTGAGCATCCATTTGGCGAACTTTTTGCCGTAAAGTTCACGGGAAACGGTTTCCAGATCGATCAGGGTATAATAGTCGACCGCATTGGCATCTTCTTTTGGTTCAACACCGAGTTCGCGGTAAAGCGTTGCTTCCCGGCGGCGGATAACCGCTTTGAGAGAGGCCTTGTAATGACTGGTTTCATCCATCAGGGCAAAGAGGGCAAAGAGTACCATCTGCACCTGCTGGGGTGTGGAAAGGCCAGCCGTATGATTTAAAGCGACTGCGCGACTGTCCGCCACAAGGCGATCAATGAATTTGAGTGTGCTGGTATCCGTTGTCAGGCTTGAATAACGGCGCCCAAGATTTTTACGTACGTTCTCTGGAAGAGCACGAAGCAGTCCATCAATGGCATTATCTTTATGGACGCCAATGACACCTAAACGCCAGCCTGTAGCTCCAAAATATTTGGAGAAGGAGTAAACCAGAATGGTGTTGGCCGGGCACACCGCATAAAGGGAGCGGAAGTTATCTGCAAAGGTGCCATACACATCATCTGTCAGGATCATCAGGTCAGGACGATCGTTTTTGACGATGGATGCAATCAGCTCCAGCGAGGCGTCATCCATTTTCACAGACGGCGGATTACTGGGATTGACGCAGAAGAAAATTTTAACAGCCGGGTCTTTCAGCTTTTCCAGTTCAGCAGCAGGATACTGCCAGTTCATGTTGGGGTCGGCATGAATGGAAACAACTTCCAGCCCATATTCATCCAGTTGCGGAATTTCAATGTAAGGCGAGAAAACTGGCAGACCAATAGCGACCTTATCTCCTTTTTTCACCAAGCCATTCTGCTTGAGTGTGTTGAAGATATAAGCCATGGCGGCGGTGCCGCCTTCGGTCGCAAAAAAATCCGTGCTTTCAACCGGCAGAGCGCTTCCTACCATTTCGCGCAGTACGTAGTGCCCTGCGATCTGCTCGCTCATGGTTAGCATACGCGGTGGGGTTGGATAATTGCACCCTAAGATACCCTCAACCATCTCGTGCAGGAAGGCCGAAGCGGAAAGTCCCATTTGATCACGGACATAGCTCAGTGCCCGGCCCAGGAAGAAAATGCCGCTTTTGTCCCGATTATCCGCCAGAAAACGTTCAAACCGCTCTTCAATGCCTTCCACACGTGCCTGACCGCCCACGCCGGCCGTCATGTAGGAAAATGACAGCTCAGATTCCGAAACGGCAAACTGTCCAAGATGGAAAAAAGCTGAACGAGGAAGTGTGGCCAGAAAATTGGGGTTCCCCCGACCGGCATTCAGCATGGCACGGTCTGTGTGACTGGACGCCAGCCGAATGAGTTCGTCTTTCAGTTCAAACGGGCTAAGGTCTTTGAACTTGGCGTAATCAATAGCCATCGTGTTCTCGCTTTCATAAAGTGCAAAACAGGATCAGGAAAAAGCAACCACCAAAGGCCCAAGAAGGGTCAGCAGCACATTTGCCACGGCATAGGTAATGGCAAATGGGGTTGTTGGAACAGAATTGCCAGCTTTGTTAAGGACTTCGCCAAAAGCTGGATTGGCGCTGCGTGAGCCAGCCAGGGCTCCGGCAAAAATGGCCGTGTTGTCATAACGGAGCACGTAGCGGCCGAACAGCATGGTCAGGATAAGTGGTACAAGCGTGACAACAACACCAAGCATGAATAATGTAACGCCGTGTTCGATAATGGTTGCCACAGCCTGCTGGCCTGTTTGCAGTCCAGTAACCGCAACAAAACCGGAAAGACCAAGGTCCACCAGTAAGGCTGAAGATGCCAAAGGCATATTGCCCTTTGTGCTGTGCTTACCTTGGTACCAGCCAAATAAGAGCCCGGATAGCAAAGCCCCGCCACCACTACCCAAAGTCAGGGGAACCGATCCCATGCGTACCACCACCAGCCCCATCAACAGACCCATAACCAGACCGCAGCCATGGAAAACAAGGTCGGTTTTAATACTGTTGGTCAGAATTGGCCCCAATTGGGCGGCAACGCGCTGGACGTCCTGACTGGCGCCATAAAGAGAAACGATGTCGCCTGACATCGCGCGCAGATCAGCATTCAGGGGAGCGGGCTTTCCGTTCCGGCTGACGCCCATGAGGTAAACGCCATGCCGTGCAGACGCGGCCAGCAACTCGACACATTCTGACACCGTTTTACCGAAAAATGCTTTGTTGGTCAGGGCAATGTTGCGGCGCACCATGGTCACATCCATGCTGTCTGCGTTGCGTATTTCCTTTCCTAGAGCCTGTCCTGCAGCAATAACGTCCGCCCTATGCCCGAAGAGTAGAACAGCATCGCCTGCGGCAAGTCGGGTATCCGGTGCAAAACCAAGAGTGCTGCCATTGCGGCGTATCTGCTCCACGGTAACTGCTGGCGTTTCTATTTGGCTAACCGTTTGCCCATTCTGGACGACGGTAAAAATACGCCCGACAAGCTCTGGCAGAGCAGGCTGTTCACCTTCTGCATAAATATGAACACCACCCATTTGCGCGGCTTCTGCCTTCAGGGCATCTTCACGGATACTACGCTTTGTGAGCCACGGCAGAATATTGACGCAAAGAATAATGGGGCCCAGAGAGCCAAAAATATAGGTCACCGCGTAACCAACCGCGACATTCCCCTGCATCTGCTGGACCTGAGCCAGCGGAAGCCCAATTTTTTCCAAAGCTGAACTGGCTGTTCCAATAATGGCGGATTGCGTTAGGCCACCGGCGGCAATGCCAGCCGCCAAACCTTTGTCTAAATGGAAAATACGGGCAACCGTTACAACAGTCAGCAGACCGCTTACGGCCAGAACAACAGCCATGAGCAATTCACGCATGGACTGACGTCCCAGTGAGCGGAAAAACTGCGGACCACTTTGAAAACCAACGGCATAGATAAAGAGTGCAAACAGCACGGCCTTGATGCCGGAATCAATGTGTATGCCAATCTGGCTGATCGCGACAGCGGCAAGCAAAGACCCGGCGACCCCACCAAGCTGGAAAGAGCCAAAGCGGATTTTTCCTATAGCGTAACCAATTGCAATGGCTAGAAACAGGGCAATTTCCGGGCATGAATTGAGGAGCATTTTAACAAAATTCGTTATTTCCATGCGGTGGGAACTTTGCTTCTCTGGTTTTCAAAGCTTACATTTCTGTTGTGACTGGCTGGCTGTCAAGTGACTCTTTCATTGTTTATAAATAATAAACCTGACAATAGTTTCCATATCGGATTGTTACGATTTCCGCATGAAGTATAACATGAATGTCCTATCTGAAATTATTTATACATTGTATGGATTTTTTTGCCAATCAATGTTATACGGATTGAAACTCATAATCTGTATTGAGTGCGGAAAAGAAACATAGAAATGATAAGTATAAAAAAAATAAATTATCAGCATTTTCTTGCCGCATCTGGTATCATGCTGACATTTTATACGGGAGCCGCGCATGCGGCAGATGATCAGTGGTACACAGGCTCTCTAGTCTCTCCTTCCGGGGCAGAAGCTCATGCTGGCCTTCTTGGCATTGAACCCTATTATAGCTACACACAGCCAGTGGGTTATTTTGCATCGGATGGTAGCAGTCATCCACAGCACCCAAGGCAACAGACGTTTAGTAATTCTACCATGTGGAAATATGGGATTACTGATCATATCAGTATTCAGGCACATACGGTGGTGAATTATGGCTGGGAGCATGGGCAAGGACATTCATCTGGTCCCAAATTCGGGGATTTTCCAGTAGATATGGTATGGAGATTTCTAGACCCCAATCCCAAAAAATATATTCCTGCGCTCAACCTTTTCGCGGGTGTATATTTTCCTACAGGGGATTATAATAAATTACAGCACAAACAGGACAGTAACGGTACGGGCGCGTATGTTTTCCGGATGGCTATTACTGAGCAGTCGACTTATGTTGTGAATGGAAACCATGCGTTGCGTTTACGCACATGGGGGTGGTTCCGCCATGCTCTTGCCTCTACTCGTCTGGAAGATATGACCAGTTATGGAACGGGCAATGGCTTTCGTGGTCGTGGTAGTCCCGGAATGAGCGGACAGGCAGGTTTTTCTCTGGAATATGGATTGAACCACTCCTGGGTTCTGGTAATGGATTTGGCGCGGGACTGGGCGAATGGTTCCCACGTATGGGGCTCCAACGCTACAGGTAAATATGTTAACCGCATTGCGTCCAGCAGTGGTGACTGGCAGCTCGCCCCTGCTGTGGAATACAGTTGGAGCCCTCGCTTTGGGGTAATTGTTGGTTCTGCAATCTATTATGCAGGTCATAATACAGGTGTAAAAATTTCGCCGCAGTTTGCGGTTAATATGATTTATTAAAAGGTTCTGCAATTGAATGATGTGTAATAAAAAGGCACCTCATTATTGTTATGAGGTGCCTTTTTATTTTTTGTGTAGTGAATAAATTACGACAGGGTAAATTCGTCCAGCAAACCTTTGAGCCGACGGGCCTGTTGCGCCATACCAGAGCTTGCCGCAGAAGTTTCTTCCACCATCGCTGCGTTCTGTCGTGTACCCTGATCAATGGAGGAAACTGCATTATTAACTTCCTGCAAAGCCGTAGCCTGTTCGGATGCCGCCTCCGCTATGGCTTTCAAATGATCGCCAATATCCGCCACGCTCGAGATAATAGTGCTAATGGCATGCCCGGCTTCTTCCATAATTGAAACGCCGGACAAAACCTGCCCACGGGATGTCTCCACAAGTTCCTTGACCTCTTTAGAGGCATTCCCAGCACGATTGGCAAGATCACGAATTTCTTGCGCCAGAACGCGGAACCCGCTCCCCGCTTCGCCAGCACGAGCTGCTTCCACACCGGTATTAAGTGCGAGCAGGTTGGTCTGGATGGCAATGTTGGACATAACGTTGGTAATTTTGCTGATAGCCTCGGACGATCTCTCGATCTCGGACATTGCGGCCGTTGCACGATTGATCATAACCCCAAACTGTTCTGTAATATTCTGGCAGTTATTTACAAAAGCATTAGCTTCGGTCACTCGAGTGGCTGTAGAAGTAACTGTTGCTGTAATCTGTTCAACAGCAGAAGCCGTTTTTTCCACTGATACAGCCTGCTGTTCCGTCCTGCGCGCCAGATCCTGAGCGGCACTATTGATCTCACCCGCCGTAATGTCGATTGTTTCTGTCGTGTTATTGACAATCCCGAGTGTCTCACGCAGGGATTCAATGGCACCATTCAGATTATCACGCATCGGGATGTAAGCTGAGGGCAGTTCCTTATCCATTTTCTGGGACAGGTTACGTTCGGACACTTCGCTCAGGATGATACCAAAACTGTCCGCAACAAAAGTCTGCTCTTTCCGGATCAGTTCATCACGTGATTTCTCGCGCGCTTTGTCTGCTTCTTCCTGATAGACGGAAATCGTTAAATCCATTTCAAGCATGACTGCCGAGCACAGGCTTGCCAGAGCTTGCCCTACTTCTTCTGTGGAAATGGACTGTTTTTTTGTAAATAAACCTGGCTTGGGTGCCAGGGTCGAGATAACACTCCGGATTATGTGGTTCATAACAATGGCATAACCCCCAATGTACCAACGCGGTTCCAGACCAATCCGCGCGTGAACATTGCCGATGGTATAAACTTTCTCTGCATGCCTTTGATCAAAATTAGCAGAAGAAATATGTTTCCAGTGTTCCTGCTGGGCATGTTTTGCACGCGCCATTTGCGCTTCTGATGAAAAGAACTTGCTTGTCTCAGGAGTTTTGCGAATCTGTTCGTAAAAAATATCCAGTGCAATCGGCAATTCACGATCAATAATATCTTTGATCAGACGAATGGAGGCGCAGTCCTTGTCTGTTAATTTCATGAACTTGCGACGGTATTCCAGGTCTGCAAAGTCATGAGCACGACTTTGTGCATGTCTTATTTCTTTAACGATGCTATTCATTTTTCTTCTCCTGTTTATATTTTCCTGAGGTTTTTTCTGGCTGGGAATATCCTCCTGGCCAGTAGATGCTCTCAATAATTTAGATAAATGGTGTCTGTTTTTGCATCTTATTCCTATGATGCAAAAGATGATCGGGTCTGCATCCAATGTAAAAGATCACCTGGCGGCATGGGGCGGGCAAACAGGTATCCCTGCATGACATCGCAGCCCATAGCGCGCAGACGTGTTTCCTGAAACATGTCTTCTACGCCTTCTGTCACAACATGCACACCAAGTCTTTTGCCAATATTGATCGCAGCTTCAGTCACGATAAGAGAACTGACGTCTTTTTCGAAATTAATGATAAAGCTGCGGTCAATCTTGATTTCTGTCAGCGGCAGATGAGAAATGCGCGACAGAGAAGAAAAACCCGTGCCAAAATCATCAAGGGATAGACCAACACCAATCTCGCGCAGGGCAGTGAGAGTTGTCATGGTCTCAATGTTCTGCTGCATCATACCGCCTTCCGTTATTTCTATTGTCAGGCGGTTGGCAGCAAGGTTGTAACGCGCGAGCAGATTGACAATCTGTTCCGTCAAGCTGGGATTACTAAAATGCGCAGCAGATAGGTTTACGCTCACAGTCGGAACATGTAGCCCGATTTTATCCCATTTGACAATCTGAACACACGCCTCCTCCAGTGACCATAATCCAATAGCTTCAATCTGGGCTGTTTCTTCTGCGATGGGAATAAAGCATGAGGGCGGAATAGTACCCAATGTCAGGTGATGCCAGCGTGAGAGTGCCTCTACTCCGTATAGCATATTGTTTTTCATGCTGATCTGGGGCTGGTAAAACAATTCCAGTTCAGAATCCTGAATGGCCTTGCGCAAGGCCGACCCAATGATAACACGCGCACGGACATCATCATTCGCAATGCTCCCAAGGAGGCGGAAGCTTTTGCGGGCTGTTTTTTTGGCTTCGAGCATGGCCATTTCAGCCCGGTTCAGAATATGCTCGATCTCAAGACCATCATCCGGGTACAGACTGATACCAATACTCAGCGAGATGATTATTTCCTGATTATTGATAACAACCGGCTCGCGCATTGCGGATGTCAGGCTGTCAGCAAACGCATTTGCAATATCATGATCCCCATTGGGGATAATAACGACAAAATCGTCACCACCCAATCGGCCCGTTATAAAATTACTCCGGCATTGCGCGGTAAGACGCTGGGCCATGGTCTGCAGAAGAGCATCCCCCTGATCATACCCCATAAGGTTGTTGATGTCCTGAAAAAGGTCAACATCCAGAACAAGCAATGCAAACGGAGCACCAACCGCTTGCAGCGTCATTTCCTTCAGGATTGTGGTGACCGCGTTGCGGTTCAGTAAACCCGTTAGCGCGTCATAACGATCCAGGCGGCTCAGTTGCAGGCGGGTTTTGCCCCGCTCGATAATGGCCGCGCAGGACGGCACGCACCCTGCGACAATTTTTTGGGGCCAGTTGGTTATTTTATCCCGGTTGCGCGAGTAAAGGGCGAAAATACCGATTAGCTCCCCTGCCCCGTTGCAGATAGCTGAAGCCCAGCAATCCAGGAATTCGCTTTCCTGTCCATTGCCAGCGGTGTCATCCCAGACAATGGAACGTGCTTCTTCTGGAACCTGAGTGAGTGCTGCGATATCCGCATCAGTCAGTACAACGCGCATCAGCATCGCAATTTTTCTGCGAGATAACCCTTCCCCAGAGAGAATCTCAAGGTTTTGTTCAGAATTGACCTGTAAAAGGGCAGCTACACTATTAGGGACAAGCTGCTCAGCCTCCGAGCAGAGCATGTCCGCGATGTCCTGCTCTGGAGATTCTCCTGAGAGTTCATGGAAAACACGGTTCTGGAGGTCCAATATTTTTCTACGATGACTTTCCTCAGTGACGCCTTTAAGGAAAGCCATATAATAACGCTGCTTGTCTGGCCCGATTATAGCCGTGGAAATCGACATTTCAGCAGCAACATAGTCGCCATTGGTGCGACTGAAGACAACCTCTCGTGAGGTACCAACAATATGATTAATGCCAGTATTTCTATTGTGGTTAATATAACCATCATGCTGGGCGCGATGCTCAAACGGTACAAGGCAATTCACATTCTTACCAATTACGTCTTTGGCGGGACAGCCCCAGAGATGTTCGGCAGCGGTATTGAAAAATACAATGTGATTAAGCTGGTTAATAATAACAACGCCGTCGGCTGCCTGCTCAAGCATGTCAAAATATAACGTTGCGTCATGAGAAAGAGTACAAGATTCGGAAGCAAGCATTGTTAAGCCTTGGATGCGTAAAGGGCTATGCAGTGATACTGGACGAAGGCGTTATTATGATAAGAGTATAGTGATTGACCTCTATAGCGATTACGAATCCGCAAGTATACTCCCTGCGGTGAACACCTTGAGGCGTAATCATTTTGAGTAATGATAACCTCAAAACCTCTTGTAAATGCACGAATAATAACTCTACACCGCCAGCCAACACCTTTGCGACTGTGACGCAGGGCTAGAATATCAAACGCACCACCTGATTTTCATTTAGCTGCCTCGTTCTACAAAAGAATAATTTTTAGATAATATCAAGCGCGTTTAAGGTTTGTTAACAGAATTTCACTCGGTTGAGCATTTTATGGGTTTGGTTGAATGCCTCAGCAACATGAAGGAATGCTTGGCATCAACTTAGCCAATGCTTTGCTATACTTATTCCATGTGTAGATAAATAAACCCAACCCATTCACGGCGCTGCGTATTTAGGCTCAGCTCCGTACGAACCCAGCATATTTTTAATGAAATCTTAAGTCAATGGTAATGAGGTATTATGAAGGCATGATAAATGCCGCAATAAAACACACGAATATGCGGCGAGCTAAGACTGCTTGAGACAAGCTAGATCCTTAACCTAAGCACACACTCTATAGTATAATCAGGAGAAAAAATGGCTGGGGGACCTGGATTCGAACCAGGGCTGACCGGGTCAGAGCCGGTAGTTCTACCGCTAAACTATCCCCCAGCAGGACGACGCTTTAGAAGTGCAAAACACCACTTCCTTGCCGGTGACGCTCTACTAGCACTGTCATATTGGGCTTGCAACCCTATTCAACAAAAGAATTTTGTTTGGGATGCATATTTATCTTGTCCCCGAGCCATGTGGTCCCCAGAATAAGAAGAGATGTGTGCAACCCCAGTTACCAAGGACCGGACAGATGGATCACCCTCTTCCCTGGACCGGCCCCTCGGTCAACAGGCTTTTCCCTCTCTCTCATAGCGTGAATGGGGAACCGGATCTCTTTGGTGCGCTTGATCTGGGTACCAATAATTGCCGCCTGATGATTGCCTCCCAAACGGCGGGGGGGTTTAGGGTGGTGGACAGTTTCACCCGTACCGTGCGGTTAGGGGAGGGTCTGCATCACACTGGTCGCCTGAGCGAGGATGCAATGGGCCGCACGGTCGAGGCGCTGCAAATTTGCGCGGATCGGCTGGCGCGACGCAAGGTGGGAATGTTTCGAGCTGTCGCAACCGAGGCGTGTCGCCGCGCGGTTAATGGGCAGGACTTTATTACGCGCGCTCGAGCCGTAGCTGGTTTTGACATTCATATTATATCCGGCCGGGAAGAAGCTAGTCTGGCGGTCGAGAGTTGTGCCAACCTGATACACAATCCCCGTTTCGGCTTACCCCGGAACAGAGCCCTCCTGTTTGATATTGGAGGCGGCTCTACGGAAATTGCATGGATCCGTAGCGATGCGGCACGACAAACAGAATCCCTGATCGGCTACCTCAGTCTGCCGGTTGGTGTGGTCACGTTATCGGAGCAGTTCGGTCCGATGGAAGACCTGACGCCTGAGCGCTATCGCGCCATGGTTGATTATACCCGCACATTCTTGAATGACTTCGAAAATGTTCACCGCATCCGTTCGGAGATCCGCCGCAATCAGGTGCGGCTGATCGGCACGAGTGGAACGGTTACAACTCTTGCCAGTCTTATCCTTAATCTTCCTCGGTATGCGCGCGCCGCTGTTGATGGGTCATTGCTGCCAGCCAGCAGCGCGCGAATTGCTATGCGCAAGTTGCGGGATATGGGGCTGAGCAGCATTGAAAACCATCCGTGCATTGGCCCGGATCGTGCCCCTTTTGTTCTCCCGGGTTGTGCTATTTTTGAAGCTATTCACGATATATGGCCAATGCAGGATATTATTGTTGCGGATCGTGGGTTACGAGATGGCATGATTCTACGCATGCTGCGCAAAGCCTCCCTGATGTCACGCCGTTCTACGCGACCTCTTCATCCCCGGGAGGCTCTTTCCACACAGAATTTAATGCAGGCAACAGGTTTATGAGCGATAAGAAACCCCGTTCATCAGGGCATTCTTCCACATTGCGTGTTCCCGGGCGTGCGCGCAAAAGCAGCGCGACCCCAGGCAGCAAGCAGGCAAAAGATGATGCTGATGCTCCGCAGCGGATGCGCACGCAAACGGTTTCCCTCAGAACCGCGCGCGGCAGGACAACAGCCCAGCAAAAATGGCTCGCACGCCAGTTGAACGACCCATATGTTCAGGCGGCTCACAAACAGGGCTGGCGTTCCCGCGCTGCGTTCAAGCTGATTGAACTTGATGACAAGTTCGGTCTGATCCGCCCAGGGATGCGCGTTGTGGATCTGGGAGCCGCGCCTGGCGGGTGGACGCAGGTGCTGGTCAAGCGTGGCGCTGCTCAGGTGGTCGGGGTCGATTTGCTGCCGGTTGACCCTGTGCCCGGTGCCGAAATCATAGAAGGGGATTTTACAGACCCCGATATGGCCACAACCTTAACAACCATGCTGGGCGGCAAGGCTGACCTTGTTGTATCGGACATGGCGCCCAATACAACCGGACACGGGCCGACTGATCACATCCGTATTATCGGTCTGACTGAAGAAGCTCTGCATTTTGCCTTCGAAATCCTGGCCGAAGGCGGTGGCTTTGTTGCCAAGGTGTTCCAGGGTGGATCCGAAAAAGCCATGCTGGATATCCTCAAGCAGGCTTTCTCCCTCGTGCGTCATGCCAAACCTCCCGCCAGCCGCAAGGATTCGGCGGAACTCTACGTTGTGGCTACGGGTTTCAGGCCGCACAGGCTTAAAGTCTGAACGTGCTGTACGGAATTATGAAGTATGATCATGAGTGAGACTGTTCTTGATGTCAGGGGGTTAAATTGCCCCCTCCCCGTTCTCAAAGCCAATCGTGTTCTGCGTGGTCTGCCTGAGGGAGCGCGTCTGCGGGTTTTAGCGACTGATCGTGCTTCCGTGTCCGATTTTCAGGTTTTCTGCAGGGAGACCGGGCATGCGCTTGTGTCTTTTGCAGATGAAAACGGGGTTTTCGCCTTTACGATCAAACGGCGGGCGCAGGATGGATAATTTTCGGTCATAGCTGAAATTCCGCCAGTCATTGACAAGCAAGGCTTGGCAGAAGGCCCCTTCTCGCGCTATTGGCTGCCCTTCATGAAGGATAGGGACGCCCGCACAATGCCGGACAACATCACTTCGCTGTCTTTTGAGGACGCACTTTCCGAACTGGAAAAAATTGTGCGCGGCTTGGAAGGCGGTCAGATGAAGCTGGAAGATGCCATTAAGGCATATGAGCGCGGTGCGGCCCTACGGCAGCATTGTGAGGCCAAGCTGAGTGAAGCCGAAGCCCGCGTGCAGGCGATCGTGCAACGGTCCGACGGGTCGTTGGACATGAAACCGATGGACTGAGATGTCGATGACTGAGCCGACGCAAACCACAATCATTCGCGCAACTGATGCTGCGCTCCTCAAACAGGACATGAGCGCGCGTGCGAGCGTGATAGAAAGCACGATCGATGCTCTGCTTCCACCTACAAAGGGAGGAGATGCGCGGCTGATAGATGCTATGCGCTATGCCACTCTGGGGGGCGGCAAGCGCCTGCGCGGCTACCTTGCGGTTACGGCCGCCAGCCTGTTCGGGGTACCGGAAAGCCAGTCCGCCAGAGTGGCCGCTTCTGTTGAAATGCTGCATGCCTACTCCTTGGTGCATGATGACCTGCCTGCCATGGATGATGATGACATGCGCCGTGGCCAGCCCTCCACGCATCGGAAGTTTGATGAGGCTACCGCCATTCTGGCCGGGGACGCCCTGCAGACCAGAGCGTTCGAAATCCTTGCCGCAACCCATACGCATGCAAGTGCGGATGTGCGCATCGACCTGATCCAGAGTTTTGCTGAAGCCTCCGGTGCCGCAGGCATGGTTGGCGGGCAGATGATCGACATGGAAGGCGAAGGGCGCGCTCTGCCGCTGGATGAAGTCCGCCATCTGCATGCGCTTAAAACTGGCTGTCTTATCCGTTATTCGGCAGAAGCCGGTGCCATTCTGGGGCAGGCCTCGGCTGATCTGCGCAGGCGCCTCAGGGCATACGGTGCCAATATCGGCGCAGCGTTCCAGATAGCGGATGATGTGCTGGACGCCACAGCCACAGCGGAAGAGCTGGGTAAAACCGCAGGCAAGGATGAGGCCTCCGGCAAGTCTACTTTTGTGGCACTTCTCGGGATTGATGGCGCAAGAAACGAAGCCGCGCGCGTAACTGAAGCCGCGATTGCCGAACTCGCACCTTTTGGCGCACAGGCCGACCGGCTGCGGGATCTTGCCTACTACGTGATCGAACGGAGAAACTGAGATCATGGCCGACCAGAACGCCGCGTCACCGATTCCCACTTTTGGCCGTTTTCCTGCGCTGGACCGTGTCCGTGTTCCTGCGGACCTGCGCAACCTGTCTGTTGAGCAGCTCAGGCAGCTTG
>NZ_JARDYK010000002.1:0-505128 GCF_029069195.1 Acetobacter fabarum
GACTGGCGACGTGTTGCGACCAGATATGACCGTTGCGCTCACACCTTCATGTCCGCAATCCATATCGCAGCAAGCTTCATCTTCTATCTTAAAGAATGAGTCCTGAGCCTAGTTGCGATTAGACAGACGGCTCCATTGGAATAGAGCGGTAATTTCTGACGAAACCATCCTTCATATGGTGGCTGCGGGTTTACTGTGCGGACAAAATCCTTGGGGCAGTCATCGAGTTTTTAAATCTGCTATGCAATAATAACTGCGCCTCCCGGGTTTTTCCTATGCTCTCGCCAGAAAGCAGAGCCTGCAAGCTTGGACACGATATCTGGCGGGAGGATGGGTCTGCGATGAAGAGCTTCAACCTGCTGTCTCACCTTATGCAAGCCGGGAGAATTTAGGCTTTCATCAAATTTTACGGGTTCTTCAAAAAAAACATTGTCGAAGTCATAGTCGAATGAGGGAATATTTAATGCAGAGCTCAAAATACTCATGGTTCTATGGGGGTCATTGACCAAAAAATCGTAATCAACGATTATAAGGTTATGAGCTAAATCGCTGTAAAAGGCTTCATTGAAGGCACGCCAGCAAAACCCGAATGCACCATTGGCTGAGAGAAGTGAGTCCACTCGGCTATGCAGATTCCCCCTATGCTCGATTGGAACGATTTTAGAACTTAAAAGGGGATTCTTCTGCATTACGCGTTCAAAAGAATCGATAATCCAGACAGGGTCTCTTACGCAGCAGATAGTTTTTGCTGTAGGGAAAAGAGAGTTGATGAGTCCTAGTCTTGTGCACCAAAGACGACTATTATCAATAATGACTGGTTCTGAATTGATTTCGTGAGATGGAATATTTCCATAATAGTTAAACAGTATTCCGCGTAAGAGCCGATTTTTTGTATCATTATCAAATTCGGTTTGATATTCCCCCTCTACCATAACAGAACTTAACTTTAACATCATGGGGGCAACAGGAGAAATATGCCCCGTTTTGCTTATGGCAGGATTTTGCTGAAGCAATGCTGCAAGCAGTGTTGAGCCTGAGCGGGGAAGACCTGACATAAAATGCACATTAATGGGAGACATACAAAAGAGGGCCTTGGTAGTTCAACCGAGGTCTTATTGTAATGTGGTAAGCCGTTACACACTGCCTACCCAAACAGGTAGGGACACTGTTGCGGTATGTTACATGCTATATGATAAAATGTTACGGGTGAATAAGACCCAGGTTGATTGCCTTAACAACAGCCTGAATACGGTTATGAGACCCTAATTTTTGCATGATATTCTTGAGATGGTATTTTACAGTATTTTCACTAATCCTGAGAATGGAACTGATTTCTGAAGTATTTTTTCCATGAGCACTCCAAAGAAGGCACTCGCGTTCCCTGTCTGAAAGGGAGCATTCTTCTTTTTGGGGGCTATCATTGATAAGCTGCATGTAGCGTGCATGATAATGGTTGACTGCTATTTGGAGCATGGCCCGATCACGGAAATTTATTTCGGTATCGTTCGATGCTATTCCGACTAACAGCAACATGGAAGGCGATACAGGCAGAGGAACGACATATCCGCTTTTAAAGCCGGTATCTTGAAATTCGCGCATCATTTTCTTCTGATCATTATTGCGAATATTTATTGAATTCCAGTCGTAGGGTGAAAATTTATGTCTGGCATTTTCGATAACAGGGTCAATATTTTGATAACAGTTTTTGAGGTAATATTGCATCCAGCTGTCAGGATAAGTTGTGTCGATAAGATAGCGTTCTTTGACATGGGTTTTATGCACCATCCCTATTGTATGAGCAAAAGGCCCTAGCCGTGTGAGGAAATTCCGGAAACCTGCATTCAAGTCTTCTATATTGGCGGAGTTATGCATTTTTTCTGCTAGATTCAGAGTGTTTTCAAGCAGGTCTGACATGTATGAAGTCTTTTAATTGAGAATGTGATAGGCTTGGGTAAGCGTTAGATATGGGGCTTATTCACTATTTTATAAAGATTTTTTGAGGGTGGAAAATAGTCTCAACTGTTTGTCGGAGGTTTTCTGTTTTAATGTTGGTCAGATAGGGTGTGGTGCCCTGATTTTTATGGGTGGCTCCATGACCTGGCAGGCTGTTTATCCAGACTTCTCGGATATTGGGATTGGTGTTTCTAAGTTGAGTGGAAACGGTATGGCCGAAGGAATGGAATGTAGTTTGCGCTGGTAGGCCAATTCGGCTCTTAAGGCATGGGAAGGCTCTGCCAAGTTGCGCCCCTGACATCTTGCCTTGAAGTCTCCAAGCCGGGAATAAGGTAGGGGCATCAGTGGTATCCTTAAGGGTTAGAACTCCCACTTCAATCTGTTTTGAATGGACAGGCACAATGCAGATGCCTGCGTCTAACCCTGCTTGAAACGTCTGGTTCAGAGAGAGCCAGATGGGTCTGGTAGAACAGTTCTGTGGTTCTGGCATGCACCCTCACCGACCCGCAGGGGCAGTCGCACAACACCTTGAAAAGGCAGCCGTGTCAACCAGCGGACACGTTGTGTCGCGATGGTTTGCAAACTGGTCAGGAGGAGAGCATTGCTCTCCCCCGTGAACCTCCTCTTGTTATAGCTTTAATCGTTTTGAAGCTGTTTGTGCTGCTTGCAATGCTTTCCCGTCCATCCACGCTCTACGGCTACGTTCAAGTGCCATTTGGGCTTCCGGAATTTCCGATGGGTCGCCATGATGAAACGGGGGCTGGGGTGCATACTGGATAATGAGTTGAATATGTTCTGCTGCGGCCTGCCCGCGTAATTGCGCTGCGAGAGTAAGCCCAAAATCAAGGCCAGCAGTCACACCGCCTCCTGTAATCCTATTGCGATCCTGCACAACGCGTTCGTGGCTTTCAATGGCCCCCATTAACGGCAGCAGATTAACAACACCCCAATGGGATGTCGCTTTGTAACCCTCCAATAACCCTGCTGCGGCAAGAATAAGGCTACCTGTGCAAACGCTTGTAATAAAGCGAGAGTGTAGTGCACGACTTGTCAAAAAAGCAAGGACGTCGGGATCGTTCATGCAGGCAATTGTTCCCATTAGCCCGCCTGGTACAAACAATACATCCAGTTCCTGCGGGCACGTCGCTGGTGTGTCTGTTGGAGGGACAGGAATACCGACATCGGTGGAGACTGGCATCATGGTCATGCCAATCAGATAAATTTCCGCACCTAGAATTTTAAAAATGGTCTGCGGACCAACAAGATCCTGAAGAACCATGTTCGGATAAACAAGCATGGCAATTTTAATGGGGGGACCAGAGAATTTCATACCTTGCATATGCTCCAGATGCTCTTTTTCAGAACCACCTGTTGCAGCCTTGGCGCTTTCTGAGACTATGGAGGCCATGATAAGAGTGGCAAGGGCACGTCGTTTAAGACCGGGTAAAGAAGACGCATCTGGCAGTAAATTTGGCATGATTGTTTCTTTGCAAGAGGGTTTGATCTGAGCAAAAACGGCGCACAAGCCGTTCTCAAGAGCGCTGTTGGGTTTCGTCATCAGAATGCCACCTGAAGTGAGCCCACAGCCGAACGAGGAGCTTCCGCACGCATGGAGAATGTTCCATTCGTGTCATAAATGCGGGCATTGGTCAGGTTTGTCATATTGAGCTGAGCCCTGACTGGTCGTCCGTGTAAGGAAAATTTATACCATAAGGTGGAATCAAGCCGGAAATAGCCAGGAAGGTAGAACGAGTTGGGAAGTGTTGCCTCCCGTCGTGTGGCGGCTCTGATACCCAGTCCCAAGCCTAGACCATGCAAAACTGTTCCGTCCGCAAATTCGTATGTTGTCCAGACATTTCCGGTATGTTTGGCAACACCAGCAAGAACACTGTCGACAGGATATTTGTTGTCACGGGTTACATTGGCAAAAGTGTAAGCGTAACTGAGAACGGCTTTCCAGCCCGGTAGAATCTCACCTGCCACATCAGCCTCTATGCCTCGACTACGCTGCTGTCCAACGGCAATGGAATAAAGCGGATGAGCAGGGTCTGTCGTGGCAACATTTGAGCGACGAATATCATATACCGCGACAGTCGCTTGCAGATGATCATGAAACAGTTGTTGTTTAACGCCTGCTTCAATCTGGCGAGACCTTCCGGGTGAAAGGGGAGTTCCAGTGAAGGAAGAAGTTGATGTAGGAATAAAACTCGTTGACCAGTTAAAATAAAGAGATGTTGTTCTGCCTGCTGCGTAGAGAATGCCAAGTCTGGGAGAGAATTTATTTGCAGAGACAGAGGTGTTGATTTCTTTTATTTTATTGAGAGACGATGTTGTCGTGGCATCATAGCGTCCCCCACCAAGAATATAGAAGCGATCAAAAAGAGAAATGTAGTCCTGAAAATACAGCGAGGCGGATTCTGCCTGTGTTGAAATATTGGAGCGTAACCGTGCAGGTCCTGGTG
This sequence comes from Acetobacter fabarum, assembly GCF_029069195.1. Lineage (GTDB taxonomy): Bacteria > Pseudomonadota > Alphaproteobacteria > Acetobacterales > Acetobacteraceae > Acetobacter > Acetobacter fabarum_A. Next base: position 4,416 of record NZ_JARDYK010000002.1, read on the forward strand.
CCCCCGTATAAATGGGATCTGTAAGAACAAGTACAGGGAGTGAGGCGGCATAGGTTTTTGCACTATAATCTGTCTGATAGAGCTCACTGCCGACCAGCCAGTCATGTTTTAGTGGCCCAGTATGAAAAATACCTGAAAATTCATTCTGGAGATCAAAATCTTTACCCATCTGAGGGCCGCTGGATACTCCTCGGATCAGGGTGCGTCCGTTCGTTGAGAGAGCAAAGGTGCTCATACGATCCGTACCGAAATCATAGTTGTTGATTGAGCTTGCAAAGCCTGAACGAAATCGGAATGAATCAGAAAATTTATGTACCCAGTTGTATCCTAAACGCCAGGAGTTCTGATGCGAGGCTCCAAGAGTCTGATTGTCGAAGTTATAGGAGAGGGGTAGGGCCAGAGCTTTTCGGATCAAAGGGGTTTGGGATACACCCCAAGTATAGTTTGAAAGCTGCCAAGACGCGAAGAAATCAATCTTATCATGAAGAGATGGAGTCCACTGGACAGTGGGAGCAACATAGGTTGTTTCGTTGTAACCGAAGTCTCGGAATGTATCATCATGCTGATAGGCGAAATTGATACGCCCTACAATTTTTCCATCTCCTGACAGATCACGGTTACCGTCTGCGGTTCCACGGAATAATCCAAAACTTCCCCCTGATAATCCGGCATTCAGAAAGTTATGGTTTGCAATGGCTCGTTTTGTCGTGACGTTGACGGTACCGCCTGAAGAGGTCGAGCCACCGTATAACACCGATGCAGGCCCTTTGAGGACTTCAATGTTATCAACGCCCTGAATATCTTGGGTTCCGGTCTGTTCTCTAAAACCATCTCGCAAGGTTGTAGAAGCGTCTACAAACCCACGCACACGAAAAGTCAGAGAATTAGGGAAGGTCAGATTACGTTCAACACCGCTGACTGTCTCGATGGCCTGATTAATGCTGAGAAGGCCCCGATCCAGTATGACAGCATGAGTGATGACCTGTACCGATGCTGGTGTTTTCTGGATGGAAACAGGAATTTTCAGAGCTGAACTATTGGTGTGAGCAAGATAATCGTCGGCAGGCTGCCGTGTTCCGTTAACGATCACAAGGCTTTGTGACTGGGACGCGACTTCTATCTTTTTCTTTTTCTGAGGCAACATCCCGGTCTGGGAAAATGATGTTTTGTTTGTGCTGCTCTGCGCCCATAAAGGTGTAGCGGTAAAACCGTAAGACAGCACGACGATGCGCGCGATAAAGCGACACGTTAACGCTCCTTGAGCGCCACGGGTTTTTTCATACATAGTTAAAGAAAATCCTGAACTGAGAAAGACTCAGCACTGGGTCGTGCAGAAACACTCCCAAACACGCAGAAAAGCGGCGTATAGGGTGAGATGACACACACCAGAAGCTGACGAAAGGCTCAGGAAAATAAAGGGGGGCCGCGTGACGGTGGCAGACCTGTCAGAACAGATGGTGGTGCTCTGGGAGGATGCGCCCGCATTTCCTGTTGATATCGATACACAGTATAAGCAGGTAGTGCCGGGAGGTTCGTCAGAATAACAGCGACAAGTTCCAGCAATGGGCAAAGCGGGCAGCTTTTGTCGTGATGATGTGTATCATGGTGATGACCTGACATGCTCATAGGCATATCCATCATCGCCATATCATGGCTCATGTTGCGCTGCGGGCTGATATCAATGCCCGTTAGCCGCTCAATTGCGGTTCTTGGCGTTTCGTCAGGTAGGGAAAAACCCTGAAGGAAAAGTTGTCCTAAAAACCCGACAAGAACCAACACCCTCACAAGAATTGCGAAGGGGGGTGTATTGTGTTTCTGTCGAGTTTCGGGAGTAGTCAAGACTATTGATAACTCCAATACATTTCTGGTGTCATAAAGAGCTATTATTTGATGATGTCAAGACGGGTAAAAAGAGCAGACATAAACGGAAACCTTCGAGGATAAGAATTTTCATTTTATCGCCCAACGTCTGTCAGTAAAGTCGTATCTCTATAACTCTGTAATGTGGAGGGATGAAAATCGAGCCCTTCAGCAGCTATGTCCGCCTTTGCACGAGAGAGAAATAAGGTCAGAAAACTGCTTTTTTGGGGGTCAACGGGGGAAGGTATTCCTCCTTGCCAGATGTTGAATGGGTAGCCATTCAACACTGTTTGCTCCCTTTTAAAACGTTCTCTTTTTGAAGGCTGTTTCTGGGTAGCTTATTACCTCCACTGTTTGCCTGAGATTCGCGATTGTGATGCTGGTCAGATAGGTCGTTGTGCCCTGACTTCTGTGAATGGCTTCATGGCCGAGAAGCCGGTTTATCCAGATTTCCCGAATGTCAGTTGTGGTATTCCTGATCTGGGTCGAGACCGTATGACGAAGCGGGTGGAACGTAATTTCAGCCGGTAAGCCAAGACGGGTCTTGAGTTGCGAGAAGGCCCGGCTCAGTGTGGCTCCTCTGTCCTTCTGCTTAGACTCTTCAAGGCCCGGTATGAGGTAATCACTTTCCGTGTTGTCCTTAAAGGCCATTATGCCAGCCTCCGTCTTTGGTGGCCAACCGTCTTCTGCATGGGGCCTGACCAGAAAACAGGGAATACCAGCGATGGTTTGCAGGTCTTCTTTCCGCAACGTGCAGATTTCTCCCAGTCTCATGCCGGTATAGGAAGCAATAAGGGTCACAAGCCGGAAGCTGGGTTCAGGCACCAAGGAACTGTGGCATGAAACAGAGGCCAGTAGTGCCAGTTCCTGTGGTGTTCAGCTTCGTCGCACGGTCTTGGGGGTACTTTCAAAGTGCCAGCCAGCCCAGGGGTTCTTTGTCACCATCTCCTATTGCACCAGTTGGTTCCATAGGGCGGACAGACGGAGCATATGGTTCTTGACGCTTTTATTGCTCAGGGTAGGAAGACCATCAGACTTGGCTCTCTGCGCCTCCTGTTGCAGGGTCAGGCGGCTTTTGCCCTTGCCCAGTGTTGCGGGCAGGGGAAGAAGCAGGTCACGAAAGGCTCGCGCCTGACTGCCGCCACTGGCACTGACATGCGTATCCCCAAAAGCCCTGACATAAAGGGCAACTGTTCTTGGGGTTGCTCAAGACAAACTGCTCCAAAGAATTGGAGAGCATGAGGATAGCTGGTTTTTTCTTGGTGTTTCGAGGTCTCCTGACCACCTTACGGGTCAGCTTATCCCTCGGTTTCATGGTCTTCCGTTTTGCCAAGACAGGCCTGCAGGACGACCGGGACGGCGCGGCGGAAGTGGTAGTGATAGCCGATAAGGCGCAGCATGTGAGTTCCCAGACTGGGAAGACAGCCGGGAAAGTCCCGTTCACCTATCACCATTCTGTTTTATAACGTATTTTCAATGTCTTAGTGCAAAAGCCTGAGGGGCACGAACCCGATGATTCCCCTTCTGCCAGCTCCGCAGATGGGCTGGTTGCACAGGTTGCTGTTCCCGCCTCCGATGGTCCGTGATAGAGATGCACGCCCTGACTGTGTTGCAGGACCATGTTGTGGGTTGCATGGAATGGGCGTGAACGGGGCTTGGTATGTTTGATTTTGCATGGTCGGAATTCGCCCTGATCGGCGCAGTGGCTCTGGTTGTTATTGGCCCCAAGGACCTGCCGGTTGCTATTCGTGGGCTTGCAAAGGGCATTAAAAAAGCCCGTGCGCTGGCCAGCGAGTTCCAGTCCCACCTTGATGAGGTGGTGCGTGAGGCGGACCTGTCCGAGGTGAGCGGGCATGTGCGGGACCTGAAAAACCTGAACGTGCGTGGCCGGATCATGCAGGCGCTGGATGGGGATGGCAGCCTGCACAGGGCTGTATCCGCCCAGCCGGTTGCCGAGCGTTTTGTGCCCTCCGGCCCCAGAGCGCTGGATGCCATACCCCGCTCGGCAGGCTCCTCCTCAGGTGCGGCGGAATACGCCGCCGGGCCTATGGGCCATGAACACTACGGGTCTGCCCCTGCATGGCAGGACAGTGTGCAGGAGCGGCAGGTGGAAAGCGCTCCCCCTGAACTGCCCCCCCTTATCGTGCGCCGTATCCTGCGGGAGCAGGACCGGTTGCACCCGCCTGCCATCCTGCCTCCTGTGCGGCTTATGCATGCGGGCCATAGCGTGGTCCCCGGTGTTATTACCGGGCTGGAGAGCCAGACCGGCACGGAGCCGGTAACTCCCGCGCAAACAGACCCTGTTCCCACAGTTCCCTCCCCCTCCGCTGCACCTACGCCCGAGCAGCCCGGATCAGCCAGTACGACAACGGACCCACAGGCATGAGCGACAACGCCCCAAATCCGGAAGACCCGATCTACGACCAGCCCATGCCCTTGCTGGAGCATCTGCTGGAGTTGCGCCGCCGCCTGCTGTGGTCGGGGGCTGCGTTTATTGTGTGTTTTGCCCTATGTTACCATTATGCAGGTGATATCTACCTGTTTCTCGCCCGCCCGTTAGGCGAGATCATGCGCCAGCGTGGCGAGCAGCCCCACCTGATTTATACCGCACTGTACGAGGCGTTTTTTACCTATATCCGGGTGGCCCTGTTCGGTGCGGCGTTCCTGTCCTTCCCCATAGTAGCCATACAGGCGTGGATGTTTATTGCGCCGGGGCTTTACCGCTCGGAAAAACGGGCGTTTGCACCGTTCCTGATCGCAACGCCCGTGCTGTTCGTGGCGGGGGCGGCACTGGCGTATTACTTTATTTTCCCTGTGGCATGGCGGTTTTTCGTGTCGTTCCAGACACCGGGCGCGGGGGGTGACCAGGTGCAGATCGAACTTCAGGCCAAGGTGTCGGAATATCTGTCTCTGGTCATGAAGATGATTATGGCGTTTGGCATTGCATTCGAGTTGCCGGTGGTGCTCAGCCTGCTCGCACGTGTGGGTATTGTCACCTCCGCCATGCTGCGCAAGTTCCGCCGCTACGCCATTGTGGGCGCGTTTGTGCTTGGGGCCATTTTTATGCCGCCCGACCCTATTACCCAGTTCGGTCTGGCTGTACCGCTGGTGTTGCTTTACGAAATTTCCATTCTGTGTGCCCGCGTGATCGAGCCTAAACGGCCGCTGGCGGATACACCCGACCCAACGACCAACCCCAAGCAGGAGGTTCCCTGATCCATGCATGACATTCGCGCCCTAAGAGCCGACCCCACGGCGTTTGATGCAGATCTGGCGCGCAGGGGCATGGCCCCTGTCTCTGCGCAGCTTCTCGCATGGGATGAGGAAAAACGGCAGGCCCAGACCCTTTTGCAGGACAGGCAGACCCGCAGCAAAACCCTTGCGCGTGAGATAGGAACCCTCAAGCGCACAGGGGGGGATACAGCCGGGCTGGAAGCCGAAGGCGCTTGCCTGCGCATGGAGATGGAAGGGCTGAAGGAGAAGGTGGACACTCTGGGCAACCAGACCACAAACCTGCTGGCCACCTTGCCCAACCGTCTGGACCCGGGCGTGCCCGATGGCCCGGACGAAACTGCGAATGTTGTGGTGCACACATGGGGCGCCAGACCAGATTTTGCCTTTGCACCCAAACAGCATTTTGAACTGGGCGAGGCTCTGGGCCAGATGGATTTTGCCACGGCGGCCAAGCTTTCGGGGTCACGCTTTGTGGTGCTGCGTGGCGCACTGGCACGGCTGGAGCGTGCTCTGGGCCAGTTCATGCTCGACCTGCACACCACTGAGCATGGCTACACGGAAACACAGGTGCCCGTGCTGGTGAATGATGATGCCATGTACGGCACCGACAAGCTGCCCAAGTTTGCCGACCAGTCCTTTAGAACGGAGGATGGACGCTGGCTTATTCCCACAGCCGAAGTGCCGCTGAGCGCTTCGGTCGCGGGGGATATTGTGGAGGGTGCCACCCTCCCCATGCGCCTGACTGCACTCAGCCAGTGTTTCCGTAGCGAGGCCGGGGCTTCCGGGCGGGACGTACGCGGCATGCTGCGCCAGCACCAGTTTGAAAAAGTGGAAATGGTCAGCGTGACCACCCCGGAAGAGAGTGAGGCCGAACACGAGCGCATGACCCGCTGTGCAGAGGTTGTGCTGGAAAAACTGAACATTTCCTACCGCCGCATGCTGCTGTGTGCGGGGGATACGGGTTTTGGTGCCGCCAAGACGTTTGATCTTGAGGCCTGGCTGCCGGGGCAGGACGCCTGGCGCGAGATTTCGTCGTGCTCCAACACGCGCGATTTTCAGGCACGCCGCATGAATGCACGTTACCGCGCGCAGGCCGGTGGCGCACCCTCCTTTGTGCATACCCTTAACGGTTCCGGGCTGGCTGTGGGGCGTACCTTGATTGCCGTGATGGAAAACTACCAGAACGAGGACGGGTCCATAACCGTACCAGAGGTTCTGCGGTCCTATATGGGTGGTCTTGCGCGCATTGCGTAACTCCGGGTGCGCAGCCCCTGAGCCGGGCATGGGGGCATGACTCACAAACCCCTGCTGCTGCTGGGCCTTGCCATTGTAGCGGAAGTGGTTGGCACGGCCTGCCTTGCAGCTTCGCAGGGGTTTGCACGGTGGTTGCCTGCGGTTGTCAGCCTGCTGGCCTATGGGTGTGCATTTTACTTTTTGTCCATCCCGCTCAAAGTCCTGCCCGCAGGCGTTGTGTATGCCTTGTGGTCAGGGGTTGGCATTGTGCTTATCTCCGGTATTGGCGCGGTGTTTTTAAAACAGACCCTCGATGCCCCGGCCATTGCGGGCATAGCTCTTATTCTGGCCGGTGTGGTGGTGATCAACCTGTTTTCCACCACTACACATTAGCCTTCGCAGCCCTGCTTGCGGGGCGCTGGAGCAGCGCCGCAGCTCTCAGGGCTTGGGGGTTATGGTGCGGAGCACCAGACCCTGTGTCAGAATCTGGGGGAGCACCACGGCATCGCCCTGTGCGGGCACAAACAGATAAAACGGCACACCATCGCGCCCATGGGCGTGCAGAAAAGCCGTTATGGCCGGGTCGCGCCGGGTCCAGTCCCCGCGCAGGACCGTTACGCCGTAGCGGGCCATAGCGGCCTGTGTGGCATTGGTGTTCAGGGCCACGCGCTCGTTTACAAGGCAGGTAATGCACCATGCCGCAGTCATATCCACAAACACGGGCTTACCGGCGGCGTGCAGGGCGTCCAGCCGCTTTTGCGAGAACGCCTCGGTCTCATTAAGTAAGGCCGTGGCCGTGCCGGGCTGCTGTGCCGCTACCTGTTGCAGGGCGGGGAGCAACGCCATGGCCCCCAGCAGCCCCAGCAGCGCCACACCATACAGGGCCGTGCAACTCCGGCTATGGCCCATGTGGCGCTGGCGCTTCTGGGCAATGCCGTAAACCCATGCGGCAAAAGCCAGACAGACCATGCCCGAACACAGGATCAGCACTGTGGTGGCGCCTCCTTCCACCGTGGCGACCCAGAGCAGCCACACACAGGTGCCAAACAGGGGAAAAGCCAGAAACTGGCGTAAATAATCCATCCATGCACCGGGGCGGGGCAGGTGGCTGGCCAGTGCCGGGCTAAAGGCCAGCAGCATGTAGGGGGCTGCCAGACCAACGCCAAGGGCGGCAAACACCACCAGTCCGGTAAGCGGCGGGCCAGCAAGGGCTCCAGCAATGGCCACCCCCATGAACGGGGCCGTGCAGGGGGAGGCTACAAGCACAGCCAGCAGGCCGGTCAGTACATCATGCGCAAGCCCATGTTTGTGGGAGGAGGCATTGCCCAGAGCAGGGGGGAGAAAGGCAAATACATCCAGCAGGTTGAGCGCCATGGCAAACAGCAGCCAGGTGATCATGCCCACAAATACGGTGGACTGGAACTGGAACCCCCAGCCCGTTGCACTCCCCCCAACCCGCAGCCCCATAACCAGTGCGCCAAGGGCTGTAAAACCTGCAATAACTCCGGCGGCGTAAGCTATGGCGCTCTGCTTCTGGTGCCTGCGCTCGCTTTGGCCCATACGGGCCACGGCCAGCGCCTTCATGGCCAGAATGGGAAAAACGCAGGGCATCAGGTTCAGCACCAGTCCACCAAGCAGACCCAGCACGATAAAGCGGAAGAGGTCGCCCGTTGTGCTGGTTTTCTCTGCTGCTACGCTGCCTGCCGGGGGGGGAATGTCGGGTGCGGAACTGACCGTGGTGGCTGGGCCTTGCACCTCGGGACGGGTGGGAGCGGGTGCATCTGCTGGTGGAGTTGTCGCTGGTATTTTGCTTGGCACTCCACCCACCGCCGTCTCCTGTGTCGGAGCAGGCGCATCCGCCTGTGGGGTGGCCTGTACGCTCAGGGCGCGTTCGGACCCGTCATGTGCTTGCAGGACCAGAATACCGGACAGAGGTCTGTTACTGGCAAAACCTGTTGCGGGTTCAAGGCGGAGGGATAGTCCATGGGCATCAAAGGTCAGGGCCTGTGGTGTGGCTTCGGCAATCTGTCCACGCTCGCTGGGCATGAACCATGCATCCCCCACGGATTGCCGGTTCAGGCCCGGCGCCTGCACATGGAGCGTACCCGCAGGGGTTATTGTCACCGGGTAGGGGGAGGGCACAGGCGTATGCTGGGCTGCCTGCACAAAAAGAGATGTCTGGGCAGAGGCCAGTGGAGCCCCTGTGGGTAGGGTCAGGGTAAATGTACCGTCTTCGGGAATGCAGGACTGCGCGCACACAAGCCAGCTGGCCTGCGCGTTCAGGGTTGTCCAGCCGTGCGCGTCTGGCGTGCCGGGTTGCAGGTGCAGCGTAACCGGCAGCATCACATCGCCCGTGTAGGCATAGGACATAAGGGAGGCATCCCTTATGCGTTGGGGTGTGGGCCAGATAATGTTCTGGGCGGTGCCCTGTAGCGCGCCTGATGCGGTTACGCTCAGGCGGGCGGGGTCGCCCGCATCTCCGGGGTTGAGCCAGTACGTGTGCCATCCGGGCTGGAGTTGCAGGCGCAGGGCAACATGCAGCGGGGCGTTGGCGCTGGCGGTGCTGGCATCCGTAATCAGGCTGGCAGTGCTGTGAGCGCTGACCACGGGGGCACTTTGCGCCGCCCATGCCGCATGGTGCGGGCCGCTGGCATAGGCCAGTGCCACCCCCAGTATTCCGGCCAGCCCCCTGGCCAGCCCTTTTGTCAGCCGTGCCCCCCGCCAGGAGTGACGCCAAAACAGACGGTTGGGTGCGCATGTGCTGGCAGGCGTGGGTGCGGAACGCAGGGTCTTGGCGGCAGGTGGTTGTGTGGCGGAGCGGGCAGGGCGGCGCATCAACGTCAGCTTTCAGCACGGGGTAGGGGCCAGAGGGGCCAGCATACGCAAAGCCCGTCTGTGTGGGAAATGGATCGTGCGCCCGCTGCTGGATTTAATGCCCGGAGTCGGCCGCCGCACCGGGCTGGAGCACAAACAGGCGTGAGCAGTAGGGGCAGACCGTCTGGTGCCCACCGATCCTGAGCCAGACGCGCGGGTGCCCCAGTTGGCCAAGCCCGCCATCGCAGGCAATTTTGCGCTGATCGACCAGAATGGTTTCCACATGCCCCAGACGGGGGCGGGGAATGGGGTTTGCCGGTTGGATAAGCATGGGTTCAGAAAGCCTCGTATCAGGTTGGCAGGTGCGGGTGTGGCGCAAAGTCCGGGGGGATGATACGCATTGTAGCCGTGGTTGTGCAGCAGGCATCTTTTCCCATACGCGTGAGCAAAGGCTTACTCCGGCGCTGGAGCAGGGCTGTGCCCCTGTTTGCGTGTGGGCTGGTTCTGCTTGTGGGCTGCGCCAGTATGCCGCCTCCTGCGCCTGTCCCGCCCCCCCGATATGCCGCTGCTGCCCGCTTTGTCCCGCCTGATGGAGTGATGACCCTGCGTGATGGTGCGGCCATACCCGTGCGGGTGTGGCACGCCCATGGGCGTGAGCGCGCGGTTGTGCTGGCCCTGCATGGCTTTAATGACAGCAAGGACGCGTGGGAATATTCCGCCCCGGCTCTGGCGGCACAGGGGATTACGCTTGTCGCTCCCGATATACGCGGGTTTGGAGCCGCCCCCCAGCGTGGTGGCTGGGCAGGAAGTGCCCGGCTGGTTGCCGATGCGCGCGAGGAGGCGGCCCAGACCCGCCAGAAGCACCCCGGCGTGCCACTTTACCTTATGGGGGAAAGCATGGGAGGGGCGGTTCTTATGCTGCTTATGTCCGGCCCGGATGCCCCCAGAGTCGCGGGGACCATATTGCTGGCCCCCGCTGTGTGGGACATGGGAGTGGGGGCGGATATTCCGCTTGCTATTCTGGCCACATTTTTCCCCAGACGCCTTGTTACCGGGCATGAGTTGCCGGTGCATGTTGTGGCCAGCGATAACCCCGCAGCCCTTATCCGTCTGTATTATGACCCGCTTACCCTGCGCCAGACCCGGCTGGAAGCCCTGCACGGGCTGGTGGCACTCATGCGTGGGGCAGCGCGTGCCGCCCCACGGCTGCATGGCCCGGTCTTGTGCCTGTATGGAGATCAGGACCAGCTTGTGCCCCCGCAAGCCATGGCGCAGGCATGGCAGGTGCTGCCACCAGCGGTGCGGCTGGACCTGATAACCGGTGGGCACCACCTGCTGTTGCGTGATCGGCGTGGGGCTCTGGCCTTGGGTGATATTGCAGGCTGGATAAGTCGGCCCGACCACTTTTTGCCATCAGGGGGAGATATAACCGCCGCTGTGTGGCTGGCGCAGGAGCAGGGGGCCAGTGGGCCGGGTGGGCGTAACCCGGTATGGTTCCTGCCTGCCAGACTGGATGGCGTTGTTGCCCCCTAGAACGGGCCAGTGTGCTTCCGTGACGGGTATTTTGCCGGTGCTGGCCTGTTCGGGCGGATATGAAAGATAAAAGCTTGGCAACGCCCCCCGCTTTGGGTTAGGAGAGGGGCCAACGGACCCGTAGCTCAGCTGGATAGAGCGTTGCCCTCCGAAGGCAAAGGTCACGCGTTCGAATCGCGTCGGGTCCACCATTCTCCTGTAAAAATAGCAGAAAACAGCCGTCTTGTTGGCAGGTTAGGCACTTTCCTGTTTTCGGGCGGGAGCTTCAGGCTGTTGTGATGCGCTGAACAGACAGCCTCAGCTTTGCGACAGGTGCGTGTCCCCCCCTGTCCGGGCGGCGGGCAGATGTTTCCCGCATGCGGACAGACTGTTTATTTTTGGCCATTCATGCCAGATTACGGGTGGTATTCAGGACAGCTTTTTTACAAACGGTGGATAGAAGGGTGCGGCAGTGGTGATGAAGCAGAGACTTTTTGTTGTGGTATCCTGCCTGTTTATCGCGTCAGTCGCTGCGTTTTTGCCTGCCGCCAGAGCACAGGCGGCGTCTGCCCCCCGTTCGCCCTATGCGGCCAATGATGGTGAGAGTACGTTATGCGTGTCCGGCCCGGTGTACATTATTGATGTGCATGTGGTGGTGACCGTGAATGATGTGGAACACACAATCAGTACCGCTGCGTCTGAAGTGTGTTCGGTCAACCCGGCCAATTTTTCCGATGTTGTGGTGCAGGGCGCGCCGCCGCAGGGGGGAGCGCCGCTGGAAGTCAGTAAAAAAGTCGGGGTGGAAGGCACAATCCGCCTGAACGGCCGCACGGCTACGCTGGAGACCAACGTGTATCTACCCACCAACGGGGGAGGGGGGCAGTGTGGTAACGGTCAGCCGGGGGACGGCAGCCCACCGTGCAAAAGCAGCGCCCTTGGGGTTAATCTTGCCAAAACATGGATATTTACGCGCAATACATGGCGCGATTTTTACGTAGGGCCAGATGATAACGGCAACCCGGTCAAGGTGCTTGTGCGCCTGTCCGATGGCCCGGTGAACTAGCGCGGCACCCATGCACGCAACAGGTGCCGGTATGGATGGAACCAGCTCATCCCCTGTTGTGGTCTGGTTCCGCGATGATCTGCGACTGGCCGACAACCTTGCCCTGACCCACGCCGTGCGGAGCGGCCAGCCCCTCTGGTGCGTGTATGTGCGCCCTGCTGGCCCGGTCTGTACAACCGCGCTGGACTGGTGGCAGGCCCGGAGTGTGCAGGCGCTGGACCACACCTTGCGCGCATGTGGTGGGCGGTTGCATCTGTTTACGGGGCAGGCGGAGCAGATTCTGCCCGAACTGGTGCGTCAGGGCAGATGTAAGCAGGTATTCTGGAACCGTCGTTACGACCCGACTGGAAAGGCGACGGATACCCGGCTCAAGGCCCAGCTTAAACAGATGGGTGTGGCGGTGCACAGCACGCCGGGCAGCCTGCTGCATGAGCCATGGACCGTGCGGAGCAGGGCGGGGCAGCCTTTTCAGGTTTTTGGCGCGTTCTGGCGCGCGGCCAGTGCCGCAGCCCATTATCCGGCACCCTTGCCAGTGCCTTCCAGCATGGTGTTTGCTCCGTGCATGGCGTTGCCCGCTGCACGGATGCCGCCCGATGCAGCCGTGCAGAACCTGCCGGGCTGGGCCGAGGCCATGCGGCCCTACCACGCTTTTGCAGAACAGGACGCGCATGCCCGACTGCGCGACTTTATTGCCCATGCCCTGCAACACTATGCGCAGGACAGGGATTTCCCCAGCAGGGATGCAACGTCCGAACTCTCTCCCTTCTTGCGCACGGGCCAGATAACGCCAGCACAGATATGGCACGCCGTGGTAGCGGCAGGTGTGCAGGATGGAGGAGCTAAATTCCTGTCCGAAATCGGGTGGCGCGAATTTGCGTGGTCCTTGCTGTGGGAACACCCTGACCTGAACACACGCAACCTCAGACCCGAGTTTGATACAATGCCGTGGCGGGTGGACCCCAAAGGTCTGGTGTGCTGGCAGAAAGGGCGTACAGGTTACCCGCTGGTTGATGCGGGTATGCGCCAGCTCTGGCAGACAGGCCTTATGCACAACCGGGTGCGTATGGTTGTGGCGTCTTTTCTGGTCAAGCACCTGCTGGTTGACTGGCGCGAGGGGGAGCGCTGGTTTGCCCATACGCTGGTGGATCATGACCCTGCAAGTAATCCGATGAACTGGCAATGGAATGCCGGAACCGGGGTAGAATCCGCACCTTTTTTCCGGATCATGAATCCCGTCCTGCAATCGCAGAAGTTCGACCCCGATGGTACGTATATCCGCACATGGGTGCCCGAACTGGTGGGGCTGCATGGTTCTGATATTCATACACCCTGGCAGGCAAACCAGTTGCAGCGGACTGGCTACCCCGCTCCTATTGTGGACCACGGCGTGGCGCGTGCGCGGGCACTGGCGGCATGGAGCGCGCAAAAAACCAAGGCGTGAACAGGCCCATGCTGGCCCTGTGCCCGGCTGGTACGGAGTAAAGCCCTGATTTTTTTGAAAATATGGTGAAGAAAATAATTTTTTTGATGGGCATCAAGGCTAAAGGCTTCGGTTTGCGTTTGTCATGACAGGACAGAACAAACCACGGAGCAGACTCATGACCCGCGTAGCAGGAAAAGTCGCCATTGTAACAGGGGCAGCCAATGGTATTGGCAAGGCCACCGCAATTCTGCTGGCCAAGGAAGGAGCCAGGGTTGTTGTCGCCGATTTGCAGGAAGAAGCCGGGCACAGCACGGTAGCCGAAATCAAGGCGGCAGGGGGTGAGGCTCTGTTTGTCAAACTCAACGTTACGCAGGAGGCAGACTGGCAGAACGCTGTCAATCTGGCGGAGCAGACCTTTGGCAAGCTGGATGTTGCGGTCAACAATGCCGGTATTGCCTATAGTGGCACAGTGGAAAGCACGAGTCTGGAAGACTGGCAGCGCGTGCAGTCCATCAACCTCAACGGCGTGTTCCTCGGCACCAAATATGCGGTCGAAGCCATGAAAAAAGCAGGGGGCGGGTCTATTATCAACCTGTCCTCCATTGAAGGGCTGGTAGGTGACCCCACTCTTGCGGCCTATAATGCCAGTAAGGGTGGCGTGCGCCTGTTTACCAAATCCGCCGCACTGCACTGTGCCAAGTCAGGCTACAGGATTCGGGTCAACTCGGTGCATCCGGGTTATATCTGGACCCCCATGGTGCAGGGGTTGACCAAGGACGGAGCAGAAGCACGCCAGAAACTGGTGGACCTGCACCCGCTGGGCCATCTGGGTGAACCGGAGGATATTGCTTACGGTATTCTGTATCTGGCGTCTGACGAATCCAAATTCATGACCGGGAGCGAACTGGTCATTGATGGCGGTTACACGGCCCAGTAAACCGTTTTGTCCCCCGTGCCTGAACGGGCCGTGGCGCAACAAAAAAGCCTCCCGCATAGTGCTGCGGGAGGCTTTTTTTATGGCCTGCCCGCAATGGGGCAGAGGCTTATGGCAGAGGGTGGGCTGCGTTAAGCGTGTTGCGTTCTTCCAGAATCTGGCCCGGCTGGAAGGGGGTCGCACGCGCGCTTTTGATTTCGTCTGCTGTAAAGGTCGGAGCGGAGGCATCGCCCGACAGGGCGGAAACATAGCTCAGCAATGCAGCAAGATCATCATCCGACATGGCGGCCATGGAGGGCATGTAGCCCATATAAGACAGACCGCCCGCCTTCAGGCTGCCTGCCAGGCCGTTGAGCATGACGTGGATGACGTAGGTTTTGCCTTCGGGTGTGGCTGCAATCTGGTTGATGCGGCCTTTAAGCGGAGGGAACTGCCCGGGTACACCGCTGCCGGTGCTCTGGTGGCACATGGCGCAGTGTGTTGCGAACAGTTGCGCACCATCGGCTGCTGCGTGTGCGTTCCCTGCAAGGCCAGACAGGCCCGCAGTTGCAGCCAGCACAGCCAGAATGGTCTTTTTCATGAAAAACTCCTGCTTAATCGTTCGGTTCCGCAATAATTATACACGGCTTTGGTCTTATCTCAACTCCCCTTGCGCACAGACCTGCATACGGGGCGAGCAAGGATAAAGTTGCCGTTGGGCTGGCTTCCTGTCATTCAGGCGTCATGACGAAAGACAAGGACTTCGAGATATTTCTGGCCACCGTGCCAGGGCTGGAAACCGTGCTGTGCGCGGAGGTGCGGCTTAAAGGGTTCAGGCAGCCTGTGGCCGTGCCCGGTGGAGTTGTTATCCGCGGTGGGTGGCCGGAGGTCTGGCGTGCAAACCTGTGGGTGCGCGGGACCAGCCGGGTTCTGGCGCGTATAGCGTCTTTTCCTGCTATGCATCTGTCCCAGCTTGACAGGCGTGCACGGCAGGTGGTGTGGCAGGACGTTCTGCGCCCGGATGTGTCCTTCCGGGTGGAGGCAAGCTGTGCCGGTTCGCGCGTGTACCACGCCGGAGCAGCGGCCGAGCGCATAGCCAAGGCCATTACCCAGACGCTGGGTGCCACACAGGCGGATGATGCGCCGGTGCTGGTGCGCGCGCGTATTGAGCAGAATATCTGCACCATAAGCGTGGATACGTCGGGTGACCTGCTGCACCGGCGCGGCTACAAACAGGCCGTTAACCGCGCCCCCCTGCGGGAGACGATGGCGGCCCTGTTCCTGCGCCAGTGTAGCTATAACGGGCAGGAACCGGTGCTGGACCCCATGTGCGGCTCGGGTACGTTTGTGATTGAGGCGGCCGAAATTGCCGCCCGCCTTAACCCCGGCCGGGCGCGCCACTTTGCGTTTGAGCTGCTGGCCACATTTGATGCGCAGGCATGGCAGCAGATGCGCGCAGTCAAAAGCGAGCGCACACCTCCGGTCCGTTTTTATGGTAGTGACCGGGACGCGGGCGCCATAACCATGAGCTGCGCCAATGCCGCACGCGCGGGCGTGCAGGACTACGTCACCTTTGCACAGACCCCGATCAGCGCCCTGCGGCCACCACCGGGGCCTGCGGGGCTGGTCATTGCCAACCCCCCGTATGGTACCCGCATAGGGGACAGGCAGAGCCTGCTCCCCCTTTATAGTGCGTTTGGGCAGACCATGCTGGCGCATTTTTCGGGCTGGCGCGTGGCTATTGTCACGACTGAAGCAAAGCTTGCCCACGGAACAGGCCTGCCGTTTTTGCCACCCGAAGCTCCTGTGCCCCATGGGGGGCTGCGGGTATCGTTGTATCAGACCGCACCGTTGCCATAGGGGATGGTGTGCTGGGGGTGCGGGCATGACGGACATGCTCGCACTCCCCCTTTATTTCCCCCACCCTGCTTTATAAGAAGAAGCCCGATCAGCAGGTGAGCCACGGGGGAAGTGCCAGAAAATGAGTGTGACATGGGGCGATTTTCAGGCCGTTGTGCAGTTATCGGCTGGCCTTAACGTGGCAATTCTCAGCTTTGTGGATATCAGCCTGCCCGCGATCAAGGAGCGGCGGCGCGTGTTTGCCAAGGCTCGGCAGGAGCTCGATATTCATCGTAAAAACCCCCACAAGCGCACGGAAGCCGAAATCAAGGAACACACCGCCGCCGTGGATGATGTGGACCGCAAGCTGTTTGACCTGTGGCGGGAGACATCGGCGTTTGAAAGCGTTGAGGACTCCTTGCTCAAATCAACCGGCGTGCTCGGCTTTTGTGGCGCGGTGCTGAGCATAGGGCTGTTGTGGTATTCCGCCCTGCATTATGATGCCCCCATCCTGTTTACAGGGGAACTGCTGACCGTGGTTTCGTTCGGCTCCCTGCTGGGCGCGTTCCTGATCAATTACTTCACGGCGTCCAGAGCATCCCAGTATGCCAGGCGGTGTAATGACCTGCGCACCCATATGCGCCTGAATCTTTAGATATATAATCTGAAAAACAGTGCAGGGTTAACAGGTTTTATACTTCTTGTGGAAAGAGTCCTAGAACTTCAGCAATATGTTGGCCTTAACCCCGCTTTCCACTGATTGCGCGCCATACTGGCCGCTATAGGACAGACCGATTTTTATACGATCGGACAGTCGGGCGGTCAGCCCCGTATCCAGCACCGCAGCATTGGTTGAAAGGGGAGCGCCAGCAATATCCATACTCCCGCTGCTCCTGGCTGCAAACATCATATGGGTTGTGGGTGTTGTCAGCCCGAATGTGTGCCGGTACGCCACGGAAACATGCGGGATTAACAGAAGCCTGCCCGCATAAAAGCTGGAAGAAGCCTTGACCCCAAAAGTGGAAAACGTAACTCCCGTATCCATTCCGGCTCCGCGCAGCGCCGCAGCGCCGCCATGTTCATGGTACCCATTGGTGTGCAGGTTTACATACGCCACATTGGCAAAAGGTTCAGCTACGCTCCGCCCCATGTAAAGGCGGTAGCCCAGCTCGCCAAACCCCTGTGCGGTGCCGCCAAGATAACTGCTTGAAAGACGGTCCGCATAGCCGGGAAAAGCAACATTACGTTGCAGGCTCAGCATATTCCACGTGTAGGCAGCGCCCAGTTTAAAGGTGAGCGCACCCCAGTGCGTTCCCGCGTAACCCCCAAGGGTTACCGTGTTGCCATGACCGGATGAGCCGCGCCCACTTCCCACATCAAACATGGTGCGGCCATAGCTGAGCATGCTGCCAATGCGCCATGTGTTGTTGAGTATGGGGGTATCTACCCCCATGATAAAACCAGTGGTGGAGTGGTGCAGGGCTGCGGCATTGCCGTCGCTCCCATTGTGGCCAAGACTGCCGTAAGCCTGCCCCCACAGTACTGTCTGTTCGCTCAGGCATCCTTCATCCTTGCGGCCGGTCTTGAGTGATGCCGTGTGCAGGGTGTCGTCTACATAACCTTTGTCGCAGTCTGCTGTATCCAGCCGTTCCATGGCGGCCTGACGTAGCAGAAAGCTGTCCTGCACAAGGGCCGTGCGTGCGGAGGCATGCACCTCGCCCGAAAGCGGGTTCATGCTCTGGCGGGCCTGTGTGGCGCTCAGGGGCCCCATGGCCCCCACAAGGGGGCTGCTCTGGGGCATGCGATCAAGCATCTGTGCGGTTTCACGCTCATTGCGGGTATTGGTGACAGAGGCAAAGCTCAGGCTGTTGCGCGCCAGAAGCACGTCCAGATCATTGCCGTTATAAAACAGGGATGGGGAGATAAATGTGTAAGGGTTGGTCAGGTTGGTCTGCAGGGCATGGGTTTTTTGCACAAAACCGTCTCCGGTTGTAAGAATGGTATAATATTCATTCGGTTTTAACGAGGTGGCAGGCGTAACATTCAGCACGACGGTGCCTGAAAGAGCAGCACTGCCCGCAACGCTGAGCGTATTGGATTGCAACTGCTGGTACTGCATGCCCAGAAGAGCCGTTACGTTGCCTGAAAGCTGGTCCGTGCCATGAAGTACGAGGGTGGAGTTCTGGTCGGTTTGCAAATTTCCTGTTACGCGCAGGCTGTTCTGCACATCGGGCGTGGCAAAGGTTCCGCCGGAGCCAATAACGGTATTTCCCACAGAACCAGAACCGCTCAGGGTGCCACCATTGCTGACACTGACGGATGAAGAGGTAATGGCCCCATCGACCTCCAGCGTGCCTTGTCTTACGGTGGTGGCTCCCGTGTAGATGTTGTTTGCGCCCAGTATGGTTGTGCCTGCACCATTTTGCGCCAGACCGCCACTGCCATCAATACTTTGCGCCAGTGTAAAGGTGCCGCTGTGGTTTATGGCCAGCACGCCGTTATTGTGGATGGCAGTGCCAGCCGCAAGAGCCCCGGAAGTGCCTCCATTGCCCAGTTGCAATACACCGCTGTTAATAAATGTCGCACCCTGATAGGTCTGGTCCTTGGTTATAATCAGGGTTCCCATATCCGCTTTTACCAGAGATGTACCGCCCGAAACCAACCGGTCATTCAGCACAGTATCCAGTACGGCGGTAATGGATGCGCCTGCCGTGGTGCCATCCCCCACACGGACAAGAGTGGACGCACTGTTTGTGTAAATATCATCCCCTGTAACGGTGTATGTTTTTCCGTCATTATTGGAAAACTGCATGCCATTGACGACAACATTGTTTGTAACGCCGTTCTGTGTGTCCTGCACGGTAACCGTTCCGGCATTGCCGGTATAAACAACAAACTGGCCATTGACCCACGGCCCATTGGTCTGGCCTGTTTTGTCAGTCCAGTTCAGGTCATTCGCACCGGTCTGGGCGTCCCATGTTCCCGAACCCCCATCGACTGTGTTGTTGCTCCGGTTGCTGGGGTTTCCACCGTCCCAGAATGTCAGGTTGACGTAATTAATAACCAGATTGACCTGATGATTAATGGATGTCTGCAAGGATGCCGTGGCACCGGGGGGAACGCTCATTGGGGCCAGTGTCTGGTCTGCGGCGCCACTTAATGTACCGCCATATGTGTACAAACGGTAAAGACCGGTCTCCAGACTGTTATTGTTTGCGTTTGGTCCGGCTGTATTGGGGGTAATGCTGAGCGTGCCTCCAAGGGCTAGATTCCCCTGCACCGCGACCAGAGAGTTATAGGCACCACCAGCAACATTGGTCTGCCCCAGATAAAAGTTCTGGGATGATCCGCCCGCCAGTGTCAGGTTTTGCGCCATGCTCAAGATACCCACATGGTTTGTTACGTCGCCCGGGGTCAGGGTGCCTCCATTTTGTATGAATGTGTTCCCCCCCAGTGTGCCGGTGCCCGATAAAGTGGCTGTGGCGTTTACCAGCGTATCCCCGGTGGCTTTGCCCTGATCACCATTAATGGCAAGAGTGCCCGATGTGATCAGGGTGGTTCCGGTATAGGCATTGCTGCCATTAAAAACCTGTGCCCCGGATGCGCTGACGTTCACACCACCAGCGCCCGAGAGCACGCCGGAATAGGTGTTGTCTGCCGTGGCAAGTGTGAGCAGCCCGGTCAGGGTACCGTTGGCCGAACCACTTAAAGACCCGATGGTAGCACCGTTTGCAGTGACATCAAAAGCGCCACCATTGGCTATAAGCTGCCCATTTATGGTGTTCCCATCCAGCGTTAGGGTTCCCGACGTGTTGGTTGCGTTGTGCAGGACCGTATTGTTTTTGGCGAGCAACAGTGTTCCCGCGTTTACAGCACTGCCTGTAGTGCCACCATTGAGTGTCAGGGTGCCGCCGGAATCATTGACCGCTGCATCCGTTATTGTGCTGTCGGAAAAAGTTGCCGTACCGCTTTTGTTTTCCATACTTCCGACATGGGAGTTGTTCTGGATGGTCATGACTCCAATGTTGGAAAGGCTTCCCTGTATGGTTGCTGCATCCATGTTCAGAACTGTCGAGTTTGTAAAATTCCCGACAACTGTTGAATTGGTCGTAATATTTGCGGTACCGGCATTGTCCACATCCCCCAGAATACGGGATGAGCCGGTTAAGTTGAAGGTGGAGCCTGCGGTGTCTGTTAAATTACCATTGATAACAGAGGAACTGCTGAGTGTAGCCGTGCCGGAGTTTGTAAGGGACTGTTCAAAAACCGCATGACTGGCAGCCTGAATAACCCCCTGGCTGGAGTTGGTCGTTACTCCGCCAATGGTTCCGTTAACAGTCAGTTGTCCGGTGTTGAGCACATTCCCAAAAACCTTGCCGCTGCTGGTAATAATGGTGGGGTTGGCAGTACTCGCACTGTTGGTCAGGCTACCAGCGATTGACCCGGATAAATGCAAGGCACCATCCGTGCTGACTGCGGTCGTCCCTGTGTATGTATTCTGCCCTGAAAAAGACTGAACCCCGTTGGAGAGTGTTATGCCCCCCGCTCCGGACATAACGCCGGAATACAGGGTGCCGCCTGCGCGGCTGATGATCAAGGTACCAGTCAGGGTGCCGTTTGCCGTGCCGGAAAGGGAGTTCACCGTTCCATTAATAACATTGAATGTGCCCCCGTTGGCTTCCAGCGTGCCCAGCACATAAACGCCCATTCCCGCGAGTGTGACAGTGCCGCCATCGCTGACAACATTGCCCTGAACCATAGCGCTGCCATTCAGGTTGAGTGCACCGGAATTGCTGACATCGCTCCCTATTAAGGCATTGGTTGTAAAGGTGCCGGATGCGTGGTTTGTCAGCCCCTCCTGCATTGGGGTGAAAGAGAGCGTGGCACTACCGGAATTATCAAAACTGCCTTTTATGGAGCCGGATAAATTTGTGAATACTGCATTCTGCTGGTTGATAACATTAAGGGCCGATGCTGCTGAGAGCCTCATGCCGCCGTAATTGGTAACGTCACCCATTGTCGCAAATGTGGCTCGGATGGACCCTGAGGCAAGGTTGACAATGCTACCGGTTGTTCCTCTGGTCAGGTAGAATGACCCGTTATTGGTTGTATCGTTGAGTGTTCCTGAACTATTTAACATACCATTATTGGTTGTTGTGCCACTAATGCTACCGGATGCGGTAATGGACGTGTTGCCGTTGTTGGTCAGGTTTATATTCTGGTTATTGCTGACCGAGTAGCTCGTGCCTGTGCTGACGGTATAATCCGTCGCACTGCTGGCTGCGAAAGCGGGAACAGAGACGAACAGGGAAGTGGTAAAAAGATAAACCTTAAGCCCGTTAACGCGTGGTTTGCGGAAAACTGTTAGGCATTTTCCCAACATGCGGTTCTCTCCTGGACGGGCTGATTAGGAATATCCAGAGAGTATTTTAATAATGACTACTTAATAATATTATAATATTTCCCTATCATTATTTGATATTATTTTCTTAACGATGGCATGTGTTTTTATGGGGCATAAAGAATTTTTGTTTTTTATTCAAAAAGTTGGATTTTTTTTGACAGAGAAGGGCTAAAAGCATTTCCCCTATATTGTTGGCAGATCCTCTCTCACGCAGCGTGCTGTATCGGCCAGATTAGAGTTCAGCCGGAGGGGATTGGTCGTAAAAATCCACTCTCATCATCATGGCGCCCATAGGTGTGACAAAATGGGGCTGCTGCGGCAGGACTAGACCGGGTTTGTCAGGTGTCAGCAGAAGCTCGGATGGCGGGTCTAGGTAAGTGAGCTTCAAGGTTCCTTCAAGCACGCGGATCACACCCCATACACCCGCTCTGGTATTATGGCGTGTGCGTAAGGCCGCAGGCAGCGTGTCCTGATCAAACACGGGTGTGGAGCGATAAGGCAGGACTTCAGTCATGGAGCGTCACTTTTCTGGTGTGCTTTGCTTCAGGGCGCTGTGTTGTGTTGGGGCACAGCACGGCTGGCGTAAAAGGAGAGTGCAAATTGCAAACTTCTGGCAATATTGGCGGCTTTGTCCTGAAGAGTGGCGGCAACATCTGCTGGCATGTGTGTGGAAGTGGTCTCGCGCCACAGGGCCAGCCAGCGATCAAAGAGTTCTGGCGTGATCCGCTCACGGTATTGCATATGTACCGGTACTGGCTGGCCTTTATAACGCCCGCTACCCAGCATGACGGAAGACCAGAAGGAAGTTAGCGTTTGCAGGTGTTCTGGCCAGTCGGTCACGGCATCTTCAAAAATGGGGCTAAGATCAGGATCGGCGCGGACACGCGTATAAAAGGCTTCTACGAGTATCGCCAGTCCGTCCTCGTTCAGTGGCAGCCTGCTCATGACATGGACCTCCTTAACAGGGTGTAGGGCACATTCTATCTGATGCGACTGGCAGAAAGGTTGCGCCAGCGCAAACCCGGTGTGGCCAAAACGCATTAGAAATGCAGCTTTGCAGAGAAAAATGGCAATTTTTCCGAGGAGGAAACAATGGAAGAACTGGCAATTGCCCGCGCGTTGCACGTGATCGGTGTCGTGGTCTGGATTGGTGGTGTCTCAATGGCCACGACGGCGGCTTTGCCCGCGCTCCGCCACGGTGCGTTCGGGCCTGACAGACTTGCGGCTTTTCAGGCTTTTGAACGCCGTTTTGTGTGGCAGGCGCGCAGTGCTGTGGTGCTTGTCGGGCTGAGCGGGCTTTTTATGGTCATGAAAATGGACCTCTGGGCACGCTTTTCTGAACCGGGTTTCTGGTGGATGCACGCCATGGTGGGGCTGTGGCTGGTTTTTGCTCTTGTCCTGTTTGTTGCGGAGCCTCTTATTCTCCACCAGCGTTTTAGCGTCTGGGCAAAACGTGATCCGGACGCCGCTTTTGCCGCCCTGCAACGGGGGCATATTGTACTGCTGGTGCTGGGTCTTGTAACCGTTTTTGGTGCCGTGGCAGGCAGCCATGGCTGGTCTCTGTTCTGATCGTGTTCATGGCATAAAAATATCCTGCTCGGCGTAAGCGGTGTAAGGGTCTTGGTATGTCTGAACAAAAAATGCTTCCCCATGATATGGGCAAGGCTATCTGCGTACTTGGTTTGGTAAAAGGATTGCCACCCGAGGTTGTGGGGCATGTTGCGTCCTTGGCGCGCGTTGATGTTTTGCCTGCCGGGGCCCGCGTTTTTACGCAGGGGGCGGAGGTGCGGCGCGCTTATGCAGTGCTTGTGGGGGCTGTGCGTATTCGCCAGATCGGGAGCGACGGCGCACAGGCATTGATGCGCATGATTGCCCCGGGAGAGATGTTTGGCACCATCGTGCTGTTTACAGGGGAGGACTATCCGGCTGATGCTGAAACAGCGATGCCCTCACACGTTGTAAGCTGGTCAAAAGCGGATTTTCTGGCGTTGACCATGGCCCATCCACAGATTGCGATCAACATTATTGGCATGGTCGGGCAGCGGCTTGCCAATGTTCAAAACCGCTTGCGTGAAATGGCTACCCAGAGCGCAGAGCAGCGTATTGCACATGCGTTGCTCATGCTGGTCGAACAGAATGGCGCTGTGGAGGGTAAGGCTGGTGCGATCTGCATGCCTCTGCGCCGCAGGGATGTGGCGGAACTGGCTGGCACAACGCTCCATACCGCCAGCCGCATGCTGGCTGCGTGGGAGAAGACGGGCCTTCTTGCCCGCTCACGCCCGATGCTGGTTGTGCGTGATGCAAGCAGGCTGCGCAGGATTGCAGTGGGCGAGCCTCATAGAAAAACATAATACACAGCCAGCATAAAGTCCGGCTGTGTTTTGTAGTCATTGTACCGCTGCTTTGTTTTTGCGTGTTTGTTTGTATAGCACAAACAACAGGCCAGTGTTGGCGGCCGCGGCTGTTGCACGCTTGAGCAGTTTTGTTACAATTTTTTATTTTACAGGGATTTGAGATAATGCTCCAGGTTATTGAAAAACCTAGAGAAAATGGTGCCCAAGACCGGGATCGAACCAGTGACACTGCGATTTTCAGTCGCATGCTCTACCAACTGAGCTACTTGGGCACCGCAAGCCTTGCGGCGTGAGAGAGGATTTATCTCAGCTCGCTGTTGAGATCAAGCCATGTTTCATCATTTATTTCAGCTTTTTCACCATCCGTTTCCTGAACTGGTTCGCCGGAGATGCGGTAGTTACCGCCAAACCAGCGGCCAAGGTCCACATCCGCACAGCGGCGGGAGCAGAAAGGGCGATAGTCAGGGGAACCGGGTTGCCCGCAGACCGGGCATCTGGCAGCTTTGCTCATCAGGATTCCTGAACTGTCCATGTCAAATCGGGCAGGGCGTGGTTTGTGTGCAGGCTCAGTGTGTGACCAAGCTGGCGCGCGCAGTCGGCCACGGCTTCGGGGTCCTGCTCCAATGCGCGGATCATTCCTGCTCCACCTGTTATCCGTGTTGTCTGGGGTGCATGTGCCAGAATATGCCGCAGCACCCGCAGTGCGCGGCCATGTGGACTGTGCAGCAGTTCGGGCAGGGATGGGTAAATACGGGCGCGCACAATTTCAATCAACCCAAGGGCGGTAATGCCCAGACAGCGGGGGTTAAGCGGGTCTGGCTTGAGTGCGGCATTAACCGGCTCCAGCAGAGCCTGGCGTTTGCGGGCGGCAAGGCCTGCCGGGTCGATGAGAATGGCACCAGACAGGTTGCGTAGCCTGATCTGGCACATAAGTGCTGGCAGGGCATCGCGGTTGGCGGCAAACTGCGCGGTCTGTTTGGTGCGGCCCGTTTGTGCGGGGGGCGCGTCCATGTCAATCGCGATCAGGGCTGGGGTGGGGGTTATGGTGGCTTCCATGCCACCGGGCAGGGCAACCAGCGGGTCTTCCAAGGCATCACATGCGGTGGCTATGGGGTCGGGGTAGGGGGCAAAGCCCGGTTCACGCCGGTCGCGCAGGGCTGACGGGATAAGAGCCGCCGCTGCCGGACTGTCCACCACCAGAGCCGCCGCAGGCCACAAGGCTGCCAGTCGGGCCAGTGGTGTGGGGCCGGGGGTTACGAGCCCCTTTTGCTCCGAGGCCACATCAGCCGCCAGCAGGCGCAGGCGCAGGCCCTTGCCGCCTTGTGCGGCACGGCTGACCTCCACCGTGATGGCCTGCCCCTCCGTTAGTTTGGGAGCGTTGTTCTGTAAGGGTAAAAAACCGCTCTGGTTACCACCAAGCGCAACAAAAGCTCCCCCCATGGCCGGGGTCAGGGCTTCTATACGGGCGTGGTATATGCTGCCCACCATATCCGGGGCAGCGGGGCGCCAGAGCGCAAAATCCAGTAACGTGTCGTTTTTGGTAACGGCAATGCGCATTTCGCCGGGGAATGTGGCAACGCGCAGGAACAGGCTCACGCTAGCCAGCCACCGGGTTGCCCGCGCAGGAGTTGGGCCGTTTCAAACAAAGGGAGGCCAATGACACCCGAGGCACTCCCGGACAATGCGCGGATAAAACCAGCCGCATGGCCTTGCAGGGCATACCCGCCAGCCTTGCCAGACCAGTCTCCCGCATCAAGCAATGCGTCAATCTGGTAGGGTGTCAGGCGCGAGAATGTTACAGCGGTTTCCACCAGCCTTGTGCCATGCCGCCCGTGGGGCCAACTGGTTGTGGGGCTCACCACAACGCAGGTCAGCACGGTGTGCCGCCTGCCGGAGAGACGCTCCAGACAAAAGCGCGCACTCTCCCGGTCTTCGGCTTTGGGCAGAATGCGGCGGCCAAGAGCCACAACCGTATCGGCGGCAAGCACCAGAGCAGGTTCATTCAACGTTACGGTAATGCATCTGGCTTTTTCGGTTGCCACGCGCTGGGCATAAGCCCTTGGCGTTTCACCTTTTGCGGGCGTTTCGTCAATATTGGCGGGCAGAACGCGGTCGGGCACAAGCCCGATCTGTTCCAGTAACGCAATACGGCGGGGGGAGGCGGACGCGAGAACCAGCAGAGGGGCCGTAACCTGCCCCGCCTGTGTCTGCCCGGAGGAAGTCATGCTTACTTGAAGCGGAAGGTGATACGACCTTTGGACAGGTCATAAGGGGTCATTTCCACATTCACCCGGTCACCCGCCAGAACGCGAATACGGTTCTTGCGCATCTTGCCGCTGGTATGGGCGAGAATAACGTGTTCGTTGTCCAGCTTTACGCGGAACATGGCATTAGGCAGCAGTTCGGTTACTGTGCCGCTAAATTCGATCATGTCTTCTTTAGACATTGCATCCTTCGTGTATGTTGAAACTGACGGGAGTCCGGTCAGCAGATATGGTTGAGGGGCGGCTGGTGGTCAAGCATTAGGTGTTTGCTCAGCCAGGGCATCCAGCCGGGCAGAAACGCTAAGGGCGTGGGCTTGCAGCCCTTCGGCATGGGCCAGAGCCACGGCGGAAGGGCCAATCCGGCGCAGGGCATCCGGCCCGCCGGAAAGGAAAGTGGTGCGCTTCATAAAGTCATAGATCGACAGGCCGGAGGCAAAGCGCGCGGTCCGTGAGGTGGGCAGAACATGGTTTGGCCCCCCCACGTAATCGCCCACGGCTTCCGGGCAGAAACGGCCAAGAAATGCGGCTCCCGCATGCCGGACATGGACAAAAAGGGCCTCGGGGTCATCCACCATCAGTTCCAGATGTTCGGGGGCCAGACGGTTAGCCAGTTCCACCGCTTCCAGCAGATCGCGCGTGACCAGCACAGCGCCATTACGGGCCCAGCTTGCACTGGCAATGGCCGTGCGGGAGAGAACTTTAAGTTCCGCATCCACAGCCGCAATCACCCTGTCGGCAAAAGCTGCATCGGGAGTAATCAGTGTGGCCTGTGCAAGCTCGTCATGCTCGGCCTGCGCCAGCAGGTCGAGTGCGATCACACGCGGGTCAGACCCCGAATCGGCAATGACCACCACATCGGACGGTCCTGCAATGCTATCAATCCCCACATGGCCAAAGACCTGCCGCTTGGCTTCAGCCACATAGGCGTTGCCGGGGCCAACAATGCGGTCAACGGGGCGGATGGTCTGTGTACCATAAGCCATGGCCCCAACGGCCTGTGCGCCACCTACGCGGTAGATTTCGGTCACGCCCGCGCGTGCGGCTGCGGCGAGCACCAGCGGGTTGATCACCCCATCGGGCGTTGGCACGCACA
Organism: Acetobacter fabarum; assembly: GCF_029069195.1. Taxonomy (GTDB): domain Bacteria; phylum Pseudomonadota; class Alphaproteobacteria; order Acetobacterales; family Acetobacteraceae; genus Acetobacter; species Acetobacter fabarum_A. The sequence continues at coordinate 31,422 of NZ_JARDYK010000002.1, forward strand.
TCGCCAGTCGGCTGACCCCAGCCACCTTGGCAGGGATGGCGTTCATCAGCACGGAGGAGGGGTAAGCGGCCTTGCCACCGGGCACATACAGCCCGGCCGCGTCCAGCGGGATCCAGCGCATGCCCAGAGTCATGCCCTCGGCATCCGTGTAGCGCATGTCGGACGGAAGCTGCTTCTGGTGGAAGCTTTCAATCCGCCGGGCCGCTACGTCGAGTGCTTCAAGCAGTTCGGGGCTGACCTGAGCCGTGGCTTGGGCAATTTCCTGCGCTGTAAAGGCCAGTGTGGCCGGTGTTACGGGCAGGCGGTCAAAGCGTTCGGTCAGGGCGCACAGGGCGGTGTCACCCTCCTTGCGCACGGAGGCCAGAATATTGGCCACGGGGGTTGTAACTTCCTGCCCCTGTTCTTCCCGGTTGGTCAGCAGCGCGCTGAAGGCGCTCTCAAAACCGGCATCACGCGTATCAAGCCGTTTCATGGAATCCGATCTGCCTTACACATTATTTTGCGGCGGTTGTGGTGCCCGCAAGCGCTGTGCGGAAGCGGGAGAGAATGCAGTCAATCTGGTCAGGGCGGGTTTTGAGCGCCGTGCGGTTGATAATCAGGCGGCTGGAAACCTGCGCTATGGTCTCGACCTCTTTCAACCCGTTGGCGCGCAGCGTGGAGCCGGTGTCCACCAGGTCCACAATCAGGCGGGACAGGCCAAGCATGGGAGCCAGTTCCATCGCACCGTGCAGATGTACAATGGTGGCGTTAATACCGCGCGCGGCAAAAAAGCGGCGGGTAATGGCGGGGTATTTGGTAGCCACACGGACTTCTGACCAGCGTGCCCATTCCTGCGGGTCATGTGGCAGGTGGGCTGGCTGGGCCACGGCAATACGGCATGCCCCGATACCAAGGTCCAGCGGTGCATAAATTTCGGGGTAGTCAAATTCCATCAGCACGTCAGAGCCGCAGATGCCAACCTGCGCGCCGCCTGCGGCCACAAAAGTGGCAACGTCAAACGAGCGAACGCGCACAATGTCTACGCCGGGATCTTCGGTGGAAAAACGCAGCTTACGGCTACTATCACCCAGGCAATCGGCCGAAGGGGCCATGCCAGTTCCCGCCATAAGGGGGGTTACGGCCTTGAGAATACGGCCTTTGGGCAGGGCCAGAACCATCTGCCCGTCATGGCCCGCACCGAGCGCGTTGGCGGTCTGGGGGTCTGGAAAGGGCTGGTTCATGCAAACTCCGGCAGGCAAGGCATTGAAATGCGGCCTGCTCTCCTAGCACAAGGTCGCCGGGAAGAAAAACCGGCACCTGTATTCCGGGTGGAAGACCTCCCCCACCCGGAAAGACAGTGCGGGTTTTAGCGCTTCCACCACCCGGTACGACGGCGGGTAGCGGGTGGGCTGTCCTCGATCACGATCGGCTGTACCAGAGGTTCGGCTTTTTCCTCTGGTGCAGGGGCGGCCGTGACCTCAGCCTGTGGTGCGGTCTCCGCGCTGGTTTTGCGCGTGGTGCGGCGGCGGGTCGGCTTTTTGGGGGCTTCCTGCTCCGCATCCTGTGTGGCGGTGGCCACCTGTGCCGTCTCCGCTTCCTTACTTGCCGCAGCGGTGCTGCTGCGTGTTGCGCGGCGGCGGGTCGGCTTTTTGGGCGCGGCTTCAGCGTTTTCACCCGCATCGGCCATCGGGGCTGGTGCCTTGGGCTCTGCTGGTGCGTCTGCCGTGTCTACGCCTGTCGCATCAGCTCTGGCCAGAGCCGGTTTGCGCGTGGTGCGGCGGCGGCCGGGTTTTTTGGGCACTTCTGGCTCTTCAGCCTGTGCATCTGCCTGTGGGGCTGCAGGTGCGGCTTCGGTCACCACATCCTTGCGGACCGCTTCTTTGGCTGCGAGGGCAGGGGCAGGTCTGGCCTGCGCACTGTTTTCCAGCAGTTCAAAAATATCAGGCCCATCGCCAAACGGGTTGGCAGGGGTTGGCCCGGTCCAGACCGCACGTTGCGGGCGGGGAGCGGGGCCTTCCTCTATGGTCACGCGCTGTTCTGCCCCCGTTTCAGGAGTCTGGCGCTGCACGCGGGAGTGGCGTGTGCGGCGGCGACCGGGAACAAGATGCTGCCCATCCGTGCCCTGCTGCGGAGCAGGAGCGGGGGCGGGGGATGCAGCCGCTGGCCCGTCGGTGTCTTCGGTGTCAGTTTCGGCGGAAGCGGAGGTGCCATTCTGGCCCTGTGCATTGGCGTTGCCATTCCCTCCACGGCGGCGGCGGCGGCGGCGGCGGCGGCGTGGCTCTTCATCCCCGGTGGCGGCTTCTGTCGTGTCGGGGGTGGAGCTGGAGGGGGAGGCTGCTGGTGAGGGTGTGGGGACGTCCACATCCACATCCACATTTTCAACCGGAGGCAGCACCTGCTGCGGTGCAGCCGCCATGGGGCGCGGCGCGGCGCGGCGTTCGATGCGGATTTCCGGCGCGGGGAGGGTGTTGTCGGGGGAGAACAGCACATCCATCTGGTGGCGCTGCTCGATATTGGCCAGCCAGTCGCGCTTGTTGTTGAGGATGTAGAAGGCAATTTCGGCCGCCACATGCACCGTAATGGCGCCAGCGCGGCGGCGTGCCCCTTCTTCTTCCACGGAGCGCAGCACATGCAGGGCGGAGCTTTCCACGCTACGGGTCATGCCGGTGCCGTTGCAGTGCGGGCAGACCGTAAAGGCAGCTTCCGCAACAGAAGGGCGTAGCCTCTGGCGGGACATTTCCAGCAGGCCGAAATGCGATATGGAGCCGATCTGGATACGGGCGCGGTCGTGGCGCAGGGCGTCCTTCAGGCGGCGTTCGATGGTGGCGTTATGGCGGCGGGATTCCATGTCAATAAAGTCAATGACAATCAGCCCGGCCAGGTCGCGCAGACGGAGCTGGCGGGCCACTTCGTCCGCAGCTTCCTGATTGGTGCGGAAGGCGGTTTCTTCAATGTTCCGCTGGCTCGTGGCCTTGCCGGAGTTCACGTCAATGGCGACCAGCGCTTCGGTCTGGTTGATGACCAGATACCCACCCGACCGCAGCGCCACCACGGGGGAGAACATGGCGTCCAGATGCCCCTCCACATTGTAGTGGGTAAAGAGCGGCTGGTGTTCCTTGCTCCACAGGCGCACTTTTTCAGCGTGCTGGGGCATGAGCATGCGCATGAAGTCGCGCGCGGCTTTCCACCCGCTTTCGCCGTCCACCACGATCTCGCTAACATCGCGCGTGTACACATCGCGGATGGCGCGTTTGACCAGACTGGCTTCCTCATAAATCAGGGCAGGGGCCATGGACTGGAGCGTATGTTCGCGAATGTCATCCCACAGATGGAGCAGGTATTCGCAGTCACGCGTAATTTCGGGGCCGGGGCGCTGGGCACCGGCGGTGCGGACGATCATGGCCATGCCGCGCGGCAGGTTCAGGCTGCTTATAATATCGCGCAAGCGGCGGCGGTCGGCCACGGATGTAATCTTGCGGGAAACACCGCCCCCACGCAGCGCGTTGGGCATGAGCACACAGTAGCGGCCAGCAAGCGAGACATAGGTGGTCAGCGCCGCACCTTTGTTGCCACGCTCTTCCTTGACGACCTGCACCAGAAGAACCTGACGGCGGCGAATGACTTCCTGAATGCGGTAGTTGCGCAGGAAGCGGGCGATCCGCTTCTGGATAAGCGCTTCCTCACCCGTATCGGTTTCACCACTTACGTATTCGGGTGCTTCCTGCCGGTCTTCGCCTTCTTCAGCGCCATCATGATCGGCCGTGCCGGAGGTTTCATCCGCTTCGGCGTCCGCGCTGTGAGCGGTGGCTTCGTCTTCATCAGAGTCGGAGTCGTCGATCAGCGTTTCTTCTTCCGCCTGAAGGGCCAGAAGTTTCTCACGGTCGGCAACCGGAATCTGGTAGTAATCCGGGTGGATTTCGCTAAAGGCGAGAAAGCCGTGCCGGTTGCCGCCATATTCCACAAAGGCAGCTTGCAGGCTGGGTTCTACGCGGATAACGCGTGCGAGGTAGATATTGCCTTTAAGCTGCTTTTTTGAAGCAGATTCAACATCGTAATCTTCAAGTCTATTTCCGTCCATCACAACAACACGCGTTTCTTCTGCGTGTGTTGCGTCGATCAGCATCCGCTTTGACATAAAAAGAAAAACTCCGGTGCGCTGGTGGCCAGCCTGAGCAGTGCTTTTGCCAACATGGCGCAGCACGGAGCAGGGGCGCTTCCAGCGGGTATAAACAGGCGTGAAATGGAAAACCGAAGGTGCCCCCAACGTCCGCTGACAGCCACGCACCAGTGCCCTGCAGGCATGCTGGTGCCTGTGGTCTGGCCGAGATACTCAGGGTAATGGGGCGAGCTATGGTCGTTTATCCTTCAATCATCACTTTGCCCGGCTTTCGGGTGTTGGGTGGTGGCGGAGCATGCCGCGCGAACACAACGCCCCAAAGGCTACAGGCAGGGTGCACGGCGGGTACACGAATGCCCAGATGCCATGCACATTAAGCATGACTCAAATACAGCAAGACTGCAAGCTATTCGTAATAAAGGCTTTGGGGTGCAAATGAGTGGTTATTTTTTTGCCGTTTTTAGGGCACAGTATGAGGCAAACAACCCAACGATATAAGGCGCGCATGATGGCACCGCACAGGCCGGAGCATGTTTGGTCGGATACGCACCTGCTGCTCCCTGCTTCGCGGAGCCTGTCCGTGCCGCGCAGAACCTTTCTGTCCAATGTGGCTGGCGGGGTGGTGGGGGCTGGTGTTCTGGCTGGTTCTCTGGTCCGGGCCAGTGCGCGTGCGACGCACCACACGGCAGCGGTGCATGCGCCTGCCGTGATCGGGCGCGCCCAGCCGCCCAGACCGTTGGTCATGCTGGACCCCGGGCATGGGGGTAAAGACCCCGGCGCCATTGGTTTTTCCGGTACCTATGAAAAGCACGTGGCAGAGGCCGCAGCGCAGGAGCTGGCGCGCCAGTTGCTGGCAACGGGGCGCTACCGTGTGGCCCTGACGCGATCAAGTGACCATTTTATTCCGCTGGATGGGCGGGTGGACATGGCCCAGCAGCATGGGGCGTCGCTTTTTGTGTCCATGCACGCCGATGCCCTGCACGATGCCAGCGTGCGTGGGGCGAGTGTGTACACCCACGCCCACGGGGCATCGGACAGCCAGACGGCCGATCTGGCCCGTACGGAAAACAGTGCGGACCGGTTTGGTGGGCCCATGGTGCATGGGGCCTCGCCCGAGGTGCAGCGTATTCTGGCCAGTCTGGTGACGGAGGAAACCCGTAAGGGGTCCTCCCATATGGCGCAGGCTGTTGTGTCCGCTTTTCAGTCCCGTGTGCAGCTTTTAACGCATCCGCACCGCCATGCCGCGTTTGCGGTGCTCAAATCTGCGCAGATTCCCTCTGTTCTGGTGGAAATGGGCTTCATGTCCAACCGGCTGGATGAGGCAGCACTACGGCAGGCGGGGCACAGGGCCATGGTGGCGGGGGCCATGTGCAGGGCCGTTAATCTATATTTTGCTTCTGCTGGTGCGGGGCTGGCAGGGTAGGATAATTTCTGGCGTATGCCAGGCATGCAGCGGCATGCCTGTGGCCAGACCGGTGTTGCCCGTGGCAGAAATATCATGTTTTTTTGGAGAGGGAGGTAGAGCCGGAGGCCAGAAAAGCAGAAGCCCCCTTGCGGGGGCTGCTTAGCTTGACAAATTCCCGGGGGAGAATTTGGTGCCCAGAAGAAGACTCGAACTTCCACAACCTTTCGGTCACAGGTACCTGAAACCTGCGCGTCTACCAATTCCGCCATCTGGGCTCAAATGGCAACCCGGAGTGTTCCGGGCTGGTGAAGAGGCATTTACTCTGCACATATGCTACCGTCAACAGGTAAAATGATTTTTTTGACGAATTTGTGTCAGCCTCTCCTCTGGCCTGTTGGGTGCGAATGCAACACACTGCACCTGTTGCGTGAAGCGCAAGAGACTGAAGCAAGGGAATGCGGGCATGAGTGGGAACAAGACTGCGGCAGTGCTGGGCGGGAATGGCTTTGTTGGCCAGTATGTTGTGCAGTGTCTGGCGCAGGCCGGGTACACGGTGCGCGTCGCCAGCCGGAGGCCGGACCAGAGCGCCCTGCTGCGGCCCATGGGGCGGGTGGGGCAGGTCGCGCCCTTTTATGTCTCTGTGCTGGATGAGGGCACGGTAGCCTGTGTTGTGCGTGGGGCCGATGTGGTGGTCAATCTTGCAGCGGTTCTGTCTTCTTCTTCCGCGCAGAGCCTGCAGGCGGTCAACGTGGAGGGGGCTGGGCGTGTAGCCCGCCTTGCGGCGGAAGCCGGGGTTGCGCGCTACGTGCATATGTCCGCCCTTGGTGCTTCGGCCGATGCGCTTTCCGCCTATGGGCGGAGCCGTGCTGCGGGGGAGGCGCTGGTCAGGCGGTTCCGGCCCGATGCCTCCATTGTCCGGCCATCGGTTATTTTTGGGCCGGAAGACAGGTTTTTCAATCTGTTCGGCACGCTGGCGCGCTACCTGCCATTTATGCCGGTCTATGGAGCTACCACCCGTGTGCAGCCTGTTTATGTGGGGGATGTGGCGCAGGCCGTGGCGCAGTTGGCCACCACACCGGAACTGGCGGGGCGGGAGTGGCTGCTTGGTGGGCCGGATGTCATGACCATGCAGGATATTGCCGAGTTCGCATTGCGGCAGACGCAGCGTGACAAACCCGTTATGCGTGTGCCTCTGGCGCTGGCGCGGTTGCAAGCTGCGGTGCTGGAGCGCCTGCCCGGCAAGCTGCTTACGCGTGACCAGTTGCTCATGCTCTCTGAAGATAATGTCGTGCCGCTGACGGAATCGGGGTTCGAGGTACTGGGTATTGTGCCGCGCAGCGTGGCGGCCTGTGTGCCGTTTTATCTGGAGCGGTACAGGGCTGGTGGCGGGCGATCCGGAGTTTTTGTTCCGCAGCGGTAGGTTGTGGTCATAAAGGTCCGGAATGGAACCATTTATTCTATAAAAAATACGCCATTTAACGCCATTTCGGACCTAAAATTAAAATAGGTAAGCAATGCTGTCTTTTTATCTGGAAGGATAACAGGCACCTTTCCTCCTGCTTGATTTTAGGGGGGGCGAGGGCTATCTGCCGCGCCCTTGTTAGCCGGGGATGGCGTATGACAACCAAAATGCTGAAATTTGTCTCCGTTCCGCAAAAGCAGCCACAAAAACGCACGGCGGCTGAACGGCGGACGGATTTTGACGAAATTTACAATGACTTTAAACCAGAACAGGCCACCGAACAGGCGGGCCGCTGCTCGCAGTGCGGGGTTCCGTTCTGCTCTGTTCATTGTCCGCTGGGGAACAATATTCCCGACTGGCTGATGCTGACGGCTCAGGGTCGGCTTGAGGAAGCTTATGGCGTGTCCTCCGCGACCAACACCTTCCCTGAAATCTGTGGCCGTATCTGCCCGCAGGATCGCCTGTGCGAAGGAAGCTGCGTGATCGAACCGGGGTTCGAGAGCGTGACCATTGGTGCGGTTGAGCGGTTTGTAACGGATACGGCGTTTGAAAATGGCTGGGTCAAGCCGGTCAGCCCCCGGTGCGAGCGTACTGAATCCGTGGGTATCGTGGGGGCTGGCCCTGCCGGGCTGGCTGCGGCGGACCAATTGCGTGCGCAGGGTTATCAGGTCCATGTATATGACCGGTATGACCGTGTGGGCGGGTTGCTGGTGTATGGTATTCCCGGTTTCAAGCTTGAAAAGCATATTGTGGCCCGCAGGCATGAACTGCTGGTGGAGGGCGGCGTTGTCTTCCATCTGGGGCAGGGTATTGGCAGCGGTTCTGGTGAGTTGTCCTTTGCCGAACTGCGTGGGCGGCATAATGCGCTGCTGATCGCAACAGGTGTGTACAAGTCCCGCGCAATTGGCGGCCCCGGTGCGGGTCTTGCCGGGATTGAAAAGGCGCTGGATTACCTGACAGCCTCCAACCGTCGTTCTCTGGGGGACGTGCTGCCCGATGAGGCGCAGGCGCTGGATGCCGCGGGTAAAAACGTGGTGGTGCTGGGTGGTGGCGATACGGCCATGGACTGCGTGCGCACAGCGATCCGTCAGGGTGCCAGATCGGTGCGCTGCCTCTACCGCCGCGACCGCGCGAACATGCCCGGCTCCACGCGTGAGGTGAAGAACGCGGAAGAGGAAGGTGTGCAGTTTGAATGGCTGGCCGCCCCCGAGGCTTTTCTGGGCGATACCCACGTAACAGGTGTGCGCGCATCGCGTATGAAGCTGGGTCTGCCCGATGCCTCGGGCCGCCAGTCGGTGGAACCGCTGGAAGGGTCTTCCTTTACGCTGGACGCGGATATGGTGATTGCAGCACTCGGCTTTGACCCCGAACCCCTGCCGCAACTGTGGGACGAACCCGCTCTGGCGGCCTCGCGCTGGGGTACGCTCAAGGTGGACCAGAAAAGCTTCATGACCTCGTTGCCCGGTGTGTTTGCGGCAGGGGATATTGTGCGTGGGGCGAGTCTGGTCGTGTGGGCGATCAAGGACGGGCGGGAAGCCGCCCAGAGTATCCATGAGTGGATCAGGGCCGATGCAATGGCCCGTACAGCGGAGCAGGGATAATGGATATGGAACAGTTTTCGCACACTGTTTCCGCTGAAAGCGGTGAAGAGTTTCTCAAGGCATGGGACGCCAACGTACAGGCGCTGGAAGGGCTGTATGACCCGGCGGACGAGCGCGATTCCTGCGGGGTGGGCCTTGTGGCGGCGCTGGATGGCAAGCGCCGGCGCGAAGTGGTGGAGGCCGGTATTGCCGCGCTTAAAGCCATCTGGCACCGTGGCGCGGTTGATGCCGATGGTAAAACGGGTGACGGCGCTGGGATTCATGTAGAAATCCCGCAGGAGTTTTTTGCCGACGCCATTACCAGCACGGGTGACCGCCCGAGCGATGGCCCCATTGCCGTGGGTCAGGTGTTTCTGCCCAAGACCGATTTTGTGGCACAGGAACAGTGCCGCCAGATTATCGAAACCCAGATTCTGGCGTTTGGCTACGGTATTTACGGCTGGCGTCAGGTGCCGATCGACACCTCCTGCATTGGTGAAAAAGCCAATACAACCCGGCCCGAAATCGAGCAGATCCTTATCCGCAACCTGCCCGGCAGAACGGAAGAAGCGTTTGAGCGCGACCTCTACGTTATTCGCCGCCGGATAGAAAAAGCCGCTATTGCAGCGCAGGTCGACCTGTATATCTGCTCGCTCTCCTGCCGGTCCCTTATTTATAAGGGCATGTTCCTTGCCGAACATCTGACCGAGTTTTACCCCGACCTGCTGGACGCGCGCTTTGTCAGCCGCTTTGCCATCTACCACCAGCGGTATTCCACCAACACCTTCCCCACATGGAAGCTGGCTCAGCCGTTCCGCCGCCTTGCCCATAATGGTGAAATCAACACCATTTCGGGCAATATCAACTGGATGAAAAGCCACGAAACACGGCTGTCCCATCCGGACCTGGACCCGTGGATGGCGGACATCAAACCGCTGGTGCAGGCTGGCGGGTCGGATACGGCAACGCTGGATAACGTGTTTGAACTCCTGACCTTTGCCGGGCGGGATGCGCCCGCTGCCAAGGCGCTGATGATCCCTGCCAGCGTGGGCGGCAATGCGGCCATGAAGCCCGAACACCGGGATATGTTCACCTACTGCAACGCGGTTATGGAACCGTGGGACGGCCCCGCCGCCCTGTGTGCGACCGATGGCCGCTGGGTTGTGGCCGGGCTGGACCGCTCCGGCCTGCGTCCGCTGCGTTATACGGTGACAACGGATAACCTGCTTATTGTCGGTTCCGAAACCGGTATGGTGCGCGTGCCCGAAAACGCCATTGTCAGCCGTGGCCGCCTTGGCCCGGGCGAGATGATTGGTGTGGACCTGGACGAAGCCAGACTTTACGGCAACAGCGCGCTGCTGGATGTGCTGTCCTCGCGGCAGGATTTTTCTGACTGGATCAAGCGCACCCAGAAGATCGGCCACCTTGTCCGCTCCGAAGTGACCGAGCCGGTTTACTACACGGGGGATGAGCTGCGCCGCCGCGAGCTGGCCGTAGGCACCACGCTGGAGGAGCTGGAAACCCTGCTCCACCCGATGGTGGAAGATGCGAGCGAAGCCATTGGCTCCATGGGGGATGATACACCTCTGGCCGTGCTTTCGCCCCGTTACCGTGGCCTGTCACACTATTTCCGCCAGATGTTCAGCCAGGTGACCAACCCGCCGATTGACAGCCTGCGTGAATCCGGGGTGATGAGCCTTGCCACGCGTCTGGGTAACCTTGGCAACATTCTGGACCAGTCGGCCGAGCAGTGTGACATGCTGCAACTGCCCAGCCCGGTCCTGACCTCGGGCGAGTACGAAGCCCTGCGTGGCTTTTGCGGTACGTCCGCCAGCGTGATCGACTGCACCTTTCCCGCGCGTGATGGTGAGGCCGGTCTGCGTGAAGCCATTGCCCGCATCCGCCGGGAGGCGGAGGAAAGCGTGCGGGGTGGCTGCACCCATGTCTTCCTGACGGATGAAGGCCAGTCCCCCGACCGGGCCTCCATTCCCATGATTCTGGCCACAGGGGCCGTTCATACGCATCTTGTCCGTACGTCCCTGCGTACGTTCACGTCGCTCAACGTGCGCACCTCCACGGCGCTGGATGTGCATGCCATTGCCGTGACCATTGGTGTGGGTGCCACAACGGTTAACCCGTATCTGGCGCAGGAAAGCATTGCCGACCGCCACCGCCGTGGCCTGTTTGGCAGCCGTAGCCTGCGTGAGTGCATGGAGCGTTACCGCAAGGCGGTGGACAAGGGTCTGCTCAAGATCATGTCCAAAATGGGTATCTCCATTGTGGCGTCCTACCGTGGTGGCTGCAATTTTGAAGCCGTGGGCCTGTCCCGCGCGCTTACGGCGGAGTTCTTCCCCGGTATGCCCTCGCGCATTTCCGGTATTGGTCTGTCGGGTATTGCCCGTAATGTGCTCAGCTTCCACGAGCAGGCATGGGGCTCCGCTTCCGCGCTGACCCTGCCGGTAGGCGGGCTGTACAAACTGCGCCGCAGTGGTGAGCAGCACGCATTTGATGGCGGGCTGATCCATATGCTCCAGACCGCCGTGGCAACAGACAGCTTTACCATCTACCAGCGTTACGCGGATGCCGTGCGCGCCCAGCCGCCTGTGGCCCTGCGAGACCTGCTCGACTTCCGTGACGGGCGTACGCCCATTCCGGTGGAAGAGGTGGAAAGCATTACACAACTGCGTAAACGCCTGATCTCGCCCGCTATTTCTCTTGGCGCACTCAGCCCCGAAGCGCATGAGACCCTCTCCATCGCCATGAACCGGATTGGCGCAAAATCCGATTCCGGTGAGGGCGGGGAAGACCCGGCACGCGCCAAGCCCCGCCCGAACGGGGATAACGCATCCTCCGCCATCAAGCAGGTGGCGTCAGGCCGTTTCGGGGTGACCGCGCAATATCTGAACGACTGCCGCGAGTTGGAAATCAAGGTAGCCCAGGGTGCGAAGCCGGGTGAGGGCGGGCAGTTGCCTGGCTTCAAGGTGACCGAGCTTATTGCCAGACTGCGCCATGCAACGCCGGGGGTTACGTTGATTTCCCCGCCGCCGCACCATGATATTTATTCCATCGAGGATCTGGCCCAGCTTATTTATGACCTCAAGCAGATCAACCCTGATGCCAGCGTAACCGTTAAACTGGTAGCCCGCTCGGGCATTGGCACCATTGCCGCGGGTGTGGCCAAGGCCAAGGCTGATGCCATTCTTATTTCCGGCCATTCCGGTGGCACGGGGGCAAGCCCGGTCAGCTCCATCAAATATGCCGGTCTGCCGTGGGAGCTGGGGCTGGCGGAAACGCATCAGGTTCTCATGCTCAACCGTCTGCGCCACCGCGTGCGTCTGCGTGCCGATGGTGGCATCAAGACCGGGCGTGATGTGGTGATCGCGGCCATGCTGGGTGCGGAAGAGTTTGGTATTGGCACGGCCAGCCTTGTGGCCATGGGCTGCATTATGGTGCGGCAGTGCCACTCCAATACCTGCCCGGTTGGTGTGTGCTCGCAGGACCCGGCCATGCGCGCCAAGTTTGAAGGCACTCCCGAGAAGGTGATCAACCTGTTCTCGTTCATTGCGGAGGATGTGCGCAATATTCTGGCCTCTCTTGGCTTCCGCACGCTCAACGAGATTATCGGCCGCACGGATCTGCTGCGTCAGGTCTCCCGCGGAGCGGATTATCTGGACGATCTGGACCTGAACTCCCTGCTTTCGCAGGCGGACCCCGGACCGTTTGCCCGTTACTGCACGCTGGAAGGCCGTAACGAGGTGCCCGATACGCTGGACGCGCAGATGATCAATGACGCCCGTCCACTGTTTGACCACGGTGAGAAAATGCAGCTGCACTACAATGTGCAGAACACACAGCGCGCCATTGGCACGCGCATTTCCTCCCTTATCGTGCGCCAGTTCGGCATGAAAACGCTGGCTCCGGGCCACCTGACCGTGCGCCTGCGTGGTTCGGCCGGGCAATCCCTCGGGGCGTTTGCGGTGCAGGGGCTCAAGCTGGAAGTGCTGGGTGATGCGAACGATTATGTGGGCAAAGGCCTCTCAGGCGCGACCATTACGGTCCGTCCGTCTTCGTCCTCCACGCTCGTGTCCAACCAGAACGCCATTATCGGCAACACGGTGCTGTATGGGGCTACGGCGGGCGAGCTGTATGCGGCAGGGCAGGCGGGTGAACGTTTTGCCGTACGTAACTCCGGGGCTACGGCGGTTATTGAAGGCTGCGGTTCCAACTGCTGCGAATATATGACCGGCGGTACCGTTGTGGTGCTGGGTGAGGTGGGCGACAACTTTGGCGCGGGCTTTACTGGTGGTGTGGCCTTTGTGCTGGACAGCAGTGGTGGCTTTACCCGGCGCATCAACCCCGAATCCCTGCTGTGGTCGCGTGTAACCGACCCCAAATGGGCCGAAAGCCTGCGCGCTCTGGTGGAACGTCATGTGGAGGAAACCGGCTCGGCCTACGCCTCCATGCTGCTGCACAAATGGGATGAGGTTCTGCCCCAGTTCTGGCAGATCGTGCCCAGAGACTACGCCAAAATCATCGGCTTTGATGTTGAAAGCGCAGAGCAGGCCAAGTCGGCCTGAACCAGCCTTTACAGGGCGTGCGTGTGCAAAACGGGCGGGGGCTTATGGCTCTCGCCCGTTTTGCCGTTCTGGTGCTTTGTCTTTGCATGCAAGGGCTCTCGCCTCTGGTGGATTTGCACGGTAGAGTGGGGGCATGGAACATACTGCGCATTTTTCCCGTTCGCTGTCACTTCCGCTCATGGCGGCGGAAGCCGGACCTGCCCCTTCCTCCGACCAGAGTGCTGCTTCCCTGCCGCGCTGGGATCTGTCGGCCCTGTACGCAGGCATGGACGACCCGCAACTGGAAGCCGATCTTGCTGGAGCTGCCGCAGCCGCCAGAAGCTTTGCCAGGCTGTATCAGGGGCGTCTGGGCAGCCTGAATGGCGCGCAGATGGCTCAGGCCATGAGCGAGTTTGAAGATATAGAGGAAAAACTGGGCCGGGCTGGCTCCTATGCCTCTTTGCTGTTTGCCGCGGATTCGTCCAGCCCCTCCATCAGCCGCTTCAGCCAGTCCATCAACGAGCGCCTGACCGATATTTCCACCGATCTGCTGTTCTTCGGGCTGGAACTGAACCGGCTGGAAGAGGCCGACCTTCAGGCCAGAATGGCAGACCCCGCTCTGGCCCGCTGGCAGCCTTACCTGCGTGATGTGCGTATGTACCGCCCCCACCAGCTTGGTGATGACGTGGAAAAAGTGCTGCTGGAAAAATCCGTAACCGGCGCACAGGCATGGTGCCGCCTGTTTGATGAGACCATAGCCGCCCTGCGGGTCACGGTGGACGGGCAGACCATGCCGGTGGGCGATGCGCTCAACCGCCTGTCTGATACAGACCGCGGGGTGCGCGAGCGTGCCGGTAAGGCTGTGGGGGCCGTGTTTGAGGGGAATGTCCGCCTGTTTGCGCTCATTACCAACACGCTGGCCAAGGACAAATCCATATCCGACGGGCTGCGGCATTTTGCCCGCCCCACATCCTCGCGCAATCTGTCCAATATGGTGGAAGATGGTGTGGTGGATGCGCTGGTCTCCGCCGTGCGCACGGATTATCCGCGTCTGTCCCACCGTTATTATGCGCTCAAGGCCAAATGGATGGGTCTGGACAGGCTGGAGCACTGGGACCGCAACGCCCCTCTGCCCGGTTGCGAAGACCGCCAGATTCCGTGGACCGAGGCCAAATCCATTGTGCAGAAGGCCTATGACGGGTTTGACCCGCGCATGGGCAAGGTGATCAGCACTTTTCTGACCAGCCCGTGGATTGATGTGCCCCCCGCTCCCGGCAAGTCCCCCGGCGCGTTTGCCCACCCCACCGTACCTTCGGCCCACCCGTATATCCTGCTCAACTACCACGGCCGCATTCGGGATGTGATGACGCTGGCGCACGAACTGGGGCATGGCGTGCATCAGGTTCTGGCGGCAAAGCAGGGCTATCTGATGTCCGATACCCCGCTCACGCTGGCTGAAACCGCCAGTGTGTTTGGTGAGATGCTAACCTTCCAGTCCCTGCTGGATGCGGAACAGGACCCTGCCCGCCGCCGCCTGCTGCTGGCTGGCAAGGTGGAGGATATGCTTAACACCGTGGTGCGCCAGATTGCGTTCTACGAGTTTGAAACCCGCGTGCATGACGAGCGGAAAAAAGGCGAGCTTCTGCCCGAACGGATTGGTGAAATCTGGCGTGCTGTCCAGACCGAAAGCCTTGGTCCGGCCTTTGACTTTACACCTGATTACGATGTGTTCTGGGCGTATATCCCGCACTTTATCCATTCCCCCTTCTATGTGTATGCCTATGCGTTCGGGGATTGTCTGGTGAACGCGCTGTACAGGGTGTTCAGTGAAGGGGCTCCGGGTTTTCAGGATAAATACATCGCCATGCTGGAAGCCGGGGGCACGTTGCGGCACAGGGAACTGCTGGCCCCCTTCGGGCTGGATGCCTCTGACCCCGGTTTCTGGCGCAAGGGGCTGGATGTGATTTCCGGCTTTATTGACCAGTTGGAGCAGGCAGAGCATGGCGCGTGATCTTGATAACTCCGGCATGTTCGGGGAATTGCGGCGTATGGCGCAGACCACCGGCACGGTGGGGGGTATTGCCGCACGCATGGCCGGGCACAGAATGGGGATCCGCACCACGGGTCTGAGCCACGCGGAAGACCTTAAATCCGTGCTGGGTGGGCTTAAAGGCCCGCTCATGAAGGCGGCGCAGCTTCTGGCCACCATACCCGGTGCGTTGCCCGAAGAATATGCGGAGGAACTGGCCCAGCTCCAGTCCAATGCCCCGCCCATGGGCTGGAACTTTGTGCGCCGCCGCATGACGGCCGAGCTTGGAACCGGGTGGGAGAAGAACTTCCGTGCCTTTGGCAAGGAGGCTGCCGCCGCCGCCAGTCTTGGGCAGGTGCATCAGGCCATTCTGGTCGATGGTCGCCGCGTGGCCTGCAAGCTCCAGTACCCGGATATGAACTCGGCGGTGGAGGCAGACCTCAAGCAACTCCGCATGGCCATTGGTGTTTACCACAAGCTCGACAATGCCATCCGCCAGGACGATGTGGTGGAGGAACTGGCCGAACGCCTGCGCGAAGAACTGGATTACCGGCGCGAAGCCGCCAATATGCGCCTCTACCACGCCATTTTGCGTGACTGCCCGGATGTAACCGTGCCCTTGCCGGTGGATGCGCTGAGTACCCGCCGCCTGCTGACCATGGAATGGGTGGCAGGCCAGAACCTGAACGCCGCCATCAAGGCCGGGCTTTCAGATGAGCAGAAAAAAACAATCGCCCGAGCCCTGTTCCGGGGCTGGTACGTGCCACTTTACCAGTATGGCGTAGTGCATGGTGACCCGCATATGGGCAATTTTACCGTGCGCGAGGATGGCGGGCTGAACCTGCTGGATTTTGGGGCAATCCGTATTTTCCGGCCCTCGTTCATCAAGGGTAATATCGACCTGTATAACGCCCTGCGTACAAAGGACGAGGACCTGGCCGCCCATGCGTACGAGGCATGGGGCTTCAAAGACCTCTCGCGCGAGAAGGTGCGTGTGCTCAATGAATGGGCCAGCCTGCTCTACGCCCCGCTTATGGATGACCGCGAGCGTTATATTCAGGAAGAGAACACCCCCGAGCATGGGCGCGCGGTACTGAGCCGCGTGCATGAAGGCCTGCAAAAAGCGGGAGGTGTGCGTCTGCCGCGTGAATTTGTGCTGGTGGACCGTTCGGCCATTGGGCTTGGGTCGGTGTTTATGCGGCTCAAGGTTAAAATGAACTGGAGCGAACTGTTCCACGACATTGTAGACGGGTTTGATGAGCAGGCTCTGACGCAGCGGCAGGATGTGGCCATAAAAGAGGCTCGCTTCCCCCCTGACGCGCCGCCAGCTACCTGAAGGGCTGGCAGGGCGTTACAGGCCCGGCATCGGGGCAGGGGGCGGAGAGGGGCGGATGCTCTCTTGCGCGCCCCAGCCAGCCTAGTAAGCCTGATAGGTCGCGCGTTTGAGATGCGTCTGGTTATATTCAAGCTGGCGGGGGCTTAACTGGAACCCCACCTCGAACCGGTAGTCGGAATCGACATTGCGCGGGGGGATTGGCAGGTCAATCGTGACCACCTTGCTGGTAGTGTCAAACGTTGCAAGGTTGGCGGGGAATGTAACGGTGTGACGGAAGATGTGCTTGTTCACAATCCGGTCCCCGTGCAGCACGGCAATAAACCACGGTATGTTCAGTGTCTCGGTAGAGGAGGCAGGGCCACGTTCAATGGTAATGTGCAGTGCGACTCGGGTTTTGAGGTCCTTGGGGCCACCGGCAGAGCATTCGCCCTCCAGCTTGACAATGCTGGCCCGCGCCACCAGATCACCAAAACCGGTGCCTTTCCCGTTATACAGGTAATAGTCCGCAGCCTCGGAGGGGATATGTGTAATGGGGCAGGCAGGCGCAAACTCCATGGAGGCGCTTTCCCCAGCATTGCAGGCCGTCAGGCTCGTCAGCAGGCCCATGGCCAGTGCGCCTGAAGCGGTTATGCGGGGGAGCAGGCGGCGCAGGCGGGTATGATCATAAGGCATGGAGTGATCCGGCATTATAAGGGGTGGAGGAACAGAAATAAGTGACGCACCAACCCGCCACGCTCCGCAGCGCGCGTGTTTCACGTCTTGAATGCTGCAAAACGGGTTGCATCACATGCGTCCTTTGCGTAGGCCACAACTGCCACGGCCTTTACCGGGTTTCGGGCGTAGCCTGTTTTCAGTATGCGTCTTCATAGCCAGTTATCTTCTCTATACAGTCCGCTGCAACTTTGGGGAACACCATGCCCGATCAAACTGACACCCTGACCACCACCCAGACCGCGGATACGCAGCATGGCCGCTCACTCAAGGTCCTTCTGGCTGGTCCGCGCGGTTTTTGTGCCGGGGTCGACCGCGCCATCCGTGTGGTGGAGGAAGCCATTCGCCGTTACGGCGCGCCGGTCTATGTCCGGCACGAGATCGTTCATAACCGCACCGTCGTAGAGGAACTGGAGGCACAGGGTGCCATTTTTGTGGAGGAACTGGATGAAGTTCCCGCAGATGGTCACGTTGTTTTTTCAGCCCATGGCGTACCCAAGACCGTACCGGCCGAGGCTGAACGCCGCAACCTGCTGTATCTGGATGCCACATGCCCGCTGGTGTCCAAGGTCCACCGCGAGGCCGAGCGCCATTATGCCGCAGGTGGCCCCGAAAGCCGCCATATCCTTATGATCGGCCATGCCGGTCACCCCGAGGTTGTAGGCACCATGGGCCAGCTCCCCGCCGGGGCCGTAACCCTGATCAACGATGCGGACGAAGCCCGCAGCGTGCAGCCTGCGGACCCGAGCATGCTGGCCTTTATTACCCAGACCACCCTTTCGGTCGATGATACGGC
Organism: Acetobacter fabarum; assembly: GCF_029069195.1. GTDB lineage: Bacteria > Pseudomonadota > Alphaproteobacteria > Acetobacterales > Acetobacteraceae > Acetobacter > Acetobacter fabarum_A. The sequence continues at coordinate 49,393 of NZ_JARDYK010000002.1, forward strand.
AGAAATCGTGGACATCCTGCGCGAGCGGTTCCCCCTGATCGAAGGACCAAAGCGGGAGGATATCTGCTACGCCACCACCAACCGGCAGGAAGCAGTCAAGACCATAGCTCCCGAGTGCGATCTGGTTATTGTGATCGGCTCGCCCAATTCCTCCAACTCCCAGCGTCTGCGGGAAGTGGCTGAACGCTCCGGTGCAGCGCGCGCCCTGCTGGTGCCCCGCCTGGATGCGCTGGACTGGTCCGTGCTTGATGGCGTGGGTACGCTGGGCATTACGGCGGGTGCCTCCGCGCCGGAAGCGCTGGTGCAGGAAATGCTGGCAGAAATGGCCAAGCGTTATACCCTGTGCATTGAAGAACGGATTGTGAAGGAAGAAAACGTAACGTTCCGTCTTCCAGCACCTCTGGGCTAAAGGTGGTTCATGGCCGTTTACACGGACGTTAGCGACGAGGCGCTACAGGACTTTCTGGCAGAATTTGCCATTGGGGATCTGGTATCGTTCCGTGGCATTGCCGAGGGGGTGGAAAACACCAACTTCCAGCTTCGTACAACCGGGGGGGATTTTATTCTCACCCTGTACGAAAAGCGGGTGAATGCGCGGGAACTCCCCTGGTTTCTGGGTCTGATGCAGCATCTTGCGCGGGAGGGAGTCACCTGCCCGCAGCCAGTCGCAGACCGGCGGGGGGAAACGCTCAAAACCCTTGCGGGCCGTCCTGCGGCCATTACCACATTTTTGCCCGGTGTCTGGCCGCGCACCGTGCGGGGCGAGCATTGCCGCCCCCTTGGCCGTGCGCTGGCGCAACTCCATGCGGCGGGCCGCTCCTACGCGCCAGAGCGTGCCAATGCGCTGGGGCCAGACGCATGGGCTCCCCTGCTGCAAAGCTGCGCTGGCGGGGCCAATATGGTGCAGCCGGGCTTGCAGACGGAGCTGGAACAGGCGCTGGCCTGCATTGTGCCCGCATGGCCGGGCCATGGTGGCAACCCCACCCTGCCGCGCGGACAAATTCATGCTGACCTGTTCCCCGATAACGTGTTTTTTCTCAATCATGGCGTGTCGGGGCTGATTGACTTCTATTTTGCCTGCACGGACTATCTGGCATACGATGTGGCCATCTGCCTGAATGCGTGGTGCTTCCAGCCCGATGGCGCGTTTAACGTGACCTTCGCGCGTCAGATGCTACTGGGTTATGAGGAAGTGCGGATGCTCGATCGTGCCGAGCGCCGGGCCATGCCTGTTCTGGCTCAGGGCGCGGCCATGCGCTTTTTGCTGACCCGGTTGTATGACTGGATCAACACCCCGGCCGATGCGCTGGTTACGCCCAAAAACCCGCTGGATTACCTCAAACGGCTCAGGTTCCATCTGGCGACGCAGACTGTGGGTGGTTATGGACTCTGAACCTTCTTCCCCAACCCCGGAAAACCGGATGCAGGTTGAAATCTGGACCGATGGTGGGTGCAAGCCTAATCCTGGCCCCGGCGGCTGGGGGGTATTGCTGCGCTGCAGGGGAGTGGAGCGTGAACTCTCGGGCGGGGAACTGGCGACTACCAACAACCGTATGGAACTGACAGCCGCCGCCGAGGCATTGGAAGCGCTGACCAGGCCCTGCGTAGTCAGCCTGCATACCGATAGTGAATATGTGCGGAATGGCATTACGCGCTGGCATACGGGCTGGGTCCGCCGTAACTGGCGCAACGCGGCGGGAGACCCGGTCGCCAACATGGATTTATGGCGGCGCCTGCTGGATGCCGCCAAACCGCATGATGTGTCATGGTACTGGGTCAAGGGCCATTCTGGCGTGCCGGAGAACGAACGGGTGGACCAGTTGGCCACACAGGCCCGTATCTGCATGGAAGAGCAGAAAGCAGGCGCGTAACCCCGCCTTATGGCTCCATGTCAGACTGATAAATATCAATATAGTCCTGAGGTGCACCCGGCTTGGCGTTCTGGGGCTGGCCAATGACCCGTACATAAATTCTGGTCGAAGGCGTTCCGCCGTTCATCAGCACGCTCCGCGCGGCCAGACCACGGGCAAGAGCCATGCGCCGTGGGAGTGAGGGATCGTCCGCCGAACCTGAGCTATAGGCATCAACAAGGGCGCGCACATGCGGTTTGTACGCAAGGTTCTGGCCAAATGCCAGAATGGCCTGATGCGTTTCGGGGTTAAGATCGGCTGAGCCGGGGGCAAATGTCAGACGTACACCACCGGGAATGGGGGTAAGAACGCCTGTAGCCTGAAGCTGCACGGTAGGCTGCGGAGGAATGGGGAAGGGGTGCACCTCCACATCGGACGGAGGCGCAGTGAGCTGCGGTGTTGCCGGTGGCGCATTGGGAATGGTGGCTTCCGGCGGGGGGCGTACCGGAGCAGGGGCCGCAACCGGCACTTGTGCCTGCGTGGCGCGGGCCTTACCCGCAGGAACAGGCTGGGCCATGCCGGGTGTGGCTGCCGGTGCTGGCAATGGCTGCGTGTTCTGACCTGCTGGTGTTGCGGAGGAGGTGCGCGGAGTGACAGCGGCATTGGCCGTGGCGGCTGGCTGGTTGGTTCCGGGTGTGGCGGTTTGTGTCTGTGGCCGTGGCCGTTGTGTGGGCCCGGAGGCTGCGTGGTGCTGGGCGCGCGGGTGTTGTGGTGTGTTCTGCCTTGCCTGCGAGGCGGCGGTTCCGGAGACCGCCGGGGGGGGCTGTGTACCTGCCAGACTGTCAAGCGCCTGCGCGTTTGTCGTGACCTGGGCATGGGCCGTGCCCGTCCCGACCAGCCCTGCGGCGCAGAGCAGGGAAAGACGGCACGAAAGAGAGAACATTTTTTTCATTGCAGTGCAGACTAGCCCAGAAGGTGGGAGGGATAAAACGGGGTATTCTGGCAAGAGGGTGCAAAAAGGCGCGCAGTCATGCGGAAAACTGCTCTTCTGCAATACGTTCGGAGAGTGTCTGCCCCGGATCAAACAGCAAGGTTACGGTCAGGTTGCGGTCTTCGCGCACCTGAACCGAGGTTATGTCGCGCACTTCTACCGAATCGGCCACGGCGGCAACGGGCCGTTTTTCAGCTTCCATGACCGTAAAACCCACATGGGCGGTGGAGGGCAGCAGCGCACCACGCCAGCGGCGGGGCCTAAAGGCGCATATGGGGGTTAGCGGCAGCAGATTGCCCGAAAGGGGAACAATCGGCCCATGGGCGGACAGGTTGTAGGCGGTGGAGCCCGCAGGGGTTGCCAGCAATGCGCCATCACAGATCAGTTCGGGCACCCGGACCAGCCCGTCTACATCTATCCGGAGCTTGGCGGCCTGACGGGTCTGGCGGAACAGATACACATCGTTGAGTGCCAGCGCTTCGTATGTCTCATTGCTGCTGGTGGTGGCCGTCATGCGCAGTGGGTGCAAGGTGGCGGCCTGTGCGTGGAAAAGGCGGTGAGGCAGGTCTTCCTCGTCCATCGGGTTCATCAGAAAACCAACGGAGCCGCAATTCATGCCGTAAACCGGGGCGGTAAGCTGCGTTTCCAGCACCACGCGCAGGGTCTCAAGCATAAAGCCGTCCCCACCCAGACAGACAATGACTTCCGCATCTCCGGGGTGGCAGTTGCCGTAATGGGCTACCAGCCGGTCAAACTCCATCCGCGCCTCAAGCGTGGGGGCAGCCATGAAGGCCAGCCTGCGCGGCGTCTGGGCAAAAAGGGGCTGCGTGGAGGAGGATGCGGCACTCATGCTCTGCCCTGTGGGTGGAGGAAGGAAGAGTGTGTCTTACCCCGCAAGACCGTGGTTCTGAAAGGGGGCGGCCTCATTTTTGGTGTGGAGGAAGGCAGGGGCCAGCCGGGTGCCCAGTAACTCGTCATACACTCCCAGTGTCGCGTGCTGCATGGCCTCGGTCGTGTAGTGTGCCAGAACGGCCTGCCGGGCAGCCCTGCCCATATGGGTAAGTGATGCGGCCGGGGCGCTGAGTAAGGCCAGCATGGCATCGGCCAGTGCCTCCACATCGTTGGGAGGGACGGACAGGCCGGTGACACCATTATCCACCGTTTCCACCGCCGCACCGTGATGGGAGACAATAACCGGGCGGCACATGGCCTGCGCTTCCACCACAACACGGCCAAACGGTTCGGGGCGAAGGGAAGGCACAAGCACCATGCTCGCCAGCGCCATGGCGGCGGGCATGTCCTCGCAGTGTCCGGCAAAGCGGATTCTGTTATCCAGCCCCAGACTGCTGGCCAGTTGGGTCAGCTCCTGCACGTAGCGTCCGTCTGCCTTGTCGGACCCGGCAAACACGCAGTGCCAAGGCTGGTCGGGTAACCCGGCTTCCAGTTGCGCCAGCGCTTGTAGCACAAGGGTCTGCCCTTTCCAGGCGGTCAGTCTGCCGGGCATGAGAATAATGGCCGAACCTGTAGGAATGTTCCATTGCTCGGCCAGTTGGTGCATGCGCTGCCCGCTGACCGCATGGGGGCTGAACTGAGCGATATCCGCCCCGCGTGGAATAACCCGCAGGCGGGTGGGGGGCACATTGTAGTCCTTGTGGAGCATCTGCCCGATATGTGCGCTTATGGCAATAACCCGGTCCCCGCTGGCCAGCACGGAGTTATACAGTTTTTTGCCCGGCATGGTGTGGGCATGCACGCCATGCCAGGTAGTGACAAACGCGGTGTGGGTGCGCCAGCACGCCATTCTGGCCGTCCAGGCGGGAATGCGGGAGCGGGCATGTACCAGAGCCACATTGTGCTGGCCCAGTATGCGGGCCAGCAGACGGGCATTCCGCCAGACATGAGCGGGGTTGCGGCTGCCACATTCGGGGAGGGTAATATGCTCCGCCCCCAGACTCCGCAGCATGGGCACAAGGCGTCCTCCGCTGCTGGCGACGAGTGCCTTGCCTCCTGCCTGAGTAATGGCCTGCGCCATTTCCAGAGTGCCACGTTCAACACCGCCTTGTTGCAGGGCGGGAAGAATTTGCAAAATAACAGGAGAGCTTAGAAAACTGGCCATGGTGCTCCTATTATCACGCACCGGGGCAAAGGTGCCATATTCTGACCGCACAAGGCTCCGTGCTTGACCAGTATGGGCCAGAGTTTGCTATGGATGCTCTATGAAAGCAGTTTTCTCTGCGCGTCGGTCCCTGCCCTGCATGCTGGCTGGCGCTGTTGTTCTGGCGGGAGCATCTTCGTTTGAAGATGTCGCACTGGCCCGCACGCCGCAGGCGGCGGGGGATAAAAAGCAGGTCTGGTCCGTGACCGTCTGCATGGCCATGATCGGTGATGACCCCTACGGCGCGCGGGATTATGCGCTGGACTGGCAGCACCATGGTGGCGGGCGCGATGCCCGGCACTGCCATGCCCTGGCCTTGCTTGAAGCGGGGGATGAGGACCAATCCGCGCGCGAGCTGGATGAACTGGCCCACCAGAACGCGCCCAAGGGGGATGTGCCTCCTCCGGCCCTGCGTGCCACTCTGGAGGATGAGGCCGCCGAGGCATGGCTGGCCGCCGGTGATCCGGGCAGGGCACAGGCCAGTGCGGATTTCGGGCTGCTCGCCCAGCCACATGACCAGTCCTTGCAAATTGCCCGGGCGCGCAGTGTGCTGGCCCAGAACCGGGCCGATCTGGCGGAGCAGGAACTCACCGCCCTGATAACACGCCAGCCCGGAGCCAGGCCCGAAGCCTATGTTCTGCTGGCTGAGGCCGAGCGCAAGATGGGGCGGCTTGATCTGGCCATGCAGCATGTGGCCCATGCTCTGGTGGTTGCGCCAGACAGTGCCGCAGCCCTGCTGGAGCGCGGGATTATCCGCGAGTGGAAGGGTGATGCCACCGGCGCCCAGCAGGACTGGCAGAAAGTGCTGGACCTCTCCCCGGACGGTCATGAGGCCGATCTGGCCCGTCAGGACCTGGCCGTTATGGCGGCAGACCCCGATTCTCCATGAGCAGCGGGCAGGGGCTGGAGGCACAGCGCATTCTGGTTATCCGGTTGAGCGCGCTGGGGGATTTTGTGCAGAGTTTTGGCCCGTTCGAAGCCATCAGGCGCGCCCACCCCAATGCCCGCATAACCCTGCTGACCACCCGCCCCTTTGTGGAGCTGGCCCGCCTTGCTCCATGGTTTGACCATGTGGAGGTAGACCATCGCCCCCGCTGGACCGACTTCGCTGGACTGTGCACCTTAAGGCGGCAGTTGCGTGGGTATGACCGGGTTTATGATTTGCAGACATCGGGACGCACGGCGCGGTACTTCTGGCTGGCGGGGCGGCCGGTGTGGTCCGGGCATGCGGGGTGTTCTGCCTTGCTCCATGCCAATCCGTGGCGTGACATCATGCACACCCGCCCCCGCCAGCGCGACCAGTTGCGTATGGCAGGTGTTGCCCCGGTGGACCGGCCGGACCTTGGCTGGCTGGTGGAAGGTGGGCCGCATCTGCCCCGGCCCTATGCCCTGCTTGTGCCCGGTGCGGCCCCCCATCGCCCCGCCAAACGCTGGCCCGCCGGGTATTACGGTCAGCTGGCGGCCGAAATGGTGGCGCGGGGCATAACCCCTGTTGTGGTCGGGAGTGCGGGGGAACAGCCGCTGGCGGCACAAATTCTGCAGTGCTGCCCGCAGGCGCTGGACCTGACAGGTCAGACCAGCCTGCCCGATCTGGCGGGCCTTGCCGCGCGGGCATGGGGTGCTGTGGGGAATGATACCGGTCCCATGCATCTGGCGGCCGAGGTTGGATGCCGCTGCCTTGTCCTGTTTTCGCGCGAGAGTACGCCTGCGCGCACGGCCCCTTTGGGGTATGCGCCGGGGCAGGTAGGTGTGTTATGGGCGCGTGATCTTGCAGTCCTTTCAGTTCAGAGGGTTGCAGCCGCGCTCTGGTAGCGCCATTAAACACTGTTTGGTTTTATTCTTTTTATTTTTTGGAGCTTGCACCCATGCCCGCTATCACCCTGCCCGACGGTTCTGTTCGCAGTTTTGACGGGCCAGTTACGGGCACTACGGTGGCGGAGTCCATTGGTGCAGGACTGGCCAAGGCCGCTTTGGCCATGGAAGTGGACGGCCAGCTAAGCGATATTCGTCAGACCATAAAAGCCGATGCCAAGGTCCGGTTTATTACCAGAAAAGACCCCGAAGCGCTCGAACTGATCCGCCACGATGCCGCCCATGTGCTGGCTGAGGCCGTGCAGGAGCTGTTCCCCGGTACGCAGGTTACCATCGGCCCGTCCATTGAACACGGGTTCTACTACGACTTTTTCCGCGCAGAGCCCTTCACCCCCGAAGATTTTGCCGCCATCGAAGCCAGAATGAAGGAAATCGTGGCAAGAGCCGAGCCGTTCGAGCGCGAGGTCTGGCCGCGTGATGCCGCCATTGCATTTTTTGAAGAACGTGGCGAATCGTTCAAGGGCGAGCTGATCCGCGACCTGCCGGAAACGGAAGATATTTCCATCTACCGGCAGGGCCAGTGGCTGGACCTGTGCCGTGGCCCCCACCTGCGCACCACCAGAGATGTGGGAACCGCCTTTAAACTGATGAAGGTAGCTGGCGCTTACTGGCGTGGAGATCATCGCAACCCCATGCTGACCCGCGTGTACGGCACCGCATGGCGCGACCAGAAAGAACTCGACGCCTACCTGCTCCAGCTTGAAGAGGCCGAAAAGCGTGACCACCGCCGCATCGGGCGGGAGATGGGTCTGTTCCACTTTCAGGAAGAAGCAGTGGGTCAGGTCTTCTGGCACGCCAAGGGCTGGCGCGTTTATTCCGTGCTGCAGGACTACATGCGCAGGGCGCAGACCCGCCACGGCTATCAGGAAGTGCGCACCCCCCAGCTTGTGGACCGCGGCCTGTGGGAGGCATCGGGCCACTGGGACAAATACCGCCATCACATGTTTGTTGCCACGGTGGAGGATGAGGATAAAACCCTCGCCCTCAAACCCATGAACTGCCCGTGCCATGTGCAGATTTTCCGCCACGGACTGCGCTCCTACCGTGAGCTGCCGCTCCGCATGGCCGAGTTTGGGGCCTGCCATCGGTATGAGCCCTCAGGCGCACTGCATGGCCTGATGCGCGTGCGTGGTTTTACGCAGGATGATGCGCATATTTTCTGCACCGAAGACCAGATTGCGGCCGAAACCGTGCAGTTTGTGCAGATGCTGCACGAAGTGTACCAGGACCTCGGGTTTGAACACGTACGCGTCAAATTTGCCGACCGCCCCGAACAGCGCGCAGGCAGCGAAGCGGTGTGGGACAAGGCCGAAGCCGCACTCAGGGAAGCCTGCACCGTTGCGGGGGTTGATTACGAATATAATCCGGGTGAGGGGGCGTTCTACGGCCCCAAGCTCGAATTCGTGCTGCGTGACGCCATTGGCCGCGACTGGCAGTGCGGCACCTTGCAGGTGGATCTTGTTCTGCCCGAACGGCTGGATGCCAGTTATGTGGGCGAGGACTCGGCCAAGCATCGCCCTGTTATGCTCCACCGTGCCATTCTGGGCTCGTTCGAGCGCTTCCTCGGGATTCTGATCGAACAGCACGCAGGGCGTTTTCCGCTGTGGCTCGCACCCGTTCAGGTGGTTGTGGCCTCCATTGTCAGTGACGCCGCACCCTATGCACAGGACGTTGCCGCGGCTCTGCGCAATGCCGGTCTGGTGGCGGAAGCCGATGTCCGCAATGACAAGATCAATGCCAAAGTACGCGAGCATAGTGTAGGCCGCGTGCCGGTTATACTGGTCGTTGGCCGCCGCGAGGCAGAGGAAGGCACCGTGGCCATGCGCCGCCTTGGCTCGCAGGCGCAGGAGGTGCTAACGCTGGATCAGGTCATTGCTGCACTCAGCCACGAAGCCACCCCCCCCGATCTGCGCAGAAAGGCGTGAGGAGGGCAGGGTTGTTGTGGCAATGCTGCAATGCCCCTGATTTATTGCATGGACCGCTTGATAAACAGCGGAGAATTGCGCACATACTCATAGCAGGCGGAGCACCGGTGTAACGGTGCCTCTGTTTGTTTTTGAAATGCATTACAGGAGCCGACCATAGTCAGATCCCCTTACCCCGCGGCGCCCAGCAAAGAAGGGCCGCGTGTGAATGAAGAAATTCGTGTGCCGCAGGTTCGCCTGATTGATGAAACAGGCGAAATGGCGGGCGTTATGTCCGTGCGTGATGCGCTTGCCCGTGCCTATGGCGTTGGGCTGGACCTGCTGGAAATAAGCCCCAATGCTGAGCCGCCGGTTGTAAAAATTCTCGACTACGGCAAGTTCAAGTACGAGCAGCAGAAAAAGCGCAACGAAGCCAAGAAAAAACAGAAAGTTATCGAAATCAAGGAAGTCAAGGTTCGTCCGAATATCGACGAAAATGACTACCAGGTTAAGATGCGCTCTGTGAAAAGCTTTATTGGCGACGGGGATAAGGTCAAGGTCACACTGCGTTTCCGTGGGCGCGAAATGGCGCATCAGGAACTGGGGATCAAGGTTCTGGAACGGATTCGGACAGAAATTGATGAACTGGCCAAGGTGGAGCAGATGCCCCGTCTTGAAAACCGCCAGATGATTATGGTGCTGGCGCCGCGCTAAGCTTTTTTCTGTCTGGACTGGCTAAAAAACCGCCCGGGGCTAAGCCTCGGGCGGTTTTTTTATGGCTGATTATTGGTCATGCACCCCCAAAGCTGTGCTTCAGGGTTCCAGAAGTACGGTTGCCCGCAGGTCGGCGCGTACGGTCTGGGCCTCTGCCGTACTGGACGGGCTGGAACCGATCGAATCGTTTGCAGCGCCAGCAACAGCGGCACGGAGCATGATCGGCATGGGACGGGGATATTTTTGGTCAGAGACACTGATCTGCGCAAACCGGGCCACGTGGAGGCCAAGGGATTGGGCGAGTGTGTCGGCCTGTTTTTTTAGTTCCGCTATGGCTTTTTTCTCGGATTCCAGGAACAGACTCTGACGTTTTTCGTCCGAGAGTGACCAGTCCAGCCCTTCCAGAATAAGCCCCTGAGCCTGCAACTGTCCGGCCAGAGGTAAAAGGCTTTTACCATCCGTGGCGGAAAAGCTCAGAGTCTGGCTGGCGGTCCAGTATGGGCGGGCTTTTTCGGGCCGTGTTTCGTAAACGGAATACTGGAGCACTGCGGCTTTGATGTCGGTATTTTTGGCTGCTTCATCCGTGGCTTTTTTTACCACGGCGTTTACATCCCCTTGGGCGGAGGCAGCATTTTTGTTCTGGCTTTCCGCCCTGAAGCGCGCACTCAGCTTGTCTGGTGCGGCTTCTGTGATACCCGTGGTGTGGATTTCCAGCCGGGTATAAGGCTTGGCGCTGTCCTGGGCGTGGGCAGGGAGCGTGTGGGCCAGCATGGCCACACCCGAAGCCAGAGCAAGAAAACCCATGGGTTTGAAAGATGGGAGGAGAGTCACGATGGTGCTCCTTCTGCGTTTAATAAGGCGCGGCGCAACCGCACCAGTCCGGGGCGGACATGCCCGCTTTTGCAAAGATTCACGCCTTCCATTTTTAATTTGGAAACGGAGACGGAGGACTTTGTGGCTGAATATGAGTCTATTAAATGGGCAAGTTCAAGGCAGAAGGAAAGGCTGTCGGATGTGACGACAATAGGGGGAGATAATCCGGTGGAGGGAAACAAATCCCAGTCAAAAGGTGCGGATATTGGCAGATGCGCATTACTGGCAAGTGTGACAGCACCACCCGTGATAACGCACGCCAGAGCCAGAACAAGGGGTGAGCGGAAGTTCATGGAATACTAAGAGACGCAATTGCATGTTATTTCAACAAAACTATCCACAAAAAACGATCTATTAACGTTAATAGATTTAGGTCATCATTGTAATATTACAGGTATTTTAAAGTTTATCAGGGCAATCATATATTGCGGGCACATCTATAGTCACGGCGAGGCCCGGATTGTTGTGCGATAAGCGCAATATGCCACCATGCAACTCCACAATGGCCTGCACAAGAGCCAGCCCCAGCCCTGAACCGGGGGTGTGGCGTGCCCGCTCGGCCCGAAAGAAGCGTTCCGATGCGCGGGCAAGGTCTGCGTCATTCATGCCAATCCCTTTGTCCGCAACCGTAATGCGGATGCTGCCTGTCTGTGAGTGTTCGGCAGAGGACGTGGGGGGAATGTGGTGTGCACTCAGGCTTATGACCCCTTGCGAGGGGGAGAATTTGATGGCGTTGTCCAGAATATTGGCCAAAGCCTGCTGGAACATGGCCTGATCACCCCAGAATGGCAGGTGGAAGGGGAAGTCTCTCAGCAGCTTCAGATCATGCTCATCTGCCACGGCTTCATATAATTCCGTAATATCACGCAAGATGGTAGCCAGATCGAATATGGCAAAGGCCGAGCGGCGGGTGCCCGATTCAATCTGGGCAATGCGCAGCAGGGCTTCGCAAATGCCGGTCACGTTGTCCAGATTGACCGCAGCCTTGTCAATGGCGGCGCGCAGGGCCGGTTCGCTTTTGGCGGAGCGGGAGGCATCCTCCAGTTCCGCACGGGCACGGGCAATGGGGGTCCGCAGATCGTGCGCAATGGAGTTGGAAACCTGCTTGACCCCATCCATCAGTCGGGTAATGCGGTCGAGCATCTGGTTGATGGTCAAGGCCACATCATCGAGTTCGTCCCCCATGCCGGATACGGGAATACGGCGGGACATATCGCCCTGTGTAATGGCCAGGGTTGTGCGGTTGATGGAGTGGATGATCCGCCGGAACAGCACGCGCACAACCCAGCCCCCGCCAATGGCCAGCAGCCCGATCATAAGGCATGTCCAGAGCATGGTGTCCGTAAGCATCCGCTGGATCTGGGTGCGCTCACTAATATCGCGCCCGATCAGCAGAAGGTAATTGCCTTGCAGTGTCCACACGCGGATCTGTGCAAGATCAAGCTGGCCGTCACGGAGCACGGGCAGGGTTTGCCAGATCAGGGAGGGATCAAGCTGTACGGGCCAGCGGGCCAGATTGCCAGCCAGAAGTTTGCCGTCCGGCGCGCTCAGCAGGTACAGGGCATTGTCATCTATATCCTGCGCCAGACGGTTGTTGATCAGGTTTTCCAGCCCCAGAATGCCGTCACGCTGCCATTCAGTAAGGAGGGCATGGGCATCAAGCGCAATGGAGCGGCGAACGCGCTGTTCCAGCAGGCCAATGGTGCCCCACCATACAAACGACAGGAACAGTATGGCGGAGCTGATAAACAGAACGCTGTAAACAAGCCCAAAACGCAGGCTGACGGATTGTATGCGGACCTTGCGTAAAATAGTCTGCATAAATCGCGCAGGCCCGGTCATTCTTGCAGCATGTATCCGGCATTGCGTACCGTATGCACCAGCGCGTGCTCAAAAGGTTTGTCTATTTTCTGGCGCAGGCGGGAGATATGGACGTCAATGACATTGGTCTGCGGGTCAAAATGGTAGTCCCACACGCCTTCCAGCAGCATGGTGCGGGTGACGACCTGCCCGGTATGGCGCATTAAAAATTCCAGAAGACGGAACTCACGCGGTTGCAGGTCTATTTTCTGCCCACCCCGACGGACAGCGCGGGAGAGCAGGTCTATTTCCAGGTCACCCACACTCAGTTTGGTCAGGGGTTGTGCCTCGTTGCGGTTACGGCGCACAAGGGCTTCCAGCCGGGCCTGTAGCTCGGAAAAAGAGAAGGGCTTGCTTACGTAGTCATCTCCGCCCGCTTTAAGCCCGGCCACTTTTTCGTCTACATCTGCCAGAGCGGACAGCAGGAGAACGGGGGTCAGGTTGCCTTCGCGGCGCAGGGTTTCCAGAATATGGAGACCCTCTACCCCGCCAGGGAGCATACGGTCGAGGATAATGACATCGAATTTATCCTGACAGGCAAGGGCAAGGCCCTGCTTGCCGTCTGCGGCCTGTTCTACCAGATGACCGGCTTCGGACAGGCCCTTGGCAACAAAGTTACGGACCGTTTGATCATCTTCTATTAGAAGAACACGCATAGACAGACCCCAATTACCCAAACGGATTACCAAATTCTTACAGGAAATATATGTTCCTGTCACGGGCTAGTGCGGGAATGTTTCATATACGGTCTGTCTCGGCTAGGGGTTTTGTAAGAGAATCGAGCATTGCCAGCAGAACCGCTGTCAGGGGAGATGCAAAAATCAACCCCGGAAAGCCCAGAATGGCGCCAAACAGGGTCTGGGACAGCACGGTAAGGGCTGGTGGCATCTGCACTGCGTGGCGCTGGATAACGGGGGCAAGCACGTTGCCTTCAAAAAACTGGATCACGCCATACAGCACTGCCACCATAATGGTCTCACGCGTACCAAGGGAGAGAGCGAGCAGCAGGGCAGGCACCGCTCCCATAATGGCACCAATATAGGGGATAAAATTACACATTCCCGCCAGCACACCCAGCGCCAGCGCCAAAGGCACACCAATAAACCACAGTCCGATACCCGAGAGCGTGCCAACCACCAGCATGTCCAGGGACTGGCCTGCAACCCATGCCCACAGGGTCTGCCCCGCCCGCAGCAGCAACTGCCGGATGATCGGGCGGCGTTCTTCTGGCACCAGCCGCAGCAGACCGTTGGCGTAAGTGGCGGGAGACATGGCAAAATACAGCCCGGCAATCAGCACCACAATCAGCGTGCCAATGGCGCCAAAGGCGGAACCCAGTATGCCGGTCATGGATCCGGCAATGCGTGAGCCAAGGGAGGCCAGACCGCTATCACCCCCGGTATGACGGCCTCCAAGGGAGGCGGGTAGATAGTTCAGGATCATCTGCCCGGTGGGGGTGCTCTGCAGGGTGTCCCGCAAGGCCATTTCCTGCTGGCGCAGGGCTTCTTGCAGGCGGATCACTTCGCTGACAATGGCGGGGCCACTGTTCCAGACCAGCAGAGCCGCGCTGGCCAGCAGGGCCAGCACCACAATGGTCAGCGCCCATGCGTGCGACACGCCAAGGTGGCGGCGCAGGATGCGGGCGAGCCCATACAGTACCACCGCACATAATACGGAGGCAAACACCACCATAAGTACATCACCCAGAAGCCATATGAGCAGGCCAATGCACACAGTGCCTATGGACAGGCGCAGAATACGGGCAATGTGTTCGGGACCAAATAGAGGCGAGTCCGGTTGTGGCATGGGTAAAGGAGGGGAACCGCTGTCGGATGGCATGCAAGAAAATTCTTTCAGGATCGGGGGAGGCTGTGTAACGGCTGTCCGTGTCGTTAATCTGTAAGCACATGATGTCTTACTTTTTTGTGTAATCTTATCCATTCATGCACGGATGTGAGAAGAAATTTCTTTAGATAATTGCAGGAGCATAAACGGACATGTCTGGCGGGAACGACGGGGGGCTGGCGACTGCCTCCAAAGCCATTCTCGCTCTGGCGGTGGGCACGTTTGCCATCGGCACGGGAGAGTTTGCGGCAATGGGGCTGCTGCCCCAGATGGCGGACAGCATGCATGCCAGTATTCCACGCACGGGGGAGGCTATTTCGGCCTATGCTCTGGGGGTTGTGGTGGGGGCTCCTGTTGTGTCGGTCATGGCGGCGCAGATGTCGCGCAGGCAGTTGCTGGTGCTGCTGATGGGCTGGTTTGCCGTGGCCAATGCGCTGGGCACGTTGGCCGCCTCGCTAGGTATGCTTGATCTGGCACGCTTTGTAACCGGGTTGCCGCATGGCTCCTTTATGGGGGTTGCGGCACTGGTTGCCGCAGGGCTGGTGGACCGTGGTTACCGTGGGCGGGCTGTGGGGCGTGTATTTTCGGGCCTGACCATTGCCAATGTGGTGGGTGCTCCCTTTGCGACCTATGCCGGGTCTTATTTTGGGTGGCGGCTGTCCTATCTGTTTATCGGCCTTATTGGCGTTGCGTGCTGCCTTATGGTGCTGGCATGGGTGCCTTATGATGCGCCCAACCGGGCGCGCTCGGCCTTGTCGGAACTTGGAGCGTTTTCGCGCAAGCAGGTCTGGTACGTCATGGGCACTGTGGCGGTGGGGTGTGGTGGCATGTTCTGCGTGTACACCTATTTTTCCGTAACGTTGCAGGATGTGACCCATGTGCCACTCTGGGGGGTGCCGCTTTTTCAGGCGCTCTGGGGTGTGGGTATGTGCGTAGGTGCCTGGGCTGGTGGTCATCTGATGGACAGGAACCTGAAGTGGGCGACCATTTTTGCGTTTTTGTGGAATGCAGCCGCACTGGGCCTGTTTGCGCTGGTTGCACATTCTGCCTGGCTGACGGCGCTGGCCGTTTTTATGCTTGGCGGCGGTATTGCCCTTGGTCCGGCCATGCAGGTCCGTCTGATGGATGTAGCCGCGGATGCGCAAACCCTTGCTGCTTCCATGAACCATGCGGCCTTCAACCTCGCCAACGCCATTGGGGCGTGGCTGGGCGGGGTGGTGCTGGCTGTGGGGTTTGGGCTGGAAGCTACAGGCTGGGCTGGTATGGTGCTTTCGCTCGTGGGGCTTGTGCTTTTTCTGCTATCCTTGCGGGTGGAAACGCTGGATGCCATAAAAACAGCACAGGCCGAGAGTAGTGCGGCGTAAGCCGTGGCATGGAGCCTGTGTGCGCATAAGGGCCGATTTGCAGCCCGGAGGGCGCACAGCGCCGTTACAGCGTGGGTTTGGCAAGAACGGATCAGTAATGAAGGTGTGTGAGTATGGAAATCAGTAGTCCCTACCAGATACTGAACACTCCTGCGAGTATGGCCCTGCAAAGGCAGGGCCGGAAATCGCTCGGTCTGGATTTCAGCAACATGACGCCGCAGGAAATGGAATCCGCACGGCGGGAGTTGGGGCGGGAAGGCAAAATTTCGCTTCATCAAAGTGTGACAATGGCTTTGATGGATGGCTTTGCTCTGGAAGGCGTGAATGGTGGAAAGCTTGTGAGTGGCTCAACCAACATGTATTCCATGATTGATGCGATGCTGGAGTATCAGGAAAAAAACGGCATCTTCAACGTCCAGCAGAATATTGAATCGCTTAAATCTCTTCGCAAGGTGCTTGAGGAGAATGACGCGCATTACACCTCCTCCACAACGTCCATAATAGCCTGAAGACCAGACCGTTTACGACCCGGCCTCCCTTCAGCCGGGTCAGAGGGGGCGGGGCTTGGGCGCGGAATGGGCGCTTACGGGGTGCTGGCGGTGTCCTCCTCCATTTGGGCTTCGGCGGCCAGCCAGTGTTCCTCTGCTTCGGATTCCTCTCTGGCTATGGCAGCCAGCCGGGTGTTCAAGCGGGTGACTTCTGCCGCCTTGCCCTGTTCGTACAGAGCGGGGTCCGCCAGCGCGGCTTCCAGCTTTGTGCGCTCAAGGGCCAGTCTGGCCAGTCTGGCTTCCGCATCCTTGACGATTTTACGCAAGGGAGCCTGCGCCTTGCGGATTTCGGCCCGGTCACGGCGTTCATCCTTGCGGCTGTTCTGGCCTGGGGTGTCCTGTTTGGGGCGGCTGGTGGCGCGGCTGCGCTCCAGTAGCCATGTGCGGTATTCGGCCATATCCCCTTCAAACGGGGTAACCTGCCCATCTGCTACCAGCCACAGCCGGTCTGCCACCAGTTCCACCAGATGCGGGTCATGACTGATCAGCACGACCGCTCCTTCAAAATCCGCCAGCGCGCGGATCAGCGCATCACGCGCATCGAGGTCCAGATGGTTGGTGGGTTCGTCCAGAATAAGCAACTGGGGGGCGTCACGCGTGGCAAGGGCCAGCAGCAGGCGGGCTTTTTCTCCGCCTGAGAGGTCTTTGACCGCGGTTTCCGCCCGGTCC
This sequence comes from Acetobacter fabarum, assembly GCF_029069195.1. Taxonomy (GTDB): domain Bacteria; phylum Pseudomonadota; class Alphaproteobacteria; order Acetobacterales; family Acetobacteraceae; genus Acetobacter; species Acetobacter fabarum_A. The sequence continues at coordinate 66,038 of NZ_JARDYK010000002.1, forward strand.
ACATCCAGCCCGAAGCGGGCCAGCTGCGCGCGTACAACCGGCAGGGTGGCTTTGGGCAGGGCGCGCGCCATGTGTTCGATCGGGGTTTGATCCAGATGCAGTTCTTCGGTCTGGTGCTGGGCAAAATACCCGACCCGAAGCCGGGGATTGCGCTCCACATCGCCCGAAAGAGCACCAAGGCGGCCCGCTATCAGCTTGGCAAGGGTGGATTTGCCGTTGCCATTGGCGCCGAGCAGGGCAATCCGGCTTTCCATATCCAGCCGGAAGGAGAGGTTGTCCAGCACAGGCTTGTCATCATACCCCACGCTCGCGCGGTTGACGCTGAGGATGGGGGGAGGAAGCTGCTCAGGCTCGGGAAAGGCAAAATGGGCTGCGGTATCTTCCACCACAGCGTCGATTACGGGGAGTTTTTCCAGCGCCTTCAGCCGGGCCTGTGCCTGCTTGGCCTTGGTGGCCTTGGCACGAAAGCGGTCCACAAAAGACTGCATATGGGCACGACGCGCGGCAATTTTTTCGGCCTGCCGGGTCTGCTGCAATGCCTGTTCGGTGCGGATTCGGACAAAATTTTCGTAACCGCCGGGGGTCAGGTTCAGCTTGCCGCGTTCCAGATGGGCTATGGCGTCCACGCAGGAATCGAGCAGGCCACGGTCATGGCTGACAATAAGAGCCGCCCCTGCGAATCGGCGCAGCCAGTCTTCCAGCCAGAGTGTGGCTTCAAGGTCCAGATGGTTTGTGGGTTCGTCGAGCAGCAGCAGGTCGGGTTCCAGAAAAAGGGCTGTGGCCAGCGAAACACGCATACGCCACCCGCCCGAAAAGTCCGATACCGGGCGCTGCTGCGCCTGAGCGCTAAAGCCCAGCCCCGCCAGCACCGCCCCGGCGCGCGCGGGGGCGCTGTCTGCCCCTATGGCGCGCAGGCGTTCGTGTATTTCGCCAAGGCGCATGGGGTCTGTGGCCTGTTCGGCCTCGGTCAGCAGGGTTGTGCGCTCTACATCCCCCGCCAGAACGGTGTCCAGCAGATTGGCGCCATCCGCAGGCGCTTCCTGTTTGACACGGGCCATGCGCGCGCGTGAGGACAGGCGGATTTCCCCCCCATCGGGGGCAATATCGCCCGCAATGGCGGCCAGCAGGGTGGACTTGCCAGCACCATTGCGCCCGACCAGCCCAACCTTGCGGCCAGGGTCTATGGAAAGGCTCGCCTGGTCCAGCAGAACGCGGCCAGCCATACGCAGGCTAAGGTTGGAGATGACAAGCAGGCTCAACGCAAATCTCGTTTCTTCTGGAATTGTTCATTACATTCTGTGTGGTACCTACCAGCCAGCGCCGATATGCTCTAGATGGAAACGCTGAACGTCTGCCAGATCAAGGCGGATATCTGCGTTTATACCCAAGGAGGGCCTTATGGCTAAAGAACGTACCCTGTCCATTATCAAGCCGGATGCAACCCGTCGTAACCTGACCGGCAAGATCAACGCCGTGTTTGAAGATGCGGGCCTGAGCATTGTCGCACAAAAGCGCGTCCAGCTTTCCCACGCTGTGGCTGGCGCTTTTTACGCCGTGCACAAGGAACGCCCTTTTTACAACGATCTGGTATCCTTCATGATCTCCGGCCCGGTTGTGGTGCAGGTGCTTGAAGGCGAAAACGCCGTTGCCAAGAACCGTGAAGTCATGGGCGCAACCGACCCCAAAAAGGCCGACCCCCAGACCATTCGCGCCCAGTTTGCGGAAAGCATTGAAGCAAACTCCGTGCATGGTTCTGACAGCGCGGAAAATGCTGCAAACGAAATCCGCTTCTTCTTTGCAGAAACGGAAATCCTGCCCTAATTCTGGCAGGCCACACCCCGGCGTTGTGCCTTGTGCATACGTCGGGGTAGCCGGAATGGCGGTTAACCGCCAAGCCAGACGTCTTGTGCATGGGAGATACCCGGCAGCAGGATAGGGCAACAGGCTGCATTCCTTCTATAATCCTGTCTTATGCTCAGGCATTATGGGCAAGGCGGAATGCTGTTCGCATTCCCGGCCCGCAGCAGGCAGAAAGGAATGTTATGAAAGTTCTGGCGGTTCATCCCAGTGCCCTGATGTACACCAAGGTTTTCCTGCGGCTCGAGCCGTTGGGGCTGGAACTGGTGGCAGGTGCTGCGCGGAATGCCGGACACGACGTGCGGATTATCGACCTGCAGGCCGAAACGCACGAGGATTACTGGAAGCTGGTTGACGAATTCCAGCCCGATGCCGTGTGCTACTCGGGCAGTTATCTGGCTAATGTGCCGGAAATTCTCGATCTGTGCCGCGAAACACGCTACCGCTTTCCGCAGGTGTTCCAGTTTATTGGCGGACATTCGGTTTCGTTCATTGCCAAGGATGTGCTTGATCTTTCCGAAGGTACGGTCAACTGCATTCTCAAAGGGGAGGGCGATGCTACGGTCGGCCTGCTGCTGGATGCGGTGCAGAACGGCACGGATATTCTGGAAGTTCCCGGCACCGTTACACTGGACGGGGAAGGTCCACCCCCCATTTTTGTCAAATCGCTGGACGAGGTGCGCCCCGCGCGTGACCTGCTGCGCCACCGCAACAAGTATTTTATTGGCACGCTGGACCCCGCAGCCTCCATTGAATTTGCCCGTGGCTGCCCGTGGGACTGCACGTTCTGCTCGGCATGGACCTTTTATGGTCGCTCCTATCGCACGGCCAGCCCGCAGGTCATTGCGGATGAACTGGAGGAGATCAAGGAGCCCGGCATCTTTATTGTGGATGACGTGGCCTTTGTGCATGAAGAACACGGCATGGCCATTGCCAACGAAATTAAAAAACGTGGCATCAAAAAGGAATATTACCTTGAAACTCGCGCAGATGTGCTGCTGCGCAACAAGGAAGTGTTCAAGGTCTGGAGCGAGATCGGCCTCTCCTACATCTTCATTGGTCTGGAAGCGGTGGATGAGGAAGGGCTCAAGCAGTTCCGCAAACGTGTCTCGCTCGATAAAAATTTTGAGGCCCTTGAATATGCCCGTTCTCTGGGGCTGATTGTGGCCATCAACATTATTGCCGATCCATCATGGGACCGTGCACGGTTTGAGGCCGTGCGGCAGTGGTGTCTGGAAATTCCCGATATTGTGAATATTTCCGTCACAACGCCTTATCCGGGGACGGAAATCTGGCACAAGGAAGCACGTCGCCTGACCACGCGTGACTACCGCCTGTTTGATATTCAGCATGCCGTGCTGCCTACTACACTGCCTCTGCCCGAGTTTTATGAGGAACTGGTCAAGACCCAGCAGGTGCTCAACACCAAGCATATGGGCTGGGAGGCGCTCAAGGATACGGCAGGGATTGCGGTGAACCTGCTCAGGAACGGCCAGACCAACTTTGTTAAAATGCTGTGGAAGTTCAACTCGGTCTTTAACCCTGCCCTTCAGCTTGCTGACCACCAGCGTCCTGCGCGCTACCTTATGCCCGTGCAACCTGATGCAGTGGACAAGATCGATCGTAACGACCTGTATGTGCATGGTCCCGGCGGGCGCAAAACCCGCGCACTGGATGATGCGACCGAAACCTTTGTGGACAAGACCCGTATGGGGGAAGATGCTTGACCTGCATCTTTCCATGGTCCCGCCCTGCGGTTTAGCTGTGCGGAGCCTGGCGTAAAATGGGCGGCGTAAAGGCAAATGCCTGTGGCGTATAGGTTTCCACTACCAGACTGAACGGTGTGCCGGCATGGGTTCGTAACAGGGCAATATGCCGGAAAAGATGCGGGGGCAGGGCCAGTGGTTCTGCTTCCGTTGTGCTGTTGGGGAGATGAGGCTGCATTTCCCACAGATCTGGCAAGGGAGACCACAGGGTTTCGCGCCGGATGAGCTGGCGGGTAAACCGCAGGGGAGACACAACACGACCAAAGGGCGTGTCGGTCTGTTCCAGTGCTTCGGTCATGGTTTTTGTCAGGCGTTCTGGCACAAACCAGTTTTCTGCTTCCGAATAAATGCGGTTGTGCCCTGCCAGCCGGATTTTGCGGTAACGCAGGGCTTGTCCTCCCCGGGCTGCGGGCAGGTCCAGTGCTGCCAGCAGGTCGGGTGGGCAGGTGCTGCGGGCACCGGCTTCACGCTCGGCGCGCAGGGTTTCCTGCGTGCTCAGGAGCGCGTGTTCGCGCAGCCAGTGTTCCAGCGTTTGTGTGGCGCTGTTTTCGGCCAGCAGGCGGTTTTCCATCTGGCTGATCAGGGTTGCCAGCATAAGCCGGTGTATGAAGCTGTTCCGCCAGGGGGGGGATAAAGGCTCCGTGGCGGGCTGAGGGGGCGCAAAGTTGGGCATAGGGGTCTTATATCATGCTTTGGGGCGGGTATGGGCTGCACATCACTGTTTCGCATCGAGGCGGAGTTGCGTTATGGAAGAAACAGAATGACCGTGTAAAAACGTCATGTATGGAATTTTGTAAAAAGGATGCAAACGCAATGAGCCAGACGACAGCAAGCTTTATGGTCGAAGGAATGACATGCGACGGTTGTGTCTCGTCCGTAAAACGTGCGCTGGCCGCAATTGATGGTGTGGAAGGTACGGATGTGAATCTGGCCAATGGCGAGGTCAAGGTATTGTATGACCCCGCACGTGTTGGTGTTTCTTCCCTGCGGGATGCCATTCGCGGCGCTGGTTACGAGGTGAGCTGAACTGCCTTGTGCCGTGTCATGCAGTCAGCGGAAAGGGGGCGTGAGCTGCGCTCTCTGGTTGTTGGGGGGAGGGCATGGCACCATGGGGTGCACCGGGGTAACCGGTGGTCAAACGCCGCTCGACAGGCAAAAACAAAGGTAAGCTGGTCCGTGACGCAAAAAACAAACAAATCTGCTCTGTGGGTAATGGCGGCAGGTGGCTTGCTGCTGGCTGGATGTTCATCCGAAATCGGGCGTGTGCCCATGCTGGATACGGATATAAGCTGCCTGCACAAGCAGATGGCAGGCCCCATGTTTCTGAGTTTTCCACTGGCGGCCAATACCTGCCAGCGCATGAGCAATAACGGGTTTGTGCTGGGCGAGGCCAAGGCCAGACCTCTCCCTCTTGAACTGAAGGGGGCGCCGGACCTGCAGAAAATGGCGGATGAATACGGCTACACCTACACACGCTAGGGCGTGTGGGTGAGCCTAGCCTTCCAGTTCCGCATCCCAGTATAAATAATCGTGCCAGCTTTTGTGCAGGTAGTTGGGTGGAAAAGCGCGCCCGTTGTCCTGAAGTTCCCATGATGTGGGGCGTACGGGGGTGCGGCGGGGCAGCATGCCAATATGGTGGGGCATGTGTGGGCCTTTGCGCAGGTTGCAGCAGCCACATGCGGTAACAACATTCTCCCAGCTTGTACGTCCGCCTTTGCAGCGGGGGATAACGTGGTCAAACGTCAGTTCCTGCGTGGGGTGGCGTTCCCCGCAATACTGGCAGGAAAAATTGTCGCGCAAAAACACGTTAAAGCGCGTAAAAGCCGGTTTGCGGGCGGCGGGCACATAGTCCTTGAGGGCAATCACGCTGGGCAGGCGGAAAGCCTGATTGGGTGAATGAACTTCCATGTCATATTCGCTCAGGACCGAAACCCGGTCCAGACACACCGCTTTTATGGCATCCTGCCATGCCCAGAGGGAAAGCGGAAAATAGGAAAGTGGTCGGAAGTCTGCATTCAGAACAAGGGCTGGGTAGTTTAGAGTACTGCCATCGGCCAAGATGTGTCTCCTCGTCAGCACGAGAACACAGCTCCGAAGGGGTCAGAACAACTCAAGCCGACCGCCAGCAGAAGTGCGTCGTCGAGATAATTACCGGCAAGACTATTGCAGACGCAAAGAGGCGTGGCAAGAAAATGCGGGCCAATAGTCACTGATATCTGGCGGTTTTATATATCTGGTAAGATTAATATGACTATTCGATTACAGTACAATGAATATTGTAAAACAGCATGGGTTACGCGGTTCGCTCCCAGCCCCACGGGGGCGCTGCATCTGGGCCATGTGGCTTCCGCCCTGTTCGGGTGGGAACTGGCGCAGCGTGGCGGGCAATGGCTGGTCCGTATGGAGGATATAGACCCCCAGCGCTGCAAACCTGCCTTTGCCACCGCTCTTGTAGAAGATCTGGCCTGGCTTGGGCTGGTGTCAGACGGACCTGTTCTGTACCAGTCCACCCGCATGGCGGTTTATCGGGCCGTGCTGGACACTCTTGAGCATATGGGCGTGCTGTATCCCTGCTTCTGTACCCGTTCGGATATTGCGCGCGAGAGTGCAGCCATGTTCTCCGCCCCCCATACCGCCCCCGATGGCAGCCTGCTCTACCCCGGTCGTTGCCGCCAGCTTGATGCCCATACGCGGGCACAGTGCATGGAGGCGGGGCAGCCTTACGTGTTGCGGCTGCATATGGCGCGCGCTATGGAATGTGCCCGTACGCTGGCCAGCACCCGGAGCGGTGCAGGGTGTGGCGCAGCAGGGAGCGCATGGCCGCTGATGTACCACGATCTGGCCTGTGGCCCGGTCCCCTGCCAGCCCGAACTGTTTGGTGATGTGGTTCTGGCCCGGCGGGATGTTCCCGCATCCTACCATCTGTGCGTGACGTGTGATGATGCCGCGCAGGGCGTCACACTGGTCACACGGGGGGAGGACCTGCGCCCGGCTACCAGCCTGCACCGGTTGTTGCAGACCCTTATGGGCTGGCCCGTACCGCATTATGCGTTCCACCCCCTGCTGTGCGATGCCACAGGCCGCCGTCTGGCCAAGCGTGATGGTGCGCTGAGCGTGCGCGCCATGCGCCAGAGCGGGTTGACTGCCCGGCAGGTGCGGGACAGGGCCGTGTTTGCGAGCATACCCCATGGCAGCCCGGTTTAGCACCAGCAGGCGTGACAACACCCGGAACCCTGTTTTTGCATGACAGGGGAAAAGTCCGCGCAGAACAAAAAAGACAGAGCAGATGGAATCTCCGGTTCCGCCCCGACCGGAAGAGGATTACTGTGCGCACCGGAGCAGCGCATTTGCCGCCTCTGTCCGGGTCTGTGCCCGTTCAGGTGCCGGGTGCCTAAAAATATTGTGTCGGAAAGTAAGAAAACCATGAGCCTTGTTGCTGACCGCCTGAACAGGATCAGTCCTAGCCAGACAATCGTCATCTCAACGCGTGCACGGGCGCTGAAGGCGGAGGGGCGGAATGTTATCAGCCTTTCTGCGGGTGAGCCGGATTTCAACACACCCGACCACATTGCTCAGGCCGCCGTAAAGGCCATTGCTGCGGGCCAGACCCGTTATACGGATGTGGCCGGTACGCCAGAGCTGCGCAAGGCCGTGGCAGAGCGCTTCAGGCTGGATAGCGGGCTGGATTACACGCCCGAGGAAGTGATTGTTTCCACCGGTGGCAAGCAGATCATCTACAATGCCATGATGGCGACCCTGAACCCGGGGGATGAGGCCATTATTCCCGCGCCGTGCTGGGTATCCTACCCCGATATTGTGACGTTGGCCGAAGGCGTGCCCGTGGTGGTTCCCTGCAAGCGCGAAAACGGTTTTCGCCTTCAGGCCGATGAGCTGGAAGCCGCCATTACCCCGCGCACCAAATGGGTATTCCTGAACTCGCCCTGCAACCCCACCGGGGTTGCCTATTCGGCCGAAGACCTGCGTCCGCTGTGTGATGTACTGCTGCGCCATCCGCATGTGTGGATTTTTACGGACGATATTTACGCCAAGCTTGTGTACGATGGTTTTCGCCCCGCAACCTTCGTGGAAGTCGAACCCCGCCTGCGCAGCCGTACCGTTACCATGAACGGCGTGTCCAAAGCCTATGCCATGACCGGCTGGCGTATCGGTTTTTCCGGCGCGCCGGTGGAACTGACCAAGGCCATGAACAAGTTGCAGGGGCAGTCCACCTCCAACACCTGCTCCATTGCCCAGGCAGCAGCGGTGGAAGCCCTGACCGGCCCGCAGGATTTTATCCAGACCATGGTCGATACCTATCAGGGGCGGCGCGACATGGTGGTCAGCATGATCAACCAGGCCAAGGGCATGGAATGCGACGTTCCCCAAGGGGCGTTCTATGTTTTCCCCTGCATTGAAAAATGCCTTGGAAAAACTTCCCCGGTCGGAAAACTGCTTAAAACAGACGAGGATTTTGTAACTGCCCTGCTGGAAGAAGAAGGTGTGGCCGCAGTGCATGGCTCAGCCTTCATGTATCCGGGGTATATGCGTATTTCCTACGCAACCGATACGCAGAGCCTGCGGGATGCCTGCACCCGGATCCAGAATTTTTGCGAAGGTCTGCTGTAAATCATGTCCCGGAGTTTTGCGCAGCGTCTGAATGGCCTGCCTGCCCCCGCAACAATAGAGATGGCCCGGCGTGCCCGGGCCCTCAAGGCGGAGGGCAGGCCGGTTATCTCGCTTGCTCTGGGCGAGCCTGATTTTGCAACGCCGCCTGCGGTGGTGGAAGCCGCCCATCAGGCAGCGCTGGCCGGGCAGACCAAATACCCGCCTGTGGACGGCACGCCCGCGCTCAAGGTCGCCATCGCCCGCAAGTTCACGCGGGAGAACGGGCTGGACTATACGGCCGAGCAGATCATGGTTTCCAACGGGGGCAAGCAGGTCATCTTCAATGCCTTTATGGCGACCCTGAACGCGGGGGACGAGGTGGTGGTGCCAACGCCCTACTGGGTCAGCTACCCGTTGATTGCACGCATGTTCGGGGCAACGCCGGTGTTTGCTCCATGCCGGGAGGAAGACGGGTTCAGGCTCCGGGCAGATGTACTGGCGCAGGCTCTTACGCCCCGCACGCGCTGGGTTGTGCTGAACTTTCCCAACAATCCCACCGGAGCCATCTGCCCGGCTGAAGACCTGGCCACCATTGCCAGCGTTCTGCGCGATTATCCCGATGTGTGGATTTTATCGGACGAAATTTATGAACATCTGGTGTTTGGCGGGGCACGTTCGGCATCAATCGCAGCCGTAGCACCCGATCTCAAGGACCGTACCCTTACGCTCAATGGTGTTTCCAAGGCCTATGCCATGACCGGGTGGCGCGTAGGGTTTGCTGGTGGACCTGCCGACCTTATTGCCGCAATGCGGGGTGTGCAGGGGAACGCCACATCGGGCGTCTGCTCCATTGCGCAGGCCGCCGCCGCCGCCGCTCTGGATGGGCCGCCGGACCTTGTGCAGACCATGGTTGCCACATATAGCCGCCGCCGCACCAATGTGGTGCAGGCCCTGCGCGCGGTACCGGGCCTGACCTGCGCCATGCCCGAAGGGGCTTTTTACGCCTATCCCGGTGTTGCCGCCTGCCTTGGCCGCACAACAGCCGCCGGGCGTCTGCTGGAGACTGACCATGACTTTGCCGCAGCTCTGCTGGATGAAGAGTTTGTGGCAACCGTACCCGGCAGCGCGTTTGGGCAGTCCCCCTATCTGCGTCTGTCCTGTGCGACCTCGGATGAAATTCTGGCTGAAGCCTGCCAGCGTATCGCGCGCTTTGCTGGCGGATTAGTATAACAATACGGTCGGGCAGGTTCCAAGGCCCGGCCAGGAGTGCCTGAACTTGCCTGACCAGTCCCTGCCTGCACCGCTGCCTGTGCGGGAGAAAAGTGTTTTCCGGAGCTTCTCGCGCGAGGAGGTGGCTCTGGTCTGCATTACCGTTCTGTGGGGGGTAACGTTTCTGGTCGTGCATATGGCCATGCGTTATACGGGGCCCATGTTTTTTGTGGGGTTGCGCTTTATCACGGCGGCCCTGCTTTCCATGCTTCTGTTCCGCCGGTTGCTGCTGGACCTGACCCTGCGGGAAGTGCGGGCCGGAGCCTGTGTGGGGGTGGCCATCTTTTTTGGCTATGGGCTGCAAACTCTGGGGCTTGGGAGTATTTCCAGCAGTCAGTCGGCCTTTATTACGGCCATGTATGTGCCTGTTGTACCCTTTTTGCAGTGGTTTGTCCTGCGTAAGGCACCTCATCTTATGGTCTGGCTGGGTGTGCTGTTTGCTTTTTGCGGTCTGGTTCTGCTAACCGGCCCGCAGGCCATAGCCCATATGCACCTCCAGTTTGGTGAGGTGGTGACCCTGACCAGTGCTGTAGCCATAGCTATGGAAGTTGTGCTGATCAGCCGTTTTGCCTCCCCCGCCATTAACAGTTTCAGGGTGGCGATCGTGCAGTTGCTGGTTGCCGGGCTACTGGCGTTTGCCGCCATGCCTATCATGCACGAACGCGTACCTGCTCTGGCGTGGCGCTGGGTGGTGCCCGGTCTGGGTCTTGGGGCCATGAGTGCGGTTATCCAGCTGGTTATGAACTGGGCGCAAAAAACAGTCTCCCCCACACGCGCAACGCTTATTTACGCGGGTGAACCTGTATGGGCCGGGTTGGTGGGGCGTCTGGCAGGGGATATGCTGCCAGCCAGAGCGCTGGCCGGTGGGGCGCTGGTTATTCTGGGCGTGTTGGCAAGCGAAGTGCGCCTGCCGCGTAAACGGGCGCAGGACTAGAGAGGCAACGCCTTGTAAAGCTGTTCTGGCCATTCTGCTTGAGTGTTTGATGCAGAATGTGGTCAGAAAAATCCCGTTTATTCGTGCAGAACATTGTGGGCGTAGGCGTGGGCAAGGGCTGTGGAATCCTCCCCATCGGCCATCATGCCCACAAGCTGGAGTTCATCGCAGTACTGTGCGATCTGCTCGCGCAGGCCGTGGCCTACAAGGGGGCGGATAACCGGCTCATTGTGCAGCATGGCGCGGGCACTGGTAACGGGCAGACCTGCGGCGTTGTCGGCTATCAGGGTTGCGGCATCATCGTGGTGGGTGTTGACCCATAGAGCCGCATCATGCAAGGCCATGACCAGTGCCGTGGCAGCGGTGGGGTCTTTGTCCTGCGCGGTATCCGCAACGCCCAGAATAAGGCTGGTGCGCTCGGCATAATGGCCTGTATCGCTGCCAACAAGTTCGTACAGAAGACCCGGGTGGTTCTGGAGCAGGCTCCATGCATCGGGATCATGCATGACCACGGCATCTATTGTCTGGTCATGAAGAGCCGGTTCTAACTGTGGGATCGGCAGGTCAACCCAGTTAATGTGGTTGAATGCGTCCATGCCTTTGCGGCGCATCATAATACAGAAGAACAGTTTGTCCGCGGCATTCTGGTCTGGCACCGCCACGTTGCGGCCCATAAGCTGGTCCAGTCGTGTAATGCCGCTGTTACGCCGCACCAGCAGGCGGCGGCTACCTGATTGTACCCCCATAACCAGATGCGCAGGCAACCCCGCATGCAGGTGTTGGAGCCACGTGAGGGCCGGAGCCAGAGCGTAAGAGGTTTTCTGCTGCGCCAGAGCCGCCAGTGCTTCCTGCCCATTACGAATGTTGGGGAGCGGGTCGACGTCCAGATTGTACCGGGCAAAAAAATTCTTCTCCAGTGCGGCGGCCAGCACGGGGGACATGGCGGCCTCTGGCCAGGCAATTCTGAGCTTGCGGTAAACGCCATCGGGCTGTTTGCGGGGTTTGCGGGGGCGCTTTGGGGTGGTCAGAAGCACAACACCCCCTGCGGCAGCGCAACTTCCGGCCCCCCAGAGCAGGGCGCGGCGTGAGAAGGGGGAAGGTGCAGGTGCGCTCATATCCGCTATCTTACACCGTGTTGGCGGAGGTGTCCCGGCCAAGGGGGCAGAAAATCAAAAAAACAGGACCGCGCACATCCTCATGGCTGCGGCATTGGGGGCTATGGTTCTGTTATTTTTCATGATGTGTTTTTTTGTAATGAATTTTCCAAAATCCTCATATTACGCACCCGAGGTGTGTGTGCTGGTGTGTATTCTGCCGGCTTATATGCAGCACGGGGGAACGGCATGCAGAGATGGTGTTTTTTAAGGGAAGAAATAATTAACGTTTTGTAATATAAAAAGGGTCTTGCACCCTCAAAGGGTTGCCGTTATACAGCCATTCAGCAGCACGGCGGGCCGCATCTTGAAAAAAGATCATGCCTTTAAATGCCGCTAAGTAATTGAAAAATAACTGTTCCCGAATAGCTCAGTTGGTAGAGCAAGCGACTGTTAATCGCTGGGTCGTAGGTTCGAGTCCTACTTCGGGAGCCACATTTTCCTTTAAAAATCAAAAAGTTACGCGCTGATTTGCTCCGCTGAGCAAGAGGCCGCAGTGTTAGCTTACCTTGGCATAGTGCTTTCGGGGTCTGTGCTGGGCTCCCTGCTTCTGAAGTTGCCCTGATTCTGGGAGCGCGAAAGCAGAAGTGCTTGACGGCCTGCACCATCAAGCACTGGGGCCAACGCGTGGCATTGTGCGGTGTTTCTTCTAAATTCCCGATCAGGCCTGAGCGGCAACACCGGTGAGTTCCACCTTCCATGATGGATCAGCCAGCTTGGCTTCTACCGTGGCGCGGGCGGGTTTGTTGCTTTTGTCCAGCCATGCATCCCATGCACGGTTCATGCCAGCCATATCGCCCATATCGGCCAGAAAAATCTGGACTGAAATCAGGCGGCTTTTATCCGTTCCGGCTTTGGCCAGAATGGCGTCCACCTGGCGCAGAATATCTTCCATCTGTCCCTGTGCATCCAGTGTGGCGTCATCCGCAACCTGACCCGCCAGATAGACAAGGCCGTTGTGAATAACGGCGCCACTCAGGCGCTCTTCGGGTTCAAGGCGGGTTATGCTCATGCTGTTGTCTTTCCTGTGCAAAAACGGGATGGCTAATGGAGTTTACGCAGCGGCCATGTTGTCAATCAGGCGGATATCACCCAGACTGGCCGCAACAAACAGGCGTGCATCTGGTGTGAGCGTGTGTGTGGCAAGGAGTGTGTCCCCCGAGCGCAGGTCCAGATAATGCACGTTAAAACCATGATTTTTCAGATTTTCGTGGCAGGTGTGCAGGCAGGTCTCAACCGCTTTTCCTGCCTGAAGATCCGCAATGCAGGCCCGCAGTGCCGCTGGCAGGTAAGGGGCCTGCTCGCGCTGCCGGGGGGTGAGCCTGCGATTGCGGGAGGACAGGGCAAGCCCGTCGGCCTCGCGCACGGTGGAGACGGGTTTTATGCGCACCGGCAGGTTCAGGTCCTGTACAAGACGGCGGATCAGGCAGAGCTGCTGGTAATCTTTTTCGCCAAAAGCGGCAATGTCGGCCCCGGTCTGGAGCAGAAGCTTGGTGACAACCGTTGCGACACCATCAAAATGGCCCGGCCGGTCCGCGCCACACAGCATGCCATCCAGCCCGGAAACCGTAATGCGGGTTGCAAAACCCCGAGGGTACATTTCCTCCCCGTCCGGGGCGTAGAGCACATCCACTCTGGCTGTGTTCTCCAGCAGGGCGGCGTCTGCTTCCAGTCCGCGCGGGTAAAGTTTGAAGTCGGCTGCATTGTCAAACTGGATCGGATTGACAAAAACACTCACAATTCGGCGCGTAGCCAACCCGTCCAATGCATTGACAAGGGCAAGGTGCCCGTTGTGGAGCGAGCCCATGGTGGGCACAAATCCTATGGTTTCGCCCGTGCTGCGCCATTGGGCTACCAGTGCGGCCAGTTCGGTTCTGGATCTGATAATCCGCATGAAAAATCCTGAAAAACAGATGAACCCCATAAGGGGAGCGCCCGGGCCGGGCAGGAGTAAAGGCACTGTAGTGCCGATTGGTCTGAGGTTCCAGAGAGGGTGGTTTATGGAGGTGGCGAGATTTAAAGTGCAGGCAACCCGGTGGAGAGGGGGCGGGCCTGTGCTATAGGAGGTGTATGTCCTACGCTGATTTTGTTCATCTTCGTGTGCACTCTGCCTACTCGCTCAGTCAGGGGGCAATCCGGGTGCCGGAAATTGCATCCCTTGCGCAGGAAATGCAGATGCCTGCCGTGGCTATTGCCGATTCGGGCAATCTGTTCGGTGCATTGGAGTTTTCTCAGTACTGCACAAAAAGTGGCATTCAGCCCATTATCGGGGCCCAGATCGGTCTGCCTGCCCGTAACGACAAACCCGGTGCCCCGGCAGAGCCGGTGGTGGTGCTGGCGCAGAACGAGGTGGGGCTGACCAACCTCCAGTTCCTCTCATCCGAAGGGTTCAAGACAACCGATCCGTCTGACCCGTTTGTAACGCTGGATACATTATGTGCGCGCGCTGAAGGGCTGATACTGCTGAGTGGTGGCACACGCGGCCCATTGTTCCAGATGCTGGCCGAAGGGCAGAAAGACGAGGCCACGCGCTGGCTGGCCCGCATGCACGAAGCCTTTGGCGACCGGCTGGTGGTGGAGTTGCACCGCCATAATCTGGCTATTGAAAAAGCGGTGGAACCGGGCGTGCTGGGTCTTGCCAGCCAGTTTGGTCTGCCCCTTGTGGCGACCAATGAGTGCTTTTTCCCCAAGCCGGAAATGTACGAGGCGCATGACGCGCTGGTCTGTATTGCCCAGGGCCGCACCATGGCGGAAAAAGACCGCTTCCGCGTGACCCCTGAACACTGGTTCAAACCCCCGCAGATGATGCGCACCCTGTTCGCGGACCTGCCCGATGCGTGCGACAATACGCTCGAAATTGCCCGTCGCTGCGCCATAAAGGTGGAAACCCGCAAGCCTCTGCTGCCCGTCTGCCCCAAAGTGCGCGAGGGCGCGACCGAGGACCAGACCCTGCGCGCCATGGCGTGGGAAGGGCTGGAGCGCCGCATGGCTTCCATGACGCTGGATGAGGCAACACAGGCCCGCTACCGCGAGAGGCTGACATTCGAGCTGGATATTATCTCCAAAATGGGGTTCCCCGGCTACTTCATGATCGTGGCGGACTTTATTCAGTGGGCCAAGGCGCATGATATTCCGGTGGGGCCGGGGCGTGGCTCGGGCGCAGGTTCGCTGGCCGCATGGGCGCTGACCATTACGGATATTGACCCTATTCCCTTCAACCTGCTGTTCGAACGGTTTCTTAACCCCGAACGTGTCTCCATGCCTGACTTTGATATCGACTTCTGTCAGGACCGGCGGGACGAGGTTATTGCATACGTCCGCCGCGAATACGGTGGCGACCGGGTTGCCCAGATTATTACTTTCGGTAAGTTGCAGGCCCGCGCGGCAGTGCGGGATGTGGGGCGTGTGCTTGGGTTGCCATATGGCATGGTCAACCGTGTGGCCGAGCTTATTCCCAACAATCCCGCCAAGCCTGTTACACTCAAGGAGGCGATAGCAGGCGAACCAAAATTGCAGGAAATGCGTGATAACGACGAGGCTTTGCGCAGACTGCTCGAAATTGCCCAGCAGCTTGAAGGACTGTTCCGCCACGCTAGTACCCATGCCGCGGGGGTGGTTATCGGGGATCGCCCGCTGGTGGAACTGGTGCCGCTGTACCGGGACCCCAAGAGCGATACACTGGTCACCCAGTATAACATGAAGTTTGTTGAGCAGGCCGGTCTGGTCAAGTTTGACTTTCTGGGCCTGACAACGCTGACCATTCTCAAACGCGGTGTGGATTTTATCCGCCGCATGGGCAAGGATGTGGAACTGGCGGGTATTCCGCTCAATGATGCGCCAACCTATGACATGCTCAGCAAGGGGGACACGGCAGGTGTTTTCCAGTTTGAAGGCGCTGGCATGCGTGATGTTCTCAAGCAGATGCGTCCCACACGGCTGGAAGACCTGATTGCCGCTGTAGCTCTGTACCGCCCCGGTCCAATGGCCAATATTCCCGATTACTGCCGCCGTAAACATGGCGAGGCATGGGAACCCCCGCATGAGGAAATTCGCGATATTCTTGAAGAGACCTATGGCATTATGGTCTATCAGGAACAGGTCATGCAGATTGCCCAGAAAATGGCGGGCTACAGTCTGGGTGGGGCAGATCTGCTCCGCCGCGCCATGGGTAAAAAAATCCGTGCGGAAATGGACCACCAGCGCGAGATTTTTACCAAAGGGGCAACCGGGCGCGGCATAGACCATGACAAGGCGGTAGAGGTGTTCGACCTCATGGCCAAGTTCGCAGATTACGGGTTTAACAAATCCCATGCTGCGGCCTACGCTTTTGTTTCCTACCAGACTGCGTGGATGAAGGCCAACCACCCTGTGGCCTTTCTGGCTGCATGTATGTCACTCGCACGGGAGCGGACGGAAAAACTGGCAGCCCTGCGGCAGGAGGCCGAACGCATGGGCATTGCCGTGCTGCCGCCAGACATCAACCGTTCGGAGGCCGACTTTGCTGTGGAGGTCATGCCAGATGGTAAATACGCCATCCGCTATGCACTGGCCGCGGTCAAAAAAGTTGGTTTTGGGGCCATGGAGGTTCTGGTAGCCACAAGAGGGGACAGGCCTTTTACCGATCTGGCCGATTTTGCAACGCGTATAGACCCCAAGCACATCAACCGCATGCAAATGGAAAATCTGGCCAAGGCAGGTGCGTTTGAATGTCTGGATAAAAACCGGGCGCGTGTCTTCCATTCAGCCGATGCTCTTTTGCGCCGTGCCCATAGTCAGGCGCAGGAGGCGGCGTCGGGCCAGATCGGCCTGTTTGGTGGTGGCGGGCAGAAGGAGCCCCTGCGTCTGGCCGAAGGGCCAGACTGGCCTGAGTTTGAAAAACTGGCGATGGAGGCAGAATCTATTGGCTTCCATATGACAGCCCACCCTCTGGATTCCTACGGGCCGGTGTTGCGCAGACTGGGGGTTGTCAAATCTTCCCAGTTGCTTGCCGCAGCAGAGGCCGGGGTAGGGCGAGTTAAAATTGCGGGCTGCGTGGTGGACCGCAAGGAACGCCCGACCCGCACAGGCAATAAAATGGCATGGGTGCGCCTGTCCGATGCCACGGGGGGGTGTGAGGTCACGGTGTTCTCCGAAGTGCTGGGCCGTGTGCGTGAAAGTCTGGTGGCGGGGCGGGCCGTGCTGGTGACGGCCGAACTGAAGCTGGAGGGCGAAGCCATGCGGATCACCGCGTCCGATATAGTGGAACTGGAGGATGCAGCCGCTCAGGCGCAAAGCGAATTGCGGATATGGCTGGAAAAGGAAGATGCCTTGCCAGCCCTGCAAACCGTGCTGAGCGACCAGAAAGGCGGAGCAGGCCGCATTGTGCTGCTACCCGGTGTGGCCGAAAGCTGCGATGTGGAAATCCGGTTGCGCGGAGGCTACAGGGTAACCCCTCTGCTCGGGCAGAAGCTGCGTACGCTGGATGGCATTTCCCGCGTGGAGCAGGTCTAGCCTGTGGTGTGGACCTGCGTCTTGCCGTGGCGGGGGCCCGATACGGTTCTGGCCCTGTGGGGTGGTATTCCGTGGTGCGCTTTTCTCGATAGTGGCGGCGTGCTGGATACGCGCAGCCGGTGGCGTATATTCTGCCATAATCCGCGGCATATCCTACAGGTTTTTGCAGACAGGGTGGAAGTGGATGGGGTGCGTCAGGCGCGGGGCACGCCTGAGCAGATACTGAATATTCTGCGTAAAATACAGGCAGGTTTCACGGTGGGTACCCATCAGGCCGATGTGCCATTCTGTGGTGGCTGGGTCGGCTTTGCCAGCTACGCATTTGGTCGGGCCTTGCAAGGTGTTGCGTCCCGCCATGCGGAAGGGGACGCTCCTTTATTTTCCGCCGCTTTTTACGATCACGCCTATATATGGGACCGTCAGAACCGGCAGGTGGTGCTGGCAGGGCTGGCGCATGGTGGCCTTACGCCGCAGGACTGTGAGCAGGCGCAGGCCTTATGGGCCGCCCTGCCTGAGCGGGATGTGCCAGTGCCACAGTTGCCCCTCCTGCATTTGCAGGCCAGCCAGACACAGGCGGAATACTGTCAGGCGGTTAGTGCTGCGCAACGCTATATTGCTCAGGGGGATATTTTTCAGGTCAATATCACCTGCCAGCATGTGGCGGACCTGCCTGCTGATGTGTGTACGTCTGACCTGTATCGTCATCTGCGGCGGGTGGCCCCGGCTCCGTTTGGGGCTTTTTTATCCTGTGGGGCAGGTTTTTCCCTGCTTTCGTGCTCGCCCGAGCGGTTTTTGCTGGTCGATCGGCATGGGCATATAGCAACCCGTCCCATAAAAGGCACAGCTCCACGGGGCCAGAGCAGGGCAGAGGATTTGCATCTGGCTCAGGCTCTGGCCGCAGATGACAAGGAACGGGCCGAAAACCTGATGATTGTGGACCTCATGCGCCATGATATCGGGCGTGTTGCCCGTATTGGCAGCGTGCGTGTGCCGGAATTATGGACGGTGGAACGGTTTGCGCATGTGCACCATCTTGTCTCCGAGGTGCAGGGGCATTTGCGGGAGGGGTGCGATGTGTTCGACCTGCTGGCAGCCACCCTGCCGCCCGGTTCCGTAACCGGTGCGCCCAAGCACCGCGCCATGGAAATTATTGACGAACTGGAAGCCACCCCCCGAGGGGCTTATTGTGGCATGGTTTTTTGCCTTGGTGCGGATGGGCGGATGGATAGCGCCGTGATCATCCGCAGTTTTGTGGCCCACGGGGGGCAGTTGCGCATGGGCACGGGGGGCGGAGTTACCATTCTGTCCGACCCGCAAAAGGAATATGAGGAAATGCGCCTGAAACTTGCACCCTTTGCCGCCTTTGCGGAGGGGGCATGACATTCGTATGGCTCAATGGCGCGCTTCATGCGTGTGATGCGGCCCGCATAAGCCCGGCTGATCGGGGCTTTACACTGGGGGATGGCCTGTTTGAGACCATGCGCGCGGCTGGCGGACAGGTTTTGCATCTGTCCCGGCACATGGCGCGCCTGGCAGCCGGGGGGGATGTTCTGGGCATGCCCGTGCCAGAGGCGGCGGCGGTGCAGGGGGCGGCTACGGCGCTGTTACAGGCATGCGGGCTGGAAAATGCGGTACTGCGGCTGAGCGTGGCGCGCGGGGAGGGGCCGAGGGGGCTGCTGCCTCCTGTTCATGCGCATCCTACCGTGTTGCTGACGGCAGTCCGGGGGGAGTTCAGTCTTTCCCATAGTCAGGTCATGATCAGTCGGCTGATCCGGCGGGATGAGGCATCTCCTCTGTCCTATATCAAGAGCCTGAACTACCTGCCCGGTATTCTGGCCCGGCAGGAGGCCGAGCGTATGGGGGCGCAGGACGCGCTTTTGCTCAACACGCAGGGGCGCGTGGCGGAAAGCACGGTCAGCAACCTGCTGGTGGCAACGGGTGCGGGGGTGTTTACGCCCCCTGTGGCCGAGGGCGCGTTGCCCGGCATCGCCCGTGAGCGCCTGCTGGAGCAGAATCTGGTGCGCGAGGCCCGGCTGGCCCCGGTTGACCTGCTGGATGCGCGGGGGGTGTGGCTGGTAAATTCCCTTTCGCTCCGGGTGGTCACGGAACTGGATGGAACGCCCCTGCCGGTGGACGGACCTTGCACTGCGCAACTGGAGCAATGTCTGCGGCAGAGCGCATAAGCCGGGTTTGATTTATGCCCATTCCGTTTGGAGGGCAGGCATGCGACGATAAGGGCTTGTGCAGACCCGGCTGAATGCTCAATCGTTCGCCTGTCCTTTTCAGGCCGGAATGATATGCATCGGAACAGCCGGTCTGTGGTATTCTGATGAGGTGACACCATGCAACAGGCAGCAACAGCCACGGAGCAACCGGCGGAACAGGGGCATGCCCTCCGCTATGATCTGAGGCAGATCGATGTTGATCCCAATTTCTGGTACCCTGTGGCATGGTCCAGCAAGGTACGGCAGGGTAAGGCGTTTGCCGCCCGTTTTGCAGGCCACCCCATTGCGCTGATTCGCCCCGAATACGGCCCCGTCTATGCGCTGGAAGACCGCTGCGCCCACCGTCAGGTTCCGCTGAGCAAAGGGGTTGTGGACGATAAAGGCTGCATCAAATGCTGCTATCATGGCTGGGCGTTTGATCAGCAGGGCAAATGTGTAACCGTGCCTTACCTGAACAAGGAAGGCGTGGGTCGCCCGGTCAAATCTTATCCCTGCCGCGAAAAGAGCGGGCTGATCTTTATCTTCCCTGGCGATCCCGATCTGGCGGACAAGGTGCCCATGCCCGATATTGCGCAGGTGGGGAACCCCGAATACAAGACCCGCCAGTTCAGTCCGCGCCTGAAGTGCCACTACACGTTCATGCACGAAAACCTGATGGACATGAACCACCAGTTCCTGCATCGCCGCCAGATGGGCTCCATCACGGCCCGTTTTCTGGGGCAGGACAAGGGCGATAATTTTATGGAGGCCCGCTACAGCTTTGCGCGTAAAGGGGGCAACCAGCCGCTGGCCGAAGCCCTGATTTTTGGCAAACACCATGACGATGGCCGCGAACAGCCGGTGGAAGAGGTCGTGTCCATCCGCACCACCTACCCCTACCAGACGCTCCAGATCCACGACAAGGACGGTGACCTGATCATGGACCTGTGGGCGTGCTACCTGCCGCTGGGCGAAACCCAGCAGGTTACTCAGGCGTTTGGTCTGCTGTCGGTCAAAAAGCCCAAATGGACTTTCCTGCTGGATATTGCATGGCCGGTGCTGGGCCTGTTTACACACCGCATCTTTGAAGAAGACCGCGAAATTGTGGAAATGGAACAGAACGCATGGCGTGAACTGGGGGGAGACCACAATGTGGAGGTGTTCCCTGTTGTCAGAAGCTTGCGCGACCTGCTGGCCCGCAGCGGGGTGCCCAACCGTTATGCCAGACCGCTCAAGCAGGGCTGACGCGTTTTTTTTACCTTGCCCGCAGGGCCAAAAAACGCCATATAGAGCCGCCCCGGCGTTAGGCTGGGGTATAACACACGCGGGGCCATACACCTCTGGTGCCCAGCCGAATGGCTGGGTGGTGTCTCGCGGAGGTTTAACCAGTTAGGTAGGAATACGCCCCATGGCGATGCCCGATTTTACACTGCGTCAGCTGCTTGAAGCTGGTGTTCACTTTGGTCACCACACCCGTCGCTGGAACCCGCGCATGGAGCCGTTCCTGTTCGGCGTGCGTAACCAGGTTCACATCATCGACCTCCAGCAGACCGTTGGCCTGCTCGACCGCGCCCTCAAGGCGATTCGTGATGTTGTAGCCGGTGGTGGCCGCGTTCTGTTCGTTGGCACCAAGCGTGCTGCTCAGGACCCGATTGCAGAAGCAGCACGTCGTTGCGGCCAGTACTACGTCAACCACCGTTGGCTGGGTGGTATGCTCACCAACTGGAAGACCATTCAGGGCTCCATCAAGCGTCTGCGCCAGATTGAGGACACGCTCGAAGGCGCGACTTCCGGCCTGACCAAGAAAGAAGTGCTGGAACTGACCCGCCAGCGTGACAAGCTGGAACGCTCCCTTGGTGGTATCAAGGAAATGGGTGGTCTGCCCGACATCCTGTTCGTGATCGACACGAACAAGGAAAAGCTGGCCATTGAAGAAGCCAACAAGCTGGGTATCCCGGTTGTGGCGATTCTGGACAGCAACTCCGACCCACGCGGCGTGACCTACCCGGTCCCCGGCAACGATGACGCCATTCGCGCCATTGGTCTTTATTGCGACCTCGTTTCCGCTTCCGTGCTCGACGGTATTTCCGCCGAAATGGGTGCTGCGGGCCATGACGTGGGCGCCTCTGAAGAACTGCCGGTTGAACCCGCTCTGGAAGCGGCTCCGGTAGCCGAAGAAGCTCCGGCAGCAGGCTGAAGCCTTTTAAAAACAGCCCGGACTTGAGCCGGGCTGTTTTTTTTGCATGAGATGCCTGTTTTTTTGCAGGCAACGGAATGTTCTGCCACGCGCCCTGCCAGGGGCGCGTTGCGGTTTTCTAAGGAGTAGGAATATGGCGGAAATTACCGCAGCACTGGTCAAGGAACTGCGCGAAAAAACCGGCGCAGGCATGATGGATTGCAAAAAAGCGCTGAACGAAGCGCAGGGTGATATTGAAGCCGCCATTGACTGGCTGCGCACCAAGGGCCTTGCCGCCGCCGCCAAAAAATCTGGCCGCGTGGCGGCAGAAGGTCTGGTTGCCGTTGCTTCTGGCGACAAAACCGCCGCCATGGTGGAAGTGAATGCCGAAACTGACTTTGTTGCCCGTAACGAAGCCTTCCAGAACTTTGTGGAAGCCGTTGCTCAGGTTGCACTCAAGGTTGGCGATGATCTGGAAGCCATCAAGGCTGCAACGCTGGACACGGGCCGTACCGTTGCTGACGAACTGACGCACCTGATCGCCACCATCGGTGAAAACATGACCCTGCGTCGTGCCCGCGTATTTACCGTGCCGTCTGGCGTGGTGGCCACTTACGTGCATGGTGCACTGCGTCCGGGTTTGGGCAAAATTGGTGTTCTGGCGGCTATTGAAGCCCCGACTGCCGATGACGCCATTGAACAGCTTGGCCGTCAGGTTGGCATGCATGTTGCCGCCACCCGCCCCTCCGCGCTGGACGTAAACAGCCTCAACCAGGAAGAAGTCGAGCGTGAACGCGCTGTTCTGATCGAACAGTCCCGCGCATCGGGCAAACCCGAAGCCATTATTGAAAAAATGGTCGAAGGTCGTATCCGCAAGTTCTATGAAGAAGTCGTACTTCTGGAACAGGTGTGGGTGCATGATGGCGAAACCCGCGTGAAGGACGTTGTTAAAAAAGCTGGCGTCAAGCTGACTGGTTTTGACCGTTTCCATCTGGGTGAAGGCATTGAAAAGGTCGTTGATGACTTTGCTGCCGAAGTGGCCAAGGTTTCCGGCGTCTAAGACCGGCTCTTCCGTATGTTGAACAAGAGCGGGACTTCTCTGCAAAGGGAGGCTCCCGCTCTTGTTGTTTTTGCGGCCGCGCAGGGTGAGAACGGTGCGCGGGTCCATATGCTGACCGAGCAGGACGGGCTGGTGCGTGCTCTGGCTTACGGGGGCGCAGGCCGTGCTGGCCGCGCCCTGTGGCAGCCGGGGAATGTGGTCAAGGCCCGTCTGACGCAACGGAGCGAGGGCGCTCCTGTTCAGGTATCGGGTGAGTTGCTGTACGGATGTGCGGCGCGCATCCTGAGCATGCCGCTTGCACTGGCCATGATGCAGTCGGCCTGCGTGCTGGCCGATGTCACCTTGCCCGAAGGCGAGCCTTGCCCGGCATTTTTTGGCGCGACACTCAGGCTTCTTTCCTTTATCGGCTACAGTCCCGATGTTGCCGAGCAGATTGGCCTGTCCAATTATATTGAGTGGGAACTGGCCTTGCTGGATGTGCTCGGTTTTGGGCTGGATTTGAGCCGCTGTGCCGTGACCGGGCAGAAACATGACCTTGCCTTTGTCTCCCCCCGCACAGGGCGGGCTGTCAGCCGGGAAGGGGCAGGGGTATGGAAGGACCGGCTCCTGCCCCTGCCAGCTTTTTTGTATGACCCCGCACAGGCTGGTTCCTGGCCGGACTGGCTGGAGGGTTTGCGGCTGAGTGGGCATTTTCTGGCGCGGGATGCTTTTGGCCAGCGGCACCTGCCGCTTCCTGCCGCCCGGCAGAGGTTGCTGGGGCGTGTGGAAAAACTGGTCGCAGAGGCAGGAGCCGCCTGAACTGCGCACCAAGGCTGGCACAACCAGGCCTGTGGCGGTATGTCATGGCCATCACACATCGCACCGTTTGATCTGGGGCAGAGCATGAACGAGACATTCGAAGGCCATATTGAGGAGACAAAACTGGCAGATGCGCTCAGTGAGCGTTATCTGGCCTATGCTTTGTCCACCATCATGTCACGCTCGCTGCCAGATGTGCGCGATGGGCTCAAACCCGTGCACAGGCGGCTGGTTTACGCCATGCACCAGCTTAAGCTGGACCCGGCATCGGGGTTTAAAAAATGCGCGCGTGTTGTGGGGGACGTGATTGGTAAGTTCCATCCCCATGGAGATGCCTCGGTCTATGAGGCACTGGTACGTCTGGCTCAGGATTTTGCCGCCCGCTACCCGCTGGTGGAAGGGCAGGGCAATTTTGGCTCGATTGATGGTGATAACGCAGCCGCCATGCGGTACACGGAATCCCGCCTGACCGAAGTAGCCGTGGCCCTGCTGGACGGGATAGAGAGCGATGCAGTCGATTTTCGCCCCACCTATGATGGTGAGGAGCAGGAACCGGTTGTGCTGCCAGCAGCCTTCCCCAATCTTCTGGCCAATGGTGCTGCGGGCATTGCCGTGGGCATGGCCACCAGCATTCCTCCCCATAACGCGGCGGAGGTATGCGCGGCAGCCGCCCTGCTGGTGCGTAACCCCGCGGCAACCACGCAGGACCTGCTGGCGCTTATGCCCGGGCCGGACTTCCCCACCGGTGGGCTGATCGTGGAGGACGCCTCGGCCATTTTGCAGGCGTATGAGACGGGGCGCGGGGGCTTTCGGATGCGGGCACGCTGGGCCGTGGAGCAGGGACGGTTTGGCACATGGCATATTGTGGTGTCGGAAATACCGTATCAGGTGCAGAAATCCCGCCTGATCGAACAGGTCGCAGAACTGCTGGAGCAGAAAAAACTCCCGCTGCTAGGCGATATCCGTGACGAAAGCACGGATGAAATCCGCCTGATTCTGGAGCCAAAGACACGCGGGATTGAACCCGAAGTGCTGATGGAAACCATGTTCCGCGCCACAGCGCTGGAAAGCCGCTTTTCCCTGAATATGAACGTGCTGGGAGCAGACCGCTCCCCCGGTGTGCTGGGGCTTAAACAGGTGTTGCAGGCCTGGCTCGACCACCGGCACGAGGTACTGGAGCGGCGCAGCCGCCACCGCCTTGCCGCCGTGGAACGACGGCTGGAAATTCTGGCGGGCTTTCTGATTGTCTACCTCAATCTGGATGAGGTCATTCGTATTATCCGGGAGGAGGATGACGCCAAAGCCAGTCTGATGGCCACTTTCAGCCTGACCGACATGCAGGCGGAATCCGTGCTGAACATGCGCCTGCGCAGCCTGCGCAGGCTGGAGGAAATGGAAATCCGCAAGGAGCATGACGCCCTTGCGGCTGAAAAAGCCGGACTGCTCACACTGCTGGGGGATGAAAAACAGCGCTGGAAGCAGATCGGGCAGGAACTGGAGGCCATGGTCAAGGCCTTTGGCAAGGGCCGCGTTGGCCCACGGCGCAGCACTATTTTGTCCGCTCCCAAGCTGGTTGATATTTCGGTGGTGGAAACAGTGGAGCGTGAGCCGCTGACCATGATCCTGTCCCAAAAAGGCTGGGTGCGGGCCATCAAGGGCCACAATGTTGATCTGGAAACCCAGAAGTTCAAGGAAGGGGATGGTCTCAAGCTGGCCCTTCCGTGCCAGAGCACGGACAGGCTGTGCTTTTTTGCGACCGATGGCCGTGCTTTTACGCTCAAGGGTGTGGACCTGCCACGTGGGCGGGGCGATGGTCAGCCTGTGCGCCTGCTTATGGACCTGTCCAATGATGAGGAACTGCTGGCGGTTTTTGTGCTGGAGGAAGGGGGTAGACGTCTTGTGGTTTCCAGTGCAGGGCGGGGCATGGTTGTGGAGGATGATAACCTTGTCTCCGAAAAACGTTCGGGGCGGCAGGTGCTTAATCTCAAGGGGGATGAATCCGCCCAGTTGTGCATTCCCGCACAGGGGGATCACGTGGCGGTCCTTGGAGATAACCGCCGGTTTCTGATTTTTCCGCTCGATCAGCTTCCCGTTATGGGGCGTGGTCTGGGGGTGGCGTTGCAAAAATACGCCGATGGCGGGAAGTTGCGTCAGGCTCTGGTGTTTACCGCATCCGAAGGGCTGGTCTGGCCCGGAGCCGTGCGGTGCCGTGGCATGGCGGATCTGCAGGACTGGCTGGGCAAGCGCGCAGGTGTTGGCAAGCTTGCTCCCACATGGGCGGGCAAAAAGGTCTAGGCAGGAAGGTCAGAATAACGGAGCATCGGGGAACAGGCCGCTCCGCGTGGTATTGAGGGGCTGCCCCGGGTCCAGTGGCTGCCATGTATCATTCCGCAGGATTTCTGCTGGTCGAAAGCGGCTTTTGTAGACCATCTTGGGGCTCCCCGGAATCCAGTAGCCCAGATAAAGATATGGACAGCCAAGCAGGAATGTCTGGTGAATAAGAAAAAGCACAACATAAACTCCCAGTGAACGGGTGGTCTGTTGTGGGTCGTAAATACTGTACACGGCCGAAAGCCCGTCCTTGAGCGTATCGGTCAGGCTGACTGCGACCAGTTTGCTGTCTGGTGTGCGGAATTCTATGATCTGTGTGTCAACCGTGGTCTCTTCCACCATAATCCGGTAGTCCCGCGCGGTCATGTTCGCCATTTCGCCATCTGCGTGGCGGGTGGTCAGGTACTGGCGGAACAGGTCGTATTGTTCGCCCGTTGCTATGGGGGGAAGCAGGGTTGCGCTGAGGTCCGCATTGCGGTTCCATACCCGCTTTTGTGTGCGGCTGGGGGTAAAGGCGGCAACAGGCAGGCGGATGGGAATACAGGCCGAGCACCCTGCGCACAAAGGTGCATAAGCCAGTGTGTGGCTACGCCGGAAACCCGTGGCGGACAGGCGGCTATGCAGGGTATCTGCATCGGGTACTGCCAGATCGACCAGAATTTTGCGTTCCATGCGCGCAGGCAGGTACGGGCATGGTTGCGCCGTGGTGGTGTAAAAAAACTGCGGATTGCGCAGTGGAGGCGTCATAATCGGCAATCCCGGATGCATGGCGGGCCAGTAGAACCGGCCCGCTTATGCCCGGCATGGGCCAGGCGGTGGTTACAGGCCCGATCTTTCCCGGATATGCTGTGCGGCTTCAATGGCAAAATACGTAAGTATGCCATTGGCTCCAGCACGGCGGAAGGCCATCAGGCTTTCCATGATGGCGCGGTCGCGGTCGAGCCAGCCATTGTTGATGGCTGCCATGAGCATCGCATATTCTCCCGAGACCTGATACGCAAAAGTCGGCACGCTAAAGGTGTCTTTTACACGACGGATAATATCCAGATACGGCATGCCGGGTTTGACCATCACCATGTCTGCCCCTTCGGCAATGTCCATTTCCACTTCGCGCAGGGCTTCGTCGCTGTTGGCGGGGTCCATCTGATAGGTTTTCTTGTCTCCTTTCAGCAGCCCGCCAGAGCCAAGCGCATCGCGGAACGGGCCATAAAAGGCGGATGCATATTTGGCGGCGTAAGACATGATACGGGTGTTGATCAGGCCGCTGGCGTCCAGGTCCTGCCGGATGGTGGCAATGCGGCCGTCCATCATGTCCGAAGGGGCGATAATGTCCACCCCGGCTCTGGCCTGGTTCACGGCCTGCTGGGATAAAATCCGGACCGAGGCATCATTGACCACATAGCCATCTTCGATCACGCCATCATGGCCGTGGCTGGTGTAGGGGTCCAGCGCCACGTCCCCGATCAGGGCCATGTCGGGGAATTCCTTTTTCAGCAGTCTGGCCGCGCGACACATCAGGTTGTCGGGGTTGAGCGCTTCGGTCCCGGCATCATCGCGTGCCTGCGTGGGGGTGATGGGGAACAGGGCAAGGGCTGGAATACCCAGTTTGGCAGCAGGCTCCACATGCCTGGCAAGCCGGTCCAGTGTTACGCGGTGCGCGCCGGGCATGGAGGAAACCTCGGTTGTGACACCAGTCCCTTCCATGAAAAAAATCGGCCAGATCAGGTTGCTGATGCCCAGTGAGTTTTCGGCAACCAGACGGCGTGTCGCATCGTCAAACCGGTTGCGGCGTGGGCGGGTCAAAGGGAAACGACCAGCCATCATGGGCGGGATCTCCTTGCGTGGTGTTTGCCACGGGGCAGGCTGATGGCCGGTTGCCCATGGCGGCACGGGGTGAACAAAACGTGGGGAGTATGCGCTCCTGCCCCTGTTATGCAACCCCGTTGGGGTAAAGGTCAGCTCCGCGTGGTTTTGCAGTGCCCGGAATGCGCGAATCCGCAGCCTATAGGGGTGGTCAGCACGGGTGTCATGCCGCGGAGCCTCGTTTGCCGTTTATCCAGTCAAGGAGCGGTGCGCAAAAACGCGGGATTGCAAAAGACGGGAGTTCCGCCCCTTTTGCGTTTTTCTCCTGTCAGGGGCGTGCGGAACTGGGTAAGATACCCCCCAGTGCTGTGTCTGTTATAATGAAAACAGTGTGGAACATGGTCTGGCAAAGAGTGAGCCGGAACCGTATAGAGTGACCACCATCTGCCGCCCGGCAGGCATGTTACCAAACGACAGTTTGATTTTGAGGGAACACCCGAATGAGCCACACGGATCTGGACCGTTTTTTTCATGCGCCGCTGACCCAGACGGATCCGGACGTTGCGTCCGCCATTGCTGCAGAACTGACCCGTCAGCAGGATGGGATTGAACTGATCGCCAGCGAAAACATGGCCTCCGAGGCTGTTTTGCAGGCGCAGGGCAGTGTGCTGACCAACAAATACGCCGAAGGCTACCCCGGTCGCCGCTATTACGGTGGCTGCGTGGAAGTGGACAAGGTGGAAACCCTGGCTATTGAGCGGGCCAAAACCATGTTTGGCGCAGCTTTTGCCAATGTGCAGCCGCATTCGGGTGCTAACGCCAACCAGGCCGCGTTCATGGCCATGGGCAAGCCGGGTGACACCGTTCTGGGCATGAGCCTGGCAGCGGGCGGCCACCTTACCCATGGTGCGGCTCCCAACTATTCTGGTAAATGGTTCAATGCCGTACAGTATGGCGTGCGCCAGCAGGACGGCATGCTGGACTATGACCAGATGGAAAGCCTTGCGCGTGAACACACGCCTTCCATTATTGTAGCAGGTGGGTCCGCTTACCCACGGATTATCGACTTTGCCCGTTTCCGCCGCATTGCCGACGAAGTGGGTGCGCTGCTGATGGTGGATATGGCCCATTTTGCCGGTCTGGTTGCCGCAGGTCTGTACCCCAATCCGCTGGAATATGCAGATATCGTGACTTCCACCACGCACAAGACCCTGCGCGGCCCGCGTGGTGGCCTGATCCTGACCAACAGTGAAGCGCTGGCGAAAAAAATCAACTCCGCCGTATTCCCCGGCCTGCAGGGTGGCCCGCTCATGCATGTCATTGCCGGGAAGGCCGTAGCTTTTGGCGAGGCCCTGCGCCCCGAGTTCAAGGAATACCAGAAAGCGGTGCAGAAGAACGCCGCAGTACTGGCCGAAGTGCTGGTGGAGCGTGGGTTTGATATTGTGACCGGTGGCACGGATTCCCACCTGCTGCTCGTTGACCTGCGACCTAAAAAGGTGACCGGCAAGGCAGCGGAGCAGGCTCTGGAGCGTGCGGGCATTACAGCCAATAAAAACGCCATTCCGTTCGACCCGGAAAAACCCGCCATTACCTCTGGTGTGCGTCTGGGTAGCCCTGCCGCCACGGCGCGTGGCTTCCGCGAGGCAGAGTTCCGCCAGATTGGTGAAATGATCGATGAAGTACTGACAGCTCTTGCCGCCTCTGGTGGTGAAGGCGATACCGTAGTCGAAAACGCCGTGCATGAACGGGTTAAGGCTCTGTGTGCATGTTTCCCCATTTACACGCGTTAATCCACGTTTAAACCGGTTATGCCTTACAAAAGCGCGGGAGTTTTCTCCCGCGCTTTTTTGCGTGCCGGAAGCCTGTTACGGCGGGAGCGCCAGAAGATATGATGTAATGAGGCCGGTATGTTCTGCCATACCTGCTTTTAAAGAATGCGTGCCAGCCGGACTGCCGTGTGTCCCCGGCGGGGGCGCAGGTTGGGTATGACCAGCATGCAGTTGTCATAGGGTGTGCGGATTTCGTCCATGCCATCAACGGCAATCAGGGTGTGGGCGTGCTCGATAATATCTCCCCCCGCATAGCGGCGCAGGAAGGCAAAGCATGCGGTATGGGCTTCCACACAATCGGTTACCATAGCATTAATTCCGGCTTGGTGCGGTGTGGTGGGTAACGGTGGCCCCATGCCATGCTGGGCCAGAAACATGCGGGCCATGTTCAGGCTGTGCCGGGCGGCGCTGCGGGCCCAGTGTTGCCCGGCTTCAAGCAGGCAGGCCCGTGCCGTGCCCGTTGGGGTGGAAAAACGTTCGTAATCAATCAGGCGTGGTCCGGTGGGGTGGCCCTGATCCAGCACAACCTGTGGGGGGGCTGCCTGCTGGCAGGCCAGTGTGCTGGCCATACGCAGGTTGCGTTCAGCCATGCTGGTCAGCAGCAGGGGGGTGGAAGGCCATGTCATGGTGTGCAGGTCAAGCAGTGCGTCCACCGTGTCCATCACGGGCACAAGTTCGCGTACGCGCTGCATTTCCAGAGATGTGTGTTCGGAACGGATAAGTTCGGGCGCCCACAGCCTGTTCATGTCCTCCTCAATATAACGGAAGCGGGAGGGATGGCGGGGATCGAATGCTGCGTACGCATCCGGATTAAGAAAAATCAGGCTCAACCGCCCCCGCGTGAGGCTGGGAGGTGTTGCCAGCAGGTGCGTAAGGGCCATGGCTCCGGCATATTCGTTACCGTGCATCAGAGCCGTTATGGCAATGTGGGGGCCGGGTCTGTGGCTTTCAAAATGATGGACCCCCCTGATGCCGCAGTTCCCCTGTATCCAGGGTGTTATGTCTGGCAAGGGGTCTTGCGGTGGTGCGTGGGGGAGTGGTGGCGGGGGTGGTGGCAGAACTTCTGACAGGGTTCTAAAGCGGTAAGAACTGTTGCCACCCCGTTTGCGCTTTGCGGCACAGCTCATGGCTGCCCCGGTGCTTTGCAACGGAGTGTTGTCCCAAAAGATCGGCACAATGGGTGAGGGAGGAAAAAACTGCACCACATGGCCTGAGTATGGTTCGGGTTGCGTGCGGCGGCAATCCCCTCCCTGCAGGGAGGGCCGGGGGCAGGTTATGCACTCTTGGTTCTGGGGCGGGGGTTGCCTGCCCCTGCCCGTGGGGCAGAAGGTGTTACCGGTGGGAGTGCCTGCTCCGTGCTGATTACGCGGAGTTTGACATGCGCGCCAACTTCCACCTGCCGCAGGCGTTTGCGTTCCGCCCCCGAACACAGGGTAAGCGCCGAGCCTTTCTGCCCCGCACGGCCTGTGCGGCCAATGCGGTGCAGGTAGGTTTCGGGCTGTTCGGGTACATCGTAGTTAATAACCTGCGTGACCGAGGCAATATCCAGCCCACGGGCCGCCACGTCCGTGGCGACCAGAATAAACAGGCGGCCAGAGCCAAAACTGGCCACCGTGCTGGTGCGTTTGTCCTGTGTCAGGTCTCCGTGCAGGGGGGCCACGGCCAGACGCGCTTTTTTAAGTGTGGCGGCCAGCACATCCGCTTCTGCCTTGGTGCGGACAAAGACAATGCTGCGTGTTTTGGGGCTGCGACCAAAAAAGGTCTTGAGGAACGCAGCTTTCTGCTCTTCTTCCAGAAACAGCACACCCTGACGGATGGCGGGGCGCTCCTCGGGTGGTTTTTCAACACTCAGTTCCACCGGCTTGTACACAATGCTGGCCAGCATGGTTTTGCACGCCGCAGGCATGGTGGCGGAAAAAGCCAGTGTCTGGCGTGGTGTGGGCAGGTAGTTGAGGATGGTGCGGGTTTCTTCCTCAAACTCGTGGGTGAACAGGCGGTCGCTCTCGTCCATCACCAGTTGAAAGCAGTCCGAGAGGTCGCATGTGCCCGTGCCAATAAAGTCCAGCAGGCGGCCCGGCGTTGCAATGAGAATACGGCTCATGCCCCCGGTCTGGATGAGTTCTGCGGCCTGCTCATCCCGGTCCGCGCCGCCAAACAGGCAGATAATGGGGGGGGTATGGGTTTTGGTCCGCGCCTGTTTGTTGTCCTCTTCGCCCAGACAGACGCGAAAGACCCTGGCAGTCTGCAACACCAGCTCACGCGTGGGGACCATAACCAGCAGTGTGCGGGGTTTGCGGGCCTTGAGCAGCCTGTGCAGCATGGGCAGTGCATAAGCCGCCGTTTTGCCTGTGCCGGTCGGGGCGGTGGCCAGAATGTCCCGCCCTTCCAGCGCCGCGGGAATGGCAGCTAGCTGGATGGGGGTCGGACGTGTCATTCCTGCCTGCTGTGCATGGGAGCAAAGGGCTGGGGACAGACCTGTATCCTTGAAGCTAGCGGACATACTGTTGCCTTTCTCGTGGTCTGGAATGCGTACAAGATGCCTTGCTTTATAAAGACAAACCGATAGCAAGGACAAAGGGGACCATGCAGGGCGCATGGTTGCAAAGGCCGATGTGTAGCGGAGGAATGCGCGTTATGGCGAGCGCAATGTATGCAGAGGCGCAAACTGGCTTAAAACCGGTAGAGGATTTGCCCCGTGCGGCCCCCCACGCCTTTGTGGTGGGGGAGGATTTTGCCGGTATGCGTTCGCAGGCATTAGGGCTTGCCCATCGTGCCGGGTGGGACGGTACGTTCCAGCCTGTATGCCCAGGCCGTGTGGCGCGTGTGGCGCTGGCTGGCCCACGCTGGCTTGGCCGGACGTATCTGCGGGGTAATAGTGGGCAGATGCTTGAGTCCCACAAGGATCTGCTGCGCTCGGATGTGGTGATCAGCATTGGCGGCAAGGGGGGCGCGATTGGGGCCGCCCTGCGCGCGCACCACCGCCCGGTGGTGCAGATTCAGAACCCCCGGCAGTCGCTCGCCCGTTTTGATCTGATTCTGGCCTGTCGGCATGATGATATTTCTGGCCCCAATGTTCTGCTGGGCCGCACCGCCCTGCACGGCCTTACCCCCGAGGAACTTGCACATGCCCGGCAGGAATGGGAGCCACGGCTCGCCCATTTGCCCCGCCCTCTGGTAGCGGCTCTGGTTGGTGGCTCCAATGGGCGCTTCCAACTGGGGGAGGCAGAAGCCCGCAGGCTGGCCTGTGTGCTGGTGCAGACCCGCAAGGATGAAGGTGGCAGCCTGATAGTGACTGCCTCACGACGGACGGACCCGCAGGCACTGGCCGCGCTGAAGGAAATTATAGAACCCGCAGGCGGCTTTGTGTGGGATGGAGAGGGAGATAACCCCTATATCGGGCTGATCGCCTGTGCCGATAGCTTGCTTGTAACCATAGACAGCGTTTCCATGATCTCCGAATCCGTGGCAGGGCGTGCGCCTGTTACGGTTTTTCCGCTGCCCGGCAAATCCCGCCGGATCAATGAATTTGTCGAAGAGCTCGAACTGGCCGGGCGGGTGCGTGTGCTGGGCGAGAGTGCTATCCGCCTGCCCACGCCGTGGTATGTAACCCCTCTGGATGACGCAACAGAACTGGTGGCGGAAATGCACAGCAGGCTCGGTTTCTAGGGGCAGAACCCAATAACCGGACCATGACGGTTATGGCGTTTATAACGCCGTCTGTCGGATATGACGGAACCAGTCGGCACCATAGCCCCGGTCTGCCAGCAGTTATTGTCGGGAAAAACGGTTCAAGGCGCGCAGTCTGTCAACCGGAGCAGGTTATTTTATTCCAGTGCCAATATGGGACTATAAAAATATTTTTCATTTGGAAATGGAGAATATATCTTCAACTTTTTTGTTAAATACTTGGGAAATAAATATTGCCAACCCAACAGAGGGCATAAAAACACAATTTTCTACGGTATTGATGGTTTTTCTGGAAACCCCCACTTGTTCAGCCAGCTCTGCCTGAGTCATGTTGAATTCTTTCCGCATTTCTCTGATTTTATTTACGGTTTTCATTCTGGGGTCTCAGCGATCCTTTCGAGTCTATGTTGATAGTATGAAAAAATAGAAATAATAACAAAAAACAGAAATGGGATGTAATGTGCGAAAAACCGTATATTAAAAATATAGAAAAGCGATAAAATCAAAGAAAATACAAATAATGAAGCAGAAAAAGAGGGAAGAATTTTTTGAGCAACTGTCTTCTTCCATTCGTCATTAGGGTCAAATATGATCCCGTCTCTAGGTAATATAATTCTACCGGCTTCAGCTATGTATATAAATAAAAATAAAATAATTGATATGATTAATTCTGAACTTATTCCTGTATTTTCCAAATAAAACCTGAAAGAATAAATGGATAGTAGAGATGACGAGAATAGAAGCATAAATAATCTTCCATATATCGATGGTGATTTTATTCTGTAATTTAGGTCGGAATTCTTTCTTCCTATAAAAAAAGTATCCAAAGCTACTATGATAAGTAAACATATGAAGCCTTCGTCCCAACTCCACGAAGGGGAACTGTTCTGCTTAATCTGAAATAACATTGATAATGGATGGTAATATCCGCCTACATAAAATACTGTAGCGGCGATAACCCATCTTGCTATTTTTTTAAAAGATGTTTCGCGTTTAAATTTTTTATTGTCGATGTTCATAAGATTTATCACCAGAGGTTTGATACCTATAGGTTACATTTTGGGATACTGATGTCAACAGATTTTGCTGCCTGACAGCTTTCTCGCCTACCGGGGTGGCAAAGGTTCGGGGGTGTCCGGAGTGTGTGCAGGCCAGACCAGAGACGCCAGTACCGTGGCCATAACCGCCAGAACACATCCCCCAAAAGCTGCAACGGAGAGCCCAAATGCCGCCCCAATGCGCCCTGCAAGCGGGTAAGCCAGCAACCAGCATAGATGAGAGAGCGAAAACTGGGCGGCAAACAGTGCTGGCCTGTCCTCTGCCGCGCCGGAGCGGCGGAGCAGGCGGCCGGAGGGTGTTTGTGCAACAGAGTAACCAACGCCTATTACGGCCCAGAGCGGCAGCAGCCAGCCATAGCTGGGCAACCCTATGGCCAGAGCGGCTCCCACGCATAGTACGCTGGCTCCACCCAGCATAACCGTACGGTCTGTCCAGCACGCCAGCACGCGGGGCAGGCCAAGTGCTGCCAGCATGGAGCCAGCCCCAAAACAGGCCAGCGCCAGCGCCGTTGCGCTCTGGTCTAGCCCGAATACGCCCTGCACATAAACAACCGTGTTGACCAGCACGATGGAGGCCGCCGCTGCAACGGCCATGTTAATACCTAGCAGGCCACGCAGGCGCGGTGTGGCAAGGTAGAGGCGTATGCCACGGGTTGTGCGCTCATACACGCTCCTGTGCGGTGCGGCTCTGGGGGCGGGTAGGCGAACAGATACAACAAGAGCGGCAGAGCCCAAAAACCCCAGTGCAGTCCCGACGAACAGCGCGTGGAAGGACACGACACCCAACAGGGCAGCGGCCAGAAGTGGGCTGAGTACGCTCTCCATGTCATACGCAACGCGGGAGAGGGAGAGCGCGTCGGTATAATCCTGCTCATCGGGCAGAATATCCGGGATAGTCGCCTGAAAAGTGGGAGTGAACGCGGCAGAGGCTGCTTGCAGGACAAAGATCAGGACGTAAATCTGCCAGACCGTATTTACAAAAGGCAGGCAGGCGGCCACACCGCAGCGCACAAGGTCCAGCAGGACCAGTGCCGTGCGGCGGGGCAGGTGGTCTGCAAAAGCTGCGGCAACGGGGGCAAGGCCCACATAAGCCAGCATTTTTATGGCCAGTGCGGTGCCCAGCACGGCTCCGGCATGCCCCCCAGCCACGCGGAAGGCCAGCAGCCCCAGTGCTACGGTGGCAAGGCCGGTGCCGGTCAGGGCAACAAGCTGGGCCCCAAACAGGTGGCGGTACGTGCGGTGGCGCAAAACATGCAGCATGCGCTTACAGGTATCTGGTCAGGGCGGCAAAAGCCTGCAAGGCATCCTCGCGGCTGATCTCGCCTGTGGCAATGGCGTCTATAATGCAGTGTTCAAGGTGGTCCTGCACCAGCATGCGCTTGGATTTGCGGATCGTGCTTTCCACGGCCTCAAGCTGTTGCGCAAGTTCGGAGCAGCTCCGGCCTTCGTCGAGCATGGCAATCACTTTAGCCAGATGCCCGTGGGCCTGTTGCAGTTGCCGCCGGATAAGGGAGTGAGACTGATGTACCATATTTAACCCCTACCCTGGAGGGGAGGGGGTATGCAACGCGCAAAAATATGCACCACCACACGGAGCAGACCCCTGAGGCGCGCACAGTGCTCCAGACACACAGGGGACAAAACAGGAAAATCGCTCCCTTAAGGCGGGATACCGCCTATTCTGGTCATGGAAAAAGCGGGATGGCAGGAGCCGGGCTGGAACTAGATCCAGATACTGCCCAACAGCAGGATGGTGCCTACAATCAATGCGGCCACATGGCGCATGACGTGTTCGGGCGTATCCTGTGGCAGAATCAGATAAAAATTAAGGCAGTACAGCACCAGCCCGGCACCCAGTACAATGCTGATTGCGCGGGCTATGGGGTAGGTTGAGATATCCCTTGGGTCAAACTGCATGGTGCTGCTTTACTTTTTTTACAGGCGTTCAGCGTCTGGTGTTGCGGGTTATGCACTTACAAAGGCGGATGCGGGGTAGCCCTGCATGAAGAGCGTGGTGCGGAGCGAGGTATGGTTGATCTGGGCTGCTATGGCCTGGCGCACAACCGGCTTTGCAAAAAAGGCAATGCCCAGCCCTGCGGCGCGCAGCATGGGCAGGTCGTTTGCGCCATCGCCAATGGCCAGAGTAGCCTTGGAATCCAGCTTGTGCCGTGTGCTGAGCTGTTCGAGCAGATCCAGCTTGGTTTGCGCACCCAGAATGGGCAGGCCGGGGGCGCCGCTCAGGTGGCCTGTGGCATCGGTCAGCAGGGTATTGGCGTGGTTTTCCTCAAACCCGCAAAGGGCTGCCACGCGGGAGGTAAAAAAGGTAAACCCGCCCGATACCAGCGCCGTGTAGGCACCATGCGCGCGCATGGTGCGCACCATTTCCACCGCGCCGGGGTTCAGGTGTACGTCCTGCCATGCTTTTTCCAGCAGGCTCTGGGGGAGCCCTTTGAGCAGGGCCACGCGTTCGCGCAGGGAGGTGGCAAAATCCAGCTCGCCATTCATGGAGCGGGTGGTAATGGCGGCAACCTTGTCCCCAATGCCAGCAAGGGTTGCCAGATCATCAAGTGTTTCGTTGGCGACAATGGTACTGTCCATGTCCGAGACCAGCAGTTTTTTGCGGCGGCCTTCTGCCGGGCTCAGTATCACGTCCACCCTGTTGCCAAGATGCGCCTGCACCTGGGCCAGCACGTCCGGCGTGCAGCCCGGGCAGGGAATATCCACTGCCTCTGCGGGAGAGAGGATAACGGTTTCCTCTCTGGCGTGGACAATATCACGCGCGAGGGAGATTGTGGCGGTATCGAGGGTTGTTGCCTCACGGGGGGCAACAAGGGTCAGAACAAGGCTCGTCATGGTACCTGCGTGTGTGGCAGGAATACGGACATGAAGCAAGCAGAACACCCATGCCCCGGCCCGGCAGGCCACCAAACGCAAAGCCCGCCCCCCGCTCTTGTACTGGCCGGGCCGACCTGCTCGGGCAAATCCGCCCTGGCTCTCAGGTTGGCCCAGCAGTTGGGGGGCGTGGTCATTAACGCGGATTCCATGCAGGTTTATAAAGACCTGCGTGTGCTGACCGCCCGCCCGGATGCGGCGGAAGAACAGCGCGTGCCGCATCGGCTGTATGGTGTGCTGCCTGCCTCCCGTAAAGGGAGTGTGGCATGGTGGCGCGGGCAGGCTCTGGCTGCCATGCAACAGGCGTGGGATGAGGGGCGGTTGCCGATACTGTGCGGGGGTACGGGCATGTACATGCGTGCCCTGACCGATGGGCTGGCCCAGATTCCGCAAAGCCCTCCAGCTGTGCAGCAGGCTGCCCGCGCTCTGGTGGCGGAGCAAGGGGCCCCCGCGGTGCATGCGCAGCTCATGGCGGTGGACCCGCAAACGGCAGCCCGCCTCCAGCCTGTGGATTCGCAGCGTGTGGCCCGGGCGTGGGAGGTATGGCAGGCCACGGGTCACGGGCTGGACTGGTGGCTGGCGCAGCCCGGCCTGCCGCCCGCCCCCGCCCATTTTGTGGCCGTGCGTCTGGACCCCTCCCGTGTGGAACTGCGCGCGCGCATACAGGCCCGGTTTACCGCCATGCTGGAACAGGGTGGCGTGGAGGAGGTGCGCGCCCTGTTACAACAGAATCTGGACCCAGACCTGCCTGCCATGCGCGCCCATGGTGTGCCTGAACTGGCCGCCATGCTGCGGGGGGAGATAACGCAGGCCGAAGCCGCAGGCCGCGCTGTTGCCGCCACAGGGCGTTACACCAAGCGGCAGGCTACATGGTTTGCCCATCATCCGCTTACGGTGGAGGGGCTGACCTGTATAGTTAATGCCTGTTTTTCTGATTTTGAGCAATTTTCGGAAAGAAAGTATGATGAAATTATTTCCTTTATTCTAAAGGGGATTGACGCACCCAATCCCGGGTCCTAAACAGACGACCAGCTCCCAATTTCGGGAAGAGAGGACGCTATGACACGCACAACCGGCTCGGCTACACTGGACGCTCAGACAACCACCACCCTGTCGGGTGCGGAAGTTCTACTGCGCGCATTGGTCGAACAGGGTGTGGAGGTTATTTTTGGCTACCCCGGTGGGGCCGTCCTTCCCATTTACGATGCCCTGTTCAAGCAGAATCATATCCGCCATATTCTGGTGCGCCACGAACAGGCCGCCGTGCATGCGGCGGAGGCCTATGCCCGCTCCACCGGCAGGGTGGGCGTGGTGCTGGTCACCAGTGGTCCGGGGGCGACCAATGCCGTAACCGGTCTGCTGGACGCCATGATGGATTCCATCCCGCTGGTCTGCCTGTCCGGGCAGGTACCCACCCCCCTGATCGGCAATGACGCTTTTCAGGAAGCGGATACAACGGGCATTACTCGTCCGGTCACCAAATACAATTATCTGGTGCGCAGGCCAGAAGATCTGGCGCCTGCGGTGCATGAGGCGTTTGCCATTGCCCGTTCCGGCCGCCCCGGCCCGGTGCTGATTGACCTGCCCAAGAACATTACGGTCGGTGACGCCCCCTATGTGGAAGCACACGCCGTAACTCCGCGTACCACCCGCATGAGTTCCCAGCCAGACCGCGCTGCCATTGCCCGCGCCGTAGCCGCCATGAAGGCAGGCAAGCGCCCGCTGTTTTACACGGGTGGCGGGGTTATCAATTCCGGCCCGCAGGCCAGTGCTGCTTTGCGCAGGCTGGTGGAACTGACGGGCTTTCCCGTAACGTCCACGCTCATGGGGCTGGGGGCGTTCCCCGGTACGGACCAGCGCTTCCTTGGTATGCTGGGCATGCACGGAACGTACGAGGCCAATCTGGCAACCCATGGCTGCGATGTGCTGATTGCCCTTGGTAGCCGGTTTGATGACCGGGTGACCGGGCGGCTGGATGCCTTCTCCCCCACTTCCTTTAAGGTTCATGTTGATATTGATCCTTCCCAGATCAACAAGATCGTGCATGTGGACGAAGGCATTGTGGGGGAGGTCGGGCAGATTATCGGCCTGATGATCGAAGAGTGGGAAAAGCAGCCCGCTTACGCCCATAAGTCCGACCTGGACGCCTGGTGGGCACAGATTGAAGGCTGGCGCGCGCTGGACTGCCTGCGTTTTGGGCAGGACAAGGCCCCCGATGCCGTGATCAAGCCACAGCAGGCCATTCAGCGGATATACGAACTGGCACGCCAGACCGGGCGGGATACTTACGTTTCCACCGAAGTGGGGCAGCATCAGATGTGGGCTGCGCAGTTCTTCCGTTTTGATGCCCCCAACCGCTGGCTGACATCGGGCGGGCTTGGCACCATGGGTTACGGCCTGCCAGCGGCCGTGGGTGCGCAGATTGCGCACCCTGATGCGCTGGTTATGGATATTGCTGGGGAAGCCTCAACCCTGATGAACATTCAGGAACTGGGGACCATTGCGCAGTACCGCCTGCCGGTTAAGATTTTCATTATCAACAACCACTATATGGGCATGGTCCGCCAGTGGCAGGAACTGCTGCACGGTTCGCGCTATTCGGAAAGTTATTCCGATGCCCTGCCGGACTTTGTAAAGCTGGCGGAAAGTTTTCATGCCACCGGCCTGCGTGTGACCCGGCTGGACGAACTGGATGCCACCATCGGGAAGGCACTGGAGCATGATGGCCCCGTGCTGGTGGATATCTGCGTGGCGGAGGGGGAAAACTGTTTTCCCATGATTCCATCTGGTGCAGCCCATAACCAGATGATCCTTGGCCCGGAGCAGGAAGCAGGCAGTGCCACGATCAGCAAGGAAGGGCAGATGCTGGTCTGATCGGCCTGTTCTGTTCTTTTGGGTTCCGTCTTGTCCCTTCTGCCTTGATTGCGAGAAACATGAGTATGCAGGTTGAAGTTTCCGGTTCCGCTGTTATTTCCCTTCTGGTGGATAACGAGAGCGGGGCTCTTGCCCGTATTGTGGAGCTGTTTTCGGGCCGTGGCTACAACATCCAGAGCCTGACCGTGGCTCCGGTGGATGAGCACGGCCAGACCTCCCGCGTGAACATTGTCACCACGGGAACGCAGTCTTCCATCCGGCAGGTCAAAACGCAGCTTGAGCGGCTTGTGCCCGTCTCGCGCGTGGTCAACCTTACGGCGGAAGGGCCTTATGTTGCGCGGGAAATGGCTCTGGTCAAAGTCGTGTCCTCTGGTGAACCGCGGACCGAAGCCCTGCGCATCGCACAGGCATTCCGGGCTCGCGCGGTAGATACAACCGCCAGTTCCTTTGTGTTTGAACTGACCGGCTCCACGGACAAGCTGGACAGTTTTATTGAGCTGATGCGCCCGCTCGGGCTGGTTGAGGTGTCCCGCACCGGGGTTGCCTCCATCTGCCGTGGGCCGCAGACAATTCAGAACTTCTGAAGTATAGACAGGTGCAACGCCGGGGACTGACCCCCGGCAACAGGGAGAAAAAATAATGGCTATGCGCGTGTATTATGATCGTGATGCCGACGTTAACCTGATCAAATCCAAAAAGGTGGCCGTTATCGGTTACGGCAGTCAGGGCCATGCCCATGCCAACAACCTGAAGGATAGCGGTGTTTCCGACATTGTGATCGGCCTGCGTGAAGGCTCCACGGCAGCGGAAAAAGCCCGTAATGCCGGCTTTACGGTTATGACGCCCGACAAGGCCGCTGCCTGGGCAGACGTTGTTATGGTGCTGACCCCCGATGAAGGTCAGGGCGCACTGTACACCGAATCTCTGGAAAAGAACCTCAAGCCGGGTGCCGCTCTGGCCTTTGCTCATGGTCTGTCCATTCATTTCCGTCTGATTGAAGCCCGCCCTGATCTGGACGTGTTCCTGATCGCACCCAAAGGCCCCGGCCACACCGTGCGTTCTGAATACCAGCGTGGTGGCGGCGTGCCCTGTCTGGTGGCCATTGCACAGGACAAGTCCGGCAAGGCTCTGGACATTGCCCTGTCCTACGCATCCGCCATTGGTGGTGGCCGTGCAGGCACGATCGAAACCTCCTTCAAGGAAGAAGTGGAAACCGATCTGTTCGGTGAGCAGGCCGTGCTCTGCGGTGGTCTGGTTGAGCTGATCCGCGCTGGCTTTGAAACGCTGGTTGAAGGTGGTTACGCCCCGGAAATGGCCTATTTTGAGTGCCTGCACGAAATGAAGCTGATCGTGGACTTGATCTACGAAGGCGGCATTGCCAATATGAACTACTCCATCTCCAACACTGCTGAATATGGTGAGTACGTGTCCGGCCCGCGCGTGATCACGGCGGAAAGCAAGAAGGCCATGAAGGACATCCTGACGGATATCCAGAACGGCACCTTCGTACGTAACTTTGTGCTGGAAAACAAATCCGGCAACGTGTTCTTCAAAGCGACCCGCGCTCGTAACGATGCCCACCAGATTGAAGCCGTTGGCGAAAAACTGCGTGGCATGATGCCCTGGATCGCCAAGTCCCGTCTGGTTGACAAAACCAAGAACTAAGACTGCGCGCCTTACGGCGTTTACGCTGTGCTTAAAGGCTCCCCTGCCGGAAGGTGGGGGAGCCTTTTTTGTATCCTGCACGTCTGATGGTCCCCCCTGGTCCACTGGGGGGCACACGACCGCGCCTGCATATGTGCATGATTGGTCCTGCCGGAAAAAGTGATGAACAGGTGATGAACACCCGGCACAGGATATGCGTTGCATAAGTCTATGCAAACACGCGAAGGAGACCGTGGTGACACATGATTCAACCGTGAAAACACACACAACGGAATCCGGCATCCCGGTTTCGAGTGATGAACACGCGCTCACCGTCGGTGCGGATGGTCCTATTGTTCTGCACGACCATTACCTGATCGAGCAGATGGCGGCTTTTAATCGCGAGATGATCCCGGACCGCCAGCCTCACGCCAAAGGCAGCGGTGCGTTTGGTACATTTGAAGTGACACACGACGTAGGTGCTTATACCTGCGCAAAATTTTTGCAACCGGGCGCAAAAACCGAGGTTGTGGCGCGGTTTTCAACCGTGGCGGGGGAGGCTGGCAGCCCCGATACATGGCGCGACCCACGCGGCTTTGCCCTGAAGTTTTATACGGATGAAGGCAATTTTGATATGGTCGGCAACAATACGCCGATCTTCTTTATGCGTGATCCGCTCAAATTCCAGCATTTCATCCATTCCCAGAAGCGCCGGGTCGATAACGGCCTGCGTGACAACGACATGCAGTGGGATTTCTGGACACTCAGCCCGGAAACCGCACATCAGGTTACCTGGCTTATGGGAGATCGGGGGATTCCGGCGTCATGGCGGCATATGGATGGTTTTTCCAGCCATACCTACATGTGGGTCAATGCACGGGGGGAGCGGTTCTGGGTTAAATACCACTTTAAAACCGATCAGGGTATTCAGTGCCTCACACAGGAGCAGGCTGGTAAAATTGCCGGGCAGGACGCGGATTATCATCGCCGGGACCTTTACGCGGCAATCAGGCGTGGGGAGTATCCATGCTGGACGCTCAAAATGCAGATCATGCCGTATGAAGATGCCAGAACCTACCGTATCAACCCGTTTGATCTGACCAAGGTCTGGCCGCATGAGGATTATCCGCTGGTGGATGTCGGCAGGCTCACGCTTGACCGGAACCCAACGGATTTTCATTCCCAGATCGAACAGCTTGCGTTTGAACCGAATAATTTTGTACCGGGCACGGGTCTGTCTCCGGACAAGATGTTGCTTGGCCGTGCTTTTGCCTACGCCGATGCCCACCGCGCACGCCTTGGTGTGAATTACAAGCAGATCCCGGTTAACGCGCCCAAATGCCCCGTTCATGGTTACATCAAGGGTGGTGCAATGCGCATGCGCCCGGCACATGACCCGGCTTATGTGCCCAACTCCAAGGGTGGGCCGGCGGCGGATGCCCGGCGTTTTCCAGATAACGCAGTCTGGGAGGCTGATGGGGCCTTTGTGCGGGAAGCCTACACCTTACGCGCGGATGATGATGATTTTGCGCAGGCCAATATCCTGATCAACCGTGTCATGGACAGTGCTGCGCGGGATCGGCTGGTGAGCAACATTGTCGGCCATGTTCTCCAAGGTGTTGAAGAGCCTGTTCTGTCACGGGTGTTTGAATACTGGAGCAATATTGATGCCACCATAGGCCAGCGCGTACGCGCTGGTGTGGCTGCCGCACGGGACTGATCAGGGCCTGTAGGGTCTTGCTCAATCTGCGGTCGCGGGGCGGGGGAGGTGACAGCCAGGCTGTCTATACCCCCCGCCCATAAAAATGACTGTATTATTCAGGCTGTTTTTTGGGCTGCGGCGCGTGCGGCCTGTTTTTCTTCCTCGGTCCAGACCTTGCGCTCGCGTTTGACCTGCGGCTTGACCTGTTTGACAGGTCCGCCACCCAGCACGGGGGCGCGCATGGTGGAGTTCCGGGCATCTTCGGAGTGCCATTCATGCTCGGTATGGACTGTCAGAGTCTGACCGATCTCGCGTTCCACGTCATGGAGCCAGGCGCGCTGTTCGGCATCGCACAGGGTTACGGCAATACCACGGCGGCCCGCCCGCCCGGTGCGGCCTATGC
Source organism: Acetobacter fabarum (assembly GCF_029069195.1). Classification (GTDB taxonomy): domain Bacteria; phylum Pseudomonadota; class Alphaproteobacteria; order Acetobacterales; family Acetobacteraceae; genus Acetobacter; species Acetobacter fabarum_A. Next base: position 109,574 of record NZ_JARDYK010000002.1, read on the forward strand.
GGTGGACATAGCTTTCGGGCAGGCTTGGCAGGTCGTGGTTAAAAACATGCGTGACCGTATCGACATCAATCCCGCGTGCGGCAATATCCGTTGCCACCAGAACCTGCACCGTGCCCTCCCGGAACGCATTGAGTGCGCGTTCACGCTGCCCCTGTGAGCGGTTGCCGTGCAGGGCTTCCGCCGTAATCCCGGCATCGGTCAGAAAAGTGCAGACTTCGTTGGCAATGTTTTTCTGCAAGGTAAAAACAACGGCCTGACCAATGTCGGATTCCTGCAACTGTGCGAGCAGGGCTGTTTTTTTGTCGGCGGCATTCACAAACATAACCGACTGTTCAATCCGGTCCACGGTGGTCGAAGGGGGGGCAATTTCCACCTTGGCCGGATCGCGCAGGAGGTTTTCAACCAGTGCGGCAATGGATTTGGGCATGGTGGCGGAAAACAGCACGGTATGCCGGTCTTTGGGCAGGGTTGCCACAATCCGCTCAATCGGTTTGGCAAAGCCCATATCGAGCATCTGGTCGGCTTCGTCCAGCACCAGGGCTTCAAGCTGCGACAGGTCGCAAAGCCCCTGTTCGATCAGATCCAGCAGGCGTCCGGGTGCGGCAACAAGAATATCCACACCGTCCCTGAGCGCGTTGACCTGATGCATCTGGCTTACGCCGCCAAAAACCGTTGTTACGCTCAATTGCATGTGGCGGCCAAAGTTTTCAAAACCATCGGCAATCTGGGAGACAAGCTCGCGCGTGGGCGCAAGAACCAGAATACGCGCCCCTCCCTTGGGGGCCGGACGTGGGTTTGTGGCAAGGCGGTGCAGGAGCGGCAGCGCAAAAGAAGCTGTTTTGCCCGTGCCTGTCTGGGCCAGCCCCAGCAGGTCACGGCCTTCGAGCAGCAGGGGAATGGACTGGGCCTGAATGGGGGTGGGAGTTACGTAGCCCGTCTCGGCCAGCGCAAGGAGCAGAGGCTCCATCAGGGAGAGGTCGGTAAAAGTCTTGGACATGGGAAAGCGGCGCCTCCAGCGCTCAGTAAAGCTGCGCCTGATGGGGCATCGCGGGATGAAAACTCACACTTTTTACGGAGGATGTCTGGCGGGGTCAATATAGCGTGAAGGGAATGTTTTGCCCGCGTGTGTGGGGGAGGGCTTTTTGCAGAAAACCCTATTTTACCATCTTGCGGATAACGCCCATCAGTTCCTCCAGGGCTTCCTCTCCGCCGTTTTCGGCAATGGCCGTGCGTACGCAGCCTTTGGCGTGGGATGTCAGGATTTGCACACCCACACCATCCAGCGCGGATTTAACGGCGGATAGCTGGGTAAGAATATCCACGCAGTAGCGGTCATCCTGTACCATGTTCAAAATCCCCCCAACCTGCCCTTCAATCCGTTTGAGGCGGTTGATCAGGGCTGTCTTGTCCGGTTGGGTAACGTGCCGCTCCGCGTTGGGCGGAGCGGGGGGGGTGCAGGCATGGCAACCGGGTTTGTCTGGGGGCATGGGCTTCTACAGGCTGTTCTGAAAAAAGGCAGGAGCCGGAGCGGGTATGGAGCCTGTCAGGCTTCGTATCCGCCCCGTGGTGTTACTCTCCTCCCTGTGTAGAGTGTCTGTGCGCTGGACGCAAAAGGGAGTGCACGGGTCGGGCGTTGGCAGGGGTTAGAACCATGTGCGTACGCCAAAGGTAAAGCGGATGTCTTCTGGCCCGTTATCGGCTGTGCCATGCCAGTTGGCCCTGTGGTTTGCGGTATTGCCGTAATGACCGGCATAGGTCACGGCAATATAGGGGGCTATCTTGCGTTTGAATTCGTAACGCAGGCGCAAACCCGCATCAATATCGGAAAAACCCCGGCTTACGTCACGCTGTGCGTCGGTATGGGAATAGAAGTTGAACTCCGCCTGTGGTTGCAGGATCAGGCGGTTGGTAATCAGCAGGTCATAGGACCCTTCCAGTTTGCCCGCCACACCTTGGGCATTAAAATAGGCCGTGGCTGAGACATCAAAAAAGTAAAGCGCAAGACCCTGCACCCCGACAGCCCCCCATGCACGGCTTGGGCCACTATCCAGGTCCAGCCGGACACCGGCCTGTAGGTCAAAATAGGTGGAAATGGCGTGGTCGTATAAAAATTCGTGGTCGCCATCACTCATATGGCGGTGCCCATCCACTGTGCCTTCGGACTTGATCCAGAGTTTGTCATGGTCAGTGCCAAACCAGCTCTGGCCGGAATAGCGCAGCAGGCTGTCCCCCGCCGTGTAGCGACCTTCGAACTGCTCCATCAGAACGTGAAAATAGGTCCCGCGGTCCATGACAGGCGGCATGTTATGCACATAATGCACGATCGGTGTGGCGGGGGGGGTGGCAGGCCACTGGCTGCTGGGTGCCAGGGCTGGCAGGTTCACGCGGAATGTGCCGGAGACCGCAGGGGGTGTGCCGCTCCCGCTGGTGGGGGGCGTGGCAGGCCGGGACGCGCTGGCATGGGTGGAGGGCGGATGGGCTGGCATATCCATGCTCTCGCCCATGTTCATACCGGGCATATTGTCCATGTCTGCCATGTCTGCCATGGCTGGCGGCTGGCTGGCGGCATGGGCTGGGGTGCTGGCGTTTGGCAGGTTTATGCCAAACAGCAGCAGGGCCGCACAGGCGGCTGAGGTGTATCTGCTCATGACACCACCACTGTGCGGAACATGCCAAGGTCCATATGGTAGAGCAGGTGGCAGTGATAGGCCCATAATCCGGGTGTATCGGCCGAGACAAGGTAGCTGAGTTTACTCCCCGGCTGCACGATAATGGTATGTTTGACCGGGTTGTACGCACCCTGTCCGTTTTCCAGTTCGCTCCAGAAGCCGTGCAGGTGAATGGGGTGCTCCATCATGGTGTCATTGATCAGGGTAAAGCGGACGCGCTCGCCCAGCCGCAGGGGGATTGGCTCTGCTTCGGAGAATTTTTTGCCGTCAAAGCCCCATATGTAGCGCTCCATGTTGCCAGTCAGGTGGAGCGTGATCTCACGTGAGGGGGGGCGGGTGTCTTCCACCGGGTGCAGGGCGCGCAGGTCGGCGTAAGTTAACACCCGGCGGCCATTATCGCGCAGCCCATCCCCCGGATCGGCCAGCCGGTCGGTTGGCATGCGGGCAATGTTCTGGTTTTCAACATTCAGCGGTGGGGTATGGGCAGGGAGTGGGTCCGGGGCGGACATCTCCATGCCTTTCATGTCCATGCCCTGCATGGCTGATGGCATTCCCATGTCCAGCATGGTGCGCACGGGGCGTGGGTCCATGGGGGGAATGGCGGCCCGCATGCCCCGCATGGGGGCCAGTGTGCCACGTGCAAAGCCCGTACGGTCCTCCGTCTGGGCAAAAATGGTGTAGGCTCTGCTGTCGGTGGGCCGCACAATGCAGTCATAGGTCTCGGCCACACCAATGCGAAACTCATCGACCCGTACGGGTTCTATGTCGTTGCCATCGGCCTGCACCACATCCATTTGCAGGCCGGGAATGCGAATGTCGTAAAAGGTCATGGAAGACGCGTTGATGAAGCGCAGCCTGACCCTCTCGTTGGGGCGGAACAGTCCGGTCCAGTTGGTTTCTGGTGTGCACCCATTCATCAGGTAGGTGTAGATAATCCCGGTTACGTCTGAAATATCGGTGGCGGACATGTTCATGCCCGCCCATTGCAGACGGTTTTTTATGGCGGTCCCCAGACCATCCTGCTTGGCGTCATGGACGAGGGAGACCGCTGTCCGCTGGCGGAAGTTGTAGTAGTCGTCCTGAAATTTCAGGTTACTTATAATGTCGTGTGGGGCCACGTCTGACCAGTCGGAGAGAAGAATAACGTAGTCCCGCTCCCATGTTGTGGTCTGTGGAGTACGGGGGTCTATGATAATGGCTCCATACAGCCCGCGTGCTTCCTGCATGTTGGAATGGCTGTGGTACCAGTAGGTTCCGCTCTGTCTGACGGGAAAATGGTATGTAAAGCTCCGCCCCGGCGCAATGCCGCCAAAGCTCAGGCCGGGCACACCATCCATCGCGGCCGGGCAGCGTATGCCATGCCAGTGGATGGAGGTGTCTTCGGTCAGGTGGTTATGCACGTTCAGGGTGACCGCCTCCCCCTCGCGCCAGCGCAGGGTGGGGCCGGGCATGCTGCCGTTCATGGCGGGTATGGTCTGGGTTTTTCCGGCAATGGTGCAGGTCAGCGGGCTTATGTTCAGGTCATAAACCTGCTGTGGGGTTGGGGGAATGGTGGGGGCAAACAGTGTATCGGCCTGCGCGCGGGGGGTAGCAGGCAGGCTGGCTATGGCAGCAAGTGCGCTGGCGCCAGTTATAAACTGGCGGCGCGCAATGCCTCTGCCACGATGGGAGGACGAATTGGGCATGGTCTGGTCCATACTGCACGCTCTGCACGGGGCAGGGCGTCTGGCTGATCGGGCGGAGATGTGTCTCCGGCGGGTGTATCAGGCCGTACGCAGTCTGGGTGGACGCAGCAGGGGGGCGGCCCTGCGGTCGGGCAGGGTGGGGGGGGTGGCAAAAACCGGGCGTGCCCGGGCGTGCCACAGCAAAGCATCGGGCAATATGCCAGCTGATGCCTCGACAACAGACAGGACGTTCCCTGTCATGCAGCATGCGCTGTGATGGTGCATGCGGTGGTGTGTGGCTGAAGCGCCAGTGGGGCAGTTTATGGCTGCCGGAGTCTGGTTGTGCTGGGTGGGTGCACCCGCCCAGCCGTGCCCGGCCATGTGCATGGTGGGGTGGGCTATGGCTGTCTGTGCCGCCTGCGCGGGTGTGTGCGCAGCCCGGAGCCCCAGGGATGCGGCCAGCACAAGCAGGCAGCCCATAACGATCTGACGCAGGAAAAAACGACGCAACATTTTTTAAATATACCCCTGGGGGGCATATATGGCAAGAAGAATGGATGCGGCCCCAACCCGATCATCCCCCGTGCGTAAGCATGTTTGGCCCCGGTCTGTCCGACCATGGGCGCGGAGCAACAAGAGCATGAGCCAGATTGTCAGTTTTTCCATAGAGGGTATGAGTTGCGCCAGTTGCGCTGCCCGGCTGGAAAAAGTGCTTAACCGCCAGCAGGGTTTGCAGGCATCGGTCAATTTTGCCACGGCAAAGGCGCAGGTCACGCTGGAGAACCCCGCAGCCCAGTTGCCACAGGTGCTTGCAGCCGTGCGCGGCGCGGGTTTTGCGCCTGAAACTGCCAGTGTGGATCTGGCCCTGAGCGGGCTGACCTGTGCTGCCTGCGTGAACCGGGTGGAAAAAGTGCTTAATGCCCTGCCATCCGTTCAGGCATCGGTCAATCTGGCGAGCGAGCGCGCACATGTCAGTTTTGTGCCCGGCGTTGTGGATATCGCAGCCCTGATCGCGCGTGTGGAAAAAGCGGGTTACGGCGCAACCCTGTACAGCCAGCAGAACCCGGATGCGCAGACTGCGCAGCAAAAGACTGCATTGCGTGGCGAGTGGCGCAATTTTGTGCTTGCCGCCGTGCTGAGTCTGCCCTTTGCGGGGCAGATGCTGGGTATGCTGGCAGGGGTGCACACAACCATGCTGCCCTTGTGGATGCAATGTGTGCTGGCAGCCGTTGTGCAGGTCTGGTGTGGCCGGTCCATGTATGGTGGGGCCATGCACGCCTTGCGTGGCGGGGCCGCCAATATGGATGTGCTGGTGGTTATGGGCACGGGTATCGCCTTTGTGTTCAGTACCGTTGTCATGCTGTCTGGCCTTGACCAGCCTGTGTATTTTGAAACCAGCGCACTGGTCATGACCCTTGTTCTGCTTGGGCGGCTGCTGGAATCCCGTGCGAAGGCCAGTGCCAGTGCTGGCATGCAGGGTCTGCTGCACCTGCAACCCCGCACGGCGCAGGTGCAGCGCAATGGTCAGTGGGTGGAACAGCCGGTGGAACAGCTTGTGCCCGGTGATGTGTTTATGGTCCGCCCCGGTGAGAGCGTTGCCGTGGACGGACAGGTGCTCGATGGCCAGTCCGATCTGGATGAGGCCATGTTAACGGGGGAAAGTGCTCCCGTTGCCAAAACCGTGGGAGACCGCGTGTTTGCAGGTACGCTCAACCAGACCGGGGTGTTGCGTGTGCAGGCGACCAAGGTTGGCGCGCAAACCGTACTTTCGGGTATCGTGCGTATGGTGGAGCAGGCACAGGGCAGCAAGGCCAGTGTGCAGCGTCTGGCTGACCGTGTGGCCGCCGTATTTGTGCCTGCCGTGCTGGTACTGGCTTTGCTGGCCCTTGGCCTTGGCTGGGTTGTTACGCATGATTTTGGGGCCTGTCTGGTCAATGCGGTCTCCGTGCTGGTGATTGCCTGCCCGTGTTCTTTGGGGTTGGCAACGCCTACGGCCATTATGGTTGGCACGGGCCTTGGCGCACAGGCGGGGATATTGTTCCGCAATGCGGATGCGCTGGAACAGGCGCGTAAGATGGATATTCTGGTTACGGACAAAACCGGTACGCTCACCATGGGGCGGCCCGGTGTTGTGCAGGTGCAAAGTGCTGCGGGTGTAGAGGAGCAGGCTATGCTGGGGCTGGCCCGTGCGCTGGAACAGAGTTCCGAACATCCGCTGGCCCGCGCCATTGTGGCCTATGCTACGGCACGGGATGCGGAGCCTGCGGTCCTGAGTGACTTTAAAGTCCTGCCGGGGCTGGGGGTGCAGGCCCGGCTGAACGGGGAGGAGGTGCATATGGGCTCGCTGGCTTACATGCACCAGCTTGGCTACCCGGTTGACCGTACCCTGACTGATGGCTGGCAGGCGCGGGGGCAAAGCATTGTTGCGCTGGCCCGGACCGGTGCGGTGGTTGCCTATTTTGGACTGGCTGATCAGGTACGACCGGAGGCCCAGCTTGCCGTTGCCGCCCTGCGGAGTGAAGGCCTGCGTGTTGTCATGCTCAGCGGGGATAACGTGCGTGCCGCACAGGCCGTAGCCCGGCAGGTGGGCATAGACGAAGTCGTGGCCGAGGTGCTGCCAGATGGCAAGGCGACCCAGATTGCGCGGTTGCGGGCCGATGGCCAGCATTGCGTAGGCATGGTGGGGGACGGCATAAATGACGCTCCAGCCCTAGCACTGGCCGATGTCAGCTTTGCTATTGGCGCGGGGGCCGATATTGCGCTGGAAACGGCAGATATTGTACTTGTGCGCAGCCAGCTGACGGCACTGGTGGACGCGCTCTCGCTCTCCCGTGCAACGGTTTTCAAAATCCGGCAGAACCTGTTTTTTGCTTTTATTTATAACATACTGGGTTTGCCGCTGGCTGCCTTTGGCCTGCTGGACCCGGTCTTTGCAGGGGCGGCTATGGCCATGAGCTCCGTTTCGGTTGTCGGTAACTCCCTGCTGCTCAACCGCTGGAAGCCGCGTAAGGTCTGGTCCGCATAACCTGCCCGCCCCCTTGCTTCCTGTGCTTGGCTGTTCAGGCTGGCAGGGTGGGGGTTGTGCTGCCCAGTAGCAGGCTGCTGGCATGGGGCCGCCATTCGCCCGTGTTTTCGTCCCGCCCTTGCAGGTAGAGTCTGCGGGGCGTACCAGCCTTGGGGGGGGGTGCGGCTTCGTGCAGGAAGACCTGCATGGCATCGGACTGCTTGTGGTTGATCAGGCAGCATAGCGGTGTGTCGGGGAAAGATTCGAGCAGGTTCGCCGTGCTGCTTTCCCCCGCAAAGATCATCAGGGGAGGCTGTTTGCGTTTCTGTTCAAAATGGAGGCGGATCAACTCGGTTTTTCCAACCCCTGCGGGAAAAGGGTAACGAGAGACCTCGGTGGATTCCATAACCCCCCTGCGCTCTACCAGCCGTGCGCCAAACACATGCTCGTGCCGCAGGTTGTAGCCATATTCGGCCGAGGTGGCGAACAGGGCAATCAGGTCCTCCAGTGCGGAAGAGCAGATAATGGGGTCTATGCCATGTTCTTGCAAAATCTGGAACAGGTTGCCCATTTCAGGTGTCAGCCGCAGCATTTGCGTGATGTCTGCCTGCACAGGGCCAGCCTTGCCGGGGCGGGAGGTGGGGCAGACCCATCTCTGGTTGCTAACGGAGGCCCCAAGACCCCATTCATTGGCGGCTCGGCTCAGGGTGATCACATCGGTCTGGGTTTGCCCGGCAACCAGCCGGATCATCCATTGCTGCGCCGCATCGGGGCCGTGCAGGGCAGCCACCGCCTGATGGCAGAACGCCATGCGCGCCCTGAACGCCTGCATGGCGGGGTTGTCTTGCAATTCTTCACGCGCAATGGGGTGGGGCATGTGCCCGTAGCGGGCGGCCAGAGCGCTGTAGTCCTCTACAATATCGGTCACAAGATCGGGAAAAGTAACGGGTTGCCCTGCCATGTTTGCAAAAGGGGCGGGTAGGGGGTGGCTGGCTGCGTGCACATGGATCAGGCTGCGGAACTTCTGGGCGGGCAGAAGAAAACAGAAGTGCTCCAGCATGAACAGGAACAGGGTCTGCTGCACATCGCCCACTACGGCGGTGTTGTTCCAGTCCACCACCACATAAGGGGGAGCATTGCTATTATAGGTGTCGGAATAATGGCCATGCGCGTTGATCAGCCCCTGAATGGCCTCCCGGAGTGGGGGGTGCCACTTTAATTCCTCCAGTTCGGGAGGGGGGCGGTCCATCAGGTCGGGCATGCCAGTTGCCCGTCCGGCAGTGGGGGTGGCCAGAAGCGCGGTCAGGCCCAAACCAAATGTACGGCGGTGCAGAACGGGGCGCATACAGTTTCCAGACTGACAGATAAATCCGTGCTGCCCTTTATTGAAAGGCGGGAGCACGGAAGGTCAAGCCATGTTATGCATACACGCGCCAAAAGACACGGGTAAAAAGATACGGGCCAAAAGAGACTTGTCCAGACCCGCAACCGGGGGAGTGCATCAACAGCCCCGGCAGCCAACCGGGGCCATATGGTGCGGCCTGTAGCTTAAACCTGAGATGGTAGCAGGCGGGCCAGTGCGCGCTTGCGGCCGATAAGGGGGAGCAGGTCGCGCAGTTCAGGCCCGTGCTCTTCCCCCGTGAGTGCAACACGCAGGGGGTGGAACAGGTTTTTGCCGCCGCGGCCTGTTTTGTCCTTGATGGCGGCTGTCCAGGCCTTCCATGTTTCCACATCCCACGGTTCGGGCGGGAGCAGGGCTGCGGCATCCTGAAGGAAGGATTCGTCCTCCTCCTGCACGGGGGGGATAATGTCCCCCTCGACAACGTTCAGCCATAGTCTGGCTTCCGAAAGCAGGTCGATATTGCTGCGAATGGCCAGCCAGAAGGCGTCCGTAGCACCTTTGGGCAGCTTCCCGGCTACAGTGGCAAAGGGACACTGGGCAAGATAGCGGTGGTTCATGGCCAGAAGCTGGCGTGTGTCAAACCGGGCAGCCGAGCGCGAGATATGTGACAGGTCATAGCTCTGGGCCAGTGCATCAAACGGCATGAGTGCCGGGTCGTCCGAACTGCCAAGGCGCGCAAGGTAGGAAATCAGGGCTTCCGCCTCAACCCCATCCTGACGCAGGGTGCGCAGGGAACAGGCATCAAACCGTTTGGACAGCTTGCCGCCGTTTTCGTCCAGCAGCAGGGGCAGGTGGGCAAAGCGGAAGTGGTCGGGGCGAGCGCCCAGAGCTTCGGCAATGTCAATCTGCACGCCGGTATTGGTAACGTGGTCTTCCCCACGGATAATGTGGCTGATCCCTGTCTCCAGATCATCCACAACCGAGGCCAGCGTGTACAGCACCGTCCCATCGGTGCGGACCAGAACCGGGTCGGAGACGGAAGGCAGTTTGACCTGACATTCTCCCATAACAAGGTCGCGCCAGCGCACAATGCGGCCAGAGAGCCTGAAGCGCCAGTAAGGCACCTTGCCATTGGCTTCGGCCTGTGCGCGCTGCTGCTCGGTCATGCGCAGCATGGCGCGATCATACACGGGGGCACGGTGCTGGCGGATCTGGGTTTCGCGCTTGGCGGCCAGTTCCTGCTCGCTTTCAAAGCAGGGGTACAGGTGGCCGGATGCCTTGAGCTTTTCAATGGCGGCGGCATAGCGGTCCAGCCGCTCGGTCTGGCGGAAGGTCTCGTCCCACGTAATGCCCATCCATTCCAGGTCCTGCTGGATGGCACCTACCAGTTCCTCGCGTGAGCGGGCGGTATCCGTATCATCAATACGCAGTTGGAATTTGCCCTTGTTGCGGCGGGCAAACAGGGCGTTGGCAAGGGCAAGGCGGGCATTGCCCACATGGAGAAGGCCCGTAGGGCTGGGCGCAAAGCGGAGTTTCATAACAGGGGCTTATGCCGTGAATGGGCTGGAAAGACCAGCACGAAGGAAACATAAAACAAGGGCAGGGGCGGCATGTCGGGTGGGCTTGCCTGCCTCTGCTGCCTGTGGGCGGGGGTTAGTGCAGGTTGTGCAGGCCGGGGTCGAACGTGTCCGTGTCGTCCTCTTCCGCTCCGGCGTTATCTTCATCTTCCAGCAGGATGTCTTCACCGTCCACCAGTCGGCGGGGGTCCAGCATGCGCCAGTCGCGCTCCATGGATGTTGCGGGGGTTGCGGTAAAGTCGTCCAGTTCGTTGGCGGAGCGCCAGCCATCATCTTCGGCGTCCACCACTACGGCGTCCTCGCCAAAACTGGTCCATGTGTCCAGCACGTCCTTGGCGGAGGCGCCGGGCATGCGGCAGCGTTCCACGCTGTCGCGCACATAGGCGCGGGCAAAGGCGTTGGCGTGGGCAAGGTCATGAAAAACGCCAACCTCTTCCACAATATTGTCTTCGGCACCGCCGGACAGGTCCAGAATACGGACTTTCCAGCTCTGCTCCTGAGGGGCTTCGGTTTCGTTCATAGGATTTCCTAGCTGTCTTTTCTGTTGCGGGCGGAAGCAAACAGGAATTCGCGTCCGATTTTAACCCGCTCAACACCGTTGTACGAAATAATATCGGCTGTGGCGTAAGTTTCGTTCCATATTTCGGGAATGAACGAGCCTGTACCCACGACATCTATGGGAGCATGGGCATCGGCCATACAGGCACATTTGGTGACCCCAAAGCCCGATGAGGCAATAATCCGCACCTGTCTGAACCCGGCTTCGTCCAGTGCCTCGCGCATTTTCCAGATGGATGCGGCGGAAACACCTGTGCCAATCAGGTAGCGCAGCTCACGGTCGGAGCGGTAGCGGCGCAGGGCCTCGGGGGCATGGCGGTTGACCACGGCATAGGATTCCTGAGGGTTCAGCCCTTCCATAAACCGTCCGCCATGCGTATCTAGCCGTACGGCAATGCGGCCAGTTCTGGCCAGTTCCTCAAACCGGTGGCATACGGCCAGCGCATCGGTTATTTCCTGCCCGAAATAGTCTACCAGCACCACAAGGTCGGAGGCGGGGAATGTCTCATGGAACATTTCCGCCGCCCGCACGGTGGAGCCCGCATAACCAATGAGCGCATGGGGCATGGTGCCCGCACCCTGTGTTGTGCCAAAAAAGGCGGACACCGCATCATTGGCTGTGCCAACAAACCCCACTGCTCCGTCCTGCTGTGCAGCCCGTCCGCCAACGGAGGCGGCATAGGCCATAAGCTCCTGCATTTCGTACCCTGCGCAATGCCGGGCATCCATAGCCAGAAAACGGGTTTGCGGCAGAGAGAGCGCCATCTGGTAAGCCCGCAGGGCGGCAACGCAGGAACTGCCCAGCTTCTGAAGCAGGAGTGTTTCCAGGTCCGCCAGATGCAGGAACGAACCGGTGACATAGACAAGCGGCTCCCCCGCCCCGACCCATTCTCCCTCGGGGTGGAGCAGGTCCACGGTGTAGTCGCTGCCACGCTCGGCCATGACGTTCTTCAGCCATTCCAGCATGATGCCGGGGGCGGAAATAACAGGGCAGCGCAGGAAAAACGCGTAAGTGACCTCACAATCCCCAAAGTGACTGACAATCTGACAGGTGCGGTTGAAGTAGGAATCCGTGCGTGCCCGGATGTCTGCATCTGTCAGGGCGGTTGTGGCCTGCGCCGTGGGAATACCGGGAGCCGTTGCGCCAGAAGGGGATTGCGTCATTACTGAAATGCTCTTTTCTGCCAAACACTACACAGATGATGGGTGTGATGGAGGGTGGCGTAAAGACCACCCCCCGCTTCTGTGATCAGGCAAAGAGCGGGCGGCCTTAATTGCGGCCGGTCAACTCCTCCGCGATCAGGAACGCCAGTTCCAGAGACTGTTCGGCGTTCAGGCGCGGGTCGCAGAAGGTTTCGTACCGTGCACCAAGGTCTGCTTCGGTCAGGCGCTGGGCACCGCCTACGCATTCGGTCACGTTCTGGCCGGTCATTTCCAGGTGAACACCGCCAGCGGGTACGCCCTCGGCTGCGCACACGGCAAAAAAGCCTTTGACTTCCTTCATGACCGCATCGAACGAACGGGTCTTGACGTTGTTGCCGGTGGAAATGGTGTTGCCGTGCATGGGATCGCTGATCCATGTCACAGGCTGCCCGGTTTCCTTGACCGCACGCATGAGCGGGGGCAGGAACTGTTCGATCTTTTCCGCCCCCATGCGTGAGATCAGGGTAATGCGGCCTGCCTCGTTCTGGGGGTTGAGGATGGCGGTCAGGCGTTTGATGTCTTCCACGCTGGTGGTGGGGCCAACCTTGATGCCAATGGGGTTGCGCACCCCACGCAGGAACTCCACATGTGCGCCGTCGGGCTGGCGGGTGCGGTCCCCGATCCATACAAAATGGGCCGAGCAGTCATACCATTCGCCCGATGTGGAATCGACGCGTGTCAGAGCCTGCTCGTAAGGCAGCAGCAGGGCTTCGTGCGAGGTGTAGAACTCGGTTTCGTCCACCTGCGCGGAGGAGGCTGCGTCAATCCCGCATGCCTGCATGAAGGCGAGGGTCTCGCCAATGCGTTCGGCCATGGTGCGGTAGCGGTTGGCTAATGGGGAGCGTTCCACAAAGCCAAGGTTCCAGCGGTGTACTTCGTGCAGGTTGGCATACCCCCCGCGCGAGAAAGCGCGCAGCAGGTTCTGGATTCCGGTGGACTGGAAATACCCTGTTTCCATCCGGGCAGGGTCGGGAATACGGGCTTCAGGGGTGAATTCCGGCCCGTTGATGATGTCCCCCCGGTATGATGGCAGGCTGACGCCATCCACGGTTTCCATATCGGCAGAGCGCGGTTTGGCAAACTGGCCAGCCATACGGCCGAGCTTGATAACCGGTACCTTGGCCCCAAAGGTGAGTACCACGGCCATTTGCAGCAGCACACGGAAGGTATCGCGCACGATGTCGGCCTTGAACTCGCCAAAGCTTTCAGCACATGGGCCGCCCTGCAGTACAAAAGCCTTGCCCTGTGCGGCCTGGGCCAGATGGCTGCGCAGGCGGCGTACTTCCCCTGCAAAAACCAGTGGGGGATAGGCGCTCAGCCGGTCCTCAACGTTTTTGAGGGCTGCTGCATCCGGATAGGTGGGAATCTGCCTGAACGGAAACGAGCGCCAGCTATCCGGCATCCAGGTCGCAGACGTCGGGTTGGGCTGGGTGAGCGTAGCACTCATAACGCGTTCCTGTTCAGTTGGGCTGGTTACACACAAAATGGTAAGCAGAAGGGTAAAAACAATGCTCTCTTGGGCATGAATTTGCCAAAGGCGGCTGCCTTTATGTCTAATATGCACGGATTAGGCAAATAGCGTTTGCGGGCTCAAGCCATGTTCTGGTCAATGGTGTGGCATCTGCTCCACTCTTGGCCAGAGGATTTGGATTTTTGCACTTTTGGTGTGATAAGGGTTGCCAGTATGGAACCCGCAAAGCCATTTGCTTTATGGTGCGTGTGGGTGTTTTTTCCTTTTCTCTTGCGGGGTAACGCGCAATGGCGCAGCTGCGTAGACCGTTTGTAAACGTGATGTCCGGCCTTCTGATGGCGGCAAGCCTTGGGGGGGGAGCAAGTGTTGCTCACGCGGACCCCTTGATGACCCCGAGTGATGATGTTTCCTTTTCCGAGGGGAATGGCAACACGGATGCGGGAGTTAGTGCGGGCAAATCGACCGAAGCCAAGACCGTACACGGGCACCGCAGCCTGCCACCCGGTTATCAGGATGCTCCATCCATGGAGTTCCAGCATGGGGATGACCCGGACCATCTGGCCAAGGTGCACAGGGATTCGGTCACGGGGTCTGATCTGTCCCGCTATGGTTCCGCTTACCAGAATTCCGGTCCGTTTGGTTCGGGGCAGGTGGGGGATTCCACAGGCAATGGCTGGGTTACCCCCCGCTAGGCTGGTATGGGTTCGTCCTCTATAAGACGAATGTCGGCCTGGCCACAGGTCAGGTCGGTCAGCTTTGCACAGACGTTCTGCTGCAAAGCCTGGGGGAGCAGAAGCTGGAACCACGCCCCGTTTTCATCAAAAACGGGTGGTTCGGCCTCCACACCCCATTCAGGCAGGCGTGCCTGAATAAGTCCCAGTAATGAAAACGGGCAGTGAAACCCAAGCCTGATCCGCTCGATCAGCTCTTCCTTCGGGGCTTCACGCAGGCATTCGGCCGCTGTTCCGGCATAGGCCCGTACCAGCCCGCCCGCGCCCAGTTTGATCCCCCCAAACCAGCGTGAGACCACAATAGCTACGCGGTCCAGCTTTTGGGCGACAACCACCTGCAAGATCGGGCGGCCTGCCGTGCCCGAGGGTTCTCCCGCATCGTGGCAGCGGCAATGGGGGCCAAACTGCCATGCCCAGCAGTGGTGGGTGGCGTCAGGCTCGGCTGCGGCAATGCGGGCAATAAACGCGTCGGCTTCCGCAATGCTGGCAATGGGGATTGCGCGCGCAAGAAAGCGGCTTTTTTTGATATCCCGTTCCAGCAAAAAAGAGCCGACCAGCGTTTGTGTCATGCACTCTTCTTATCCTTTCCATTCCGGTTCGGGCAAGTCGGGCAGCCGCACTGTGCAGCATCAGGAAGGGCATATGTCAAAACTGGGGGCTGACAGTCTTTTGTAACAGGAGTAACGCGGTAAAGAATGTATGCTAGCCCATAACTGGCAAGCCTTGCCCCCAGAGGCATGAATTAAAGGAGACAGCACCCACATGATGCCGGTATTCCGCAAAAAATGGAAAATCCTGTTTGGCTTGTGTGCGCTTGCACTGCCCCTTATGGCCGGTGTGCCCGCCCATGCCGATGGTGATCTGCTGAACGGCGGGGATGATGATGATACGGATGCTCATCAGGCTTCCAGCATGCATAATCTGGCGGGCAAGCTGCCCCTGCCACGGGCGCACAAGGATTTTAGCAAATACCGTTTTGTCCCGCCGGGGGACAGGGTGGTAGAGCAGCCGGATACAAACCGGCTGCTGTTCTGGAGCAGAGACGGGCAGCCCGATGGTTATGCCCAGCGGCGCGGGAGCAGCGTGATTTATTACAACGCTCAGGGGCAGGCCGTGCGGGTGCAAAGGCTGACAGCACAGGAAATGAACGACTAAAGACTACCCGGCCCCCAAACCCACGGCCCTGTTGAACCAGAGCCAGGGGTTTGGCGTGAGCCCCCTGCTTTGCCCCGATCAAAAGAGCAGCAGAGGCGTGTTCTCAGGCCGTTGTGGCAATCAGTTCCAGGATGGAGGCGGACGATTCCTCAATGGAGCGGCGCGTCACATCTATGACCGGCCAGTTATGGCGTCGGCATAACCGTCTGGCCCAGTGCAGTTCTTCCTGCACTTTTTCCAGATCAATATAGGCGTAATCGGTTATGGCCTCAGGGCGGGATTTGCCCGGGATCATCTGGTTCAGACGGTTACGGCGGATTTCAATCAGCCGTTCGGGGTCTATGGTCAGACCAATGACCGGCTTGGTGGTGGTAAACAGGGCTTCTGGCGGTTCTATACCCATCACCAGCGGCACGTTGGCCGCCTTTATGCCGCGGTTGGCCAGATAGAAGCAGGTCGGTGTTTTGGAAACGCGGGAGACACCGACCAGAATAACATCCGCCTTGTTCAGGCCACGTGTTTCCTGACCATCATCATGGGCCAGCACGTAATGCATGGCCTCGATGCGCTGGTAGTAGTTTTCGTCCATAATATACTGGCCACCGGGGTGGCGGGTTGCTTCCTCCCCGGTCTCTTCGGCCAGAAAGTTCAGGGCGTTGTCCAGTACGTCCAGAAGCCGGATCTGCAGGCTGGCGCAACCGGCTTCCATATCCGCCTGAAGGATCGGGTCAGTCAGGGTGGACATGACCGGCCCTCGGTTATTGGCAATATGCCGCAGAACACGCCGGAGCTGGATCTGGGTACGGATCAGGTTCCAGTGCCGTAGCCTGACTTCGGTATTGGGGAACTGCGCTATACAGGCCCGCGCCACGGAATCGAGCGTTTGCCCCGTAGCTTCGGACACAAGGTGGAGAGTAAGGATTTTTTGCATGGTATCAGATTGAAAAATGGCCGCCCCAAAGGGAGGCGGCCATTTTTTCCTTAGGCTTTAACAGCCTTGTTATTGCGTGCGGCAAGAGCCGCCTGTGCTGCGGCCAGACGGGCGACCGGCACACGGAAGGGGGAGCAGGACACGTAATCCAGCCCGACTTCTTCAAAAAAGGCGATGGAGAGCGGGTCCCCACCATGTTCACCGCAAATGCCCAGCTTGAGGGTGGGTTTGGTAGCACGGCCTTTTTCCACGCCCATGCGTACCAGAGCGCCCACGCCTTCGCGGTCGATGGACACAAAGGGGTCCTGGGGCAGCAGCCCTTTTTCCACGTATTCAGGCAGGAAGGAGCCTGCATCATCACGCGACAGGCCAAGGGTTGTCTGGGTCAGATCGTTGGTGCCGAAGGAGAAGAAGTCGGCGCTCTGTGCAATCTGGTCCGCAGTCAGCGCTGCACGGGGCAGCTCGATCATGGTGCCAATCTTGTAGGCAAGCTGGACGCCATGTTCGCTCAGCACATCGGCGATAACACCTTCGCAGGACTGACGTACCAGATCCAGCTCGGCCTTGGTGCCGATGAGCGGGATCATGATTTCGGGTTCCACGGCCTTACCGGTTTCCTTAGCAATGTCCAGCGCGGCCTCGGTAATGGCACGCACCTGCATGGCGTAGATTTCGGGGTAAGTAATGCCAAGGCGGCAACCGCGATGACCCAGCATGGGGTTGGATTCGGAAAGAGCCGAGCGGCGTGCGCGCAGGCTTTCCACATCCTTGCCCAGTGCCTTGGCCACATCAGCCAGTTCGGCCTCACCATGCGGCAGGAACTCGTGCAGCGGCGGATCGAGCAGGCGGATGGTGACCGGCAGGCCTGCCATAATACGGAACAGTTCCGTAAAATCGCTGCGCTGGAACGGCAGAAGGGCTTCAATGGCGCGGGCACGTGTCTGTGTGTCATCGGCCATGATCATCTGGCGCACATGACCAATACGGTCAGGGCCGAAGAACATGTGCTCGGTCCGGCACAGGCCAATGCCTTCCGCACCGAAGCGGCGGGCGGTTTGTGCATCTTCAGGGGTTTCGGCGTTGGCGCGCACGCCAAGGCGGCGCACACTGTCTGCCCAGCCCATAAGGGTTGCAAAATCTCCCGACAGGGTAGGCGGAATGGTGGGAACGCGGCCTTTGTAGACAGCACCCGTACCGCCATCAAGAGTGACCCACTCCCCTGCTTTGAGCGTGTGGCCGTCCACAGTCATGGTCTGGGCCTTGTAATCCACGGCAATGCTGCCAGCACCAGCCACGCAAACACGGCCCATGCCACGGGCCACAACGGCTGCGTGGGAGGTCATGCCACCACGGGTTGTCAGTACACCACGGGCTGCGTGCATGCCGTGCACGTCTTCTGGCGAGGTTTCAATGCGCACCAGAATAACGTCTTCACCCTTGGCGGCGCGGTCTTCCACATCCTCGGCGGAGAAAGCGATTACGCCGGTTGCAGCGCCGGGGGAGGCAGGCAGGCCGCGGGTTAGCAGCTGGCGCTCGGCCTTGGGGTCCAGCACAGGATGGAGCAACTGGTCGAGTGATGCGGGAGGAACGCGGGTCACTGCTTCTTCCTGCGTGATCAGGCCTTCCTTGGCCATGTCAATGGCTACGCGCAGTGCGGCGGCGGCGGTGCGCTTGCCCGAGCGGGTCTGGAGCAGGTAAAGCTTGTTGGCCTGCACCGTGAATTCAATATCCTGCATGTCGCGGTAGTGGCGTTCAAGCAGGTCACGTACCTTGAGCAGCTCGCCGTAGGCGTTGGGCAGGGCTTTTTCCATCGAGGTCTGCCCCTCGACTGAACGACACTCCGCCATCGGCTGCGGGGTGCGGATACCGGCCACAACGTCCTCGCCCTGCGCGTTGATCAGGTATTCGCCGTAGAAGATGTTTTCGCCCGTGGACGGGTCGCGGGTAAAGCATACGCCCGTTGCGCAGTCATTCCCCATGTTGCCGAACACCATGGACTGAACGTTGACAGCCGTGCCCCAGTTGGCGGGAATATCATGCAGTTTGCGGTAGGTGTTGGCGCGCGGGTTCATCCATGAACCAAAGACGGCTCCGATGGCGCCCCACAACTGGTCCTTGGGGTTTTCGGGGAAGGGAGTTCCCGTTTCGGACAGGACGATCTGCTTGTAACTTTTAACAACGTCCTGCCATTCTTCGGCGGTCAGGGCGGTGTCATCAATCTTGCCGGCAGCGCGTTTGGCCTGTTCAAGCAGGTCTTCAAATTCGTGGTGCGGCACGCCGAGCACAACGGAGCCGTACATCTGAATGAAGCGGCGGTAGCTGTCCCATGCAAAGCGGGCATCGCCCGAGGAGCGGACAAGCCCTTCAACCGTTGCATCGTTCAGACCAAGGTTGAGCACTGTGTCCATCATACCGGGCATGGACACGCGGGCGCCGGAGCGGACAGAAACCAGAAGCGGGTTTTCGGCATCGCCAAAGCGCAGGCCCATGGCCTGTTCTACCAGCCCCATAGCTGCTTCAAGCTGGGATTCCAGCTCGGCGGGGTATTTCCGTCCGTTATCGTAAAAGGCGGTGCAGACTTCAGTGGTAATGGTAAATCCCGGGGGCACCGGCAGGCCAATATTGGCCATTTCCGCCAGATTGGCGCCCTTGCCGCCGAGGAGATTGCGCATCCCGGCGTTGCCTTCGCTTTGGCCAGCGCCGAAACTGTAGATCCACTTGGTCATTTTGCCGTTCACTTCATTCTTTTGTGCCAGCGGGGCTGAAGTTCCGACCGAGGGGATGGGAACAGGGGATACCGGAACAGCAGCCGAACTGGGCACGGAATTTTTATTTTTAGTTTGGACGACGAACTCCACCCCTTCGTTGCCCGGTAGCATGGCGCAGATTTGGCCGCCGGGCAATCTCCCTTTTACACGTAAATGGTAAAAAACTGCGGGTGTGGCGGTTCTATCCGTTTGTGATGCAAAAGGCGTTCCATTCTGTCTCATCCATGGTGGGAATGTTCAGCTCGGCTGCTTTTTTGGCCTTTGAGCCTGCTTTTTCTCCCAGCACCACCAGATCGGTCTTTTTTGAGACGGAGTCGGATACCCTGGCCCCCATGCGTTCGGCCGTGGCCTTGGCTTCCGGGCGGGTCATGGTCAGCAGCGTGCCGGTAAACACAATGGTCTTGCCCGCCAGAGGGCCATCGCTGGCCGCACTTTCCTCGGTAATGGTCAACTCGGCGCTCAGTTCAGCCAGAGTGGTCTGGTTGTGGGGCTCGGCTACAAAGGCCACCACATCCGTTGCTATGGCGTTGCCAATGCCGGTAATGGACCCAAGTTCCAGCCGGGCGTCAGATCCGATAATGGTGGCGGCCTCCATCTGTCGCAGCCAGTTGGCATAGCTGCCGTAATGACGGGCCAGCAGGCGGGCGTTGCTTTCCCCAATCCGGCGGATACCCAAAGCGTAAATAAAGCGTGCGAGCGGGATTGTGCGCCGCTCCTCTATGGCCTGGAGCAGGTTGCGTACGGACTGTTCGCCCCATCCATCGCGCTGTTCCAGAACTGCGGCCTGTGCCCGGAGCCGGAAGATATCGGTAGGGGTATGAATCAGCCCGGCTTCATAGAACTCGCGAATACTGCGCTCACCCAGCCCTTCAATGTCGAAGGCAAGGCGGGAGGCAAAATGGATCAGCCGTTCCACCGCCTGCGCGGGGCAGGTCAGCCCGCCGGTGCAGCGGCGCACGACCTCCCCTTCAGCGCGTACGGCCAGCGCCCCGCATGCGGGGCAATGATCGGGGAAGTGGAAAAGAGGCTGCCGCCCGGATGCTGCCTGACCTGCCGGGGCAAGGCCGAGCACCTGCGGAATAACATCCCCCGCGCGCTGGACCAGAACAAGGTCGCCTTCGCGCACGTCCTTGCGGGTAATTTCGTCTTCATTATGCAAGGTGGCGCGGGTCACAAGCACCCCGCCAACATTCACAGGCTCCAGATGGGCAACCGGGGTCAAGGCACCTGTACGACCGACCTGAATTTCTATGGTGTTCAGGCGCGTCATGGCCTGCTCGGCCGGGAACTTCCACGCTATGGCCCAGCGGGGGGCCCGTCCGGCAAAGCCCAGACGCTCCTGCAGGCTCAGGTCGTCTATCTTGTAAACAACGCCGTCAATGTCATAGGCCAGACTGGCGCGTTCGCGGTTGATTTCCGCAAAAAAAGCTTCGGCATCCGCTGCGCCTTCAATCTGGCGAGAGAACGGGTTGACCGTAAACCCCCATGCCTTGAGCTGCTCCAGGTAAGCCCAGTGGCTACGGGTTGTCTTGTCCGAGCAGAACCCCTGTGCATAGGCAAAAAGGGAGAGCGGGCGCTGGGCCGTAATGCTGGGGTCCAGTTGCCGCAAGGAACCCGCAGCCGCATTGCGCGGGTTGGCAAACAGGCGTTTACCCGCGGCCTCCTGCGCGGCATTGAGTGCGATAAAGTCGGCTTTGGAGAGGAATACTTCTCCACGAATTTCGATCAGGTCGGGGTAGGGGGCGTGAAGTGCCATAGGCAGGGTGCGCAGGGTGCGCAGGTTGGCGGTTACGTCCTCCCCTTCCGTGCCGTCCCCGCGTGTGGTGCCCCGGACGAACCTGCCGGATTCGTAAGTAAGGCTGATGGAAAGGCCATCAATCTTGGGTTCACCTACCAGACGCAGGCTGGAAGTATCCGCCTGTTCCAGACCCAGAAACCGGGCTGCACGGGTTATGAAGCCTTCAAATTCCTCACGGTCGAACACATTGTCAAGCGAGAGCATGGGGGCAAGGTGGATATGCTTGCCAAGCCCCGTATCCGCGCTGGCCCCCACCGCGTTGGCTGCGCTGTTCTGTGGTTCGGCATCGGGGTGGCGGGTTACCAGATCATTGTAACGCCTGCGCAGGGCATCGTAATCCGCATCGCTGATTTCAGGGGCATCATGACCATGATAGGCGGTGTTATGGTAGGCAATCTGGCTGGCCAGTTCCGCCAGTTCCCTGCGGGCCTGATCACTGTCCATGTCTGCGATCGGGGTGGTGCTGCTTGTCATTTTTTAGAGTCCAGCAGGCTGGCGGCAGCAGCGCGGGCTGCATCGGTAATTGTATCTCCTGCCAGCATGCGTGCGATTTCTTCCCTGCGTTCGGTTTCTGCCAGAGCTATGGCGTGGGTTGCGGTTTGGCCGTTACGGGTCTGTTTGCCAATACGTAAATGCGCATCCGCACTGGCTGCGACCTGCGGGCTGTGGGTAACGGCCAGAACCTGCACATTCAGTGCCAGACGGTGCAGGCGTTCACCAATGGCGGCTGCGGTTGCACCACCGACACCGGCATCAATTTCGTCAAAAATAAGTGTGCCAATGCCTGACTGTCCGGCCAGAACCAGCTTGAGCGCCAGCATCAGGCGGGACAGTTCGCCCCCTGATGCCACCTTGGCAATGGGGCCGGGAGGCTGGCCGGGGTTGGCAGCAATAAGGAACGTGACCTGTTCCATGCCGTAACGGCTCCACTGCTCGGGGGAGAGGGGCTGCAGTTCGGCCAGAAAACGGGCTTTCTCCAGTTTAATGGGTTTGAGCTCGGCTGTTACGGCCTGTTCCATTTTTTTGGCAGCAAGGGCGCGGGCATCAGTCAGGGCGTGTGCCGCCTCCATATAGGCCAGGCGGGAGTCTTCCGTGGCTTTACGCAGGCTTTCCAATTCGGTGGCGCCATTGTCCAGCGCATGGATGCGCGCAGTTAATTGCGCCAGCAGAGCTGCCAGTTCATCCACTGGCACATTGTGCTTGCGTGCAACGGTACGCAGGGTGAACAGCCTTTCTTCCGTCTCTTCCAGTTCCCGTGGGTTGGCCTCTGTATCCGCCATAAGGCGGGAAAGTAGGCTCTCGGCTTCGGCAAGAGCGTTTTCTGCGTTTTCCAGTGCGCTCAGGGCTTCGGCGATGCGGCCTGCCAACCCATCGGTTTCAGGCGGCATGTTGTCTGATGTGGTGGATGGAACCAGACGCAAAAGGGCGCGGTTGGCAGCGCGCAGGGCAGCGGCCGGTCCGCTGGAGCGGCGGTCACGCGGGGTCAGCTCGGACAGGGCGGCTGCCACGGCCTCGCCCCGGCGTTCGGCCTGCTGGAGCGCGTGGCGTTGTTGTGCCAGTTGGCTTTCTTCCCCCGGCTGGGGAGCCAGAGTGGAGAGTTCGCTCACCGTATGGCGCAGCCATTCTTCCTCACGGGCGGCGTCTTCAAGAGCCTGTTGCGCGCTGGCAAGGCTCTGCCGCAGGTCCTGCCAGTGGGTAAAAGCCTGTGCCACTTTTTTAAGGAGGGAAGGTTTGATGCCATAGGCATCGAGCAGACCACGATGGGTGGAAGCGTCCGCCAGCCCCATCTGCTCATGCTGGCCCTGAATTTCTATCAGGGCGGAAGCAGTTTTGCGCAGCAGGGTCAGGCCCACGGGCTGGTCGTTGATCCATGCGCGTGACCGCCCCTCGCGCGAGATAACCCGGCGGAGCACAAGGGGTTCGCCCTTGTCGGCCGGAATACCCTGTTCTTCCAGATGGGTGTAGACCGTATGGCTCGCCGGGGTTTCAAAGCAGGCGGTTACGCGGGCTTCTTCCGCACCGGAGCGAACCAGACCCGCATTGGCGCGCTCGCCCATGGCAAGGCCCAGACTATCCAGCAGGATGGATTTACCAGCCCCGGTCTCCCCCGTTAAGGCGGTAAAACCGGGATGGAGAGCAAGGTCCAGTGCCTCGATCAGCACGACGTCTCTGATGGAAAGATGTGTCAGCATGGCGACATCCGGCTTCTAGGTTCACACCTGAAATGACTGGAGTCTGCGGAACAGACTAAACAAATATGCCTGCCCCCGCCTGAGCCTGAAACAGGCATACCTTGCTGCGGACAGGAAAGGCGAGTCCTGTATGTTCCTGTTGTGTTCTTAATTCAAGAGTGAAAGTGAAAAAGCCGTATTACTTTTTGGTGGCTGCCGCCGGGGCCGGTTGCGTCTTGGCTGATGGTGTGGGGGAATTTGCAGCCGGTGCGGTTGTGGCGGACTGCTGCATGGCTGCCGGGGTTGCCATACGTTCATCCCGTGTATCCGATGCCTGCATTTTGAGCAGGTCCGGTTTGACAGGGGTGGTAACCGCAGTGCCCGGAGGCGGCAGCTTGCCATCGAGCAGGTGGTAGCTCTTCAGTTTGTTGTACGCGTAATGGTACCACTGGCTGCCGGGATAGTTGTAGCCTAGGACAATGGCGGATTTGCGGGCCTGATCGGTCAACCCAAGGTCCAGATACACTTCCATCATTCGTTCGAGTGCTTCGGGTACATGGTTGGTGGTCTGGAAGTCCTGCACAACGCGCTGGTAGCGGTTAATCGCACCTTCATAATTGCGTTCGCGCTGGTAATAACGGCCAACCAGCATTTCCTTGCCCGCCAGATGGTCTCGGCACAGGTCGATTTTAAGCTGGGCGTCCCGGGCGTATTTGCTTTGGGGGAAGCGGGTGACCACTTCTTCCAGAGCGTCCATGGCTTCTGCCGTGCCCTGCTGGTCACGCTGTACATCTGCAATCTGCTCATAAAAACAGAGCGAGCGCAGATAATAGGCATAGGCGGAATCGGTGCTGGTGGGGTGCAGGCTGATAAAACGGTTCAACTGCTGCACGGCTTCGGGGTATTTTCCTTTAAGGTAGTAGGAATACCCTTCCATCAACTGCGAATTGGGGATGTAGCCCGAATAGGGGTAGTTCTGCTGGAGTGTTTCAAACTCGGCGGCAGCCAGTTCGTACCTGCGGGTGCGCAGGGCATCGATGCCGTTGTTGTAGAGCGTCTCTGGTGCTGCAATTCTGGGCGCGATTGGCCCTTTTTTGCTACCGGTCAAAAGACTGCACCCCGTAAGCCCGGTCAGCACCAGAGCTGAGAGCACGAACGGCAGACGACGACGGACTGACTGTGTTTTTATAGAAATATCAAACATACCGGCTCTTCAGATCGAGACAAAATCTTATAGCATGTCAGCGGGTCAAGAAAAGCAAAGAAACGCCGATTATTGAAAGCGCCGTGCAAAAAGCTGGTCAGGCCGCAGCAGATGTGGAGCGCAGGTCCGTGGTGTCCTGCCATGCAGTGCTCTGGGCAAACAGGGTTTTGAGCAGCATGTTGTTCAGCGTATGGCCGGAGCGGTTGCCCCGGAAGCTGGCGTTGAGCACACAGCCAGCCAGATACAGGTCGCCCACCGCATCCATGACCTTGTGGCGAATGAACTCGTCCGGGCAGCGCAGGCCCGCCGGATTGAGCACAACGTCATTATCCACAACAATGGCATTGTCCAAAGAGCCGCCCAGTGCCAGCCCGGCCTGATGCAGAGCTTCAATTTCCTGCCGCATGGCAAAAGTGCGGTTGCGCGCCAGTTCGTTGCGGAAGGAGGAGGGGGTCAGGTCCAGAGCATAGCTTTGTGCGCCAATGGCGCGGGCAGGAAAATCAATGCTCATGGACAGATGCGGGTTTGGGCTGCTGTGGGGGAGCAGTTCCACCCAGGCATTCTGGTGTTCGACCCGAACGGGCTGGAGCACCTGTACGACCTTGCGTGGCAGGTCCTGCGTTTTGCGTCCGGCACAGTCGAGCAGGAAGACAAAATCGGTGGCAGAGCCGTCAAACACCGGGGTTTCCGGTCCATCAACCAGAACGAGTGCGTTGTCTATGGCGCATCCGCAAAAGGCGGACATCAGATGCTCAACGGTCGCGACCCGGTTTTCGGGGCGTGCTTTTTCTCCCAGCACGGTGCTCAGATGCGTTTCCACCACATAGTCATAGCGTGCGGGCAGGGGGGCTGCCTGTGGCAGATCGGTCCGCTGGAACATGATGCCGTGCCCTGCGGGAGCAGGAGCAAGGGTCATGTTAATGGAGCGGCCCGTATGCAGGCCAATACCCACGGCAGAAATGGCGTGGTGCAGCGTGTGCTGGGCTGGTGCGGTTTTCTGGCGTATCTGTCGCATGGTGGTGGGGAAAACCTCCACAGATTTGGAACATGGGGTAAACTCCCCAGGCAGATTATCCATGATCCTGATCGCCCCGTGTTAGTGTGGAAAGTTACGTTACACCAACGCTAGGGCCTGTTTGGGGCAGATGCGAGTCAATGATTATTGCCATCTGTTTCATCCCCCGCCATGTGGCGCGTATGGGCCGGGCAGAGGATGACCCGCAAAAATTAGCGGCGCAGAAAAGTTGGGATTTCCAGCCCGTTATCGCCTTCACCATGGCGTGGAGCACCCTGCTCGGCCTGGCTGATGGTGGGGTGAGACTGCGCTACAGGCTCCTCCCGTGTTTCGGGCGTGGTTGCACGGCGGAATGCGCCGGTTACACGGCCAAACAGGCTGCGTGCATTGGGGTCCTGTACAGGATAGGCCGAAGGGCGTGGCGGCTCGCTGAACAGATTGGCATGTTTGGATGCCGCTGGTGCGGGGGCTGGTGCCGGTGCTGGCGGGCGGGGTTGCGCCGCCGCTGCCGCAACCTGACCGGGAACCGTGTGCGCCGGGGGGGCCGCATGGCCGGGTTGAGGTGCATAGGCCTGCTGCACGGGAATGTTCTGTTCGGCCACAGGCGCCTGCGGCTGTGCGGGCGGTGGGGCGGTGGGCTGTGCTGCGGGAGCTGCGTAGGTCTGTTCTGGCTGGGATTCGGCTTCCACTGCCATCAGATGCGGGCGTTCCACGCCGTTTGCGGGGACATCAATGCCGGTTGCGACAACGGATACACGGATGCGGCCACTCATTTTTTCTTCAATGACCGTGCCGAAGATCATGTTGGCGTCTTCAGGCACTTCGCGGCAGATGCGGTTGAAGGCTTCTTCCGCTTCAAAGAAGGTCATGTCTTCACCACCGGTTACATTGACCAGCAGGCCTTTGGCGGTGGCCATGCAGGTGTCTTCCAGCAGCGGGTTGGAAATGGCGGCTTCGGCTGCTTCCACTGCGCGGTTTTCACCTTCAGCTTCGCCCGTGCCCATCATGGCCTTGCCCATTTCCGCCATGACGCTGCGGATATCGGCAAAGTCGAGGTTGACGTAACCACGTTCCATCATCAGGTCGGTAACGCCGCGCACACCCATGTTCAAAACTTCGTCAGCCAGCTTGTAGGCTTCACGCAGGGTGGTGCGTTCGTTGGCAATACGGAAGAGATTCTGGTTGGGGATGACAATCAGCGTATCAACATACTGCTGAAGTTCCTGAATACCTTCATCCGCCACGCGTGCGCGGCGCTTGCCTTCGTAGGCGAAGGGTTTGCTGACCACGCCAATGGTCAGAATGTTCCGCTCACGCGCCATGCGGGCAATAACCGGAGCTGCCCCCGTACCCGTGCCCCCACCCATGCCGGTGGTGATGAACACCATATGTGCGCCGTCCAGATAGCGGGCAATTTCGTCCGAGGCTTCTTCTGCTGCGGCGCGGCCTACTTCGGGTTTGGCACCAGCGCCAAGGCCATGGGTCAGATGCGGGCCAAGCTGGATGCGGCTGTCGGCCAGGCTTTTGGCCAGACTTTGCGCATCGGTGTTGGCCACGACAAACTCCACGCCCTGAAGATTGGAGGCGATCATGTTGTCAACCGCGTTCGTTCCGCCACCGCCAACACCTATAACGGTGATTCTGGGCGAAAAATCAGCATGAGTCTGGGGTGGAACGGTTAGGTTGAGTGTCATGTGTCTCTCCCAGACGACTGCGGGTTAACAGGGGCGTTGCAGATAAGATTGCGAATAGTTTACCAACTTTTCGAGGGGCAAATCAAACCCTCTCACGAATAAAAGCAACCAGTTTTTGTAAAAAACCAGTTGGTGCGGCTTCGCGGAATTCGACATCACTGAACGGACGCTCCGCACTGGCTGCCCAGAACAGCAGGCCCGCTGCCGTGGCAAAGCCTGCCGCGGCTGCCGTATCTTCTGGCAGACCGGCAATGTTCTTGGGCCTGCCCAGACGGACCGAGCGGGTAAAACCGGGCCCCGAATGGCGGCCTACACTAACCGGAACCCCCAGAATACGCTCGGCCAGCGGGCGGATTCCATCCAGCAGGGAACCACCCCCGGTCAGTACGATGCGACCACTGGCGGCCATGCCAAGGCCTGCGCCATCCAGTTTTTCGCGCACCAGTTCCAGCGTTTCCTCCATGCGGGGGCGGATGATGCGGCCAAGCTGGGCGCGGGATATCTGCTCAAAATGGGGTACGTCATTGCCCAGCAGTTCCACGGTCAGGATTTCGTCCTCCACATCGGAGGACAGGTCGGCGCTGCCATAAACGGTTTTCAGGCGCTCGGCATTGTCGAGCGATGTACCAAGTCCGCGGGCTATGTCACGCGTGACATGCAGCCCACCAACCCCGATCTGGGCGGTGTGCAGGATCTGGCCTTCACCAAACACCGCGAACGATGTGGTGCCCCCGCCCATGTCCACAACTGTTGTGCCAAGGTCACGCTCATCCCTGTCCAGCACGGACAGGCCGGAAGCCAGAGGGGAGGATACAAGAGCTTCCATGCGCAGTTCGGCACGGCTCAGCACGGTTTCAAGGTTCAGCAGGGCGGTGGTGGCGGCATCAATAATATGCAGGCGGGCCTTAAGCGTTTCGCACAGATGCCCTCGTGGGTCGGACACGCCTTCTGTATCATCCACCGTAAAATCTATGGGCAGGGTATGAATGACCTCGCGCCCCTGCACGGTGGCCTGTACGCGTCCCTCCGTAACCACACGGCGGATATCCGCCTCGGTCACCACCCGCCCGCCAATGGGCCAGCGCACATTGAACAGGCGGCTGGCCGGATGCCCGCAGGACAGGTTGACCACCACCTTGTCTATGGTGCGCTCGGCCATGTTTTCGGCCTGCGCCACGGTTGCGCGTATGGCGGCTTCGGCCTCCTGCAGTTCGGTAATGGCGCCATTGCGCACACCAGCGGAGCGACGCCAGCCAAAGCCTGCTACGCGCAGCATGCCGTTGGGTTCTCCCTTGCCGATCAGGCAGGTAATTTTGGTCGAGCCAATATCCAGCACGGCACTGTAGCCGTTGCGCCATGTGTGCGGGCGTTTGTTGCGCTCACTGGGCGGGAGCGGGAGGGACGTCTCTCCCCCGCTCATGCGTAGCGTGGGGCTGGCTGAGGTATGGGTCCGTTTTTTGTGCAGCCGGTCCGCCAGACTCAGTACGGAGGAAGCAGGGGAGTGTGCGGTGTCATTCATCTCGGCTTTCCTCCGTGGGGGGCTGGGTATGGTGGGGAGTGTGCGGGCTGCCTTTTGCACCATCCCCCGCCTGCGCAGGAGGGGTGGGGGGTGGTTCGGGCGGGCGTTCCCTTATGGTCAGCCGGTCGGGCAGGCGCATGTCGATCAGTTCGACGGGGCGGTTAAGCAGCTGTGTTGTGGCGTTGATTCTGGCCAGCCGGTGAATGGCCGGGGCTTCCTCCCCTTCGGGCAGGAGCACGGTGGCACCATCTTTCAGGCTCAGGTTCCAGCGGCGGTCGCTCACACGTACAGCGGCTGTTACGTGGGATTTTACGTCCGGTTCCTGTGCCAGCACGTCTATCAGGGCGGCAGCGTTTTCGTTCGCGCCGTCGCCTACAACTAACGGCAGTTTGGCAAAGGCGGTGGCGTCTTTGTCGTTTGCACCCTGATCGGGCACCCGCTGCCCCTGTCGGTCGATCAGAATAAAATGGCCCTGATGCTGCCACACCGCATAGGGGGGGCGCTCGGTAATATGTACGTCAATCTCGCCAGACAGGTGACGCTCAACGCTGACATGGTCAATAAACGGCAGGGCTGTCAGGTTCTCACGCGCGCGGGTGACGTTGAAGTTGAGAACAGGGTCGCCCACGGCAATGTTCAGGGCCGTGTGAATGGCTGCATCACTCGTCAGGCTGGCCCCTTCAATCCGGATGCTGGTCACGCGCAGGGTGGAGGTGCCCAGTATTTTGTCCCGCAGGGGGGCAATCTGCTTTTCCAGGGTCGGAAGAGGTACCGCCAGATAAACCGTTGCCCCGGCCCCGGCCAGCAGCATAATCCCGATAACGGACCGCAGCAGACGTTTCTGGCGCTTGAGGAATAATCCCGTGCGGGAGGGGCGGCTGGCGGGGCGCTTCATTGGCGGCAGGTGGCCTGTTCGACAAGCCAGTGGCACAATGCGGGGTAGCTTATGCCGCAATAGGCAGCCTGTTCGGGCAGGAGCGATGTTGCGGTCATGCCCGGCTGGGTGTTGACTTCCAGCAGGATCAGGCGCGGGTTGGCCGGGTCTGTGTCATCCAGCCGGAAATCCGAGCGCGATGCTCCGGCGCATCCCAGCGTTTTGTGGGCCGCCACGGCCACGTCCAGCGCATGTTGCGCCACATCGGGGGCAATGCGGGCGGGCAGTTCATGCCGCGAGCCGCCGGTGTTGTATTTGGCGTCGTAATCGTAAAAATCGTGCCCATTACCTGTGGGGGTAATGTCTGTCACGGTCAGGGCGCGTTCACCCATGACGCCCACGGTAATTTCGCGCCCGGGGATAAATTCCTCTACCAGCGCCTGCGGGCCAAACGTCCAGTCCCGTACAATGCATTCGCGCACATTGGCGCCAGGCCGCACGATGGATACACCAACGGACGAGCCCTCGCTAACGGGTTTAACCACGTAGGGGGCTGGCAGGGGGTCGCCCAGGGCAAGTTCGGTAATGTCAATCACCCGGCCTTCGGCCACGGGCAGGCCCGCAGAAACAAAAGCGGCGCGGGCTGCGGCCTTGTTCATGGCAGTGGCGGAAGCCCGCACGCCAGAATGTGTATAGGCCAGACCCATCCAGTCCAGAATGCCCTGAATGCAGCCATCCTCGCCAAAGCGGCCATGGAGTGCGTTAAATACGACATCGGGCTTCTGCGCGCCCAGCCCGGCAACCAGTGCGCCCAGATCAGCCCCTGCATCAAGCGTGCTGACCGTATGGCCCAGACTGCGCAGCGCCTCGGCCACACCCTGCCCGGAAGACAGGCTGACCGTCCGTTCGGAGGATATGCCGCCCATGAGTACGGTAATCCGTTTGGAGGTGCTCATGCGCGGGCTCCCTGTGTGCGGCCAAGACGTTTGATTTCCCAGTGCAGTTGCACGCCCGAATGCTGGGCAACGCGCTGGCGCACCGTATCCCCCAGTGCTTCGAGGTCATGGGCGGTGGCATGGCCGAGGTTGATCAGGAAGTTGCAGTGCTTTTCGCTGACCTGAGCATCACCCAGACGTAGGCCACGGCAGCCCGCCTGATCAATCAGCTCCCACGCCTTGCGGGCGGACACCTCGGGTTCGGGGTTGCGGAAGGTGGAGCCACCCGTGCGTGCGCGCACAGGCTGGGACTGCTCTCGCGCGGTGCGGATATCGGCAATGCGCGCGGCTATGTCCGCCGGGTTGGCGGGTGTGCCCCGCAGGCGCGCACGGACGACCATGGCCCCTTCGGGCAGGCCGGAGCGGCGGTAGCCAAAGCGCAGGGCGGCGTTGCCAAGATGGACCATATTGCCATCACGGGTCACGATTTCCGCCCAGTCCAGCACGCTGGCAATGTCCGCTCCATAGGCTCCGGCGTTCATACGCACGGCACCACCAATGGAGCCGGGAATACCTGCCAGAAACTCCAGCCCCGCAAGCCCGGCCTGTGCGGCGTGTTCGGCCACTGTTGCATCCAGGCATGCGCTCCCTACCACAAGCCCGTCCGCTTCCGCTGCAATATCGGCAAAACCACGGGCCATGCGCACTACAATACCGTCCAGCCCGCCATCGCGGATGATCACATTGGAGCAGGCTCCAAGGGCAATAACGGGCAGTTCGGGGGAAAGGCGCTGGAGCATGCCTGCCAGATCATCCGCATCCCTGGGCTGGAACAGCCATTCCGCCGGACCACCCACGCGGAACCACGTCCGCGCCCCCAATGGGGCCTGTGCGGTTACGCGTCCACGCGTGCCGGTAAAGGCGTGGCGGACCATATCTTCCAGCGTGGTTGCAGGCGTGCCGTTCATGCCGCACTTCCACCTTTCTGTTCAGCTTGCAAAGCGGCAAGCTGGGCGGGCAGGGCCTGCGCCCAGTTGGTGATGGTGCCCGCACCCAGACACACAACATAATCCCCCGGTCTGGCAATGGCGTTGATCATTTCCGCCAGATGTTCAGGGCTGGAAAGCGGGACAACGGAGCGGTGCCCGCGTTCGCGCAGTCCTTCTATTAGCCTGTCGCGGCTGGCCTCGGGCAGGGGGTCTTCGCCTGCGGCGTATACGTCGGAGACAATAACCGTGTCCGCATCGTTCATGCAGGTGCAGAAATCCGCAAACAGGGTTTTCAGGCGGGAATAGCGGTGCGGCTGCATGACCGCAATAACCCGGCTGGCCCCGGCCTGACGGGCGGCCTTGAGAACGGCGGCAATCTCCACCGGGTGGTGTCCGTAATCATCAATCACGGTAATACCGCCAGCTTCCCCCGTGCGGGTAAAGCGGCGCTTGACCCCACGGAAGCTGGCCAGTCCGGAGCGGATAACATCGTCACTGATGTCCATCTCGGTGGCAACAGCAATGGCGGCAAGGGAGTTCTGCACATTGTGGGCACCCAGCATGGGCAGGCGGAAAGGCCCGGCCTTGCGGGTGCGGCGGGTAACGCGGTCTGTCAGCGTTACTTCAAACGTGGCTCCCAGCTTGTCGGTAATCACCTTTTCGGCCCGCACATCCGCCTGTGGCGAGAAGCCATAGGTGACAATCCGGTGGTCAGACAGGCGCGGGATCATCTGCTGTACGGCGGGGTGGTCTATGCAAAGCACTGCAAAACCATAGAACGGCACGTTGGAAACAAACTGGTCGTATGCGGCTTCCATGGCCTCGGCTGAACCCCAGTGGTCCAGATGTTCGGGGTCCATGTTGGTCACGACCGAAATAACGGAGGGCAGGCGCAGGAACGAGCCATCGCTCTCATCGGCTTCCACCACCATCCAGTCGCCCTTGCCCATACGGGTGTTGGTGCCATAAGCCTCGATAATGCCGCCGTTGATTACGGTGGGGTCCAGTCTGGCGGCTTCCAGCACGGCAGCGACAAGGCTGGTGGTGGTGGTTTTGCCATGTGTGCCGCCAATGGCTACGGACCAGCGCAGGCGCATGAGTTCGGCCAGCATTTCCGCCCGGCGGACAACAGGGATCAGCTTGGCGCGGGCCGCGACGACCTCGGGGTTGTCACGCTTGACCGCGGTGGAGATGACCACAACCTGCGCATTGCCCAGATTGGCGGCGTCATGCCCGATAGTGATCGGAATACCCGCAGCCCGCAGGCGTTTGACATTGGCGTTTTCTGCTATGTCCGAGCCCTGTACGGAGTAACCCAGCAGGCACAGAACCTCTGCAATGCCGGACATGCCAATGCCGCCAATGCCGACAAAATGGATGGTTCCGATGGAAAGGGGCAGGGCTCTCATGTGCGTGTCTCCGTCTCGTGTGAGGGCGGATGGGCGGGTGAAGGAGAAAGTTGGAGGCATTCTTCTACTATATCAGCCAGACGGAGGGCAGCGTCCGGGCGGGCCAGTGTAGCGGCGGCAGCGGCGGCATGGGCCAGATCGTCCGGAGCGGTGAAAAGGTCTTGCAGGCGTGCTGCAAGTGTTTGTGCGGTAAAGTCTGGCTGGCGGATCATCCAGCCTGCGCCTGCGTCCGTTATGGCGCGGGCGTTTTCGGTCTGCTCATCGGAGGCGGCAATAGGCAGGGGGACCATCAGCGCCGGGCGACCCGCGGTGGTAATTTCCGCCACCGAGGAACCGCCCGCCCGTCCGATGACCAGATGGGCTGTGCGCAAAATGTCGGGTACATCGTTCAAAAACGCTTCCACGCGGGCCTGTACGCCAATATCGGCATAGGCTTTACGCACGCTGTCCACGTCATCCGCGCGGGCCTGCTGGGTAATGTGGAGACGTGCACGCAGGGCTGCGGGCAGGCGGGCAATGGCTGCGGGCACCACCTGTGAAAAAATGCGCGCTCCCAAAGAGCCACCCCAGACCAGCAGATTGATCGTCTCGCGCGGGGTGGGCCATGCTTCCCCCGCCAGTGCGGCAATGCCGGGGCGTACGGGCATGCCGGTCAGTACGGTTCTGGCCCCCATGGGCAGTTTGGCCACGGTGGGGAAGGAGGTGGCAATCACATCGGCAAAGCGGGAGAGCACGGCATTGGCCTTGCCCAGAACGGCATTCCCTTCATGAATGATCAGGGCAGGGTGCCTGCGCCCCAGAAGCCGCGCCCCCAGCAGGGGCGGGATGGAGGGGTAGCCGCCAAAACCAATGACTGCATCAGGCTGAAGAGTGTGCAGGATGCCCCGCGCCTTCCATGCGCTGGCCAGCAGCGTAACCCCCGCGCGCAGGGCACGTATGGGGCCACGCCCGGCCACACCCGCGCCACGCAGCACAAACTGCGGTGCATTGGCAAATACGCCGCTGGTGCGTTTGCCTGCGCGTGCATCGGTCATCAGCACAATGTGGTGGCCACGGGCAACCAGTGCCTCGGCCAGTGCTTCGGCGGGGAAAAAATGACCGCCAGTGCCCCCGGCCGCGATCACAAGAGTTTGTGGCTTCATGCTGAGCGCCATTGTCTGAGAGTGGAGATAAAGCCATTACCGGGGCGCAGGCCCCCCGGTTGCTGTCGGGTCAGGGCCAGCACCATGCCAATAGCCAGAGCAACAGACATGGCCGAAGACCCCCCATAGGAAATGAATGGCAGCGTCATGCCCTTGGTGGGGATAAGATGCAAGGTGGAAGCCATGTTTACAAACGCCTGAAGGCCAAAACCCGTCAGTAGTCCGGTGGTGGCGATAACCACAAACGGGTCATCCTCGCGGATCAGGCGCAGCAGGGTCCGCACCACAATGGCGGCAAAAACACAAATGATCAGCAGGCAGATTACCAGCCCGTATTCCTCCCCCGCCACGGCAAACACAAAGTCCGCATGGGCGTCGGGCAGCAGGTCCTTTACCCGGCCTTCGCCCGGCCCACGGCCCATAAGCCCGCCGTTGCCAAAGGCGCGCAGGGCTGTATCAATCTGGTAATGGTCGCCCACATTGGGGTGCAGGAACCGCTCTACGCGGGAGCGCACATGCGGGAAAATAAAAAACGCGGCAATGCCTGCGGCAATCATGCAGGCAAAACCAAAGCCGACAAAAATCAGGTTCAGCCCGTCCACAAACAGTTGGACCAGAAAAACGGCGCTAATAACCGTAAGCATGCCAATGTCGGGCTGGGACTTGAGCAGCAGCAGGATAAGCCCATACAGCCCGAACGCGATGAGCATCCCCGGAAAATAGCGCGAAATACGGCGCTCGGTCAGCAGCCAGCCCGTCACCACGGCAAAGCAGGGCTTGAGAAATTCCGATGGCTGGAGGGACATGAGCGGCAGCGCAATCCAGCGTCTTGCCCCCTTGATCTCGATCCCGTGGACCAGCGTCAGCATGGTCGCGCCCAGCATGAGTATCCCCCCGAGCACAGAGAGCCGCAGCACCGTACGGCGCGAGAGCATGGAAACCCCGGTAACGATAACCCCCGCCACGCTGAGGAACATGACCTGCTTGAAAATGAACATGTTGCGTGAGGCGCCAATGCGCACCGCAACCGCCGGACTGGCCGCAAGCATGAGAATGTAGCCAAAGCCGATGAGAATGAAGGTGCAGACCAGCGTTGTCCGGTCCACATTCCGCCACCAGCGGCCAAAAGACGAATCATCAATGCGGGAATAACCGGCCATGCTTGTCCTACTGCCCCGTTGTGCTCATCTGCTGCCTGCGTACAGCGTGGGCCAAAGCCTGAAAATGCTGCCCGCGCGCCTCAAACCCGGCATACTGGTCAAAGCTCGCACAGGCAGGTGAGAGCAGGATAACCGGCGTATGGGTCTGTTGTGCAAGACTGTAGGCCTGAGGGACCGCTTTTTCCAGTGTGTCCACCACGGTGTGGGGCACGTTGTGGCGCGTAAGGGTTGCTGCCAGTTCCACGGCATCCCGCCCGATCAGGAAGGCATGCTCGATACGGCCAAAATAAGGGTTCAGGCTTTCTATTCCGCCTTCCTTGGCCATGCCACCGGCAATCCATACCAGCCGGTCGTAGCACCCCAATGCGCGGGAGGTGGCATCGGCGTTGGTGGCCTTGCTGTCGTCTATGAAGGTGATGTTGTTACAGGTTTCAACCAGCATCTGCCTGTGTGGCAGACCAGCAAAGGAGGCAATGGCCTGTGCCGCCACGGTATTCGCTACGCCCAGAAAGCGGGCCATGGCCAGTGCGGCGGCTGCATTCTGGGCATTATGTGCACCCGGCAGAGCGGGGGGGAGTGCGGCCTGTGCTGCGTTATTGTGCCAGATCGCGCCATTCTGGCCGTAATAGCTGGCGGCGGGGCTGGTGCCGGATACGGTTATGCATGGTGTGGCTGACAGGGCCAGATGCGCGGCAATGCGGGTGCAGTCAGCATCATCAATGCCGATAACGGCAATATCGCGCGCCGTCTGGCCAGCGAATACGCGCTGCTTGGCCTGTGCATACCCCGCCATGCCTGCGTGGCGGTCCAGATGGTCGGGGGTGAGGTTGAGCAGGCAGGCGGCATCAAAGTGCAGGGTGTCCAGCCGTTCCAGCATGTAGGACGACATTTCCAGCACATATACGCCATGATCGGGGAGCAGGGGCAGGGCCAGTGCTGCGGGGCCAAGGTTACCACCTGCCGCAACCGGCACACCGGCCTGTTCCAGAATATGGGCCAGCAGGGTGGTGGTGGTGGATTTGCCGTTGGTGCCGGTAATGCCCGCAAAACGTGCCTTGCCGCCAGTGGCGCGGACTGCACGGTAAAGCAGTTCCGCATCGGACAGAATGGGCACCCCCGCGGCAATAGCCAGTGCGGCGACCGGGTGCACACGCGGCAGGTGGTGCGGAATGCCGGGGGAAAGAACAAGCCCGTCAAACCCCGCCAGATCATCCAGCGGGGCGCAGGTGACACGGGCGGCCTGTTCGGGGGGCATCAGGGCCAGTGCTTCGGTCAGGCCGTGGCGCCCGGTCTTTGCGTCATCCCATGCCTGAACATGCGCGCCACATGCGGCCAGTGTCTGTACGGCAGGCAGACCATTGCGGCCAAGGCCCAGCACGGCAAAACGTTTCACGGCAAACACAGTGGGGGGGAAAGTGCTCATCGCAGTTTAAGCGTGGCCAGACCACACATGCCCAGCACGATGGAAACAATCCAGAACCGGATGACAATCTTGGGTTCAGCCCAGCCCTTTTTTTCAAAGTGGTGGTGGATGGGCGCCATAAGAAACACACGGCGGCCCGTGCGTTTGTACCAGAACACCTGAATAATGACCGAGAGTGTTTCCACCACAAACAGGCCACCTACAATGCACAGCACCAGTTCGTGCTTGATGGCAACGGCCAGCGAGCCAAGTGCCCCCCCAAGGGAGAGTGAGCCCGTATCCCCCATGAACACGGCGGCAGGGGGCGCGTTAAACCACAAAAAACCAAGCCCGGCCCCAACAAGGGCTGCGCAGAATACTGCCAGTTCTCCCGTGCCGGGCACGGCATGAACCTGTAGGTAGTCTGCAAAAACATGGTTGCCCACCACATAGGACAGAATGGCAAACACCAGTGCCGCCACCACCACGGGGCCAATGGCCAGCCCGTCCAGCCCGTCTGTAAAATTGACCGCATTGCCAAAGCCGGTAATCACGATCATGGCGAATACGGGGTATAGCAGGCCAAGGGGGAGCAGCAGTTCCTTGGCAAAGGGGAACGCCAGATGGTTGGCCAGTTCAGGTGGCATCAGATACTGCATCCACCCCCCGCATATCAGTGATATGGCAAATTCCGAGCCAAGGCGCGCGCGCTTGGAAAGCCCATCCGTGTTGCGCCGTGCCAGTTTGCGGTAATCATCGGCAAAACCGATCAGGCCAAAGCCCAGGGTTGTCAGCAGCACGGCCCATACAAACCCGTTTTCCAGATTACCCCAGAGCAGCGTGGCCACTGTGAGAGCGATCAGAATGAGCACGCCCCCCATTGTGGGGGTTCCGGCTTTTTCAATAAGATGCCGTTCAGGCCCGACCGCGCGGATGGGTTGCCCGTAACGCTGGATGCGGCGCAGCATGGTAATGAGCGGCCTGCCCAGAAGCAGGCTGATCCCCAGTGCGGTCATGAAGGCGCAGCCCGCCCGGAAGGAAATATAGCGCAGCAGGTTGAGTAGTGTGATGTGCCCGTCATGCACCGCGTGAGAGACCAGTAGATACAACATTCAGGTGGGCTCCACGGTGCCAAGGGTTTCAAGGGCTGTAATCACATCCCGCATGCGACTGCCCAGACTGCCTTTGACCAGCACTGCATCTCCCCCGCGCAGGGCTGCGCAGGCGAGGGGGGCAAGGGTGGCGGCGTTATTTGCCCATGCGCCCTGTCTGGCGGGGGGCAGGGCGTCGAAGAGGGTTTTCATGTAAGGTCCGCAGCAAAAAACAAGATCGGCCGAGGCGGCAGCCGCTGGAGCAAGGGCTGCGTGTTCAGTCGTGGAGAATGTTCCCAGTTCGCGCATATCGCCCAGAATGGCAATGCGGCGGCTGGCGGGCAGGTGGTGCAGCACGTCCAGAGCCGCGCGGATGGAAGCGGAGGAGGCGTTGTAGCTCTCATCCAGCAAGGTTATGGCTCCGCCTGCAATGTGGCTGAGTGCTCCCCGCCCCTTGCCAGGGGCAAAGCCTTGCAGGGCTGTGGCTGCTGTAGGCAGGTCGGCCCCAAGGGCCGCACAGGCGGTTAGTGCAGCCAGTGCATTGCGGGCCAGATGCAGGCCGGGTGCTGGCACATGCACCGCTATTTCTACCCCTGCGATAGTGGCGGTAAACCGGGTGCCGTCGGCCCCGGTGCGTATATTGCCCATATGCGTGGTGCTGTTTGGGTTCGTGCCTGTGCGCCACAGGGTTGCGTGGGCCTGTTGCGCGGCCTGAGCAAAAAAAGATGCACCGTGCGCATCGTCTGGCACCACTGCCACGCCATGGGCTGGCAGGGTGGTGATGATGGAGGCTTTTTCCGCAGCAATGGCGTCCAGGCTTCCCATATGCCCCAGATGGGCGGAGCCTATGGTGGTAATGATCGCTACATCAGGGCGGACCATGCGGGCAAGGGGCAGGATCTCGCCGGGGTGGTTCATGCCGATTTCACTAATGCAGAAGGCTGCATCACGCGGCAGGCGGGCAAGGGTGAGGGGCACGCCCCAATGGTTGTTATAGGAGGCTTCGGCCGCATGGGTCCGGCCGTTGGCGCTCAGGCACAGGCGCAGCATGTCCTTGGTGGTGGTTTTGCCAACGCTGCCGGTAACAGCCACCACCTTGCCGGCAAACCGTGCACGGGCGGCTTGGGCAAGCTGTTGCAGGCCCAGCATTGTATCGGTCACCACCAGCACGCGCGGGTCGGCTGGCCCGTTTGTGGCATGCACCATGGCGCAGGCCGCCCCCTTGTCCAGTGCGGCCTGAACATGGGCGTGACCATCACTTGTATCCCCCTTGAGGGCAATAAACAGATCACCGGGGGCAAGGGTGCGCGTGTCGATGGAAATGCCGGTTATGACCTGACTGCTCAGGTTTATGGCAGAGGCTTCAGGTTTTGTGTCCGTGGATGTGGAGGAGCCTGCGGAGGGCAGAAAATATCCCCCCGTTGCCTGTTCCAGTTCCGTGCGTGTCCACAAGGCGGTCATGGCTGCCCCACTACGGCGCGAATGACTGCTGCATCATCAAACGGTAGCACGGTTGTGCCTATAATCTGCCCCTGCTCATGGCCTTTGCCTGCCACCACCAGTACATCCTTTGCTTCAAGCATGGACAGCGCCTCTGTTATGGCCTGCCTGCGATCCCCGATTTCCAGCGCATCGGGCGCACCTGCGCGGACCTCTGCACGGATTTGTGCGGGGTCTTCCGAGCGGGGGTTATCGTCTGTGATTATGGCAATATCAGCGCCATGTGCAGCGGCCTGAGCCATAAGGGGGCGTTTGCCCTTATCGCGGTCCCCTCCTGCGCCAAATACCACCACCAGCCGCCCGCGCGCATGTGGCCGCAGGGAGGACAGCAGGCGGGCCAGTGCATCTGGCGTGTGGGCATAGTCCACATATGCACTGGCGCCATTGGGTAATACGGCTGCCCGCTCCATGCGCCCGCGTACCCCGACCAGAGCGGGCAGCAGGTCCAGTGCTGCGGGTAAGGCGGCATCGTCCTGCACAGCCAGAGCCAGAGCCAGCAAAGCGTTATCGACCTGAAAACGACCGGGTAGGGGGAGCATGACGGTTTTGACCAGACCGTTGCAGTCTAGGCGCAGTTCCTGCCCGGCGGGTACGGCGTGGCAGCCCAGCAGGCGCAGGGTTGTGCCGTTGGTACCGGTCAGGCGCAGGCGCAGGTTGCGGTTTTTGGCAATGGTATGCAGTGCATCAAGGGTT
The DNA here is from genome assembly GCF_029069195.1 of Acetobacter fabarum. Classification (GTDB taxonomy): domain Bacteria; phylum Pseudomonadota; class Alphaproteobacteria; order Acetobacterales; family Acetobacteraceae; genus Acetobacter; species Acetobacter fabarum_A. The sequence continues at coordinate 149,243 of NZ_JARDYK010000002.1, forward strand.
GTGGCATCCATGTCCGCATTGGCGGCGGCAATACCCCCCTGAGGCAGCAGGGTGTCAAACAGCCGCAGCTTGGCCGTGCGGTAGGCCACCATGGTGCCATGGTAGTCCAGATGGTCACGGGTGAGATTGGTAAATCCGGCGGCTTGCAGGTGCAGCCCGTCCAGCCGCCCCTGCTCCAGCCCGTGGGATGATGCTTCCAGTGCCGCGTAATGCACGCCAGCACGCTCCAGCGCGGCCAGCCCGTTGGCCAGTGCCACGGGGTCCGGCGTTGTCAGGGAGGGGAATGTGACCCCCGTACCTTCGGCCCCGGTTAGCCCTAATGTGCCAATGCCTGCCGCCCTGTGGCCCTGTAATGCCCATATCTGGCGCAGGAAGTCGGTTGTGCTGGTTTTGCCGTTTGTGCCGGTGACCGCAACCAGATGTGCCGGTTGCGGGCCAGCCAGCATGGCAGCCCACAAAGCCAGCACATGGCGGGGGTCGGGACAGGTAACAAATGGCCGTTCAGGCACATCCTGCGGCCATGATGTGCCAGTTGGGGCCAGAATGGCTGCCGCCCCCTGTTGTACTGCCGTGGCAATATAGGTGCGGCCATCAGCCCGGGTGCCGGGGAGGGCGGCAAAGACAACGCCCGGCCCCACCTGCCTGCTATCGGCCGTAATGGCGTGAACATGTGGGTCGGTAGTGGCGGCGTTCAGGCTGAGGGCGCGCAGCAGGGTGGAGAGGTGTATACTCATTCGTCCATGTTTTCCCCTGCTGTTTTTTTGCGGATTGCCAGAGTATGTGCGGCAGTCGTGCGCGCCAGTTTTTCTGCCTGCCGGGTGGCGCGGTGTTCGGCCTCAAGCTTGCGTGGGTCTCCGGGATCGTTCCCCGGGCCTAACGGGCGGACGCCCCGTGGCACTGCCGGATGCATGGGAATGGCAAGCTGGGCGTCAATCTGGGGGGCGTGTTCCACATCGGGGAAAATCTGCAACATCGGGCCAATGCGTGAGATCACGCGGGAGACTGTGGGGGCCGCATTCCAGCCTGCCGTTGTCCAGCCGTGGGTCTGGGGTGTGGGCTGTGGGCTGTCCAGCATGACATACACGGCGTAGCGTGGTGCGTTCATGGGGAAAATACTGGTAAAGGCGGAAATGTTGACGTGCTTGAGGTAGCCGCCATGCGGGCCGATTTTTTCTGCCGTGCCGGTTTTCCCACCTACAAAATACCCGGGAGACTCAGCCGTTCGGCCGGTGCCCTGCGTGACGTCCAGCCGGAGCAGCCTGCGCAGCAGGGCCGAGTTGCTTTCGGAGAGAACGCGCACTCCTTGCGGAATCACCGGGGCTTCGGGCAGGGGTGCGCCGGTCCCTGCTGGCATGGCGGGTAGTGTCTGCCGCAGGGCAGCACTTTGCACACCCTGCTGGAACTCCTCTGCGGGGGTGGCAAGGGCGTCTGGCGCGGGTGGGTCGGGGTCTTCCTGGGCCAGGAGGGTGGGGGTAACCAGAATGCCACCGTTAACCGTGGCCGCAGTGCCGCGTACAATAGCCAGCGGAGGTTCGGCCACACCATGCCCGAACCCTACGGTCATGGTTGTGGCAAGGCCCCACTGGCGGGGTACCAGCGGGCGGGCGGCTTCGGGCAGTTCTACTGGCACAGGGGCAAAAAAGCCCATGTTACGCAGCCAATCCGCCTGCCGCTTGCCCCCTACATCAAGTGCGATATGCGCTGCGGCAGGGTTGGAGGAATAGGCCATGACTTCGGGCAGGGACAACCACGGGGCAAAATGGTCGTTCTTCATGTCCCGGATGGTAAAGCGTCCGATCTTGAGCGGGATGGAGGAAAAACTGTCCCATATATGAATGGTGCCTGTTTCCAGCCCCATGGCGGTGGTTTGCAGTTTGAAGGTGGAGCCCGGTTCGTACAGCCCGGTCACTGCGCGGTTGAACCGTTCATCGTTTGTGGCGTGGGAAAATGCGTTGGCGTCAAAATCGGGCAGGCTGACCATGGCGATAATTTCGCCCGTGCGCACGTCCATGACAATGCCGCATGCGCCAATGGCCTGGAATGTATCCTTGGCGGCGGCTACCTCCTCACGCACGGCGGACTGCACGCGAATGTCCAGCGAGAGTCGCAGCGGCTTGCGGTCCACCAGCAGACGTTTGTTAAAAAAGCGCTCCACACCGGCAATACCGTTATCGTCAATATCCACAGCCCCCATAATCTGGGCGGCCATGTGGCCAAGTGGGTAGTGCCGCTGTTCCCCCGGTTCAAAATAAATGCCGGGAATGCCCAGATTATTAATGGCCAGTTCCTGCTGCGGCGTAATATTGCGCGCGATGTACACAAACTGCTTGTGTCGTGCCAGACGTTCGGCGGTTTCGGGCTCGTTCAGGTCACGCAGTACGGATTTGAGCTTGTGAGCAACGTCAACCGGGTCGATCAGCTCCTGCGGGTTGGCGTAAACCTGTGCGACCGGCAGGGAAAGGGCGAGGGTCTGCCCGTTGCGGTCTACAATGGAGGCCCGGTGGACCTGCGGCAGGGCATAGTCCCCCGCCAGACTGCCCTTGGGGTCTATTTTGGGTATTTTGGGCACCTGCGGCGCAATCTGGCGCTGTTCTGGCACCATGGGGTGCAACACCGTAGCGATTGTCAGCTTGATGGCAACGCAGGTAAACAGTGCGCAAAATCCGGCGGACACCCACAGCAGCCGCACATGCATCTTTTCCCTGTGCGCGCGGGCGCGCAGGTCATCCCCCGTTACACCGATTGTGCGCGTGGTTTCGGAATCATGGCGTGGGGAGACGACCATATTGTATCAGGAGGACTTTCAGCCAAAACAATCAATTGGTTACAGGAACGGGGGCGGGCAGGGCATCGCTACCGCGACTCAGCAGGGACCCGTTCGTATAACCGGAAGTCGCGCGGGCTTCCATATAACCCTCGGTCATGGGCGCTCGATGTGTGCGAACAGGGTGCCAGCTTGCGGCGGCCACAGGCAGGGGATGACGTACGGGTGTTATGTCATCGCTGTTCTGGGTCAGACGGCGTGGGGCCATGGCTTCCGCCCTGCTGGCAGCGGCCAGCGTTGCATGTCGGGAGGGGGAGGTATCCGTATCATCCGCGCTGGCTGTGGCAATGTTCTGGCGCAGGCTGGGCCGGGGGGCATCGGCCACCTGCACGGGCTGACGGCGGGGTGCAATGGCTGTGCGGGCAGCGGGTGCGTCATGCTGGGCAACCGGGGGCGGCAGCGGTGCTGGCGCAACCAGAACATGCGGGGCCTGTGCCGTGCTTTCCATGGCTACAACGACCGGGCGTGGGCGTATGGCGCGCACAGGCTGCGGGCGTTGGGGCGTTGGGGCTGCCTCGGCTACAGCCAGAGTGTGTTCACGTTCAGGCTGCGGCGGGGGCAGGTGCGTGGTGGTGGTGGTGGCAACCGCCACGGGGGCTGCGGGCGGGGTTGCGGGTTTGGCCGCCTGAGCGGGTACGCTGGTCTGGGCCACGGCCACGGGTTCGTGGACCACATCGGGCAGGTGCTGCGCAAGGTCTGCCATGCGCACGAACTGGGTTGGGTTCATGGACTGCAGGTAAGCTGCATGTTTGGTGGCCAGAGCCGCCAGCCGCTCTGGCTGGTTTTCCAGTGCCCATTCTGTACGCAGCATGGCAGTCTGCCCGCGTACGTGCTCGGTTTCGCTGACAATGGCGGAAATCTGCTGGTCCAGCAGGGTTGTCTGGTGCTTCTTTGTATAAAGGAAGAACCCCGATGCAATCGCCAGAACAGCGCAGCAACATGTGAATGGGCGGGGGATCATGCACTCAATCCTTTAGTCAAAGAAGCGGACGGAGAAGGGCGTTTCATCATGGCGCGCAGGCGGGCGCTGCGGGCGCGGGGGTTGGCCCGGCATTCGGCATCGCTCGGGCGAATGGCTTTGCTGGTCAGGCCCACAAAGGCAGCCGGGGCGGCCGGAGCAAGCGATGCACGCGGGTCATGGCGGGAAAAGCTGATATCCTTGCCCAAAGCGCGCTGTATGGCGCGCTTGACCAGCCGGTCTTCCAGCGAATGGAAGGAGACAACAACAAGCCGACCGCCATCGTTCAGCAGGGTCAGGGCCTGTTCCAGCCCACGTTCGATCTCGCCCAGCTCATCATTTACGGCAATGCGCAGGCCCTGAAAGCTGCGGGTTGCGGAGTCAATGCCCGAGCGGTCCTGTGGCACCACGCTCCGGATGATCTCGGCTAATTGCAGTGTGGTGTGGAGCGGGGTTTCCGTCCGTGCGGCCACAACAGCACGGGCCACACGGCGGGCGTGGCGTTCTTCCCCGTAAAAATGGAAAATATCGGCCAGTTCGGCTTCGGGTGCGGTGTTGATGATGTCGGCCGCGCTGCGGCCCTGCCTGGCCATGCGCATGTCCAGTGGTCCATCAAACCGGAAAGAGAAGCCACGCTCGGCTTCATCAATCTGGAAGGAGGACACGCCAAGGTCCATGACAATGCCATCCAGGCGGGGGGCATTGGTCTGTGCCGCCAGTTCGGCCATGTGGCCAAAACTGCCTGCCAGCATATGCAGGCGGGAGCGACCTTCCACTTTTTCCATCTCGGCGCACAGCACCAGCCCGCGGGCAATGGCGTCCGGGTCGCGGTCTATGGCCCAGACGTTGCATTCCGCCGTGTTCAAAATGGCGCAGCTATAGCTGCCACCGCCAAAGGTGCAGTCCAGAATGGCCTCACCACGGGTGGGGGCCAGATAGTGCAGCACCTCATCAAGCATGACCGGCACATGCCCGCTGCCGGGTGGCTTGATGGAGGAGGGAAGTGGGAGCGCGTTCATGGCCTAGTCTTCCCTCTGGCTGGTCTGCGATGCCGCGGGAATGGTGACACGGCGGGACTTCTGGCGTGCTTCGGTCCGGCGCAGGCGCGCGGCCTCTGGCTCCCAGATCTGAAAGATGCGCCCCACACCCATGAATGCGGCAGTAGAGACGTCCTGCAACCCGGCGTGTTCGCGCAGGAAGTCGGGCAGAATCAGGCGGCCTTCGCGGTCGGGTTCCATGGGGTAGGCATCGGCATAAATGGCGGCGGCAAGGTCGTCATGCTCGTCGGAGAACATGTCCAGCCGGTCCAGTGGTTCGGTCAGGCGGGCAAAGGCCACGGCTGGCCATGCCTCAATGCAGGGCAGCGTATGGGAGGGGCGGAGAATCACCAGCGCATCGCCTTCCTTCTGCTGTGACTTGAGAACGGAGCGGAACCCAGCAGGAATCGAGACGCGTCCTTTTGCGTCGAATCGATTTTCATGCGTGCCGAGGAACACACTCACGAAGTTCAGAAGTCCTTTTGAGCCAATGGTTTCGGTTCCTTGGAGGCGCGGGGAACATGGGACCGCAACCACTTTTATGGTCTGTCGTGGGATAGCATGGGATAGCATGGGACGCAAATTAAAAGCGAAGAAAAAACAGCAGAAAACTGCCGTTTGTAAAGTATTCATACTTTGTTGGAGAGTCGCGTGGATGTATTGATCGCGTAGAATCGAACGCGGGGAAGACATTGTTTGTTCATGTTATGTTCTTTTGTAGTCAAAATAACCTGTAAACACCCATGCGCAGCCTGTTTTACAGGGGAGAAAGAAGGGAAAATGCCAGACGGTCTGTAAGCCGGGTTCTGTCTAGCCCAAAAAGGGCCTGGACGATCATTCCTCTGGGACATGTCTTGCAACATGCCTCACGCGACCAACCCGAACGACGGGGCGGGAGAACCCCCGAAACCCTAAGGTTTCTGCCGTTCCTATTCGGTCTTGCTCCCGGTGGGGTTTGCCGTGCCTCCCCTGTTGCCAGCGGAGCGGTGCGCTCTTACCGCACCGTTTCACCCTTACCTTCAGCCCGTCCCATGGTTTCCCATGGTATGGAACCTGGAAGGCGGTCTGTTTTCTGTGGCACTTTCCCTAAGGTCACCCTCGCCGGTCGTTAACCGGCACCGTTCTTCCCGTGGAGCCCGGACTTTCCTCCATCATACGCAAAAACGCACAACAGCGACCGTCCGACCGTCTGGCCCGCGCACCCTGCGTTGACGGCTGGCGCAGGTCAAGGGCTTTATGTTGGAAAAGCGCTCTTGGCAGGAGCAGGCAAGGCTGCACATCATGCGCCTATGTCTGATTTTCTGGTTCCCGCATCCGCTTCAGCCCCACTTCGGCCCAACCTGCCCTCACGCGTGCTGCTGGGGCTGATCCGCTGGCAGGAGCATCGTCAAAAACGCCGGTCCAGACAGAACGCAGGGCAGGGTAACGAAGATCAGGGGCCGGGCGGGGCACAGCCTGTGGCGTCACTATCCGGGCCGCAGCATTTTTTAAAAGTGCTGCGCAAGGCTATGGACACGCCTTCCTTTCCGCAGCGTCTGTCCTCCCTGCCGCTGCGCAGGGTGGTGAGTGTGCAGGTGCCGGGGGCGACAGGCGTATTGGCGGCACGGCTTTACATTCCGTATGGGCGTGTGCGTGGGGCGGTACTGTACCTGCACGGAGGCGGGTTTGTGCATTGCGGCCTGAGCTCTCATCACGGCATATGCTGCCGTCTTGCGCGGGGGTCGGGTGCGGCAGTGCTGCTGCCTGATTACGCACTGGCTCCTGAAAATCCTTTTCCCGCAGCGGTGGAAGATTCCCGTGCGGCACTGGTCTGGCTGGCTGGTGCTTCTGCACGGCATTGGGGGGGGCAGGTGGCGGTTGCGGGGGATAGTGCGGGGGGGAATCTGGCTGCCGTTCTGGCGCAGGAGGGGCGGGCGGGCGTATGCCCCAATCCGGCCTTGCAACTGCTGTATTACCCATCGCTTTACGGGCGTAATAATCTGCCATCGCAGACCGTATATGGGGAAGGGTATTTTCTCTCCCGCCGCTCCATGGAGTGGTATGCCACCCAATACATCCAGCGTGAGGAGGACTGGACGCACCCGCACTTTGTGCCCGGCCACACGGCTGATCTGGGCGGGGTGGCCCCGGCAGTTATTGTGACGGCGGAATGTGACCCCATGCGGGACGAGGGACAGGCCTATGCCTCAGCCCTTAAGCGGGCGGGGGTGCCGGTTCTGTACCGCTGCTACCCCCGAACCCTGCATGCGTTTCTTAACTTTTATGCAGTCATGCCCCACGGCAAGGCGGCACTCCGCTTTGGCGCGCGCGCATTGCGCAAGGCATTTGCTGCCAGAGCATAAGGCCCTGCGTGGGGGCGGATGGGGTTCTGCTCAGGGAATGGGGTGGAACTGGCCGGGTGAGCCCTGGTCGGAGAGGACAATCCGGTTCATGCGGTCCACCTTGAGTGTGAACAGTCTGGGCAGTTCCCCCTTGGGAGCAGGGCATGTGCCGGTGCTTTTTTCCATCACGTCAATGCGCGATGCCGTGGGCTGGTCATTGCCGTTGACTACAAACAGCAGGCAGTCGGGCCTGTCATGCGTCATGCCGTTCTGGGTGATTCTGAGCCGCAGATGCTGGATCAGAGCCGTATCATCGTACCAGCTCTGGGCAGAAAACGTGTACCGGTCCACCATGCGCTCCAGTATGCCGCTTTTGGCCAGCACGATCATGAGCAGCGTAAGCGGGAGCACCATGGCCAACCGGCGTAGAACATGCTGGCGCAGGGTTCGCTGGGCAAAGGGGCCGCGTTTCGGCTTGGGGGCGGGTGTGTTGGTGTCTGTCATGTCAGCATATCTTCGTGCCACAGGGCGCCATCGCGGGCCAGCAGGGAGCGGGTGGAGGCTGGACCCCAGCTTCCGGCGGGGTAGGGTTCCAGCGGGGTCATGGCATGCCGCCATGAGTTGAGAATGGGTTCAATCCACTGCCATGAGGCTTCAACCTCGTCACGGCGGATAAACAGGGCGGGGTCCCCGCGTACGGCGTCCAGTAAAAGGCGTTCGTATGAATCCTGATATGTGACCGAAAATGCATTTTCGTAAGACATGCCAAGTGTGGCATTGCGCACACGGAACCCGCCTGCACCGGGGTCGCGCACGGCCATGACAAACGAGAGTTCCTCACGCGGGGCAATGCGGATAACCAGCCGCCCCGGAGAGGGCATGTTGGTAAAGATTGGCCATACCTGCGGGCGGAACTGGATGACAATTTCGGTGGTTTTGGTGGCCAGTCGCTTGCCGGTGCGTAGGTAGAAGGGGGTATGCCCCCAGCGCGCAGTGCGGATTTTGGTGCGGATGGCTACAAAGGTTTCCGTGTTGCTGGCACGACCGGTGCCCAAATCCTCATTATAGCCGGGGACGTCCTGGCGTTTGATCTCGCCTGCCACGTACTGCCCGCGAATAACGTTGCGGCGCACCATGTCCGGTGTCATGGGGCGCAGGGCGTTGAGCACCTTCAGCTTTTCGTTGCGCAGATCATCTGAGCCGAGCGAGGCCGGGGCATCCATGGCTACCATGCACAGGACCTGCAACAGGTGGTTTTGCACCATGTCGCGCAGGGCGCCCGATTCATCGTAATAGGAGCCGCGGCTGCCCACCCCCACGGTCTCTGCCGCCGTGATCTGTACATGGGCTATAGCCTCGGACGACCACAGTTTTTCCAGTGCGGGGTTGGCAAAGCGCAGGGCCAGAATGTTCTGGACCCCTTCCTTACCCAGATAATGGTCAATGCGGTAAATGGACGCTTCGGGGAAGAACTGCCCCACACCCTGATTAATGGCGCGTGCGGTGCCCAGATTAACGCCAATGGGTTTTTCCAGCACCACACGGGAGTGCTGGTTAATCAGGTTATGCCGGGCCAGTGCTTCGCAGAGCGGGGAGTAGAGCGCGGGGGCGGTGGCCAGATAAAAAACACGGGGGCGATCGTTGTCGCCCAGCAGGGCGTCAAGTGTCTGCCAGTCTCCGCCGGGTTTGAGGGCATCGAGCGTAATATAGGTCAGCAGGCCCAGAAAATGGCGCAGGGTCTGTTCGTCCCGCGCGCTCTCGGGGGCGAACTCGCGCAGGGCGGCCTCGGTCTGTTCACGGAACTGCTCCGTGTTCAGCTCCGTGCGGGCAATGCAGATGATCTGCGCGTCATCACTGAACTCCTGCGCATGGAAGCGGCGCAAAAAAGCAGGAAGCAGCTTGCGGCGCGACAGGTCACCCGTTGCGCCAAAAATAACAAAATCAAAAGGTCCCGTGTGATTGACCAGAGCCATGGAAAAACATTCCCGCAAGGGTGGTGGGCAGGGCCGCCGTCAATATAAGGCGTTTGCAGGCGCTGTTATGCCACAGCGCACAAAGGCTGCTCCGCTTATGGAAGGCTCAGGACGTGTTTGCAAGGGCTAGAATGGTGTGTGATCATTGACCCCGTGCACACAGCACGATAAGCCCGCGCCTTTGGCAAGCCGCAGGATACGGGTTTTGGGTCTTCCGTATTTCTGTGTCTGAGATACGATGTGCAACAAAGGGAGCCGAACATGGATGGCGAACAAGAAGACGCAGCAGTAGGCGGTATAGCCGCAGACCGTCTGAGAAGCATTATCGAACGGGTTGAACGGCTCGAAGAAGAACGCAAGGCGCTGGCAGGCGACATCAAGGACATTTTTACCGAGGCCAAATCCGCCGGGTTTGATGTCAAGGTCATTCGTCAGATTATTCGCCAGCGCAAACAGGAGCCTTCGGAAGTGGAAGAGCAGGAAACCCTGCTGGACATCTACCGCCGTGCGCTGGGTATGTAAGATCATCCACGCAGGCGCAACACAGGGTCGGGACGGCTTTTGATGATGACATTGTCTTTTCCCGAATGGGTGCCGTTATGGGGCCAGTTGCTGGTTCTGGCGGTGGGCATTGTGTTCGGGCTTGCGTTTATGATGATGCCTTTTGCCGTTTTTGGCGTCAAAGGCAGGCTGGCTGAACTCTCCCTCCAGATGGAGGAACTTCAGGCGGAGTTGCGCGCGCGCGCCATGCAGGCCAATGGCGTGCCGGATGGGTATGCGGGGTATGAGGCGGAGCCGCCTCTCCCCTTTACCCGCCGTGCGGAGAACGGGAGCAGGCCCGTGGTGGAGGAGGTGCGCCCCCCTGTGGCAGAAAAACCAGCCACCTCACGCGGTGTGCCTGTTTTTGCGGAACTGCGCGCTCCAAGGGTGTCGGATGCCTATGAGGCCCGGCAGGAAGCACCTCCGGCTCCCTCAATGGAGGCCGATACCTGTAGGTCTTCTCCGGTCAGGCGCATGCCCTGGCATGAAGAGGGGGACGGACCGCCGGAAAAAAATGCCGAAACCCAGCGCCGCCAGAGAGCGCCGGACGCCAATCAGGAAGCTTACAGGCCCGATTTCTCGCGGGAGGGCGGGCAGCCCCGTTCTGCCACATCCAGTCCGCGCTACGATGACCACACAGGCCGGGCCGAGCCCGTGCTGCATTTTCCCTCCCGTAACAGGCCCTGAGGTCGAGTGTTGCGGGGCGGTCGCTGTGGTGGCCGTGGTCTGCTACGTCAGACCATAACAAGGTCATCACGGTGGATGATCTCATCACGTCCCTGCCAGCCCAGAATACTGGCTGTCTCGCTGGAATGATGCCCGGCTATGCGGCGCGCATCTTCCGCATCATAGGCGGCAAGGCCGTGGGCCAGTATGCGCCCGCTGGCATCCACCACCTCCACCAGATCACCCTGTGTAAAGCTGCCCTGTATGTGCAGAACGCCCGCAGGCAGCAAGGAGCCACCTTTGCGCAGGGCTTCGGCTGCCCCGGCATCCACCTTGATTTCCCCCGCGGGGTTCAGGCTGCCCGCGATCCACTGCTTGCGGCCCGTATGCCCGTTGCTCTGGGGCAGGAACCACGAGCAGCGCGCACCATCCATAAGAGCCTGAAGCGGGTGCATGGTTTTGCCAATGGCAATGGCCATGGCGCAGCCCGAGCGTGTGGCTATGTTGGCCGCCAGCAGTTTGGTGCGCATGCCGCCTGAAGAATACCCCGGTGGCGGCTCGCCACCCATGGCTTCGATTTCTGGCGTCAGGGTTTCAATAACAGGCAGGTGCCGTGCGCTGGGGTTGGTGCGTGGGTCGGCTGTGTACAACCCGTCAATGTCGGAGAGCAGTACAAGCTGGTCTGCATCGGTCATCTGCGCTACGCGGGCGGCCAGCCGGTCGTTATCTCCAAAGCGGATCTCGGCTGTGGCAATGGTGTCGTTCTCGTTAATTACCGGCACACAACCCAGTTCCAGCAGGGTATTCAAGGTGGCGCGGGCGTTCAGGTAGCGTTTGCGGTCTTCGGTGTCTTCGGGGGTCAGCAGCAGTTGGGCGGCTGTCAGCCCGTGGGCGGAAAGGGCGTGGCTCCAGGCCTGTGCAAGGCTGATCTGGCCCACGGCTGCGGCTGCCTGCTTTTCCGCCAGCCGTAGCGGCCCGCCTGCAAGTCCCAGCGCATGCCGCGCCAGCGCTATGGCCCCGGAAGACACAACGCTGACCGCCACCCCCTGTTTGCGTAAAACCGCTATGTCTGCGGCAACGCTGGCCAGCCACTCCTGCCGTGGAGCAGCTTTTTGGGGGTCCACAACCAGAGCACTGCCGATTTTGATAACCAGCCGTTTTGCATGCAGGAGTGAGGGGCGGGGGCTGTCTATGGTCATGGGCTTATCCGTTGGGGGACAAGGCCCCCTCCAGCTATGGCATTGCAGAGTGGCGGGTCAGGACTGGTCTTGCGCGTCCTTGCGGGCGGCGGTCACTTTATCTTGCAACATGCGCAACAGTTCTGGAACACCCTGCTGTGTTACTGCAGAAATCAGAAGCACAGGGGCGCCGCTGGCTTTTTGCAACGCCGCACGGCGGGCAGACGCCTCACGCGGGGTCATGGCGTCTGTCTTGTTCAGGGCAATAATTTCCGGTTTCTCGGCCAGACCGCCGCCATAAGCCGCCAGTTCGTGGCGGATGGTGCGCCATGTCTCCACCACGTTGCCTGCGGCACCGTCAATCAGGTGCAGCAGCACGGCGCAGCGTTCCACATGGCCCAGAAAGCGGTCGCCCAGACCCGTGCCTTCATGCGCGCCTTCGATCAGCCCCGGAATATCCGCCACCACAAATTCTTCGGTCATGGACAGGCGTACAACGCCCAGTTGGGGATGCAGGGTGGTAAAGGGGTAGTCGGCAATTTTTGGGCGTGCTGCGGACACAACAGACAAGAAGGTGGATTTGCCAGCATTGGGCAGGCCCACAAGCCCGACATCCGCAATCAGCTTAAGGCGTAGCCATACCCAGCGCTCTTCACCCGGCCAACCCTTGTCCGAGCGGCGGGGGGCGCGGTTGGTGCTGCTTTTGTAGTTGGCATTGCCAAACCCGCCATCTCCCCCACGGCACAGGGTTACGCGTTTGCCTGCCTCGTCCAGATCGGCCAGCAGGGTTTCGCGGTCATCATCCATGATCTGGGTGCCAATGGGTACCTTGATGACAACAGCAGGGGATGCCGCACCCGTGCGGTCCGAGCCAGCACCATTGCCGCCCTTGCGGGCGCGGAAATGCTGGGTGTACCGAAAATCGATCAGCGTGTTCAGGTTGGGAACGGCTTCGAATATAATGTCCCCCCCACGACCGCCATTGCCGCCATCGGGGCCACCGAATTCGATGTATTTTTCCCGACGGAAGGCTGTCACACCATCTCCACCGTCGCCTGAGCGAACGTAGATTTTAGCCTGATCTAGAAACTTCATGACATACCTTCCGCCCCGGAACACGAAAAAGGGCCGAACCTTCCGGCCCGGCCCTGTTTTGCGTTCCAGCTACGCTAAAACGTAGGCTGGAAAAACCCCAGCCTGCTTATTCGGCTGCGAGGGGCAGCGCATCAACAGAAACGTGGACGCGGCCTTCTGCGCGGCGTTCAAAACGCACATTGCCCGGAACCAGAGCAAACAGCGTGTGGTCGCGGCCAACGCCAACGTTCACGCCAGCCTTTACCTTTGTGCCACGCTGGCGAATGATAATGTTGCCAGCAAGAACCTGCTCGCCACCAAACTTTTTTACACCAAGGCGGCGTCCGGCGCTATCGCGCCCGTTACGGGATGAACCGCCAGCTTTTTTTTGTGCCATGACCTAAGTCCTCCGTGGTCTAACCGGCCTGTTGTTTCCCCTAGGGGAAATCAGGCGGCGTTAATTTCCTGAATGCGCAGAACGGTAACCGGCTGACGGTGGCCGTTTTTGCGGCGGCTGTTCTGCCGACGGCGCTTCTTGAAGATAATGACCTTCTTGAGGCGGTCCTGAGCGATAACGGTGGCCGTTACCTTTGCGCCAGCAACTGTGGGAGCGCCAATGGTTGTGCCGCTCTCGCCACCAACGGCCAGAACGTCATCAAAGGTGATGGTGGAGCCTGCTTCGACTTCCAGCTTTTCAACCTTCAGCACCATGTTGGGCTCAACCCGGTACTGTTTGCCGCCAGTGCGGATAACTGCGAACATAAACTGTCTCTCTTTCCGATCTCTTGACTCTCGCGGCACCTTGGGCACAGGCGAAAAATCAGCTCGCTTTTTATTCTTTGGCCGCGACTTTGCACGACATGCTTCCATCTGTGTGGATTAGCGGGGCTTTTACTGGCAGACTCGCAGCCACGTCAATAAAGAACTTGCGGTCTGGCATGATTTTGGCAGTGGGGCAGGGTCAGGCCGTTGCGGTTTTGGTGTTCCGGGCCACAATCTGCTCGACGCGGGCCAGAATATCCTGACCGATCCGGTCAAAATGCTGCGGGCCAAAACGGGCCAGTACTGTGGTGCGCGCGTGTTGGCCCATGGCTGCCAGATGCTGGGGCTGTTTGAGCAGGTCTTCCAGAGCATCGGCAAGGGCCGCGCTATCCTGCGGTGACACAATACGGCCAGTCTGAGGGGTAATGGAAGACGGGATTTCCCCCGCATTGGAGGCAACGACCGGCAGGGATGCCAGCATGGCTTCGTGCGCGGCCAGACAGAAACCTTCCCACAGGGAAGGCTGGACGTAGAGATGCAACCGGGACAGAAAAACCGATGGGTCCCTGATGTGCCCCACGAGCTGTATGGGCAGCCTGCCCTGAGCGATCAAGGCCTCAAGATGGGGCCGCTCTTCTCCTTCTCCGCCAATCAGCACTTCAAAAGGGGGGAGAGCAGAGCGGGTTTGCAGTATGGCAATGGCCGCGCATAGCGTGTCATACCCCTTGACCGGGTGCAGCCGGCCCAACGTGCCAATGCGTACAGGTGTGCCGGGTTGCCAGGGATGTGCGGTGGGAACCGTGGGGTCTGCCCTGAAAATGGGCCATTCCACAAGCCTGTCCGGGGGAATGCCCAGGGTGCGGCGCGTTTGTTCCGCCACGCAGGAAGAGTCCGCCACCCACAGGGCGCTTCTGTTTTTGAAGCGGCGCAGCAGGGCGGCATTCAGGGGTTTGAGCCGTGCAGAATGTTGCCAGCTCACAACGGGAATGTGCTGCCATTGGCCAATCACCTGCCCCAGCAGAGTGGCCCGGCTGAGCGATGTCCAGATAACATCGGGTTTGTAGGCGCGCATTTGCTGGTGCAGCCAGCGCAGGGCAGCGAGATGGTCCTTGCGTGAACCGGGGCGGATATGAAGTTCAAGCCCTGCGTTTTCCAGCGGCTCAATAGCCAGACCGTTGCGCCGCGTAAGGGCAAAAACCTCAACATGGTGCCCGGCGTCCCGCATGACTTGTGTAATGGCCGGAACGGGGAGCGCCGCACCACCGCTTTCTACGGAGTTTATAATGTATGCGATTTTCATCGGTGTGATTTTTGCAAAAAACGCATAATGGCATCCGCCGCTCCGGGGGATGTCGGGCTTCTGTCCTGATGTTCAAAGGTTTCAGCAACATAGGCGCGCTGCCTGCCCTCGAACTCATCCTGACGGATAAAGGCATCAGAAAGTGCCTTGCCCAGTTCATTGGGGGTGTCGATTACCTGCCCCAGTGTCCAGAACCGGTAGTCCTTGTTATTCTGCCAATGCGCATGATGGGCATTGAGGAAAATGCATGGTCTGGGCCGGATCAGGAACTCGGCAACCTGACTGCTGACATCCCCCAGATAAAGATCAGCCGCCATGGTGTAGGTCATGTCTATGCTGCGGGTGCTGCCGGTATCGATCAGGATGTTGGGATATTTGGCAAAGCGCCTGACCAGAGCTTCGGCCTGTTTTTTGTGGCCATTGAACAGGCGGTAATGGGGGGCACAGATCAGATTGTAATGGTCCTGATTGGCAAAGTAGTTCAGGATTGTTTCACCGAACTGGTACCATGATGTCAGACTGCGCGAAAAATGCGGGTTGTACAACACAACGGGTTTGTCGTTATCAAACAGGCGGGCCTGCTGCTTGTGCAGACGTTCCACAATATCGAACTTGGCGTAAGTGCCCATGTGGTAGTCGCCGGGGGTTATAAGACCCCGTTCAAGCAGCCGCTGTTCCACTTTTTTGCCGGAGAGAAGCACAAAATCAAACTGCTTGATATCGTCAGCAAATCCAATGGCGCGGTCTCCCGCACCGTGGCGTGTCCAGATATACAGGGGCTTGGTCACCCCCATGCGCTTGAGGTAGAGCGATGTCCGCTCCGGTACGACAATAGCCTGAAACTGTTTGAAGTAATGGCGGCTGAAAAACAGGGAAGCCAGCCGTTCAAGCGGGCCGGGTCCATTACGCTCGACCAGTCTGCCAAGCCATGCGGGAATGGGGAGCAGGTCATAGATGATCTTTGCCGCCGGGTAGAGCCGACCTAGCGAGCGGGCATAATCAAGATGATTCTGGGTTGGGCAGGCAACATGCACTTCCGCATTGGGGTGGCGGGCTGCCATTTCAAAAGCGATGGGAAGGGAGTGGAGCGTCTGGTGCGGCTGGGCAATCAGCAGAAAAACCACTTTTAGCGTTTTAAGGGCGCTTTGTGGCGGTGTCTGTGCTGCCGACACGCCATAAGGACTGCGCTCCATACTCTGAAGGTGTTTCTGATGATCTGTCATATCGAAAAAACATGGCGGCACAGGCACATAGGTCAAGCTGCGGCTCTTTCCTCTTGGGACGCGGGCACCATAACCCGGCTACCACAAACACACCTCAATTCTATTCAGCATTTGGTAAAGACATCTATAGTGCACGCTGACTTGCACCAGATAGCGCATAGCGTCAAGACGCAAACACCCTCAGTAAGGGTCTGAACAAACACATAAACTCTCACTTAATATGGATGTTTGACACATATCTTGACCGTCTTGCCCGCAGGAGAAGGAAAGGCTGCGATTGCTGGGCCAGTGGAGGTGATGCAACAGGAGCAGGCTCTGCCACAGGCCGGTTATTTACCACAGGAAACCGGTTCATGTTCCTGCGGATCAACGCTTGCGTATTCGCGCCAGCACACCTATAACGCATTCCCACGGAGAGGTGCCAGAGCGGTCGAATGGGGCGGTCTCGAAAACCGTTGTGCGAGCAATCGTACCGAGGGTTCGAATCCCTCTCTCTCCGCCAATGATTCCAATGACTTAGATGGATGTTCCTGATCCGTCCAAGGTTATTAAACCCGCTTTTTTGCGACAATTTGCGACAAGCGCTAAAATCATCCCCAGAAACGAGCAAGGTCTGTTCGTCATGGAGATGACAAAAATGGCGAAGCATACGAAGACGAAAGAGCCGGGAATTTACTATCGCGGCCCGGCTCAGTATGAAGTCAAAATCCGACGTAAAGGCGTGGCTGTAAGCCGCACATTCGATACTTTTGCTGACGCTCTCCAGTTCAAAGCGACGAAAGTCAGTAAAATTGACGGTGACACGTTCATCGACAAAACGCGGGAGAGGCGGACAAGGCTATCCACAGTCATTGATCTTTACATGACAGAGGAAAGCCCGAAGAAACGCGGCGTCAAGCAAGAGATCAACCGTCTTCTTGCATGGAAAAAAGAAGACATCGCCTCTTATCCCATTATCTCGGTTGAAATCACGGATATTGTCGCATGGCGAGATCGTCGTGTCAGTGAAGGCAAGGCGCCCTCCACTATATATAATTCACTGAATCTCCTGTCGGCTGTCTTCAAATGGGCACGTCAGCATGGATACAAGGTCGATAATCCATGCGAGGGGGTGGCCAGGCCCAAAGCCAATGAAGGGCGTTGTGTCGATTTGACGGACGCGAACGAAAAGAGATTGCTGTCCGCTTGTGACGATGGACCGATCTGGCTGATATGGGTCGTCCAGATCGCCATGCACACCGCCATGCGCCAGGGTGAGATACGCGCCTTGAAATGGAAGGATGTCCACGAGACACATATTCACATCCCTCGATCCAAAAACGGCTCTGCCCGCGATGTGCCGCTTACCAGTGCTGCTTCAGCGTGCATCAACGCTATGCGAAATATCCTGCCGCGCCGATTGGATGGTTGGGTTTTCGGCGATCCTGATGCCGATGCGGATGATGGCGGATTCACAACATGGCACGTCCAGTATCATTACCGTACTGCGATAAAGCGTGCCGGTCTGGCGGGTGAATTGACCTTCCATGATCTGCGCCATGTCGGATGTACCCGCCTTGCACCATTGCATCGAGATTGCTTTGAACTCGCGAAAACTACAGGACACAAAGACCCACGCATGTTGATGCGGTATTACAACCCCAGCATTGTTGAGCGTGTCGCACAAATCAGGGCCAGAGAAAGGGCGTTAGTGACTGGGTGACGGGCGTAGGTGCTATTTCATCTCCTTTCCAAGGCCAGAACCGCTGACTTGTGGAAGTCTTATCTGACGAGATCATGGATAACCACGAAACACGTCTAGGTGATTGGGTGCCAGCACTAAATAAAACACCTTCAAGTGGTTTCTGTAACACAATAACGGCGGGTATAGTCCAGCATCCGGTTTTTGGTCATGTGCTGTCTGTGGCATCATGCTCATTTCTGATAGAATGGCTGACAGACTGTCGCAGCTCTCCTCCTGAGCCTTCATAGCCGTCTCGTATCTTTCAATCAGGTCGTGGTAGAGAGCCAGAAGGTCCGTCTTTGGTGGGGTGTTGCGTCTTGCCTGCTCTGAAAAGAAAAGCCGTCCCGTTCTGGTGTACAGGGCAGTTGCACGTTCGCGGGCGATAGTTTATCAGAGGTATGAAGGGCAAGGGAAATCTTGGTCTTGTCCAACAGAGGACAGAGCATTGCCGGGACGATGCGGCGGAAGTGACAACGAGGCTATCCTGTGCGTCGGGACGGAATGGCGCGGAGCATGGAGTTTTCCCATTATGGGAAAACTCCCTCTCGGACAAAACACCTCTGTTTTTTCAATAGCTTGTGGTACGAACTGCGGGACTCGAACCTTCATAGTCCTGCACTGTCCCGCAGTTAACCTCTTGAAAAGACGAACAAAGTGTTCTGCCGTCACCTTCGGGGTTGAATTTCTGGTAGGCATTTTGGTTGAACATTATGGGAAGGTCAAGCCGGGCAAAGGGGCCGCATTCGCGGTGTTGCAGAGTGTGCGAATACGCTATGACTGCATGAAGGTATGAAGCGTAGCAAAGGGTAAAGAGCAGCATGTTGTATCTCACGCCATTGGAACGGGCTCTTGACCGCTTGAAAGAAGGCTGGGTTCGGCATGAGGGCGCACCAACAGATGAACAGCTACGGGATGGTCTGATACAGCGCTTTGAATTTACCTATGAACTTAGCCACAAAACCCTGAAGCGGTTTTTGGAACAGAACGCGGCCTCGCCAGAAGAATATGACCGGATGGGATTTCCAGACCTTATTCGCTCCGCCAATGAAGCCGGTCTTCTAAAAGGCTCGTGGGCTGAATGGAGCGTGTATCGGAAGATGCGCAATTTAACGAGCCATACCTATAACGAGATAACGGCACGGCAGGTTGTGGCAGGTATCCCTGACTTTATAGAAGAGGCTGCATTCTTGTTGCAGGTCCTAAAAGAACGCACAGCATGACATCTGCTTTGGCTCTTTCCCCTAAAGAAACACTTATCGTCACAACTCTTCTCAAAGAGTTTGTGCCAGACAAAGAGGTTTGGGTGTTTGGTTCTAGAGCAAAAGGAACTGCCAAGCCGTATTCAGATTTGGACCTTGCGGTTATTGGCGAAGAGCCGCTGCCTTTACGGGTGCGTGTCGGTTTGGAAGAGGCTTTTTCTTCCTCTCTGCTACCTTGGAAAGTCGATGTGCTGGACTGGGCAACAACAGATGCAGTCTTTCGCGACATTATTCAGAAAGACCATATTGTTATTCAAACACCCTTAGAAAATCTCCGCTAAAAAAGCATTCCCTGAGCGCCCCTTTCCCCGTCGTCCCTCGTTTAACAGTCTTCTGAAAATACCTTTTTAAGGTAGGCTGTTGAGAACCTATCACGAGCTAAAAAGCCTTTTCCGGCGCTAGAGCCTGCCACGGATTGAGGGGCATCACATTCTCGGCCCGGTCACTTGCAGAAAAGTTGGTTACCTTAAAGCCAGCCGTGCAAACCAGCGGACACGTTGTGTTCCGATGGTTTGCAAACTGGTCAGGGGGAAAGCGTTGCTTTCCCCCGTGAACCCCCTTTTCTGTGGTGAAGGAGTGCCTTGCCATGTCTGTCAGACAATCCCCAAAAACCCATGGCCGGTGCCATGATATGCGTATCCGCCTGTCCGATGCGGAACATGCTGTTTTAAAGCGTGCGGCATGTGCCGCTGGTGTCACCTGTTCGTCATGGCTGCGGTCTGTGATGCTGGCTGTTGTCGCCACAAAAAGCCGACATGATGCCCTTGTTGTTGCCTTGCAGGAGGTGGCGCATCAGCTCTCGGCCATTGGCAATAATCTGAATCAGATAGCCCATGTTTTAAACGGTGGCCGCAGTGCCGATGTTGGGCAAACCCTCCTGGCCGTCGATAACGCCACGGCTTATGCCCGTTCTTTGCTACGGGAGATACGGGTATGATTATCAAGGCCTCTCGTATCACAGCCGAAAGCACGCACCGGCATCTGTTCCGCCACCTTATGCGGACTGACGAGAATGAAGAAGTCAGGATCGTGCAGGGCAGGGAGTTTGCCCTTGCCGAGGCGGTCAAAGATGCACGTCACGCCAAACGGCGGTATGGTCTGCGTCATGTTATCCTCAGCCCGGAACAGGCGACATTACCTGAGACATTTCAGAAAATAGTGACACTTTACCAAAGTGAATTTGGGGCTGACCCACCCTTGATGATTGTAGAGCACCAGAAAAAGCGGGCTGATGGTCAAAGCTATGACCGGCACTGGCATGTAGTGTTTGCTGAAACCCTCACTAACGGACGCAGTCTGGACTCTCGCTTTATCCGTATCAGGAACGAGAAAGTGGCCCGGTTTACAGAACTGGCCTTTGGTCAGCCTCTGACATCAGGCAAGCATAATGATGCGGTCATCAGGGCGCTGGAAGCGTCTTCCAATCCCCATATGC
This sequence comes from Acetobacter fabarum, assembly GCF_029069195.1. GTDB lineage: Bacteria > Pseudomonadota > Alphaproteobacteria > Acetobacterales > Acetobacteraceae > Acetobacter > Acetobacter fabarum_A. Next base: position 169,516 of record NZ_JARDYK010000002.1, read on the forward strand.
AGCGGGCCGCCACAGACCTCAAGCAGGCATTTTGGGGAGAAGGCCATACGCCACAGTCAACATTTACGGACAAGGCCCATCAGGTCACGAAGCGCAAAGCTGGGAAATCAGTGTTGCCAGCCATGAGAACGCACTTGCGCAAACGTTGGCAGGAAGAGGGGAGGGTCTTACTTTCTTTTATCGAAAGGGTAGCTGAGGAGGGGTATCTTATTCGAGAGGGAGACAAGCCTGACGTCTGGTTGATTGGCAAAAATGGAGGCGCTCATCTGGCTTTGCATCGTGTGCTAGGGCTGAAGAAAAAAGAGCTCGTCGCCTTGTTGTCGGATGCCAATAGACCTGTTCCCCTATCCCCACCGCGTTTGACGGTACAAGCTGTCAAAGCGAACAAACCACCCCCAATAGCCGTACCACCGGACTATGCCCAAAAGCTTGAAGCATTAAGGCAACGTATTCGGCCCAGGTGGAAACGGTCTGAGTGTCGGGCGGAATTAATTGCCGTGCCCTACCAAAACATGGTGCGACGGCTGGAAAACAGCACGCTGGGAGAGATGCTGGAGCGGCTGCTGGCAGCCCTTATTGCCCGAATGCTGAAGGCACTGTTTGGGTTATCTATAGAGGTGCCCCCCATAACAGCAGACGAGGCCAGAGAGCGGATTGCAACAGCGTGCGCGGAGGCTGCCTATTTACGGCAGCAGGACGTGCAGGAGCATTTTGCGTCACCAGAAGTGCAGGCCGCCCTGAAAGAACGCAGGCTTTTGAAGCAGTGCCTGGTGTCAGCCAATCCGGTAACGCGGCAGGCGATGCGGGCCGGATCATGGGGAGAGGCAGTGATGAGTCTAAGAAGTGAGCCGCGTGTGCCAGGTCACGCTGTGCCAAAATTACCGCTGCTGGAGACGGTCTCTGTAGGTTCTGGCCTTGCGGGGGCCTGAACTGGTTTTGCTGTCAAACATCTTCATGGTTATGGTCGGCTAACGCCTTCATGTCGGACATGGTAGCCTACCAATTCGCCGTCGCAAAGCAGACTCAACATTGCTGGAAGGCTTGTGTGGTGAAGGACGCAACCCCAAACGCTGCGAAAGGTTTATCTACTGACCGCTTTGTAGAAGCTTACCGAAAGGCTTTCCCTGGTTTGTCTTTCGGGTTATGTTTTTCGATGATTTTTATCAGGCGATATGAGCCTTTGGAACGGAGTAATAAAAATGTCTGATTATATTAAAAAAGGCGACAAAAAATTAGTTCGAAAATCATCGGTATTTTTCCCTATGGGGATTCGTGCAGGCCACGCGAAAGAAATAATGATTATTGATTTCTTGGACCCTGAGTTTCAGGGAGAAATTATAAACTCTGTTGCCCTTACAAAAGACACCGCAGGTTCCCTTGGGCAGGCAATTCAGAGGTTTTTAGAAGATGGAAATTAAAACATATATTCCGAAACTTGCATCGCAATATATTTCCAAAAATATTACGCCAGATGTTTATTCAAAAAATAGTGAAAAACTAAAAATACATTATATTCAATGTATTTCTGATGTAGATTATTCTGATAGGAAATTGGAATCTGATAAATTTTACTCTAGAATAGAAGGGGATTTGCCTTTTCATTCACTTTATACGTATTTCGATGCCTTGTTAGAGATTCCTTCTTGTAAGGATGAAGTGCAAAGATTTGTGAATGATTGTCAAAATAAAATTGAGGAAATTTCCTCTCATGGAGAGGTCGCTTCTTATATTGGTCAAATAAGGAGCATGCTAAAGATCGTAAATTTTATTTCTATTTTGCCGGAAAATTATTCAAGAATATATTTCATTAATACTGAAACAAAATCTGTTGGGGTTATTATATACGGCAACGGAACTTTAAATATAGAATTTAAAAAAGAAAATATTGCTCAATATACTCATGCGCTAAAATCGAAGCATGGTGGCATGCCTAGTTCAGACGGCCGTATAAAAATAACTAAACATCAAAAAAACTCTCAATATATAAAACATGCTTTGGATTTTATCCGATGAACGATGCATGCTCAATTGTAAGTTCCGTTCAGAATCCTGATATTTCCAAAAATATTATCCTTTACAGATATGTTAAAGCTAATGGACTAAATAAATCTGTTGATTGGAATGATAGTGCACTAGAAATAAAGCAGGTTAAAGATTTTATCTTGCCAGAAGTATTTATGAGGGAAATAAAAAATGGAATTTTGGAAGAATATATATCGGTATTATATTCAAATAAAGAAGACCGCTTACCTAGAATAAATCAATGCTTCAATTGGCTGGGGAAGAGGAGAAACAGTTTTCCAAATATATTTGGATTTATAGAGCTTGATATCAAAGCATTGCTTGGTGAAATAAATTCTGAAGGATTGATCGTAGAGATAAAACTACAAGACGCTGATTATAACTGTTTAACTGAGGAAGAAAAAAACAATTATGATGACGCGGTACATTATGGAATTTTCTATATGCCTAATGAAGATACAAGTGAAAATGAAATAATCATGAAACTTATAGAGTGTTTGAGAGAATGCCTTTTTGTTATATCAAAGGCAAAAAGTATGGAAGGTCCAATATATGAAATGCTTCCTAAGCAGGGAAAATTTTTAGAGCTATCTTGATTATTAAAATTCTGATCGCCTTATTCATCATCTACGCTCATGTAGGCGCGATCGATTTTATGCGGCTAAATGTTTCTTTCAAGTTTTTTATCCGTAAAGCCGACTTTCCGCTTCCCCTCCTGACTTGCCTGTCTGCTCAGTGATACAGAAGCAGACAGGCAGCAGTCGCCTCACCTCTGACAGAGAATTGCCCAGTTCATTTTCTGCATAGCAGACATGATTTATCTAACCATTTGACGGCGATGAGTGAATAAAAGGCTCATATGCGCATTCTACTCAGACAAAATTTGTGTATCTAACTTTTCACTTAGAATACTTTGTGTCTCCTAATCTCTATGGAGACCGCATAGACGAGCGCCTATTCAACTGCGGTGAGTGATGTCAGGCAGGTGCAAAAGAAGCAAGGTCAAGCTACCCTTTATCGTGGTTTGACCGCCCCCTGTTCCGAGATAAACCTATGGGACAACAGATGAACGCAGAGCAACTCACCGATATCTGGAACCAACGGGAAATCCCCGTGATTCTTCGTAGGACCGGCAAGGGCGAACTGCTGCGACTGCGGGTACCCTACGCAGAGACAAACCGGGCTTGGCTGCGGAACAACCGACGTACCTCGCCCGTCTGGATTGCCGACGAGCGTTACTGGGAAATACCCAAGTCGTGGTTCAATGACTTCGTGGAACGAGCCCTCGCAACCTTCGGTGCAGTCTACGTAGTCCAGCCTTACCGCGAGCAGGAGAAGTGTTCCCCAGCCTGCCTCAACGCTGTTGGACACGAGTGTCAATGCTCCTGTATGGGGCGCAACCACGGAGTCGGCAACGACGGGAGTTGGTTCGAAATTTCCGAGACGTTTGCCACGCGATGGGGTAAGCAGATGCTTGCCTGCCGCCTCATGAGGACGCGAGAAGAAGGTAGATGACTGTCGATCGGCGCACAGCGGAAACAGAGCCAAGCGGTAAATTGGGGGGCGGAACGTGACCATGTCTGACGGAGGACAGGATCCCAGCCCCGCCTCGCAGGCACCATCCGATGCCGAACTTGACGGTGTGGTCAACAAGCTGCAGTGCTCGATACAGGAGTGGGCGACACATCACGAATTGTGGTTCGACTGTGGCTTCCAGTCCTACGCTGATCGGGCCGAAGGAGAACCCGAAGAGACCCCCGTCGTCACGATCCTATACTTCAATGGGGACCTCGGACGCGCGCTCGACGGTGACTTTCATGGCCTTGACATGGAGTTCTGCGAACTGCTTGAGCGTCAGGGTTTCTGGTATGAGCGAAATGATAGTTTCAGCGCTCACATATATCCCCAGGACACTAGCCCGTTGTTCCAGTCTTTCCTCAATCGAGAGAACTGGCAGTGGGTGTGCGGACTAATCCAACAGTACGTCGCGGACGTCTATGAGGAGCTGTATTCGCACTTCGCGAAACGTCCGGAGGACCTCCACCGTCTGAACTGGAGGGAATTCGAGACGCTGCTTTTCCGAATCTTCCAGTCCCAAGGATTTACATGCGAGCTTGGCCCTGGCTCGAATGATGGTGGCATCGACGTCCGCCTACTACAGCGGGATCCATTGGGCGACATACTGACACTGGTCCAAGCCAAGCGCTATGCGCCGAAAAATAAGATCAATATGTCTGCGGTCGCAGCGCTCCATGGTGTTGCCGATGTCGAAGCGGCTCAGAAGAGTATTTTTGTCACCACCTCCAACTACCTTCCCTCAGCGAGAAGGTTTGCTGGCCGTACTCGCATCCCTATGACGCTTGCGACTTCAGCTGATGTTCGCGATTGGTGTCGCGACGCGAGCGAAGGGATCATCCGCGACAAATCGAAGCTAGTTACGCCCCAAGCAGTCTCTTTGTTACTCCAAAATCTCGCCCATCGAGACCCGCGCATCGTCCATGCGTCAATTGGCTACTCGGTTATCATGAACCAGTTCGCGATCATCCTGAAAGAAACGAAGCACGCGGCGCTACTAATGGTCATTCCTTCACAGACGATCTCGGATGACGGCTACGGGCAGAGGGGATATGAGGTGCCCGAGATTGGAGCAGCGTGCCTTGAACGCTTGACGGCCGATACCGTATTTCGTGCGAAAAGATCCCTCTACAACGGGAAAGTAAGGTATTGGAACGGTCGGGACCTGTATTCGCCATGGGATGGCGTCCCCAAACTCTTCGACCTTTACTAGAAACAAGTGAATGGCTAATTGTGACGTAGTTTAGTCAAAAGTTACTGTAATGTCGGCACTCGCAACCCAGTATCCGATCATAGGACAAAGTGGCAATTTTTCGGTATAAATTGAATTCAAATACCCATATTTTGCTCTTTAACGTTTTGTGAATCAAATGGTGCTTTGTGAAAGAATTCACACGTTCGTGGAAGGACTGAAATAGGAGGGAGCCTTCGTGAAGATCATCTCTTTGGATGTCTGGTTTTTCTGATTGGCCTCCGCAAAGCCGACAGACCACATTCCCCCCCCTAGATCTGCCGCATCAGCGTGTGAGCAACAGTTCTGCCATATCGTCTAGCCGAGCCTTATGTCGTTCCCAGTCTGGCATAACGCGCTCAAGGAGCGTCCAGAAGGTAGGGCCGTGATTATGTTCTTTGAGGTGGCACAGTTCATGCAGGATCACGTAATCAATGCAGTCTCTTGGCGCTTTAACCAGATGGGGGTTGAGTGTAATGGTACCGCCCGGTGAACAATTACCCCATTGGGTTTGCATAATCTGAAGCTTGAGAGCCGGGGCCTGTGTAACCCACAATGTGGAGGGCAGTAAGGCTTGCAGCCGTGCCTGAAACACCTGTTGTGCCCGCTTAAAATACCAAAGCTCTAATAGCTTTTGAATACGTAAGGGGTGGGGCTCTTGTACGCAAACGTCTAGCCGCCCACGCAGCATACGCACGGTTTCTGGGGTGTTAGGCTGATGATACACTTTCAGCAGAAACCGCCGCCCGAGATAGAAATGGCTCTCGCCACTTACATAGGCGCGTGGTGTGGCCTGTTCCTGCACAGCACGGAAGTCACGCAGTTTTTGCCATATCCAGCGGGTTTTCTGGTGTAACGCCTGCTCTAGAGCAGTGTCAGAGGTTCCCTCAGGTACAAAAGCCTGCACGCTCAGGTCTGGGTAGACTTTAAGGCGTAGTGTTGAACCAAGGCGGGGGCGCGGCAATAGCTCCACATGGATAGTGTCTCCCCCATAGGTTAAAATGCGCTCTGCCATGCTCAGCCGCGTAAGGTATCAGCAGGGCCTGCCCGCATAATCTGAATAACCTGTGTGGTAATTTCGGTAATTTTATCCAGACCAAATCCTATTTTTTGCCCAACAGGAAAAAGAAGGGAGATGAGCGCCAGTGTAACAGTTTTTTCCATGTCCGGACGGCTCAGAGAGTTTTCCCGCACGGCTTTGCTGACAATGCTGTCAATTTGAAAGGCCAGATCAATCCAGCTTTGCTGCTCTTCTTCTGTTTGTTTATGGTTAAAAATTGCTGCAAAGGTTTTGAGGAACACCCCATAGTAAGCCTGTGCATGGCGGTGGCCTTCAAAAATTGCCGGAATAGTATCGAGTTTGCGTTCTGTAACCTGTTCCTCAAACTCCTTAAACAGCATGAGTTGCTTTAAAGGGTGGTCAAACAGGCTTTCTGCTTCTTCAATAACCTTGCGCAGCAGGGCGGAGAAGGCCTCTTTGGCATAGGGGTCATCCTGCATCTCATGGTCAATAACCTTTGTAATGCGGGTGCGAATAAGGTCTGTCTCGTTACGGGTTTTTTCTTCTGTCCAGTTTTCTGGTTTTTCGTCTTCAGGTTTTTGGCCCATTTTGCCAACAGCATACAGGCCGCCAGACTCATGGACCTTCACGCCTGCCACATGCCGGTCCAGCAGCTTCTTCACCTGCTCGGCATACTGGTCAAAGTCCACGGTTTCACCGGTATCCTGCATCACGATCTGACGCAGGCTGGTGAGCTGCTTCAGCGTCTCCTTGTAGGTGGCGCGGTCCTTTTCCGTGAAACTGGTGTCTTCAAAGAACGCCACGGATTGCAGGGCTACTTTCAGGCAGGCGGCAAACTTCGTCAGCGCTTCATAGAAATCATCCCGACGCTTGAGGTTCACGTCCACCATCTGGCCGTGTTCCTCCACCATACGCGGCATCAGCACGGCACGCAGCTGCTGGAGGTCACTCCTGTTCTTCACGCCGTCAAAAATGGCCCAGAGCGCTTTGTGCAGGGCGGGGAGTTCGCGGTATTCCGTGCTCATCTGGCTATACAGCCCGGCAATGTCCTTCGGGTCATACCCGCCGACATTCTCGGCCGCCAGTTCGTCGTATTTGGCCAGTGTGGTGTCCAGTTCCGCCAGAATGCCGCGATAGTCGATCAGCAGCCCGTGCTTTTTCTGGTCATGTAGCCGGTTCACCCGCGCAATGGCCTGAAGCAGATTGTGCTGCTTCAGCGGCTTGTCGATATACAGCACAGCATTCTTCGGTTCATCAAAGCCGGTCAGCAGCTTGTCGACCACGATGATCAGCTTGAGGTCTGGGTCTTTCTCGAAGCGCTCAATGACGCCGCGTGTGTAGTCATCCTCGCTTTGGCTGCCGACATTGTCCTTCCACCAGGTCTGGATTTCCGGCTGCCTGCGTTCATCCACTTCCGTATGGCCCTCGCGTGTATCGGGCGGGCTCATGACGATGGCGCTTTCGAACAGACCGACCTCATCCAAATACTGCTTGTAACGGATGGCGGAGAGCTTGCTGTCACAGGCCAGCATGCCCTTGAGGTCTTTATCAATATTGTTGTCGAAATGCGTTGCCAGATCCATGGCGATCAGCCGGATGCGGTCATCCGCCTTGTAAACCTGATTGGCGCGGGCGAAGCGCTTCTTGAGGTCCGTGACCTGCTCCTCGGTCAGCCCCTGTGTGATACGCTCGAACCACGCATCAATGGCCCGGTCATTCACGTCCAGATCGGGCTTGCGCTCTTCATAGAGCAGGGGCGTCACCGTCCCGTCCGCGACGGCCTGCTGCATGGTGTAGGAGTGGATGATCTTGCCAAAACGGTTGGTGGTCTCACTCCCTTTGAGCAGCGGCGTGCCGGTAAAGGCGATGAAGGCGGCGTTGGGCAAGGCGTGCTTCATGCGGGCATGGTTTTCACCGCCCTGACTGCGATGGCCTTCATCTACCAGCACGATAATGTCCGCGCTGTCGTTATGGCATTCGGGCAGGGTGGTGGCGGTGTGGAATTTGTTGATGAGCGAGAAGATGATCCGCTCCTGCCCATGCCCGATCTGCTGCGCCAGACGGCGGCCTGAGGTGGCGAGTGCGTCTTCCTTGTCCTTCTTGTCCGCCAGTTCACCTCCTGTGGAGAAGGTGGTGCTCAACTGCCGTTCCAGATCCTTGCGATCTGTCACGACAATAATGCGACATTGCTTGAGATCGTCATCCAGAATGAGGGCGCGGCTGAGGAACACCATGGTGAAGGACTTGCCAGATCCCGTAGTGTGCCAGACCACGCCGCCTTCACGCCCGCCATCGCTGCGGCGGGACTTGATGCGTTCCAGCAGGCGTTTGATCCCAAAGACCTGCTGATAGCGGGCGACGATCTTGCCCGCCTTGCGGTCGACCAGCGTAAAGAACCGCGCCATGTCCAGCAGGCGCTGGGGCGAGAGCAGGCCGATCAGCAGCCGATCCTGATCCGTGACATGCAGCGGACGGGAGGCCCAGTCCTCGAACCATATCCGGGCCGGGGGTTTTCGATCGACAAACAGCACGTCTTTTTGCGCACCCGAAAGCGGCGTGTTCTTGAGCGTCTCCATCCGGCTTTCGGGAATGTCCTCTTCCTTCCAGCTTGCCCAGAACTTTTTGGGCGTGCCGCAGGTGCCATAGCGCCCGTCATGCCCGGTAATGGAGAGCAGAAGCTGGCTGTAGGCAAAAAGCTGGGGGATTTCGTCCTTGTTCTGGTTGCGAATATTCTGGGAAATCCCGGCCTCCACGGTCGGGCTTTTGCCCGGCTGACCATCGGGGCGCTTGGCCTCGATCACCGCCAGCGGAATGCCGTTGACGAAGCAGACGATGTCCGGCCTGCGCGTCTGCGTCAGGTCGGTGCGTAGGACGCTGTATTCTTCGGTAAAGGTAAAGCTGTTGTTTTCCGGGTTCTGCCAGTCGATGAGCGGAATGGTGGGTCTGGCCTTGTGTCCATTGATGCGTTCATGTGCAACGATGCCGAACAGCAGATGCGTGGTCATTTTGTCATTGGCATCGCGCAGGCCGGACACGAAATCCGGATGCGTGACGTGTGACACCAGCGCATCAATGGCCTGATCGGACAGGCTGTGTTCTTGGCCTTCGAACGTAAAGCGCCGCTTTTTCAGTTCTGCCCGTAGGAGAGTGTCCAGCACCACGGCGCTCTGCTTGCCGCCTCGCAAAGCCAGCGCCTCGGATGGAGGCAGAAACCGCCAGCCGAGCGTGCTGAGCAGCGCCAGCGTCGGAAGTTTGGCGCTGTATTCTTCCTGAAATTTGGGAGCGGGAGTCATGTTTTCAAATATCCTGTAAGCTGAAATACCTTAATCGACCTTCACGCGGCGTTTGCCCGTGAGAAGCTGCTGCATCAGGGCTTTCTTCTCCTGACGCAGGCGCGAGAGGTCGGATTCAATCGCTGCGATTTCTTCGTCTGTTGTGCTCAGGACAGCGGCAATGGCTTTCTGCTCGGGGAGTGATGGAGATGAAATTATAAAGTTTGAAAACGTTTTTTTGTTTATAATTGGAACAGCCTGCTTGGCTGTGAGCTTATCTATTTGTTCTTTATTAGAAAAAATCTGATAATAAATAAACTCATTATTATGATTTTTTTTAACCTCTATAGCGTTAATTTGTTGATTTGTAATACAATCCCGTGTTGCAATTCCCATTTTTCCAATGGTTCCGATACATGAGAAAAATATGGATCCTGCAGGGATCATACGAGAGATCGATGCACCTTTTTCACTCAACATCCGTTCTGATTTTTTTACATACTTGCAGCTGCCCAAATCAACGGGCGTAATAAATAGAAATTTTTCTCCGTACAGGCTTTCATCTTTTGTAGAAGGTGTGTTTCCTGTTGTTATATTTCCTACTACATATAATTTGTAATTCTTCCACTCCCCCGTGAACCCCGGGAGGCGCTTTTTGCCTGTGAGGAGTTGCTGCATGAGGGCTTTTTTCTGCTGCTGGCTGTTGGCCAGAAGCTTCTCCGTCCCCTCAATCGCACGATCCCACCTCGAGAGGATCGCCGCGATCTTCTTCTGTTCGGGGAGTGGGGGGAGGATTATTTTAAGTGTTCTTAATGACTCTAATGATATCTCTTTAAAAGTGCTCCCCTTACTTAAATTGAGGGCCTGTTGAATACAGGATGAGGTTCTCAATTCCTGAATCAGAAAGCTAGGGTAAACTTTCTGGCTACATGAAATTCTGGCAGTGCCTTGTGTAAGGTTTGCTTCAGAAATTTCTGGCGGGACGATGCATGTTGCTCCAATATTTCCACGCAGAGAAAATACGATGTCACCGGGATGAACAGAAGACCTGATGTATTTTCTGTGGATGTCAGTAGACGTGCGCTGTAGAGAAGCAAGTGAAATATCGTCTCTTACATCCGAACTTTTGATGTATGGGACGCCACCGTTCACATGTGGACCAGCCTGAACAATTCCGTAGGAAATCTTTTGTCTTACGGCATCTGCTAGACTGATTTTTTTCCACCCCTCAGGAAGCATAACCCAGCTCCTTCAGATAAACGTCCATCTGCGCTTCCAGCTTAGCCAGTTCTGCCTTGATCTCCGCCCGTTCGGCCCGCACAGCGTTCAGGTCGATTTCTGCTTCTTCCTCAAACGTATCGACATAACGCGGAATGTTCAGGTTGTAGTCGTTCTCTTTAATCTCGTCCGGTGTGGCGAGGTGGGCGTATTTGTCCACGTCCTTGCGGGCGCGGTAGGTCTCAACAATCTTGGTGATGTTGTCTTCGGTCAGCACGTTCTGGTTCTTGCCCGCCCTGAACTCGCGGCTGGCATCAATAAACAGTACGTCCTTCGTCTTGCGGTCCTTGCGGAAGATCAGGATGGCGGCGGGAATGCCCGTGCCGAAGAACAGCTTTTCCGGCAGGCCGATCACGGCATCCAGAAGGTTTTCCTCAATCAGCTTCTGGCGGATTTTACCTTCCGAACTGCCCCGGAACAGCACGCCATGCGGCACGACCACGCCCATGCGGCCTGTGCGGTCTTTCAGCGTGGAAATCATGTGCAGAATAAAAGCGTAATCGCCCTTGGTCTTGGGCGGCACGCCACGGGCAAAGCGATGATGCACGTCCTGTTCAGCCTCATCATGCCCCCATTTGTCGAGACTGAAGGGCGGGTTGGCGGTCACCACGTCAAAGCGCATCAGGTGGTTCTTGTCATCCAGCAGCTTGGGGTTACGGATGGTGTCGCCCCATTCAATGCGGTGGTTGTCCTCGCCGTGCAGGAACATGTTCATCTTGGCAAAAGACCATGTGGAGCCAATGGCTTCCTGCCCATACAGGGCGTAGTCCTTGCTGCCGTTGTGGTTCTGCGTCACCTGCTTGCCGCACTTCATGAGCAGGGAGGCCGAACCACAGGCCGGGTCACAAATGCTCTCACCCGGCTGAGGGCTTAAAATACGGGCCAGCAGTTCACTCACTTCCGGCGGGGTATAGAACTCGCCCGCCTTCTGCCCACCGCTGGCGGCGAAGTTCTTGATCAGGAATTCATAGCCGTTGCCAATCACATCCAGATTGCCAACGCGGGAGGGGCGCAGGTTCAGGTCCGGCTTGGCAAAATCTTCCAGAAGATGCCGCAGAATGGTGTTTTTCTGCTTTTCATCGCCCAGCTTGTCAGAATTGAAGCTGATATCCTGGAACACGCTCTTGCCCGCGTCCTTCAGCTTGGTGCCGTTGGCTTCTTCAATGGCATGCAGCGCCTTGTCGATCCGCTCGCCATTGCCGGGGGCGTTGCGCTCTTTATAGAGCGTATAGAAATCAGCACCTTTTGGTAGAACAAAGCGTTCCTGCTGAAGCATGGCTTCAATCAGGTCCGGATTGTCCCCATATTCCTTTTTGTAAGCATCATAATGGTCCTGCCACACATCGGAGATGTATTTCAGGAACAGCAGGGTCAGCACGTAATCGCGGTAGGTGTCAGGGCTGACGGTGCCACGAAAGGTATCGCACGCGCTCCATAGGGTTCTGTTAACGGTATCTTGTGAAATTTGTTCGGTCATCACTGTTGTCCTGCTTTCAAATCAGCGTGCCAGAAGGTCTCTGGCTAGTCCGGTCATAATCTGTTGGTTGCTCTGGCGAAGCTGTATCAGAAGGGCCTCTTCTTGGTGCATGGCTAACGCCAAACCCGCAAGCTTCTGCTGTTCAGCAAGGGGGGGTAACGCAAGGGGCGTGGTTTCCAACACTGTACGGGCAATGTTACGCACAAGGGTAGAACTCTGGGCATTTTGCTCCAGATGGCGCTGTGCGGGGTCTTGGTTAAGCCACCATGCCAAATAAGCGGGCAGTAGGTTGGTTTTTTTAACGCGCAGCAGAAAGAAATGGGGGGCAGCAACGGCCTTAAGGGTGCCAATCTGCTCATCAATTAAAACAGCACGAGACACGTTGCCACGGGCCGGAAAGAGAACATCCCCCGTTTGCAACCAGTCTGGTTCACGCCGCCCCGGCACGGTAGTGCGCACGCAAGAGGCCCAGTTGACCCCATCGGGCGCAGTATCGCGCATTTGCACAACTAGTGTCTCAGCACCCGCAACAGGCTCAATCCGCCCTCTAAAGGGGTGGCCTGCTATGATTGTTACCTGCGCTGAGAGGGGTAGTTTTTTCACACCATTGTCTTTCATGTGGTGTAGATGCTCTCATAAACGGGTGTCGTCAATAGATTTTTTCCGCTCCACTTCCTTTGGTGCGGTTTGAGGGGGCAATTCCTTCATGTTGCTCTTTGTGGCTGGGTTAAGCTTATTCAGGCAGCGGAATATGAAAGGTGGGATAGTTCAGAGCCTCTACGACCTGTTGCAGGTTCTGTACAGCAATGCCGCTTGTGTAGGTTGTGGTACCCTGAGACCGATGGCTGGCTTCATGGCCCAGCAAGGTATCAATCCAGAGTTCTCTGATATTGCCACCTTGGTTTCGCAGTTTGGTCGAAACTGTATGCCGGAAAGAATGGAAGGTGACACTTTCTGGCAGGCCAAGGCGTTTCTTGAATTTTGAAAAGGCTTGGGCAAAGTCCGTTCCGCGGCCTCGGGCGGAGGAGTTCAGGTCTGGGAACAGGTAATGTTCTCCCTCCTGCACAAGGTCGAGCACACCCCATTGCAAAAGATGGCTATGGATAGGGATAAGCCGTGTTCCAGCTACTGTTTTGGGTGACCAGTTATCCTCCGGGTGAGGGCGGACATGGAAGCAGCGAATGCCATTGACGGTCACAATATCCTGCGTGCGCAGGTTGCAGAGTTCCCCAAGGCGCATGCCGGTATACAGGGCGATGGTAATCATCCCGACATAACTGCGTAAGGATGTTGTGGTGCTTGTCCAGCGTGCTGTGGAAAGCTGGGCCAGTTCGAGGTCTGTCCAGTCCCGACGGTCAATCTTCTGGGTGACATCATAGCTCCACCCGGCCCAGGGATTACGGGTCACGATTTCGCGTTGAACCAGATGCCCCCAGAGGGCGGAGAGGCGGGAGAAATGGTTTTTGACCGTCTTACCGCTGAGGGTTTCCAGCTCTTGCTCCTTGGCGCGCACAATCGCGTCATGAATGCCAGGAGAGTTCTTATGTTTGCCGTGCGTCGAGGGCAGGGCGAAGAGCATATCCCGGAACTCCCCAGCCACCCCGCCGGTAATCTGGTCCACAGGCTTGTCGCCAAAGGCTTCCACAAAAAGACCGATGGTCTTGCCGGTATCGCGAATAATGCCGGGGCTTTTGGTTTTATCGCGGTAAATGAACTGCTCAGCCATTTCGGTGATGGTCGGCGCTGTCGTCTTCTTAGCGTTGGGTGTGACTTTGTTGGGAGCCATGCGGGCTGAGGGCTCTGCCTGCACAGGCATGAAGGCGGCCTCCGTTTCCTGTGCTGAATTTTTGATAGACACCACGATGGCGCTTAGGTTGGCAATCTGCTCGCGCAGCATGGTTTTTTCTGTGGCGTTGCGTAGATAGTCTTTGGAGGCCGTGGCGTGCAGTTTTTTGAAGCCTGCCATCAGCCTGTCTATGCCGTCATTGGATATCTTAATAAACTCTTGCAGTTGCTTCAGGCTGTGCGCTTTGTCGAGGTAGAATCTTGCCTTTTCATAAGTGCGTTCGAGTCTCACTTTCTTTTCTTCAATAGCAATCATACGGTCTGTATCGCGTATGAGGTCCTCATAGTGGGCAAGAAGCTTTCTCAGTTCTTCTGGAGAGGCGTCTTCGTACATGGCTTTGGCTTTACTAAAGAACAGTCCTGTTCTGGCATAAAGCCCGGCTGCGCGTTCGCGTGCAACCCGTTTGCTGTTGGTCTGGAGAGAGAGCGAGATTTCTGTGCGGCCCAGCAGGGGGCGAAGGGTGTGGGGAATGGCACGGCGGAAGTGGTAGTGTGAGCCAAGCAGACGGAGCATGTCGGTTCCCATTATGGGAAGGTGAACGGGACACGGTCCTTTTGTCCTGCCAAGCTGGTACTTTATTCAATATTTTCAATAGGTTAGTGGTGCGAACTGCGGGACTCGAACCCGCACATTGTAGTCGCCCATAGGCTTTTACCCAGGGAAATTCCCCTTTGTTTCGAATAGTGAAATGTCTACGCCAAACATTATGGGAAAGGCAAATGCCGGTTCAGGGTGAGGCCTATATGGAGGGATATTGTTATAAGTCTCTCTTGAGGGTCGATAGGCTGATTGGGGGGGAGAGCGGAAAGTCCGCTATTGAGGTGGAATACACCGGAAAGCTGACATTTTTTAGAACGCTTCGGGCGGCTCGTAGCCCGAAGTAGCCCTTCATGATCCGCGCGGCGTGGTGCTCTGGGCAGACACAAAGGGCGGATTACGGACTTTCGCTACGTGGAACTGGTGGGTTGTCCGGTTAGAGGAAGCTGATATTCAGTAGAGTTTCATGGAGAGGACAACCAAGCCTGATACCTAGCTGCAACGCTTGGGGAAACCGTATCAAGTATCTGAGGGTGCTTAAACGAGGAGTGCAGACTTGCCGAACCGATTCATTTTTCGACAGGTTCATTATGAAGACCTATCGACCTTTCTTATGGATGGTGAAGTTAGAGCCAAGCGACATCAATGCCCTCAACGCTGTCATCAAACGTCATATCGAGCAATTGTGGACCGTCGTGGAACAGACGAGTTTCAGATGCCGCACGGTCGTGTGGTTAACGATTTTGTACCGTTTTATTTTAGCCCAATAACGCCGTTCACATACACCATTTACATGGGGAACGTACCATTGATTTCTCCGGCGGGGGTGGAACTTCGTAAAGCTTGCGAGGATGATCGGATCTTTTTGGTCAGTTCACCACAATCATTCATAGGTTCCGGTTTATTCACTTGCTTTAGCGACTATGCACTGAATTCGAAAGCGCCGATGCCAACGATTGAATCCGACCTTACCAAGCTCGAAGACCACGTCCACTGGGACGTCTTCGATGAGGCTCCGATGATTTCGGCGATACCAGACATCGGCTACGCGGGTGTCTGCAAGTGGTACCACAACATGGCAACCCCGCCGGAGCGCATGACGCGTAGCGCGAAGCGTATGGCAGAATTTTTGGTTTATGGCGCGGTACCGCTGGACAAAATTATGTGTATAGTGGTGAAAACGGATAGGATGCGAGCTACCTTGGAGGGGATGATGGCTGTTTCGACATGGAACATCCCGATTTTGACACAGCATGGGTGCTTCTACGGATGACGATACGAACCAAAAAAGGAGACATGTTTTCCGAGCCTGTGGGGGCTCTGGTGAACACTGTCAACTGTGTCGGCGTTATGGGAAAAGGCGTCGCTCTGGAGTTCAAGAACAGATGGCCCGCAAATTTCCGTGCCTACAAATCTTTGTGCGATGCCAAAGGTTTAAGTCCAGGACAAGTATTCGTCTTCGATACCAAGGAGTTGTTTGCCTCAGAAGGACCGCGATACCTGATCAACTTCCCAACGAAGGCCCATTGGCGCTCGAAGTCCAAGATTGAGTACATTGAAGACGGTCTCGATGCACTCGTCGAGGCGATTCAAGAACACGACATAACGTCCATTGCGATCCCCCCTCTTGGTTGCGGAAATGGCGGACTGGACTGGACGGATGTGCGCCCTTTGATCGAAGCGAAGCTTTCGTCCCTTAGTGACGTCGAGATTGTTTTGTTCGCGCCCAAGAATGCCACCGACGTCCCTGAGCACGTTCATTCGAGCCTGCCGATGACTTTCCAGCGTGCGATTTTGCTCAAAGCTCTCAACGATCTCGAACGCTACTTCAACGGGTCTTTTGACAGAATTTCGCTGCAAAAAATCGCATATTTCCTGCAAGCTTTGGGCGTGGACTTCAAACTCAGGTTTGCCCGCAATCTTCACGGCCCTTATTCAGAAACCTTGAAGCTTGCCTACATCTCGATGGAGCGTCGTGGAATGATCGACGGTTTCTTAAGCGGCGAGCGCCAATCGCATGTGACGCCCAGTGGGTGTGCCGTTGCGAACGAGTTTTTGAACCAAGCCGGAACTGCTGCAAGTGACATTATTGATCGTTTGAACAAGCTGGTTCAGGGCTACGAAAGCCCTTACGGATTGGAGCTTCTTTCCTCGGTCCATTTGCTTGCCCATCACGAAGGCCATTTTCCAGTTGAGACGATCATTCGCGAGATGCAGGGATGGAGTGAGGCCAAGCGGAACCAATTTAGTGAGGACGCGATCCGGGCTGCATACGACCGTCTTAAAGACGATGGCCTTTTGCACCAGATGAAGCCAAACGATGCCGAACTTTCAATTTGATCAATAGACTTCTGCTTGCGTTTGGCTGTCCCTCTAGTCTTGTCGTGGTTGTGTGAATGTGGCGTAAGCCCGGTTTGGCGGGCCGCGTCGCAGCATTGCGAAGTTATTTCGAGTGTCCGAATGGGCAGGCAGCAACAGTTAGAGCCGGTGAGGACCTCACCGACCCGAGATGCACTCCTGCGCAAGTCGGCTGATTAGCTTTGAACCAGTTATGTCCGCTATCGGGAAAAAGACCGGAAAACTCTATGTCCGGAGAGAGGGCGACTGCTGCCTGTCTGCTCTGTTTCTGCTGAGCTGACAGACAGTTTAGGGGGGGTAAGCTGAATGTCTGCTTTCAGAACGCAAAGTTAGGTGTTTAGTCCCGTGGTTTGATGGTGTGGTATTTTCACGAGAGTGGAAGGAAGCATTATGGGACAGATACGTCATGGGAGCGCCACGACCACGCACGCCGTGCGAGCAGCAATACAGCGATCGCAGGCTTCGCTCGCGACGCTGAGCAAGGAGTTCGGGATCAACCCGAAAACAGTTGCAAAATGGCGGAAGCGTCAAACGGTTGAGGATCAGAAGACAGGTCCCAAAGAGCCGCGATCCACGGTTCTGTCCGAGACGGACGAAGCGATGATCGTGGCGTTTCGCCGGCATACGTTGCTGCCGCTGGATGATTGCCTTTATGCCCTGCAGGCCAGCATCCCTCATCTGACACGCTCGGCTCTGCATCGCTGCCTTCAGCGCCACGGGATATCCCGGCTTCCGGATATCGAGGGAGACAAGCCCAAACGCCAGCGCTTCAAACGCTATCCCATAGGCTTTTTTCACATCGATATTGCCGAGGTCCAAACTGCTGAAGGCAAGCTGTATCTCTTCGTCGCCATCGATCGGACCAGCAAATTCGCTGTCACACAACTGGTTGAAAAAGCCGATCGGAAGACCGCCTGGGAATTCCTCGAATATCTCCTGAGCATCATTCCTTATCGGATCCATACCATTCTGACCGATAACGGCATCCAGTTCGCTGATCAGCCCCGTAACCGCAATATGGCCTGGTCTCGCCCCATGCGCTTCGACATGATCTGCGAAGCTCACAAGATCGAACATCGTCTGACGAAACCCAATCATCCCTGGACGAACGGTCAGGTTGAGCGGATGAACCGGACAATCAAGGAAGCAACCGTCAAACGCTTCCATTACGATAGTCATGAGCAGTTGAGGACACACCTCAATGACTTCATGGCAGCCTATAATTACGGGCGAAGGCTCAAGACCCTCAGTGGCCTCACACCTTACGAATATGTCTGCAAAATATGGACTTCAGAGCCAGAAAGATTCATCATCAATCCAATCCATCAAACCACGGGACTAAACACCTAGGGTAGTTAGAGCAGGAATGGCACCTATGGTTTTGTAAACCACGCTTTGGGGAGGCCATTCTCTCTTGCATTTTAGTAATCAGATCAGTGCACCTATTGTTGTAAATATTATATTGCATATAGGCCGTTTTAAGCAGGCTACAGGCGTCCAATGCGCCTCTCCGATCCAATACTCGAAAAACATGGGAGACTGGCCACAGAGGCTTGGAAACCAGTTTATTTTGACGGGGCGACACCAGGAGGTTATAGGCGAAGGGAGTGTCATCCGTGGCTGCAACGCTGCGTGCCAGACATTGGGGTTCCCCCTGTGCCGGTTTGTCAACATTTTATTTGTTCCTGATTATATCAAGAAGATTTTCTAACATCTTATTTTTTGGAGTGACGAAAATCTCTAATTTTCGTCACTTTTTATCCCGTTACCTCGCAACTTGCGTCAACATGCTCACGACTGTTCGTTAGATTTCGTGTTTTTAATCTTAATAGGTGCATCGTTGGCGTGTTGAAGGTCCTTGGATTTCACAGACGCGAATACTGCTTCGGGGTTTTGGAGATGCGTCTTGGCGCACGGAATGGCAGCCTCAAGCATTAGGGTGGCGTCAATATAGTTTTCGGCCTGTGCCGCCGCGATCCTGAATACTGTATCGGCTGCCTCGACTGGTAGTCGGATTGGGGGCCTCTTTGCGTCTTGCGCTTTCACGAAACGGTCAACGTCAAACGCTGGATGGGTCTTGTCCCATTGCCACCCGCCAATACCTTTTGCAGCCAGTCGCCGGATCGCGCGGTAGATGGTTGTCGTTTCGACATCGTTTTGATGGTCGCGTCGCATGCGTGTGCCGGAGGCCTTGAGCGCTATTGCTTCGGGTGTCGCGCGCACCTGCTGTTTATGTAGTTTATCAACGATTTCACGGTTCTTGTCGTGTTTTTCGATAGTCGTAAATGGTGTCGTCTCACCATCTCTGCCGAGTTGGCGTTTATAGTCATAGTCGAGATGTTCCTTTTTATGGATCGATATCGATACGAGATCGCGAGCTTTACGCGTTCTGGCCGCGAAGGCCGATGTCAGTTGTGTTGATTCCCGGGTTTCTATTTTGTCGTGTGCCGCGATGCTGCGCATTTCCGCTGCGATATCGTCCAGATTTTTGCTTTGGAATTTCATCGATGCGCCAGCTTTCGACACGCATTTTCCATCCTGATCGTACACGACGTTCGCCCTTGTCCGATAAACAGTTAATGATGATCCTATTGCCTTTATTTCAAGGAGGTCTCCGGTGATCCCTGCGGTGTCTCGCCCTGTCTGCAATCGGGCCGCCGCTGGTGAGCGTGTAGCTACGGTGTTAAAATTATAGCCTACAGGTGCCACGACGAGGCTGCCGTCGGTTGTCGTGGATGTAATTTTAACGCCGTCGGCACGCCAGAGGGCGTTAAGTTCGAACAAGGCTGCACGGATGAGCCCTGTGATTTCCGCGGCGATGATCGGGAGGGTAATCGCGGACGCTTCCAGCATGCGTGGACCGTCCTCAGGTATTGAAAAATTGCTGATTTTTCTGTGCTTTATCCCTTGTGCGATTTTACCATAGAGTGAATTGATCATTTCCTTGTAAAGTAAGTTTTCCAGCGTCTTTTTCGCGTATTTCGACCGTTCTCTTACTATGCTCCCGATGTATCTCGCGAACATAGGCTTATTCTTCACATGCCAGATGTCGGCGTTGATAATCTCAATCTGCGCCCCCAAGCCGATGGCTGTTATGATTTCGTGTCCTGTGCAGAAGGAGACTCCCTTCAATACATAAATTAGTCCGTTCTTGGTGGAGATTGGCAAGCATGGATGCTTGCAATCGCTAGGGAACTGGAACTTTACACGTGCGACAACGTGGTGCCCGGCCTCGACAGCTTCTACAATTTCATCGACCCGCATGGCGCGTGTGATCTGGAAGGTGGGACAGAGGAGGCAGGCCATCGCACTAGCGTAGGCGCCACTCAAGTCTATATCATAGACTGCGTATCCCGGCGGTGCCTTCCTCTCACCGTGCACGTATGCGACGTTCAAGCCCCCGTGGTAGCATCTTGCCGCGAGGGGATCGTGGATCACACGTGCATCACATGGCTCTTTTACCCATTTGGTGTACCCCCAGTCCGTCCTGATTTGCCTTTTCTCCATGCCGGTCATTTTATCCAGTAACTCCGGTCCTCCTTCAAACGCTGTATACAGATTGACGCTCGTGCCTCCCAGTGTAATGCCTGCTTTAAATCCGCGATGGGAATAACTCTGTTTGCTACACCATTTGATAAAGTGGCCAAGTGCCAACAGGCAAACCTCTGTATCCCTTATCGCGTAATCGATGAAGCCCAGTCTGTTGTCTTTTAGAAAATTCTTCATTTTTTCTATTTTTCCTGATGGTAAAACGAATTTTTCGTGATTCAGCAAATGGCCCCATTCGGCAAGCGACCCGTTGCCTGCTGGCGAGATCAGGATCGTATCTACAAAGCTGCAGGTAAAAACGCGCGGGTTACGGGTCGCTGGGTCGTAAGTTCTGGCTATGAAGGGGGCCAGCAACGTCACCACCGATTTCCGAACGCCATCCAAAAATGGCGCAAGCTCGTCACGATCCGCAAACATCGTCCATTCGGCAGCGTTAAAATGGGCGATTGTCAGAACTGTCTCGCGGCAACGGGAATGTTTCCCCAATAGACGCATGGAAAAATCTGGTAATGAACCGAAAGAAATACGTTGCCCTAGCATCGGGAATACGATGAATTGGATCAGTCGTCCTGATTTATGTGCGGCTGTTACCTGATAAGAGAGTGCTATATTCTCATGCCCCCACTGCTGGTACTCTGTGTCAACACTGATGACCAGGCTTGCCGCACCCTGACGTTGTGTCCCTTCTCCGTTCGTCACCTCGAATGCTGCTTCGTATAATCTTACCGCTGTATGGCCGGCGATTGGTAATGTCTCCACGATAGCACCTTGTCCGAAGGTTGCTTCGACGATGTGACGGGATAGAGGATCAGGCTCGAAGGGGCACAGAGTGCGACACCATGTGACAGTGCTTCTTGTTTTCTTGGAAGATGCGGAGTCATACTTGTAAGTAATCGGCGGATATGGACGATCCAGATCGTCATTCTGCGCCTCTTGCTCTTTTTTCTGCGTGAGCACCTGATCCGGCTTCCAAATCTTCGGGGTGCATTGTTGTGCAGGCGGTAAGCACGAAGCGGTCTCGACTTCACGGAGACGAAGTGGAGATAAAGAATTCTGATGAGCAGACATGACCTAGCGTGCCCTCCTGAGAGGTTACTGCTGGGTCGGTCACGGGGTGGCCTCTTGTCGAGCGCCTAACGGCGGCTGCTACTCCGCAGGCGAGGTCTCTACCTTTGGCCCTGCATGCCCCAAGGGGGCTTTCATGCAGGAGGTTTCAACCGTTTGGCTCCACAACTCTCAATTTATAACGCGCTTGCCGGAATTGCTTCCGGGAACGGACGCGAGTCTATCCCCTATAAACCGCCCAGCGCACACATCGGCCCGCTAGACTTACTACATATATACATTTTCTGGTGAAAATATCAATATGTAGTGTTTGTTAAAATGACCTAAGCGCTCTTTCATATGCTAGGGTGATCCCGTTACATCGTGATTGCTTTGAACTGGCAACGATCACAGGAGATAAAGATCTGCGTATGCTGATGCGGTATGAGAACCCAAGCATAGTTGACCGTGTCATGCATATCGGAGCACGGGACATGGTGTTATTAGGCGGGCGTGCATATCTGTGAGCTATAGGAACCATGGCTCTATAAAATAGAGATTGTTGGAGAAACATTTTTTAATTCCCTTTATTTGAATAGGGCTGTCAGTGATGAAGGTTCTCAATCGCGGTGTTTTCTCCAGCCTCGCACCTCGTCAAGGGGAGGCAGCACCAGAAGGGCTCTGATCAGGCGGTTTCTAACCGTCCAGCCAATGAGAAGGCGCAGGATCATAAACAGCATTGGACCTGCGGCCAAAAGCGCCCACGGGTCGTAAGACGCCAGCCAGACGGAGGGTGTGTTATGCGTGCCGGCAGAACCGCCTTCCCAGAGTTTTGCCAACCAGACTCCCAGCCCGACCAAAACCGGCCCTATGCCCCACTGTGTGATCATGAGGTGTTGCTCTTTCACGCATGTCTGTCGTTCCAGACTGTCTTCGAGGCAGGTGGCAATCGTTTGTGCCAGGGTCTGGGCCAGTTCAGCCTGTCGGGCGGCAAGACGGGCCTGAGCGCTTGCCTCTGTCTGAGACTGGGCGGTTTCAAAAGCGCGGAGGGCTTTGGTCGTCGCCTGTTCCAGATCGGCAGAGAGCGCGCTCAGGGTTGTTTTAGTGTATTCTGTGACCAAAAGGCGCACGACTTCCGGATCATCCGGGCTCAGGCCCAGCTCCCCCAGAGTGGCCCAGACACATTTGCGGTCTTTGGGAGACATCTTCAGGGCCGTGGCCGTGTCGTCAAAAATTGTCATGGTTGTCTCCTCCCTCATGCCAGACCAAGAAAGGTTGCTGCAGGGGTCAGACCTTTATGAAAGTCGCGCAGAAAGCGAGAGACGGCACTCCGTTCTGTAATGGTCAGGTCCGGGTGCTTCAGACATTGAGCATATCGAAGGTTCAGGGCGTTGACCTTGGCGCGGGTGGCCGCGTGGAGACCGGGCATGGTGATTTCCACACCGCCCGCAGAGAGGAGGCGCTCTCGCGCTTTACCGTAACGGCGTTGCCCTGAGACCTCATGACCATACCAGTATGGGAAGTCATTGCGCAGGTCGCGGCTTTCCCGGAGATTGAGAACGGCGACATGGTCGACCAGATCTGTGCCGAAGGTTTCCAGATACTGGCCGACGGATTGGGCACTCTCGATCTCATGATCCAGAAGATGCACAAGGGTCAGACGGACATGGTTTTCCGTCAGGGCGGTCAGAAATCCCTCGACGCTTTTACCATCGCCGGTATCAATGATCTTCGAAATTTCAAACCGTGATCCACCTGGCAGATCATGCAGAATGACGGCCCTGTCGGTATCAATCGAATTGAGAAGCGTGTCGCGTTCTCTCTCCTGCCTCAGGTCGTAAAACAGAACACCCATATCCTGATAGGTGCGAGCCAGACCTCCCACCTGACCATCAGCGTCAAAGAGGGAGGCCTGTATTTTTCGGGTGTGATAAGTATCGACCAGAAGGCGGGCAAAGGTTGTTTTCCCAACACCGCCCTTGCCAGAAACAATCAGCACGAGGCGTTTGACAGCCTGTTTCATAACCTATGTCCTTTTGATTGGGAGGGCTTCAGTGCCTTCCCAATCAAAAGTGTAGGATCGTCTTATGAAAAACTCAGATCGTGACAGGGGTGATGAGACGACACTGGGAGGTCAAGATGACCTCAGGCGTCCAGAAGTGGCGGTGGCTGGGAGGTAAAGCCGCGCATGGAGGGCGAGGGAGGAGACGGTGTCGCGGAATCCACTTTGGGTGTGCGCGGTGGTTTTGGCTTTATGGTGCGTTTTTCCCGACCAATTTTCTTCATGTATGTGGAGAGTGTTCCGGGGCTGAGGGTGATGCCCCGTGTTTTGAGCGTGGTGCAGATTTCCATATCTGACCAGCCATCGGCCTTCATTCTGAGAAGGGTTGGATAAATCTGTGTGATGACGCCAAAGGCTGTAGCCGGTTTTCTGGCGGCACGCTCTTTGCGTTCATTTTCCAGATCAGCAATCAGATCTTCAATCGTGCCGACCATTGTAACTGAAGAAATCTTGTCTTTGCGGGGCATGAGTATCCCTCCTGTGATGCAACAGAGTTTCAGGGAACAGGGTGTCATAGAATAAAGAGTGTGTTTCTTTTTCCATGACCTGACAGGATCCTGATACGCAGAGTGTATCCGCCCTCACTGCGACCTTCACATCTTCGGAGACATGGTCTGGTTTCATACCTTCCTTTGTATTGTTCCCGTTCCCTTTAGAAATTAGCAACACACCACGCATCTTCGATGCTTTTAGGAAGAGACGGTGCATATTTTCCGGCAGGAAAGAGCCGTTTGTTTTGCAGAATCCATTGTGAAGAGGTGTCTAGCATTTCAGATGGTTTTGCGGATGATTCCGAGCATTAGGTGGAATTCTTTTGAGCTTTCTGCCGGTCTTCCTGATGTGGCCTGAGGGGAACAGCTGATCCTCTTCAGGCGGCGCTATCCTGATCAGACAAGTAGTCTGCTCAGGACATAAAAGCATGTTTACCTGCACGCCCTTATCGGATGTCGAATATTATATTGACGCAGTGAATGAGGATCTCACGGCGCAAAGCGTTTTGACAGTGAAGGGGGAACGCCCTGCGCGTGCCCCTCGGAAACGTGGTGATTGGTCAGGACGGGATCGGGCTGCTTATTATCTGGATAATGGCACCGGTGAGAAACCTGGCATCTGGTGGACCACTGTTTGTAAACTTCCGGGACAAAGCCTTCCGTTTGTTGAGCAAAAGGCAGAGGTCAGTCCATCTGATTTCAGGGCATTGGCGAGGGGATGCGATCCGTTGACGGGGCAGGCTCTGGTTCAGAGCAAAGGGCAACGTCGTGTGGGGTATGATCTGCAATTTGCGGCCCCCAAATCAGTATCGGTTTTGTGGGGCATGGGAACAGAGAGCCAACGTAATCGTATTGAGGCCGCGCAAGAAAAGGCCGTTTTTGCGGCACTTGAGTATGCCTTTACAACAGGCCTGATTGTCACGCGAAGGGGTCACAATGGCGGTCAGAGAGAAACACCCGCCGAATTAATGGCCGGCACATTTTTGCACACCACCAGTCGTGCGGGGGATCCCCAGATCCATACGCATGCCGTGTTGATGAATGTGTGTCGCCGTAAAGATGGCTCAACCGGCACGCTCGATAATCGGGAACTGCTTTTGCACCAACAGGAAATGGGCGCCGTCTATCGTCTGGCATTGAGTGAGGCGCTGGAGCGGGATCTTGGTTTGACAACACTCAAGGATGGTCGGAATTTCCGTGTGGCCGGTGTGGCACCCAGTGTGGAAGAGCGCTTCTCAAAGAGACGGGCGGCCATTGAACAGGAAGCGCGTCATAGAGGGATACAGACAGCCCATCATAGGGAAGCGGCTGAACATATTTCCCGGAACACGCGTGGAGCCAAGTCAGACCTGCCCTCACGGGCCGTTTTGCGGACGCGGTGGGAACAGGAAGTCCGGGAGGAGGGATGGACACCAGAGGCTCTATGGGAGTGTGCTTTGGCCGCGACAGACTTGGAAGATATTCCATCACAGGATCCCCAAACGGTATTTGCCTGCGCCCTTGAGGAACTGACCCAGACAGACGCCGTGTTTGAAGATCGGCATCTGATCGGCACCGTTTTGGAACACTGTCAGGGACGCAGGCTGACGTTGGCACAGGCCTTGGAAGAAGCCCATGCGGCCCGTCGGTCGGAGCATCTGATTGAGTTAACGGGGAATGCTCTCTCCCAGACCAGAAACCTGCATTACGCCACACCAGAGGTGATCAATGCGGAACGTGCGCTTGTGCGTCTTGCCACCAATCGTCGCGATGAACGGGTCTTTGTGTCACGAGACAGACTGGAAGGCGTTCTGGCAAAGAGAGAAACCCTTTCAGAGGAACAGGCCGATCTGGTGCGTCATGCTCTGAACCGCGATGGGGTGAGTGTCGTTGAGGGATCAGCCGGCACTGGGAAATCCTACAGTCTGGGAACAGCGGCAGCCGTGGCACGGGAGGCGGGCTGTCGGGTCTGGGTAACAGCGCCTTCCCATCAAGCGGTCTCTGTCATTGCGCAGGATACGCAAACACCCCTGGCACAGGCTGCTGTTCTGCGGAGTTTTCTGAATCGTCTGACGGATCCTGATCATGCGCAGGCCATAACATTAGCGCGCCATGATGTGGTGATCCTTGATGAGGGCGGCATGGTTGGCACCATGGAAATGGCGGAGCTTCTTGAGGTGACGTCCAAAGCCGGGGCCAAGGTCATTGTGGCGGGGGACACACGGCAACTCAAACCGGTGGCTCCCGGATCTCCCATGCGGTTATTGGCGGAGACACTGGGGACACAAAGACTGGAAGCCATTAGGCGCCAGAAAGAGATGTGGCAAAGACAGGCCAGTCAGGCTTTGGCCGCCGGGCAGGTCGAACAGGCGGTAAGATCTTATGACGCCCATGGTCGCATCATCATAGGGGACGGCGAGGCGTTGCAGCAGACATTGGTTGATGCGGTCTGTCAGGATGTCAGTGAAAACCCCAATGATACACGGCTGGTTCTGGCCCGTACCCATGCCGAAGTGAAAGCCCTTAATCAGGCGTTACGTTCTGTGCTGATCAGCAAGGGGGACCATGCTGGCGCGTGTGAGATTACTGTTGAGGCAACCGCGCGTGGACGCAAATCCGTCGTCGAAGCCTTGCCTTTGGTTGCTGGTGATCGGCTCATCTTTGGAGAAACCCTAAAGGCCGGGGCGCATCTGGTGCGCAATAATGATCTGGCAACGGTGAAGGCGGCGTATCGGGACCCTGATGGAGAACCGGTTCTCTGTCTTGTTTTTGACCGGGGTTTTGAGGTGACGACACGTTGGGCAGATTTGATCCCTGTTGGCCACCATTCCAAGGGGCACAAAGAAGAACGTCCGATTAAGGTGCAACATGCCTATGCGGTGACACTTCATTCTGCACAAGGGGCCAGTGTGGATCGGGCCTTTGTCTTCAATCGTGCGGGGTTGGATCGGGAACTGCTTTATGTGGCCATGACGCGTCATCGTCAGGCCTGCACACTCTATACCGATACGGCGCGCATGGCGCTTCTTTATCAAAAGAACCAGATCCGGCGTGACGGGGTGGTTGTGGATATTGATGGCGCAGGTCGGTTGGAGGCGCCTGATGCGCTGGATCAGGAGGACGAACACACGCAGACCCTGACACCAGAAATGGCCATCAGGCAGATTATTCTGGAAGGACAGCAGTCTTCAGGAAAACAGAATGCGGCTGACTTCGTGGTGAACCGGCAGGCATGGGCCGAGGCGCGTTCGGCTGAAGAGGCCGTGGCGCATGAGATCAGGACGCGGACGATCGCGTCAGAGGCCGTATTTGCCCAACCAAAACAAGATCCCTCTTTTCTACCGCAAATTTCTAGGCCTTTTGCCAAACAGAGGTCAGATGGAGTGTCACATCGTGTGTCTGTACAGGACCAAAGGCAAGAAGAGGTGTGGAAAAAGGAAGCGATAAAAGAAACGCGGCCTCAAGGGCCGCGCCATGAACCAGAGTAGTAAATATGGGGTGGTGTTATCCCCACCGGGGCCTTGGAGAACGAGAACGGACTTGTTTGGGGCCTGGTCCTTTGCTGGTTGTTATTCTGCCACTGCTTCCCAGAGGGGGGCGTGTGAAATGTGTCGGCGGAGTCATGAAGGGCTGGAAATAGCAGTGTGGGATTGTGTCCAGAATGCTGAAAAGACGATTTTCGATCTCCCCTGTTCTGTCGAGGAAACCTTTGGAGCGCTCTGCAAAATGATAGGCATTAGGCAGCTTTTCCATGACAGAAAACAGGACACTGGCCAAAAGGAAAGACAAACGCCCGATCCTGTTATCTCCGATGTCTGTTGCGCGGGCAAAAGCATCCAGCAGATCTTCCCAGTTTGGGACCTCCTCGGGTCGTTCTCCCAGAAACGCCATAAGGGTCATTGTATTAGGAAGGGCCGGGAGGATCCGGTCGACATCAACCTGTGCCCGATAGGTATGAAGGGCACCAGGGCGTGCGCCCATGAACAGGCGGGCAGCGATCATGGCGATGAAGATGTTTTCACCGTCCTGATCAAGGGTTTTTGAGGCCCATTGGAGGATTTTGGTTTCATGGACGGTCAGGATGTTCTGCTCATCCTTAAAGTCGAGGGCGGTGTGGGGGTGGTTGAGGGAGACCAGACTGGCACCTGAGAGACTTGTGAGAGGTTGGATCAGCAGTGTGTTTTCTGGATCCGGACGCAATGCTTCCAGATTGCCCAGAAGCTTGCGGACAGGTCTGTCGTCAAGGGTGATGAAGAGCAGATCATTCAGGAACGCGTTTTCGGCAGCCTGTGCCTGCATGGCCTGAAGGGTCTGCTGTGTTGTGACAGACAGGCGCAAGTCGTAACCATTCCAGTTTGGGTAAGTATTAGACATGATATAGGCTTCCTTAAAACGTTATACACTCCTTGAGTCTAAGAGATGTGCGGTTGGATCTCATTTTTCGTGCAAATTTTTTCTGTCAAAAAAATTGTTCAGAGAAAATAATTTTTCAGAAAATGGCGGATTTCTGGGATATTCTGACCATAAAATTCTCGTTTTCCGTGTGTAGACGCACGGAATCGAAAGTTCAGATTTAAGAGAATAAGGACGCTGTTTTCAGGCGGCCTGTGAGGTCAGGGCCGCCAAGGAAAGGACCATCTTGAGGTTAGGAGAAAGGGGGAGGGGGCAGATATGTATAAGCCCTTTGCTCTTAAGATATTTTTTTGCTGCATCAACACTCATACCGGGTTTCCCCACAGATGGCCCAAAGACTTGCGCGACATAGTCAGTCAGCCAGCGTTCGGCCACTTCCTCCTCCGTGGTGACATAGCCAGCAAAGTCGTCGTCTTTGTCCAACATTGCGATAAACAAAGTGTCTCCAACCATCTGACCGAAGACAGGCACGAGCATTGGCAAAACAAACGCTGTGATTTTGGTGGCTTGATTACCCAGATAGTCATCAACAACATCTTGCATTATTTCGTCGAGCGTATCTGGATCAATCGCTTCATCTGATGCAAGCCTGCGTATATCGGAACTTATATAAACACCTGAATACCAATAAGGGCAGAGCAATGCGAAATCCGGCTCTTCACGCTGAAGATCGGCGTGCTTTTCAGCCATGGAGCAGATGAATTGCGCAATCATCTGGAGGCAACGCCGCTTGGTTTCGGCTCCAAAGGGATAACACTGCCCGTCAACCGTCAGCCACCCGGCATAGAGGTTCATCCGAGAGGACGCATGATCAGTCTGTGCCATGGTTATTCCTTCATTTTATTCCGGTGTCAGGAGGATCAATCGGGTCTTTTCTCTTGGATCGTGACGGGGCGAGTCAGGAAATCGCCTCTCTGTGCAACAGGGCAATGTGCGCTGACGAGGTGATCTGGGACATTATGGGCCGTCATCTCCCGCATCAGCGTTGCAAACCAAAGATACTCACGCACGGTTAAAGGGTGACCGTCGACACGGTAATGCGACGCCAAAGAGTTCTCCATCATGGAAGGCTTGCCCTGAGCCGCCCACAACGCGCGTGTCTGTTCCATTAACGAGAGGGCCAACAGGGGAGCGGATGAAAGCGCTTCATTGACTAGGCGGGCGTCTCGAAGATCATGAGAAAGGTTCAGATGCTCGGCTTCTTCCTCGTGTAGAGCCTGTTGGCTTCGCGCCAGATCAGATTTCAGGCCTTTGCATTTTTGTTCAAAATGATCAGCGGCAGACAGGAACGCCGCGTTGTCCTCATGAAGACGCTGACGATCGCTTTCCGCTGCAGAAAGTGCTGCCCTCAATTTTTCATTCTCTGCATGGAGAGCCGCCAATTTCTGTCGTTCATGGGAGATGGAGGCGTCCTTCTGAGAACAGAGGGTCGTCATGGCTTCCAGGTTGCGACTGGCAACATCCAACTCGCCAGCGACACGCTCGCCAAATTCACCGCGAGCGTTGACTTGCCGCACTAGTACTTCGATACGCTGGTCGAGGGTTTCGGCATACCGCTTCCAGCGCAGGTTCTGTTCTTGCGCTCTGCTTATAAGCAGATGGTTCACCCTTACCAGTTCTGCATTAGCGTTCTCGAAATCATTGCGGCGACGGGCCTCTTGATTGCGAGCAACCATTGAGTGATACCAGTCTTCACCCGCACGAAATGTCGCGTTGATGAACTGGGGACTCATGATGATCGCTAATTCTTCAGGCCCCATAACACTACTCCATTCTTTTAGATAGTCGCTAAAAACTCTTTGTTTGAGAGAAGATTCGTAGCAAAGCGACGATATGGGTCGGCTCGTTTATTGAGTATGCTGTTTAGATGCGCCTTTGCTATGGGAGGCACGACAATCCATAAAATGAGCGTAGGGACGAGCATAATGCAAAGTGCAGCATAAAGAAACCACACGAGCAGAACGCTGCCACTCCGAATGCTGGGAAAGGAGTCAGTGTAATTCGTAACATCGAAGTAAACCGTTTCCCCAGTCGTGTTATTCTTTGCAACGAGGAACTGTCCAGTCTTTGCTCCCTTAACAGCACCCCAGATTAACGTCACAGATTGTCCATCACGACACGGGAGATCAGCATTTTCAACGGATTTTTCTCGCCCGTCAGGCGCGACAATCCAGAACGACTGGTGTTGTGACACAGTTGAACTTACTTGCGCGGATTGCACATGCCCACCATACTCCGGATGGACAAACCCCCCGCCGCCTGATGAGGAAACACTGGTAGAACTCCATTTCTGGACGCTCTTAACTGTCCCCGTAATTCCGTGGAACCAGATCGTCTGGTTGTTAAACTGAAAATCCATGCCCCGCTCCGTATCTCTTAATACTGTCTTGATGCGCTCAACCCTGGCAAACGCCATCATCCAGCTTGCAGGCAGCGGGGATGGTCTTGCCGTTCTTCGTCAGGATTCCGGTCGTAAGGTCGTAAACATAGACTTCGGCCGGCGTGGTGACGTATTTCCCGATATTGCGCGGAAATTTCAGTGTGATCTTGCTCCCGGAAATGGACGGCTTGGCAGTTGAGCAATTCCCGAAGAATGGTGTGGGCGTCTTGATTCCGTTCGGCGTGACCTGAAGGAGTGAATACTGAGCGTCACAAGCCTGACCGCCAACGGATGTTAAAAGAACGACATCCGTGTTGCCGGATTCCGCGATTTTCTGGACGAAAAGCGCACTATTCCCGGCAATTTTCGGCGTTGTGGGCTGGCCGTTAATCAGCAAGGTATTGAGCGGACCGGTTCCAGAGGCCAGTCCGTAACGGGTCTGGGCTTCTCTCGGTGAGTCTGCCGATGCCAAAGTCAAACTCACCCCGCCCATAGTCAAAAAGGACAGGGCTGCAATCGAGAGGTGCATAAAACGGGATTTCTTTAAATCACGACACATTATTTTCTGACCTTTACCAACACACTTTGAGACGGCGTGCCGTGTTCCGGAAATATGAAATCCTTCTCACGCCACGCTACACTGAATGGTGTGAGCAGAATCCGTGGTTTTTGAACATCTCTCGCGTCATGCGGAAGATGTAAGAAATTCCGGGTCAAAAAGGGGGTTTATGGGTCATGCGACGTTATGGGTATGTCAGGGTGTCGACAGAGCATCAGACCAATGATCCGCAGATTTTGGTTTTGCGGCAGGAAGGTCTTTCTGATGAGCAGATTACACAGGATGTGATTTCAGGGGGTGTGCCGGCCCTTCACCGGCCTGGCCTCTCCTGTCTTCTGAAAACTCTTCAGTCAGGAGATTGTCTGGTGGCGGCCAAACTCGATCGCCTTGGTCGGGATACCGTGGATGTCATTGGCCTGATCCGGATCTTGAATGAGCGCGGTATCAAGCTAAGGATTATCAATATTGGTGTTGAAACACATACGCCCAATGGGCGGTTGTTCCTGACCATTCTTGCTGGGTTTTCGGAGTTTGAGCGTGAGATTATCAGGGAGAGAACCATTGCTGGTCTGGCAGCCGCCCGTGAGGCCGGGGTGAGGCTTGGGCGTAAACCCAAGCTCACGGCGGCGCAGAAATCCCATGTCAGAATGCTGGCAACAACAGGTCAGACCAATGGTCAGATTGCTCAGGTCATGGGGGTGTCTGTCTCAACCATCCAGCGTCTGACAGCAGCAATCGACTCATCAAAAAGCCGCATTTTGGGTATGTCATCATGACTGACAAAGATGAGTGCTTGACGGCAATCCGAAAACCACCGTTTTTGACTCCTTCTTCTTCCAAAACGAAGTCTGTCAGAATGGGTTCCAGCCTTACTCTTTTGTTGGGTTTCTCATGACCAGCCTGTGTCTTTTCGTGCTGAGGATACAAGACCTAGTGTCGTGCCTGTTGCGGAGTAGTCGGAAGGTCAATCGATACCAGAAGAAATGGTGGCTTGATTAAGGAGTGCCCCTGATGAAACTGGGGCGGACGATCCAGTTGTGCGACAGGGATCCATAGTCGCCCATCTGGTGCCAAAGCCGGAGCATCAGCCCAGTGCAGGCGTGGGTCAGACATCACTTTACTGATCTGTCCGGAACTATTCCGCCGATAGAGGCTGTTCTCTTTAAGGTTGGTAAAATAAGTGTGCCATCTGCATCCATGGCGCTGCCACCTATCGGGGGTAAATCTGCCCAAGGCTGGACGGCGGTGGCGAGTGTCTCTGGAGAAACGGTTGGGTCATCAAGCAAGGCCGTCGGCATCCGAGACCATGAACCTTCTAGCGGCCCGAAATAAAGCCATGTCCCATCATCTGGACGACCGCCTTTGCTCCAAATCAGGACGAAATACTTCAAAATCCACAGTCAGGGAAAAAGTCTCAAGTTGGTCACCAAGACCGCCAGACGAGCAAGTCACGCTTCAACATAAAAGAAACAGAACTGCTTCGTCATCTATATTTTATCGTAAGATAAACGATAGAATCATAAACAGATACTGATAAACAGAGGGGCTTTTCTAATCCTCCATTTGTGCGGATCCTATAAATAATATCGTTCAGAACCCGTTTATTATTCAGTGATGTCGGACTCACTTATGGAACTTACAACCAGTTCAGATTGCTGAGTGTTTCCGGTAACGGGGCTGTTAACCAGCCTTCTGTTTGCATGTCTTGGATCATCCAGCCGAAAGAGGATGCTGCACTGCGGGGCATCGTATCAAATATCATCGTATCTGGCACTGCGGGGGAGGCGGGCATAACAGTGGCGACGGCTTCTGTTGGCAGGTCTAGTCCACATGCAGTGAGTGGGGCACTGAGCAAGTTGGTAATATATGCGGTTTGTTCTGGTGCAGTGCATATTTTGGCAGCGTCGCACACGGCATTGTAGATGCGGTGAGTGGCGTCTGGATTTTCAGTCTTCCATGTTTCTTTCAGAAACAGCATTTTCTCCAGATGCCCAGGGACAATGGAAGCAGAGCTAGCAACAGGGAAAGCCAGATGTTTGAGTGCTGCATCAGTTCCCCAGGGCGGCCCTGCGCAAAAACCGTCAATCTCTCCAGTGGCCAGAGCCTCAATCATGTTGGCTGGTGGCATAATAACAATTTCCGTTTTCGTGTCCCGACAAATGGAAATGCTCTTAAGAAAACGTGTCAAAATAAGATAGTGTGTAGAATAAAGATGGACGACCCCAAGGCGCGGTTTGCGATTAAGAGTAGCTGCCCAGAGTTGGAACGCTCTGTGCTTATCACCGTCTGAGTACCACTGTTCCTGTTCAGTTTGCTGGCCTCGTAATACAATTTTGTTGCCCTCGCGGCTCAGTGGCAGGCCAGGGCGTAACGCTATGGCGCGGCCACGTTGCCCAAGTGTGGTCATAATGGCAAGGGGTGCAAACATAATGGCACCATCAAGCCCATTCCAGACAAGCCCATCAGCAATGTTAGCCCAGGAGGGAACAATGATTGGTTCCACTTTCACCCCATATTTAGAAAAAATATCGAGCGCGTGTGCGACAATAACAGGAGCACTATCTGCTAATTGCAGCAGGCCAATACGGCATGGAGCACTCATTCTACAGGTTTCCCGGCATTGTTAGATAGATAATCTGAAGCAATCTCTATTATTTTTCGTGATTGTTGCATGGCCTGTTTCCGAAACCAACGGTAGGCTTCTTCTTCCTTGCAGCATTCGTGCTTCATGAATAACAATTTGGCACGATCTATGGTCTCTCTCTCGAAAAGGGTTTTCTTTGCAGCGAGCAACTCCGCATTCGTTTTCTGAAATCGATGATAAAGGGCGATAGCGGAGCGTAGAAGCGGTTTTACATTTTTTACTGGTGTATCAAGTATATTGTAGGAACAGACACCTGCGGCAAACGCATCTTCCATCAAGCTTTCATCGTCTTCATCCACAAACAAAGCAACCGGTCGCTCCAACGGAGAGGCCGCCAGCGCACGCACGCTATCCAGTGCGTCTCGATCCGCACGGCTGATGTCTACCAGAACGATATCAGGGGCATGGCATCTTACGGCTTCTATCAGGCTGGCATGCGGGTTTAACAGAATGACATCCAGACTAGTGTCAGCTTCCAGCAGTCGTGCCAGCGCTCCGGCACGGTGGGAGTTTTCATCTGCCAGAAGGACTTTCATCATGTACAGTCTTCCTGTTAGTACACATCCCGGAGATAACGACCAGTGCGGGAACATTCGGCCAAAAAGGACTCTGCTTGTTCGGCACTCATCTGTCCATGCTGTGCGATAATCTTTTTAAGGGTGCTGTCAACATCCCGCGCCATGCGTGCTGCGTCACCACACACATACACATGGGCACCACGGCACAGCCACTCCCATAACGTGGCATCATTTTCTGCCATACGGTCCTGCACATAAATACGGTCTGACTGGTCGCGGGAGAAGGCAGTATCCAGCCGTGTCAGGA
This sequence comes from Acetobacter fabarum, assembly GCF_029069195.1. Lineage (GTDB taxonomy): Bacteria > Pseudomonadota > Alphaproteobacteria > Acetobacterales > Acetobacteraceae > Acetobacter > Acetobacter fabarum_A. The sequence goes on from NZ_JARDYK010000002.1 coordinate 204,079, forward strand.
TTCCTTGCGCCAGAAAGCCTTCCAACTCCTCATGGTAATAGAAGCCAGTTGTTGCGTGCCGTTCGCCAAAAAATAGCCAGTTAGCGCCTGTGGCCTGCCGTGCGGCGCGCTCTTGTAGGAATGCCCTGAAGGGGGCAATGCCCGTGCCCGGCCCGACCATGATAACGGGAAGGCTATCATCTACCGGAAGCTGGAAATGAGTGGTTGGTTGCACAAAGACAGGCACTTCATCGCCCGGTTTCAGCCCTGCCAGCCACGTGGAGGAGACACCGGGGAAGGGGGTTTTGTTGACACCAACCGTGAGATGCACCTGCTCCGGAACAGTGCGCGGGGAAGAGGAAATGGAGTAAAGCCTTGGTTGCATTCGGCGGAACAGGGTCGGAATTTCATCAGGGGTTGGTGGTGCTACAAAGGGCGTCAGAAGGTCTGGCAGATAGCCACCGTCTCCGCCGCCTATCCGCTCCAATAGGGCTGGATTTGGGCGTGAGAGGTCAAACGAGGACCGTAGAGCCTGACCCAATGTACAGGCCCCTTTGCGCTTCAGTATAAGTGGTGTATCTTCTGAAAGCTGTAAGGCTTGCAACACACGCTGCACCACGCTTTCATTGTTGCGGGGCCACACGCCCAGTGCGTCTCCGGCAGAATACTGTAAACCTGTTCCAGAAACATCAAGAACAATATGGCATGTTTCTTTTTCCGCATCATCACCTGTCAGACGCTTGACGGCAACAAGGCGGGCCAAGGCGGGTGTATTACGGGTAATAGCGGCTGGGGCTGCGGGCACGGCTGGCGTGGTAGGAGCGTTGGGTGTAACAGTGTCACCCAATGCAGTCAGAAACTGTGGTCGCCAGTTTTCCAGCGTGTCTTCAAAATCCGGTTCACAGTCGGCGCGCGGCAGGAGAGAGATTGCCCCCAGCGTTTTCAGCCGCTCATCAAGCATCCGACCAAAACCACAGAAACTGGCATAGGTGGAATCTCCCAATGCAATGACCGCGTAGCGTAAGGCTGGAATAGGTGCCTGCTGCTGTTTCAGCGCGTCCCAGAAGGTGGTGGCATTATCTGGGGGTTCCCCATCGCCAAAAGTAGAAACCACAAAAACTGCTGTACCCGACAGGGCGTCAGGCTTGCAGTCATCCAACCCGGCAACCGGTGCATCATGCCCGTTTTCACGAAGCCACGCTGTTAAGTCAGATGCTAAGGTTTCTGCTCGCCCGGTTTGGGACGCCCACCAGATAGTCAAAGACGGTGTGGCGGAGGAAGATGTCAGAACGGTGGTTGCCGTAGGGGCGCGAGAATACAAACCCGCCAGTAAGCCATTCAGATAAGTGATCTGCTCTGCGGAAAGCGGGGCGGAAGCCGGAATAACCGGGAGTGTGTTGCTTGGGGGTGCCAGTTGCAGGCCTTCCAGAAATCCGGTGAGCCAGTTTTTATGATCTTGTGAAAGCACTGGTGCTTTATAGGGCGCGAGGCCGAAATGCTGTGCAATTTGCTGAGTAGGCATGAGGGTGGTTTCCTCCTGTACAGCGAGAGGGGGCGTGCGGGCAGCGGTAAGGGAGACAGCGCACTGCTTGATGCCGGGCTGGAGTGAGATCGGATCAACCTGATCCGTTGTCAGTTCATTAAGGCAGAGCTGCGTGCCGAACCGATCATTCCAGTGAAAAGGTGCAAAGCAGGTGCCCGGCGCAACAGTGGAGGAGATGCGCACAGGCAGGGTTGCGCTCCCGCGTCGAGACCGGATTTCAACAGGGTTTTGGTCCTTCAAACCCAACCGCTCTGCGTCCTCTGCGGCAATTTCTATAAAGGGACCGGGGTTGAGTTTGTTAAGCTGCGCCACGCGGCCTGTTTTGGTGAGCGTATGCCACTGATGTTGCACGCGCCCCGTGTTCAGCAGAAAGGGGTACTCTTCATCAGGAGCATCGTCCGCAGGCATCCACGGGCGGGCAAAAAATGCGGCCTTGCCGGACGGTGTTGCAAACACGGGTGGTGCACCGGGGGTGGGGCAGTAGCGGATAGGGTGGCGTGCAGCCGTGTCACCCGCAGGAGCAGGCCATTGTACAGGGCCTGTTTTGAGCCGATTATGACTGACGCCAGAGATATCATACCCCGTTATGGGGTTTGCGAAGCGGCTTGCTTCAGCAAACACGTCTGCTGCGGAGGCGAAGGAAAATCCCTCTTCAAGCCCCATGGCGCAGGCAACCTGCGCAATAAGCTGCCAGTCTGGCGTAGCACTTCCGGGTGGTGGTACAGCTTGTGGCGCGAGGGTGAGTGTACGGTCAGAGTTAACCTGTACGCCGTCTCCCTCCGCCCACAAGGCACCCGGTAGCAGAATGTCAGCATAGTGTGCGGTCTCGGTATCGGCATAGGCGTCCTGAACGATAACGAGTTCGGCTTTTTCCAGAGCTGCTTTAACCACACTCCGCCGGGGCACGGTGGCAACGGGGTTTGTGCAGATAATCCAGCAGGCTTTGATGCCGCCTGCTGCCATATCCGCAAACATGGCAATAGCACCGTCGCTGGCCTTATCCCGGATGGTACCGGATGGCAGGTTCCATTGTTTTTCGCAAAAAGCCCTGTCTTGCGCGGACAAGGCACTACGCTGGCCCGGAAGTCCGGGGCCCATATACCCCATCTCGCGTCCGCCCATGGCGTTAGGCTGCCCGGTAAGAGAGAACGGCCCGGCACCGGGCCGGCAAATAGCCCCGGTTGCAAGGTGCAGGTTACACAATGCATTGGTGTGCCACGCGCCAGAAACACTTTGGTTGAGGCCCATTGTCCAGAGGGAGAGCCAGTCTCCTGCCTCGGCAATCCAGCGTGCGGCGGTGTGCAGGTCTGCTTCTGCAAGGCCGGTCAGGCGGGCAACATGCGCGGGGGTGTAGTCTGCCAGAAAAGCACCCATATCGTCCCACCCCGTGGTGCAGGAGGCAATGAAGTGCGGGTCAATAGCGCCAAGTTTGTTGAGCAGAAACAGCAGCCCGTTAAGCAGTGCCAGATCCGTGCCGGGGCGAATTTGTAAAAACAGATCGGCTTTGTCTGCAGTTGCCGTACGGCGCGGGTCTACAACAATAAGTTTTGCGCCAGATGCCCGTTTACGGTCCATGAGGCGCAGAAACAAAATGGGGTGGCAGTCCGCCATGTTTGCGCCAATGACAAAAAACAGATTGGTGCAATCAAAATCTTCGTAAGAACCGGGCGGTGCGTCTGCCCCCAGAGAGAGCTTGTAACCGGTCCCAGCGGCGGCCATGCAGAGGCGTGAGTTGGACTCGATATGAGGTGTGCGTAAATAGCCCTTCACCAGTTTATTGGCGAGATACTGGGCTTCCAGAGACATCTGGCCCGACACATAGAGTGCAATGGCATCTGGCCCGTCTGTGTCCAGAATGGCTTTAAGCCGAGCGGCAGTCTGCTGGATGGCATGGTTTAGGGTAACGGGTTCGGGGGAACCTGTCCGGTCTGCCCGAACAAGTGCCGTGTCCAGACGTGCGGAGGATGTAACGGGTTTATCGCAGGAGCTTCCTTTAGTGCACAGGCGCCCTTTATTGGCCGGATGCGTGGTATCACCCCGCACCCGAACAATTTTCTGGTCTTTTACCTCCATCACAATGCCACAACCGACACCGCAATAGGGGCAGACCGAGCGGACTTCCTTGCACGTCATGGCAGGTTACGCCAGAACAGCTTCTGCCTTCGCCGTAACCGCCCGTGCGCGAATTTCCACACGGCCATTATTCAGGCGGGCATCCCATGCACGAATTGACTTGTCTGCATCTTCCAGACAGGTGCCATCTTCAAGGTTGAAGTGCTGTTTGTAGAGTGGTGACGCGACAACGAGCTGACCTTTGAGGTCTCCCATCAACCCACGGCCTAGAACATTGGCGTGAGAGAAGGGGTCATGGTTATCAACAGCATAGACCCGTCCGCCACCTGAGGCATCGGGCAAATAGAAGAGCGCGATCTGGGCATCCTGATGAAGGGCCACAACGCCAGAACGTGCCACAAGGTCACTTTGTGCACAGAGGTCCGTCCAGTCTACCGGGCCAGAAGACAGCGCAATTTCAGGCAAATTGTCCGCAGGTTTTATCTGGTCGCGCTCCAGTTCAGTGCGGATGTTGGGGTCCGGGCGGCTGTCATTGACAAAAGTACGGAAGCGTTTGAGCTTTTCCTGGTCGGTCAGGGCATCTTTCCATTCACAGTGGTAGGTATCCACCACATGCTGCATTTGCTGTTCCAGCTCTGCACAAATGCCAAGACTGTCATGGATAATGACGTCTTTCAGGTAATCCAACCCACCTTCCAGATTTTCCCGCCAGACAGAAGTTCTCTGTAGTTTATCAGCCGTGCGGATATAGAACATCAGGAAGCGGTCTATGTATTTTACGAGAGTTTCTGAATCGAGGTCTGTGGCAAAGAGTTCTGCGTGGCGGGGGCGCATCCCGCCATTGCCGCATACATAAAGGTTCCAGCCGTTTTCTGTAGCAATAATGCCTACGTCTTTACTCTGCGCCTCGGCACATTCGCGAGTGCAGCCAGACACGGCGAATTTGAGCTTGTGGGGGGAACGCAGCCCTTTATAGCGGTTTTCCAGATCCAGCGCCTTACCAACGCTGTCTTGCACGCCATAGCGGCACCATGTGCTGCCTACGCAGGATTTGACAGTGCGTGTTGACTTGCCATAGGCGTGGCCTGTCTCAAACCCGGCATCAAGCAGCTCTGTCCAGATTGCCGGGAGTTGGTGCAGGTGTGCACCAAACAGGTCAACACGCTGTCCCCCAGTGATTTTTGTGTAGAGATTGTATTTCTTGGCGACCTCACCAAGAACAATCAGTTTATCAGGCGTGATCTCTCCGCCAGCAATACGGGGCACCACAGAATAGGTCCCGTTTTTCTGGATATTCCCCATGAACGTGTCATTGGTATCCTGTAACGGGATGTAGAGCGGGTCCGTGATAGGCTTGTTCCACGCAGACGCCAGAATGGACCCTGCGGCAGGTTTGCAGATATCGCACCCAAGGCCACCATTGCCAAATTGGAGCATAAGGTCTTCAAAGGTCCGGATGTTATGAACACGAACCAGAGAGTAAAGCTCCTGCCGAGTGTAGGAAAAATGTTCGCACAAGCTGCGATCAACGGTTATGCCGCGAGCGGTCAGTTCTGTTTCAAAAACATTTTTCAAAAGGGCGGCGCAACCACCGCAGCCCGTGCTGGCTTTTGTGCCCTTCTTGAGTGTTGCAAGGTCTGTGCAGCCCTGCTCAATAGCAGCGCTGATAGCGCCTTTGGTCACGTTATGGCACGAGCAGATCATCGCTGTGTCTGGCAGGGCATCAGCGCCCAGTAGCTCAGCGCCTTCGCCGCGTGGCAAAATCAGTACGGCGGGGTCTGAAGGAGGAGCTATGCTGTTTTGCACATACTGAAAAATGGTGTCGTAGTAAGAATTATCCCCAACCAGCACAGCGCCGGTAACACGCTTGCCGTCAGCAGACAGCACAAGGCGGCGGTAGGAGCCATCGGCCTCGCCAATAAAACGATAGCTTGTCGAACCGGCCTCCAGACCATGTGCGTCTCCGATAGAGCCGACATCCACCCCCTGTAGTTTGAGCTTTGTGGACATGTCTGCACCGGTAAAGCTGGCTTCCGTGTCACCAGCCAATAGCGCAGCGACCGTGCGGGCCATGGTGTAGCCGGGGGCAACCAAACCAAAAATCTGCCCTTCCCACAACGCGCATTCACCGATCGCAAAAATATGCGGGTCTGATGTCTGGCACTGGTTGTTGACCACAATGCCCCCACGCGGGCCAATGTGCAGGCCACATTGCCGCCCCAGATTGTCCTGCGGTTGAATGCCTGCTGAAAACACAACCATATCCGTTTCCAGGCTTGTTCCATCAGCAAAAACAAGTTTGTGGCGGTGGGTGGTGCCGGGCTGTATTTCCTGTGTGGTGTGGCGCACCCGCACATCAATGCCCAGTGCTTCAATACGGTGCTTCAACGCCTGACCGCCTTCGGCATCAAGCTGAGCGGGCATAAGGTGGGAGCCAAGTTGAATGACACTGACATTCAACCCCAGCACCTTTAGCGCATTGGCGGCTTCCAGCCCTAATAGGCCACCTCCAATAACAGTGCCATGTTGCACGTTTTGTGCCGCAGCGCGGATCAGGTCCAAATCTTCCAATGTGCGGTAAACAAGACCCGCCGTGCCGGTATTGCCGGGCACCGGCGGTACAAAGGGAAGGGAGCCTGTGGCAAGAATAAGAGTGCTGTAGGGAAGGGTGCCTTCCGCCGTTGTGACAGTTTTTGCTGCCCGGTCTATCTGCGTGATCCGGGTGTTGAGATGGAGCGTTAACCCATGCGCAGTATGAAAGTCATCCTGATGCAGCCGAAGGGCCAGTGCATCTTGCCCAGTCATGTAGTCCGTTAAATGGACACGGTCATAGGCATGATGGCGTTCTTCACCAAAGACATGAATTTGATGGCTCTCGTGCAGGCCGTGCATCACGAGTTGTTCGGCACAGTAGTGCCCAACCATACCGTTGCCAACAATAATGATATTGTCTTTGGTGGTCATGGGGTTTGGTTCCTGTGTTTAAAATTTGAACTCAAGGGTTTGCATGTAAAAGGCGCCCTCTTTGGCCCCGACATCTCTCATACCGCGGGAGAGGAGAATGCCTTCAATGTCATGCGTCCATGCCCAGTGGGGGGGCAAAATTCCATGATAGCTGCGTATAGGGCATAACGCCGGTAAACCCGCCATGCAGGTCGTTACGCCAGTTATACACCTTGCTGTTGCCGCCATAGACGGCATCTTGAGTGCTTGCACGCCAGAAGAACGGCACATGCAGCTTGAGGTGCAGTGTGGGTCGTATTGTAAAGTTGGCGATAGGGCCAACACCAATCAGATTTTGCGAGGTGAGTGACAGAGACATGTCATTGTAATACGGCAACGGTACAAATGGCGTAGAAAAAGTGCCAACTGCGCCGTCCTGGCTCCGTGCTGACCCTCCTGAAAAAAGGTCTCCCTGCACACCAAAACCCGGTTTGCCCGCCCAGTCAGCCCGTGTGTAAGTTATGCTGCCGTTAATGGCGTAAGCCCGCACAGGCCGTGTGCGCTGGCTGGCTTGCGCAGGCCGAAATTCACCGCCCTGAAAAATGCCTGTCAGGTTCGTGCTGAAGGGACCAACATTGCCCCACAGACGGAGGCCCACGTTATCGCGACGGGAGGAGCCTTTTTGCAAACTGCCAGATGCTGCTGCCGGAATAGCGGCTGCTGCGCCATTATATAAATACCCCAGAAAAAAGACATCTGCGAACATCTGGCTTTTCTGGCCCATAAACTGAAAGGCCGGCAGGGCAGTGGAGGTATAGGCACCATACAGGCGGGCGCTATAATTTGTGCCATCTGCAAATACTTTTTGCGGCAGTTTATTGGTCTGCATGAAGTCAAACAGGTCAACTCGGAATCTCTTCCACACGGCATAACCGCGGAAACCATCCCAAGTTTGCTGCACGTTTGTCAGGTCGCGTGGGGATTGCATGGAGACGGGTGCATCCAGAAAGATCTGTCGCCCCCCGATAACGCCCATCTTGGCACCTAGCAGATTGCCTTTTACTTCCAGAATACCTTGCTGGAGGTCCAAGCTCTCACGCTGTGCCCCTGTCTGATAGCCATACGTGTTGGATCCACCGGCTACACCATATAAAAACTCGGCGTAGGCGCGTACGTGCTCGCCTAAATGCAGGTCCGCACCGTACTGGTTACGTAACAGAACGCGGCTTGCATTTGTTTTGCCAGCGTACCCCAGCATGGGTTGGTTTTCAAAAATATACCTTAGCCGCTCTTCACCGCTAAAGCTCATCCAGATGCTACCGCTATCGTTCAGCTTCACGTATTTCAGGCGGTTGAACCAGTCTTTTTGCCGCTGGGTGCGTGGTGTGTGTTCAAGTGCACTCCAGTCTTCCGCCCAGCGGGCTTGGCCATATCCGTTCACCACACCAAAGCCTGACGCACCGCTATTGGCTGCGTTAAACAGGTGCCAGTCCGGATGATACAGGGCCCCCTTAACCATGGCTGTTTTGTCTGGCGCAGGTAGAACTGGGACAGGGACAACCGGCAAAAGAGGCGTGGGAGCTGGTGTAGTCAATTTGTCAGCCCATGCGGGGCCAGTCATGGCAAGGCTGAGGGCAAGACCACTGCTTTTCCAATAACGTAAGGTGCGGGTAACATGTTTCATCAAGAATTTCCTGCCCATTTGCGGTGGCATAGAGTGACACATCCGCATGCTATAAGGCAGATAAGCCCAAAGATAAAAAAGCCCGGGCCGTAGGAGCCAGTCATCTGACGTGCGGCACCGAGAGAAGAGGCAAGGTAAAACCCGCCCACGCCTCCGGCCATACCGACAAGCCCTGTCAGAATACCAACCTGTTGCGGAAAGCGGATAGGAACAAGCTGAAAAACTGCGCCGTTACCCAACCCCAGTGTCAGCATGCCGATGAAAAATGCAGCAAACGCCAGATAGACAGAGGGCAAGCCTGCGGAGATAGCCAGAAAAACGGCACCAGCTAGACTGTAAAGAAGCATAAGTGCTTTTGTGCCACCTACCCGGTCTGCCAAAGCCCCTCCAACAGGCCGGATGAAGGAACCGGCAAAGACCACAAAAGCTGTGCAGGCTCCGGCTACAGCGGGAGAGAGGTGATATTGGTCATTAAAATAAATGGTCAGGAACGCAGCCAGACCGACAAATCCACCAAACGTCACGCTGTAAAAAAACATGAGCGCCCAGCATCCACCCGATTTGAGGATGGGACCCCAAGATGAAAGCGGGAGGCTTGCAGGCCGTGTAGCGGGTTCACGGGCCAGACACAGGAAGGCAATAAGGACGGCAATAAGAGGCAAGGTGGCAAGGCCGAGAACATTCAGCCAGCCCACCATTGCCGCCAAGCCCGGCGCGAACAAGGAGGCCAGCGCCGTCCCGGAATTCCCTGCGCCAGCGATACCGAGCGCAGTGCCCTGATAACGGGGGGGATACCACATGGAGGCCAACGGTAGAGCAATCGCGAAGGATGCTCCCGCAATGCCAAGCACAAGCGCTACCCAGAACATGCTGAGATACGTATGAGGGGCCAGAAACCATGTGAGCAGCAGACCCAGAATAACACTGATTTGCGCACCAATGGCCACGCGGCGTGGCCCAAACACATCCACCAGCCCGCCAGCCAGAACACGCAGGCCTGCACCAGCCAGAACAGGTGTGGCAACCAGAAGGCCTTTCTGGCCAGCGTTCAGGTGGAGATCATGGGCAATTGAAATGCCCAATGGTCCAAGCAGCACCCAGATCATGAAAGAAACATCAAAGTAGAGAAATGCCGCGACCAGTGTTGGCGCGTGACCGGCTTTCAGAAAACCTTTATCCACAGAACAACTTTCAAATGGTCTGTGCGTCAAACACAAAAACCATTGCTCTTCAGAGCCAGCGAACCGCCGTTGATCCGCTCTGTGTGCTATCTCTACCCCAAGGGGTGCGTGCCCAGTCCGCCGCCATTGACAGAGAGGAGATTAGAATTTGGACAGTATAAGTGAAACAATCCGATGTCAAAATGATTTTAGAAGGGAGGCGGAACAGGAAGGATTGAAGAGCCTTTTGTTGCTGCGCTCAGCTTTTGATTTCAGAGCTTGAGTATGTTGATCGAAGCTTATCTAGAGCAGTTCCACTGAACCCTGAATCGAGAGGTGACAGTGAAGGCGCGATGTGATTCACCATTTTCCTTGATGGAGACGGTGATGGCACGAGCATTGAGTGATGATCTTCGGAAGCGGGTTCTGGAAGCTGGAGTTGGGGGAGCGTCAGCTCGCTCGCTTGCGGCACGGTTCGGTGTTGGGATTTCGACGGCGATCCGCTGGCTGCGTCGGGAACGTGAGAGCGGCGAGCGGACGCCCCGTCGCCAGGACAAACCACGCGGATCACGGCTGGACGCGCATGAAGCGTTCATTGCCGGCATGATTGAAGCGCAGAAAGACATCACGCTTCACGAAATGATGGCGCGTCTGGAAAGCGAACGGGCCGTCGGGATCGGTCGCAGCATGCTCAGTCGCTGGCTGCGGCAACACGGATGGACATTCAAAAAAAGACCGCTCATGCATTGGAGCAGGAGCGTGAAGACGTCCTGAAGCGACGACAGGAGTGGTTTGATCTCCAGCCTGACCTCGATCCGAAGCGTCTGGTGTTCATTGACGAAACCGGCCTCTCCACGAAGATGACCCGTCTGCGCGGACGTGCCTTGCGCGGGGAACGCTGCCGCGCCGGTGTGCCGCATGGGCACTGGAAAACCACGACTTTCACCGGGGGGCTGCGTCTGACAGGCCTGACCGCGCCCTTCGTGCATGATGGTCCCATGAACGGCAGGATCTTTCAGGTCTATGTCGAACGGGTTCTCATCCCGACACTGAAATCGGGCGATATCGTCGTGATGGACAATCTTCCGGCGCATAAGCTGCCGGCGATACAGAAGGCCATTGAGCAGGCAGGGGCGGAACTGATGTTCCTGCCGCCATACAGCCCGGACTTTAATCCCATCGAGATGGCCTTCTCAAAACTCAAGGCCTTGCTGTGCGCCAGAGCCGAACGGACTGTCGGTGCTCTGTGGGATACCGTTGGCGCGCTGCTTCCGGCTTTCACTCTCAGCCAATGCGCCAGTTTCTTTACAGCCGCCGGATATGAGCCAGATTAAAGTGGAACCGCTCTAGGTGATTTTCGTTCTGCGTTTTCACAGCCGCACGATCCCGCAGAAAGAGACGCCATTCTTGCAGCATTGAAGGCGGCCCCCCTGAATATAACGGTCAATAATTTGTGGGTTCTCGGATGGATCGGCGAGTACGATAAACTGTCGATGTCACGACGCATTCTTCTGGAACATTATGACCTCGATATCAGCACCGATCCTGACGCGGTGCTTTACACGGGTGATTCAACGAATGATGCACCCATGTTCACATTCTTTCGGCATTCTGTCGGTGTCAGCACGGTTTGGCGCTATGCCTCTGTCACCAACGAGGGATAGAACAAGAGGAAACCCGACAAATCCCGTATTGGCATAGCTGGCGTTGAGGCCATCAATTGCGGCGTCAGCAAGAGCATGACCAGAAGAGACCCTCCACCAAAGGGTCGCGCCGAATATGATGAAACAGCCGCCTGCAAACGCCAGGGTAAACCCGGGCTCCCAGATGTCGGCCAGTTTCGCATTGGCCACGATGTCAAACAGCACTGCAGGCAGTGCTAGATAGACCACCAGGCGATTGACTTCCCGTGTGGCGTTGGGACCAAGCGCTCCGGTCTTGCGGGCGATCCATCCGGTCAGGATAAGCGCGAAAATTGGCAGAACGATCAGAATATTCGTGAACATCAGGAGGCTCTGAAGGTCTTAAGAGCGTGTGACACTATGCGACCTTATTGATATAATCCAATGCGCAGTTCTGGCTCAAATAATACTTTGAAGGTATCAGATGGACACGCGGCATATGCATTATTTCATGGCGCTCGCGGAAACGCTCCATTTTGGTCGGGCGGCTAAATTGTTGCATATGACCCAGCCGCCGTTCAGTCGTCAGATCGCCCTGATCGAACAGAAACTGGGTGTTAAGCTGTTTGAAAGAAATTCGCGACACGTCACGCTCACGCCAGCCGGAAAACACTTTCTGGACGATTGTCGCACTGTCATTGCACAGTTTGATGGCGCCTGTCGGGATGTCAGGCTGGTGGCGAGCGGCATGAAGGGCGAGTTGCGGTTTGGATTTATGATGCACGCGGCCCATAGCGTCGTACCGCGACTTGTGCAGCGCTATTCGGAGATCAGACCTGACGTGCGGCTTGTTCTGGAAGAACGGACACCTACGGAAATCGATGACATGCTGATGGCAGGAAAACTGGATGCCGCAGTGACGTTCGCCCCCGGCTATTCTCCGCATTTACGGACAATCCATCTGGCAAGAGAAAAATTACGAATGATCCTGAGAGCAGATCATGCGTGCGCCAATAAAAGAGTGATTGGGCCGGACGATCTGTGTCATGAGAGGCTTATTGCGACACCCACGTCTGTCGCCCCGACCCTGCGGTCAGCGATTGCCAGTTATTTTGCGGCTGGTGGGATTTCCCCCAATTTTGTCCTGGAACCCAGACTGCAACATACGATCATAAAACTTGTCGCCGAGGGACTGGGGGTCGCACTTATTCCGGAATCCCTGTGCAGTATGCTTGATGAGAACCTTGTCTCCAAACCTTTAAGGACCGCCCCGACGCTGGATGTGGTGCTCTGCGCTCCGATTGCCTCAGCTAATCCGGCTGTCTCTGCGTTGATGGATATTGCGGCGCAGTCATCATGCTGACTCAGGAGGTGATCCAGTTACTCTGCAAGGGTCAGGGCCGTGCCTTTGTGAAAGGCGATATGGCTGGTTTTAAGGCTTTCTATTTCATATTGAGGGTGTTCTGCCGTCGCGTGATGCTGATAGCCGTTGACCAGAAAGGGCTCCGTATGAATGGCTCTGATCCGTCCACTGACGTATCCCGCTTCCGAGTTCCAGGATACGATATCTCCGATCTGGAAAGTTTGTGACGGCATGGAAAACTCCGTATCCAATGTGAACCTCGCAGGGGAGGCAAGATCATCTTCTTGCCATCCATTCTACACCATTGGGCATTCCACGCTTGCGCTATCTGATTTTATAGCGCTTTTGCGTCATTATGGCGTGACACTGATCGCGGATGTGAGGGCTTTTCCGTATTCCCGACGTAATCGCGACTATGATGGCGCCAGTCTCCAGCCGGAACTGGCGACACAGGGGATCGGATATAGTCATTTTCCAGAGCTTGGTGGACGACGGCCACGGTCGAAGACGGTGCCTGCGGAGACCAACGCATTCTGGCGTGTCCAGAGTTTTCATAATTATGCTGATTATGCGCTTGGGGAAGATTTTCACCGAGGTCTCATCCGGCTTATCGAAGCGGGACAGCAGGCGACTGTTGCGATCATGTGCGCGGAAGTGCTCTGGTGGCGCTGTCACAGGCGCATCGTTACAGACTATCTCCTAGCCCACGGGGTGGCAGTCTTTCATATCATGTCCATGACGGATGCCGTTCCCGCGCACCTCACTGAATCTGCGATTATTGATAGCAGCCGCCATATTACTTACCCACAGATAAACACTTCCAGGGACTGAAGGTACAATGCGAGGCGTAAAAACATCCTATTTCGAAAAAGCGGCATGATTTTTGATCGGGTGGCCCAGAGTGTTTTGTGTTTATGCCGACACAGGTCAATCTTGAGTGACCGAAAGCCACGCGTTACGATAACGGGCTGACATTCTGCATTCTGATGCGGAAATCTGGGTATTGGGAGAGGTGGATATGAAAAAACTTGGCTTAATTGGTGGAACAGGTCCAGAATCCACGCTCATTTATTACAAGAAAATTGTTTATGGAGCCAATAAGCGGGTTGGAAAGGAGTTTTTTCCTAATCTGACGATAGAAAGCCTGAATGTTTTCAATGTTCTCAAATATTGCTCGGACAGAGATTATGATGGGTTAACGCGTTATCTCGTGGGCGGCATCAATAATCTGGTAGCAGCGGGCTGCGAGATCGTGTCGCTTACGGGCAATACGCCTCATATTGTTTTTGATGCCTTGCGCGAACACTCGTCTGTGCCGCTTGTCAGCATTATCGAAACAACCCGCGATGAAGCAAAAAAGCAGGGTTTGAAAAAGTTAGGCCTGCTGGGCACCCGTTTCACCATGGAAGAGGATTTCTTCAAGAAGCCTTTCAGGGAAGTCGGAATAGACGTGGTAATCCCCACAGGACATGACTTCGATTTCGTGGTGGAGAAAATATCGACTGAACTGGAACATGGAATAGTCAAATCGGCGACGCAGACCGAGTTTCTGAACATCATTCAGAGAATGACCGTTGAATCCGACATAGATGCTGTTGTTCTGGGATGTACAGAACTGCCGCTTCTGTTTGACGGTGTCACACTCTCGATACCATGTCTCGATACGCTCGTAATTCATGCAGAAGCACTTCTTCATTCCATGGAACTGTCACGCTAATTTTTAGGATAATGCCGATTAGCTGCATAGAAGATGAGAAGTATCTGTGCATCACGTTGCCAGGATCCTGTCTGGGGCAGATAAATGGGCCATGACGAGACTCCCATGGCCGGTCAGTACACTGAGATTGGAGGCGGAAACAGGTGGAGGGTTCGAAAAACCTTTAACTGACTGCTCTTGTGCCTGATTTTAGGTTTTTGACATGTTGATTTCTGCTTTCTTATCCTGGTTTTCGCTCTGCGATTTGAGCAGAGCGAGGGTTTCGTGCTCTGGGTTGCTACGCGGCGGCGTTAATCCGCTGCAGAAGGAGAAAGCGACGCATATTATAGACGATATTGGCCAGGCCGATCCTCATGGTGGCCCGCGTTATGCCTACGGTTCGGACGAACAGTCCCGTCTGTGATTTCTGATCGGCAAAGACATGCTCGACACGCGACCGGATAACGGACTTTCCAGCGTTGGATCTCTGGATATGGCGGGGCATAGGCTTGAGGTGCGGCTTTTTCCTGTGAACCTTGGAGACAAAGCCCTTCTTTCCCATGAAGTCCTCATTGGCTTTTGAGCGGTAGGCTGTGTCTGCCCAGACTGTTGAGGCTGTATTGCTTTTATCAAGCAGCTCCCTCTCTCAATCGCGCGCCATCACTGGCGGCCGCATCTGTCGTCTTCCATTTGCGGATCAGCCGAAATTTCCGGTCGATGGAGATGTCCGATTTATAGCCGAAGAACGGGATGGCCAGATCTGTTGCCGGCATGGTCCTATCTTCCTGTCGCTTTGCTTTCGTGAACTTCAGGGGCCAGCGCGCATTCCTGTCCTTGTGGGACAGCTTTGACGGCTTGTCCTGCCAGTCCTGTGGGATCCGTCCTTCACGCAGATCCGCCTTCTCCGCATTGGTATTGCGCTGCTTCGGAGCCGCTACCAGCGTTGGATTCAGGATCTGGCCTGACATCGGCAGATAACCAGCGTTACGCAGGGTTGCGTCAAAGCGATTGAACAGACCACCAATCGAACCAGCCTGGGTCAGACGCTCGCGAAACAGCCACACCGTTTCAGGCACACGGTCAGACACCCCCAGACCAAGGAAGCGCATGAAGGAGAGACGGTCGTTGATCAGGTATTCTGTCCGTTCATCGGACAGATTGTTGAGTGTCTGGATCACCAGGATCTTGAACATCAGCACCGGATCAAACGGCGGGCGCCCGCCTTTGCTCCCGTCTGAATAGGCCAGTGCCTTGTCCAGCTCCGGGCGGAATACCTCAAAATCCCCAGTCCGGGAAAAGGCTTCGAGTTGATCACCAAGCCCGCTCAGCCGAGCAAGCCGCTCTTCAACATCAAAAAATCCCGTCTGCTTCATCATCTATCCTTCCAATCAACTCAGAAGACATGGAGTCACAGACAGAGCCTCATAACCCGAGGGTTTTTCGAACCCTCCAGGTCGTGCGCACCCGTCGCCACAAGATGATAATTGGTAGCCACCACCAGTCTGATAGTGTAGCCAACCTTCTGGATGGCGATTTCCTTGCAGAGAAAACCTACTAGTAATTCAAATACTTCTGTGGCTGTCGGTGCTATCTTCATTTCTCTGAATGGTCAGGCCCGAGACGGGAATCGGCATGATCAAGTAGCGCTTGTGAGCTCATCGGCATATCAGCGGTCTGCGTAACCAAATATGCCTGGCAAATGGTCTCGCGGCGCATGTATTCGATCGCGGTAGCAACACAAGCATCGAAGTCGTTTTTGTATCCATTTTGCGTCTCTCTGCCTTTTTTAAGTAGGACAAAGTATCCTAAAAATTAAGAAAAAAACGAATAAAAATAGAATAATTTCTATTTCTACTTGTTGTCTCTTTGAATTGGTTCTGGTTTTTGCGTGAAAGAAAAAGGCGGCCTTCTATATAGTAGATCGCCTTCTGTTTTGGATAACCGCAAGGTTATGTGGCAGGCGCGAATCAAGGATTTTAATTCTCTTTCCAACATGTGGCGATCTCGAAGGATAGACCAGAGATCGTATCGTCCACCGCTCATGACGGGCATCTCACGGCCTGGGGTAGCGATCATCCATCGTTCTGCTCGCGCCTTGGCTATCATGTTGATCGTCTGCTTCAGGTTGGTAGGCTGAGTGTAGCATATCCCCAGTGCGATCACATAACGCGGATGCGGCGGCCAACATCCGTAAATATCGATTTTTGACGCTGAATCATATAGTTTTGCGTAATTCTCGATTGTCCTCCATGCTCCGCCCCAAATTGGGTCGGAGGCGGAAGGGACATTTCTCACTGCGCTCAAATCTGCTGACTCATCGGCGTAAATCGCGCGGCGAATGACACAACTGGGATGAGAGGGCCAGACACAATCGTCATGGAGCGCTACGCCCGCATCATACTCCTCTCCGTAAACACGCCACCAAGCATCATCCGCCCAAATCTGGGCATCAGAAGGCGGCAGGATGCTGATGATCGCTTCGACAATAAAACGACTTGCATCAGCCATGACGGCCAAATCTTCGATAGCCGCTTGCTCACGCATCTCGTTGAATACTTTTTTGGGCATCTGGTGACGCCCTGATTCCCATCGCCGCCATGTCGAAACATTGACCCCAGCGATGTCTGCTGCTTGAGCCTGAGTCCAGAGCGGACAGTCTTCGCCTCCACGACGAAGGTTACGAATGTCGTCATAATTAAAATCTATGTCCATTTTACGTCTCCACAACTGCCTGCGGTGTGTCTCGTGCAGCAGGCTCATATTTCTTATGTTTGCATCAGGCAAAAGAGATTTGTTGAAGACGACCCCTCCGCGACTTTTTTGCGTTATTCCCCGTCCACCCAATCTCGCTTTTCTCGTTTTGCCATCGACGACAAGCGCTCCTGTGGCGGGAGTGGTCAGCGTTTTCTTTTTATTATCATCGCGCTGACCCTTTACGCTGCAACAGCATCACTGGGTTCTGTTTTGCGTGGACGCCCCCTTGTCGGACGGGTTGGTGATGTCGCTGGGCGGACGATACTGTTCTCAACCCATGCTTCCAGGTCAGCAATTCGATACCGGACAGATTTTCCTAGCTTTACATACGCGGGGCCTTGCCGCCCGTTGGTATTGTGACGGCACGCGGCACGCAATTTGATCAGCATCGAAGGAGAGACCCCCAACATAGCGGCGGCCTGGTCTTCAGTGAGAAGCAGACGTGAATCGTCTTTCGGAAGATTCATGGCTAGTGTTCCTTTTATATTTCATGATTTATTTAGGTTGCGGCTGGGCTTTTTGCCTTGGCGCTTGAAACAAGCATGATGCAAATTTGTGGAATAAGTAAAGAGCAAATTGCTTTAGGTTGATTGTGCAAAAAGTGACAATCTTATTGTGCAAAAACGGTCAAAAAAATAACTGATTTTGTACAATTATGCTTTTCGTATCGAATTCCTTTTTAAGGAAATTCATTTTATAATAAGGGGGTAATAAGAAAGTGCGATAATTGATCGCGACCAAGCATAGATGACTTCTGTTGTAATGTTTTTCTTTGCTTTTTTGTTATGAACTGCAAATTCAATTATTAAAAAACGTCCATAAATTTGAGTTTTGCTCATTCCACAGCGTTTCAGGGCATCTCTCAGACGAAGATTCAGGCGTTAGGGTGTTGCGACGCGCTAGGGGTTAGGAAGTCTAGTGCTAGGGCATTTAGAGGTAGCTAGGGGTATTTAGGGGAGTCTGATAACAAATACGTGATTAAGGAAATATTTATTAGGAACAGAAAAGGAACATTACGGGGCAAATCTTGCGACAATTTGCGACAATCGACTTTCTATTTGAGGGTATTTCTATCCATCATCATACATCTAGGGGTAGATAAAATCGTTGTAAAACAACAACATAATTCGATAACCCTTTGATAGGAAAGGGGTTCATTTTCGGTCTCGAAAACCGTTGAGCTAGCAATAGTTCCGAGGGTTCGAATCCCTCCCTCTCCGCCACACCACATAAGTGATTGATTTTACAGCACAAAATTTTTAGCTTCCCGCTGTGTGATACAGTCCTGTGTTACAGAGGCGACCAAGATTCTGGCTACTTCTTAACAGGCTTCGAAGGCACCAAACTGGCATCTCCGGTTAAGGGTTCCTGCTGACCCCGGACATGGAGGGGTCGAAGAAGCATTGATTGAAGTTTTTAATTCCTGTTTTTGTGTGAGGCGGAGCCTATCCGACTGGCCCAGACCAAGGAAACGCATGCACGACAGGCGGTCGTTGATCAGGTATTCCGTCCGTTCATCAGAGAGATTGTTGAGCGTCTGGGTCATCAGGATTTTAAACATCAACGCCGGATTAAACGGCGGATGCCCGCCTTTGCTCCCATCGGAGTAGGCCAGAGCCTTGTCCGGACCAGAGCAGAATATCTCAAAATCCACAGTCCGGGTCAAAGCTTCAAGCTGATCCTCCCAATTACCACAGGAGGCATGGAATTACGGACACACATGCAAAACCACGGGGGGTTTTAGAACCGTCCACCTAGTTAATAGAAAGAACTTGATGTAACGGTGATACATGACTCCGCGGGCTCACAGTTCAACTTACCTGCTGGCCTTCTGGCCTCTCGTATTGCTTGTACTGATTGCACGCCTGACATTTGGCGGAATTGCTTCCCCAGCGGGGCTGATCGACGATCCTCTCAAAACGCTTACAAAGCTGAGTATTCTTTGCGACGATCAGAGCAGGTTGCCCGGTCCAGACGGACAACACCATCGCTCAACCGCTCCCGATGATGACGGCTTTCTTCTGTCCGAGGTATTTGACCTACTTATTGTAAGCATCGTTTTCTGCCTTTTTGTGGGATTGCGTGTTGCTAACATGCGTCAGGCATGGATGTTCACGTCCATCCGGGGCCCGCCAACACCGAAACGGACTTCTCTCTGCCCTCAGGGACCTCCTGCCTGACCTGAATTGAAAGAGCTGCTCACCTGCCATGCATGTGAGCTTTTTGTGCTATCTCTTCAGGGTTCCTCACATGTTTCGGACTGCTTGTTTTTCACGCCCGTCTTACGGGATACTGACGGCTGCCACCATTTTCTCGGTCACCACTGCGCACGCTGCCATCGGTGCGGAGAAGCCCCGGCCCCCAGAACCAAAAAAACCTCCCGTCAAGACCGAACAGATTCTTGTAACGGGATCAAGCCGATCTTCTGCCCTTACGCGTCCGGCAGGCCAGACGACTTATAGTTCCGACAGAGGTAATTTTGCGAACCAGATTGGCCAGAGCGTTGCGGATATGGTGGTGACCATTCCCGGCGTCAGCTTTACGCAGGGGAATGGCCCTCGTGATACGAATGTTTCCATTCGTGGATCAGGTGATCGTCAATCATGGGGGCTTAAAAATATTCAGGTTCTGGAAGATGGGTTCCCCATGACCCAACCCGATGGGACAGCCCGGGCCGACCTGATTGACCCCCACGCTTATCAGGGTGTTGATGTTTTCGAGGGGCCAGCCTCAACCCTGTATGGCAATTACGCCATTAATGGCGCCATCAATTTCCGTACCCGGAAGGGAGCGGATGTCCACGGGCTGGAACTGGGCTCCGATTTTGGTAGTTTCGGGATGTTCAATAACTATGCAACCCTCGGCTTTGGCAACAGGCGCTACGACCTGATGATCTTCGGCAGCGATGTGCGTGGGAACGGCTTTATTGCCAACAGCCGTTATAATACCTCGACAGAAAATATGCGTCTTCGTGTCAATCTGACGTCATCAGATCGTCTTGTCCTGAAATTTGTCAACAACGTTACGGATGCTTTTCTGCCTGCAAGATTGTCACTCAACCAGTATCGCGCCAACCCCTACCAGCAGGGATGCGCCAATGCGTCCAGCGCGGCAGTTGGCTGTGCGTCTGTCAGTCTGCTGGTCAATGGCCGCTATGGTGCGAAGGTTGCCATGAGCCCTGAAGCCGCAGGTCTGGGGCGCTTTGATCGGCGTACCGTGGTTGGCCTGCGCTGGGAGCATGATTTTAACAGTCATACAACGTGGCGAAACCAGTTTACATACGATCAGCGCCATATCGACCAACCGACGTCCCCTATGGGATATGTCGGTCCTTATAATTCCTATAATGTCAGTAGCGACATTACCAATCATGCCCGGCTCGCGGGCAGAGCGTTGGAAACATTTGCTGGTATCAGTTTCGATTATCTCGATTTTGGTGCGCAGACTTACAACATCATGCCTCTTGGCGGTGCAACACGGGGGGCCATGAGTTCCGAAAGCTATGGACACCAGTGGAATCTTGGTGCGCGCTTTCAGGAAGACTGGCATTTTGCACCTGACTGGCACATCGTCGCCGGGCTTGGCGGTACATATTCCGATATCGGCGCAACCGAAACACTTTATGGCTACTCCGCGACGGCCAGCACCCAGCGTGCCATCACAGCCAATCGTTTCTATTTCAATCTCGCGCCAGAAGGGGCACTGATTTACACGCCATCAAAAGACTGGACACTCCATACCCGTGTTGGCACAGCCTATGGCACCCCATCCTCTTCCAATCTTTTCATTACCCCGCAGGGGGAATACGGAAACAACACACAACTGAACAGCCAGACAAGTGTCGGCATTGATCTGGGCGCCGACTGGCATCCCTCCTCGACGATCAACATCCAGGCAACGGGTTTTTACGAGTTTTATAAAAACGAACTGGTCAGCCAGTCTGCTGGCGTTAACACGGTTGGTTCCTACACTTTCAACGCGCCTGCGTCTGAACATCGGGGTGTTGTTCTGGGTGTGGAGTGGAAACCGTTGCCAAAAATGCTTCCCGGTGGCCGGGTTAAACTGAGTTACACCTACGATAATCAGATTTATACCAATTATACCGAGGTTCTTTCCAATAGTGTGCTCTCACGCAGCTTCAGCCGTAAAGGGCATTATATCCCCGGGGTCATTCCCAATTTCCTCAATGCCCGCTTTCTCTACGACCAGCCTGATGGCCCACTGGAAGGGCTGGGTGGATACGCGGAAGTCACGTGGCGGGATTCTTACTGGCTGGATAACGCCAATCGCCTGAAAGCGCCGGGGTATGCGCTGCTTAATCTGGAAATGCATTATGATCCGCCCGCCCGGTATGGCTGGGCACATCGTCTGCACTGGTATTTTGAGGTACAAAACGTGGCAAACCAGACCTATATCGCGGGTGCCACAAACATCAGCGACAAGCTGCAATCAGATGGACAGCAGGCAGGTGCTGCCACACTCGTGAACAGTACAGGCTCCATCTACGCAGGTTCGCCCCGCGCGTATTTCGGCGGCGTACGGATCAGGTTCTGAGGGATAGTGCCATGACCATACACATTGCTACTCTCTGGCCAGACCGTCGCACGCTCTGGCGCTGGCACTTTTTCGCAGGGATTTTCTGCCTGCCTTTTGTGGCTTTTCTCTCTCTGACCGGAGCGGTTTATCTCTTCAAACCCCAGATTGATGACTGGATTGACTGGCGATACGATCATCTGCCCACAGCCCTGTCGCCCTCTCCCGAGCGTGACGTTCAGGCAGCCTTATCAGCAGTGCCGCAGGGGGCTTTTCTGGCTTATGAACTCCCCCGGACTTTGCAGAGTGCTGCGCGTGTTCTTGTCAGCAGGCCG
The DNA here is from genome assembly GCF_029069195.1 of Acetobacter fabarum. GTDB lineage: Bacteria > Pseudomonadota > Alphaproteobacteria > Acetobacterales > Acetobacteraceae > Acetobacter > Acetobacter fabarum_A. The sequence continues at coordinate 225,764 of NZ_JARDYK010000002.1, forward strand.
GACGGAGAGGCCGTGCGTGTTTATGTGGACAGGAACACCCACGCCGTTCTGAAAACCATTCTGGAAGAAGACAGATTTGAGCGGCTGGTTTTTCGGCTGCATGGTCAGTTGCTGCTGGGCAATGTGGGTTCTGTCATTATGGAAATGGTTGCTTCATGGACCATTGTGCTCGTTGTGACAGGTCTGCTGCTCTGGTGGCCACGCCATCCTCAAGGGCTGGCGGGTGCCGTTTATCCACGCCTTACAAGGCATGGGCGAACCCGCTGGCGGGATATGCATGCTGTCACCGGTGTCTGGATATCTGTGTTTCTGGTGCTGTTTCTGGTCTCAGGTCTTCCGTGGTCCTTTGTCTGGGGGCACAGTTTACAATCGGTTGAAAACACGCTTGGCCGCCTGATCTCTGTCAAGGACTGGGAAATTGGCGCGGTTCCAGCCGCCACAGTCATTGCCGGGCACCCGCTCGGGCAACCACAGAATCTTCCCGTAAAAGGCGGTATGGATATGCCCGGTATGGACATGCCAGCCGTATCCACTTCTTTTCCTGAAGGAGACTTATTAAGCAGTCTGGATACTGTTACGCACACTGCGAGCACCCTTTCCCTGCCAGCTCCGGTGATCATTACACCGTCTGGCTCTCTATGGACCGTGCGTTCCGACACGCAAAACCGCCCTTTGCGAGAAAGTGTGACGGTGACCCCAGACGGCCATGTGAGGACACAGACAACGTTCGCCGGGAAAGGCCTTATGGACCGGGTGATTGGCTACGGCGTTGCGGCGCATGAGGGCCAGCTTTTTGGATGGATAAATCAGGTCATCAATCTATTCGTGGCAACAGGCTTACTGGTTATGAGCAGTGCAGCAACTGTATTGTGGTTTAAACGCAAACCTGCGGGATCCTTGGGTGCTCCGCCTGCCTTGCACTCCCAGAAATATGGGATTGCCGGTATTGCGATCCTCGTCATTCTGGGGATTCTGCTACCAGAACTGGGGTCCGCATTACTTATTCTGGCTTTTACCAACAGGATTTTTACGAAATTATGTCCCACCTGATATCAGGATGGTGGTAAAAGCCGTCTGAGTTCGCTTGCAATCTGGTGGGCGCTGGAATCAACGGGGATCATGCCAACCAGATGGTTTTGTCCGTCCATGAGATAAAGAAGCGAACTATGATCGACGAGATAGCCGGAACCATTGGGGGCATGGCGTCGTGCCGAGACATGAAAGGCCTTCACAACCGGCTGAAGCTGCACTTCGGAGCCAGTCAGGCCGACAATACGGGGGGAAAAACGCTCAACGTATTCCTGTAAAACTTTAGGAGTATCACGTTCGGGATCAACTGAAATAAAGACGGGAATAATGCTTTGTCCCTGCGAGCCAAGTTCATCAAGAGCGGCTGATACAGTCGCAAGTGTTAACGGGCAGACGTCCACACAGTGCGTGTAGCCAAAATACAGAAGCGTATGACGCCCCTTAAAAGCTGCCTGAGTGATGGTCTGCCCCTGACTATTCACTAAAGTGTAAGGCCCGCCGATCCGTGTATGCTGCTGCGATGCCAGAAGTAGTCTCAGACCCGCAGCCCCAGAAAACAGAAACAAGAGGATACCAAGCAGAGGAAATATTTTTTTCCACTCCTGCTGTCTGAAAAGAGACATTTGTCCGGTTGATGCACCCTTTGTATACTTCTTACGTTTCATGGAGCCATTATAGCAAACAGCATGCAAACATAAAGCCGACCTTCCGCTCTCCCCTTTAGCTGCCTGTCTGTTCAGTGGACATCCAGCAGACAGGCGGTAATCGCTTACGTATCAGCCCTTAAGTCCAATAATTTGGCGTCCAGATAGCGGGCAGCCAGCAACGGGCTGGGAGTTTTTCGTGCTCTTGGCTCCGGTTGTCGATCTTCGGTAGTTGTTATTTAGCAGTACTTTCAGGAGAATTGTCTGACCACATATCCCGATGAATTTTCCACTCACCGCGTTGCTTGAGCAGGACAATGGTTTGTTTGCCGCGTTCGACAATCTGACCTTTACTGTTCATCATCCTGATCTGAGAGACGCTGACTGCGGCCTCGCCACCACCATAAACCTCGTAATGATCAAATTGAGCGCCTCCGATAATATCCGGTCGCAGGGTTTTTTCGAAATAGGCGAGGATTGCAGCGCGACCGGAAACTGCGTCTTCATCGGGTGGTAGCAATTTAGCATCATCGGTGTAGAGGCGTGAAATGGCCTTGAGATCGCCTTTGGCGAGATCAGCAGCAAACTGCTCGGTCACAGCCTTCACTGCCGCCACATCCGGCGATTGCGTAACAGCCGCCAGGACAGGGGAGCATTGCAAAGCGAGAGCCATTGAGACGCCCAGAAAAGAGGAGAGTGATTTTGTAAATGTCATGACGGTTGTCCCGGTAGTAAATGGCCGTGGAGGCAATCGGATCCGTGTTTCAGAGCTGTGAACAACCACCATCGACGACCAGTTCTGTGCCGACGACGTATCGGGATTCGTCGCTTGCCAGGTAAAGAACGGCGGCAGCAATTTCTTCAGCCCGGCCCATGCGCCCCAGAGGGACGCTCGCAGCGAACTGTGTTTTAAAATTTTCCACTTCGGTTTCAGAAAGACCGATCTTGTTCAGGAGTGGCGTTTCGATCCCGCCGGGGGCGACCGCGTTAACGCGGATTTTGCGATCAAGCAGTTCATAGGACCAGCTTCGTGCGAATGAGCGGACTGCTGCTTTGGCTGCTGCGACCAGTGACAGACCATGCCTGCCGGTCTGGTCGATAAACGAGGTTGTCAGAATAACGGATGATCCCTCCCGCAGTACAGGGAGTGCCGCCTGCATCGTAAACACCGCACCCTTGACGCTGACATCCATGACATCATCGTATTGACGCTCATCAATTGACTGTAATGGTGTCGGAATGACATAGCCTGCATTCACAAACAGAATGTCGAGGCCGCCAAAAGATTTCTGAACCTTGTCGGTAACGGATTGCATGGCGTCAGCAGACCGGACATCGGCAGCAAGCACCAGCGCCTCGCCGCCCAGTTCTGCATGCACATCGGCAAACCGGGTTTCGTCACGGCCTGTAACGGCAACGCGGGCACCTTCTTCGATAAATCGCTTTGCGGTCGCAAGGCCGATACCGCTCGTACCACCCGTGATAAGGGCGGTTTTTCCCAAAAGTCTCATATCATATCCTCATCTTAGAAAAACGTGACCGCCATCCCGGACGTGATCACGGTTCCCACTGATCCTAGCAAAACGGGTCATGACCTAAAGGACGTATTTCCCTCTTTTAAAGACATAGGTGGCTTGACGCTCAGGGCGTGGCGTAAAACAAGGGAATTTGGTCCTTTAGGAAATCTTTGGAGGGCACTACGTCTCAAGACTGTCCAGCAATCAGCCCTATGGGGCAGGAGAGATGAGGAGGCGGAGATGCCTGAAATTTTCGATAAGACGGTCCAGAAAGAGTTGAGCGAGGCAGGGAGCACGCGGCGGCGCGTGATGCTCATGGGGGGCGCTGCGATTGCCACAACGGCGGCAACGCATCTTCTGCCAGACAGCGTACGAGCAGCAGAGCTGGGTACCGCCGAAAAGCCGATTGATTTTCTGTTTGCGATTTATCCGAACGGGACACTTCTCGACTTTGCGGGGCCTAACGAAATCCTTTCACGTATTCCCGGCACGAACGTTCGTTTTGCCAGTCCTGAGGGTGGTTTCGTCACGCTGGAAAAAGGTATTGTCTTTGGGCCAACGGAAAAACTCTCCGATATTGACAGGGTCGATGTCATTTGCGTGCCTGGTGCCCTGAATCTTTCAGCCATGATGAAGCCTGAAATGCTGGGGCATGTGCGGCGTTTGTCCGCGACTGCAAAATATGTGACTTCGGTTTGTACCGGCTCGATCATCCTTGCGGCTTCAGGCGTGCTGAAGGGGCGGCGGAGTGCTTGCCATTGGGCATTTCTGAATGTGCTCAAGGACTATGGAGCCATTCCGGACCCGGCACGTATCGTGAAAGATGGCCGCTTCATGAGTGGCGGCGGGGTGACGGCCGGTATTGATTTCGGCCTGGCGATCGCGGCTGAACTTCGTGGAGCGCAGGCCGCGCAGGAAGTGCAGCTTCTCGTCCAGTACGATCCGCAACCACCGTTTCATGCGGGAAACCCTGCGGATGCACCACCAGAAATTCGTGACGTGGTTTATAAAAAACTTCCGGGCTCTCAGAATGGTCTGATGCGTCCAATCCTTTAGTCAGTCAGGCCGATACGTCTCAAAGGCAGAGAGGCTGCCCTTGATGCGTATCGGCGTTTGCTGCGGGTGTTTTGAAACCTTCTGGTCGTCTTTGCCCGCGGAAGATGGAAGAGTGTCTGCTACCAGCAGCCGCACCCGATAGCACCCTCAAACGTGCCGCGGCTGCAAGTTTTCAATCGTTCCTTGATTTTATCACGGTTTCAGAGTCTGAGGTGTAGCGGGCCGAATGATTTGGAACCAACAGCCACATAATTTGGAACCCTAAAACCATTTCCCCGACGCCGGGAAAATGGTCAACAAAGGCCCCCTAAAATGGCTCTTAATTGCTGATTAAAACTTCTCCTCGTCCCCCTCGTCCTGAGCCCTTGGAGCTTACCGAGTAGTTGACAGTCACTGCTTCAACATCAAAGGCAGCAAACACTTCCCTCACTTCAGGCCGATCATTCAACGACAGAATGAAGCGTCCTTTGATCTGTGCCAGGCGGTCAGCCATCTCAATGAACTGATCTCGAGAGAACGGGGCATTATAATCCCGCTCGCATCCCCAATACGGCGGGTCCAGATAAAACAGGGTGTTGTCGCTATCATAGCGTCGCAACACTTCCTGCCATGTTAGGCATTCCACCACCACGCGGCTTAGGCGCGCATGCACGTCTTCCAGCATGCTTCCCAACTGCTGCACGTCAAAACGAGCCCGCCTTAAAGACACCCCGAAGTTCTGGCCACTGACCTTGCCACCAAACGCCGTGCGTTGGAGATAAAGGAACCGCGCCGCACGGTGTAAATCCGTCAGGGTATCTGGTTCAGCCGAGGTCAGACGCTGAAAGTCGTCTCGTGTGGTAATCTGCCAACGCAGGATGTCCATCAAGGGGACGTAGTGCCATCGCAGAATACGAAATAGATTCGCCACATCTCGGTTCAGGTCATTGATGACCTCGCACTCAACATAAAAATCCCTACGCAGGAACACACCCCCCATACCAACGAATGGTTCAACATAGGCAGAGTGCGGGATAGCCCGCATTCTCTCTATAATTCGGGATGCTAGGCGACGCTTCCCACCCAGATACGGGGCAACAGGTTTGACTGGCTGAATTGGCCGCAGATTCGACTCCATAGAGGTTTTATTCCATACAGACCCCGCCGCTGCGCAGCGGTGGGCGGGGCGGTTATCCGTGGGTGTTGAAGCACCCGGCTTGGCTGTTAGAGCAGCCTAGCCCCCGCCACTTAAACCGCGTCCGGTTGATATGGCGGGGTATCCCTTAGTCCCGAGAAACCAATTGCTCACATGCCGCCACCAATGGCCTGCACGCAGAATATGGCCCGAGTAATGTGCTACTTGGTCCGGTGTATTCAACCTGAGCCACACGCCCTTCATGCAGCCTTGCGACTACATGGCAGGTTCCATGTCCAGACAGGTCCACTTCAAGGCCAAATGGACCCTTGACGGTAAATGGTCCTTGTACGGCCTGATCCTGCCGCCATTGCAAAACCTCTCCGTCATCCAGAATGGCCGTATTGTCCGGAACACCTGCACAGGCAATCAGCGAGGACCGGGAGATACCAATAATGTCATGCTTGGCCCGAACCGGAATGGAAGAGCAGGACGCCACAAGCAGCAACAGACACAATCTAGTCCGCTTCATCGTCTCTCATCTTCTGAAATGGGTCCGTGCGCCTGGATAGTAGAAGCAGAAGTCCCCCTACCATCAAAGCACCCACCAGCACCCCACCAGCACCTAGCACCAAAAAGAACTCGTCATCCGGCGTCATGCGTTTGCTCCGAATGTCCGCTCTTAAGGATGGAGGCGCCATTAGCGGCAAGCGGGTATGCGGGCAACGGTGCAAAGTCACGCGGAAAACGCTTCGCCTGGGCATCCAATTCATGCACGATCATGCGTGCGGCTATCGCCTGAGCGTAAACCTCCTGCATCACGTCATCCAGTCGCCAACGTAAAAGCATGAGGTCATTCACCCGCAATGTCATTGTTGTTACCAGGGTGTCCATTTGCCGGTCTCGCTCAGAGGCTCGGTCAAGTATGGCAAGTGCTTGCTGACCTGCATCAAATTTCTGGCGCTGTGCCTTCAGGTAGCCATTCATCATATTGGCACACCATCCGCCTACACCTGCTCCGACCGTCATGATCAGGTTGCCATATTCGCCAAGAAAGTGTGACAGGCTCATGCCGCCGTCACACTGGCATTCGGCTCGCCCGGCAGCGCCGTACTGGTCGTATCCGTACCATCGGCAATGGCCATGAGGGCCTTGAGATACGTCACCCACACATCCGGCGTGGCCTCGTTCAGAATGCCGTAATTGTTATAAACAGTCGTGCGGGCTGCAGAGAGCGCGGTGGCTGCCTGCGCCGTCAGCGTTATGGCGGGAGGCGTGTATTGTTCTATTGCCCCATTGACCAGTATCTGATCAGACGCACGCGCGGACCATTGCTTGGTGGTGAGCGCGATCATTGCTGACGCGGCAGGAAGCCAGTCGGGTGCGGACTGGAATAATGAAACATCAACCCACCCCATCAGCGGATAACCACCAAGGGTTTCGCCAGTTTTAACAGCGTAATACTGCGCAGGATAAGCCGCGTTCCACCACGGCGCGGCAGCGGTGGCTGTCGTTATGGTTTCAGTTTTTTCGGTTGCGTTGCTCATCAGACCGACCCTCGCGCTGTTATGTGAACGCCGCCCAGAGTATCTGCTATGTCGATATAGACCCCCAGAGCGGTTGCGCCGTATGCGCGTATCTGCACCCCACCCTGACTGGACGCGCTGCCGCCATTATTGACGTTGATAATAGGCGCGGATGAAAAGGCCATAGGGAATGGTACGAACTGATTGCGCGTGGTGATGGTGGCGACGAAGGAAAGGCTCATGACCGAAACCCCTGAAGTATCACCCTTCACAATTGAATAAATGCCACCCGTAACAAACCCCGTTTGCGGAAGCTGTGATTCAAACGCTACATTGCCCAGACTGGAAGAGGCAATTCTGCCACTGCCCATGAGCATAAACTGCTGAACCTGCGTTCTGGCCGAATTGATGATGTTGAAAAATGCCTCAACATTATCATTGCCGGTTCCGGGATCATACGCACCGAAAACCGTACTCGCCTGTCCCCCCTTCTGATCGTATGCCTCGAAATGAGCCGTTCCGGCAGTAACGACATTCCCGCCAAAGACTTGCTGCCCTGTGAACGTGTTACCGCCATCCAGATTGGCCTTGGTGGCCTCTGCCTCTTTGGCGCGCGCAATTTCATCCGCAAGCTGCGTCAGCGTGGCGAACAGGCCATTCGCCCAGTCCTGTGTGGCGTAGCTGCTTAGATCACTGCTGGTCAGTAGTAATACGGTGGTACCACCATATATAAATGCAGGTCCTTTTCCTGCGCCCGAATAATACAGAATGGCCCCAGCAACATCCCCCTCTGCCAACACGCCTGGAGAGCCGGAAACCATGCCAGACGCTGCTTTTTTACCAAAATATTGCATCGCCTGCGTGACTTGTGTTTCGTCAGCTCCATCTGGTGTAATTCCAGCGGCTGTTACCGCATCAACCAGAGAGTTGCGGTTCTGATTGAGATCATCAGCGTTAAGATATGTGCCCTGTATGCCTAATGCGTCATTACGGTCTACAAATTGCCGTCGTCCCTGCGCATCAACTACAGCACCGCTAGCTTTTGTATAATCTACCATTCAGGAAAGCTCCTGGTCTTTGATGTAAAGGTTGGTGTCGGCTGGTGCTTCATTCTGGAGAGGACAGAACAGACGTTGCAGAATGTCCGCTGTAGCGGGCGTCACGACAGAACCGCAAATGGACACTCCACAAACCGCAACACCTGCAATCGCAGCATCTGCTTCAAGGTTTGCAGCTCCAGTTTTGACGTGGACAACCCAATCCCACAGCAGGTTTTCATCTCCACAAATGGCATCACCACAGATCGCAGTGCCGCACACAGGCGGGTATGGCTCCTCAATCTCGATTTCCACTCCCAGGCTGGCAGCCAGCTGGATTAGAGCAGGAATGCTGTTGTCCCCAACAGACACCCAGCGCTGGTGCGCCAACGACTGGCGCAGGGCGGGCGTTACAGCCAGTGCGTCCCGTCCGCATGGATCTGGTCCAAGCGTTCTCTCATAATCAGAAAGCAGGAGCGTTGCCGTGCCGGGATTAATCTCCAGCTTCAGAGCGTCCAACATGGCTTCAGCGTCAGCAATCAGTCCAGCACCAGGGTAAAGATAGCCTGCAATATTGCTGGTTTCGTCCTTTGCCCAGGCAAACCCATCTGGGCAGAGCGCATTCAGGCGGGCGGCCAAAATTTCATCGGGGGTGCGGCTCATGCCACGTCTCCCCATGTAATCGCGCCCAATACAGGCACCTGGTTGGCTGCAAGTTTAAAATCTGCCGTAGGGGCGGAGATAAAGTGACTGGTTTCCCCTGCAACCGCAGATACTGCATCGGACAGATCGGAGACGTAAAGCCATCCCCCCATGGCAATCCCGGCATAATAGGCAGCAACAGCGGCCTGCACTTCCGAGCGGGCAGATTGCGTATCCGGGTTGAGGGATATGGTCGGGTTCTGGGCTGCAATCTGTCCCGCCACTACCGTGACATTACCACGCACGGGCCGAATACCGTCGATGTAGGTCTGGATGGTCTCAATCTGTGCTTCTGTTGGCACGGTCGGACCGGGCATGAGCACAATAATGCCCACCATGTTGTTACCCAGCCAGCCCGGCACCACATTCACATATCCAGCCCCGGCATCGCCTGCCAGTTCCTCGTATTGTGCTGTAGTGCCTCCTGCGGAACGCTTGCGCACACGTAGCAGAATGCGAGAGCGCCAGACCTCCACCTCCTCAATATCATTGCCGCCTGCAATGCCAGACCCATCCGTACCAACGGACGTAATCCCCGCAATGGTGGATACCAGCGTCAGGGCTGTGTTGGCAGCCAGATTACCAAGCGCACCCGCCGTCTCAGATATGACGGACGCTGCAGTGCCGTTTGAGCCAGCCGGAACAGTCACGGCAGATGTCGTTGCCCAGCGCACGGAGCCATCCACAGTCAACTCCGTTCCGGCTGGAACAATAACGTCCTGGCTGGCACTCAGCAGAACATAGCCAACAGCAGTGGTCGCCCCAATACGTGGCACCCCCCATGTGTCCGCATGTAGGGGCAGCAGACCGCCAATCGTTGCAGTCTGGATAAACATTTCCTTGGCGAGCTGCTGCACAGCCAGATACAGTTCATACAACCCCATGGCATGGACGGCCGCCAGCACGTTCTCAAACGTATTGGCCGCGCGACCATCCAGCGTCACTAAAGACCCGTCATCAGCAGTAAACTGCCGCCCGTCCAGAAAGGTGCAGAAGCGCTCGGCCAACGCATCCGGTGTTGGAATAACCAGTGTCACGCCCCACCCCCGACAACAACCGGAGTGGATACAACAGTGCCAAACGCGGATGCGCTGGCCTGCAACCGGCCGCGTGCGGTCCATGTGGCGGATACAGAGTAATCATGCCCATGATCAGTTGCGATCTGCCCGATACTTTCGTCCAGATACCGGATCGCGGCCTGCCGTGTGGCTTCAGTCTGCTTGGCATCTTCCAATAACCACAGACGGCAACCTGTCTGCCGTCCATCACTGCGCAGCCCGTCCCCCGGCCAGCCCCGTTTGGCCAGCAACTCACCGGGAGCCACACCATTCAGAGTGCCTGGAATGCGGTCATCAGTTCGCGCACGACGGTAAGACCCCATGGCAATCAGGAACGTGCTGGCCGGAGTGCGGTCAATAACCACAGACCCACGCCCATTGCCTTTTGAAGCAACACGCACGTCACACCGGGCAAAGGGGGCGGACCATCCTATCGCAATGTTGGTGTATGGCACGTACGTCATGCAGCAGAACATCGCGCGCGCGCAGTTTTTAGGGCAGACTGTCAGATAACAGGGTGACTTTCATGCCTGTGGCTGACCCGTTGTGTCGGAGCCTTTTTGCACACCACCATGCAGGTGGTCCTGCACGCTTACGGTCCCGGCAACAATATCCTGACTGGCCGTTATGCCGCCATTGACCTGCAGCGACACATTGAGTGTGGCCTGCTTACTGGTCAGTTCCAGCACGGTCACGCCGCCAATCTCAACCGTCATTCCCGTGGCAGCCAGCACACGGACAAACTTGCCACCCTGTAAATAGACAGCCTGCCCCACAGCATCGTAGAGAACAGTCTCGCCAGAGGCCAGATTACCCATATGTGCCAAAGACGGATTGGCCGGAGGCAACGCCAGCAGGTCGGCCTCGTCCCCGCCAAGCGCCATCACATGCGTAACAGCGCCTTCCAGTGGCGCGCGGGAGGAAAGCCCGAACTGCTGATGCACAGGCACGTTGCTACGCGGGTAACCTGCATGGGCTTCCAAAGTCACGGTCTGCCCTGCGCCATTATCATTGATCGCATGCACAACAGCACGCCTGGTCATTGATCGGAGCTTCTGGGCGTTGTCGCTCTCCATCGTCATGACCTGCGGCTCTTGGCTGTCCCGTCAAATGAGCGCGCCCGCTTTGTCCGGCGCAGGCCATTATGGCGGGTGTCCATGTCCCCCGTCAGATCGTAGACGTCTGGGTCCACAACAGATATGCGGGTTCGGTATCCGTCCTGCGCTGCAACCCATGTTACGGCACCAATCAGCATATCCTGGTCAATGCCTGCAAAGTGGTCCTGCACCAGCACCAACTGGTTGGGAAGCCATAGTGCGCCACTGGCTGCCCGTAACCCGATCACCGAATAGACACGCATGGCGGCACCGGCGCGGGTGGAGCGCATCCGCCATTCCGCCTGGTCCTGCATCGTCCATGGGCTGGTATCTGTGCGCGGCGTCATTGCTTTACGACGGTGCTTGTGAGCATACCCCCGGTAAGCACCAGATGCGGGACTTTGGGAGCCCGCATTGGGGTCAACAGGGTTTACGGCCTGTTGGGCCTCTACAGACCCGCCGCTCTGTGTCGCAGACAAAAAAACCCGTGGCCGGAAACGCCTTACATCCGGGTCAATGGCGTGCCCCCACCGCAGGGTGGCCGCAGCTTCCGCCTGATCTGGAGAGAACTGAGCACCTGCACCATTCAATGGGACAGCTAGTGGCGCTCCCCCCGCTTTTAATGGGCTTTGAGCTGGTCTTAAATGGCTATTGAAAGACCCCTTAACATACACGTCTGAAAACCGCTCTCGGGAGGAAAGGCGCGCTTCCATCGCATGCACATTGCCGGGATTACGCAGGCTGTCCGGGGCGCGGGTCTGCCCGGATTTTGTCAGCACCACCCCACCTACGCCATCAGATGTGACCAGAATGCCCCTCTGGCGGGAATGGCGTTCAATCGCGGCCATGGCAGTCTCGGCCGGTTCAAGTGCTACAAGTGTAAAAGGTGTGCCCATGTCCACGTCAGCCGCCACGGTAAACCCGAACGGTGTGCAGATTGTCTGTACCAACTTAGCCAGCGTCACCATCCGGTATTCGCCAGGTCCAGTCGGGTTGGCTGTGCCATCCACCAGATCGCCCGTTACGTCCCGGCCAGTAATCCATGCTTCAAAATTACCGCCTTCCATGCGGAGCTGGATGTCATCTACCCATCCCTTCAGCACTGTCTGCCCATGAATCAGGATTTCAACCGGATCATGTTCGGTAATATGAAAAAATTCGGCCAGAGCTGTTTTGGTTATTGGAGGAGGAGAACTGTCGCCAAACAACTTCAGGTCATACCGGGGGAAATAACCGATGCGGAACTGCCCGGCTATGTCCGCCAGATCCCGCCCGACCTCAGCAGATGTATATTCCACCAACTCACGCCCTGCGATCCTGACCACCATGGGCCGCTGCCCGCCGTGAACTGTTACCGTTTCTGTTGTGCTCATATGCCCTGCTCCAGCACATACAGCGTTCCGGCCGGAATGACTGCGGGTGTCAGAATGGTATTGCGGGTCATCATATCATTCAGCATGGGCACCACATTTTCTGCCGTGTCACCTGCCAGGGCATAGGCCAGCAGCCATGGGTTCATTTCCACAGGAACCTGCACGGCAACAATGGATGGCAACCGCCCCAACTGTTCGGAAATATCGGCATAAACCGCAGCACGGGTGGACTGGATGGCACTAAACAGATCCGCAATTCCCGCAGGAGCAATACCGTCGCCAGTGGTTATCGCTCCCGCCGCAACAACAGCATTGCTCAACCCATCCAGTGCCGCCACTAGCGCATCCCGTGTGCTCAATGCCTCCTGAGTGTTGGCGAAGGTGATTGCCGCAGCCGTAGCAATCGCCTGCGTCACGCAGGCCACAGCCGCCACCAGTGTGATGCTCAGGGCAGCGGACCCACCCGGGGCGGTCGCCAGTTTTGCGCCAATGCTCACGCATTCTCTGGCCGCGGCAATCAGCAATGCCGTCCCGGCCGCCGGGGTTGGCGCGAGCGTGATGCCCCCTCCCGCCCCCTGCGCCGTCAGTTGCCCCAGATAATCAGACGTGGTGACAGAGGCAGGTACGAACATGCCATTGGAGCCGGTCTCGCTGATGGTGTCCTGTGCAGACCCGACCGCTGCTATGGGTGCGGGCAGAACGGCATTGGCAATGGCGACAGGCACAGCCACCAATGCATCCGTCACGGCATCGGCAAAGATCATACCCGTATTTTTTGCAGGGAGCGCAATGCCAAGGCCCAATGCCGCCAGTGGCGTTGCGCATGCAGTAGAAACGGGTTCAGACGCGCTGGCGATCAGTCCCGAGAACATCGCACCGATCTGGGATACACTGTTCTCCACAGATCGTGCCAGAGAAACCCCGATCAGAAGCGGAGACAGAACCTGCCGCATTACGGACGTTGCCTTATCCAGCATACTGTCCGCTTCATTGAGTAGCCTGGTCAGGCTATCCAGAAACGAACTGCTGGATTTTTTGGCTGTGGCAGGTTTGGGCTCACGCACCACTGTCATTTCCAGCGTGGCGATACCCTGGCGGTTCTCATCAAACCCGATCCGGGCAGGTTCCCCGATCAGCCTGACCCTGAGTTCCCCCCACCACGGATGCACAAGCGTTGCTGGTCCAGTTGTGGCAAGCGCTGCGCGCATTAACCCGGCGCGGTAAACATAGTCATCTCCACAGATCAGCCCACGAATATGGATGGGACCGTCCAGAACGCCCATATCCTGTAGGGCGAAGGTATCCACACCGGGGAAAAACATCTGCACAACGCGACGCCCGACCTCATCCTCCGAGGCAGGCATGGAAAATGTCACCCCCCGAAAACTGGCTTCGGCCAGTGTCGAGGCAATGAGCGATGTCATACCTCCAAGTCCAGACAGGTTGGCCAGCCCCCCCATGGCCCCGACAGAACCGTTGAGCATGCCTACTGCATTGGAGAGCGTGCCGGTCAGGCTCCTGGCCGTAGAGAGAACGCCACTGGCGGTTCCCGCTACATTGCCAATCGTAGAACCGATCCTGCTTAATGCTCCGCTCATGGCCGCCCTACCATCCGACCTGTATCAGGGGATGCAATGGTCAGCCCTTGTGCCGGGCCAGAGACCTGACGCGCAGTAACACCACGATCAGTGGTGATGTGCACACCATACCTGCCACCCTGTGCTCCCGTTGCTGCCGCAGCTCCGGCCATGGTCGGCACATGTGCTGGCGCTCCAGCAGGCACCGGGGCGGCAAACCCCATATGCCGTCCCAGCCAGCTCGTATCAAATGTGGTTTCCAACTGGCCGATCCTGCCCGCCAGACCGTCAGTCAGTGCATGCCATCCAGAGGCGATCCCATCCAGAATACGCAATGGAATGCCCGCACCCCAGCCGTTTAACCAGCCCGCAAAGTCTACGAAGAGCTGCCGGATAACACCCCACGATCCAGAAAACACAGTCCCAATACCGCGCATTCCTTGTCCCATTCCTGCCAGGACACGTTGCCAGTCCAGATGGAAGATGCCAGCCAACACGTTACCTATACCCCGTGCCTCTTCCATCAGCCCACGACCAATGGTGGCAAACGATCCAGAAAACCGGGACCAGTGCAGGGCAATGTCGGCAATCGCCACGCCCACAACAACAAATGCAGCCACAATGGCACTTGCTGCGGCCGTTGAAATGCCGAGGAAGGATGCCAGCCCTGTGGTGGCCCACATTTCAGCCAGAGCCACCCCACGCAAGGCGGTTTGAACCACGGCAAATCCAGCTTTGAGCGGCCCCCAGACAACGCCCAGAGCGGCCGTTGCCGCAGACAGACCAAGCACTGCGCCAGTCACACCAATAATGGCTGAACTCGCCCCAGGCACATGCCCATCCAGCCATTCAAAGCCGGAATTTACTTTATTAAGTGCCGACGTCATGATGTTGAGCGTTGGCACAAAACCTTTCCCAATACGCCGGTTGAGCTGGGAGAGGCTTTCCTCAAACGCATTCAAGTGGGTGAGCGGCGAGTTTTTCCGGGCTGTATCGTAATCCTCTCCGATCATGGAGGCGGATGTTTGATGAACTTCATCACGCATGCCGGTGTACTGTTTCCAGTCCCGTGTCATGGCGCGGGTAAAAAGCTGATCGCGCTCGTTTCCAAACAGGTCACCGATGGCAGTATAGCGCCTGTCAGAATCTCCGATGGCCATAATGCTGTTCAGCACAGCCGCCAACGGGTCTGTATGATGATGCTGTGCATCCAGAACGGTGCGATTAAGATCAATACCGTATTTATCAAATCTATGCCGCGCATGCGGACTGGAAATAGTCTGGATAAATGCACGTAATGCCGTTGTGGCTTCGCCTGACGTGCCTGTATTTTTCCGAATAAGAGCGAGCATACCACCAAGGTCTGCCACCTGATCCAGTCCCTTTACGCCAACGCCCGCAGCCGATGAGGCAAGCTCCGGGAAGAGGGGAGCCAGTTCTTCAAAAGGGAGCGCCGACATTTTGCCCACGCGCGCCAGCATGGCCAAACCTATATTCGTATCCTGTGTCGAAACACCAAGATTTTGATTGAGCGCGAAGGCCGTCCTCGCAACGGCGTCAGGATGTGCGTTGTATGCCGTGGATATCTGCCCAATGACAGGCACCAGCGCATTCATACGTTCCTGACTGTAACCTTCTTGATTAAGAAAGGTCGCAGCCTCCACCATATCGGATCCGCGCTGCCCATACTGTCGTGACCACGCATCAATTTGTCTGCCGAGACCGGCAGCATAATCGGCGTTGGCCTGACCATGTAGCCCAAGCGTCAAACCGATATGGGTCAGCGCATTCCCATAGTCTGCATAGGCATGGATCGGCTCCAGCATGGCCATTGTGGACAGACCCGCCGTCATGGCATGGTGCATGCTGCCCTGCAGGCTATCCGCAAAACCCTTCCCTGCACCGTGCATGTCACCGGCCCATGCTCCCACGGGACCGTTCATGACAGAACTGCCAGCCGCCCCCATGGCATCGCGCAGCGCACGCACACGGGTTAGCAGCGCATCCACGGCGCTGGTCGCCTTTTCGGCACCACCAGCAATTTCAGCACCCATGGCCTCGCCCGTGGTGCCTGCCACTGTCTCTGCGGCCCCCAGCTCGCCAAACGCCACATTCAGTTCGGAAACCTGCCACGCAGCAGTGCCGAACGCCGTTGCCATAACGTCTGCCGCCACAGACGCACCTCGGGTGGCCTCCGCCATCCGGGTTGCCGCCCCTGCGGAAGCCCCGAGTGCTTCGTCCAGGCGCACGGTCCCTGCTGTTGTGGCAGACAACGCCTCCCCAAGCTGGGCAAGGGGGGCCAGTGCGGTTGTCAGTCGGTCAAGTGTTGCATTCAGCTTGCCAATAACATCATCAAAGGCCTTTACGCCGCTGGATGCCTCGTCTTTGAGCGTCAGCCGCAGGGCAGCGGTCAGTTGAGAACCATCCACTGTTTTTAACTCCCACCCTGCGCTTGTGCGGCCTGCTCTTCAAAAAAAGCACGGAGCTGCTCAGACCAGAACTGCAACTCCGGCCATGTCATGGCCATGTATTCTGCCTTGGACCAACCCTGACCATTCGCCAGGGCGGTCACGACAACACCCCAGTTTACAGGCCAGGATTGGTAAAAATCGACGAAATTACTGTGGCCGCGACATAGTCCCGTGCATCCAACCGTTTTAAGATGGCTTCTCCAACGAAGCCTCCCATTTTGGTTGACTCCTTCATCATCATCAGCGCACGCGGACCATCGCCCTTTACGGCCTGAATACGCAACATTGCAGCCCCCGTCAGCGGGTGGAAAGTCAGTGTCGATACAGTCTGCTCAGAATGACCACCCCCCGGAACCTCAGTGGTCTGCACCACCGATTTCCGCAACGTCAGAAGCACAGTACCATCGGGCTGCCATTTTGCCCGCTTGGGTAACGCTGGCAGCTCTTCCTCGTCCTCCAGTTCGGTTTCCAAAGAAGTATCTGAGACTTCCTGGTCCATGTGATCCCGAAGGAAAGAGTTGTCTTCATGGGAAACCAAAGGGGCTTCGTGCTTGCTCATGATGTCACCTGAATAGTGTAGTTATCGAAGAACCAGCGCAGGGCGGCCTTGCCGCCGCCATCGCTGATGTCGGGCTTCTGCTCGATAATGGCGTCGGTGATGGCAATGACCTGTCCGGTGTCACAGCGCACCTGCAACGGCCCACGTACGGACGGGTCGGGCCAGTCCAGATCATCCCCGGTCCCCATCAGGGCCGTGGCATCCACCTGCCCACCCTGATAGCCCGCAGCCGTGCGGGTCTTGTATCCGGTGGGCACTGCCGCGTTCTTGCGGCCGGGCAGGCGTATCTTGCTGCCCGGTGTGCAGTCGATCAGCGTTGATCCAGAATAAATCTGGATAATGCCGATTACGTCGCCAGCATTCGCCATGCATCAATACTCCGTCTGGATCTGGCCATCGAGCCGGATCAGGTTGCCGATGACCTTGATGGGCATCTTGTAAAGAAGGCGGTTCTTGTTGGCCGGGTCGATCCAGAACACCACCTGATCCGCCAGCGCATCCACATCCATGATCCAGCCCTGAGCCTCGTAAAGCTTGAGCTGGATCAGGCATTCGGTCTTGGCGATCTTGGGTGTCATTACCCCGTCAGCCAGCCCCAGCGGATCACCATCATCCGCCAGCTTCATGCGGCTCCAGCCAGATGTGTAGCTGCGCCATTCATAGCGCACGCGCGTATCTGTCTTGGGGGTCATGATGTCGAAATAAGCCGTGCTGGCCATTCCGTTGGCGTCGGTTTTATAGGTTGTCGGCACGCGCTCAATCAGCACCGTGCCATCCTGCTCCACCTTGAAAGTCGTGCCCCCCTGACCAAGAATGACGTTGCGCATGTCCTCGTTGAACAGGTCAGCCGCATCCGGGGCCAGCCCCTGCAACCCCGTCAGAACCAGATCCTGCATCTGCCGCGCCGGGTCATTGTTGGATGCCTGGGACGCAATACCACCCAGCACGGCAGCAGCCTCCCACGGTGCCCAGCGTGAAGCGTTAGCGGGAATGGGAGACAGGTATGGGCAGTTCAGTGTCGCCAGCAGGGCCAGCGTATCCGAATAGGTGCCTCGGAAGCCCACAAACCCATGCGCGTCCTGTTTGACCATGGCCCCATACCGGCGGGTCAGCTCCGTGGTAAAGGTGCTCAGGTTCGTGGCATCGTTCACCGTCAGATACATGTCGGTGTACCAAGTCGCATAAACCGCATCCAGCGCATCGGTAATATCAACCGAGCCCGCACCACCTGCAAACGGGGTTACGGTAAAACTCACCCCTGCCACCTGATCCGCATGGGCCGCACTCATGCGCAGGTCCAGATCATTGCCCACAACACCAGGTTCATTCACCGTCAGGTCAACGGATGCCGTGTTGGCATTGGCGACGGCACCAACAATGGCCGCAGCGTCGGGCACAGTCGCAATGGCGGCAATCATGGCTACCTGCATCTGGGCAGGCGTCATGGTGCGGGTCAGCACCACCGGCACACGCACCCCACCAACGTAAAGCGCGACGGTGCCATTTGCTGTGGGCGAACCAACGGGCAGCACACCCCCTGAGGCCTTGGTAAAAGTTCCAGACGTCTTGACGCCAATCACGTCAATCTGCTCGTAAGGAGCCGCTCCCAGCAGCCTGACGGCCGCGCGGGCGAGTGATGTTCCTGCACCAAACAGGGCGGCAGGCTGGGCCGGATCGGTAATGGGCACAGATGTCAGCGCATTGGCCACACCGCCTGCAAGCTGCCCAATCAGCAGCCCGCGCAGTGGCATGTTTACCAGGCTATCACCATCACGCACGGCGGTGATTTCGGCATTGCTTCCCGGCACATTCCAGTTGTCGGGAATTTCGGTCAGTGTCACCGATGTCATGGTTTACTCCCGTTCTGGCTGGCCGTGGCTGTTGCAACGGCTGGAGTGGTGGCAGAAGTCGTGGCGGGTTTTTGCACCTCCACATCCCCCCAGCGGATCAGACGCCGCCAGAACGGATCACGCGGGTCCACGTCAACCGGCCCTTTGCCAATCAGTTTCCCACTCGCATCCCGCAAGGTTTCCGGGTGCCGGGGCACAACGCTCACAAGCGTATTCATTTCTCTGCTCCACTGCTCTGTGCCGTGGTGACGGGAGCAAAATCCCATGTGCCATCCACGCCACTCAAATCGGCCAACTGTGCCCGCGCCAGCTCTTTGCTGTAGCCAACATTCTTCACGACCACATTCAGGGTTGCGATTGCTGTGCGGTCATCAATCCAGTTCGCGGCCTCCAGATTGCTGGCGCGCTTCACGCTAACCTGCCCCACGCCCTCAATCCGTTGGCTGTCCAGGGCAAAAATGGCCGCAGCCATCATCCCCATCACACCGGGATTTTTCGTGCCTTTGAGCAGAAATTCCGGCTTGTCCTGGCGCACCACCAAAAAGACCGGAATACTGACATCGCCACGGTAGTCGGTCCCGGACAGAGTGTTGGAGTTCCAGTCAGCCAGGCTCATGCCAATGGTGGGTGCTACCCGTGCGATTTCCGCCCAGCGTGCAGCAGACATACGAGGCTGCACGTGCTCGTACCGGAACAGACTGGTCGGAAAGACCGGCTCCAGCAGGGCGCGCACTCCCTCAAACGCCGCCAGCAACGGGCCACCATCACGCAGAAGGGGCAGCACAGAGCTGGTCATAGCCCAAACCCCACGGATGGCCTGCGCGTAGCAATGCGGCTGAAGTCCTCACCCACGTTCAGGGGTGTGGCTCCATCCAGCGTCACGCTGCCAGAATTGATGTTCCCCAGCCACGCAATGGCGTCCTTGCGGTCAGCCCGCATGGAATCAGACGGTGCTGTATCGGTTGTTGACCACAGCACCCACCGTGCCAGCACACAGCAAACCTGCAACATTTTTGGAGAAACACTTACCAGCGGCACCGCGTAACGGCGGCGCAGGTAACTGTCGATCTCGTCCGCTGCCACACCAATGGCGGTGTTGACCTGATTCTGGTCAATCACCGTGCGCTCAACGCCACGCGGTGTTGTGACCGTAATCAGCTCATCCTCGCCAAAGGAGTTCGTCATGTCGTCAACCGTGGCGTAGGCCATTATTCAGCGACCCCAATCAGTTCCAAAACAGGCTCCGCCCTCAGTTGAGAGAGCTGTTCTGCCGAGAAGTGATCCACGGGGTAAATCGCAACTGGTGGATGCTCCACACCCGCACGCCGGAACCCGTCCTTGCGGCACACAACAATAATGCTGCCGCGTGGCACCCTCTGTTCCTTGTTGCCTAACAGCAAGAACACACCAGAAGGATAGTCCGCTGGCTTTCCCTGCGAGCCCTCTGCCGCCTCAAGGTCCGCAATATCTCCGACCAACACTTCGGCCGCGCCTTGCGCGTTCATGTTATCGACTGTGCCAGGAGCAGTGTTATGCTCCGACACATCGACTTTTTTGGGTGTGCGTGGGGTCATATTCTTAAGCCCCCACAGCCTGCGGCAGACGATCAGAGACCAGCAGATCGCAGTAATCAGCCCAGACGTTGGACCCGGAAACATAGGTTTTATTGTCTGGTGCCAGAGTTGCCACCTGCGTGCTTTTCAGGAGCAAACGGGCAGGCCCCTCAAGGTTTTTCGGCACAACCATAAGGGTGGGCGAAACACCATAAGGCGTCCCGTCACGGCGGCACTGGGCTGCCATCTTTGCAATCGCATCCTGAAACACAGGGCCGGTCAGAGGGCGGTTGGAGCAGAATGCGAACTGATAAAATCCATAACCAGCGGCACAGCGGCCATCGGTGCCCCATTCAAACCGACGATGCATAAACACGTTATCGGCTGAAATTTGCGTGCGAGGTGTAATCGCAAAGGGCCGACGGTTCTGGAAAATCATCGGCTTGAGTGCCTGGCTTGTATCAAACAGATACCACCATGGCTGTGCCGCCTCACCACCCGCAATCGTGCTTATATTCGCGTAAGAGACCGTTTCCCCGGTGCTATCAATCGCTTCATGGTCAGTGTCAAAGAAGTTTTGTCCGTCCATGCACTTGGCAGCGCGACCACCTGCAAGCGTCTCGTAAACCAGCTTGTCAGGGAACACAGCCGCGTCGCTCCCCAGCCCCTCAACCACGGGCATCAGAAAGCCATACTGGTCATCTTCCAGATCTTCGCGCGTTATGCCAATCGTCTGCTCAAACGTGCGGTTAGCCAGCACCATGCGGTCCGCAGTGGAGAGCATGTGGATCTGGCGCGGGCCAAGCCATTCACGAATGCCCGGAAGCTCCGCAAGGCGCGGGTAAAAGTTGGCGGATGTGGTGGAGGGTACCTCCATCGCAAACTTCTGCCAGGTCGGCTGTACAACACTCAGCCGCCGGTTAAACAGCAGACTGATGCGTGCGCCCAGCGCGTTGATGTTACCTACCGTAATGTCCATTGTAGAGCGCCTTATGCCAGATACGTCCAGGCGGTGCCCTGCGCGTCCAGACCGGCAAATGTGCCAACCTGCTCACGGGCAGAACCACCTTCGGGTGTTTGGGTGAGGGAGACGGTCTCGTCATCGACCGCATAAACGGGTTTGCCATAGGCAGCCCATGTGGGCGCTACATCAAACGGCAGCGCCCATGTGCCGCGTTCGCACCACACATCACCTGCGCCGGTCTGGTCGCCATACACGTTGGACGTGCCAGTGTTGTCCTGCCCATGCCGCGCAATGCCTGCAATGCCCACGATGGGCGAAGGCGGTGCGGCGGCGGCTGCCTGAACCAGCGTTCCATCCTGACAGATGGCCGCAATGGAACCACGATACACCTTCATGCCCGCCGCAACCGGCAACGCAAATTCAGGGCCATGCCCGCAAGGAATACGGGTCAGCGCGCGATCATCAGTAAGCATTGGCGTCCCCCAGAGCTTTACGCTCGGCATCCGTCACCTGGAAGGTGGCGTCCATTTTCGCCAGATCCTTGGGGTCGGCATCCGTGTCCACACCCGCCGCTGTCTGGGCTGCATGGGCCGAAGTGTTCTGGCGTGCGATCTGCCCCTGCGGAATTTTGGGGAGCTGCGCGATAATCTTTGCCGCCATTTCGGGGTTGCTGGCATGCAGGGCAATCAGCTCGCCGCGCAGGTCTTTGCTGATCACATGACCATTCCGTGCGGCAGTCTCTACAACCGCTTCCGCCGTGCGTTCGGCGTCCTTACGCTGGAGTGCGGCCAACTCTGTCTGCACGGCAGTCAGTGCCTGGGCATGTGCGCTTTCGCCTTCAAGGCGGCCGCGCACGCCGGTGGTAATGGCGGCAGCATCCGCATCGGCCCCAAGGTTGAGCAGTCCGGCCAGACTGGTGTGCATGGCACGGCTGGATTTGGCGTCAGCAAGCGCACGGTCAACGTCCGCCTGCGTTGCTGTTGCGGGCAGCCCGAGGGCTACCGCAATGGCTGCGAGGTCCATCCTCGTCTCCTGTTGTTTATGATGAAGGGAGGTCAGTCCCAGATTGGGATTGTTCGTCAGGGCGGCGCGCTGGATGCACGTCACAACACCATCTGGAGTGTACTTGAAAACAGGAGAGACCCCGCGATACGCACGGTTGGTCCATGCCTGCTGGCCGGGCGGCGTCCACTCAACACGCCCCCAAATGCCATCGGCCCGGTTTTCAAGCTGGACGATCCAGCCCATGGCGGGAGATGACATGCCGATCTTCGCGGCTATATCTGTGGAATGGTTTTCGTCCAGTGTCAGCTTGCCATGGGCGCGCTCCATGCTTTCCGAAATGACTTTTGCCGGATCACGCAGCACATAAGGTCCACGCCCATCATCACCTTTAAAGGTGCCTGCGGGCAGGATGTGTATCCACTCCGGCGGTGTATCTCCCGGAGCGGGCTGGATCATGTGGAGTGCTGCTCTTGCCATGCCGCGAATATCGCGCGGGGCGATCCATGCGGGCAGACTGACAGATAGCAGGGTAAGAAAAACATGGGGGAAAAGGCGAAAAACACCCGTGCCGGTTTTTTCGCCTCAGAGGGCGCTGGACAGGGATAGACCCATAATTCCCCACGGGAGGCGTAAAACGCTCTGTGAACCCCTTTTAGACCCTTTTAGAAACCTTTTAAAACCCAATCAGTCCTTACACCCCACCACCGCCGCCAAGAGCACGGTCAAAAACTGCCTCCAGTTCCTCCATGATCATGAGCACATCTTCGTCGGACAGGCCAAGGTATGGGCGCGCTTCTATCAGCACACTGTCAACGTGCCAGAGATGTCCGCCCATTATAAAAGAGAGGTGCCTGCCATTCTTGGGCTGGATCACCGCACCGAACTGATGCACTGGCGCATAGATCTCATCCGATCCTACCAGAAGTTCACTACCGACCACGACAGAGCGGATTGATCCCCTTAACTTACCGCTCTCAACCAGAATGCCGACACCCTTCTTTTCCACTGCGGCATAGAGCGGGTTCAGGGGCGCGTAGCTTTCCCAGGACACGCCATCAGGATCACGACCACTATCAAAGCGTGCCCGTGTGCTGTCCTCCAGGGGGTTTCCGATGGCGGCCAGCAGCTTTTCAGGCTTCAGCCCGATGGCCGCAATGCGTTCCAGCGTTTCATGCAGGCCGTCCCATTCCATGCTCACTGCAACAGACATTGAATTTCTCCCTCGACTTCCGATATGATGTGCGTGACGCGCCGCGACACGGTGTTATTCAGCCGACCATAGGACCACCCTTGCGGTGGGTTCGTTTGGGGGTTCTGGCTGGCCCCCCGGCGCGTCATTCCCCTAATTATCCTCATCCGTCACAGTGTCCGTCTCGCTCAATGCGTCCAGACTGCCCGAGAGGATCGGTAAATCCCGCAGGGCTTTTGTGGCCTTTTCCTTCGTGGTCCGGTGGAAGGAGAGCAGGTAATTCTCTGCGCCATCGCCGGTAGTTTTCAGCGCACCTCTGTAAATATATCCAGCCTGGTGGAAGAACAGCACACGCTTCTCACCCTGCCGCGCCACAATATCAGGCTGTGCCAGAGCGGCTGGCAGACGCCGGTAATCCGCCTCCGTCAAATCCCCATGTTTATGGAGCTGCTTCTCCATCGTCTCGCCAGAGATTTTGACTGTACGCGTCTGTGCTCCCAGCGCATTGCGCACAGCCTCTGGCATTTCTCCGGCATTGACGTTGCCAATCGGGTGCTTGTGCAGACGCAGGATGTCTGCCTGACGGGCATCGTCCCTATGAACATCCGGTACCGGCACAAGGTGGGTCTCTTCCTGCTCAGGCTTGTGCGCAACAGGAGCAGGACTTGGAGCGGGCTTTTGTGGCGGAGCTGATGGACGTGCAACGGAGCCTGCATCCTCAGCCTTGAACCGGCTCCCTATTGGCGGTGCCAGTCCCTCTTGCCATGCTTTGCCGGGGTTATAGGCAAAGCCGGGGTCAATACCCTCTGGCACCCAGAGCGTCTTGCCAGTGCGCTTGTTCACCCATGCGCGCGCGTTCAGGAGCGGTGCGCTGGAAACTGTCAGCCCCATGCGTTTCATCATACGCTCGGACAGGACATTTACCGTGCAGTGGCACCGCCAGCCATTCGGCGGATAATGCGTGTTCCACCATGGATCATCTGCACGCAGCACCATCCCAGACCATGCCACATGCTCAGGTCGTGGGTGCTGGCAAGTATGGTGTTGATACTGCCAGTAGGGGAACATCTCCAGAGCTTCGGGCGTGGTCTGGCGGATGTAACGTCCGACTGAGTGTGCCATGGAGGTATTTACACTGTAGATCAGTTCCGATCGCCATGCGGCACTTCCGTTGTGCGCCCAGCCATGTTTGGCAACAATTGCGTCAAATTCCTTGCGGAAGTCCTTGGCCGTAATCCCGCCCGCAATGCCCTTGTCTGCTGCTGCACGCAGATCAGACAGCAATGCTTCGGACGTAGCCCCCGCCACCATGAAACCGCGCGAATGTTCCTCGTGCCACAGATCATCCCAATGTTTTGTTGGTATATTCAGCTTTTGTCGAAAGAACTCGCTCGCTTCCGATGGCGGCATACGCAGGACCGTGCCGAGATCGGAGGCGTCAGCCATTGGCCGCCATTTCTTCGTACACCTCAAACTCGCCCAGCAGGTTGGCCACCATCATGCCCTGGGCCATGGCATGGGCAAATGCGGTGTCCGATAGCTTCAGGTCGGCAATCCCACGGGCAATGTCGGACATATCCGTGGCGTGCATCACAACGTGCCGCGCCTGATCAATCATGCCGTTCAGGGCATCCTGCGCGTCACGCGCCATACTCTCCACCGCCAGATCCATGACCGAGGGGTTTGCAGGCAACTGGCTGTGTGCACGCATCAACCTGCGCAGGCGGGCTGAAAGCGCTGTATGCGCCGCAGTGTGCTCTGGTAGCGGCTGCTCGGGCTCACGCGGCGTGCTGACAGTAGGAGCAGGCACACGGGCGGGCTCGGTCCGAGGTGCCAGTGCTTCTGCAGGCAGAGTTTTGGGCGGCTCCACAGGCTGTGGCTGTGCCTTGATTCCCACCACAATGTCGTCAGGCTCAGGCGGCTTCAGACCAAAGCGGTCGTACAGATCCTGCGCACGGACCATCCACCCCTGCGGGCCAGCCCACTGGATGGCTGCGACCAGTTCAGTCAGCGGGGGTTCATCCGGCCGCCCAATGGCAATAATGGGGTATTTGTCCTGCGGTCCGAACGAAAACGCCACCATGGGGGCCGCGCATTGCGTCGTGGCCGTGTGGGAGAGCATCAGGGCGTCAGCCCGCTCAATATCGTCCTGAACCTGTTTGTGGACAGCACCGGATGCATGGGCACCCGCCTTGCTTTCGGTCGTGCCTGTCTGCCCCAACACCCCCTTGCTGATTTCTTCATTCAGGAATCGCATCCGGCGTTCATGGATGTCATTGGCACCCGCACCGTTCTTTGGTTCCTTGAAGTCGATCAGCATGCCTTGCGGGATCATGGCAGCACAGTTGCCCGCAATATCCGTAATCGCCCGGAACAGCACATTCCGGTCCTGTTCGGATGCATTGGGGCCATATGTGCCCACCCGCATGGGTAGCCCGTAATTCTGGACAAACAATGCCCAGTCCCGGTTGGTGAACAGCTTGAACATCACCGCCCACACGCAGGCGCGCGTCAGACCACTCTGGATTGTCAGTCCCGACCAGGACGGATGGCGATGCACAACAAACTTGCTGGCCATCATGTCTGTCAGGCCAATCTGTGCAATGCCATCGGGTATGGGGCTGCGGGCTGGAGTAGCATTCTCATCACGGATCAGAACGCTTTCACCGTCCTCGTAACTCACCTCAAACCAGCGCTGCGGTCTAAAGCTCATGCTCTGCGGATAAAAGTTCCCGGCCGCGCAGTTCCATTCCATTTCATGGACAGAAAAGCCTTTGGCCAGAGCATCCATCATATCAAACAACGACCGGCGCAGAATGCCCCTGTCCACCCATGCGCGCACAAAATCAGCATGTTTGACATGCTCTGGATCGTCTGACGCCGGAGTAACGGTCATCGGTAACTGCGACACAACCCGTTTGCGTGTGTTCAGCACGCCAAGATAATGCAGATCCCGCCGCTCTATATGCTCGGCCAGAATTTGCCATGCCAGACTGTCGCCCTGATCCGCCTGCGCCATGAGCGCACCGATTCTGGCCGGTGTCAGTTCGCCAATCGGTGTGGCGACCACAGCAGGGCGCAGCCCGGTCATCCGTGCGCCAGCAACGTCTCCGGTCAGATCAGACGCACTGATCGGCTGGCCATACTGGTTGATGAGCTGCGCCATGTGTTCAGGAGTCCTGAATAGTGGTGTTGAGGCTCTTGCACTCTTCAAAGAGCGCTTCGATCTCGGCCGCCGTGGGAGCCGTGCCCGAGGCGGAGGTTTCCACAGCCTTCACAATGGTGGTGACAATGGAGGGCACTTCCTCCGCAGCCGCCACGACCAGACCAATAATGTTCACAATCATGGACGTGTTCATGGCTTACTGTTCCTTGCTGGCGGCAACACTGGACAGTGCGGCCGAAATGGCTTTCTGGAGTGCCGCCAGATCACTCTGGGCGGTCGCCACATCGCTGCTGCTGATCGTGGCGCTATTTTCCACGGCCGTATTCAGCGGCTCCAGCGCAGCAATGGCAGCGGCACTGGCAGTCTTGATGTCGGCTTTAACCGTGGCATTCGGTGTGCCGAATTTTCCACTCACATAATCAGCCGCAGGCGTTGCCAGCACTTTGTAGGACGCATCCGTGTCATAGACGGCGGTGGTCAATCACCACTTCGCGGGCCGCGTGGCGCTCACTCAGGCGAAAGACCCAAAAGAGAGCGACCACTGCAACGACAAGGGCGAGCACACAGATCAGCAGCGTGATAACTGGCGGCACTCCCTGTGCCGCTCCTGCCGTTTGCAACATGCCCGGCCGCTCAGGCGGTCGGGGTGGAGGCAGCCATCACCACGGCAGACGTCGCAGCGATTGCGCTGGCGGCATCGTCATCCGTGGTTTTGGAGGAGGTTGCTTCAACGGCGCTCGCTGTATCCACCACCTGATCTTCAACCGAGGTCGTGTTGGGGGCCGCAGCGGTAACCGCTGGAGCCGTCACTGTTACGGCAGCAGGGACAGGCGTTGCAGGGACAACCTGCGGCACCAGAATACCCGCCAGGTCAGCCACCGCTGCCTTCACATGCGTCACGATGGCATCCTGCGTGGGGAGTGCCACGCCCAGAGATTCAGCCAGGATGACAAACTCGGCCACGGAAGCAGCCACAACCGGGTTGCGGCTTTCAAAATTGGCAAATGCTGCCTGCAGGTGATCCACCCCGCCATCAATGGCAGTTACGGCAGACTTTACCGCCGTCTGGGCAATGGACGCACTGGTGGCCAGCTTGCTACCGGCAATGGAGGGGACAATGGCGTTCAGAACGCTAAACATGGGCGAAATGAACGACAGGAGGAGAGCTTTATTCATGTGAGGAATAGCCTCAAAAACAGCGGTGCGTCGCCGCCGTAAAATCCATACCGCTCCGCGCGCCCGCGCAGCGGAAAACCGCTACGCCAGAGCCAATGCGTCCAGATCGGAAAGAGAAGCTTTCACCCGCCAGTTCAGCCGGTTCAGCCAGCCGTCACCATTCTCCATGAAGCCACGGAAACTCCGATAGGCAAGCTCCTGTCGGGAGGCGAGAGCGTAAATCATAAGCCTGCGCCACATTGCCTGCTTGTTCACAGCGGCAAGCGTCAGCGGCCCTAACGCACCATCTGGTGATACACCCAGATCCTGCTGCAACTGCACCGCCCATCCGCGCGCAACAAAGCCAGCAATGGCTTCCAACCGCACGGCATTCAGTGCTCTCAATGTGGCTGCACCTATGTCGCCATCAATCTGGCTATCGGGCACGCCCACAATTTGCTGGAACTGTTTAGCCGCGCGGGACACACCGGCATTAAACCCAAAGTCAAACAGCATCCGGTCAATGCCCACGCCCACGGCATCCGCATTCAGTGCGCGCCAGTAATAGGCGCGGGAAATTGCCATGAAGGTTGCATGGTCAATCCGCTGCATGATCTGCGGCGTAACCAGATCGGCCGAACCCAGCCAGTGGGCCATTGTGGGGGCAGAAATACCACGCATGGACCCCACCAGTCGGCCAATGCCAACAATGCCGGATGTCCAGTTCCCCGGATCACTCCGGGTGGCCGAATACAGCCCCTCGCGGGTTTCAGTATCCGGTGCGATTTTTTCGAAGTTGCTGTCCATGCCTGCGACGATACGCGCGCATGGAAGGGGGCGGGCAGACTGTCAGATAACAGGGTGTATCGTCAGAAGAGGGAAATTTGCCGTTCATCAACCCGGCATCGGGCACGCGGGGCACACACGCGGGTGCCGGTTTCTCTGGCGCGCTTCAGGGTCGCGTAGATCTGGCGCTCACTCAAACCCGTGCGTGTCGCCATTTCTCCAACTGTCATGCCCGCATTGCGGTAGCATAACACGCGCCATGCCTTGTGCATGGGAACATCCCAATATCCGGGGCCAAAGTAGCTGCAAATGGCCCCGGCCAGTTCATCACCATACATCTGGGTCAACTGGCTGGTGTCTACCCGCTTGGGCACATACATCCGCGTCCCGCCAAATGCCTCCAGAAATGCCAGAACCGTGTCCACTCCTGCGGCGTCAACCAGGCATTCAACGCTCTCAGGCACATCGGACACGGCTCTCTTCCTTCCAGATTTTTCCAACAGGATTGTCGCGGTAAACGCCTGTTCAGAGGCTCTTAAAATATGCCTCAAACGGCATATTTGTACACTGTTCTCCCATTTTAGGGGTTTTTGCCCGAATTGTCCTTATTTTATCATCTTTTCCAGACGATCCTTGATTTCTAAACGGATGATTTCGTTTAATGCCCCATCAATACGCCAGGTATAAGAACCGATGATATAAGAGCAGATTGCCTCTACATGGCTTTCATCAAACTTCACACCCGCTCGCCACGCATCCTGTAGAGCGTCAAAGATCGTTGCATACAGATATGCTTTTGATTTGCCTATGCTCCTGAATTTGTGCAGACCAAGCACCACCCTATCGTCATGCGCTTTAGGCTTTTTAATAGAAACATCAGCATGCCTTGAGGGCTTCAATCACCTTGCGGGCCTGTGGTTCGTCCAGGAACTCGGGCGCGCTCACACTCACGCACCGTTCAACAAAGGCCCGCAGTGCCTCCGTGGAGCCATCCCCACGCAGCATGGGCTTCATTTCCCGCCACAGGGCATAGACCTTACGCACCCATGGCTTGTGGTTCGGTCTGGTTGCCTTGAAGCCCAGCCGCTTCATTTCGGCCAGCACATCATGCAACTGGCCAACGGAGCAGGCCGTGCTGGAAACATGCCCAGTCACGCGCTGGAGCAGCGCGCGATAGGTCACATCATCCAGCCCCAACTGGCGGCGTCCAACATGGACTTTCTTCACCATGTCAGAGCGGGCGGTAGTGGGCATCACTCGTCCTCCGGCACGATGCGAGTTATGTAGACAGCGACACACATGCTCTCAAAATCACGTTCATCGCCTTCAAACTCAAAAGACTGACCATCAGGATATTTCATAGGTATCCTGAAGTAATCAGCATCATCATTCGTGGCATGTTTTTCCAATGCTTCCGAAATGAATACGTCGAACAGACCAGCCCCGTAGCAATTCCCGCCTATTGATACCTCTATCTCTGCGCGGCAATCACCACATTGAAAAACAACGATCCCATGATGCTGATTATTTCGGCTGCCATCTGCGCATGGGTATTCTTGGATTATTTCCATCACGCCACCTCACTCTCAGAAATGGTGCTGACATCCGTATCAGTGTTGGATGCAGAAACAACAAAGTCAGCTATTCGCCCATAGCCTTCGACAAACTGTTCGCCACCAATGGACGGGTCATACACCGGATCAATAACGCCCGTCGCCACAAGCCACGCTATATGTTCAGCATGCTCTTCAAGAGTATCAAATGGTGAAATGCTCTCTTGAAATTCTTCCATGAATTTCTCAGAAAACGCTTCTTCTCGCAGCACCACAGCAACCGTGCATTGCACTTCAACTTCAAATTTCCGAGCCATCACACCACCTCTTTCTTGGCAAAGCGCGGGCGAAACATATCTGTCAGCTTGCCAGTTCTGCGGTCCAGATGGCGGGCAATGCCCGCGACATCATGCATCAGGTTAAAATCGTCTGCGTTGTCCAGGCGAGCGAAGTCCATCGGGCAGCCGTTGGAATGGGCTGCGTCCAGGTCCATCGTAATTTCGAGCAGCATGACCCGACGGGGTGTAATGTCACCCCTGTCTCGATATAGGGATGCTACACGGCTACTAATTCGTCCAATAATCTCCCGCTCTTCAGGCGTAGCAGTGAATTTTACAGCCATCACACCACCTCCAGAGAAGAGAACTGGAGCCGGATAGCCTGCCAGTCCTGGTCCCGCGTTTCCCGCCAGTAAAAGCGCAGGTATGGCTTACTGCTGGAAACCTCAATGCTGTTCGCCACAGCTTCCATAACATCGGGCCAGCGCGGGTGTGTCAGCCGCACTTTGCGTACCTGCTGCAAACGGTCCACGTTCACACGCCCTGTTCGTTCATCCGGTTCAAACGCAGCAGACAGCAGCAGGCGAATATCCGGGCTGACATTCTCGGTCAGATCGTCCAGCACTTCTCCCATCAGGGCTTGCGCCGCCATAATGTCAGACGTGACACGCCGGAAGTCGGCAACCGACAATTCAACCTTAAAGCAGCTATCCAGACTCTCTGCCTGAAATGCCCCCCGTGACCCTTTGCGCTTTTTGACCCTATACTGTTCAAGCAACGCGGTTTCATAGTTGCGGGCTTTTTCAAACATGCGCCGCTTCTGTTCAACCATCAGTTCATGCAGCGCCTTGGCATCGTTCACCAGCTCAATGGCCAGATCATTGGACAACAGCGTGGTCGGAGCCATCCGTTCACGGGGCCACGGGCCAGAGCAGGTCATAACCATGCCTTCCATGTTAACGCTCATCCTACGTCTCTCCTGTTCATTCCCGAGTAATATGAAAAAAGGTCTTTGGAGGCCCCGGTCAGGCTCACACGCAGTTTCTCGACTGCTTCAAAAGCCTGCTGGTCGGGCATGAGGTCCGTCATGCCGGGCACGGCGTAAAACTCGCCGTTAAAAGCCCTGTGGCGCAGGTAGGCTTTCAGGGCGTCCCGTGTGCCGCAGCACAGCGGGAGCGCACCATCGGGAAAACCCACGCCGGGGTGCCACTCAATCCGCCCGTTCCGCTGGACCCACGCGGTGTAAATTTCACCAGTCACACGCGGTGCCATCAGTGCATCATCCCTTTATTCAGGCTGACAGGCATCATCCGCATGGTATGCGCAATGCTGGCCTGAACCATGGAAAAATGGAGAACACTGACAACAGCCAAACTCCAGGCTGCGTC
This sequence comes from Acetobacter fabarum, assembly GCF_029069195.1. Classification (GTDB taxonomy): domain Bacteria; phylum Pseudomonadota; class Alphaproteobacteria; order Acetobacterales; family Acetobacteraceae; genus Acetobacter; species Acetobacter fabarum_A. The sequence goes on from NZ_JARDYK010000002.1 coordinate 257,411, forward strand.
ATGCAGCTCTTTCATCATGCCGCCATTGCCCTGCGTAATGCTGACAATCTGCGCCATATCCTCGCCAATGCGATCAATGACACTGGCGAGGGACAGTGTGGGGTTCTTCTTCGCCATGTCATCCAGCGCCTCTCCCATGCTTTCAAAAATGGCGGGCAGGTTCACAACTGCCGTGCAACTCCCGCTCATGGCCGCACCTCGACAAATTCCGCATCAATGATCTGCGGCATGGCCTGCACGGGAATGCGCAGCATGGTGAACGACCCTTCCAGTTCACTCGCCATCCGATCCAGCCACTCCGCATATTCCTGCCGATCACCACTACTCAGCACAGTAAAATCCCGAGGCTGAGAAAAAAGCTGCGCCCCTACACGCATCTGCCGCAACACGCGGTCAATGCACTGGATGGGTGTTTCGGTTCTTGCTTCAGGCATCACAGTGCCTCCATCTGCGCGAGGATTTCACCAGCGGTGGCACCCTCGGGATAGCTTTCAAAAAACTCACGGATCACCTGCCGCCTGTTGTCACCGGCAACGTGGGTTTCATGCGTCAGGACAAAAGCCAGATGGCTTGCCGTGGCATCCGTGGGGCTGCTGCGCAGGAAATCCCGAATATCGCGCAGCAGGGCACGGTGGCGTTCGGGCTGGGCAAAAATGGTGTTCTCAACAACCTCTGTCAGAACGTCAGACGCCACGGGCATTTCAAGACTGGACATCGCCGATATCTCCTTTCATACGAATTTTTGGAAACTCGCCGGTCATGTGTTCAGACCATGCGCATTCAAGGTCTTTTCTGGTGATCTGATCACGCTTGCTCACACGGGCAATTTTCGTGGCGTTGCGCAGCACCTTGCTCATGCTGCGCAGCCCACCTTCGCGCCGCCCGATTTCCTTGGCGTAAAGCTGCACCTCTTCGTCCTGCACACCGTTCCACCCGGCAAGAATGGCGCACATGTCTTTCTGTCGGGGCTTGTTGATCTTCCGGCGCAACCCAATCCGGCTGAACAACTGCGCGTAATCCGCCGTGCGGCCTAACCCATCAAACTTGGCGTTCAACGGGGCATTCCCCATAAACACCACACCCACCTTTGCCTGGTCATGAATGGAGCGAATTTCTTCAACAGCCTTGACGGATAGGTGCTGGGCTTCATCAATAATCAACACCGCCTCCGTCCCCTTCAGGCGGCGGATAATGGAACGAATACGGCGCTGCCCTTTGTCATTGCAGCCCAAGGTTTCAGCAATTTCCAGCAAAACGGCGGAAGGACTGGACAGGCTGGGGTCCGCAGTAATCAGGAACACGTTGTTGGTGCGCTTCTGATACTCCTCCGCCGCCATGGTTTTTCCGGTCCCCGCATTGCCGGAGATCACGGCCAGATCAATGTCATACTGTGCCGTTTCAATCAGGTTCATGATCGTCCGAGCCGTTTCCGTCATGATAAACCCCGGAACAACAGGCCGCTCAGAGCGGTTCCGTTCCTTGGTTTCCTGCGCCTCCAGCCACAACTGGAGCTTGCCAGCCACTTTTTCATTATCCCCGGCATAATTGCCGCCAAGGAATGAACTGATCACCGGGCCGGATACACCACTTGCCGACCCGATCTGCGTCAGGGAGAGCTGGTCGCGGTCTTTACGATCCCTTACGGCGTCACGCAGACGTGCGTGGTCATTCATGATCTGTGTCATGCGCAAAAATTTCCTCGTTTATTGGAGCGTTATCGGCTCAATTCAGTCTTCGTCAGTATCCACAAGCCGCAGAGAGCGCTCTGCAGGTCGCATCTGCTCGTTATACTTGGTCAACCAGTCTTCTTCTTCGTCATCATGATGCGCCACAGCAGCATTGCCGTTGCTCACAAACGGTTTGGGCCGGAGTGGGCGCACAACCTTGCTTTCAATAAGGTCTTCCGCCTCGGAAATCTTTGGCATCAGGTCGATCATCTGCTCCGGCGTCATGCTGCGTTGCAGATCAAGAATTTCCTTCGTGTTCCGCAGGATTTTCTTTTCTTTCCGCCTTGTTTCCCCAGCCGCATGCATATCAAAGAAGCCGGTTTTATCGATAACCGGCGCGTTCCCCAGGAACACTCCCTTCGCATCATACACATGCAGATCCGCATGAAGGTTCTGCGGGTCATAACGGACAACAACTTTCTGCCCCAGATGCTCATGCAGGAAGTCCGCAAAATAACGGTTCTTCATGAACCGGATGGAGCCGTTGTTCTTGTTGACAGTCACATTCTCAGCGGCCATCAGCCACAGATGCCGCTGGGCTTCAGTCGCCTTACGCACCGGGCGAATGGCAAGACTCTCAGAAAATGCCTGAAAGAAGCTTTTCTTGCCACCGCAGGTCGGTGTGTTCCGTTTAGGGCGGTTATTATGCTCCTGAATGCCCTCTTCAACGACCTTCAAAAACTCCGCCAGCGGGATTGCTTTGCTGCCGTAGTTCTCTGGCTTGGCCAGCGGGTTATTGCCCACATAAGCCCCGGAAAATCGTAAATCCTTGGCAATGTTTTCTTCCATATCGCCAAAAGCACGCTCAATAGGCTTTGACTGACCATGCCGGGGGATCGCCCAATGGGTTTTCACGCCCAGAATGGTCATGACGCCGTTGACATCATCCTCCTTTATCTTGAAACGGAAGCGGGTTTTCGAGCCACCCGTCATACGCTTGGAGGCAAAGGCCCGACCGTTATCCATCAGGGCTTCCTCCGGGATGCCCCATTTCTCGATCATGTCCCCAAACGCAAGTTGGATCAGGTTGGTGTTTTCGGATTTATCAACCCGCCAGGACAGGATCGTGTTGCTATACAGATCCTGCCATGAAGCCATCATAGGCCGACCAATCGTCCCATCCGGCCACAGCACGAAAATATCCCACCTATGACCATCTGCATTGACCGCCTGCATGGCATGTAGATACGTCCGGTCACGCTCCTGAGCAGGGATCATCTGCTTGGCGGCATCTCTGCCACCCCGCGCCAGAGCAATTACCATCTGCGGCAATTCCTTCACCCGCCGCCTCATGGTGTTAATGCTTGGGATCACCCAGCCCTGTTCCTCTGCGGCCTTCACCAGATCGCGGTAGCACTTCTCAAACTTGGGCTTTTCAGGCTGCAACCAGCGGGATTTGAAGAATTCCAGAGCTTCCTCATCGCATCCAGCATACTTCTTTTTGCTCCCGCACAAACGGTCGGCCAGCGCAGGCAGCCAATCGCATTTATCAAGGCCGCGCACATCACGATACCAGTTATAGATCGTGGTCTTCCCCACACGCTGCTCCTTGGCGATATGCACTATGGCCAGTTTTTTCTGGCAGCACTTCGCCTCAACCCAGCTTTCGACCATCATCAGGATGCAATGCGCCCTCTCCGCACGTTTCCTCTTATGCTCGGGCAGTTTCCTGTATCTGGCCCATAACTCGTTTCTTTCTCCATGCTCTTCTTCGCATTCCGCCTCTACCGGAGCCTGAATGCGCGCCACCAGCGCGGCCTGGGCAATCGTGTCCAGAACATAGGGCGTGAACTCATAGCCGCCGCCACGCCCATTCCGACGCCGCCAGCACTTCCCTTCATTTTCCGGGTCAAACCAATTCTCCATCTTGGCTTTCATCTGATATGCCCGGGCAGTCGTCGGCATACCAGGAAGCTGCAAAGCCGCCAGTTCAGCAGGAGAATACCACTGAACATTATTCAGCATTTCCCCCTCCATTCATGTGCTTCAGGATATCTTCAGGGCGATGGAGCCAAGACATACCGGTCATACCTGCTACGGCTTCAACCAAAGCGTTCTCCACAAACATGCGTCGCTCGCTTTCACGGGCCTGTCGCAGATGCTGCTCGACCATTGCCAGACAATCTCCAACAGATCCGCGTGGACGCAGGGACGCATAAATCCCGGATACCAAGCCCCTCGGCTTGCTGGACCGATACAGCGCCCAGCCCGTCAGAACCTGCGGTGTGATGCGCTCAAATGCCGTTTCGCGGTCTTGTCCATAGATGCGGGCAAGCAGGAACTCCTCATCACACTGCGCCTCAAACCAGATTTGCAGGATGCCGTCATTGGAGGATTCAAACATCAGGTTCCGGTATTCAACCACGCGCCTCATGCCACACCCCCGATCATACGGGGGAGAGGTGCGGTCTGGCCAGATTGCCAGACTCGCACCACCCAATCCACCTTGCGGCTGCACAACCCAATCAAGGAGGAAACCATGAAGCTACCAGACGGATGGCGCGCCATATCGGCAGATAAGGCACCCGAAATAATCTTTCCGCTCATTGAAATCATGCAAGATTTCGGCCCCGAGCCAGAGAAAATCCAAGCTACCCCCATCGACCAGAGCAATGCGGCACTTCTGGATGCTGCGATTGACCTCTTTATCGAAGGCCATGGAGACGAGACCGCGTGGCTCAACCTTCCGTGCGGCGCATGGCGGCTATTTTCGGAAAAAATTGGGCATCTGTCCGCCGCAGCGGCGCAGGCGGCCATTGAACGAAAGCCTTTCATGATAGCGTCCCCTCAACAGAGCGACGACGCGCTATGGATTTCTCTACTCGCAAACGAAATTCGCTCTGCGAAATCACCCCACTGATCGCCGCATCCACATGAGACCGCATTTCATTCAGTAGAGATGGAGAGGGCTGCGTTGAAGGTGCCACGATATGCGCGCCCTCAACTGCCGCCTCGACTTCGGCAGCGGATAACAGTTTTAAGCTCTTGTGGGCTTTCATCACACACGCCCTCCACGCACCATCTGTCTGCGCAATCCGCTTTCCATCCGGGCAAGCTCCTGCTTGCGCTCACGTACCGCTGCCAGTTCGATCATAGGCAGGAAGCGCCGTTCAATCACTGTCCAGCCGCGTGGTTGAACAAGAAATTCCACCAAGCGCCGGTCCTGCGTAGCCCCCACAAGGGCATCAAAGCGGGGCACGCTGATCTGGTGGCCGTCACGCTGCACGCTGGCATAAGCATTCAGCATATTCAGGCTGACAGGGCGCGCCAGAATGTCGCTCATCCGTTCGGCCACTTCGGCACGGCTCAGGCTGCATTCATCCAACGATACAGCTATAGCCCGCGCCAACTGGTCCTCAAACCTGTTGCCCCGGATCAGAAAGGGGTCAAAGGCTGCAACCGGCTCCGGTGGTGTCCAGTCCAGCAGGGAAAGCTGGCGCTCGTCCTTACGGGTCATGCTGCCTCCTCTAGTGGCAAACCGGGCTCGATATGGCGGCAAAACCGTAGGCGCGTGTCCGTGTCCGCTTTATCCCACAGAGCAAGAAGCTTGTCGTAAACCGTCAGGGCTTTCTTCTTGGGCTGCCCCTTAATCTGCCGGACAACCTCTGAGATATTTTTGACACCAGACCATTGCACCACAAAATCCGCAATCTGCCTCTGCATGTCAGGGGTTTCCCGCGCCAGCATATCAAGCTGCGCACCACTGCCCGATAGCCACGTGCCCGTAATTTTTTCGCGCACATCCGGCATAATATTGTTATATCGTGCAACAAGAGCCCGGATTGATCTGGCTGACAGGCCCAGTTTTTCCGCAGTGGCTTTTGTAAAGGACGGGATCAAGTGGCAAAGCTCTGCCACTTGATCCGACTTCCGGTCCCCACCGTGTTTCGTTTCAGGATGCAGCGCCTCATAAACCTCCTTGCGTTTGGCAAGGAATGTTGCACGGTCCAGCTCATTCAGTTCACGACGGCACAGATTTTCGTCAATCTCCAGCAACTGTGCTTCTATCTCAGACGCCTTGACCACAATGACCTGGGCCTCTTCGATCCCGGCAATTTCCATCGCTTTCATGCGGTGCGCGCCGGTAACCAGCATATACAACTTGCCGTCCTTGGGCTTCGCAACCTTACGGACTTCAATCGGCTGACGCTGGCCGATCTCCTGCATACTGGCAGCAATCACAGCAGCATTATCCGGGTCGATCGCACGTAGGCGCTGCCCGACATCAATCTGCGACAGTGGGATCATCTGCATGTTCATGCCACTTCATCCTTTGACCCAATAAGGAGGCTCAAAACCCGTCCGGTGGCGAGATCGACCGTCCCAAAGGCGACCGGCCTTTCTGACGCACCACACACCACAGATATCGAAAACGAGGCTGTTTTTTTGTCGTCTGATATGGCGGTTGCTGTGGAAATAGTGTTCATGCCGCCACCTCATTTTGACGGTGCGCACCACCCCGCAGGGCGGTAGGAATACGAGAGACAACAAACGAAACCGGAGTGCCGTCAGAATGATACCGATCAGGCCATATGGCCTTAACCGCTACCTTCAGCGCCTTCGCAATTTCGCGTTCAATGGGGACGGAATAACCGGGGGTAGCAATGGTCTTGCTCACCGCACGGCTATCCCGCCCGATCATGACGGAGAACGCAGCCAGAGAACCGAACATTTTCCGCAGCGCGGCTTTAATGTCCTCCGGGTGCATTCCCATGGGCTTTTGTGCCATAGTGTGTAGCTCCTGATTCGAGGGCGGCTGCAACCGCCCTTTTTCTTCAACCCCTTTCCAGCGACTTTACGCCGCCGGAAATCGTCGCGAGGTGTTCCGCCAACATATGCGATCTCAGATTTGCTTCAACGGTAAAATCTGACTTCGCAGTTATTTTTTGTGGATACATCTGTGAATAATTAAAAAGGTCTATATTTATCAATGACATCTGAAGGAAAGAAGCCAACAGATGCAGATTTCGCAGTTCCAAGCACAAACTGCGAAACAGACTCCGCCAGTGAACGGCTACGGACGGCGGTTAGAAATGCTGGAGGAAACCAGCATGTCTCTAATGTGTCGGGAGTTCCGCTTGGCACTCTCAACACCTACATTGCAGGCCGTGAAATGCGCGCTTCTACTGCAGCAAAGATAGCTGCCGCCTGCGGTGTGTCTTTGGATTGGCTTGTTTCCGGGGGTGATGCGGCAACTGCATCTGCAAATGCAGATGAACCGTCAGGATCTCCAAATGTAGATTTCTTGAATTATGACCTTCAGTTGTCGGCGGGTTCTGGCGTGTATCCAAACCGCGAGCCAATCAAGAAAACCGTTTCAATTCCTAGAGATATATTGCCAAAAGACGTGCTTGGGCACGAAAAATACGTGTGCGCCCTTACCGTTAAGGGCGACAGCATGCAGCCATCTTTAGATGATGGAGACTTGGTTCTGATTAGAACAGACGTAGAAAGCATCAAGAGCGGAGCAATCTACGCTATCCGCATAGACAACAGTCTCCTAGTCAAGCGCCTGCGTCTGAAAGCCAACGGCAATGTGGAGGTGGTCAGCGACAACCCCAGCTATTCCACAGATGAATTGAACGCCGCAGAAATCCGCCAGATGATCCGCGATGGTGGAGCCCCTGCAAAGATCATAGGCCGCGTAGTCTGGCGCTCCGGCGCTATGACGGTATAAATCCTCAATATAAGGAAAATCGTTATGGAAACTGGTGAATATATTTATAAGAACGGAAATATAAGTGTAGACAACTCCCTAATTAAAATTGGAAGCGCAAGCTATTCTGTGTCTTCTATTGGCAGCACAACAATTCTAAAAGCAATTGACCCAGCGCAAATTTGGTTAGCATTCTTCGGGGGAATAATTGTTCTGATTGGCTTTGGGCTTTATATTATTCCGGGAATAATATTTGCGTTCATTTGGTATAAATTGGCTAAGAAAGCCCCTTGGTATAAATACACAGTCCTGATTAAGAACTCATCTGGCGATCATCCTGCTCTCGAAAAAGCCGATTTAACCGCCGCTACGCAGCTCCATCAGGCTATTGAACGCGCCATATCTACTCGCTAAGATTAACTGGTTATCTCGGCCCTTTGAAAGGTCATTAAAAGGCATTTGAAGGGCTGATACTAAAATCAGGGTGGGTTCCAAATCATCTGGCTGAAAATGCCCCTTAAGGCCAATTTCGCAGTTAGTTCCATCCAAAATCATCGGGGGGTTTTGACCCACACCAGCCCCAGTCAAAACCCAGAAAACCCCGGTCGCTCAACAGGTTTCGTCCCACGAAATCCCCGCTGATCCCACATAATCCCGGTTTCGCAGTAGTTCCATCCTTCATGGTCGGTAACATGAGGCTTCGCATATCTCGGTGCGTGTCATATGGAGGCAACTCCGGCGACCAGCTCGCCGGATCGCTTGGGGCGGGTGACCATGCAGCTTGACAAACGCGCGGCGCATGCGTTCCGGATCAGAAAAACCGACAGATATTGCAATCTGTTCGATCGGCTCGGACCCGCTTTGCAAGCGGACACATGCCGCTTCCACCCGCAAACGTTCAACCGCTTTGGCCGGTGTTTCACCAGTCTGACTGCGAAAAGCACGCCCGAACTGACGCACACTTAATCTGGCCGCTTCCGCCAGCCGCTCAATCGGGAGCGGCTCGCTCAGATGGTCGCGTGCAAATGCAAGCGCCATGCGGATACGGTCTGATTGCGGCTCCATCTGTGACATGGCCGAAAATTGTGACTGCCCCCCGGAGCGGCGGTAGGGCACGACAAGTTCACGCGCGACGTTGCGTGCAATTTCGGTCCCATGGTCGGTTTCGATAAGTGCAAGTGCCAAATCAATACCTGCGGAAATTCCTGCGGAAGTCCACACATTGCGGTCTGAGATGAAGATACGATCTGTCTCAACCCTGATCTGAGGATATCGTTGTTGCAGTTCTGGTGCGAGACGCCAGTGGGTTGTTGCGCGGCGGCCGTCGAGCAGTCCGGTTTCTGCAAGAAGGAAGGCGCCCGAGCAGACACTCGCGACACGGAGAGTGCCTGCTACGAGTTCTTTGGCCGCTGCGATGACATCAGGGTTTTGAAAAGGGCCGATGTTCCCCCCGATGAAAAGGACCGTGTCAAAAGCTGCATCACGGAAGGGCTGCGTGTGAATGGGAACGCCCGAACTCCCAACAACGATGCCTCCACACTCAGAAATCACCGTCAAGCGATAGGCATCACCCTCAATGAGGATGTTCGCCTCTTCGAAAGCACCCAGAGGCCCCGCAAGATCGAGAATCCGGTGGTTCGGGCAAACAAAAAATCCGATATGATGCATGGGCTGAATTTAAGGGAAAAATGGGATTCAAGCCACAAATTTCTTCCTGAAACGATCTGAGCACAGAGCAGTTCATGCGCAGCTCATTCAGGAAACCTTGCAGAACAGACAAATGCCTTCTGCACAGCGGGAGTATTTGTCTGAGGCTTCGGCCTTACGCCATTCCTCGACGTGCTTAACGCGCAAGCGAATTACGCCGAGGCGCAGATCGGCCTTTGGCTTGATCCTTTTTGAGCGTGATCCTGCTTATCTCAATGTATGAGTAGAATTTATGTTTTTATGAAATCAAATCATTTTTATTCACCATTATGTTCAGGCATAAAGCAGAGACAGTGTTTAACGGCAGACATGATGAGCATCATCAACTGAGAAATCAGAAATGAAAACTGGGATGTTTCTGGAATCCCATAAATCAGACTCTGGTTTTCATGGAAAAAACGCAGGATCACAATGATTCAGGATTCTACATTCAATATCCGTCGGCTTCGTTTCGATGAGAACTATCATCCATCCGACAGGACGCGCCTTACGACCAATTTTGCCAATCTGGCAAGAGGAGAGAGCCGTCAGGAAAACCTGCGCAATGTTCAGCGCATGATTGACAATCGTTTTAATGATCTGGCGCGCTGGGACAATCCCATAGGGGATCGTTATTCTGTCGAGCTTGAAATTGTTTCAGTGGAAATGGATCTTGCCTTTGCCGGTAAGAGCGGTAGCTTCCCCCTGATCGAAGTTCTGTACGCTACAATCGTTGATAAAAATGACAGCAAGCGGATAGAAGGCCTCGCAGGGAACAGTTTTTCCTCATATGTCCGGGATTATGATTTTAGCGTATTACTGAAAAACTACAATAAAGATAAAACAGAATTCTGTGTTCCTCATGATTACGGAGATTTGCACGGGGCTCTCTTCAAAACTGTGGTGAACTCGTCAGCCTACAGGAAGAATTTTGGGAAACTTCCTGTAATATGCCTCAGTGTTTCTACCAACAGGACCTATCACCGGACGGAAAACCAGCATCCTGTTCTGGGTGTTGAATACCAGCAGCATGATTTTTCCCTGACTGACCAGTATTTTGAAAAAATGGGCATGAAGGTTCGTTATTTTATGCCTGCCCGCAGTGTTGCACCTCTGGCGTTCTACTTTTTTGGTGATCTGCTGGCTGATTACTCCGCTCTGGAGCTTATCAGCACCATCAGCGTGATGGAGTCTTTTCAGAAGATCTACCGTCCTGAAATTTACAACGCCAACGCGGCTGCGGCTGACTGTTTCCAGCCTACTCTGAAGTATCAGGATTATTCAAATACCCGGATTGTCTACGACCGGGAAGAACGCATCCAGTTGGCGACTGCGCAGGGAAAATATACGGAAGAGAATTTTATCGGACCATATCACGATATTCTTGCACAATGGTCTGCCAGTTACGCCGCCTGATCCATCAGAAAAACAAGGTCATTTTTCATGAAAACACTGCTTCCCACCTCAACGGCTGGTAGCCTGCCCAAACCCTCATGGCTCGCACAGCCCGAGACACTCTGGTCGCCCTGGAAATTGCAGGGGGAAGAACTGGTTGAAGGTAAACAGGATGCGCTGCGCCTGACGCTGGATGACCAGGACCATGCTGGCATTGATATCGTCAGTGATGGCGAACAGACCCGGCAGCATTTTGTGACGACATTGATTGAACATCTTAGTGGGGTCGACTTCGAGAACCGGCAGACGGTTAAAATTCGCAATCGTTACGATGCAAGTGTTCCGTCTGTCATAGGGGCGGTGGCACGTGAAAAGCCGGTTTTTGTCGAAGATGCGAAGTTTTTACGCACGCTGACAAAAAAGCCCATCAAATGGGCTCTTCCTGGCCCCATGACCATGATCGACACGCTCCATGATGGCCATTACAAAAGCCGCGAAAAACTGGCATGGGAATTTGCCAAGATACTCAATCAGGAAGCAAAAGAACTGGAAGCGGCTGGTGTTGACATTATCCAGTTCGATGAGCCTGCCTTCAATGTTTTTTTTGACGAGGTCAATGACTGGGGTATTGCCACGTTAGAAAAAGCCATTGAGGGATTGAAATGCGAAACTGCGGTTCATATCTGCTATGGTTATGGCATTAAAGCTAATATCGACTGGAAAAATGCTCTTGGAGAAGAGTGGCGCCAGTATGAAGAGATATTTCCCAAACTACAGAAATCCAATATCGATCTGATTTCACTGGAATGTCAGAACTCTCGTGTTCCGATGGATCTGATCGAACTCATTCGCGGAAAAAAAGTGATGGTAGGAGCCATTGATGTGGCTACCAGAACGATTGAGACGCCAGAAAAAGTCGCAGATATTCTGCGCAAGGCGCTTCAGTTTGTTGATGCTGACAAGCTTTATCCCTGCACGAACTGCGGTATGGCTCCTTTGCCGCGTAATGTGGCACGCGGCAAACTCAATGCTTTGGGGGCAGGCGCGGAAATCGTTCGCAAAGAACTTTCAGCCTGACAGGCGATCCGGGACATTCCATCAGGCGGGCATGGCGTGCTTCATGCCCGCCATGATGTCAGCATTTCCACCATTCCCGCTGTTTTTGAACACTCTGCCAAATTTTAGGCTGCGTGTTGTCCCGCTGGTCGTGCTCCAAGAAGATGCGCAATCGCGTAGGTAAGGTCAGAACGATTTAACGTGGAGATATGAAACGCGTTGAGTCCGTAAGCCTGTAAAGTGCGGATTTGCTCCACCGCCACGATGCTGGCAATGATACGACGAAGTTCAGGGTTTTCTACGGTTCCTTCAAACAGCTCTGTGAGCCAGTCTGGTATTGTTACACCACATAATGCTGAGAAACGTACAATCTGCCCGTAGTTCGAAACGGGCATAATGCCGGGAATGATCGGCGCGGTAATTCCGGCTGCCAGACACCGGTCAAAAAAGCGTAGATAGGTCTTCGTATCAAAACAGTACTGGGTTATGGCGCGTGTCGCTCCGGCATCCAGCTTGCGTTTGAGATTGTCCAGATCGGCGTCCGGCCCCAGAGCGGCGGGATGTGTTTCAGGGTAGGCGGCGACAGAGATTTCAAAATCCGCGATGCGGCGCAGACCAGCGACAAGATCGCTGGCATAGGCGTAACCACCCGGCTGTGGGGTGGCATTAGCCGAGCCTGTAGGAGGGTCACCGCGCAGGGCCACGATATGCCTGATACCAGCCGCCCAATAGCGCCGGGCGAGGTCATCTACATCCCTGCGGGTTGTTCCGGCACAGGTCAGATGGGCGGCGAGGGCAAGATCGGTCTCCTGCTTCATGCGCAACACGGTGGAAAAAGTGCCAGCCTGTGTGGTTCCGCCAGCCCCATAGGTTACCGAGACAAAGTGGGGTGATAGCGGCGCCAGACGCCGGATACAGTGCCACAGGCGCTGCTCCATCATGTTGGTTCTTGGCGGGACAAACTCAAAGGATATGGCAGGTGCCGGGGTATCGAACTTGCGCAAGAGCAGGTCATTGACGCGCTCTTGCAACAGCCATCTGTTCAGTGCGCCGGCCATGTCAGTTATCAAGAGTCATGGCACCATGTTTTGTGCCAAAGATTTTGGAGGAAAGGCCGTGAGTATTGATCGGGAGCATGGAAAGTTATCCGAATGAATCATGAGGTTCTTACGATAACGGTTTATGAAAATGAACTGAAATGATATGTTTTTATAGGTATATGAAATTTCTGCATTTATTGGGCGTGGCATGAATATTCTGGAACGTAGTCATCTGACAATCATTCGGGAAGTCGCGCGGGAAGGTTCGTTGACGGCCGCCGGGACGCGTCTGAACCTGACCCAGCCAGCACTCAGCCATTCTATTCGCAAGATCGAACAGCAGCTTGGTGTCAAGATATGGCGGCGGGAGGGCCGGTCTCTTGTGCTCACTCAGGCGGGAGAATGGCTGTTGTCACTGGCAAACCGGCTGCTTCCGCAGTTTGAACTGGCCGAAGGCCGCCTTGAGCAATTTGCAAATGGTGGACGGGGCACACTCCGTATCGGCATGGAGTGCCATCCTTGCTATCAGTGGCTCCTCAAGGTGGTCTCTCCCTATCTGGAGAGATGGCCAAAAGTCGATGTCGATGTAAGGCAGAAGTTTCAATTCGGCGGAATTGGTGCGCTGTTCAGTAATGAAATTGATATTCTGGTCACGCCTGATCCGCTTTACAAAACTGGCCTGAAATTCACGCCAGTTTTTGATTATGAGCTTGTGCTGGCCGTCGGTCCGGAACATCCTTTACGGACTGCAAAGTTTGTCCTGCCAGAACAGCTTGCAGACGAAACACTGATTACCTATCCCGTTCCGTCCGAACGGCTTGATATTTACACGCAGTTTCTGCAACCAGCAGGGTTTGGCCCAAAGCAGCAGAAGCAGATCGAGACAACGGACATCATGCTGGTGATGGTGGCGCATGGAAGAGGGGTTGCGGCACTTCCACGCTGGCTGGTGGAAGAGTATGCCGCCCGCTTTGAACTCCATCCTGTGAAGCTGGGCAAAAAAGGTATTGCAAAACAGATATTTCTTGGTCATCGAGAAACTGATGAAGATGTTAAATACCTTGCAGATTTTATAAAATTCGCTTCTGAACCATTGGCGTGTCTGTTGTGACCCTCAAAGGCGTTGCAGGCGGACAGGGTGTTATTCAGCTTCGGGGCATGCTGTCTCCATCAGGCTCTATTGGCAATACAGGGTAACCGGCCCCTGCCTGATGCTGCTTACACCCGATCTGCGCGCATCCTGTTTTCCACGGCTGCAATATATTTTTGCGCGCCAACGTTGATCCGAAAACGTGCCACACGTTCTCCGGTCATGTGGGTAATATCCTGCCCGCTACGTAGGGCCTCAATCAACCCTCTGGCCAGAGCTGCGGGGTTGTTGGGCGGTACGACCGTGCCGCAAATGCCATCGTCAAAAATATCATACACGGCTGGCGTGCAATTTGTTGTCACAACATAACGCCCGGCTTCCAGTGCTTCCAATAGAACTGCACCATATCCTTCCCGGCGGGAAGAGAGGACAAAAATGGCGTTCCTATCCAGATACGGACGTATATTCGGCACATACCCTACCAGTTTTACACAGTCCTCCAGCCCGTGCTGGTGTATAAGCTGTTCCAGGGCGGGTCTTTCCTCTCCCTCCCCACAAATGGTCAGCCGGGCTTGTGGCAGCGCGTGGTGCACCTGCGCAAAAGCTCTGACAAGATCATCAAATCCCTTCTGCTCAGTCAGGCGGCCAGCGGCAACAACAGACAGGGTTGCAGGGCGCGGCGTGGGAGGAGCGTTTGTTTCGTCCAGTGCGGGCAACGGTATGACGAGAGTGTCTGTTCTATGCAGGATGGTGTTGCTCTGGCTTGCACTCAGGCTATCCATGGCGACCACAAGATCGCTCCTGTTCAACAGGTAGCGCATACGCATGTTAAACAGCATCTGCCTGAACTGTGAACGACCGGGTTTGTAAATAAGGGAACTGATCTGGGAGACAAGAACAGGCCGCAAAGGTAACGGCAGACGGGCCAGTTCACGCGTGACAGGCCAGTGGTAATTACCCGGAATATAGCAGAAATCTACGGGGTGTTCGGCAAAATACTGCCGTGCCTTGCGTGCAAGCTGGTACATGCTGCCATAATGACGTGCCATGGTGGGAGAAGTGCAGACCACCCTGACGCTGGCAGAGAGGAGATGGTGCATTTCTCCCTGAATGGAGGCACAGAATACCGTTACCGAAAACCCGTTGTCGGCCCAGTAATTTGCAAGTCTGATGGCTATTCTTTCCGAGCCACCGAACTTGAAATCATGAATGATTACACCAATGCTTGACAGTTCTGCATACTTCATGTCGGAATCCATAATATATTTTAAATTTTTATAAAATATCTGTATTTTTTATAATCTCATGGAGGCCTGCGGACCAGACCCCATAATCCGCAAGACCCGGCACGGGACGCGCCAGCCCTGTATGATTTTTCCCCAGACAGCCAGAATCCTGCCAAAGCCTTTCTGGTGCGTCAGCCGTTCAATGGCGAGAACACGGCCTGATGAATCCGGGGCATATTGCACGGACGGCAGAGCGGGCGCCATATCGGGAGTGCAGACCGGCCTGACTTTTGGGGCCAGTTTTTGGCAGTATAAGGCCATGTCCACCTTGCAGTTCAAATGCTCCCAGACAATGCAGCGAATACCGGCCAGATGGCAGGCCGCAACACCGCACAGGGCGTGTGTGCTGTTCACTCTAGCCAGAACATCCAGCTCTGATGCCCTTATATGCCCGAATAGCAAGCGCCCGGCACAGGGTTAAGAGGGCGTGCAATAACGATTGTTGCCTTTTACTATCATGAGTAAGTAGCTTCAACCAATCTTCTTTCTGTACCAAGCAGGAAAAAGATTGCCCAGCCAGAACCAGCACGCCACAGCGGAGGCATGCGCCAGAGACAGCAGCTTGTCCTGTCTGTTCTTCAGGCTCCGAATCAGAAAATCAGGGTCGAAC
Source organism: Acetobacter fabarum (assembly GCF_029069195.1). Taxonomy (GTDB): domain Bacteria; phylum Pseudomonadota; class Alphaproteobacteria; order Acetobacterales; family Acetobacteraceae; genus Acetobacter; species Acetobacter fabarum_A. The sequence continues at coordinate 272,957 of NZ_JARDYK010000002.1, forward strand.
CAGTAATTGGCAGGATCAATGGCTGCACGCTTGCTCCTGCCAAGCCTGAAATCCCTAAAAATAACACCGATTTTAAAAACATTTCTATCTGTAAGGTTATGTATTCAGAAAATATAAGGAATATATAAAAATACAAATCTCTAATTGATAAAATAAATATATGTTCAATTTAGGCTATTTTTATTGTTTATGCCTGTGATTTTGAAAATCAATGCATGGGATGCGCCTTGTTTTCCACACACCGCCAATTGGTGTAAAAGCCGTCATTCGAGCCTTTGAATATGTGAGATTGCATGGACCACAACCACCATTCTGTTTTTGTTCGTATTCTGGGAAATACAGGAATCCTGATCGGCAGCCGCGTGATCAACGCTGTATGCAGTTTTGTCTATGTTGCCTGGGCAGCCCAGACACTGGGCTTGCGGGAATTTGGCGTTATGCTGCTTGTCACCACTTTTGCTGCCATGGTGTGTGATATCACGCACCTGCAGTCGTGGCAGTCTCTTTTGCATTACGGCACCAGCTATTTTGAACAAAAGCAGTTTGACCGATTTTATGGTGTGCTCGCCTTCTGCATCCGTGCGGATTTTATCAGCGGGCTGATTGGCGCGGTTGTGGGGCTGGGCGGCGTGGCTTTGCTGGGTCGTTCCTTTATGGGGTGGGATCAACAGGTCCAGTTTGACGCCGCTTTATGCGTGCTGACCATTTTTTTCATGAATACAGGCTGGTCAACCGGCATGCTGCGGTTGTGCAACCGTTTTAAACTTGTTCCTGTCTATGAATTTTTAACAACATGTGTGCGCACAGGTGGCACGGGTATCGGTTTTGTCTGCCATTTTGGTATTGGCTACTTTCTGCTTGTCTGGTCCCTGACCCAGTTGACCATGTTTGTATCCTGTAGCTGTGCCGGGGTGTATCTGGTTAAAAAACAGACTGGAGGTTTTCCTTCCTTTTCCCAGATCATTCTGGGCAGGGCAGGCATTACGGGCATATGGCCCTACACGGTCAAGACAAGTGTGAATCAGGTTCTGGAATCCTTGTTCTCGCAAGGGGCCACGCTGCTGATTGGTGGCAGGCTGGGGGCAAGCGAGACCGCGGTGTACAAAGTGGCACGGCAGATCAGTAACGGACTGGCCAAGCCCGCGCAGTTGATGATTGCAACACTCTACCCCGAATTCATTCGCCTGCGGGATGCGCAGGACTGGCAGGGCATACGCACTGTGATCTTCAAGATATTTGGTCTCATCATTGCATTTTCAGCGCTCTCGCTTGTGCTGACGGCAACGGTCGGCAACCTTCTGTTTTCTTATATGCTGCATGATGTCTGGCCCGGCCAGAAAACCATACTCCTGCTGCTTGTCGGCGGTTCCCTGCTGGACATCTGCCTGATCCCGCTGGAGCCGTTCCTTGTCATGATCGACCGGGTTTCCATACTCCTGCGGTGGCGTGTTATTGTGATGTGTCTTTATTTTCCGCTTCTTTTTGTGTTCATGGAGTTTGGCGGCATCAAGGGCGCATCGCTGGAAACCCTTCTAGCCTCGCTGATGATGTTTGTGGCCTGCGCGCTTCCTGTTCTGCGCCAGCTTAACTACAAGGTTGCCCAGTCCCGGCCCGCAGGCCAGGTTACGCCGGGCTAGGCAGACCATGCTGCCCGTCTCGGGGTAGCGTCAATATCGGACCCGACAATCAAGGAACACCCACCATGGGACTGCGAAAAGACATCTGGCGCGTTGGTATTGTAGATAGCCCCCTCTGTGCCATTCTTGAGCATGGCACGCTTGAGGGTCTGCCCGTTGTCTGGACCCCTCCCATGCGCAGCTTCTGCTTTCGTGCAGACCCGTTTGGCCTGTGGCGTGATGGCAGGCTGTATGTGTTTGTGGAAGATTACGACCACCGCGTGCGTGTAGGTTCCATAGATGTTTTTATCTATGATGCAGCCTTTAACCTCAAAGAGCAGCGCAAGGCGCTCCAGACTCCGTGGCACCTCTCCTATCCCTATGTTTTTGAGGCAGACGGGCAGACATGGATGCTGCCAGAAGCCCACCATTCGGGCAGGCTCACGCTGTATCGGGCCGTCAGCTTTCCCGATCAGTGGGAGGAAGCCGCTGTGATTCCTCTTGGTGAGGATATTGCCGTAGATGCAACCCCCTTTTTCCATGACGGGCTATGGTGGCTGTTTTACACACCTGCCAGACGTCCGGCGGCCCCAGTGGGCGAACTCCACATTGCCTATGCCCCAGACCTGCTTGGCCCCTGGCAGCGCCACCCATCCAATCCCGTAAGGCTGGATAATGCCAGCACCCGCCCCGGTGGCACTCCTTGCGTGTTGGGTGGCAAGGTTGTCCTGCCCGTACAGGACTGCACCCATACCTATGGCGGAGCCATTCGCCCTCTGATCTTTGATGAACTGACCACACAGAAGGTGAGAACTCATGCCGGTCCGGTCATTCGCATGCCTGCAGGCTATGCACCCTATACTGAGGGCATGCATACACTTGCAGCCGCAGGAAACGTGACCCTGATTGATGTTAAATACACCAATCTGTCTGCCCACGGGCTGGGGTTGCAGGCATGGCGTGAAGTTAAAAAATTATTCCATAAGATACCATCACGGGCCTGAGCAGCATGCGCTGCCAGTGGCCCGTCCAGACAGAACTGCAATGACCTTGATGACATTGATCCACTCGGAATTGGGGGGAAACCGGGCGCCCTGACGGGCCATGGCTCATTCTGGGAATAGAACGCTCTGTCTGCGTCAGGGACAAATATCCTGTATTGATGAGGTGAGAGCAGGCTCCGCCCGGGAGCCAGATTTGTCAGATACGTTGTCTCTCTCTGGTTCCATAAAATAAGAAAATATATTTATATTTCACAGATGTTGATAAAATTATTTTTTTCAACATTAAAATAATGCGCGCATATTAATTTTGTTTTTATATCAATAAAATTTTTTCTAACAGATTTTTGAATAAAAACTTCCTAGCTTCAGGCCAATCCCAACCACAATCCATCGAGAACTGGGAACGCATGAATGCTCTCGTCATAATCGCATTGAAACGACCCTATACTTTTGTGGTCCTTTCCTTGCTCATTCTCGCATTTGGCGTCATGTCTGTACTGCGTGCGCCAACCGACGTCTTTCCCAACATCAAGCTGCCCGTCGTGTCTGTCGTGTGGACATATGGCGGCATGCTGCCAGAGGAATTTGCCGGACGCATAACCTATAATTACGAACTGGCCGTGACCTCCACCGTGGAGGGCATAGAACACATGGAGAGCAGTTCGTATTACGGTCGCAGTATCGTCAATATCTACTTCCAGCCCGGAACGGATATTGGCGAGGCGGAAGCCGAAGTTACGGCTATTTCCCAGACTGTTATCAAGCAGTTGCCTGATAATATTCCCGCCCCCATGGTCATGCGTCTGGATGCGTCCTCGGTTCCGGTTCTGGCCTTGCAGGTTACCTCGGACAAGCAGACCCCCTCCGACCTGTACAAGATTGCAATGACGCGCATCCGCCCCGTTCTTGTAACAGTGCCGGGCTCGGTTCTGCCACATGCTTACGGGGGGATGGACAGCTTTATTATGGTTGCGCTCAATCAGACGCAGCTTCAGGCGCATCACCTTTCCGCAATGGATGTGCAGAACGCCTTGCGCAAGCAGAACATTGTCCTGCCTGCCGGGGACCAGAAAATAGACCGCACGGACTGGATGGTTCAGACCAACGCCACCCCACGCTCCATGCAGGAACTGGGGGATATTCCCGTCAAGCGCGTGGGAAATTCCGTGATCTATGTGCATGACGTTGCCAACGTGTACCGTGGCGGTCACCCACAGACCAACCTCGTGCTTGTAAAGGGCAAACAGGGTGTTGAGGTTGTTGTCATGAAAAGTGGTGACGCCTCAACCCTTGATGTTGTTGCCAGAACCAAGGCGCTGTTACCGCGTATCCAGCAGATTGTGCCGCCGGATGTGCATATTTCGATTCTGAACGATGCATCGGTTTTTGTTAAGGACGCCATCCGTGACGTCGTGCGCGAAATGCTGACGGCCGCAGCGCTGACCGGTCTGGTTGTGCTGTTGTTCCTTGGCTCATGGCGTTCCACCATCATTATCGCCACATCTATTCCCCTGTGCATTCTGGCCGCCATTATCTGCCTGCTATGGGCTGGGCAGACCATTAATGTCATGACACTGGGCGGCCTTGCTCTGGCGGTCGGTATTTTGGTCGATGACGCAACTGTCATGATCGAGAATATCGATACCCATCTGGAAATGGGCAAGGATCTGGAAACGGCCATTATCGACGCGGCCAACCAGATTGTTATTCCCACGCTGGTTGCCACCCTGTGTATCTGCATTGTGTGGACCCCGCTGTTCCGCCTGAGTGGCGTGGCGGGGTGGCTGTTCATGCCCATGGCAGAAGCCATTGTTTTTGCCATGCTGGCCTCGTTCATCCTGTCGCGCACACTGGTGCCGACCATGGCCAAATATCTGCTGGCCGGGCAGGTGCATCCCGGCCTGCACGGGGATGAGCATGAAGCCTTGCCCAAGGGTGTTTTCGGGCGGTTCCAGAACAGGTTTGAACATGCTTTCCATGCCTTCAAGCTCCGTTACGGGCGGGTTCTGGAACGTGTGGTAACCCGGCGTTACAGGTTTGTGCCCGTGTTTTTGGGGGTATCAGTTCTCTCGCTCGCCCTGTTTGCCGTGGTGGGGCAGGACTTCTTCCCCGAGGTCAGGTCCGGTGCGTTGCAGATGCACATGCGTGTCCCCCTTGGTACCCGGATCGAGACCACAGGGCGCATCGCCAGTCTGGTGGATGACCGTATCGAGCAGCTTCTGCCCGGCAGGGTGGAGGGGATCATCAACAATTGCGGTCTGCCAGAAGGCCCGCATAATCAGGCGTTCATTCCAACTCCCTCAATAGGTACGCAGGATTGCGACCTGAGCATCACGCTCAGGAACGAGGTCTCCCCCGTATGGAATGACCGCGCGGTGCTGCGGCGTGCGCTTTCGGCCAGTTTTCCCGGTACGGTCTTTACGTTCCAGCCTGCGGACCTGACAGAAAAAATCCTTAACTTTGGCTCCCCCGCACCTCTGGATATTCAGATATCAGGCCCCGATATCCGGGATAATTACCGCTATGCCCGCCTGCTGGTGAACCGCCTGCGGCATATACCCGGCGCGGTGGATACGGTTATCCAGCAGACCATGGCTACGCCAACACTGTTTGTGCAGGGCAACCGCACATTTGGTCAGGCTACGGGCATGACCGAAGGTGATATTGCCAGTAACGAACTCATGACTCTCTCCGGCAGTCAGACGGTGGACCCGCAATACTGGCTTGACCCCAAGACCGGCATTACCTTCCCGCTGAATGTCTATGTCTCTCAGGATCAGCTCACACATTACAACAATCTGCTGACCATTCCGGTTGATAAGGGCGATAATGACCCCGAAGGTAAGGAGATGCAGCTTCTGGGCAGCATCAGCACCATCACGCCGATCGGCACACCGGGGCAGGTGTCTCATTACAACTCCATGCCGGATATTGATATTTACGTTTCCACCGAGTTTACGGACCTCGGGTCTGTCCTGAACCGGGTCAAGCAGGAAATCGCCGCAACACAGAGTGATCTGCCGCGCGGCGTGGCTGTGGACATCCGCGGGCAGGCCACCACCATGCATAGCGCTTATGTGGAGTTGATTGCCGGTCTCGTTGTCTCGGTCTTGCTGATCTATATGCTGATTGTGATCAACTTCCAGTCCTGGATTGATCCTTTTATTATCATCTCAGCATTGCCGGGGGCTCTGGCGGGTATTGCGTGGAGCCTGTTCCTGACCCAGACGCGCCTTTCCGTGCCTGCGTTAACAGGTGCGATCATGTGCATGGGAACAGCTACGGCCAATTCCATTCTGGTCGTGTCCTTCGCCAAGGAACGTTTTGCCATGCACCACAGTGCTGTGACCGCAGCGATTGAAGCCGGTGTTGGCCGTATCCGCCCGGTTATCATGACAGCTTCGGCCATGATTATCGGCATGGTGCCAATGGCCATCAGTAATTCCCAGAATGCGCCACTCGGCAAGGCGGTTATTGGCGGGCTGGTTGTGGCTACGGTTTCCACCCTGCTTTTTGTCCCCTGTGTTTATGCAATTTTCCACCATCGCCCGGAAAAGCCATCCAGCACGGATGCCTCCAACCGGCAGGAGACTGTCTGATGTTTGTTGCTAGCAAAGGCAGAATTGTCATTATTTTCTTCGCGGCTGTCATGATGGCGGATATTGCGTATCTGCTGGTGCAGCGTGCCCATAATACCGTGCGCATCCAGCAGGATGCGGCCTATGACCGGGTTCCCGATGTTGCTCTGGTCCAGCCAAAGCCCGCACCGTCAACAGTAACCCTGTCTTTGCCGGGTACGATCAGCGCATGGTACGAAGCCCCCATATATGCGCAGGTCTCTGGCTATGTGCAGATGTGGTACCGTGATTACGGCGCAGTCGTAAAAAAGGGTGACCTGCTGGCGGCAATCAATACACCCCGGCTGGATGCGGAATACGCGCAGGCTCAGGCGGACCTGAAGGTGGCGCAGGCCAAATATGGCCTTGCCGCCATAACCGCCACACGCTGGCGGGCCATGGGCCAGTCACAGGCTGTATCCGGTCAGTCTGTTTCTGTGCAGAACGCTAATGAACAGTCCGCCAGAGCCGAGCTGGAAGCCGCCGAACACAAGGTGGCCCAGTATCAGGCCATGATCCACTTCAAGAGCATTGAAGCACCTTTTGATGGCGTGGTCATCGCGCGTAATATCAACGTGGGTGACTACGTAGGAGCGGGGAGTGGCAGCATGAATGCCAACGGCACAGCCAGCGAACTGTTTACCGTGGCGGATACCCATGCCATGCGCCTGTTTGTATCCGTGCCGGAAACATTTTCTTCCATTCTTCAGCCCGGACTGGTGGCAAAGGTTTCCGTGCCACAGTTCCCCAATGCTGTCTTCGAGGCAAAATTCCTGACTATTGCTAAAGGTTTTGACCCCAATACCCGCACGGTCATTACGGAGTTTTCGATTGATAATGCCGGGCAGAAACTGTGGCCGGGCAGCTTTGCTTCCGTCACCCTGACCGCCCCGGCCAACAAGGGAGTTTATACCATTCCCACCGGCGCGCTGGTGTTTCAGGAACACGGTATGCAGGTTGCCACGGTTAATGCCCAGCACATCACGCATTACCAGAACATAACCGTGGGCCGCATGTCGGACGCCTACACGGAAGTCAGTGCCGGTCTTTCTCCCGATGACCGGATCATCAACAACCCGCCTGCTGATCTGATGGAGGGGGGGAAGGTCAGGCCCGTGGAGCCGGTGCAGGGTTACCTCAGCACACCACAGGCAACGGCTGAAACAAAGGGGGATGATGACGAATGAAACAGGTATCTGCATATTTCCGCCCCCTGTCTGTCCGTGCTTTGATGGCGCGGGCTGGTCTGCTGCTCTCCTTAACGGCACTGAGTGCGTGCGATCTGGCCCCCCGTTATGCACCGCCACAGTATGTTGTGCCCGCGTCATGGCATGGGCAGGGGCCTTTTAAGGATGCAGCCCCCGGCACAGTGGCGCTGAAAACAGACTGGTGGACATTGTTCGGTGATACCGTGCTGAACGGGCTTGAGCAGGAAGCACTGGCCAACAATGCTGATCTTCAGGCCGCTGCGGAGCGTTTTTCGCAATCGCGTGCTATTGTCATGGAGGCGCGCTCGGATCTGCTGCCGCATTTTGGCATGGCGTTTGGCTCAAGCGATAACAAAAGCTCGGCAGACAGGTTGTTCCGCTACAAAGGCCCCATAACAGCCACGGATGAGTTCTATTCCGGCCTTGCAAGCTGGGAGCCGGATATCTGGTCAGGAATTCGCAACCAGGTGCGGGTGCAGAAGTACTATGCACAGGAGCAGGCGGCGGACTATGCGGCAGCACGGCTCAGCCTGCAGGCGGAACTGGCAACGGATTATTTTGCCCTGCGTGGACTGGACGCACAGAGCGCCATTTATAACCAGTCCATTGCCTATTATCAGCAGGCGTTACACGTTACCCAGACACGGCTGGATAACCAGAACGCCACCGGCATTGATGTGGCCCGCGCACAGAACCAGCTTTACATGACGCAGGCCCGCCTGCTGGATGCGCAGGCCCAGCGGGAGGTGCTGGAACACGGTATTGCCGTGCTGGTGAACGAGCAGCCATCGACCTTCCATATTCTGCCGGTTAATGATCTGACCAATGTAGAGCCCATTGTTCCTGCGGGTTTACCCTCTGATCTGCTGGAACGCAGGCCCGATATTGCGGTATCAGAAAGACGTATGGCGCAGGCAAACCGGGCTATTGGGATTGCGCGTGCGGCGTTTTATCCGCATGTGTTTTTTAGCGCCAATGGCGGGTTTGATTCCAATGGTTTCAATCTGGCTAATCTGGCTAATAGCATGTGGTCTTACGGGGCATCGGTTTCCATGCCTCTGTTTGAAGGCGGGTTGCGTCGTGCCCAGTTGCAGCATTCCTGGTCCGTTTACCGCGAAACGCTGGACCATTACCGTATGACCGTGCTCTCTGCATTTGCGGATGTGGAGAACGGGTTTTCCATGACCAATCGCCTGCGGGCAGAAAGCGAGCGCTTGGGACAGGCGGTAGGAACGGCGGAAAAAGCCCAGACCCTGACCATGACACTGTATAAAGGCGGAGCTGACAACTATCTGGATGCGTTGATTGCTCAGGTCAACACGCTGGATGCACGGATTGACCATGTGCAGGTGCAGGCCCGCGCCCTGCAAAGTACAATCGGGCTGATCCGCGCGCTGGGTGGAGGCTGGCGTCAGAAAGACCTTCCCACACCTGATGCGACAATGACATTTGGTGTCATGCAGTATTCAGGCCTGCAGACACCGTCGGATACGCTTCAGCAGCTTAATAAAAAATAGGTTCGGGACTCATGCTTGGAGATGGAATATAAAGCTTTCCACAAGTGGGATTGCGAACATGTTTTCGATCAGATGACACGTCTTATACAGATACCGGTTGCAAGGTGGTTTTGATTTCCGGTTCTTCTTCGGCGGAATACAGGCTGTGATATTGCGTTCTGCAGGTGATAATCTGATCTGGTTGCTGTCGTAGCCTCTGTCCCCGATGACTTCTTCTGTCTCATCGGGGAGGTCTGCCAGAAGCACGTCTGCGCCTCTGAAGTCACTGACCTGCCCCGCAGTCAGATGAAGGCGGACAGGACGACCCTTAGGGCCGCAGCCTTGCGGCAAGGTAAAGCCGGTTCATGCTGCGCAGTTCATCAGGCGCGGCCGGTGTGGTCGGTGCATCCTTCAGGACCATGCCCAGCATGGTTTTCATGTTATTCAGCACCACGACTGCAATATCCTGTGCTGCTGAGGCATCCAGTCCGGGGGCGCAAACCCGAAGTGCCGCCGCAATACCCTGCAATGCCCTACTTTGGGAAGTTTTCCGTATTTCTGCCCTGTCAGTCCGGGCGTCCATCAAGGCAGGAAGTGATTTTACACGCGGGTAAAGAGTAACCATCAGATCGATCAGGATATCTGCCAGCTCTTCGGGCGAAAGATCTGCCGCCCGTGCGGCCAACGCCTCGTATTCTTCATGCATAATGGCGGTATGGTGCTGCAACAGCGCCGTGGCTATGGCTTCCTTGTTGGGGAAAAATCGATAAAGCGAGCCGATTTTTACACCTGCACGTGCTGCAATTTCAGCCATGGTGGTGGCCTCATACCCACGCTCTGCCATGATGTCGGAGGCAGCGGCCAGCAATTCTGCCACCCGCTGACGCCCCCCGGCACGGCGTGGCTGGATAGGTTCGCGTTTCTCACTTGACGTATTTGAGTCCATGCTCAAATAATACTCCTGTTTGAGTTTACCCTCAAATTATATCAATCCAGCGTCTGTCGGACAATAAGTCCGCGAAACGCACAAACGGACAAGGACCCTTCATCATGATTTCTCTGCCGGTATCCCGAACAGCTCTGGTCCTGATTGATCTGCAGAAAGGTATTGCAGGGCGACCGCTGGCCCCTTTTGCAGGTGGCACAGTGGTGGAACGTTCAAAAAATCTGGCTTCCCGTTTTCGTGCGGCTGGAGGACTCGTAATTCTGGTAAATGTCGCTTTTGCTCCGGATTTTGCTGATGCTGTGCAAACAGAGGTCGACCGCCCCATCGCACCGCCTTCGGGCGGCTTCCCTCAGGACTGGGCCGAACTGGTGGATGGTCTGGCCGAACCGACGGACCTCCTGATCACAAAACGGCAATGGGGCGCATTCTATGGCACTGATCTTGATCTACAGCTCAGGCGGCGTGGAATTGATACCATCGTTATGGGAGGAATCGCGACAAATATAGGCGTTGAATCCACGGCCCGCGCCGCCTACGAGCATGGATATGGCGTTGTTATCGCCGAGGATCTGACGTCGACCTTCTCGGAGGACATGCAGCGTTTCGCCTGTGACCACATCTTCCCGATGCTTGGGAGGGTAACAACGAGCGACCTCATCACTCTTGAAGCATAACCGCAGGACTGTTGGAATATGCCCGCCCTGATACTTGTCTGAGGTTCTGTTTTTTAAAAAAGGTATAGGAAAATAAAGATGATATTTTGTATGGTGCGCGGAGAACCGCGGATGGTCATGCAAAATATTAAGAGCCAATAACTGCACTATTTTTTATGGGTATCGTTCAGGCCGTGCAGTTTCCGCCATATGCGCAGACAGAGAGCAAAGCCTGACTGACTTTGCTCTCGTGCCATTGCCTGCTCCTGTCTTTTGCGGCAGATCAGCAAGGGGCAGGCTGTCAGGCTCTATGCGCTCTTTTGCGCAGGACCAGAGAGTTCTGTGCGTAAAAGCCGCAGGGCGTTCAGGGTCACAAGAACAGTTGCGCCGGTATCCGCCATGATAGCCAGCCACAGACCCGTCATGCCAAGAATGGTCGTTACCAGAAAAATCCCTTTCAGGCCGAGTGCTATGGATACATTCTGCCGGATGTTGCCCATGGTCGAACGGGCAAGGCGGATAAGGGCGGGAATATCTGTAATACAGTTGCGCAATATGGCGGCGTCTGCGGTTTCCAGAGCAACGTCTGTTCCCGAGCCTATGGCAACACCAACGGTTGCCTGTTTAAGGGCAGGCGCATCATTAATGCCATCCCCCACCATCATTACCGGGCCATGCATTGCCAGTTCACGGATGGTCTGCTGCTTCTGTTCTGGCAGAAGCTCGGCTTTGTACTTCGTGTGCAGCAGGGCCGCAATGGCTGCGGCCGTGCGCTGGTTATCCCCTGTCAGAATAATGGGCGTGATGCCAAGGCTGCGGAGCTGTCGTATTGTTTCCTGTGCATCCTGCCTTGGCTCATCCCGCAATCCGATCAGCGCCAGAGCCGTGTTGGCATAGAGAACAACAACCGTTTTTCCTTCACTTTCCAGAGCGGCGGCCTGTGCGGCAGCAGCACCGGACAATGCGCCCTCCTGTATTGCGTGCCGGGGGCTGGCGACAGTTATGATCTGCCCATCAAACACCGCAGAGACGCCTTTGCCCGGAATGGCGCGGCTATCCTGCACGGATGGCAGAATCATACCTTCCGCCTTGCGTACAATGGCCTGAGCCAGTGGGTGGTTCGAGGCTTTTTCAACTGCGGCGGCAAGAACAAGGACTGTGGCTGCGGAGCGTTCATCCAGACATAGAATATCCGTTACCTCGGGCTGGCCCAGGGTCAGGGTACCTGTTTTATCCAGTGCGACCGTTTTGGTTGCCGCCGTGGCTTCGATAACGGCTCCACCCTTCATAAGCAGGCCATGCCGGGCGCCCGCGTACAGAGCCGATGCAATTGCGGCGGGGACCGAAATAACCAGAGCGCACGGACACCCGATAAGCAGCAGGGACAGGCCACGATAGACCCAGACCGACCATGCCTGCCCAAAAAGCAGGGGCGGGATGCTTATAACCAGCGCGGATAGAACAACAATGGCGGGCATGTACCAGCGGCTGAAGCGGTCGATAAAGCGCTGTGTTGGAGCGCGTGAGTCTTCAGCCTGCTCAACCAGTCGGATAATCCGGGCAATCGTATTGTCGGCTGCTGCGCGCGTTACCTGTACGCGCAGGGCTGTTTCGTTATTAATTGCCCCTGCAAACACCGGGTCACCCGGTCCGCGTGTTACGGGCATGCTCTCACCCGTGACGGGGCTTTCATCAATACCGCCGGTGCCGGAAATGATTTTTCCATCCGCAGGAATACGATCCCCCGGCCGTACAATAACAACATCGCCGGGCACAAGTTCTGCTGCCGCGACGTCTTCCATCATGTCGTTTTTTTCGCGCAGGGCCGTTTTGGGTACCAGAGTGCCTAATGCCCGAATGCCATCACGCGCATGGCTGACGGCAACGCCTTCAAGCAGCTCGCCCACAGCAAACAGGAAGACAACCAACGCCGCCTCCTGCGCCGCGCCGATGAACAGCGCACCTGTTGCGGCAATGCTCATCAGGGCTTCAATGGAAAACGGCTGTCCTGCACGGATGGCCGCAAAAGCCCGTAGGGCAATAGGTATAAGACCGGCAAGACAGGCTACAATAAAAGGCCAGACTCCCGCCGCAGGGAGCACAAGCACAAGCCCCCATGCAACAAAGAGCAAAGTCGCGGTAAGCAGAACCAGATGCCCTTTTCCCGTCCTGTACCAAGGGGCATCGGCTTGCGTGATGTGCTCTTCAGCACCCGTGTGTGGTGCAGATGCGTCCTGTGTCCGTGCAATGGCTTCAAGACCGTAGCCAAGGCTTTTTACCCTGTTTGCAATGTCTGCCGCGGGCGTGGCATGCGCTGTTGTCGTAACCCGGAGTTTTCGGGACATGAGAGATACTTCAACGGCTTCAACGCCCGGTAACTGGGTTACGGCTCCTTTTATTTTTGCAACGCAGGACGGGCAGTCCATCCCTGTTATAAGCCACTCATGTGTATCTGGCATTTTATCCTCCTGTCCCAACGCGGGAGAATGAGATAGCTACATCCTCTAGTGGCTAGAGGTTCAAGAGGATTCTGCATGTTGAGTATCGGAAAACTGTCTGGGCTGACGGGTGTAAAGGTGCCAACCATCCGGTATTATGAGCAGATCGGGCTGCTCCCTCGGCCAGAACGGAATGACGGCGGGCAGAGGATTTACGATAACACGAGCCGCGAACGCCTGAATTTTATTCGCCATGCGCGTGAATTGGGGTTCCCGTTGGATGATATCCGGGAACTGCTGGCTCTGTCGGATGATCCCGCACAAAGTTGTGAGGCTATTGACGCTATTGCAAAACGCCAGCTTGCGGAGGTGGAACACCGCCTTGTTCGGCTGAATGCCTTACATAAGGAACTGGAGCGTATGGTGGAGCAATGCACCTGCGGTACTGTGCAAACATGCCGGGTTATTCAGGTTCTGGGCGACCATGGTCTATGTGGGACAGACCATAGGAAAATGATGTTACCTGACATTGATCAGGAATGTCTGAAATAGCGGGCCTGTCAAACACGCTCCACCGGATATTCTCTTGCGATACAAAGATCGGGCAGGACGGGGCTGATGAAATGACCCCGGTCAGGAGCGTTATGTCCGGCCCTTCCTTCAAGCTGGAGCGTGGAGCGGCTCATGGCCTGAGCCTGATCTGTCCGGAGGGCTGTATGCCAAAAGCGGAGACAGACGGCCCTTATCCAGTATTCCTGCCATTTTTTTTGTAGTGTGCGCGGCGGGATTTGGCCCATGCGGTCATCAGTGGCAGGCAAAGACGCAGGAAAACAGGTGACCACAGGAAAAGGCTGCAAAACAGCCTGTCAAAGCTGGATGGGAAGTTTTCAACATGGTTCCGGACATGGGAGGAAAGAATCCATGTAGCTATTGCTTCTGGTTCCTGTGGAGCGGACATGAAGTTCAGGACCGACCCGCCACGTTCCATTTCTGTCGTCAGCATGGAGGTATTCACACTGCCTGGGAAGACGGAGGACACCCGAATATGGCGTGGCTTGAGTTCCTGCTCCAGTGCTAGAGCAAAGCCGCGCAAGCCGAATTTGGAAGCAGTATAGGCGCTGCTGCCCGCCAGAGGGAAAATACCCGCCATGGAGTTGGCATAAATAATATGGGAGTCTTTTGCCATTGCTGGCAGAATGGCATTGGTCAGCAGCATTACGCCGAGCAGATTGGTCTGGATTTGCTCAATAACCGGGGCATGTTCCAGAGTTGCTACTGGCTGCGGAGAAATAACGCCAGCACAGAATATAAAGAGGTCAATACTGGCGCAGGCCTGCCCGATTGCACGGGCAGTTTCAGTGATGGCATGTGAATTGGTCAGGTCGCATGCCAGCATGCAGTCAACATAAGATGTCTCTGCTGCCGGAGCGTGCTGGCGTGACAGGCCAATGACCCGATATCCACGCTGGCGCAACTGATGGCACAAAGCACGCCCGATGCCGCCGGACGCACCGCTGACGACAGCTACTTTCTGACGAGTTTCCCTGCTTTTTTCAAACAAATCAATTGCCTATCTCAACAATTCCCAAATTGACACATATGCGGCAGGCCATGATGGTGCCGCCAGCAATTGTGTTTTTCGTCTAACATACCTTGTCAGCCTTGTCTTCCTTGGATCGACATTACGCTAATCTGGCACAGATTAGAATAACGCAGGGCTTTATCTCCCGTAAGCGTGACAAAGTTAAGGCCAAAGCGCCTTTACCTCAAATACTCTAAAGCTTTTGGTGCAAAGCAGCGATTATTTTTTAATTCTTTAATACTGGGCCGTTATCACAGGTGGTTCCATACGCTCAGCATATGGACCGGGCTTATGATCATTACTACTGCTGCAGGCGCGGCGGCAGGGTAAAAAACATGCAGGCAGGTCTGCTTTTCTGCGGGAGAGCGGACCTGCCTGCATGGCATATTGTTTAAAAGCCGATAATCGCATCGCCACCAAAGGTGAACATGCCGTTGTTGCGGCCACCGTTAAAGGGTGAGGTGCTGTTGAGCGAACGGTCAAACCGGATTTCAGGACGAAGCTGGAAGATACGTATGTGGTTGCCCAGATCGGGGCGGTAGGCAACGTTGAGCGAGAGGTCGCCATAAGTGGTGCCGTGCCCGCCTGGGCCGGTCATTGTGCTGTAAGGGCGTCCTGCAATGGCATTCATGTAAGAATTGTTGCTGGTAAAGGTCGCAACCATGAGGTTGTTGTTGTCGCGGTAGATTTCGCCGCGATAGTTGAAGGTGAAGTCCTTGTTGATCTTGTAGCTGAGGAAGCTGACAAAGCTCTCGGCATCCGTGCCGCGGAACTGACCATCGGGGCGAGCGCCGTGTATGCCTTCGTCATGCAGGTAGTTGAATTCTGCGGTCAGGCTCAGCCTGTCGTTTACCTGATAGGTCGCGTTAATATCGTTCCAGAAGCGCTGTGCGTGGTCTGCCTCGTAATGACCAACGCTCTTCCATGAGTTTTCAGGCCCCACGCGGCTGAGTTCGACAATACGGAGTTTGCCACCGAGCAGATTGTTCAGGTTGAAGCCAAAATATCCCGCGGGACGGCTGTTGTTGTCCGATGCGCCAAAGCTTGTCTGGTTTCCTGTATCAATCCCGAAAGTGACGTCCAGAATGGGGGTGACATGCCAGTTGAACATAGCCCCCACATGCTGGAACGGCACGGAATATTCAGACGTATAAGCCAGTGTGTAGAATGCGCGGGAGGAGGGGTCCAGCCCTTCTACTCCCATGGGGGCCTGTAGAATACCGGCCTGCATGTCCAGCCCGCCCGAGGTCAGCCAGGGCAGGTGTACGTCCACATGGGCCTGTGCAGGAATAAGCTGGTAGCGGGCCTTCCATTCCTGATCGGATACTCCAACCAGATGGTAGTAGCGGGCATCCGAGCCATAAAGACCTTCAAGCGTAAAGCCGATCTGATAGGTGTTTTTGCTGGGGTCGATGGCTTTGGAGAGCGTGAACTCCGCCTGATTCAACTGGACCTGATTGGCATGGTCTGCCAGAAAATCGCCAAAGTTGTAGCCGGGGTTGGGGCGGGCCGGGTTGGCCATGATGCCGCCTTCAATCTGGCCAATCAAGGTTACGTCCGACAGCCAGTGTGACAGGTCGGAGCCCCCACTTGAAAAAGCTGAAAAAGGGTGAACCTGAGCCTTTGCTGATTTAAGGGGAACCGCCACCAGAACCGAGGCAACGCCAAGGGCCACGGCAAGACCTGATTTTTTTCCGGACAGATTCATCATTCAGATTCCCACACTTCGTATTGTATTTATATGTGCTGCCAAGGTGATTGACTATTCCGATAGGTAACATTCCGGTTCCATAATGAAATGCCAAAAACGACAAGCGGGCATCACACTTTCGTGATGCCCGCTGACCATGGGACATGCGGATTTATATTTTTCTAAAAATAAACGGCTTCGGCACAGTTTTGTGCCGAAGATATGAGTTTTTTATGCAAATTTCTCTGTAATTTCGGCAATGCGCGCGCCAAATGCGGCGGCCGTGTCCAGTCCGCCTTGTGGAATCTCGTCCACACTGGCGTCAGATGGGCTTTGCACCAGCAGACCGGTGGAACCACCCAGAGCGTTCAGGTCCGTGTCCTTGGCTGCTTTTGTATTGGAAGGCAGCATGCCAAGGCTGATCCATATGCCACCATGCTGTCCCGCAAGGGTTTGCAGCCATGCCAGTGTCTGCCCCTTATCGCCCACCGGACTTGCGCTGTTGGTAAAGCCTGCGAACAGCTTGTTCTGCCAGCCCCGCGTGAACCAGATTCTGGAAGTGGCGTCAGCGAATTTTTTAAACTGCCAGCTTGCATTGCCCATATAGGTAGGCGCGCCCAGAACAATGGTTTTGGCCTCGGCCAGCTTGTCCCATGCGTTTTCTGGCAAGTCACCATTCTCATCAATGGCAATCAGTTCGGCCTTGGCGCCATGAGCCAGATGTTCGGCCACTTTGCGCGTGTGACCATAACCTGAGTGATAAACAACAACAATTCCCGACATCTCAGTAACTCCCTTGGGCCGGGCTGGAGAAGCCCGGCTGTTCGTAACCCGAGCATGGCGCAGCGCGCTATGGCTGATAAGTTGCTTTTGGGAAAAAGCATCTCACACTACAGGTGTGAGGTTTGCAAAGGCATGGTCCCCCAAAAAAAACCGCCAGACAAAGGCTGGCGGGGGGGGGAGGGGTCAGATCTGTTCTATGGAAGAGAAGTCGAAACTTTCTCCCTTGGGGTTTTCGCCCAGCCGGATCACTGTAGCGGACGGCATGACATAAGGAGGCACAGGAAGGTTATAGGGAGCTGGCGCACCTTTTTGCACCCGTCCTGCCAGATCAAATTTGGAGCCATGGCAGGGGCAGCCATACCCGCCAGATGCCTCCGGCCCGGAACCCTGCGGAGGGGTGTAGGTCGGTACGCAGCCCAGATGTGTGCAGATGCCCACATAAACTCCATATTCGGGCACAATGGAGCGGTGCCAGTTACGGGCATAACCGGGCTGCTGGTTGGCGGTGGAACTGGCATCCTTGAGCAATGCGTTCAATTCCGCATTCTGCAGTCCTGCCAGTTCTTCCGGTGTGCGGCGGATAATAAAGATGGGCTTGCCCTGCCATACGGCGACCATCTGCTGGCCGGGGGTCAGGTGGGCAATATTCACGTCAACCGGCAGGTGTGCGGCGGCGCTGTCCTGCGGTTGCAGGCTTTCCACAAATGGAATGGCGCAGGCAGCAATGCCTGTGACCGTGCCAGCCGTGGTGACCATGCCCAGAAAGTCACGGCGGCCGGGAGCCTGTTCAGGAGCCGGGGTTGTGTCAGTCTCGCGTGTCATATGCTTGCGTGCTTTCTGTTTTTCACTGCGTTTTCAGGCGTTTCCAGATTTTGCGCTTCCATGCAATGGCCAGTGCAAGCAGCACGGCCAGATAGACCATAACGGCCTTGCCAATGCTGTGTCGTTCATTGCGATGCGGGTCGGACGCCCAGACCAGAAAAGTGGTTATGTCGCGGGCCTGCTGTTCCACCGTGGCGGGTGTACCATCAGGATACTGGATCATGCCGTTCATGAGCGGAGGGGGCATGCCAATCATGTGGCCTGAGACCCAGTCATTATAAAACTTGCCGGGCACCATGGGGGCGTCAGCTGGCGGGGGCATACGGTAGCCGGTCAGGAACGCGTATAGCCAGTCCGGCCCGCCGGGATGGGTCATGGCAAGGCGGGACTGATCGGGCGGAGCCACGCCGCCCATCATGGCCGCAGCCGCTGCATCGCTGGGGAAGGGGGAGCTCAGGTGGTCGTCGGGTAATCCCGGCCGCGTGGTGGGCTGGCCCGTGGCATCCGGCGCGCCGGGCTGTGGTTTTGCTTTTGCGGTCTCTTCAATCTGCTGGCGGGTCAGGCCAATGCCTGCGAGATCGTTATAGGTCAGGTTCTGCATGCCGTGGCATGTGGAGCAGACGCGCTGGAACACCACAAAGCCGCGTTGCAGGCCGGGCTGGTCATACTGGCCTAATGGTCCTTCAAAGCTCCAGGTCTGATGGGGCGGTGTTTTGCCCGGCTCATTGGCCAGTGCAGCGCCAGACAGGCCAAGTGCCAGCAGCAGGCCAGCGGCAGGACGGGAAAAAGAACCCTGCATTACTGATCTCCTTCCGCAGCGGCTATGGAGGTGGGGAGTGGACGTGTTTTTTCCCTGCGGGAAGCAAGGGGGAGCAGCACCACAAAGTAGCTGAAGTAATAAATGCCCGCCAGACGCGCCACAATCAGCCACCCACCTTGTGCGTGGTGCTTGCCTGCCACCGCCAGCAGAATAAACGCGGCGACCAGCCCGAACAGGCCAATGCGGCATAGCGGGCGGAAGCGCATGGAGCGCACGGGGGAGCGGTCCAGCCATGGCAGGGCAAACAGGATCAGCAACGACGCGGCAGAGGCCAGCAGGCCACCAAATTTGGACGGTACGGATTGGAGCAGGCTGTAAAACGGCAGGAAATACCATTCCGGCTCAATATCGGCCGGTGTGTGCATGGGGTCGGCGGGTGTGTAGTTGTCCGCCTCGATCAGCAGATTGGGCCAGAAGAACATAAGAGCTGCAAATACCATGGCGAACACAATAAGCCCGACCAGATCCTTGCTGATGTAGTAGGGGTAGAATGGTACGGTGTCGCGCGGGGTGCGGGGTTCAATACCCAGCGGGTTGTTGGACCCATTGATATGCACCATGCTCACGTGCAGCCCCACAACCCCAACGACCAGAAAGGCGAGCAGGAAGTGCAGCACAAAAAAGTGGTGCACAAATACATCGCCCAGATGGTCGCCTCCGGCCATAATGTGTTCGAGGCTGGGGCCAATGCCGGGTATGGCACCCACGGCCTTGGTTATGACGTCGGCCCCCCAATAGGACATCTGGCCCCACGGCAGCATGTAACCGGCAAAGGCGGTGGCCATGACCATAACCAGCAGCACAAGTCCGCTCAGCCACAGCAGCTCGCGCGGGGCCTTGTAGGAGCCGTAATACAACCCGCGAAAAAGATGCACGTAGAGTGCGGCCAAAAACAGGTTGGCCCCGGTCATATGCATGGCGCGCAGCAGCCACCCACCGGCAAGCTGGCGGTCTATCGCCTCGACCGACAGGAAAGCCCCCGCATTGGTCGGGGTGTAGTTCATGGCCAGAAAAATGCCGGTAGCCAGCATAAGCAGCAGAACAACAGTCAGGATGGCCCCAAAATTCCATAACCCGTTCAGGTTCCGGGGCAGGCGGAAGTCAATATATTCTGCCCGGAAGGCAGAAATAACAGGCAGGCGTGCTTCAACCCACCCTGCAAGGCCGGTCATGGCGGCGTGGGGCGGGGGGGTCCGGGGTGCCGGGTCTGGCTGGGTCATGGCTGGTCCATGGGGATTAGGAAAACTCCAACATACAGTGCATAGGCACCCACCAGGCAGGAATTCCAGGACGCGCGGGAATGTCCTGTCTGCTCCTCGGGGTTGCAAAAGCTGCCCGACTGATCCGTGCCTGAAGTCAAGGCTGCCTGTTCTCTCTCATAACAGTGTCGGAATGTTAGGCAAGGGGGAATGGCTTTTTGGGCTGGTTTGGACCAGCCATAAGCAGATGTGAAAAGTTTTATCCTTGCAACACACTGGGGTTAGGGCCATCATATTGGCAAGAGCATCCGTTTGTGCGGGTGTGACGTTCTCAGGGCAGGGTGTAATTCCCTACCGGCGGTAAAGGGGTGGTGCGCTGCCCCAAGCCCGCGAGCGCCTGCTTCGGCAGGGTCAGCAGATCCGGTGTAACTCCGGAGCCGACGGTCATAGTCCGGATGAAAGAGAGCGGGAAAGAGAGACTCGTTTTTTGTCCGTTCAGCCGGAATCCGGCTTGCGTGCATAAAGCGGGTAACCCTTCTTGGCGCCCTGAGTCCGTCTGTCATGAACAGGTATGGACTAGAAGAGACACAGGGTGAACAGTATTTCACAATCTTTTGCCCACACCATGCCAGAGCATGTTGGCGCGGCTTTTGATATGGCTGTGTCCGAAGCATGGCGTTTTGTCGGGCAGACTGCGCCTAACCCCGCCGTGGGGTGTGCGCTGCTGGATGCTCGGGGAAAAGTGCTGGTGGTAGCCGCCCATCACAAGGCGGGCGCATGGCATGCCGAGCGTCTGGCGGTGGAACAGGCGCAGGCGCTTGGCGTAGTGGAGCAGATTCATACTGCCGTCGTTACGCTGGAGCCGTGCAATCACACTGGTCGCACTCCCCCATGCACGGAAGCGCTTTTGTCCACGCCTGTGCAAACGGTATGGATTGGCTGCGCGGACCCCAACCCCCATGTGTCTGGTGGTGGCGCTGCGTATTTGCAGGCCAGAGGGCTGGATGTGCGCTGGCTGGCCCATGCCTCCAACGGTGGAGCATGCATGGCGCGCTGCAGGGCGTTACTGGCCCCGTTTGCGTGGCGCATGGCGCATGGACGGCCGTGGATTACGGTCAAGCAGGCGGTTAATGCGCAGGGCAGTATGCGACCTCCGGCTGGCAGCACAACATTTACAAACCGGCAATCGCTCGAGTTTGCCCACGCCCTGCGGCGTGCAACCGATGGCATTGTAACAGGCACGGGCACAATACGGGCCGATCTGCCCGCCTTTACCGTGCGGCATGTGCCAGATCACGCCAGCCGACGGAGGGTGCTGGTGGTGTGTGGGGCGTCCACCACCGTGCCTGCTCACTGGCTGGAGCAGGCGGAAGTACACTTTGATGTTCTGTTTTGCCCCGACTGCTCCGATTTGCCCGGAGTGCTGGCCAGTACTCCGGCCTTGTGGGTGATGGTCGAGGCCGGTCCGACCCTGTTGCGTGCCATCAGCGCGCAGGGGATGTGGGATGACTGGCTGCATATCGGCCAGGATGCGCATGGGTGCGACCATTTTTCTGTTTCAACCCGACACGACATTTCCCCGCTTTCCCTTTTTCCACAATGGGCGCGGTGCACGCAGGAGCAGACATGTTTTCCGGTATTATAGAATCTCTTGGTCAGGTCCTTGCCGTCGAGCAGGGTGCGCGCTCCCTCATGCTGGAAGTGCAGACGGGGCTGAGCGATGTGGCGGAGGGCGAGAGCATTGCCGTCAACGGTGTCTGTCTGACAGCCGTGGCTCCGGCACAGAACATGCCAGTACGTTTTTTTGTCAGCAGTGAAACACTGGACCGCACCATGCTGGGCACGCTTGTGGTCGGGTCCGGGGTTAATCTGGAACGTGCGGTAACACCTTCCACCCGCCTGTCCGGGCATATCGTGCAGGGGCATGTGGATGGGCTGGGCAAGTTTGTGGGGGCTACGCCTTCGGGCGGTGCCCGGCGCGTGGAGTTTGACATTCCCGCGGACCTGCGCCGCTACATGGTGGAAAAAGGCTCGGTCGCGCTGGACGGGATCAGCCTGACCCTGAACGAAGTGGGGGCGGTGCATGATGGCATGTTCCGCATCGCCCTCATGATCATTCCGCACACATGGGACCACACGACACTGGGTACGCTCAGGGTGGGGGATGCCGTGAATGTGGAAGTGGATATCATTGCAAAATATGTGGAGGCACAATGTCAGACAAAATGACACAGGGGCAAACCGCACCGCTCCGGCCTTCCGAGCGTCTGCTACGTGCGCTGGACGCCGTGCGGGCGGGCCGCATGGTTGTGATGGTGGATGATGAAGACCGCGAAAATGAGGGCGACCTTGTTATGGCGGCGCAGTTCATGACTCCACAGGCCATGAACTTCATGATCACCCATGCCCGTGGGCTGGTCTGCCTGCCCCTGACCGCCGAGCGCGTGGCGCAGCTGGAATTGCCCATGATGGTGCGGCAGAGCGAGAACACCGCACAATATGGCACGGCGTTTACCGTGTCGATCGAGGCGCGTGAGGGGGTCAGTACCGGTATTTCCGCAGCCGATCGCTCCCAGACCGTACTGGTCGCCACGGCAGATGAGGCGACACCGGCGGATATTGCCTCTCCGGGGCATGTCTTCCCCCTGCGGGCCGAACCCGGCGGTGTGCTGGCGCGTATCGGCCATACCGAAGGCTCCATTGACCTGCTGCGCCTTGCCGGGCTCAAACCCGCCGCCGTGATCTGCGAAATCCTGAACGAAGACGGCACAATGGCCCGCCGCCCTCAGCTGGATGTTTTTGCCCGGCAGCATGACATGCCCATTATTTCCATTGCCGAACTGGTGGCATGGATTGGCGCGCATGGTCTGGCGCCGCTGGAGCCACAGCCTGCGCAGCCCCCCGCACCTGCGGTGGACGCAGTCGTGCCTGATCTGGCCAGAGCTGCCCTGCCCAGCGTGTATGGTGGGAATGACCTGATCATTCATGCCTTCAGGGACGAAAAAGGTGTGGAACATGTCGCGCTGGTCAAGGGAGATGTCCGCCCCAATGGCCCGGTGCCGCTGGTGCGCCTGCATTCCGAATGTGTCACGGGGGATGCGCTTGGCTCCCTGCGGTGCGATTGCGGGTCTCAGCTGCAGGCTGCGTTGCAGGCCATCGGGCAGGCGGAGTGTGGTGTGCTGGTCTATGTGCGTGGGCATGAAGGGCGGGGTATTGGTCTTGTGAACAAGATACGCGCCTACGAATTGCAAGATGCCGGGCTGGATACGGTAGAGGCCAACCACAGGCTCGGTTTTGCAACCGATGCGCGCGACTGGAATGCGGCGGCAGGTATCCTGCGCAGCCTTGGGGTGGGGCAGCTCGACCTGCTGACCAACAACCCCGATAAGGTACGGGCGCTGGAAAGCAGGGGTTTTGTAGTGCGTAAAAGACTGGGGCTGGAAATTCCGGCCAACATGTTCAATCGTGCGTACCTGCATGCCAAACGCAAACGCATGGGCCACCACCTGAGCTGTGATGCACCGGCTCCTGCAATACACAAGGTTCCGGCCTGAACTGTCTGTATTCAAGACGCAGTGATTCAAAAGGATAATACGACTTATGGGTACACGTTCCCCTGTTACTCTGCCTGACCTCAAGGCTCTTTCCCCCGCACCCCGTCTGGCGCTGGTTGTCAGCCGGTTTAACGAGACGGTGACAGGTGGCCTGCGGGATGGCGCTATTGCATGGCTGGACGAGCATGGCATTGCCGTGGCTGAAAGCGATGTGTTTGCAGCCCCCGGCGCGTTTGAAATGCCGCTGCTGGCGCAGGCGCTGGCCAAAACCGGGGGGTACGAAGGGGTGATCTGCCTTGGCTGTGTGGTCAAGGGAGATACGGCGCATTTTGAATTTATTAGCCTTGGGGCTACCCTTGGCATCGTGCAGGCCAGCCTTGCAACCGAAGTGCCGATCGCGTTTGGTATTCTCACAACCTACACAGAAGAACAGGCGACTGTGCGTTCTGGGGATGATGTGCATAATAAAGGCCGCGAAGCTGCTGCTGCCTGTGTGGAATCTCTTGCTCTCCTGCGACAGATCAGGGAGGAATAAAAAGAGCGGCATGCCGGAGGAAGCGCCAGCGCGGGCATGAAATGGGGAGACTGCATGAAGCGCATCACTCTTGTGGCCGGTATTCTGGGGCTGGGGCTGACGGTGTGGATGCTCTCGCGTTTTGGCGCACAGGCCATTTTTGCGCTTGTTATGACTGGCGGCTGGGGAATCCTTGCCGCCATTGTTTTTCATGCCGTTCAGGTGTCTCTTTCCGCTCAGGCGTGGCGTATCATTGCGCGCCGTGACCTGCCGCCCCATCTTCCCCTGCGTGACTTTTTCATGCTTCGCTGTGTGCGTGAGGGGGTGAACAACCTGCTCCCCGTGGCTCAGGTAGGGGGGGAGGTTGTTGCCAGCCGCCTGCTCTCCCGGCGGGGGCTGGGTTTGCGTCGTGCCGCAGCCGCTACAATCTGTGACCTTACGATCGAACTGCTCAGTCAGGTTCTGTTTACTGTGGCGGGGCTGCTTCTGCTGCTTGTTCTGGTCCAGCGGTCGGCTGTGACCGACAGGTTGCTGGAAAGTGCTCTTGTACTGGCCGTTATTGGCGTAGCCGTCTTTGCCAGTCAGTGGCTTGGGGCCGTAGCTCTGGTGGAAAAACTGCTTGAGCGGATTGCCGCCCATCTGGGCTGGGGTGGGGTTGAGGGTATTCGCGGTATTCATCAGGAGGTGCTGGGCCTGTACAAGACCCGGAACAACGCGGTGAGCAGCCTGCTCCTTCAGTTTGCCGCCTGGGCGCTGGGGGCGGTGGAAGTCTGCCTGATCCTGCATTTTATGGGCCATGACTGCTCTTTGGCGACAGGTTTTGTTATTGAAGGCGTGGGAGAAGCCGCAAAATCCGCAGGGTTTGCCGTACCCGGCGCGTTGGGTGTGTCGGAAGGGGGATATATGGTTGTCGGGGGGTTGTTTGGCATTGCGCCCCCTGTTGCCATTGCGCTTTCACTGATCAAGCGCCTGCGCGAAATCGCCTGGGGAGTGCCTGCACTGGTATTGTGGCAGTGGCTGGAGCACGCATGGTCTGACCACCGGAATGGCCCGGAAAAATCCCATTTTCCGCATTCCGGGCGGTAAAAGAAGAGTGGCTTGCACAGATAGTCACTTGCATCGTGCGAAGCGGTTGGGCAAACCAAGGCGGTTTTGTGCCTGACGCCATGACTTTTCTAGGATCCTGTCGTTTATCATGCTCTTTGCACCCATAGGTCGTTTCATCACCCTTTGTGCGCGCCATGCGTGGCTGGTCGTGGCACTCTTTTGCGTGTTGTCAGGCGCTGGCGTTTACGCGGGTATGACCCAGCTTGGCGTCACCACGGATACGAGCAAAATGCTCTCTCCCCGTTTGCAGTGGAAGCAGCGCTCGGATGAAATGGCCCGCCTGTTCCCGCAGAAAGAGAATCTTCTGGTCGCGGTGGTGGAAGCCGACCTGCCAGAAGAAGGGCAGGAAACCGCACGCCAGTTGGCCGAAAAGCTGGCAGCGGACCACAAGCACTTTGCCTTTGCCAACAGGCCGGATGCCAACCCGTACCTTGAGCGCAACGGGCTTATGTTTCTGGAGCCCAAACCTCTTGCGGGAATCCTGAACGACACGATTGCCGCACAGCCGTTTTTGTCCGCCCTTGCGCAGGACCCATCCGCACGCGGGCTTTTTGGTGCGCTCTCCCTTATTGCGGAAGGGGTCAAGACCGGACAGGCTAATCTGGCAGGTTTTCAGGCCCCGCTGACCGGCTTTGCCAATACGCTGGAAAAAGCGGCGGATGGTCAGGCATCTCCGCTTTCCTGGCAGCGTTTGCTTGGGGGGCAGTTGTCCGACCTTGCCGGGCGTTACCAGTTTGTCATGACCCAGCCCATTCTGGACTATGGCTCCTTCCAGCCCGGAGGCGAGGCCACGGATGCCATGCGTGCCGTGATCAGGGATCTTGAATTTGTGCGCAGCGGCCATGCCAAGGTGCACCTGACCGGGCAGGTGCAGCTTGATGATGAAGAGTTCGCAACCGTGGCCGAAGGCATGGTGGCAGGGCTTGTGGGGTCTTTGCTGCTGGTTACGCTGTGGCTTACGTTGGCTGTGCGCTCATGGCGTGTGGTGCTGCCTATTGTGGTAACACTGGTTGTGGGGCTGCTGCTGACCACGGGCTTTGCCGCAGTGGCGGTTGGCACCCTGAACCTGATTTCGGTCGCATTCGCCATTCTGTTCGTGGGGATTGCGGTGGATTTTGCCATCCAGTTTTCTGTCCGCTTCCGTGCACAGATACCTGCGGCCACAGGCAGGGAAGGCATGTATGAAGCCCTGCGCATGACGGGGGAGGAAACGGGGCATCAGATTCTGGTTGCCTCCCTTGCCACATCTGCAGGTTTTCTGGCGTTTACGCCCACGGCCTTTCTGGGTGTGGCCCAGTTAGGGCTTATTGCGGGTATTGGCATGATCGTGGCGTTTGTGTGCACCACCACCTTGCTGCCTGCGCTGCTGTGCATCTGTCACCCGCCGCTCAACTGCCCCAGCATGGGGTATGTGTGGATGAAGCCGGTGGATGTCAAAATCCGGCAGCATCGCAAATGGCTGCTGGCCTTTTTTGGCGTGGTTGCAGTTGTCGGGCTGGTGCTGGTTCCCGCCTTGCAGTTTGATGGCGACCCGCTGCATACCAAAAACCCCAATTCCGAGGGTATGCGCGCCCTCAGCCTGCTGATCAACAACCCGCAGACATCCCCCTACAGCGCGGAACTGCTGGTGGCGTCTCTGGCCGATGCCGAAAAACAGGCTGACCGTCTGGGTGAACTGCCCGATGTGCATGATGTCATGTGGCTTGGTTCGTATGTGCCCACGCAGCAGCCTGAAAAACTTGCTCTTATTCAGGATGCAGCCTCCCTGCTGCTGCCAACGCTGATTGTGCCTACCCCCAAACCTGCGCCAGATGCAGCCACCCTGCGTACAGCGGCCGCCAACACCGCCCGAGCATTGGCCGAGGTGCTGGACAAGCTGCCCGCCAACGACCCCCTGCGCAGGATTCAGGCTGCTCTGGCCCGTCTGGCCACAGCGCCCGATGCCACGCTTGAGGCCGCCAATACCGCTCTGGTACGGTTTTTGCCACCAGAGCTCAACCAGTTGCGGAGCATGTTGCAGGCCGGGCCCGTTACCATGCATGACGTACCCCCAAGCATTGCAAACGATTATCTGCTCCCCGATGGCCGCGCCCTTGTGGAAGTGCACCCCAAGGGGGTGATGAGCAGCTCTGGCGCATTGCGCAAGTTTGTCGGGTCCTTGCAGAAGGTCGAACCTGACATGGCCGGTACGGCGGTGGATATTGTGGAAAGTGCGCGCTCAATTGTGCGTGCGTTTGAACAGGCCGCCGGGGCCGCCGTGGTCATGATCGCCATTATCCTGATGATCGCTCTGCGCAGGATCAAGGATATGGCGCTTGTGCTGGCCCCCCTGCTGCTGTCTGCACTGATGACGGTTATTCTGGTCGTGCTGCTGCCAGAAACGCTCAACTTCGCCAACATTATCGCGCTGCCGCTGCTGCTTGGTGTTGGCGTATCCTTCAATATCTATTTTGTCATGAACTGGCGTGATGGGGTTAAATTCCCGCTGGCATCCCCCACAGCGCGGGCTGTGCTGTTTTCCGCCCTGACTACGGGTACGGCTTTTGGCTCGCTTGCTCTTTCGCATCATCCCGGTACAGCCAGCATGGGGCGCTTGCTCCTGCTTTCTCTGGCCTGCACGCTTTTGGGGACTTTGGTGTTCGTACCAGCCCTGCTTCCCAAACGCGCCATTGATGAGGATTGAGCCAGAGGTGTACTGGTCGGAGCACTGGCTGATCTGATATTCCGGTAAACAGGCATAAAAAAAACCTCCCCCGAACAGGGGAGGTTTTTTTATGTGTGTGTTCACATCTTCTGCTGCAGCAGGTTGGACATGTGCGGCAGGAG
The DNA here is from genome assembly GCF_029069195.1 of Acetobacter fabarum. Classification (GTDB taxonomy): domain Bacteria; phylum Pseudomonadota; class Alphaproteobacteria; order Acetobacterales; family Acetobacteraceae; genus Acetobacter; species Acetobacter fabarum_A. Next base: position 300,832 of record NZ_JARDYK010000002.1, read on the forward strand.
TGGTGTGTGTCAGTCTTTGGACCATTCCGGGTGATGCGGCATTTCAATATCGCGGCCCTTGAGCATCATGTCCCAGTAAACATGGGGGAATACGGTAGTTTTGAGGAACCATGCAAACCGGCTGGGTTTGCGCTGGTCGTAGGGGAAGCTCGGAGCAGGCTTGCCGCCATACAGGAATTCGGCCAGTACGATCTTGCCGTACGCCACGGTCAGCGGGCATGCGCCGTATCCGTCATACTGCCCGCTTAACGGGTGACCATCCAGAGACGCCAGAACATTGCTTACGACAACAGGGGCCTGCGCGCGTGCGGCGGCCATGGTTTTGGCGTTGGAGGTGTTCGTGACATCCCCGATACCAAAGATGAAAGGATATTGGGCGTGCTGGAGCGTTGTCGCATTGACATCCAGCCAGCCAGCAGCATCGGCCAGCGGGCTTTTTTTAACAAAGTCAGGAGCACTCTGGGGCGGGGTTACGTGGAGCATGTCAAACTCCCGCACAATTTTTGTTACTTTGCCGTCGGGCCCGGTGACTGCAAAAGTTGCCTTGCGTTCGGGACCGTTCACGGCAATCAGATTATGTTTGTAATGGAGGTTGATGCCGTAATAATCCACGGCCTGCTGCAGGGCAGGGCGGAAATAGGGCACGCCAAACAGGGCATCGCCCGCAAGGCAGAAATCCACACTGGTGCGGTTCAGTGTACCCTGCTTGCGCCAGTGATCGGCGGCAAGATAGGCAGCTTTTTGCGGAGCGCCTGCGCATTTGATCGGCATGGGCGGCTGGGTGAACAGGGCAGTGCCCCCAGCCAGGGACTGGATGCAGGCCCAGGTATATTCCACCGTATCTTTGGAGTAGTTGGAGCACACCCCATTGCGGCCCAGTGTTTCGCTCAGGCCCTCAATCTTGTCCCAGTCAAGCTGTAGGCCGGGGCAGACAATCAGGCGGCCATAGGCAACGATGCGTCCATCCGTCAGGGTCAGGGTGTTGCTGTCGGGTTCAAAGGTGCTGACGGCAGCCCGCAGCCAGGTGCAGCCTTTGGGAATAAGCCCGCCTTCCTGTTCCAGTGTGTCGCGCAGCTTCATGACCCCGGCGCCAACCAGTGTCCAGCCGGGCTGGTAGGTGTGGGTTGTGGCGGGGTCGATAATGGCAACATCCAGTGTGGGGCGTGCACGTAGCAGGCGGGCTGCAACCGCAATGCCAGCGGACCCACCGCCAACAATAACAATAGTGTGCCTGATATCGGCTCCCGTGCGCGGGGGTGTCTGGGTCATGGCATGGTGTTCCTTCTGATCTGCCCTGGAATGATGCATGACACTATTCCAAACACTGACAATTAAATAAAGTATTTAATTGTCAGTGTGCCATGTGCTGACGGCAGGTCAGTCTTTAAGCCAGACCTCGACCGGGCCATTCAGCTTCATGGTCAAGGGGTTACCATGGCGGTCCACTGTTTTGCCAACAGCGATACGCACCCAGCCTTCGCTGACGCAATATTCTTCCACATTGGTTTTTTCCACGCCTTTGAACCGTACGCCAACGCCGCGTTCAAGCAGGGTTTCGTTATAGAACGCGCTGTTGGGGTTGACGGAAAGACGGTCAGGCATTGCATCGGACATAACGGAAATTTCCTTGGTAAAATGATTGTTCGAACGGTGTTTTATAAGCTTTTGAGCAGAAAAGCCATGCAATGCCAGTCGTGTTAGGCTGCGGTTCTGGGGTGCCTGCCTGTCCATCCTGCCAGTTTGCGCTGGAGCCACGCAGCCGCTTTGCGTGCAAAAGCTGCCAGCCGATGCATGAGCAGATACACAACAGGAGTGGAATACAGGGTGAGCAACTGGCTGGTGGCCAGCCCGCCCAGAATGGCAACCCCAAGTGGCAGGCGCAGTTCCGCCCCATAGCCGCGCCCTACAATCATGGGTATGGCGGCAAAGGCTGCGGCCATGGTGGTCATGAGAATGGGGCGGAAGCGGGTCAGGCAGGCCGTCTTTATGGCCTCATGCGGGGGGAGGTTCCGGGTTCGCTCGGCGTGCAGGGCAAAGTCGATCATCAGGATGGCGTTTTTTTTCACAATGCCGACAAGCATGATCACTGCAATCATGCTGATCAGCGAGAACGGCTGCCCGGACAGCCAGAGCGTGAGTACGGCCCCAAAGGCGGCCGAGGGCAGGGTGGAAAGAATGGTCAGCGGCTGAATGTAGCTTTCGTACAGAATACCCAGTGTGATGTACATGGTGGCAATGGCGGCGATAAACACCAGAGCTTCGTTTACCAGGTCCTTGTGCAGATCGCCTGCCTCGCCCGAAAAATCACCTTTCAGGCTTTCAGGGGCATGCAGGTTACGCATGATCTGGCGGATTTCGGTTTCCGCCTCGCTCAGAGAATGACCGTCCGCCAGGTCGAAGGAGAGCGCACCAGAGACAAAACCGTTTTCGTGGCTGACCTGTAACGGAGTGGGTGCGCTGGCTATGCGCGCAACCGTGGGCAGGGGCACCATGGTTTCGGATGTTGCGGAAACGGCGGAACCATTGGAGGCTCCGGCTCCACCACCTGCCAGCCGGTTGGCAATGGCGTTGCGGAAGGACTGCTCGGAAAGGCTGTCGCTGCGTGCGGCAGAGGTATCGACAGGTTTGCGTACCCGTATGGTGTTGGAGGCCACAGCCCCCGATGCCGTGCCACCCGCAGTGGATATCCATAGGGTTTTCAGCATTTCCGGGTTGTCACGGAACTGTTTTTGCACCTCCATGACCACGTAATAAGTGGTCAGCGGCGTGGAAATGCTTGAAGCCGTGCGCTGGCCATACGCATCGTACAGGGCGTTACCAATAAGCTGGGGGGTAATCTGGTAGCGGGCGGCATTGTCACGGTTGATCAGCACATGCAGCGCCATGCCATGCCCCACCGTGTGGCTGCTGACCCCGCTTAGTATGGCGCTGTTGCGCAGGGCTTCGGTGATGCGGGGCACCCACTGGTCAATATCGGCGTCGTTTTCGCTGCGGAAGACAAAGCTGTACGCGCCCTCATGCACACGCTGGCCACCACCATTAATATCGCCCGCATTGGAAATGCTGGCTGTAAGCCCCGGTATGGCGCGCACGCTCTGCTGTATGGTGCTGGCAATGTCTTCTGGCGTTTGCGTGCGCTGGTTTTTGGGCTTGAGCTGGGCATAGACCTCTGCTTCGTTCGCGGCGTCTTCGCCCGTAAAGCCGAGCACACCTTCCACCCCCGGAGCGGCCTGCATGGCATCAAGCACCGTACGGGTCTTGGCGGACATGGCAGAAAAGGAGGAGGTCTGGTCCACGCTCAGATACCCCTGCAAAAAGGCTATATCCTCCGCAGGCAGAACGGTTTTGGGGATGATGAAAATCAGTCCTGTGGTCGCCACAAAACTGAGCGGGAGCGAGAGCAGTGTCAGCCACGGGTGGCGCAGGGCAATGTCCAGCGTGGAGCGGTAGAACCGTATCATCCATGCCATTGCGTGGTCCGTGGCATCGGCCAGCAGATGGGCTGCCCGTACGAGCGGGTTGGAGGATTGCTGCGCTGGAGCCTGCGGACCCGGATGCACGTCCAGAAAGCGTGCGCACATCATGGGGGTAAGCGAGACTGCCAGAAAGAAGGAGACCGAGACGGCGATGGTCAGGGTCATGGCGAATTCAAAAAAGATCTTGCCCGCAATGCCTTCCATCAGCAGCAGGGGCAGAAACACCGCGATCAGGGAAATGGTGATGGACAGAATGGTAAAACCGATTTCCTGCGCACCTTGCAAGGTGGCCTGTATGCGGTCCATGCCTTCTTCCATATGACGGGCAATGTTTTCCACCACCACAATGGCATCATCCACCACAAAGCCGGTGGCGATGGTCAATGCCATGAGTGAGAGCGTGTCGAGCGAAAAACCCAGCAGGTGCATGAAGGCCAGAGACCCCGCAAGCGAGATCGGCACCGTAACGGCGGGAATAAAGGTGGAGCGCCAGCTCCGCAAAAACGCCAGCACCACCAGCACCACCAGCAAAACGGAACCAAGCAGGGTTTCCTGCGTGTCTTCCAGAGCTCCACGGATGGAAATGGAACGGTCCGAGACCAGTGTAAACGCAACATCCGCGGGCAGGGCATTGCGCAGGATGGCTGCGCGCGCGCGAATGGCGTCGGTTACCTCGATCACATTGGTACCCGGCTGTGCGCGGATAATGGCCAGAACGGCGGGCTGCCTGTTGTACCACCCCGCGGTGCGCTCATTCTGCGGGCCGGAGCGCACGGTTGCCACGCTGCTCAGCCGCACGGGCCGGTTATTGCGGTAGCCGATTACCAGATCACGGTATTGCTCTGGGCTGTGGGCCTGATCATTGGTCTGGAGTGTCAGCCGCTGTCCCCCGGTTTCTATAAATCCTTTGGGCGTATTGGCGTTGGCCGAGGCAAGGGCGGAACGCACGTCTTCAAAGCCGATTCCGTACTGATAGAGAAGCTGGGGGTTAACCTCCACACGGATGGCGGGTTTGTCCGAGCCCACAACATCTACCCAGCCCACCCCCTTAACCCCGGCCAGCATGGGTTTGAGGTGTGTTTCCCCCAGGTCTCGCAGGGCGGTGGTGTTGCGTGTGGCCGATGTAAGGGCCGCAATCATGATCGGGCTATCCGATGGATTGGCCTTGTAGTACTGGGGCTGGTCGAGCAGCGTGTGGGGCATGTCCGCCCTTGCCGCGCGCAGGGCGGCCTCCACATCCCGCGCCGCACCATTGATGTCACGGTTATTATCAAAGAACAGCAGGATGAACGCGCTGGAATCCGTTGTGTCCGAGCGCATGCTGCTTACGCCCGCAATCTGGCCAAGCCTGCGTTCCAGCGGGGTGGTGACTGCACTGGCCAGCTGCTGGGGGGAACTGCCGGGTTGCGTGGCAATGACGTAAATGACCGGGACGGAAATATTGGGCAGGTCCGCAACCGGCATGGCACGGTAGGCAAAAAGCCCCGCCACCATAAACGCAACCGCCATAAGGGTTGTGCCAACGGGGCGCATAATGAACAGCCGACTAAAAGACACCGGCAGGGCTCCTCTGGCTTTGCTGGGTGGTGTGTGTGTGTTTATCCAGCCGTATTAGTTCTGCTGCGTGGAGGAGGCATCGGGCAGGTTGACGTCAATCCGTCCCTTGCCATCGCGTTCCGTGGCCACAGTGCCGGTGGCTTTGTGTACACTGATATTGCCAGAACCCTGCACATGTAGGGCCGCAACGCCCGTGGTGCCACCAAAACTGGCATCACCCTTGCCTGTGTTGTTGATGTCCAGCGCCTTGAGCGTACCCGCAGGAGCACTCAGGCTGGCTGTGCCAGCAAGATACACAGCCAGAGCCGGAGCATTGATCTGGCGGATGATAATGGGGGCGGATGTGGTGGAGCGCAGGCGGGCCGAGCCTGCCAGTGTGTCAATGTGGATAGGTCCGGAAGAGTCTGATGCCAGATCAATCGGCCCGGTTCGCCTCAGCTCGATACCGCCCGAGCCGGACTGGATGGACAAGGGGCCTTTGCGGGTATCAATGACGATACGCGTAGCCTGCGGGCTGTCTATGGCCAGTGGCATGGTCGATGGCGTGTGCAGTTCAAGGTTCTGCCCACTGGGGCAGCCCGTCTGCGTCAGGGTTATGGTACCATCCGCGGCGGTGGCGCTTTGCAGGCCAGCAGGCCATGCCTCGGGAATGTCCACCCCGTCAGACAGGGTGTGGTCGGTTACAACATGCAGGGTGCTCAGGCACGGTGCGCTTACCTGTACCCGCTGGCCGGATATGGTCCGTGCCTGTGCGCCAGCGCTCAGGCACAGGGCAAGGGCGCAGGATATGGCAGTGCGGCGGGGCAGGGTAAAGGAATGGTGCATGCCTGCATTTGTGCCAGTATGGGGGGCGGGCGTCCATACTCTATTCCTAATGCCGTGTGCCGTTCCCGCCTGTGCCGCCCATAAGGGCATCATGCAGCCTGTCCAGTGCTTCGGTCAGGGAATCATGGGCACGTTTGCCCTTGCTGCCAACAATGGTGACTGTGGTGGTCATGCCTGCGGCAAGCTGGGTGCCGGGGGGAATACTGTCAATCTGCACCCGGACGGGAATACGCTGCGCCAGCCGCACCCATGTATAGACCGGGTCCACTGATGGCAGACCCTGTGTGGAAGGCGTTGCATTGGGGGTGGCAATTCCGCGTGTAATGCTGGTGATATGCCCCCACATGGGCTGGCGATAACCCATAAGGTCCAGCCTGGCGCGGTCACCAATATGGATGGAGCGGATTTTGGTTTCCTCAAAATATCCGTCCACCCAGTAGGAGGAGGCATCAATGACCTGAACGTTCGCCTTGGCTGCGGTGGCGTAGTCCCCCACACGCATGATCAGGTTGTTGACGTAGCCGGTTACGGTGCTGCGTACATGGGTGCGGTCAAGGTTGATGTTGGCTTGGGAAAGAGCCGCCATGGCCGAGGCATACTGCGCCCTGGCAACTTCCGCCGTGGCCTGGAACACCTGTTTTTCCTCGCGGGAGGCGGCGGCATCGGTCAGGTTGTTGCGTCGGTATTCCTGTGCGGTCTTGAGCACCATATCCGCCTGCCGCTCGTTGAGCAGAGCGGTAGCGGAGGCCACAGCTACCTTGAAGTCAAATGGATCGATATCGTACAGAACATCGCCCGCATGGACAAACTGGTTGTCGCGTACCTTGATATCTATGATCTGACCCGAAACACGTGGCGCAATATCGGCCACCTGTACGCGTACCTGTCCGTTACGGGTCCATGGGGCGGCGGTATAGTAATCCCATAAGACAAAGCAGACCACGGCTGCAATGGCCAGAATAATGCCGGTCGTCACAAATTGCAGGAGGTGGCGCGCACGTTCAAACACGGTGGAAAAGCTCTTTCACAGAAGGATGGTGTAAAGGCCGAGAAGGCAGATCAGGATGCCAAATTCGGCCAGGGGCAGGTTCCACACCACACGGCGCGCACGCACCTTGGCCAAAAGCGGGTTGAGCGCAAGCAGGGTGGCAATGGCCAGCCCTGCATGCACCACAAAGGAAGAAACCAGCAGGCCGCCAATATCCAGAACAGGCTGGAACTGCATGTCAGCGGGCCTTCCACTGCTGGTCGGGCACGGGCAGCAGGTCATACAGGTGCAGGGCGGAGCGGTTGTGCTCAAGCAGACGGATCGCACCCACCATGGCAGATACGGCGGCAAGGGCCGTGGCCATCTGCCCATGGGGCAGCGCTATGGCATGGTCGAGCAGAATGCGGGCCTTGTGCCGCATGCGCACCAAGGCTGCATCCACGTTGTAAATAATGGTGGAGCGGTAGGCGGATTCCGCATCCAGCCGGATGGCGGGAATGGTGGCAGCGCGTTGCAGGTGGCGGCGTGCGCGGGCCAGTTCAAGATTCAGGGCATCCAGACTGGCAAGACGGGCAAAAACACGTTGGCGTGCCTTGTTGGCAGGCAGGTAGCGGTTCCATTCCAGAATACGGCACAGCCGGTCATAATGGCGGCTGATCAGCGCGGAGCCTGCCTGCTCGCCATGCCCTTTAAACTGGAGCAGCAGATCGTGCCCGATGGTAATACCTACCCTGAACCGCCTGCGGGACGCGGAGGGAGGCAGCAGGAGCACAAGTGCAATGAAGATGATGATTGCGGCGAACAGGTACAGCACGTTGCGGTCAATAAAGGTGGATGGCTCGTAGTTCTGCTGGTCAGCCACTCCAAGAATAACAAAAAAGAACACCCCGGCGTTAAACCCGACCGTGGCTGTTTTGGGGTGCATGAGCAGCAGGCAGCCGCCAAAAATAACGGGAATGATGGCCATGGCCAGAAAAGGCATGTCCGCCCCGTGGGGCAGTACGCCAAAGTTCAGCACTGCCGCTACAAGAATGGCCAATGGCGTGCCCAGAAGCGCGCCCATGCCAAAACCGCGTACATTATAGGTCGTCGCGGCAAGGGTCAGGATAATGGCGACCTGCGAGAGTGCTGAATACGTGGCTGGAATATCGGAAATAATGCATAGCCCCGCCGCCACGGAAAAACCGATAAGCGTGCGCAGGCCGTTGAGCAATGCGGCAATCACGTCGTCATGTTGTTCAATCTTGAGCTCGGGGGCCTGCGTGCGCGCCCGCTGGCCATGTTCAAACGCATCTATGCCATCCACTGCCCAGCGCGTATCGGAGAGCAGGGCCATGGACCGTTCGATCAGCCAGGCTTCATCAAGCGTTGGGCCAAGACTGAGTTCGTTTTTATGGGCCTCCCGCGCAAGGTCTTCCAGGTCATGCACAGCCTGCGCGGGAGAGTTGACTGGTGTGCCATCGCCATAGGAATTGCGGATGTGCTTGAGCACCGTGGCCGAAACCTCGCCCTTGCGCAGCACAAGGGCAATGGCCTGACTGCACGAGAGCATTTCCAGTAGTGCCACCATGGCCGAGCGTGCCCCCGCAAGCCGCAGCCGTGCATCGGGCAGTTCGGTCTTGGCGAAGGAAATCTGCGATGTCAGGGCAATAATTTCTCCAGCAAGGCCCGCACAGGTCATGCTGTCGGGAATGCTGTGGCCAGCCAGCGCATCCTTGGCAATACGGCGCACCATGTCAGATGTGCGGCGCAGATTGGTGGTCAGTTTTTCAAACGCGGTGGGGGAACCAAAAATGTCATTGATCGCGGCGGTGGAGGCAATGCCCACCACAATGCAGGACACGCGGTTGAGTGTGACGTCAAAAATACCAGCCGGGTTATCAATGCAGCTGATCCCTACAATGGCAACCGTATAGCCCGAGAGCATGGCTGCATAAGCCCGAAAATCGCGTTCCAGTGTGCCAACAATGGTGCATAGCGTCAGCCATAGCGCCACACCGCCCAGAAAAACCCCGCGTTCCTGATTAAAGCAGGCAGTCAGGAAAAGAGCGACAAACGCGCCAATAATGGTGCCTGCCAGACGGTAAAGTGCTTTGGAGAGAACCTGCCCACGCAAAGGCTGGGCCAAGATCATGACCGTAACCGCCGCTGTGCCGGGGGAGGAAAGCTGGAGCCAGAACGCCGTACTCAACGCCAGCACGGCAGACAGCCACGTTCTTAGGCAGAACAGGAACCAGCCCGGAGAAAACACGGAGGGCGGGAGCTGGAGGAACCAGCTCTTCCATCCCGGTCTGTGCATGAAAGCTGTTTTCTCAGCGGTCATTTGGGTCTGCTTTTGCTGTGGCCACTGAGCTGGGGTTGCCCCCGAATCCGTATTGTCGGGGGCATATTAAAATAAAATATAATGTTTAGGGGGCGCTCTGCCCATAGCTTGGCATTGCGTTGAACGCGCAGCAGATCTGAATGATAAGTCTGAGAACTATAATGGGCCTAATCAATTCCGGGTCAGGCGCGCATGATGGCGTTCCTGACTGCGGGGCTGTGCTGGCCGTCATGCCATATTCCCTACTTGCCGGGAGATCGGGGGTGCGGGCACAACAGTGCGTATGAAAATTGTTCATACCTCTGACTGGCAGATAGGCCGGGCCTTCAGTTTTGTAGATGATGATGCACTGGGCGCACTTCAGGCCGAGCGGCTGAATGTGATCGAGCGCATAGGCATGCTGGCGCGGGCGGAAGGGGCCGCCCACGTGCTTGTCGCAGGCGATGTGTATGAGCACGAAACTCCTTCGGGGCATACATTGCGCCAGCCCATGGAGCGCATGCGCCAGTTTGCGGATATAAGCTGGCACCTTATTCCCGGTAACCACGATGCTCATACCCCTCAGGGCGTATGGACCCGCCTGCAACGCGACAATGCGGTTCCGGGCAATGTTAAGCTCCACCTTGCTTCCGTACCGGTTGAGCTGGATAGCGCTCATAATGTCTGGCTGCTGCCTGCCGTGTTGCAGCGGCGGCACACCCTGTCTGACCTGACTGCTTATATGGACGACGCCCCCACCCCCGAAGGTGCTTTGCGCATAGGGCTTGCCCACGGCTCGGTGGTGGGGTTCGGGAATGAGGAAGAAGCCCGGAACAACCCCATAGCCATTGACCGCGCCGCACGGGCGGGGCTCGCATATCTGGCTTTGGGGGACTGGCATGGTTTTAACAGGATCAATGACCGTACGGTGTACGCTGGTACGCCGGAGGTGGACCGGTTTGGCACCGGGGGCAATGGCGGGGGGGAGTGTGTTGTGGTGGCGTTTGATGGCCCCACAGCTCCGCCACGGCTGAGCACGCACAGAACCGGCCGCTTTACATGGTGCAAGTTTGACAACGTGGTGCTGACCAGCAGCGCGGATATCCATGCGCTGGAAAACCGCGTGCGCGCCATAGCCCCCGAGCAGCCTCACACCATTCTGGCATGGCTGGAACTGGGTGGCATGCTGGGGGTGGAAGACCTGACACTTTATGAAAATCTGATCGACCACCGCCTGCGCAGTGCGTTGGCCTGCCTGCGGCTGAGTGGCGCCCCCAGTCTTGCCGCCGGGGCGGATGATCTGGATATGCTCGGTGCGTCCGGGCCAGTGCGCACGGCCGCCGCTGCCTTGCTGGAGCAGGTTCATGCCGGTGGGTCCGGGGCCAGTGTTGCGCAGGAGGCGCTGCAAAGGCTCTTTCTGCTCTGGGGTGAAGTGCGGAGGGCGGCACCATGATCCTGACAGATATCCAGATCGAAGCCGTGCGCCGTTTTACCTCCCCCATTCGGGTCGAAGGACTGGGCGCTGGGCTGAACATTCTGGCTGCCCCCAATGAGGCCGGAAAATCCACTGTGCTCAAGGCCCTGCGAACCGTGCTGACCCTGCGGCACACTTCCAAAGCCCAGCCGTTCAAGGACCTGCTGCCTTATGGTGGAGGCTCACCTCATGTTGGCGTGGCCTTCACATGGAAAGGTCAATCCTGCTGGCTGGAAAAAAAATTCGGCAGCGGCAACCTCGCCCGCCTGGATATGGGAGCCGAACGGTTTGATGGGGAGGAGGCGGAAGAGCGCCTGCAGGCCCTGTTCGAGCTGGAAAAAATCAGCAAGTTCGAAGCCGCCGGGTTGTGGAACGCCCTGCTGGTGGAACAGGGCGAAAGTTTTGCCCAGCCTCCGCTGCAAGGGGCAGGGCGAGCCAGTCTGCAGGCCTGTCTGCAACAGAACATACAGGGCGTGACCGGCACGGCCGAGGCCAGCGCCATGCTGGCTCTGGTGAGCAAACGGATCGCCCAGTACCAGACCGCAACAGGCAAAACCAGCCAGCGTATGCGGCAGATGCAGGAGGAAGGCGAGCAGGCCCGTGCGCAGGTCGCCACCCTTCTGGCCCGCAAGGAGACCTTGCAGGAGGACATAAGCGCGCTGGAGCAGGTCCGGCGTATGCTGGCCCAGAGCAGCAACCCCGAACGGCGCAGGCAGGACGAGGAAAAACTCGTAGCCCTGAGGCAAATACGTGACCAGTTGCGCGGGCTTGTGGCGCAGGAGCAGGCTGCACAGGCGCAACTGAGTGCGGCCGAGCAGAACACGCAGTATATTCTGGCCGAGCAGGAGCGCCGCCTGACCCGCCGGGCGGATATTGCCCGGCTGGAGCAGGTTCTGGCCGATGCCCGGAGCGGGCACACCCGGCTGGGCCTTGCCGTACAGGAGGCGGACCAGAAACTGGTTCATGCACAGGCCAGCCTGAAAAGCGCCCAGAACTGCTACCAGCAGGCCCGCACCATGGTGTCGCGCGTTATGCACAAGGCTACGCTGACGCATAACCAGCAGGCAGTGGCGCAGGAGCGTGCCGCGTTCGAGCGGGCCAACGCCGGATGGGCAAGGCTGGAAAAAGCACAGGCGGCCTTGAGTGTCATGCCCGTGGATGCAGCTTTTATGCGCCGTCTGGGCAAGGTGGTGCAGGCGGTGCATCAGGCACAGGCGCGCATGCAGGCGCAGGCGACACGGCTGGAGGCAACCCTGCTCCCCGATGCAGCAGGCACGGTATGGCTGAATGGCAACCCCTGCCCGGTTGGCCCCCAGTCCCTGACAGATGTGAGCGAACTGGTGGTGGACGGCGTGGGCCGCTTTACCATAACCCCCCCAACCCGGCAGAGCGATGCCCTGCACACCGCCCTTGCCACGGCCCGGAGTGCTTTGGATGAGGTGTTGCAGGAGGTCGGGTGCCACAGTGTCGATCAGGCCGAAAGCCAGCATGAAGCCCGCAGGCAGGCCGAGCGGGAGGTAGAGCAGGCCAGTGCCGAATGTATGGCGCTTTTATGTGTGGTCCAACCCGGCGATATTGCAGCCGCTCTGGACGCAGCGCGGCACAAACTGAACGAGCGGGAAGCTCTTTTTGCCAGGGAGCAGGCCGCTCAGGCGGATTGGCCTGAAGATGAAGGCCCACAACCCGACGTGGAACAGGCCCGTGCGCAGGAGCAGGATGCGCTTATGGCGGTGGAAGCCGCCCGCCAGTATGAGCAGGAGGTACTAAACCAGCATCGCATGGCCCATGCCAGGCAGGAGCAGGCTCTGGCCCAGTCTGCACAGCAGCAGCAGGCGCTCCAGCGTGACCGGAGCGAACTGGAAGTCTGGATTGAGCACGAACCGGACCCGGTCCTGCTGGCCCGCGCTACCCGTAGCATGCAGGACAGGCAGCACGCACAGGCCGAACTGGCCCGGATTGCGCACATACGCCAGCAGGAGGAGCCGTTGAGCGTGGTGGAGCAGGGTATTCTCCGCCGCGAGCAGGATATGGAGCGCCTGCGTGAGCAGATTACACGCCTGTCCATGGAACAGATGGAGCGTGAAACACGTATCCGTCAGGCGGAAGGGGATGGGCTGGATGAGCAACTGGCCAGTGCGGAGCGCCATGCTGCACAGGTGCAGGGGGAACTGGAGGCATGGGAGCGCGAGCGCGCGGCCCTTGCGTTGCTGGAAGCCACGCTCCTGCATGCCCAAACCACTCAGACCGAGCGGTACCTGGCCCCGCTGGTGCAGGCCATGCAACCCGCCTTTTCCGCCCTGTTCCGTGGGGTAACACTGGAAGTGGATACGCAGTTCGCCCTGACCGGCCTGACCCGCCAGCGCGCGGAGGATATAAAGGACCTGTCTGATGGTACGCGGGAACAGATTGCCGTGCTGGTCAGGCTGGGCTTTGCGGAACTGCTGCACAAGCGGGGGGCACCAGCCATTCTGGTGCTGGATGACGCGCTGAGTTTTTCAGACTCCCAGCGGCTGGAAACCCTGTTTGATGTTCTGTCCGATGCCGCAACGCGTTTGCAGGTCATACTGCTGACCTGTCACGCGGAGCAGTTCACCCCCCTGCGGGGCAGGATGCTGAGCCTGCGCCCGATGGAGCGTTTTACGGTTCCGAGCTGATCACAGAACGGCGTTGAACTGGAGCCCCATAACAGCTGCATCGTGGAATACGGTGCTGCCACCGGGGCGGTTGATGTACTGGAAGTCTGGCTGCAACGAAATGCCGGGAGCGACGTGGGCATTATAGAACACTTCGTAAATGTTCTCGTGCGACTGAATACCCCATACGGTGCCCCACTGGTTGGGGGGGAAGGGAATACCGGCATTGGCGGCGGCTTCCTGCTGCAAGGTGGATGCGCGGCTCATCAGCTCCCACTGGTACATGGCGCCTATGCTATCCATCGGGCGGCCCCATCTGGCCCCGGTTTCCACCATGCCAGCCCAGATATGGTGGGACATGGCGGTGGTGTGCCCGTCGGACCACATCCAGCCAGCCAGAGCGATCAGGCCATTGGTCGGGCCATCGCCGTTGCGGACCAGCATCTGGTCCGCCATGACCCAGGCGCTGGCACGGCCTGCGCGGTAGCGTTTGGGCATGCCTGTTTCAATCCACGGGTTGCCGTGTATGTCATCCAGTAGGTCGGGGTAGCTGGAATTGTCATAGCCAAAACCGGCTTTGTAGTGCCCGTTCAGATGGTTTTTGCCAAATTTTGGCAGCCAGCCCACTTCTACCGGGGAGGAGAATTTGCCCAGACCATCCTGCGCCCATGCCCAGCCGGAAATGCCGCCGTTAAACGCATGGGGGGAAACGGCAAACAGCGCACCCATGATGTAGGTGCTGCTTGTGGGCATGGCGCGCACCACAAATCCAAGGTTGCCCGATGGCCAGTCACGCGAGCCTTCGGTGTATTTGGTGGGGGCGGGGTTACCGCACATGGCTACGTTCATATACATGCAGAACAGGGGGGAGGCGGCAAAAAAGCTGCCCGGCGGGATCCAGCCCGCGCTGATGTCCACGTGGTTATGGAACAGTGAATGTTCGGCATACAGGTAAACAAGGTGGGCCACCACGTTACCACGCGCACCATAAATCTGCTGCACGCCGCCAATGGAGTCCCCGATATAATTGGTGCTCAGGTTCCGCCCATGGCCGTTAACGACCATCATATGGGTCCAGAAGTTCCTGAACAGGTCCGTGTTGGTCAGCTTGCCCCAGTCCACATCCAGTTCAACACCGACCTGGCCCGCATTGGTGACGCCCTGCTCGCGTCCTCCCCGGAAGTTGCCAGCCAGTTCCTCATGGACATCGGCCAGAATATGGATGCCGTGGTTGAGCAGCCAGGGTTGTGTTCCCCCCCAGTTGCCAAAAAAATGGTCCTTGCCATAAGGGGCGGAAAACAGGGGGCCGGGGTCTTCGACCAGATTGGCCTCGTTATCAACTTCCAGACTGGGTAAAAGACCAATAGAACTGTTGCCACCGGGCAGGAGTTGCGCCCGTGCGGGAAGGGGTGAAGCCAGAAGAGGCAAAAGGAAGGCAAAAAGCCAGACGGCGCGAAAAGGAAAAAAATTATGTTTGCTCATGATCCCAATTTTTTTGTCTTTGGGTTGGTCTTGCGCGTGAGCAACAGGCCCAATCATGGTTTATCGGGGTGTAACAACTCCAGTTCCTAAATGTTTTTTAGAGCCGGTGCAGGCAAAAGGTTGCCTTTGTGGGGTTATTTTCTGCCTCAGACGGCTATTATTCATTCCCCTGATGCGTTTTTGCATCATAGTTGCGGAGATATAACAGTCAGCCATGTCCAAGATAGATATGAACCGACCGTTTTTGCCTGTGCGTATTGCTGTTATGACTGTTTCGGATTCGCGCATTCTGGAGACGGACACTTCCGGCGCCGCCCTGGTGGCGCGGATCGAGGCCGCAGGGCACACTGTCGCAGCACGTACCATTATTTCGGATGATGCAGACCTGATTGCAGCGCAGTTGAGCGCATGGATTGCGGACCCGCTGGTGGATGTGATCATCACCAATGGCGGCACAGGTGTAACCGGCCGCGATGTGACGCCAGAGGCGTTCGAGCGCGTTATGGAAAAACGGATTGAAGGGTTTGGCGAGCTTTTTCGCATGCTGTCCTACCAGAAGATCGGCACATCCACCATTCAGTCACGCGCCGTGGCAGGTGTTGCAGGCGGGACCTACCTGTTTGCGCTTCCCGGCTCCACCGGTGCGGTCAAGGATGGATGGGACGACATTCTGGTGTTCCAGCTCGATAGCCGCCACCGTCCGTGTAACTTTGTGGAACTGATGCCCCGCCTGCGCGAAGGGCTGAAGGAGAACACACATCATGACTGATGACGTAAAACTGCTGATGCTGGCAGGGGACTACGTGGAGGACTATGAGATCATGGTCCCGTATCAGGCGCTCTCCATGCTGGGATACACGGTGGATGTGGTCTGCCCGGGCAAAAAGGCGGGGGACAAGGTTCTGACCGCCATCCATGATTTTGAAGGGGCGCAGACCTACAGCGAAAAACCCGGTCATGCCTTTACGCTGACCGCGGATTTTGATGCGATCGACACGGATGATTATCTGGGCCTTATTGTTCCCGGTGGCAGAGCACCTGAGTATCTGCGGCTTAACCCAAGGGTGCTCGAGATTGTGCGCGCCTTCGCGGACCGGCCTCTGGCGGTCATCTGCCACGGCGCACAGTTGCTCGCAGCAGCCGGGGTTATCAAGGGGCGCAAGGTTTCAGCCTACCCGGCATGCAGGCCGGAGGTGGAACTGGCTGGCGGCATTTATGCCGATATTGCGGTTACGGATGCCATAACGGATGGTGAACTGGTGAGCGCGCCCGCATGGCCTGCCCACCCGGCATGGCTTGCCCGGTTCCTAAAGGTGCTTGGCGCAAACATCAGTATTTAAGCCACGCAGCGCATGACCAGGTATTGTTATGGTGGTGCGCTGGTATGGCCTGCGCAGGCCCCCGGCACCGTATGGGAGCCGGGGGTGCTGGGCATTTAGTAGCCGTTTACGGCGGGGCGGTTGAGGATGGCCATCAGCTCACGCCGGGTATCGGAATTATCACGGAACACGCCCAGCATGGTGCTGGTAACCATGGAGACGCCGGGTTTGTGTACGCCGCGTGTGGTCATACATTCATGTGCGGATTCAATAATGACGGCTACACCATGGGGTTCAAGCACGTCATTGATGGTGTTGGCGATCTGGGCGGTCATGCGTTCCTGAATCTGGAGGCGGCGGGCATAGGCGTCCACCACGCGTGCCAGTTTGGAAATGCCGACAACCCTCTGGCGCGGCAGGTAGGCAACATGGGCACGGCCAATAATGGGGGCCAGATGGTGCTCGCAGTGGCTTTCAAAGCGAATGTCACGGAGCAGAACAATCTCGTCATACCCATCCACTTCGGAAAAAGTCCGGCGAAGCAGAGAGGCCGGGTCAATGGCATAGCCCGAAAAAAAGTCGGTATAGGCACGGGCAACGCGGGCGGGCGTGTCCAGCAGACCTTCACGCGTTGGGTCATCGCCTGCCCAGCGCAGCAGGGTGCGTACAGCCTGTTCGGCTTCCTGTTGGGTGGGGCGGTCTGTGTGGTGCTCAGGCACGCTCATGCCGGTCTCCTGCTTTGGTTATTGGAGCTGGTGGTTCTGGAAAGGGCTATCCAGACTGAAGGCGGGAATGGTCACGTCAAACCGGGCGCGGTCCGTGGTGGCTTGCAGCAGGAATGACCCACGCATGAACCCCCCGGGTGTGGCAAGAGATGCGCCAGATGTATATTCGTAAAGCGTGCCGGGCTGGATAATGGGCTGTTCCCCTACAACACCCTGCCCATGCACATGTTCCGTGCGGCCGGATGTGTCGGTAATATGCCATGTCCGCTCAAGCAGTTGTACGGGTCTGCTGCTGTCGTTGCCAATGCGGATACGGTAAACCCAGCAGTAACTGTGTTCATCCGGCTCGGACTGGTCAGACAGCCAGAAGACCTGCACCAGCACACGAATGCCATCGGTGACGGCTTCGTACACAGGGAGGGGGGAGAACAGTTCGTTCAGGGCTTCTTCCGGGGATTGTGGAAGGGGGGCAACGGCCCAGTCGGCCATGGGTCTCCAGCTCCTGCAAAATGGAAAGGGGTTCGGCCCAGATCAGCCGTTCCGTGTGCTAGGTCCGCATTGGGTGCGAGAGCGTGCCAGTATCATGAACATGAAGGTTGTGCAAAGCCGCATCCAACACGTGGTGTGCAGGCCATGCCCCCTTGGCCATGGCTCCGGGCCCCGGGAGGGGGCGGGCCATGGCGGGCGGGAGCGTATGGTGCTTAAAGCGCCTTGAGGGCGGCAACACCGCGCGCCAGATCGTCTATCAGATCCGCACTGTCTTCCAGACCGACGGAAAAGCGTATGGCGCCATCCGTAATACCAAGAGCTGCGCGTTCTTCGGGGCTGATCTTGGAGTGTGTGGTGGTGGCCGGGTGGGTCACCATAGAGCGGGAATCCCCCAGATTGTTGGAAATGGCGATCAGTTGCAGGGCGTCCATAAACGCAAAGGCTTCTTTTTGTCCGCCGTCTACGGCAAACGCCACAAGTGTGCCGTGGCCATGCATCTGGCGCTGGGCCAGCTCGTATTGCGGGTGGTCCTTGCGGCCGGGGTAGCGCACCAGCTTGATACCCGGAGCCGAGGCCAGATAATCCGCCACCACGGCGGCATTGCGGGCCATGGCCTCCACACGCAGGGACAGGGTTTCCAGCCCCTTGAGCATGACCCATGCGTTAAAGGGCGAAAGTGCATTGCCGGTGTTGCGGGTAAAGGGCTGGAGGGTTTCGGTTATCCAGTCCTTGCGGCCCAGCACCGCACCACCCAGCACACGGCCCTGACCATCAATGTGCTTGGTGCAGGAATAGACCACCACATCCGCGCCCAGTTCGAGCGGTTTTTGGAAGATGGGGGAGGCAAACACATTGTCTACAATCACAATCGCACCTGCCTTGTGGGCACGCTCGGAAATGGCTGCAATGTCGAGAATATCAAGCATGGGGTTGGAGGGGCTTTCCAGCAGTACCGCATCCGTGGGCACGGACAGGGCTTCGTCCCATTCAGCCAGATTGCCACCATCCACAAATACGGTTTCCACGCCGTAGCGGGGCAGCAGGTGGTTTACAATCCAGTGGCAGGAGCCAAACAGCGCGCGGGAGGCCACAACACGCCCACCTGCCGTAACGTGGGAGAGCAGGGCGGAGGACACAGCCCCCATGCCCGTTGCCGTGGTGATGCAGGCTTCGGCCCCTTCCAGGTCCGCCAGACGGCGTTCGAGCGCTGCGGTGGTGGGGTTGCCAAAGCGGCTGTACTGATAGTGCGTGACTTCGCCCGTAAAGGTTTTGGCGGCCTGTTCGGCGCTGTCATACACAAAACCGGAGGTCAGGAAGAGGGCTTCGCTGGTTTCACCATATTCGGTGCGCTCCAGACCGGCATGGAGCTGGCGTGTGGCAGGACGCCACGCCTTGGAAGGGGATGTCTGGTTATCGCTCATGGGACTTGTATCCGGTTCTTTCGTGTCTGATCCAGACCGTGAGGCAGACGCTGGCATGCGTCCATCCACAGGGGTGCATCTCTCAAATTGACCGTGGAAACCATGACGTCGGGTTATGCGCGCCGTCAAAGCCTCTTTAGCGCGTTTCTTTTACCTCGCCGCAAGCCGGCTGAACAAATCACGAGGGAAGGTTTCTTGCAGAAACATTCTGCTTTCTGGTTAATCCCGCTCCTTATCATTCGTCAAGAATGTATGTTGGCGTTTTATGGGTATATTCCACAAGGCAGAGGTGTGGTTTTGGCTAGAGCAGGGCCTGTAGCAGGGGAATAAACGGCAGATCGGCTTCGGGCATGGCGTAGCGGCGCAGATCAGCCGGGGCAACCCAGGCCAGTTTCTGCCCTTCACACGCGGTGGGGACGCCCTGCCAGCGGCGGCAGAGATACAGCGGCATCAGCAGGTCAAAGCCGGGGTAGGCGTGCGAGGCAAATGTAAAGGGCGCCAGACATGCGCGGGACATATCCAGCCCAAGCTCTTCGTGCAGTTCGCGCACAAGAGCAGCCTCTGGCGTTTCTCCTGCTTCCACCTTGCCGCCGGGGAACTCCCATAGCCCGGCCATGCTTTTGCCCTCCGGCCTGCGCGCAAGCAGAATACGGCCCTGTGCATCTATTAACGCTGCGGCGGAAACCAGCACCAGCTTGCGCTGTGTGGTGGTGGGGGTTGTGCTCATGTCCAGATCAGTCCGGTTGGTTTCCATCATGGCGACAGGCAGTTCCGTGCCACGGGCGGTGAACATCTGCCGGTCCGTGCCGCAATGGCGGAAGCCTGCGTGTTCAAGAACGCGGATGGAGGCAGGGTTATCCTGTGCTGCTGTTGCGCGCAGGGCGGTAATGTCCAGATGGGCCAGCGCCCAGCGCGTCATGCGGGTGGCGGCATGGGTGGCAATGCCCTGCCCCCAGTAGGGGCGGCCGACCCAGTACCCCAGCACGCCCACGCGCCCCACCTGCGGCATGGTGTGAAGACGCACCCCGATGCAGCCCATAAAAGCCCCGTCAGGTGCGGTTATGGCAAAATGGTAGCCTTCGCCGCTGGCCTGCATCTGGCAGGTGGAGGCAATCCAGCTATCCGCCAGCTCCCGAGGGTAAGGGAAGGGCAGGCGGCTGAGCATGCGCACAACCTCCCAGTCATTGACCAGGTGGTGCAGGGTTGTTGCATCATCAGGGTGGAGCGGGCGCAGGCGGCATGGACCTGCATCCAGTAACAGAGGTCCGGTATCAGGCATGAGACTCGCTAGCAGGGGGAGTGCCACATTCAACCAGCAAAGCCCTGAGCGCGTTAATCACGGGGAAGACCTCCACATTATGGTCTCCCCCCAGTTCGCACCATGCAGTCTGTTCCAGTTCAACAATTTCGCGGTCTTCGGCAAAAATCCGCTCGGTAAAGGCGACAAGCAGGGGCCAGGCCATATCCAGAATACCGGGGATTTTGGGGCGTTTGACCGAGAGCAGGCCAAAGGTCCGGTTGGTCAGTTCGTCAGCACTCTGGGGGGTGTACACAATCCACAGGTCCATCACCGGGTCTTCATCCCCGGTCTGGATACGCAGGGTCTGGTAGGGGTATTCCGTGCGGATGGTCATGACATCCCGGTGCTGGAATTTTTCCGATGCGTCGCGTCGTTCGCCAAAAATCAGCGTCTCACCAAAGGGCTGCTTGCCCCCCGTGCGCGCAAAGCTGTAGCGGGCCTCCACCAGACCGGGTTCGCGTTTCTGGCCCAAAAAGCGGGGCTTCATCTGCCCCATCTGTTTGGAGTGCATGAACTGGTGGTTCATATCCATCAGGTTTTCATGCATGAAGCTGTAGTGGCAGGCTACGGTGCGGCCAAAATAACGGGTTTTGTAAGCAGGGTTATCCGCCTTTGCCAGATGCGGGGCCAGAGGCACGCTGTCGGCTTTTTCCGGATCACCGGGGAAGACAAAGATCATGCCGTTCTGTTCGCGGCAGGGGTAGGTGCGCACCCCGTTGGGCAGCTTGCCCTTGCCCAGATAGGGTACATCAATACACCTGCCCGAGCGCCCATAGGCCCAGCCGTGGTAGCAGCATTTGACCGAACTACCCGCAACGACTCCCTTGCTGAGCGGCACCTGCCTGTGGGCGCAGCGGTCCTCCAGCGCAAAAATGGGACCGTCCACCGGGCGTACCAGAGCTATGGGCTGACCAGCGTAACGTGTGCCTATGGTTTTGCCGGGTTTGAGTTCGCGCGACCATGCAACCGGATACCAGTAGTGCGGGTTGGAGCGTACCCTGCGTATGTCCGTTGTGTTCGAGCGCGCCTCGGCACCAAAGGACGTATCATCAGAATTGGGCGGTACTGTCTGGTTCATGTCGCCTCGAATCAGGGAAACCCCCGCGGCATCGGGCCGATGCCACCATTTGCGAAGGCTATCTCAACTCATACCCATGTGGGATGCAAGATCACAGGACCCGGTTGCGCAAATTAATGCGCTGCCAGCTCGGCTGTCAGGGCTTCTATGAACTGGTATGCCACACGGCCCGAGCGGCTGCCACGGGTAATGGCCCATTCGTTGGCGCGCGCCAGCAGCATATCGGTGGCAATGGGCAGGTTACGTGCCTGAGCGTAGGTTTTGACCATATCGGTATAGGTGTCCTGCCCGCACGCATGGAAGCCAAGCCACAGGCCAAACCGGTCGGAGAGGGAGACTTTTTCTTCCGTGGCTTCGGAGGGGTTGATGGCGGTTGAGCGTTCATTTTCTATCATGTCGCGCGGCATCAGGTGGCGGCGGTTGGATGTGGCATAGAAAAGGACATTCTCCGGTCGTCCGGCAATGCCGCCATCCAGCACGGATTTGAGGGCTTTGTAATCCCGGTCCTCTTTTTCAAACGAAAGATCATCGCAGAACAGAATGAAGCGACGGTGGTTTTCGCGCAGCAGGCTGAGCAGCAGCGGCAGGCTTGTCAGGTCCTCGCGCTGGATTTCTATCAGCGCGACCAGTCCCTTACCGGGCGTGCAGGGTTTGTCGTCCACCTGGTTGACCAGCGCATGCGCTCCCTTGACCAGAGAGGACTTGCCCATGCCGCGCGCGCCCCACAACATGGCATTGTTGGCAGGCAGGCCATGGGCGAAATGACGCGTGTTTTCCAGCAGAATGCGTCTTTGCAGGTCTATGCCCTGCAACAGGTCAGCGCGCACATGGGCTACGTGGGGGATGGGTAGCAGCCGCCCGCGTTCTGGTAGCCAGACAAAAGCATCTGCCGTATCCACCCCTTCCAGCGTTGCGGGGGGAGGGGAAAGGCGCTCCAGAGCCGCGGCAATACGGTCCAATGCAGGCAGAAGGGTCTGGTTCATCGGCTTTTATTCCTTATTAAGGGTCTTTCTGGCGGTTTTTCGTCAGCATGGGAGCTTGACGCGGGAGGATTGAAAATTATGGTCACTTCTTCTGTTTCCGCAACCAGCCATTGTTGAAGGTCTGTAGTCTTATGTCCAATTTTCTTATCCCTGCTGCTTACGCCCAGACAGCTGGAAGCTCTGGCGGTGTTTCGAGCTTGATGTCTTTTTTGCCGTTCGTGGCTGTTTTTGCCATTATGTATTTTCTGCTCATCCGCCCTCAGCAGCAGCGCCAGAAGCAGCTTAAATCCGAGCTTAAATCCCTCCGTCGTGGCGACCGGATTGTAACAGCCGGTGGCGTTGTGGGTGTTGTGCAGCGCACAAGGGAAGAGTCGAGCGAAGTGGAAGTGGAAATCGCACCCAACGTGCGCGTTATGGTGATGCGTGAAACCATTTCTACCGTGCTGACCAGCACAGCCAAGCCCGCCAACGACTAGGTTCCAGCCCGGAGCAGGTGCCGTTACAGGAACGAGACGGGGTCTATATCCACCTCAACGCGTACGTGCCTGTCTAATGGGACCAGTCCCAGCCAGCGGTGCAGAATAGGTTGCACCGCAATGCTGCGCCATGTGCGCAGCAGCAGGCGGCGGCGGTGCCGCCCGCGCAGGATGGCAAGTGGCGCCGGAGCAGGCCCCAGCACCTGAATCCCCTCCCCATAAGGAGCCGCGCGGCCAAAGCGTGCTGCGGCGTCATCGGCTGCCTGAGGGGTCTCCGCGCTGATGATCAACGCTGCCAGCCGCCCGTAAGGGGGCCAGAAGCCGTGGCGGCGCTGTTCGGCCTCCTGCTCCATGAACTGGTCAAAATCGCCCGAAAGCAGGGCCTGCATAACCGGGTGTTCGGGCATGTAGCTTTGCAGCACCACGCGCCCCGGTGCGCTGGCGCGGCCCGCACGGCCTGCGACCTGATGCAAAAGCTGGATCGTGCGTTCCCCGGCCCGCAGGTCCGCCCCCCCAAGCCCCAGATCGGCATCCACAATGCCAACCAGTGTCAGGTGGGGGAAGTGCCAGCCCTTGGCGACAATCTGGGTGCCAATAATCAGGTCCACGTCACGGCGGGCAATTCTGGCAACTGCTTCCGCCGTGGCGGCAGGGCCTCCCAGCGTATCGCTCGACATGACAAGAATGCGCGCATCGGGGAAGCACTGGCGTGCCTCCTCTGTTATGCGTTCGATCCCCGGGCCAATGGCAGTCAGGCTGTGTTCGGTTTTGCAGGTTGGACAGACAGGGGGCATAGGCTCCGTATGGTCGCAGTAATGGCAACTGAGCACCTGACGGTTGCGGTGTTCCACCAGCCATGCGGTGCAGTGCGGACATTCCATGCGGTGTCCACAGGTGCGGCATAGTGTAAGGGGGGCATAACCCCGGCGGTTAAGGAACAGCATGGCCTGCTCCTCCCGCTCTAATGTGGCGGCTATGTCTTCCACCAGCCTGGGGGAGAGGAAGAGCCCCCGCTCGGGTGGGGCCTCACGCATGTCCAGCAGATGGGTCTGCGGTAAGGATGCGCCGCCGTGGCGGGTGGGCAGCGCAAGGCGCTGGTAGCGTCCGGCCTGCGCATTGGCCAGTGTTTCCAGGCTGGGAGTGGCGGAGACCACCACAGCGGCAAACCCCGCCAGCCTTGCGCGCACCACCGCCATGTCCCGCGCGTTGTAGATGACACCTTCCTCCTGCTTGAACAGGGATTCGTGCTCTTCATCCACAATAATCAGGCCGAGGTTGCAAAACGGCAGGAACAGGGCCGAGCGTGCGCCCACAATGACCGTAGCGGAACCATCAGAAGCTCCCAGCCAGGTCTGGCGGCGTGCCTTCTGCCCGATTTCGGAGTGCCATACGGCGGGGCGCACGCCAAAGCGGCGTGTAAACCGGTCCATCCACTGGGCGGACAAGGCAATTTCGGGCAGGAGTACAAGGGCTTGCTGGCCCTGCTCCAGACAGGCGGCTATGGCTTCAAGGTAGATTTCGGTCTTGCCCGAGCCCGTTACCCCTTCGAGCAGGGTGACGGAAAATTTTTTGTCCTGCACGCTGTGGCGCAGGGCGGTGGCAGCCTCTTTTTGCGCTCCTTCAAGCACAGGCTGGTGGTGCAGCGGGTCTGGCCGGGCAAACGGGCTGGCAGGTTCGAGCAGAACCGGGCGCAGCGCGCCCGCATCCGCCAGTCCCTTGACCACACCTGCACTGACCCCTGCTGCACTGGCAATATCGGGAGTGGTGCGCGGGCAGCCATCCACCATAAGGTCCAGCACCTTCTGGCGTGCTGGGGTTATGCGCAGACCGTCTGGCGGGGCTGGGTGGGGGGCCCAGCCCATGGTGGGTGCGGGTGTGGCCCCTTTCATGTGCAGGCGCAGGGTCATGGCCAGCACCATGCCGGGGGGGGAAAGCGTATAGGCGGCCACCCAGTCCACAAACCGGCGGAGTTCGGCATTAAGCGGGGGAAGCTCCAGCCGCTCGGCCACGGCACGCAGGCGGTTATCTGCCACTGTTTTGCCCGGCGTGGGGTGGGCAAGGTCTGGTGGCAAGGTGGTCTGTGTGTTCCATACCACGCCGGTCTGGCGGCGGTTACCCAAAGGTACGCTTACAATATCGCCCGGCTTGAGCGCCATGCTGGCGGGAGCTTTGTAGTCAAAGGGACCAGTAAAGGGCATGGGCAGCAGAACGGGCACGCGCAGCCCTTCCGTTACGGGCTGGTCCGTGCCGGAGACATGCATAGGAGGGAAGGGAGGTGCCACTGCCATGCTCTTATGTTTAAGCGCGCAGCAGCGCAAAGAACAGGGGGTTGTCTGTTGGGCTTTTTGCCTGAACGTAGGATAAAGGGAGCATGGAGCGGGGGCGCATGGATATGACGGCCGAAGACGCGGTGCAAAAATTTCTGGCATGGATGGCGGTGGAAAAACGGTCTTCCCTTTTGACCATAGATGCCTATCGGGGGGATCTGGCCCGTTTTCTGGCTTTTATGACCACACATCTGGGTGGCCCACCAGCCATGAGCGGCCTTGCCAGCATAACCCTGCGCGACCTCAGGGCATGGCTTGCGTATGAGGTGGCACAGGCGCAGGAGCAGGCCAGTCGCCCCCATGCACGCCGGAGTACATCGGATCAGGCAGCCCGTACCCGTGCGCGCCGGGTTTCTGCCTTGCGTTCATTTTTTAAATATCTGGCGCGCAGGGAAGGGGTGGAGAATCCGGCTGTCTCGCTGTTGCGTCTGCCCCGTACCAAAAAGACACTGCCTCGCCCCCTGACGCGGGAGAATGCACTGGCCGCCCCGGACGAGATAGCCAGTATGGCCCACACCCCTATGGAGGAGCAGCGGAACGCTACCCTGTTCCTGCTGCTTTATGGCTGTGGGCTACGGATTTCAGAAGCGCTGAACCTGAATATTGCCGATCTGCGCACCATGGAAGGCAGCGGGGTTCTGCGTATTCACGGTAAAGGGGGCAAGGAGCGGCTGGTGCCTGTGCTTCCGGCCGTGTGCAAGGCACTGGAAGCATGGCGCAGACGCCACCCAGCCCCCGCACCGGACAGCCCGCTGTTTGTCGGGGTCCGTGGGGGGCGCCTGCAACCCGCCATTGCCCAGAAGGCCATGCGGGAATGGCGGGTCAGCAACGGGCTGCCCGAGCATGTAACCCCCCATGCCCTGCGCCATTCCTTTGCCACCCATTTAATGGAAGGGGGGGCTGACCTGCGCGTTATTCAGGAACTGCTGGGCCATGCCAGCCTGTCCACAACACAACGTTACACACTGGCGGATGAGGCGCGGCTGCTGGATGTCTGGACGCGTGCGCATCCGCGTGCGCAAATGGAGCACAACGCCCATAAAAAAGAAGGTTGAGGGTTATGATCACCACAGCATACCGCACCCCGTGGCCGGAAATAGAACCCTACGCCCAAGGGTATCTGGATACGGGGGAAGGGCATCAGGTTTACTGGGAGCAGTGTGGTAATCCCGATGGTATTCCGGTTGTGTTCCTGCATGGTGGGCCCGGTGGCGGATGTTCGGCCGCACAACGCCAGATGTTTGACCCCGCACGCTACCGCATTGTGCTGTTTGACCAGCGCGGGTGTGGGCGTTCGCGCCCGCATGCCTCGCTTGAAGCTAATACAACATGGCATCTGGTGGCCGATATTGAACGGTTGCGTACCCTGTTCGGGGTGGAAAAATGGGCTGTTTTTGGCGGGTCATGGGGGTCTACGCTGGCTCTGGCCTATGCCCAGACCCACCCCGAGCGTGTGAGTGCCCTTATGCTGCGCGGCATTTTTACCCTGCGTCAGGCCGAACTGCTCTGGTATTATCAGGAAGGCGCATCCTGGCTGTTCCCCGATAAATGGGAGGATTTTGTTGCCCCCATCCCCCCTGTGGAGCGGGGCGACATGATGGGAGCATATCGCAAACGCCTGATTTCGGACAACGTGGCAGAGCGGCTGGCCGCCGCAAGGGCGTGGAGCCTGTGGGAAGGACGGACCCTGACCCTGCTCCCCTGCCCGGAAATGGAACACCAGCATGATGAGGCCGATTACGCACTGGCTTTCTCACGCATAGAAAACCATTATTTTGTTCATGGCGGCTGGCTGGAGGAAGGCCAGCTTATCGCCAATGTGGCGCGTATCCGCCATATTCCTGCCGTGATCGTGCAGGGGCGGTACGATATGGCAACTCCCGTGCGCACGGCGTGGGACCTGCACAGGGCATGGCCGGAGGCGGATTTTCAGCTTGTCGATGCCGCAGGCCACGCTCTGTTTGAGCCCGGTATTCTGACCGCCCTGCTCAATGCCACGGACCATTTTGCGCAGGAACTGGCATGACACCTCGGCACGGCAGGCAGAAGAGCCAATGGGGATGGCGGTATTGTGCCGCCGCTGCGGCTGTTGTAGCTGGCATGGGGGCAGGGCTCCAGACCGCCAGTGCCCAGTCCTGCCATAGGCTGATGGCCCGTGTGGCTTTGCGCAATGATCTGGGGTTTTTGAATATTCCGGTCAGCCTGAACAACCATGCCGCGCGCATGATCGTGGATACAGGCTCGGAAGGTGGCCTGCTCTCGCCCGAGGCCGCCGCCCTGTTTGATACGAAACTGGACCGCTCGGCCCGTACCATGGTGCATGGTACGGGGGGAGCGGGGCGTATTGTACCCAATGCAGTGGTGCGTTCCTTTAAAATAGGAGGGCTGGAGTTTGGTCCGGTTTCCATTCCCGTGGATGCGCTACCTGCTGCGCCACGTACGGAGCCTGCGGTGGAAGGACTGGTGGGGGGGGATATGCTCTCGCGCTATGATGTGGAATTTGACGTTGCGCAGGGGACACTCTCTTTCTGGTCCGCAGGTCCGTCCGGCTGCTCTGGTCCAGAGGGATGGCATTACATCTACCGCGCGGTTCCGTTGCAGAATGCGGGGGAGCGGGTGATCGCCCGTGTGGAACTGGATGGCCACGCCCTGCAGGCTCTGGTGGATAGTGGAGCGCGCTCGTGCATTGTTTCAACCCAGACGGCAGAGCGTATGGGCGTGAGCCAGCACACGCTGGCTGCCGATCCCGGCGGGCTGACAACAGGTGTGGATGGCCACCAGCAAACCTACCACTGGCACAAATTCGGCATGATGCAGATTGGGCAGGAGCAGGAAAAATCCCCCGTGCTCACGGTCGCCCCCGTGCAGGATACGGTGGACATGCTGCTGGGTGCGGACTGGTTTGCCGCCCACAGGGTATGGATTTCGTATCGCACGCACATGCTCTACGTCATGCCTGCAACGGGTCACACCCGTCAGGAGCGTGCCGTCAGTCAAGAAGGAGGATAATGGAAGCGCACTGAACGGCGCTGCGAGAAGAGCTGGTTTCAGTTTATCGTAGCGGGCCGCTGTAGAGGCCGTCGTATTGCTGCCGCAGGATATGAAGCAGGCAGATCGGATTATGCTCTGCTCAACCGCCAGTGCTGGGGAAGAAAAATTCCCCAGCACTGGCCAGGGTTTGGGGCGTTATTCGCCCTTGAGGCGTTTGTTGCAGATGCTGTAATACCCGCCGCCTTTTTCAATCCACTTCAGACCGGCATTGGCGTTGCTGGCCTTGTTGGCGTTGTACTGGTCAAGGCAGGTCTGCATACGGGCCTTGCCTGCGCTGAGCTTGGCATATTGCGGCGCTACGGCGGTGGGCAGGGTTGCGCTGGAGGGAGCGGCCCCTGCGGCGGTCACAGCTTTGGCAGGTTTGGGAGCCTCAGTACTGGCGGGTGTTGCTGGTGTGGGGGCTTTGGGGGCAGCACTGGCCGGGGTGGCGGCTACATCGCACGAGCTGGCCTTGAATTCCTTGAAGGACTGGCCCTTGAGCGTGTTGGCGTTTTTGGCCTGTGTGAACTTCTCGTGGCACTCCTTCACCGTCATGGCGTGGGCGCTGGGGAGAGAAAGGGCTGTGGCGCAGCCAAGCAGCAAAGCGGCCAGTCCGGTGCGGGCAACAACAGTCATGAATATACCTCATGCAAGGAGGATAAGAGAGCGGCAGCCCATGCTGCCAGCATTCCATCATTATCATGAAAAATTATGTGTAAGAAATGCAAGCCTGACGGCTTTTTGCCCGTATCTGAAAATTAATATCAGTTAATGCTCCGCGCGGCTCCGTGCGTGTTCAATACCTTGCCCGGCCGGAGTGCAGGCCTAGTCTTCAAACCGGGCTGAGCGGGTACGTTTTACACTGGCGCGGTGGGCTTTGCCGTCCAGCCTGCGCTGGCGTGCGGCCCGGCCCGGACGTGTCGCGACCCTGAAAGCAGGGCGGTGAGCGGCCTCGCGGATCAGGCCGACCAGCCGTTCTATGGCATCCTCGCGGTTGCGTATCTGTGTCCTGAACCGCCGGGCGGTTATGACAATAACGCCCTCCCGTGTGGCGCGGGTACCCGCCAGTTCCAGCAGACGTACACGGACCCGTTCGGGAAGAGAGGGTGAATGCGCGGCATCAAAGCGTAATTGTGCGGCCGTTGCGACCTTGTTCACGTTCTGCCCGCCGGGGCCGGATGCCAGAATATAACTGACCTCCAGTTCGGATTCAGGCAGAGACAGTGCAGGAAGGATCGGAATGGCCATGGTCGGGGCATAGCATGGTTTGTATGCCCGTGCGCACCGTGAGCCCATAAAAAAAGCCTCCATGCCAGAGCACGGAGGCTTTTTACCCAAAAGACGGGCGGGTGAACGGATCAGTTGTTGATCCGTTCACCATGCAAGGACATATCCAGCCCTTCCAGTTCCTGATCCGCAGTGACGCGCAGACCCATGACCAGATCAATCGCCTTGAGGATGATGAAGGAGGCAAAGGCACACCATATAATGGTCACCAGCACCGCTTCGCTCTGCACAACAAGCTGGTGCAGGGAGCCCACAACACCCGAAGGATTGGCATCGGTAGCGGAAAGCGGGCCATAGGCCAGCACACCGGTCAGCAGTGCTCCAACAATACCGCCAACACCATGCACGCCAAAGGCATCCAGGCTGTCGTCATACCCCATCATGTGTTTGAGGGATGTCGCGCCCCAGTAGCAGACAACGCCTGTCACCAGACCAATGACCAGCGCGCTGCCCGGCAGCACAAAACCGGCAGCGGGGGTAATGGCGACCAGACCGCCAACAGCGCCGGAAATTACACCCAGAACAGTCGGTTTGCCCGAACGGAGCCATTCCGCCAGCATCCACGATACGCCTGCACCTGCGGCAGCAATCTGGGTTGCTGCCATAGCCATGCCTGCGCGGCCGTTGGCGCCCACAGCGGACCCTGCGTTAAAGCCGAACCAGCCAACCCACAGCAGGGCGGCACCAATAACGGCGTAAGTCAGGTTGAAGGGGGAAAGATCATCCTGCCCGTAGCCCTTGCGGCGACCCAGCACCAGAGCACAGACCAGACCGGCGACCCCGGCGTTGATATGGACAACCGTACCACCGGCAAAGTCAGCCGTACCAAGGCCAGCCAGCCAGCCGATCGGGCTCCAGACCCAGTGCGCAATGGGGGCATACACCACCAGAGACCACAGGATGGAAAACACGCACATGGCGCTGAACTTCATGCGCTCTGCATAAGCGCCCGAGATCAGCGCGGGCGTGATAATGGCAAAGGTCATCTGGAACATCATGAAGATGCTCTCAGGAATGGTCATGGTGGTGGCGTTGGGGCTATCCGCACCCAGTGTAAAGCCAACATCTGCGCCATTATGGATATGCGCGCCAATACCGTTGAGCAGCACGCGGGAGAACCCCCCGATCCATGGCGACCCGGTTGTAAAGGCAAGGGAATACCCCGCGACCATCCATACAATGGACATGATGCAACACAGGGCAAAGGACTGCATGAGTGTTGCCAGCACGTTTTTCTTACGCACCATGCCAGCATAGAACAGGGCAAGGCCGGGTATGGTCATCATCAGCACCAGTGCGGTGCTGGTGAGCATCCATGCCGTATCCCCCGTGTCTATGGGCGGGGGAGCGTCTGCGGCATAAGCCTGAGAGCAGCCAAGGGCTGCGACAAGACAGGCTGACAGAACAGCCGTGGTCTTGCGAATAACTGGACCTCTCGCCGGATTGACAGCTTGGAAGGGTCGCGCTGACATGATGATGCGTTCTCCTTAAAATACGCAGCCATTGACGCTCGCCAGATTCGTGTAAGGAGCGATGGGCCTAATCTTATTGTATCTATTCCGGAATGACCGAGGTGGCAATCCGGTTTGATACCGAATTGTTTCACAATCTGATTTATGGCTGAAAAAAGCCATAAAAAAAGGGCGTGCACACCATAATGGTCTGCACGCCCTTATGCCTGTTTGGGGGAGTGGTGGAGGGCTGGACAGGCCAGCACCTCCACCATTCCTTAAGGCTGGTCCGGGTAGCTTAGAAGTCCATGCCACCCATGCCGCCCATGTCAGGACCGCCAGAAGGGGCTGCCTTCTTTTCAGGGCGTTCTGCAACCATGGCTTCCGTGGTGATCAGCAGGCCAGCAACAGAGGCTGCATCCTGCAGAGCGGTACGGACAACCTTGGCCGGGTCAATAATACCGGCTTCAACCAGGTTCTTGTATTCGCCAGCCTGTGCGTCAAACCCGAAGTTGTAGTCAGGGTTTTCAAGCACCTTGTTGGCGACCACGGCACCATCTTCACCCGCGTTGAGGGCGATCTGGCGCAGGGGAGCCTGCAGGGCGCTGAGGATAATGCCGCCACCAACGCGCTGATCGTCATTGTGGTAGTGCAGGTTGGCAAGAGCCTTGGTTGCGCGGGCCAGAGCCGTACCACCACCGGGAACAATGCCTTCTTCAACCGCAGCGCGGGTTGCGTGCAGGGCGTCGTCCACGCGGTCCTTGCGTTCTTTCACTTCCACTTCCGTGGAGCCACCAACGCGGATTACGGCAACACCGCCAGCCAGTTTGGCCAGACGTTCCTGCAGCTTTTCGCGGTCGTAGTCAGAGGTGGTTTCCTCGATCTGCGCACGGATCTGCTTGACGCGGCCCTTGATGTCGTCGCCGTTGCCAGCACCGTCAACAATGGTCGTGTTTTCTTTGTCGATGTGAACCTTCTTGGCGGTGCCAAGCATGTTCAGCGTAACGGTTTCAAGCTTGATGCCGAGGTCTTCGCTGATAACCTGGCCACCGGTCAGGATAGCGATGTCTTCCAGCATGGCCTTGCGACGGTCGCCGAAGCCCGGAGCCTTGACAGCAGCAATCTTGAGGCCACCGCGCAGCTTGTTGACAACCAGGGTTGCCAGCGCTTCGCCATCAACATCTTCAGCAATGATCAGCAGCGGACGGCCGGACTGAACAACGGATTCCAGCAGGGGCAGGATCGGCTGAAGAGAAGAGAGCTTCTTTTCATGGATCAGGATGTAGGGATTTTCCAGATCGGCCGTCATCTTTTCCGGGTTCGTCACGAAGTACGGAGAGATGTAGCCACGGTCGAACTGCATGCCTTCAACCACGTCCAGTTCGGTCTGGAAATGCTTGGCTTCTTCAACGGTGATAACGCCTTCGGAGCCAACTTTCTGCATGGCTTCGGAGATCATCTTGCCGATTTCAACTTCACCGTTGGCAGAGATGGTGCCGACCTGTGCAGTTTCCGCCGGGGTGGTAACTTTTTTGGCGTTCTTCTTCAGCTCTTCAACAACCACGGCAACGGCTTTGTCCACACCGCGCTTGAGGTCCATCGGGTTCATGCCAGCGGCAACGGCCTTCAGGCCTTCGCGCACAATGGCCTGAGCCAGAACGGTTGCGGTGGTCGTGCCGTCACCAGCCACGTCGTTGGTCTTGGACGCGACTTCGCGCAGCATCTGTGCGCCCATGTTTTCGAACTTGTCAGCCAGTTCGATTTCCTTGGCGACGGAAACGCCGTCCTTGGTAATGCGGGGTGCGCCGAAGCTCTTGTCCAGAACAACGTTACGGCCCTTGGGGCCCAGCGTTACCTTTACGGCGTCAGCCAGAATGTCCACACCGCGCAGCATGCGCTGGCGTGCGTCTGCACCAAACTTTACGTCTTTGGCAGCCATTGAATTTCTCCTGTGAGGATCTTGAGTGGGTAAACGGTCGGATCAGTGCGGATCAGGCTGCGACAATGCCCAGAATGTCGCTTTCCTTCATGATCAGCAGCTCTTCGCCGTCGATCTTCACTTCCGTGCCGGACCACTTGCCGAACAGAACGCGGTCACCGGCCTTGACATCAAGCGCCACAACCTGACCCTGTTCATTGCGGGCACCCGCGCCAACAGCGACCACTTCGCCTTCCATGGGCTTTTCCTTGGCCGTGTCGGGGATAATAATGCCACCGGCGGTTTTCTGTTCGCCTTCAAGGCGCCGTACAACTACCCGGTCGTGTAAGGGACGAAACTTCGTCATTATGGATCACTCCACATTCATTTGCTGTGATGACGCCCTTTGTCAGAAAGCAGCGCCACCCGTTTGAACCGCGCGTAACATAACGCCGCGTCGCGTTAGCACTCCATCATCAGGAGTGCCAAGGCAGAAAGTAGGTACGCCCCATGGGTGAGTCAAGGAATGGGGTAAAGTTTCTTTTTGTTTTAACGTCATTCCAGACAAGGAGATTGAACATGGGACAGAAACGCACGTTGGAAGCCGCCGATGGCCACCAGTTTGCCGCGTGGGAGACCGGGCGTGGCGCACATCCGTACGCGCTGGTGGTGCTACAGGAAATTTTTGGCGTAAATCACCATATCCGCACGGTATGCGAGCGGTTTGCCCAGGCGGGTTTTCACGTTATCGCTCCTGCCCTGTTTGACCGCGCACAACGTGGGGTGGAACTGGAATACACAACAGATGGTGCCCAAAAAGGCCTTGCCCTGCGTGCGCAGATACCCACCGCCAAAACCCTGCTGGATGTCCAGGCCGCAGCCCGTGCGCTGAAGGCGCGCAAGGTCGGGGTGATCGGGTATTGCTGGGGCGGCACCCTGGCGTGGGATGCCGCTACAGGCACGGATGATTTTGCTGCGGCCGTAAGCTGGTATGGTGGGGGTATAGCTGCCCACAGGGAGGAGACTCCACGCTGCCCCGTGCAATTACATTTTGGTGAGCGGGATACGAGTATTCCCCATACCGATATCGCCGCAATCCGTTCCTCTCAGCCCAACCTCGAACTTTATGTTTATGACAATGCGGAACACGGTTTTGGCTGTGAGGAACGGGCATCTTACAATGCGCAGGCCTTTGTACAGGCACAGGAACGCAGCCTTGTCTTCCTCAAAAGCAGGCTCAATCCGTAAGGTGTCCGGGCAAAAGGAATTGGGGTGCAGGCTGAATTGTGATTGACAAGCGCCCCCGGTCATGGGGGAGAATGTCATTTCTCCTCGCGGCGCGTCGTGTGCAGGAGGAGTAACTGGCCGAAATAAGGATGACTTCGCTCATGTCGACAGGTACCGTTAAATGGTTCAACGCCACCAAAGGGTTTGGTTTTATTGCCCCCGATGATGGAGGGAAAGACGTGTTTGTGCATATTACCGCTGTACAGGCAGCCGGTCTGCGCGCGTTGAATGATGGACAGAAACTGTCCTACGACATGGTGGAGGAGCGCGGTAAGCAGGCGGCCACCAACCTTAAGCCGCTCTAATCAGGCGGTCTGGGAGCGGGCTGGTCAGTTTTGTCCGGCCTGTTCCGCCAGAAAAGCGGTGATCTGGCGTGCCGTTTGCGCAAGCCCACACCGCTCGACGGCGACCCCATCAGGGAAGGCGCTTAAAAGCCTCGTAGGTGTACGCCGGTCCAGCAGGACAAAAACCCCTCGGTCTGACTGTCGGCGAATCAGCCGTCCAAAGGCCTGCCGCAGCCTGAGTCGGGCAATGCGGTCATCAAACCCTTTCGGGTCTCCTCCGGATAAATGAATCCGCCGCTCACGGTGCAGAATATCTGGCCGGGGCCATGGTACGCGCTCAAATACAACCAGACGCAGGGCATTGCCCGGAACGTCCACTCCATCGCGCATGGCGTCCGTGCCTAACAGGCAGGCATGTTCCTCGGTCCGGAAAATATCAACCAGCGTATTGTTGTCCATTGCATCCACATGCTGGGCGTAAATGGGCAGGCCCTCTTCTTCCAACGTAGGGGCGATACGGTCATACACGCCGCGCAGGCGGGATATGGCGGTAAACAGACCAAGCCCCCCCCCGCCAGAGGACTGGAAAAGGGTACGAAACGCCGCAGACAAATCCACAAGACTGCTGTTGTCCACGTCTGTTACAATAAAGGCGCGGGTCTGACGGGTATAATCAAACGGGCTGGCCAGACTGGCCCGCAGGGCCGGGGAGGGGAAATGATTGGCCCCGGTACGGGCTTCGGCGGCTTCCCATGCGGTTTCGGCCTCGTCACTTTCTTTTCCGCCGCCCTGCTGGTCACGCAGGGTGGCGGAGGTCATGAGCATGCCTTGCGCAGGCATGGCCATAATGCCTGCAAAGGGAATGGTCGGGTCCAGCCAGTGGCGGTAAAGCCCCACGTCCTGCTCGTTCATGCGTTGTTTGTCGCGCCGTTCAAGGCGGATGAAGTGGATATGCGCAGGTGTGCTGCCTGGCTCTGGCGGCTGGTCCAGTGCTGCAAGCATGGTCATCCATGCATCCAGCCGGGATATGGCGCGGCGGCGCAGGGCGCGGGTCATGGCTTCTATGCGACCACGGGTTGTCGCGTCCAGCGTGTCTGCATCTTCTTCCAGCCGGGCTTGCAGGCGTTCGCTCAGGGTGCGCAGGGGCTCCACAATTCGGCTGAGCGCGCGTGCCAGTTGCTGGCCTGCCTCGGCCATGTCGGGTACAAGCGGGTGCAGGTCGCACTCCATGGCTGTGTGGATGGACTGCTTGCCCCCCTCGGCCGAGCGGGCCATGGCCTGCTGACGCAACAGGCGTAAAAAGGCTTCTGTAGGGTTTTCCATAACCGGCTGGTCTACCGCAGGTTCGGGCGGGAACGGGGTATTCAGTTCCGTGGGTTCTGGTGGTGGTGTGTTCGCCGCCTCTGGCGCCAGACGCGTGGACCAGCCCGGCGCAGGCAGGGCCGTGGCGGCCAGCAGGGCGGCATCCAGCGGGTTTTCAAGCTTCGGATGGCCAACAACCAGATCATCCAGTCTGCGCTTGAGCCCCCTTGCGCGTGAGCGTCGGCCTTCCGCCCCCAGTAGCCAGCGCCGCAGTTCGGCTGTTTCCAGCCCCGACAGTTCGGCAGAAAAAGCGCTGTCTGCCGCATCGGCCAGATGGTGCCCTTCGTCAAACACATAGCGTGTGGGAATGTTGCCCTGTTCGCCTGCTTCGTCATCATCACTCATCCCAGCCTGAGCGTAGGCAGCCTGTGTCATGACCAGCGCATGGTTGGCAATGACCAGTGCGGCATCATGCGCGCGGCGGATGGAGTGTTCAACAAAGCAGCGCTGATAATGCGGGCAGGCTCCGTGTATGCATTCCCCTCTGCGGTCAGCCACACCGGCAAGGTTGCCGTGGCCGAACAGGTCTCCAAACCAGCCGGGCAGATCCCCGCCAAACAGGTCTCCATCTGCTGTGGTCAGGGCCCAGCGTGCAAGCATGCACAGGGCAATGGTAATGCCTGCGGGGCGGGAGGCTGCGGAGTTGACGGCTTCCTCCATGTTCAGCAGGCACAGGTAGTTTTCACGCCCTTTGCGCAGCACCACCTTCTGGCGGTGTGTTGCGGGTTCGGGGTAAAGGCGTTTTGTTTCCTGCTCGATCTGGCGTTGCAGGTGGCGTGTGTAGGTGCTCAGCCACACCGCGCCATCGTTACGTTCCGCCCACAGGCTGGCTGGGGCTATGTAACCCAGTGTTTTGCCGGTGCCTGTTCCGGCTTCGGCCAGTACAATGGCCGGGTCGCCGCGCATGGTGCGTGGGGTAAATGCCTCGGTTGAGACACTGGCAAAATCCGCCTGCCCGGACCGGACCTCTGCATCGCTTCCCAGAATGTTGACCAGCCGCTCCCGCGCTTCCGCCGGGCTGATGGGGTGGGAGGCGGGGGGAGGGCGTTGTGCGCTTTCCTCCCATTTGGGCAGGTGCCGCCATACACGCAGGGCGTCTGTGGGCTGCATGGCATCTTCCGCCAGCCTGCCGTTGTTGGTCATGCGGCTGTGCAGGCCTATGGTTTCCGCCACAGTACCGGTCCATATCCAGCCAGCCTGCCCGAGCCGGACGGTCAGGGCTGCCAGAAGGTCAATCTGCCCGGTTCTGGCCTGCCGTGCCAGTTCACCCAGCAGGATGGATAAAAGGTTGGGCAGTACGTCCGCCTCTGCCTGCTCAATACTCTGTGCGTCCAGCCCAAGGGCCAGCGCAAGGCCGCGCGGGGTTGGGGCTACGGGGCGGGCTGGATATACAAATGTGAAAAGTTCCAGCAGGTCCAGCCAGGGGGACGGCTGGCCCGTGGGAGGGAGGTCCAGTTTGCGGGCCAGTGCCGGGGCATGCACTACCAGCGGGGCTGGCATGGCATGCAGTCGTTCGCGCACTTCGCCAGCACTCAGGCTGAGCAGTTCTCCATCCTCTGTCAGGAGCGAAAACCGTCCCTGATGGGGAATAAGGGCCGGGGCTTCGTGGGCTGAAGGAAAGGATGGCTGCATGGTTTACTTTACATGAGCGATTCCTGCGGCAAATGCCAGAGCCGAGCGGCAATGATGTAGGTCAGGAACTCTTGCGCTGGAAAATGACCGAGTGGGCTGGTGTAAGGCTCTTTATGGTTTTGTGCATGACAAAACCGTAGCGTTCAAAAATCAGGCAGAGGTTGTGATGATTGAAAAACTGCAAATGTTCAGGGGGACAAATATCCGTCCATGATGGAAGGTCCTGTGGCACGGCGGGGTGTCCCGCATCCGGTGCAGAGATATAGACAAAACCATTGGGGCGGGTAATTGCGGCCAGTGTCTGCATAAACGCGTCTGGTCCGGCAACATGTTCCAGCACTTCGGAGCTGAATACAAAGTCAAATGTCAGGTTGCGCTGGCGGAAAGCGTCTGAATCTTCACAGTAGAATGTGGCCTGGGGGAAGTGGCGCTTTGCGTAGGCAATGCTGTTCTGGCTAATGTCCAGACCCGTTACACGCGCGCCCAGCCGACTGAATGCTTCGGCCATAAAACCACCACCACACCCAAAATCCAGAACATTCTTGCGCCACACATAGGGCAGGAACGGGAGGCTCCTCCACACTGCGCGCCAGCGGCGGCTGAAGGCTTTGGGGTAAAAATCGGCTGATGCACCGCGATACGCTGTTTCGTAAAACGCACGGAGTGTGGCGGCATCCGGATAGGGATGAACGAACAGAAAATCACAGTCGGGGCAGCGGAACAGGTCGTAGCCATTTTTGCTGAATGCAAAAGCGGCTCCCTGTGCGCGGCAGAGTGGGCATTCTGTTGGGGTATGGGGGGATGCCAAACCGGGTTCTGGACCAGCCGAGATTGTGTGAGGAGGTAAATGCGTAGTCATGCAGTGCTACTCTCCCCAGTTCAGGCGTGGCCCAGAGGCTGGTCGGCGGGGTGTTATTCCGGGTTTTTCAGACTGTCGGCAACAATTTCGAGCAGCTTGCCGTGCATGTTGCCATTGCCTGCGACAATCATGATATCATCAGGCAGGTCATCGAGTTCCGTGCCATCAGGGGCTGTAACCTGACCACCCGCTTCACGCACGATCAGAATACCTGCGGCACAGTCCCACGGCTTGATGCCGAATTCCCAATACCCTTCGTAACGGCCTGCCGCGACCCATGCGAGGTCCAGCGAGGCCGCACCAAAGCGGCGCACACCGGCCACGCGGGGCATAAGGTTGCCCAGCACGCGGGCAAAGGGCAGGCGCTGGCGGGCAGGAACCTTGGCAAAGGGAATACCCGTGGCAAAGAGGGATTCGGGCATATCCCGCCGGGCAGACACACGAATGCGCCGCTCGTTCAGGTATGCGCCACTCCCTTTTTCGGCCCAGAACATTTCACCTGCTGCGGGGTTGTAGATCAGAGCCGCAGCCAGTTCCACCTTGCCATCGGGCAGACGGCGCTGGAGGCCAATGGAAATGGCCCAGTGCGGAATGCCGTGCAGGAAGTTGGAGGTGCCGTCG
Source organism: Acetobacter fabarum (assembly GCF_029069195.1). GTDB lineage: Bacteria > Pseudomonadota > Alphaproteobacteria > Acetobacterales > Acetobacteraceae > Acetobacter > Acetobacter fabarum_A. The sequence goes on from NZ_JARDYK010000002.1 coordinate 339,418, forward strand.
AGCGGGTCAACAATCCAGCGCCATGTCCAGTTATCACTGCCTGATTCCCCGGATTCTTCCATAAGGAAGGCATAACCCGGACGGGCACGTTCCAGTTCTTCACGCAGGGTCTGTTCTGCACGGAGGTCTGCCTGGGAAACGAAGTCACCCGGCCCCTTGATGCTTACCTGAAGCTGCTCGACTTCGTTAAAATCGCGCAGGAGACGCTTGGCCGCCTTCTGGGCTGCGGTTTGCATCACCATCATGACGGGGGAGAGACGCATGGCCACTGTAATTAAGTCCTGACTCTGGAGAGAAAAAAACTGAAAAAATCAGTCCTTGGCGCGTTCGACGTAAGACCCGTCTTCCGTGCGGACCACAATGCGTTCACCCGCTTCGATAAACGGCGGGACCATGGTTTTTACACCATTGGACAGCATGGCAGGCTTGTAGGAGGAACTGGCAGTCTGGCCTTTGACAACCGGATCAGCTTCAACCACTTCCAGCGTGACATGCGGGGGCAGGTCAATGCCAACCGGGTCTCCTTCAACCAGATGCAGGTTGATGGTCATGTTATCCTGAATGAAGGGAGCTTGATCGCCCAGCAGGGCGGAAGGAACAGAAAGCTGTTCAAAGGTTTCGGGGTCCATCAGAACCAGCAGTTCGCCATCTGTATAGGAATACAGATATTCGCGGTCTTCGGTCATCAGACGTTCGACCGTATCTGCCGTGCGCCAGCGCTCGTTGGTTTTGTTGCCGGTCTTGAGATCGCGCATTTCAACCTGAATGAATGCACCACCCTTACCCGGGGTAATGATCTGCTGTTTTAAAACCGTCCAGCGACGGCCATCATGCTCAATCACCTGACCGGCACGGATCAGGTTTGCCTGCTGTTTCATACTTGGTTCCTGAGAGGAATGGCTATTCTGTCTGGGGCTTGTACAGTTCCATGGCGGGAAGGGCAAGCGCTACGCGGAGAACTCCCCCGCTTTGTCACGCTGGACAGAACCGCTGTATCCTGTTTATAAGGCTGCCACCTGAACAGGTAAGGAAGGGTGGCCGAGCGGTTTAAGGCACCGGTCTTGAAAACCGGCGTGCGTGAGAGCGTACCGTGGGTTCGAATCCCACCCCTTCCGCCAATTCTCATTCTCCGGCATAGCGGTCAATCCAGTGTCGATTCTTCAGGGCAATCGTAAATAACGCGGTCAAGGCTCAAGAGTATTGCGCCTCTGTCAACATCCCATCCCATGCAACGGAAAACAGTTAACTTTCTGGCTTTACTGCCCGGACGGGACCATTACCCGCCTGTCGTTGCTCTGTAGCCAGACAACCGCGCCGCATGCATTTGCGGTGCTGGAACTCCCCGTTACCGTCCCATGACCGCTGACGCTGCCATGGTCCCCATTTATGCCCGAGAACGCGGCAGATCATGCTTGTTGCAAACCATCTCATAAGTTTTTCTTAATCGGTTTTGTCGGGGAAAGTCCAGAGAGGCTGTTTTTCCACCCCCTGCCTGTTTTGTGTGTCAGCCTGCGCCGTGGTTATTGCCCGCTCAGGAGCGGGCTCATCTGCTCCACGGCGTCAAGGGCATTTTGTGTGGCCTTGAGGTCGGTATCGGCGGGAGTATCTGTGTTCTTAAAATGGTGCCTGCTGTCTGGAAGAAGTGCTTTAATCTGTGCGGCCAGTCCCCGCACCGATTGTGCAAAATCCTGATTTTCCGAATTTTTTGTGTCTGTTACGTTTGCAGGTGAAGGTGCAGCTTGTGCGCTATCAGTTGCGGTGCTGTTCTGGCCTGTATCTGCATCGGTTTGTTGTGTTTGTGTGGCAGGGGCGCCCTGAGTACCGGACGTGCCCTGTGGGGTTGCCAGCAGGGCATTGCCTATGGCTGCATTGCTGCCACCACTTTGCGTATATTGGGCAACGGCTGCGGCAAGCTGCTGTGCGAGCTGTGCCAGAGCCTGCGCCAGTGCTTTAGGCGACATTAAAGCTTTGAACTGCATAAGCTGGCGCATCTGCGCCTTGAGAATATTGACCTTTTCCTCTGCCTGTTCTTTGGCGGAGGCATGGCCTGATTTGGCAAGCTGATCCAGTCTGCCCAGCGCCAACTGCGCAGAGGCCAGATACGCGCTGGTCGCAGAAGATGTATTTGCCAAAAAATCAATGCCAGCCTGAGATAATGTTATTTGTACAGATTTTTCTGTGTCCGGCAGCTTCGCCGTGGTGGCGCTGCCACTGTCTGCGGCGGGAGCGGACGCTGCATTGTTTGTGCTGAATGCCGTATTGTAGGACCCGGCTGCGTGGGAGAGGCCCATATGAGCTGGTTGGGCCGTGTTAAGTGTTGTCATGGAAGGATCCTGCTATACGTCAGTATCTGACAGGATGAGCGGCAGGTATTACTGAAAAGTTAAAAATGTTGGACAAAGTTTGCAGGAAGTAACCGGGTGCTGAAGTGTTATGGCGCTCTGGCACCCTGTAATGCCCCGAAAAACCCCGTTCTGGAATACAGCGGTGTAGGGAAAAGCCTCCATAACCTCGTCTGGAAGAATTGCTCCTTACATCTGCGCGTAGCTGCGTGCTTACTCATTCCGGATAGGAACAATCAGCCTGCCGGGAGGAAAAAGTGGCTCAGGTGCCAGCAGAGGAGACATGTTGCCCACGGCCAAGGCCGTAACCAGCACCAACAGTTACGCCAGTTTTATACGCCAGAAGATCCTGCCGGTTAGGCAGGTCATGGACGGGTATGGTAACATCGGCAGCCATATGCCCATGGGGCAGGAATATGGAAGGCACGGACCATGCGTAAACAGCTTATAAGTCTTGTTCTGGGCGGTGTGCTTGCCGTGTGCTCGGTTCCTGCCATGGCGCAGGATAATGAGGAGGACGGGGACTTTAAGGCGTTGATGCAGAAGACAACCAATAACGCTAATGGAATCTGTATAGATTACCTCAACTCCGAGCATGAAGATTACTCAGGCGACAAAATGAGTGAGTCCCGCCCGCCAGATGAGGTTACAAAAGGCCTGTCCAAAGCCATAAGGGACGAATGTCAGAAACACCCCAAGGAGCGGGTGGGCAAGGCTGTTACCGATGTCAAAACAGCCTATGCGCATGAACTTGCGCAAATTATTAAAAAAATGAAAATCAATGATGACCCGATCAACACCAGCGGCGGGTCCTAATCCATCATATCTGTGGAAAAAATCCTCTCCTGCTCAAGATGATTCAGGTGCAGGAGAGGGAGGGCGTCAGATATGCGAGAAGATGGCTTCCTCGGGTAGGCGGGATTTGGGGAGCTTGGCATTGAAGTCAGCATCCGAGTGGTAGCCAAGAGCCACAATAACGGCTGGTGACAGGCCTTTTTCCTCCAGTTCCAGTTCCTTGCTCAGAAGAGCTGCATCAAAACCTTCCATGGGGGTGGCATCCACGCCAAGAAGAGCAGCAGACAGAAGCAGAAAACCTTGTGCAATATAGGTCTGTTTTTGTGTCCATGTGGGTACGTCACCTGCCTGTTCATGCAGCCCCACAAACCCCAACCGCCCTTTATGCGTTAGCGCGCGGGCATCTGCATCGATATAGCGGCCATCAGCCTGTTCCTGATCTGCGAGGGTTTGCAGGTATTCGGGCGGCAGCGTGTTGCGAGCACTCAGCACAATGACGTGTGATGCGTCCATGACACGAGGTGTATTAACGGCAAAGATGCTGCTGGTGGATTTGGCAATCCGGGCCTTGCCCTCGTCCGTGTCGGCCACAAAAAAGTGCCATGGCTGGGAATTGACGGAGGAGGGGCTGTAACGCAGGGCTTCCAGCAGTTGTGCTATGACAGGAGCAGGTATTTTGCGCTCCCTGTCATACGCCTTGGTTGCATGACGGTGCTTGAGAGTATGCAGAAGGTCCATGAACTTTGTCCTATGTTTCTCGTTACTGCGCATGGCACGTCTCCTGACGTGGCAGCCGGTGCTACATTGCGTAGGACGCTTTGGCGCGTCAGGCGATATCTTGTTCCGGCCTAGAATGGGTCGGATCGGGCGCGAGATCAAGAGAGGGGCAGGGGGTGTATTCCGGCGTTGTCGCGTATGCGGTGGGTATCAGCCGACAATAATACGGTCCCGTCCGTTTTTTTTGGCCTGATAAAGAGCCGCGTCAGCCTTGCGGATAATGGCGGTCGTTTCCGTTGGTAAGGATTTGTCCCATGTGGTTACACCGAACGACATGCTGACTTTGCCCAAAGCGCGGCCACTGTAATGTAATTCCAGCCGGGACAGGTTCGACCGCAGGTTTTCCACCCGCTGGATGAGCGCGTTCAACGGGTGATAGGTTGTGATGATCAGGAATTCCTCTCCACCAAACCGGCATACAATGTCGTTGCTTCTGAAGGAGTTCTGGATTTCATTGGCAATGGTGCGCAGGACCATGTCCCCCGCGTCATGCCCGAATTCATCGTTAACGCGTTTGAAATGGTCAATATCGGCCATAATCAGGCTCAGTGTCGTGTTGTTCCTGCTGGCTGCGGCAATTTCGGTGTTCAGGGCTTCTTCCATATAGCGACGGTTGAACAGGCCTGTCAGCGGGTCATGGATTGTTTGTTCAAGCAGGTCTTTTTGCAGGTTCTGGTTAACCAGCGCAGAGGCAATGTTTTCCACCAGTGCAACAAGACGGAAGCGGTTTTCTTCCGCCACATGGCTTTGCAGGTACAAAAGCCCCACAACCTCGCCACTCGCAAACAGGGGTTCGCAATGGTAGATGCTGACATCGCTATCGACATGCTGGCAGGTCACGTCTCCGCCAGGAGAGTTGACGGAGTGACTCTGCCCCAGCCGCAGCGCCCAGCACGACGAAGGGTGCAGGCCATCACGGCCAACGGGTGTACGGCTACCCCAGTGTGCAATGCGTTCAAGCTGGTTGGTGATATGGTTATGTGTGTACAGCGCACCAGGTATGCCGGGTAGTACGCGGGGCACAAAAGCGCCGATAATGGCAGAAAGCTCGCTGCTGGTGCGGGCAGCCTGAAGGCGGTGCGCCATTTCGCCCAGCAGTTCCATGGCTTTGTTGTTGCGTTTGAGTTCGGCATTGGCCTGGAGCAGCTTATAGTCGCTGGCTTCCTGGGCCTGCATGGCGGCGTCCAGCCGTTCGGCCATGGTGTTGTAGCCATGGGCCAGCATATCAAACTCCGTACAGCCCATCTGATCGTCCACACGGACGGTGCGGTTACCATTCCCGAAATCGGACATGGCGCGCGTAATCTGGCTGACGGAACGGCGCATGCCATTGAGCACAAAATACAGAAGGCTGTTTACCAGCAGAACAATAATCAGACATCCGCCAATGACCAGCTTCCTGTTCCATGTCGCGTGCGCTCTGGCCGTGGCTTCCCGCGCAATGAGCAGTTCTTGTTCTGTCTGTAGGATTTCATTGGCTTTTTGGGCAATAATGGCCATGTTTATACGCCCTTGTCCGACGATAACCCGTGACCGGGCCTCATCAAACCGGCCCTGACGGGCCAGTGCGATCTGTTTGCTCAGGGTATCCAGCCGCTCATTGGTGGCAACTTGCAGGCTTTGTGCCCGTTCATGCTGTATGGGGTTATCCTGCACCAGTTGTTCAAGCATGTTGACATTGGCGAGGGCCGAGGCAATGCGGTCGTCAAAATCCTTGGCGAAGGAAGGGTCTGTGGTGAGCAGATAGCCGCGTTCTTCGGCCTGGGATTCTCGCAGGTCAGACAGGGTTTCGGAGACTACTTCGGTAATTTTCTGCCTGTGGGCATTCCATTCAAAGCTGGAGATCATGTTGTCGGAGGCGGAGAGCAGCAGCAAGGAAAGGCAGATCAGATTAGCGCTGACGATGAAGCCGACAAAGATGATCCGAGATGCAAGGGAATGGAGCAAAATAATCTCTTTTATTCTAAGATTCCACGCAAAGTATAGAAGATGTTAGGTTTTTTCAATTACGTTTTGATAACTTTGTGGGAGTATTATGCGATTATACACCATGATTTTTTTCATTATTTTAGATTGGAAAAAAGCCCATGTGTATGGATGTATGTTGTGCCGGTATCTGTGCACGAAGGCATGGAGGGGTAAAAGCGGTCTGACGCCGGGTGGCGGGGCGTCCCATGGGAGCCACCATGACAATCCACAGTGCATTTATTGGGGCCATACAACACGTATACAGACAGAAAACCCATCTGTATGAAACCGGCTCCGCTCCCAAACCTCGCAAAGGGTTCTACCCTGAATGGAGGTGGTTTCCATTTCCATAAGATCCAGACTGACTGATCGTGGCGCTAACAGGGGCGGGTTTCTTCCCCATATAACGGGGTAGTGTAGCGAGAGATTTAAACCACTTACGAAGTTTGGCGTTAATATCCTCTGCGTGCATCCCTGATGGCTTTTGTGCCATAAGTGGACTCCCTGAGCTTTGAGGTCGGTTGCCCCCCGGCCTCTTTTTTTCGTCCAACCGCGTCTGTTATGAACGGAGGAACTAACGTGAAAATAGCGACACACCGAATTACGTCAATCGTTTTCGGTTGGTGCCCACGTCTTTTCAGTGGATATCTTGTGGATAAACACTGGAAAGCGTCAGAAAACTCCCAAAAATGAGCATGAAAAACACCGAAATCGGTGATTTTCCAGAAGCAGATCGCAAGTGGGAAGAGCTTTCGCGCTTTTCGCGCCTGAAGCAGGCTGTAAAGAATGCCGGAGGGCTGGCTTATGTCGCCGTGGCGGCAAACGTCGGTACAACCACTCTTAGCGGTTACATGAACGGAAGAGAGTGGAAAATCGGGATCGCGGAACAGATCGCACAGGCGTGCGATGTGGACCTGCAATGGCTGCTGTTTGGCGATCAGCCCAATTCATGCAGTAACGCAGTGGCATGCAGGCAGAAAACACCCACAGAACTCATGCATATCCCCGGCTATGATGTGGAATTATCAGTCGGGCATGGTGTTTCGTCAGTATATGCTGAAGAAAGTATATCTTTCCAAATAAGCACATCTCTTTTGCCAGATCATCTTAAAGCCAGATCACGCAGGTTGGTCAGCTTTACCGTGCGTGGTGATAGTATGGAGCCTGTTATTTTTTCTGGTGACAGCGTTGTTTTCGATCTGATGGATAAAGATATTTTTACAGGTGGTGTCTATGCTTTAAGAGTTGGCAACCAGCTTCTGGTAAAAAGGCTTTCTCTTCGTGCAAATGGCAATTTATTGGTTATGAGCGATAATCCGCGTTATCCCACCGATGAGATCAACGCGCAGGAAGCACAGCAAATGACCCGAGATGGCAGTTATCCCGTCAGGATTGTGGGTCGTGTTGTGTGGCGTAGTGGCGGGTTATTCACAGAGTAGGGGGGGAGGAGTTCAAAAAACTGCTGGAAAGAGATCAGGGCGCATGACTGCGCAGACCAGTTGTTGACCCTTATATTATCCACAGATTCTGAGGATGCTTGCGTGGGTAAGCCTGTGGATGAAAAGCGGATAAACACAGGGTTGCAATCCTGCGCAGCACTTGGTAGGCATCGCGCAGTCCTTGGGGAGTAGTTACCCTCAGTTTTGAGGGGCCTTCATCAACATACTTGGCTTTAGGGCCATGGTGGAGGCAGCGTTTTGCAAAAAACGCCAGGCAAGACCAACGGCGGAGGGAGTCCCAGTTGTGGCCGGGGGATTTCTGTCTGCTGTTTGTGTTTCCTGCGGCCCGTGGACTTCTCATGACTGGTTTTTTCACGCTGGGTGTTCTGGGGCTCAGCCTGTCGGTAGATGCCTTTGCCGCGGCAGTTGGTAAAGGGGCAAGCCAGCAGAACGCCCGTTTGAATGACGCCGTGCGCATAGGTGCGGTCTTTGGTTTTTTTGAAGCCATAACACCAGTCATCGGCTGGGTTCTGGGGTTGGCGCTCAGCACATGGATTGCAGCGGTTGACCACTGGATCGCCTTTGGCCTGCTGCTGGCCATTGGCGGTAATATGATCCGCCTTGCCGTGCGGGGGAAAGAGCAGACCCAGCCAGAACAGGTTGTGGATCAGGCGTCGCCGCGGCGTGGGGTGCTCGGTCTGGTCACAACCGCACTGGCCACCAGCATTGATGCAACGGCTGTGGGGGTTAGTCTGGGTGTCATGCAGGTGAATATTCTGTCCGCCTGTCTGGTTATTGGCGGTGTTACAACCGTTGTGGCTACAATGGGGGTGATTATTGGCCGACATGCCAGCGTGTGGATTGGCCGTTACGCAGAAATTCTGGGCGGGTGCGCGCTGATCGGCATAGGCTGTTCCATTCTTTATACGCATCTCAGCGCGCCATAAAGCGGGTATGGGCGGAGTGGGGCATGGGTGCATGGCCTGCTCTGGGGCTGCTTTGCCTGCGGAGTGGCGCTTTAATTTCAGGTCATAATTGTTATGTTATATTATAACGTATATACCGGAGGGAGTGTGCTGCAACAATAAGGTTCTCCCATGTCCGCCAGACTGCCTGTTACCGTTTTGTCCGGTTTTCTTGGTGCCGGAAAAACAACCTTGCTCAATTACATTCTGAATAACCGCACAGGCCGCAAGGTCGCGGTCATTGTGAATGACATGAGCGATGTGAACATAGACGCCGATCTGGTGCGCGGTGGGAGCAACCTCTCCCGCACGGACGAAAAACTGGTGGAAATGAGCAACGGCTGCATCTGCTGCACCTTGCGTGATGACCTGTTGCAGGAGGTGCGCAGGCTGGCCGAAGATGGGCGGTTTGATTACCTTCTGGTGGAATCAACCGGTATTGCGGAACCCCTGCCCATTGCCGCCACGTTTGAGTTCCGCGACGAAGCCGGAGCCAGTCTGGCGGACATAGCCCGGCTGGATACCATGGTAAGCGTTGTGGATGCGGTTAACCTTCTGAAGGATTACGGCTCAACCGATTTTCTCAAGGATCGGGGAGAAATCGCGGGGGAGGACGATGAGCGCGCCCTTGTTTCCCTGCTGGTGGAGCAGATTGAATTTGCGGATGTTGTTGTGCTCAACAAGGTTTCCAGCGCCACGCCTGAACAGCGTGTAGCCGCCCGCCAGATTATCATGAGCCTGAACCCTGATGCCGATCTTGTAGAAACAGACAATTCCGTGGTGCCATTGGACAGGGTTTTGAATACGCACCGATTTGATTACGAAAAAGCTCACAAAAACCCATTATGGTACAAAGAGCTTTACGGGTTTGCAGACCATGCTCCCGAAACGGATGAATACGGTATCCGCAGTTTTGTTTTTAGGGCGCGCCGTCCGTTTGTTCCCGAAAAATTCAAGGCTTTTATAGATCATGCCTGGCAGGGCGTTGTGCGCGGCAAGGGGTATTTCTGGCTGGCGACCAGACCCATGTGGGTGGGTGAGCTGGGACAGGCTGGTGCGCTGGTGCAAACGCAGGCTGCCGGGCACTGGTGGGTTGCCATTCCCCCCGAACATTGGCCGGAAGATACGGAATGGCAGGATATGCTGGTTTCCCGGTGGGACCGGCTTTATGGCGACCGCAGACAGGAAATGGTGTTTATCGGCACGGATGATATGGATGAGGCTGCCATTCGCGCCGCATTGGAAGCCTGTCTTGTGCCAGATACCGGACAAACTCTTTTTGATGCAAGTGAGTTTGCAAATCTGCCAGACCGGTTCCCTGCGTGGCAGATGGAGCCCGCAGCGCAATGACCCGCGCGCCAGCCTTCGGCAACGAACGTACCCTGCGCCATGAGGTCTGGCGCAGGTATGATGGAAACGACTGGCAGGCATTCGATGCCCTGCCTCCCAGCATACGCCAGCGCGTAACCCGGCATAGTTATGATGCATGGTCCGTGAATGTGCTGATCCTCTGGCGGCATTACAAACGGAGTTATGGCCGTACGGTACGGGCAGAAAAAGCACTCATCCGCTATCTGGATTATTGCGAACGGCTGGAACGTGATGTGTTTGCCGCACGATATGGAGAGCAGTATGGCATGCCGCTTCCCCATATGGCGGCTGAGGGTACTGTACAAAGGTAATGGTATGCCCGTGCAGGCTGCGCATTATCGCTTTTGTCCGAGCATGCATCCATGATAGAACAAATTGGGAACGTATTGCATGTGGGAGGCTAGCATGGCGGTGGCGGAGCGGATCGTGTTTCAGCCATTTGTATGGCAAGGGGCGGTGTTGCGGGCGGGAGTGCCTGTTGTGTGCCCGAATGTGGAAGATGCGCGCAGGCGTGTAGATAAAATCCGGGCTGGTATCCTGCATGTTGCCGGTGCCGTTGTTGTGCGTATGGATGTGGATGAAGACGTAGGCGATTACGGGGAACCCGAATATCTGGAACGGATTGGTGATACCCCCGGCGGGGAGAATGAAGACTGATCACCCCACAGTAGCCGCTGCGGTCTGCCAGTCTGTTGGCCCCGGTTTTGATCTGGCCTGACAGATGGGTGATTGCGGGTGCGCAACACTCTGTAGGAACTGGCGTATCTTCCTGCTAGACAGGGCGCATGAAGGTGGGGGAACCCGGCCTGCGGCGTGATTGTTAAAGGATGGTGTTTATGGCGGTGCATTATGCCACGGTAACATGGGAGCAACTGCATAGGGATGCACGGGCACTGGCGGCGGCCCTTATGCCCAGAATGCCCTTTAAAGGTATTGTCGCGGTTACCCGTGGCGGGTTGATCCCCGCAGCCATTGCAGCCCGGGAACTGGGCTGCCGGTTGATCGAGACCATTTCCGTCGTGACTTATGACGAAGAAGAAAAAGGTCAGCCCCAGATTATCAAGGCACCAGTGGCCGCAGGGGATGGAGAAGGGTTCCTGATTATTGATGATCTGGTCGATTCCGGCGTGACCGCGCGCTTTGTGCGCGAATATCTGCCCAAAGCCTATTTTGCCTGCCTGTACGCCAAACCTGCCGGTAAGCCCTTGACCGACCTGTTCATTACGGAAGTTCCACAGGAGACATGGGTTCTTTTCCCGTGGGATACGGCTCCGTTGTTCGTGCCGCCACTGGTCAGCAACAAAAAAGAGTGTGTGGAGTAATTTTTTTAGCGCAACAGGGTTGCCAGTTTATGATTAGACGCCTAGTTTCCCGCTTGTTCGGGGCGTGGCGCAGCCTGGTAGCGCGCGTGTTTTGGGTACACGAGGCCCCCGGTTCGAGTCCGGGCGCCCCGACCATAAATAAAGCGGGAGGCACATAATGCCAGCGCGTATTTATCAGCAGTCCAAACCGGCTGCTCAGTCCGGTCTGGCAGGCACCCGTAAATGGGTGTTTGAATACGGTCAGGGTGCTCCGCGTCAGCAGGACGCCCTTATGGGGTGGACCGGCAGCACGGATACCCGTTCCCAGCTCCGCCTTCTGTTTGACAGCCGTGAGGCGGCCGAGGCTTACGCCCGGCATGAGCAAATTGCTTATGAGGTCGAGCAGCCAGTGCAGCGGCATCGTCGTCCCAAGGTTTATGCTGACAATTTTGGCTATAACCGGGTTCAGAACTGGACACACTGATTTTTGGCCTCCATTCCCTTTATGCGGGAAGGAGGCTTTTCGCGCCCTTAGCTCAGTCGGATAGAGCAACAGCCTTCTAAGCTGTGGGTCATTGGTTCGAATCCAATAGGGCGCGCCAGTTTTTAATCCGTAAAATTCTGTCAGGGTGGAGGATCACGCTCCGCTCTTTTTTTGTGCCTGCTCTGCGCCGGACTGTCTGGTGCCGCACTGTACCGCGGGGCTGGGTAAACCGTCGTGCCAATAGTGGGCTGGGCAAGGCGTATGGGGGCAGAACACCGTAGCGCGCGCCCCCGTGCTCCGGATGGTCAGATAATGTAGTCAATAGGGGGGAGTGTCTGGTCCATGTTCAGGGCGGGCATGCCTTTGTGGCGTACACCGACCTTGCGGGCAGGGTTGCCCACCACAGTGGTAAAAGGGGGAACGGGCTCCAGTACAATAGAGCCTGCGCCAATTTTGGCCCCCTCGCCAATTTCAATATTGCCAAGCACTTTGGCGCCAGCGCCAATCAGCACGCCCCGGCGGACCTTGGGGTGGCGGTCCCCGCAATGTTTGCCTGTGCCACCAAGGGTAACATTTTGCAAAATGGAAACATCGTCTTCAATAATGGATGTTTCTCCCACCACAATGCCGGTGCCGTGGTCAAACAGAATGCGGCGGCCAAGCTGTGCGGCGGGATGAATATCCACCCCGAACAGTTCCGATGCGCGGCTTTGCAGGTGCAGGGCCAGATGCCGCCGTTCGGATAGCCAGAGCCAGCGTGCTACGCGGTAGGTCTGTACCGCGTGGTAGCCTTTGAAGAACAGGAACGGGGTTACAAAGTCCGGGCAGGCCGGGTCCCGCTCCCGAATGGCCAGCAGGTCGGCGGCGCCTGCGCACACCAGATCGGGTTCGGCGTCAAAGCCTTCCTCCACCAGCTCGGAGAGTGCATCGGCGGCCACAGAGCGGTCTCCCAGTTTGCGACCAATCAGGGCTGCCAGAGCCGAGGCAAAGCTGGAATGGCTCCGTACGCCGGTTGCCAGCAGGCCGCGTACCAGCGGGTCATGGCAGCTGCATGCTTCCTGCGTCATCTGCTGCCACAGGATGGTCAGCTGTGACGCACACATCATGCTGCTTTCTTCAAAATGACTGGAACTGACTGAGGCAACGTTACCGTCCTGCATTCCGGCTACTCCGCAATTACAAACCCATGGCGTGCTTTACAAAGGCTTTCCGCAGGGGAGGAAAGCGATGCACACCCGCAATACCCAGATCGCGCGCCAGACGGAGGACCGGGTTATTGTTACTGAACAGCCTGTCCAGCGCATCTGTTGCGGCCAGCATGAGCATATTGGCCGGGCGGCACAAGGCCTGATAGCGTGCAAGCACTGCGGGCGCGCCGGGGTCCTTGCCCTGTGCGTGTATGTCCAGCAGTAGCGGGCTAAGGTGAATGACGTCCCGGTACCCAAGGTTAAGCCCCTGACCCGCAATGGGATGAATCCCGTGTGCGGCGTCCCCCACCAGCAGTAGCCGTGTATCTGTATAACGTGCGGCATACTGGGCGGAAAGCGGGTAAGTCCAGCGGCGACCTACGGGTGTTACGCGGCCAAGGCGGGTATTACCCATGCGGCGTTCCACCTGCCGGGCAAAGGCGTCATCGGGCAGGGCGGCAAAGCGTTCGGCTATGCCGTCCTTGTCGCTCCATACAATGGCGGACATGTAAGGATGTTCGTCCGTGCCTGTCATGGGGAGCTGCGCAAACGGGCCTGCGGGCAGGAAGTGTTCCAGCGCGCTGTTGTCATGCGGGAACTCATGGGCAATGGCGCACACAATGGCGGTCTGCCCGTAAGGCAGGCGGGTCAGGGGGATGCCAGCTTCGGAGCGCAGGCGGCTGCGGCGACCATCGGCAGCTACTATCAGGCGGGCATTAAAGCTGCGGCCATCCAGCAGTTGCACATGCGCACTTTGCGCCGTGCGGGTAATTTTTGCTTCCGCAGGGGCCAGAACGGTCACGCCCGGTGTGGTGTTCAGGCATTTGTTCAGCGCCACGCGCAGGGCGCGGGCTTCCACCATCCAGCCAAAAGGCTGTGAGGCATCTTCCCGCGTGAATTCGAGAAAAAGAGAGGATGCGGGCTCACCCGGCCTGCCGTCGGTTACCAGAATTTCCTCAATCGGGCAGGAAGCGGCGGGGAGCAGATCCCATACCCCGGCACTTTCCAGAAACTCCTTGGGGCCTGCGGCAATGGCGTAGGCCCGTCCGTCCAGATCGGGGTGTTCCATGGGGAGCAGGGCCGCCTTGTCCACTACGACCACCTGCATGCCGCCACGTGCCAGACGGCACGCAAGGGCGGCGCCAACAGGCCCCGCGCCGATAATGCACACATCCACATCCGCCACATGCGGGTGGTGGATGCTGGCGTGTTCTGCCGTGGCGTCGGGGGAGATTGGGCTCATGCGGTTTTTCCTTAACATTCACACATCTGGCAGGCGGCAAACCCGGAAAGCCGCACAGGCTGTTGCGGATCATGCCTCTTCTATGCGCCCTCCATTGCGACAAAACCAGCCGTCTTGCCTTGAGGTGCATCAAAGCTCTTGGCAATTGGTGTTTAACTGTGCCAATATCGTAACGTCATGGAAATGTTTTGCAGCAGGGAGTTGCAGGCAGTATGAAGCTGATTACCGCCATTATAAAGCCCTTTAAACTCGATGATGTCCGTGAAGCGCTTGCGCCGCTGGGTGTTCAGGGGATTACTGTCTCGGAAGTCAAGGGGTTTGGTCGCCAGAAAGGGCAGACGGAAATTTACCGTGGAGCTGAATACCGGATCAGCTTCCTGCCCAAGATCAAGGTGGAAGTCGCTGTGAGCGATGCCCTGCTTGATCAGGTTCTGGAAGCGATTCTGGATGCAGCGCATACGGGCAAGATCGGGGATGGCAAAATTTTTGTCAGTGACCTTGCCCGTGTCATCCGCATCCGCACGCGTGAGACGGGGGATGCCGCTCTTTAAGGGGCAGACCGGTCTGGTGGCAGGGTGGGTTTGGCAACCCCGGGTCTGGGTGCCTGCCCTTGCGGCCATCAGGGTGGCAACCCCGCATGTGGGGGCTGCCTCTCTTTCCCATTTTCAGACTTGACGAGGCAAGGGTGTGGCCTCATTGCTTCGGACATGCGAGTAGCTGCCATTCTACTGGCTGCCGGTACAGGCAGCCGCTATGCCGCCACCACGGGGTGCGCCACGCCCAAGCAGTACGTGCTGCTTGCAGGCCAGCCCGTTATCCGACATGCCGCAGAGGCTCTTCTGCCGCATGTCTCCTCTATTCAGCCGGTGGGGGACCCTTCCTCCCTGAGTGATGCGCTGCAGGGGTTGGCTGTTCTGCCACCTGTGCAGGGTGGGCAAACCCGGCAGGCCAGCGTGCGCGCCGGGCTGGAGGCGCTGGACGCCCTGCCGCCGGAGCAGAAGCCCGATCTGGTTCTGGTGCATGATGGCGCGCGCCCTTATGTAACCGGGCAACTGGTAGCCGATGTTGTGGCGGCTCTGGCGGAGCATCCGGGGGCCATTCCCGCTGTGCCGGTCGCTGATACGCTCAAGCGCGAAAAAGATGGCGTGATTGATGGCACCGTTTCGCGGGAGCATCTGTTCCGTGCGCAGACACCTCAGGGCTTCCGCTTTGGCCTGTTTTTGGACCTGCACCGCGCAGCCGCCTCGCTTAACGCCACGGATGACGCCAGACTGCTTGAAGAGTCCGGGTTTAGCGTGGCGCTTGTGCCAGGTGATGAAGACAATATCAAACTGACATACGAGGCTGATCTGGTGCGTCTTGAAAGGCTGATTGGCCCCACATTGCTGCCGCGTGTGGGGCTTGGGTACGATGTTCATGCCTTTGAGGCAGGGCGTCCGCTGATCATGTGCGGGATTACCATCCCCCACACACATGGTCTTGCCGGTCATTCCGATGCTGATGTGGGTATCCATGCATTGTGTGACGCCATTTATGGCGCGCTGGCCGAAGGTGATATCGGCAGGCATTTCCCTCCCAGCCAGAACGAGTGGAAGGATGCGGATAGCGCGCGCTTCCTTATCCATGCCGGTCAGCGTATTCGCGAGCGGGGGGGCATGCTGGTCAATGCCGACCTGACCCTGATTTGCGAACGCCCCAAAATTGGCCCTCATGCGCAGGCCATGCGTGAACGCCTTGCCGCATTGCTGGAAGTGGATGTGGACCGTATTTCGGTCAAGGCCACAACGTCTGAACGGCTGGGCTTTACCGGGCGGGAAGAAGGCATTGCCTGTGCGGCTACGGTCAGCGTTCTGGTACCGTAAAGCCCTGCTGTGTAGCGAGAGCGAAAAAACATTGCACAGGGGCGCGTGGACCGGTATTTCTGCCTAATTCGTAGGCAAATGGAAATGACTGTGCAAACGCAACCTCTGCTGCGTCCGATTGATCTGGGCGGTGTTGTTCTTGATACGCCAGTAATTCTGGCGCCCATGTCCGGCGTGACCGACCTGCCTTTCCGGCGGCTGGTCCGCAGGCTGGGGGCTGGCCTTGTTGTTTCCGAAATGATTGCCTCATGGGCAATGGTGCGCGAGAACGATACAACCCTGCGTATGGCCGAAGTGGCTGATGCCGGTGGCCCCAATGCCGTACAGCTGGCCGGGTGTGACCCGCAGGCCATGGCCGAGGCCGCCCGCATTGCCGTGGACCGTGGCGCGGATCTGATCGATATTAATTTCGGCTGCCCGGTTAAAAAGGTAGCTGTGGGGCAGATGGCTGGTTCCGCCCTGATGCGGGACGAGGCTGCGGCGCAGCGCATGCTGCAAACTGTGGTCAGGGCGGTGTCCGTGCCTGTTACGCTCAAAATGCGCATGGGCTGGGACCATGAGCACCTTAACGCCCCCGTACTGGCCCGTATTGCGCAGGATGCGGGTATTCGTATGATTACAGTGCATGGGCGTACCCGCCAGCAGTTTTATAACGGCACGGCGGACTGGGCTTTTGTGCGCACAGTCAAAAACGCGGTGGACCTGCCCGTTATTGTCAACGGAGATATCCTGACCACGGCGGATGCCCGTAACGCACTGGCCCAGTCTGGTGCTGATGGGGTGATGATCGGGCGCGGCTGCTATGGGCGGCCGTGGTTTCTGGCACAGGTTGCCCATGCCCTGCGCACGGGGGAGGAAATGCCAGACCCGGCTCTGGCACAGGAAAAAGCTATTGTGCTGGAGCATTATAATATGATGCTGGAGCATTTTGGCCCACGCCCCGGCCTGCGGCTGGCCCGCAAGCATGTGTCCTGGTACTCGGCCGGGCTGCCAGCTTCGGCTGCGTTCCGCGCTGCCTTCAACAAGGTGGAAACACCGGATGAGGCTCTGGCCCGGATTGCCGAATTTTATGACCAGCAGATTGCCGCCGGTGCACAGCGGGAACCGCGTGCCTCCCGTCAGGAGGTTGCGCGCCAGCAAGAACAGGCTCACGCGGCGTGAGCACAAAAGCGCCAGACAGGGCAGAGCCTGACGCGGCGCTTTTACTGGATAGTCTGCCTGTCCCGTTGCTTGAAGTCGGGGTAGGGAATTCTGTTCTGGCGCTCAATATGGCTGCGGAAGAGTTTTTTGGTATGTCCCGCCAGCAGATCAGGGCTGGTGGTATGGCCGAAATTGCCCCCCCTGACCATCCGATTTACCTTCTGCTTGCCCATCTGCGCCAGCGCGGGGGGAGTGTTACCGAGCATGACCTCCTGTTCAGTTCCCCACGCTTCCACCACGAGGGGGTGAGCGTGCAGGGGGCAGAGGTGCTGGACCATCCGGGGCATCTGCTGCTTACCTTTCATCTGCCTTCCACCGCACGGGTGCTGGACCAGCAGCAGGTCTACCGCTCGGCGGCGCGCAGTGTGTCGGGTATGGCGGCCATGCTGGCCCATGAGGTACGCAACCCCCTTTCGGGCATAAAGGGAGCGGCCCAGTTGCTTGAGCAGGCCGTAGGAGATGCAGACCGCGACCTGGCTACCCTGATCTGTGATGAGGTGGACCGCATAGATGCGCTGGTCGAGCGCATGGGCATGTTTGGTGAGGCGCAGATGGACTACCGCGCCCTGAACATCCATCGTCTGCTTGAACACGTAAAGCTTCTGGCCAGCAATGGTTTTGCCAAAAACCTGCGGATTATAGAGCAGTATGACCCCTCGCTCCCCCACGTATGGGGGGACCGGGACAGGTTGGTGCAGGTGCTGCTCAATCTGGTCAAGAACGCGGCGGAAGCTCTGCATGAAGCAGGCAGAAAGGGAGATATTACCCTGATGACCAGTTACCGCCCGGGTATTCGCGTGACTGCTCCTGGCACAACCCAGTGGCGGCACCTGCCGCTGGTGGTCACCATAAGGGATACAGGGCCAGGTATTTCGGAGACTGTCAGGCCGCATCTGTTTGAGCCCTTTGTGTCCACCAAGATCAACGGTAGCGGGCTGGGGCTGGCGCTGGTGGGCAAGGTAATGGATGATCACGGCGGAGTTATGGAAGTCGAAAGCCGACCGGGCAGAACGGAGATCAGTCTTTTCCTTCCGCTGGCGGAAGAAAGGGCTGGACTGTCTTGACCTTGAGGCTGCCCGCGCCTGATAAGCCTCTCCCTGTTGTTATTCCTCTGGTTCCAAACGCATGACCCCGCTGCCCACCATTCTCGTTGCTGATGATGACCGCTCCATCCGTACCGTGCTGGGGCAGGCACTTGGTCGTGCGGGTTATCAGGTTCAGGTCACGCCCTATGCTTCCACCCTATGGCAATGGGTGCAGGAGGGAGAAGGTGATCTGGTCATTACCGACGTGGCCATGCCTGATGGCAACGGGCTGGAGCTGGTCACGCGTATCCGCCAGATCCGGCCTGACCTGCGGGTTATTGTCATGAGTGCCCAATCCACGCTGACAACTGCCGTAAAGGCCACGCAGCGCGGCGCTTTTGAATATCTGGCCAAGCCATTCGACCTTAAGGAACTGCTTGCGGTTGTGGCGCGTGCGCTGACAACCCCGGTGCAGGAGGCGGAAAAACCCGCATCCCCCCAGACGCCGGAGGAACGGCTGCCGCTGATCGGGCAATCCGTGGTCATGCAGGGCATTTACCGTAGCATTGCCAGACTGACGACCTCGGACCTGACTGTTATGATTACGGGTGAGAGTGGCACTGGCAAGGAACTGGTGGCCCGTGCCCTGCATGAATATGGTCGCCGCCGCAGTGGGCCGTTTATTGCTGTCAACATGGCCGCCCTCCCGCGTGAGCAGATTGAGAGCGAACTGTTCGGCTACGAGCGGGGCGGTAATCTGGGTCGCATGCCCGGCCGGTTTGAGCAGGCATCGGGTGGTACGCTTTTCCTTGATGAGATCGGGGATATGCCACAGGAAGCTCAGACCCGCCTCCTGCGCGTGTTGCAGGAAGGGGAGTTTACAACCGTGGGTGGCTCCACCCCCCTGCATGCCGATGTGCGGATTGTGGCCGCCACGCACAGGGATCTGCGGCAGGCCATACAGGCGGGTGCTTTCCGCGAGGACCTGTATTACCGCCTGAACGTGGTACCCCTGCGTCTGCCCCCCCTGCGTGAGCGACGGGAGGATATATCCCTCCTTGCCCGCCATTTTCTGGCCCAGTGCCGCGAGGCGGGTGGAGGCTACCGGACATTGGATGAGGACGCCATGACCCGCCTGCAGGCATGGCGCTGGCCGGGCAATGTGCGGGAACTGGAAAACCTGATCCGCCGCATTGTGGCCCTGTATTCGCAGGAGACCATTACGGCTGATCTGGTAGATGCGGAACTGGCTGACCCTTTGGGGAATGATTTTGTGCCAGAGTGCAGGCAGGTGGCCGAACCACTGGTTGATTCAGTCTCGCGCCATATTGCCCGTTATCTGGAAGCCGGGCGCGAAGGTATGCCGTTGCATGATCTGCATGCCCGTATTATTGCTGAAGTGGAACGTCCTCTAATCCTGATGACGCTGACGGAAACACGGGGCAACCAGATCAAGGCCGCCGCCATGTTGGGGTTGAACAGGAATACCTTGCGTAAAAAAATACGTGACCTTGAGATTCCCGTTGTGCGTGGCGTAGTCTAGCCACGGGTATGACACACGCAACACGGTTCTCCTTTTCCAACCTGTTTTCGCGCACGCGCCTGCAATGGCTGTTGCGTGCGCTTGAGCGCAGGAGCGTGGCCGTAACGCTGGTGGCTCTGGCGCTATGCCTTGTGTTTGCAACATTTGTTGTGCTTTCGGGCGGGATGTCTTTTGGGCATTACGCTGTGGTTGAACCGCTGGTGCTGCTTGTTAACGGGCTGGTGCTGCTGCTGGTGCTGCTGGCCATGGGGGTCCGTGGCTGGCCTATTCTGGTGGAATACCGCAAGGGGCTGGCGGGCACGCGCCTGCATGTGCGCCTTGTTACCCTGTTTGGCATTGTGGCCGTTGCTCCCACAGTGGTGGTGGGTGTGTTTGCCACCCTGTTTTTCCATTACGGAATACAGATATGGTTTTCCGACCGGGTCAACACGGCGCTGAACGAGGCCTTGCAGACATCACGGGGGTATTTGCAGGAGCATAACGCCAATATCCGTACAGATGCGTTCTCGATGTCCAATTACATCATGAGTGCGCAGAACGAGCTGGCCGCCAGCGGCATGGAACTGTTGCAAGACCATGATGCCCTGTCCCAGATGCTCGACAGTCAGGCGACCATACGCGGGCTGACCGAAGCACTTGTGTATGACCCCATTACCAACCGCGTTGTGGCGGCGGGCGGGCTGATGAGCCGGACAGGCTACCTGCAGGACCTGCCTCCGCCTGCGGCCACGCTCATGGCGCGCTCCAATGATGTGGCCATTCTGGATTCTCCGGACGAGCGCACGGTGCGTGCGGTTGTGGAACTGTCGCAAACGCCCACACTCATGCTGGTGATTACCCGGCTGGTTGACCCGTCCATTCTGGAGCATATGCACCGGACGGAAAAAGTGGTGGCGGATTACAAACACCTCAATAGAAACAAGGCCAAAATTCAGCTTACCTTTGTTATGATCTTTGCTCTGGTGGCACTGCTGGTGCTGGCTGTTGCCGCCCTGATCGGCTTTGCACTGGCCAACCAGATTGCCCGCCCGCTTGGCCTGCTAAGCATGGCTGCCCGCCGGGTGAGCGAGGGCGATCTGCGCGTCCATGTGCCCGAAACCGACCGGGATGACGAAGTGGCAAGCCTGTCCCGCGCCTTTAACCGCATGACGGAAGAACTGGACAGCCAGCGTTCGGAACTGATGCAGGCTTATGGGCAGATCAATGAGCGCAGGCGCTTTACCGAGGCTGTTCTGTCCGGTGTATCCGCAGGGGTGATCGGGCTGGATGTGGAGCAGCGGATCGAACTGCCAAACCGTGCGGCCAGCGTGCTGCTCCAGACCAATCTGGCAGATGCCACGGGCGAGCCGCTGGCAACCCGTGTGCCGGAATTTTCCGGATTGCTCGAAGAGATCACCCTCTCGCCCGAGACCGTGTTCACGCGTGAAATCCAGATCGGCCACGCCACCAGCCAGCGTACCCTGCTTGTGCGTGTGGGGGCGGAACTGCGCGGCTCCGTAACCGAAGGGTATGTCATGACTTTTGATGACATTACCGCTTTGCAGCAGGCCCAGCGCAAGGCGGCCTGGGCGGATGTGGCCCGCCGCATTGCGCATGAGATCAAGAATCCGCTTACTCCCATCCAGCTTGCGGCCGAGCGGCTCAAACGCCGTTTTTTGAAGGAAATTACCTCCGACCCCGATACATTCGCCCAATGCGCGGACACGATCGTGCGTCAGGTGGGGGATATCGGGCGCATGGTGGATGAATTTTCGGCTTTTGCCCGTATGCCGCAGCCCGTTATGAAGGGTGAGAACCTTTCCCGTATTGCGCAGGAGGTGCTCATCCTGCAACGTAACGCCCATCATGAGATTTTGTTCCACCTTGATCTGCCACAGCACGGACCTCTGGTTCGGTGCGACCGGCGGCTTATCAGTCAGGCCTTGATCAATCTGCTGCAAAATGCGGCCGATGCCATTGCCATGCTCCCCCGGCAGGCAGACGCATCCGGGCCGGAAGCGGCTCCCAGAGGAGAGGTGTGGGTGCGTATTGCGCAGGAGGGGGAAAACATTGTTATTGTCGTGGCCGACAATGGAGTGGGGCTTCCCGAGGACGACAGGAACCGCCTGACCGAGCCTTACGTAACGCACAAAGCCAAGGGAACAGGGCTGGGATTGGCTATTGTGAAAAAAATCATGGAAGATCATGGTGGAACGCTTCGTCTGGAAGACAGGGCAGGAGAGAAGGGAACTGTGGCTACTCTGGTTTTGCCGGTGAAAGACGACCATGGCGCATGAAATCCTGATCGTTGATGACGAACCCGACATCCGGATGCTGATAGAAGGCATTCTGTGTGATGAAGGGTACGAGGCCCGCGTGGCCTCCAGTTCCGAGGCGGCTCTGGCGGCTTTTCGGGTTCGCAGGCCGTCTCTGGTCATTCTGGACGTGTGGTTGCAGGGCTCGGATATGGACGGGCTGGAAATCCTGCAGACCATGAAGGCGGAGGAAGCCTCCGTGCCCGTGGTCATGATTTCGGGCCATGGCACGATCGAAACCGCCGTGGCGGCTTTGCAGCATGGTGCCTACGATTTTATAGAAAAACCGTTTCAGGCCGATCGGCTGCTGGTCATTGTCCGCCGTGCGCTTGAGGCATCGCGCCTTGCGCGCGAGAACGAGGAACTGCGCCTGCGTGCGGGGCAGGATGCAGACCTGTATGGCAGCAGCGCCCAGATTGTGGCCATTCGCAACCAGATAGAAAAGGTGGCACCCACCGGCTCACGCGTGCTGATCAGTGGCGGTCCGGGGTCAGGCAAGGAGGTGGCCGCCCGCATGATCCATGCCCGCTCCCGCCGGACGGATGGACCTTTTGTGGCGCTCAACTGTGCCACGCTGGCCCCGGGCCGGTTTGAGGAGGAACTGTTCGGGCTGGAAGGCGGGGTGGATGGTGTTGGCCGCCGTACAGGCGTGCTCGAACGCGCCCATGGTGGCACCCTGCTGCTGGACGAGGTGGCGGACATGCCGCTGGAGACGCAGGGCAAGATCGTCCGCGCCTTGCAGGACCAGACTTTTGAGCGGCTGGGTGGTGGCTCCCGCGTTAAGGTGGATGTGCGCGTACTGGCGACCACCAACCGCGATCTTCAGGCCGAAATTGTAGGCGGGCGCTTCCGCGAGGATCTGTATTACCGTCTGGCGGTCGTGCCTTTGCGGATGCCAGCCCTCAAGGAACGACGGGACGATATTCCCGGTCTGGCCACGCTCTTCCTGCACCGTGCGGCGGAGATGGCAGGCCTGCCCTCACGCGATCTGTCGCCTGATGCCGTAGCGGTTCTGCAGGCGTATGACTGGCCGGGGAATGTGCGTGAATTGCGGAACCTGATGGAGCGGGTGCTGATCATGCAGCCCGGCAGCAGTCAGGACCTGATCCGTGCGGACATGCTGCCTTCCACAATAGGGGAGAACGCACCGGGGCTGTTAAAGTTTGATGCTTCGACCGATGTCATGAGCCTGCCACTGCGCGAGGCGCGGGACCTGTTTGAAACTCAGTACCTTCAGGCACAATTATTACGATTTGGAGGGAACATAAGCCGCACAGCGTTGTTTGTGGGCATGGAGCGGAGCGCTTTGCATCGTAAACTCAAGCAGCTTGGTGTAACATCGGACGAGCGGAACACTGGCTGATCAGTGAGTTGTTACGAGTCAGGGCAGGCGTTGGATCTGGCTCCCAAGAAAAAAGAAAATGGAATAGGGTCGCACACAGTGGAAAAAGAGAGTGCACATAATGTGCAGGATGCATTTTTAGGCCAGATTCGCCGTTCCCGGGCGGCTGTGACCGTATTTTTGGTCAATGGTGTCAAACTTCAGGGTTTTATTACGTGGTTTGATGATCAGGTGGTGCTTCTCCGGCGTGATGAGCAGACCCAGCTTATTTACAAACATGCCATCAGCACAGTTATGCCCAGTATTCCCGTAGATATTGCAGACTCCACCGGAGCGGACGCAAAGGCGGACAAGGAACCATCTCTTGGCGACGAGTTTTACTGAGAAAAAACAAACGGTTGCAACGCGTGCTGCCGTTATTCTGCCATGGGAGCGCTCAGTCCATGGGCAGGACGTCAGGGCCGCGGAGGCCCGGCTGGAAGAAGCCGTTGGCCTGACGGCCTCAATCGGTCTGGTTATTGTCCGTAAAGCCGTTCTTTTGCTGCGTATGCGCCGCTCGGCCACATTGCTGGGCAAGGGACAGATCGATTCCCTCAGAATTGCAGTCAAGGCCGACAATATTGACGTAATGGTGGTGGACACCAAACTGACCCCCGCCCAGCAGCGTAATCTGGAAACCGAGTTCGGCTGCAAGGTGATCGACCGAACCGGCCTTATTCTGGATATTTTTGGTGCCCGAGCCGCTACGCGGGAAGGGACATTACAGGTTGAACTGGCGCATCTGGAGTACCAGCGTTCCCGCCTTGTGCGGTTGTGGACCCATCTTGAGCGCCAGCGCGGTGGCTTTGGCTTTCTGGGTGGTCCGGGCGAAACCCAGATCGAGGCTGACCGCCGGATGATTGGCGAGCGCATTGTGCGCCTTAAAAAGGATCTGGAGCAGGTGCGCCGCACACGCGGGCTGCACAGGCAGGCCCGCAAGCGTGTGCCATTCCCTGTCGTGGCCCTTGTAGGGTACACCAATGCGGGCAAATCCACCCTGTTCAATGCCCTGACCGGGGCCACCGTTTATGCGCAGGACCAGTTGTTTGCAACACTGGACCCGACCATGCGCGCCATTGAGCTGCCATCGGGGCGGCAGGTTATTCTATCGGACACGGTGGGTTTTATCAGCGACCTGCCAACAGAGCTGATCGCCGCCTTCCGCGCAACGCTGGAAGAAGTGGCCGAGGCCGATATTATCCTGCATGTGCGCGACATTGCCCACCCCGATAGCGCAACCCAGAAAAAGGACGTTCTGGGCGTTTTGCAGAGCATGGCCAAGGATAACATGCTTGAGCAGGACTGGCCGGGTCGCATGGTTGAGGTGCTGAACAAGGTGGACCTGCTGGGCGAACATGCGGCTGCCCTGCAAGGGGATGACAGCGTTGCCATTTCCGCCATTACGGGTGACGGGCTGGATCGACTTCTGGCCCGCATTGACCAGCGCATTACAGCGGGAATGGAAATGGTGCGTTACGCCCTGCCACTGGCCGATGGCGCAGCTCTGGCATGGCTGTACCAGCATGGTGAGGTTATAGGCCGCCACGACCGAGAGGAGGAGGCGGATATTACCGTGCGCCTGCTGGTTGAAGACCGTGCGCGTTTTGAGCGGCAGTTCCAGCACATTACGCCCCAGATAGCCTAGTGTTGTAGCCGGGGCAGCCCGGCCCGGTGGATCAGTCAGTCTGATCTGGCCGGGCAGGCGTTTTTAATCAGTCAAATTCGGTTGGCAGGCCCAGATTGGCATGGTGTGCAAACAGACGGTCAATCTGATAGCGCGAGATACGCCCGGTTGAGAGATCGTGCGGGATTTCATTGCGTGCAAAAAACCGGACCTCGCTGGTTTCAATACTGGTGGTGGGGGCTCCACCGGTGAGTTCTCCCAGAAAAAACAGTTTGGTGATGGAGAAAGCCTCGGGCGGTTCATGCCCCTGCCTTGCCCGGTCCAGAACCATGGCTAGGCGGGTAATCCGTACCGTGTAGCCGGTTTCCTCCCGTACTTCCTTGGCGGCGGATTCCGATGCGCTCAGGTTTACATCTGCCCAGCCGCCGGGCACGGTCCAGCGGTTCTGATCCATTACTTCCCGTACCATGAGCAGGCGGTTATGGGCGTCAAATACCCCGGCACGCACCTCCAGCTTTGGGGTGGCGTAGCCTGCCTGTTGGGCAAACAGGTCTTCTATCTGCTGGAGGGGGGCGCCACTGCCACGGGCCATCATTTTTGCGGCCAGAGTGCGCAGCATTTCGTAGCGTTCACGGTCAAACGGGTCGTTGGCAAAGGTCAGTCCGGTTTGGGCAATGGCCTGAACCTCTCTGGCCCAGATGAGCCATTCAGGCTCGGACATGGTTGTATTCCTTTCTTGTTCAATAAAAAAACGGGAAGGCATGCGCCCTCCCGTTTTTTTATGCGCTGTCCACAGGCGGGGGTATTGGGGTTAGTAGGCTGGTTCAGGCTCTGTGGCGGCCTGACCGTTGATCAGCAGACCGTCCCCGTTGGCAGAAATGTTTACGGTCTCACCATCATGGATCGCACCTTCCAGTAACAGCCCCGCCAGCGGGTTTTGCAGGCTGCGCTGAATAACCCTTTTAAGGGGGCGTGCACCATAAACCGGGTCGTACCCTTCATTCGCCAGCCATGTTTCGGCCAGAGCATCCAGATGCAGGCCAATCTTGCGGTCTTCGAGCAGTTTTTGCAGACGGCTGACCTGAATGTCCACAATCTTGGCCATATCCACCCGCTGGAGACGCGAGAAGAGGATAACTTCATCCAGACGGTTCAGGAACTCGGGGCGGAAGTGCTCGCGCACCACCTTCATGACCTGTGCCTGCACCATGGCTGGTGTATCTCCATCCGGCTGGTTGGCCAGATATTCGGAGCCGAGGTTACTGGTCAGGATGATCAGCGTATTGCGGAAGTCCACGGTGCGGCCCTGACCATCGGTCAGGCGGCCATCATCGAGCACCTGCAGTAGAATGTTGAACACATCTTCATGTGCTTTTTCCACCTCGTCAAACAGGATGACCTGATAGGGGCGGCGGCGCACGGCTTCGGTCAGCACGCCCCCTTCCTCATACCCCACATAACCTGGGGGCGCGCCAATCAGGCGGGCTACGGCGTGCTTTTCCATGAACTCGCTCATGTCAATCCGCAGCAGGGCTTTATCATCGTCAAACAGAAAGCGCGCCAGCGCCTTGGTCAGTTCCGTTTTGCCAACACCCGTTGGGCCAAGGAACAGGAAAGACCCGATCGGGCGGTGGGGATCCTGCAAGCCGGCGCGGGCACGGCGCACGGCATTGGCGACCGCACGCAGGGCGGGTTCCTGCCCCACAACGGATTTGCGCAGTTCGTCTTCCATCCGCAGTAGTTTGGCGCGCTCGCCTTCGAGCATCCGGTCCACGGGTACACCCGTCCAGCGTGAGACAACCGAGGCAATGCCCTGATCAGTCACCGCTTCGGAGACAAGGTTCGCACTTCTGGATTCCTGTCCCTCTGTCTGCTGCGCGCTGGCAATCTGGCCCTGCAGGTTGGGAATAACGCCATACATCAGCTCGGAAGCGCGTTGCAGGTCGCCCTTGCGCTGGGCTACTTCCACATCGGAGCGAGCCTGATCCAGCTGTTCCTGCAACTTCTGCACCGCGTTCACACGGTCTTTTTCCGCATGCCATGTGGCACTGAGTGTGTTGGACTTTTCTTCCAGATCAGCCAGTTCGGTTTCAACGGATACCAGACGGTCCTTGCTTGCGGTGTCGTCTTCCTTGCGCAGTGCTTCCCGCTCGATCTTGAGCTGGATAATACGGCGGTCCAGTTCGTCCAGCTCTTCGGGTTTGCTGTCGATCTGCATACGCAGCCGGCTTGCGGCCTCGTCTATCAGATCGATGGCCTTGTCGGGCAGAAAGCGGTCCGTGATATAGCGGTTGGACAGGGTTGCCGCAGCCACCAGCGCGCCATCGGTAATGCGCACACCATGGTGCAGTTCGTATTTTTCCTTGATCCCGCGCAGGATGGAAATGGTATCGGGCACGGAAGGCTCACCCACGTAAACGGGCTGGAAGCGGCGGGCAAGAGCTGCGTCTTTTTCAATATACTTGCGGTATTCGTCCAGCGTGGTGGCACCAATGCAGTGCAGTGTGCCGCGCGCCAGTTCAGGCTTGATCAGGTTGGAGGCATCCATGGCACCATCGGTCCGGCCTGCGCCGACCAGCGTGTGCATTTCATCAATGAACAGGATGACCTGCCCTTCGGCGGACTCAATTTCCTTGAGCACGGCTTTCAGGCGTTCTTCAAATTCACCGCGATATTTGGCACCCGCCACCAGTGCGCCCATGTCGAGCGAGAGGAGTTTTTTGTTTTTAAGCGCTTCGGGCACATCGCCGTTTACAATGCGCTGGGCCAGACCTTCCACAATGGCGGTCTTACCCACGCCGGGTTCGCCAATAAGCACCGGGTTGTTCTTGCTGCGGCGTGCCAGAACCTGAATGGCGCGGCGGATTTCCTCATCCCGGCCAATAACCGGGTCCAGCTTGCCCTGCTGGGCAACTTCGGTCACATCCCGCGCATATTTTTTTAGCGCGTCAAAATTGGCTTCAGCGTTTTCGCTGGTCACTGTGCGTCCCTTGCGGATGGTGGCTATGGCTTTTTCCAGCGCATCAGGGGTCGCGCCGTTGGTTTTGAGCGCCTGACCCGCCGCGCTGTCGGTTGCGGCAAGGGCTACCAGCAGGCGGTCCTGAGCGACAAAACTATCGCCTGCCTTCTGGGCGATCTGTTCGGCGGAATCCAGTGCACGCACCAGATCCGGGGTGGCGGCTGGCTGGCCAGCGCCTCCGCCCTGCACCTTGGGTAGTTTGGCCAGAGCCTGCTCATTGGCGGCGCGGATCGCATCGGGGTTGCCACCAGCGGCACGGATCAGGGCCGATGCGGCACCTTCCTCATCATCAAGCATGGCTTTAAGCAGGTGTTCGGGGGTGAGCTGCTGGTTAAAATCGCGCAGCGCAATCGTCTGTGCCGCCTGCAGAAAACCGCGTGACCGTTCGGTAAATTTTGCAATATCCATAATATCCCTCTTGTCCCTTTATCTTAGGCGACTGAAGGCCTTGCCCCATCCCGCTCTGCGGCAATGGAAGGCATGGTCTGTCGTGTTGACACTTCCTAAGATTGGAAGAGGCAACAGCACAATCAAGGGGGATGTGTGCATATGTCACACACCCGATGGAATGGCCGATATGAAAAAAGGCGGAGCCCCGTGGGAGCTCCGCCTTTTTTATACAAGACCCACCTGTAGTCAGTGGTTTTGCGTTCAGGCCGCGTTCAGCTGGGCCTCGGCAAATTCGTAGTTTGCCAGCTTGTCCAGGAAGTTGGTGATGTAGTCCGGGCGACGGTTGCGGAAGTCCAGATAGTAGGAGTGTTCCCATACGTCCGCTGTCAGCAGCGCCGTGCCCTGACCTTCGGCCAGCGGGTTGGTGCCGTTAGGGGTTTTGGTAATGGCCAGCTTGCCGTCCTTGCCCAGCACAAGCCATGCCCAGCCAGACCCGAACTGGGAGATGGCGGCCTTGCGGAATTCTTCCTTGAAGGTATCAATGCTGCCAAAATCCGCAGTAATTTTAGCGCCCAGCTTTTCGGGCATGGCACCGCCGGAGGTGGACAGGCTGTTCCAGAAGAACGAGTGGTTCCAATGCTGACCGGCATTGTTGAACAGGCCGGTCAGGTCAGCCTTGCCGTGCGCGGCAAGAATGATGTCTTCCAAAGACTTGCCAGCAAGGTCGGGCTTGCCTTCAAGCAGCGTGTTCAGGGTGTTTACGTAAGCCAGGTGGTGCTTGCCGTGGTGGAACTCAAGCGTTTCTTGGCACATGCCACGGGCGGCAAGGGCGTTGGGGGCGTAGGGGAGGGTTGGCAGTTCAAAAGCCATGACGTAACTCCGTCGTATCAAGCAGGGCGTGTTAAAAACGCGCCTGTCCAGAGCTATGGGTGCGCCATTGCGGCACAGAGCCAGCGGATGAAGGTCCGATGTCTCTTTATCCCTTGCTCACGGAAACTTGCCCTGCTGGTGGGGGTGGGGTGGCGCGGCAGTCCGTAAGGAAAGCTATATGTGCATTACGCATGAAACAGCATGTATTTGCAACATGCCACCGGGTAAGAGAAGCAGGATACAGTCATGAACACCCCTCCACCACACAGCGATATGCAGGTATTGGCGGAGCTTGCGGCGGGGGATGCGGACAGGCTGCTCTGTGCGCGTTTTCTGCCTGTCACAGCACAGCCGGGCGGGCTTGTGCTGCTGGCGTTTCATAACGAGCTGATTCGTGTGCTGGCTCCGGCCCGCTCGGCTGCGGTTGCCGGGCCGATGGCCGGGCTGATCCGCCTGCAATGGTGGCGCGAGGTGCTGGAAAAAAAACGTCCCCCCGAACATATTCTGGCCCCCTTTCTGCTGGAGATGATGGCGTGCGGGCAGGCCCGGCAGGGCACGCTGCTCCGCCTTGTTCACTCTTGCGAGATGGAGCTGGCTGGCGCGCGCGATCAGCCTGCATGGGAGGGCATGATGCGTGATGGCCCCGGAGCGCTGCAACGCGCGGTGGGCGAACTGCTCGGGGTGGAAGACCCTGCCATTCTGCTCAGGCTGGAAGCCTGTGGCATGGCTTATGGGGCAGGGGCCATGCTGCGGCACTGGCCTGTGCTCGAGCAATCGGGGCGGTTTATCTGGCCTGCACAGGTGGACGCGCTCAGGCTACAGGGGCGGGTATGGCTGGCCGCGCTGGATTGGCCCCATCTGCCCGGACCTTTCCGCCTTGCGGCCCTGCCTGCTGTACTGGCACGGCGGGACCTTGCAGGCACAGCCGCGCAGGCAGGGCAACCTCGTGGGCTGGGGGACCGCGCTGCACTCATGTGGCAGGGTGTTAAGGCCCTGCGTGCGTTCGGGCGCGGTTGAACGGCTTGTGAGCGTACAAAACCCTTACGGGTCGTTGGCCACAATGTTTTCCATGACTCCGATCAGGGCGGAATAGTCTGCATCCGCTGCGGCGCGGCGGGTCAGGGAGAGTTCCTGCGTGACTGCGGCCATGGTCGGCACGGGTACGGCCAGACGGGCGCAGGCATCCATAAGCAGGCGCATGTCCTTTTGCATCAGCCGGGTAGGGAACTGGGGCGAAAAATCGCCATCCTTGGCCATTTTGATCTTGCGCTTGTGATGGGGGGAAATCACGGCCATGTTATCCAGCGCGTCAAACAGCATGGCGCGGTCAAGCCCTGCGGCCAGACCATAGGCAATGCCTTCGGCCACAGCGGCCAGCCCGGCCCCCATAATCCCGTTGATCACCAGCTTGAGCCGTGCGCCGCTTCCAGCAGGACCGGTATGAATGGTCAGGCGGCCAATGGCGTCAAACACCGGTTTGGCGCGTGCCATTTCATCCTCACTGCCCCCCGCCAGTACAACCAGAGCTGCGCTGTCCGCCTCGGGCGTGCTGCCGGAAACAGGACAGTCCACAACGCTGATCTTCAGATTCCGGCCTGCATCGAGCAGGTCCTGCGCCGCCTCGGGGGAGACGGAACTTGTATTGAGTAACAGCCCTCCTTCAGGCATGCCAGCCAGCGCACCCTGCGGGCCGTACATGCTGGCGCGTAGGGATTCATCATCGGGTACGCACACAAGAACAATATCCGCCGTTTTGGCAACATCTGCCGGGCTGGGCAGGAAGGCGGTGTTCTCATCCCCTCCCTTGCCGGAGGGTGTGTAGGCCACGGCTGCAAACCCTGCTTTTTTCAGGTTTGTGGCCATGCGGCTGGCCATTGCGCCAAACCCGATAAAGCCGATTGTCTTTGCTGTGCTCATGGTATCAGAGACTCCTGCATGTTCTTGCGTATTATGGACATAACGCACAAACTCCTTTCAAGGTTAAGGCGCATGGTCTGGATGTGCTGTCAGGCACGGGTCAGGCACAGGGGAGGAATAAGGGCAGATCATGGCTCTACCAGTTGCTGGTCGCGCACGGCGCAACAACCTGTCGCCACTGGCGCGGCAGGTTTTGCTTTACAGCCTGTTCCTGCTTCCCGCCGTGTTTGATCTGGTGGAAGGCTGGCTAGGCTGGCTGGGGCCAAAACCCTACCGTGAATGTCTGCATGATTTTGGGCGTTATGCGTTCCGCTTTCTGCTGGTTTCGCTCATGGTCACGCCCTTGCGGCGATTTGCCGGAATGAACCTCATGCTCTACCGCAGGCCGCTGGGACTGCTGGCCTTTACTTACGCGGCCCTGCACATAACACTTTATCTGACATGGGCGCGCGGGCTTGACCCTGCCCTGATCCGGGCAGATTTTACCACCCGCCCGTTCCTGAGTTTTGGCCTGCTGGCTTTTGTAATCCTGTGCGTGCTGGCCGCCACCTCCACGCGCAAGTCCATTATGCGGCTGGGCAAGCGGTGGGCACCGCTGCACAGGACGGTTTACGTGGCCATGGTGCTGGCCTGCGTGCATTACAGCATTGCCTTCAAGGTCTGGCGCATTGAGCCATTTATCTATGCGGCCATAGCGGCTGCGGTGCTGGCAACGCGGCTGCTCCCCAAAACGCAGAAAAGCCGCCCGACCCCGGTTTAAGGGGCAGATGTAGGCCGTGTCGGCCTGTGTGGCAGTGGAAAGGTTTTTCTTTTCTTATCGCGGCTTGCACATTCCCTGTCTGGCCGGAATGGTGACTCGCTTGTGTTGTGTTCCAGGTGCATGAATATGCTTGAATTCCCTCCGTCATCACCTTTTGTATGGATCCTTGCCGGAGAGGCGAGCGGGGATGTGCTGGGTGCCCGGCTGATGCACGCTCTGCGTGCGCGTAACCCGCATATCCGCTTTGCCGGGGTGGGGGGGGCACGCATGGCGCAGGAAGGGCTTGTCAGCCTTTTTCCCATGCGGGACCTGGCGGTTATGGGGCTGGTGGAAATCCTGCCCCGTGTACGCCAGCTTTCACGTAGGCTCAATCAGGCTGTGGCAGACATTGCGGCCCAGAAACCCGATCTGGTCATTACCATAGACAGCCCCGGTTTTGCCCTGCGCCTGCTCCGGCGGATTGCAGGTATGGGTATTTTGCGCGTGCATTATGTGGCCCCGCAGGTATGGGCGTGGCGGCAGAAAAGGGTGCGCAAATTCCCCGGTCTTTGGGACGAACTGCTATGCCTGCTCCCGTTTGAGGAAGAGTTTTTTGGCAGGCACGGCCTGAAAACCCGCTTTGTGGGGCACCCGGTTCTGCAATCCGGTGCTCAGGAGGGGGATGCAGCCCGGTTCAGGGCAAGGCATGGGCTGGCGGATAACGCACGGGTGCTGGTGCTTATGCCCGGCAGCCGCCGCTCGGAAGTGCCGCGGCTGTTACCCGTGTTCAGGCAGATGCTGGTCCAGCTTCGCACCAGCATGCCTGATGTGGTGCCGGTTGTGCCAGTTTCCCCCGTGGTGGCGGCTACTGTTGAGCAGGCCGTGCATCATTGGCCCGTTCGCCCGATTGTGGTGACTGATGTGGATGACAAGCACGACGCATTTGCCGCAGCCGGGGCTGCCCTGACCAAATCGGGAACCTCCACGCTGGAACTGGCGCTGGCCGGTGTGCCCATGGCGGTAACATACCGGGTTAACCCCATTACGGCCTTTATGGCGCGCAGGCTGATCCGGGTGCCATATGTGGCTATGGTCAACCTGCTTGCAGGGCATGCGGTCGTGCCCGAACTGTTGCAGGAAAACTGCGCGCCAGACGTGCTGGCGCGGGAAGTGCGGACGTTATTTGAAAACTCTGCGGTGGCTCAGGCCCAGAAGGCGGCCTTTGCCACGGTCCTGCATGGGCTGGAAGGGCCGGGGGGGAGCCTGCCAGCGGATGCAGCGGCATCTGCCGTGCTGGACCTGCTGGCATTACGGGGGCGGGTGTAGGCCCAGCTCCTCAGGCGTGCGTGTGGTCGTGGGTTTTATAAAGCTCGGCGGGGTCAGTTTCAGGCTTGGTCAGTTCCAGCAGCCCGGTGGGGGAGAATGCGCGGTAAAAGCAGCTTCTGCGACCGGTATGGCAGGCAACGCCAATCTGGTTGACCAGAAGTAGAACGGCGTCTGCATCACAATCCAGCCGGGCTTCGTGCAGATGCTGGATCTGGCCGGATGTCTCCCCCTTGCGCCACAGCTTTTTGCGGCTGCGCGAGTAGTAGCAGACGCGCCCGTTCAGCAGTGTTTCACGCAGGGCTTCGGCGTTCATCCATGCAATCATCAGCACTTCGCCCGTATCATGCTGCTGGGCAATGGCGGCAATCAGGCCGGAAGCATCGTATTTGATTGTGCTGAGCATTGCATCAAGCACTGTGGCGTCAGGTGCGGTGTAGGTCATGGTTTGTCCGGTGTGGTGGCGGAGGGTTCTGGTGGCGTGCCAAGGGCTGGTAGCAGCCACGCGGGAGGGCGGGCAATCACGTTATGGTCAAGGCAGGTCAGGGGTTTGTCGACCATGTCCACCTTGAGCAGTGCCAGCCCGACATGATCGCGCGAGGAGCGCAGGGTACCAACCTCCTGCCCGTTATGCAGGACGGGTGTGCCGGGGGCGGGCAGGGGCGCTGTGGCGGCAATGGGTACAAGGCGGCGCTTGAGTAGCGTGCGGTAGTGCATGCGGGCTGTGACTTCCTGCCCCATGTAGCACCCTTTTTTCCAGGCAATGCCGCCAAGCAGGTCCATGTTGGCTTCTGCTGCCAGTGTGCGGCCGGGTTCGCAGTCCTGTATGCCATCGGGCAGGCCGAGGGTCAGGCGGTGCAGGTCATAGTCCAGTTGGGTGGCGGTCTGTTCCGTGCTGGCGGGCGGATCTATCAGCCGCCAGCCTGCGTTGGGCAGTCTGGGGTCTGCAACGCTTATTGCGTTTTCCAGCAAGGCAGCTTCGGGCCTGTTACCCCATGCGGCATAAACGGGGAGAGCGGTCAGTTCCATCTGCACATCCGAACGGAGCCGGAAGCGCATGAGCTGCATGCGCAGGGCCTCGGCCTGTTCGGTGGCGCAGTCCAGCAGCAGGCAGGTATCATCGGGGTCGGACAGGGCAAAAAAATCTGCCTGCCAGCGGCCCTGTGGGGTCAGGCATGCGGCCCATACCGCCTGTGCTGGTTGCAGGGCTGCAATATCCGCCGTGACCAGACCTTGCAAAAACCGCACACGGTCCGCGCCGGAAAGTTTGAGGATGGTGCGGCCCTCAAGCCGGGTGATGTGGGGTGGGGCAGGCAATGGCATGGTGTGTTGTCCTTTTTTGCAAGGATGCAGGCCGCAGGCGCAGACTTTAGACCGGGTGGGGCAGTGGAGCCATAGGCAGGCTGCTCATGTCCGGCCATGACGCAGGAGTGTCAGGGCCGCATGGGCTACGCACTCCACACTTAACCCGGCAATAGGGGCGTGTCCCTCCGGCCCTGGTGCCTCCACCCAGCGCGTAATGGCCCCGGTGGGGGCATATTCCGATGCGCGGGAGGGGCCAAACAGCCCCAGTGTGGGTGTGCCCGCCGCCGCAGCCAGATGCATTAACCCGGAATCGTTGCCGATATACAAAGCACAACGGGCCAGCATGGCGGCGGTTTCGGTCAGGGTAAACCGTCCTCCGGCGTCTATGGCGTGGGGCAGGTCATGCAGCACGGAGCTGGCCAGTTCTGCCTCCTGCGGGCCGGGACCATAAAAAATGGCAGGGCGGGCATGGGGGTAGGTGGCAGCAAGCCGCTGCCACAGAGGGAGGTAATGCCCGGTCGGCCAGACTTTGCCGTGCCAGTTGGCTGTAGGGCCAAGGGCAATCACCGGCGCATCAGGCGTGTGTGGCGGTATCATCTGCGCGGCGGCCTGATGGTCCGCATTGTTGAGCCACACCGTAGGGTGCGGGGCGGGGGAAAGGCCGAGCAGAGCGCCCAGATGTCCAACCCGCCTGCCGGGCCTGCGTCCCCCCCGCATGACAAACCGCCGCCCGGAGCGCAGGACAAAGCTGATGACCGAGCCGCGCAGGTCCACGGTCATGTCCCACCGGATGGGGGCGCAGGCTTTCCACAGATCCAGCCAGTGCAGGTCGTAGCGGCGTTTGTGCATGACCAGAACCCGCTCGAGTCCGGGCATGTGGCTGAACAGCCCGGCCGCAACAGGCCCGCAGGCAACGGTTATGCGCGCATCGGGCCATTGCTGTAGAAGTGTGTTGAGGATGCCGGTGGAAAGTACCGCATCCCCCAGACGGGTGGCCGTAATAAAAAGAATGCGCATGCCATCAGGCTATACTGTTTCTTCGTGTCTTTTCCAAGCAGAGCAGATATGGACATTTGCGCGGCATATGCCAGAAGATGGAGCGTTACAGCGCAGGCTGGCCCGCCCGGATGGAGCAGGCCGCCTGCCTGATGGTCCACTGTCCGGGCAATAAAGGTATTTTGGCAATGTTGCAGAAAGGTTTTTTACTGGCTTCCATCGGGGGGCTGGTGGCGATGGTCGCATGTGCTCCTGCCCATGCGGCGGAGCGGGCCTGGGCGCCCTCCACCTGTGGTGCGGAGCCTCAGGCCCCCGTGGTTGATGTCTCCAGCGTGGAAAAATATAATGTCAGCGTGGACAGGGTCAGTGCTTATGAAAAAGCCGCCCGCACCTATAATGCCTGTGTCTCCAGGATTGCGGTGAAGGAAGAAACCGCAATCAGCAACGAAGCGCGGGAAAAAATTGCTTATATTCATGATGGCAGCACCGCCGTGCAGCAGCGTATAGGGGCCAATTTTACCCAGCTGACATCTGCACTCAAGGTGGGGGGTGCCAGGTTGCAGAAAGCAGCGCACTAGGCCCTTTGGGGTTTTTGCCGTGCCGCCTGTTTGGTCGTAAGGCCGTAAACAGGTGCATAACAAACACGCTGCGCCTTGTATGATGCGTCCGGCTGGGGCAGATATGCCATAATACGGACAGGCATGTATTGGCAGGAACAGGAACGGGCCGGATCGTGGCAGAGGATATTTACCGGGAAGTTGACGAAGAGCTGAAGGCTGAACGCATGCGTGCGGTCGCCCGGCGTTATGCCGGTGTGGCTGTTGCTGCGGCGGTGGCCGTTGTGGCCGGTGCGGGCCTGTGGTCGTGGAAGCTTGCACAGCACAAGGCTCTGGATCAGGCGGCGACAGGCACGTATCTGGTCGCCTTGCGCCAGACTGATCACCTGCCAGATCAGGTGGGCAGCAGCCCCGTACCCCTTGTTGGCAAGGCGCAGAGCGGTCTGGACGCCCTGCAGAAGCTGGCAACGTCGGGTGATCAGGGTGTGGCAACGCTGGCCCGGATGCAGGAAGCCGCAGTGCAGGCCGCCCGGGGTGATGTCCCCGCTGCACTGGCCGCATGGAACGCCGTGCAGGACAACCCCGCAGCCGACCCGGCCCTGCGCAGCATTGCAACCCTGTTGTGGTGCCAGCATCAGCTTGATACGGGTGATATTCCTACCCTGCGCTCGCGCCTTTCCCTGCTGGCCGGGCAAGGTAAGGCCTGGAATGGCCTTGCCGTGGAGGCGCTGGCTGTTCTGGATGTGCGTGAAGGGCATAAGGATGATGCCCGTCAAAAACTGTCTGCCCTTGTGGACTCGGCCGAAACACCAGCAGGTGTACGCAACCGCGCACAGGGCATGATGCAGGCCCTTGATCCGTCAGCAGGATAAAACCATGAGCAGCAAAACATATACGGGCGGCGCAGCCCGCTCCGGCCTGACCCGCAGGAGCCTGCTGGCCGGGGTCGCTCTGGCCCCCACACTGGCCGCTTGTGGTGATGACGATAACAAACCCCTGCTGGCAGGGCATCGTACGGATGTCCTGTCATCGGGGGCTGGGCTGATGGTGGATAAGGAAGACCGTACGGTCATTACGCTGCCTGCGCCTGTTACGGTTTCTGAATGGCCGATCAGTGGCCGTGTGCCCGAACATACGGGCAGCAACTATGCGTGGGGCGGGCTCCATCGCCGTTGGAAGCATAGCATCGGTGCAGGTATTTCCGAGCCGGACCTTATGGCGTGGGCCGCTCTTGGTTCGCTTGGGCGGGGTATGCTGGCCTGCCCGCCTGTTATCCATAACGGTCGGCTGTTTGTTATGGATGCACAGGGCGTTATCCGTGCCTTTGCGTGGCCTGCCATGCGGCATGTGTGGACCTTTAACCCGCGGCCCAAGCAGTCGCGCTCCAGCAATATCGGTGGCGGCATCGGGGTTGAGGGGGATGTGCTGTATATTGTGGACGGCATTTCGCAGGCTGTGGCCGTTTATGCCGCAACAGGCAAGGTCAAGTGGCGCACCGATGTGGGGACGCCCGGCCGCTCCGCCCCGACCATTGCCGAAGGGCGGGTCTATTTTGGCACGATTGACGAGCGGTTTTTTGCGCTCGATGCCGCAACCGGCCACCAGATCTGGACATATGCCGCCACAACGGCCGAAACTACGGTGTTTGGCCAGGCTGCTCCCGCTTACGCCAATGGCGTTGTGGTGGCAGGCTTTGGTGGGGGCGACCTGATTGCCTTCCGCGCCGAAAGTGGTGAGGTCGTGTGGAGCGAAATGCTTGGCAATGTTGGCGCACAGGCCAGCACGCTCAACCTGAACTGCGTACGCGGCCTGCCGGTTATTGTGGGCAGCGTTGTTTATGCGATCAGCATGGCGCAGGTGCTGGCCGCGGTGGATATCCGCACTGGCCGCCGTGTGTGGGAGCGTTCCGTTGCCAGCCAGAACAGCATTCTGTGCGTGGGGGAATGGCTGTATGTTGTCTCCCTCGACCAGCAGATCGCCTGTATTGACCGCCTTTCGGGCCATGTGCGCTGGATTACCCAGCTCCGCCGCTTCCGCAAGATCAAGGAAAGCAAGGATATTGTTACATGGTTTGGCCCCATTATGGCGGGTGGCCAGCTTGTGTGCCTGAGCACTCTGCCAGAAAATGGCATGATCCGCATTAACCCGGTAACCGGCGCAATTATCTCTATCGATGCCATGGAGGCCATCTCCTTCGTGCCTCCTATTGTTGTGGACAATCAAATGCTTATCGTAACTAATGACGGAAACCTGATCTCCTATGGTTGAACGTCGCAAGTCCATGCGCCCCCTTCCGCCGATACCGACGGGGGATCTGCCGGTTGTTGTTATTGCCGGGCGCCCCAATGTGGGCAAATCCACCCTGTTCAACCGCCTTGTGGGGCGCAGGCAGGCACTGGTGGCCGATACTCCCGGCGTTACCCGTGACCGTAAGGAAGGGGTTGCCCTTGTCCGTGGTCGTCACATACGCCTGATTGATACCGCCGGGCTGGAAGAAGCCGCACCAGACACGCTGTTCGGTCGCATGCGTGCCTCATCCGAAAGTGCGGTGCAGGAAGCAGACCTTATTCTGTTCTGCATAGATGCACGCGCGGGTATTACCCCTGCTGACGAGCATTTTGCCCAATGGGTACGCCGCCAGAACAGGCCTGTGCTGCTGATTGCCAACAAGGCGGAAGGGCGGCAGGGTACGGCAGCCGCGCTGGAAGCCTATGCGCTGGGTCTGGGTGATCCGCTGGGCCTGTCCGCCGAACATGGCGAAGGCGTGACCGACCTGATGTGGGAAATTGCCGAACGCCTGCCCGCAGACAAGGTGGAGGAGGAAGAGGACGAGTGGGCTCCCGAACCCGACCTGCCTGAAGAGGGGGAGGAGGACATCCGGCCCAAAGGTCCGCTCAAGGTTGCCATTGTCGGGCGGCCTAACGCGGGCAAGTCCACGCTGCTGAACACGCTGCTGGGTGAAGAGCGGATGATTACCGGCCCCGAACCGGGCCTTACGCGCGATTCCATTGCCGTAACCCTGCGGGACGGGGACGATACGTTCGAGATTGTTGATACGGCTGGTCTGCGTAAAAAAGCCCGTATTGATGAAGCCTTGGAAAAAATGTCCGTCTCGGCCTCCATTGAAGCCCTGAAAATGGCGGAAGTGGCTGTGCTGGTGCTGGATGCAACCCTTGGAGTGCATGAGCAGGACCTTCAGATTGCCCGCCTGATCGAGCGTGAAGGACGTGCCTGTGTGCTCGCCCTGAATAAGTGGGACGCGGTGGAAGACCGTACGGCTACGCGCAAGGCCATTCTGGACCGGCTGAGCATTTCTCTTGCCCAGATGCGTGGTGTGCCGGTTGTCACTTTTTCCGCCCTGACCGGTTCGGCGGTGCAGAAGCTGCTCCCCGCCGTGCGCGAGGCCTGGACCGTATGGAATGCCCGCGTTCCAACAGGTGCGCTGAACCGCTGGTTTGAGGAAATGCTTGAACGCCACCAGCCTCCTCTGGTGGAGGGCAGGCGGCTCAAGCTGCGTTACATGACGCAGGTTAAGTCCCGCCCGCCAACTTTTGTTGTTTTTGGTACAAGAGCCGAGCAGATGCCCGATGATTACAAGCGGTATCTGGTCAATGGCCTGCGTGAAGCGTTTGATATGCCCGGTGTGCCTATCCGGCTGCAAATGCGCGGTACCAAAAATCCATACGCAAATACCTGACCCGAGCGGGTCAGGTAATGCGCAAAAAGGGTATCTGCTGCGGCTTTGTCATGGGCTGACAGTTCTGCCACAGGCAGTGTGCTGCCCCAGTAAGGAGCCAGAACCAGCATGACGCCCCCCCAGCAGACCATGCCCAGCCAGCCACCTCCCTCCGATGGTTTGCATGGCCCGGCCAGAAACTGGGCCATGCTGGCGGTTGCCCTGTCGGTTTTTCTGGCGCTGCTCGATTACGCCATCGCCAATGTGGCCCTGCCAGATATTGCGCGTGACCTCAGGGCGTCTTCTTCCTCCTCCATCTGGATTGTCAATGCCTACCAGATGGCCAGTCTGGTCTCCCTGCTTCCGCTGGCAGCTCTTGGCAGCCGGGTGGGGTTTGCACGGTTGTGCCGGGCGGGTATTCTGCTTTTTATGGTGGCTTCCCTCCTGTGCGCCATGGCAACCAGTCTGCCGGTACTGGCCGGTGCGCGGGTGTTGCAGGGTATAGGAGGTGCCTGCATTACAAGCGTGAATATTGCTCTGGTGCGCTTTATTTACCCTTCGGCGGAAATCGGACGCGGTATGGCGCTTAACGGACTGGTTGTGGCTCTGGGGGTGGCTCTGGGGCCAACGGCTGCTGCGGGTATCCTTACCTTTGCATCATGGCCGTGGCTGTTCTGGATCAATCTGCCGTTGGGTGCGGCGGCCCTTGGTATGGCGTTTTACGCCCTACCCAACACGCCGCGTGCGCTGCATATGCCCGATATTACCGGAAGCCTGCTGTGTGTTGTGGCCTTTGGAGCCTGCATTATGGGGGGCGATGGTCTGGTCCACGCCCAGAGCCGGGCTGGCTCTTTGCTCCTGCTGCTGTGCGGGTTTATGGCCGGTGCGTGGCTGGTCCGGCGCGAGATGGGGCTGACCCAGCCGATCCTGCCGGTTGACCTTTTGCGCCGCCCCGATTTTGCCGTGGCGTTCACGACCGGGTTCTGCGGGTTTATTGCGTCCAATTTTTATATCGTTTCCATGCCTTTTACCTTGCATGATGCGCTGGGCCTCAGCTCTGCCCAGACCGGCCTGCTCATAACACCCTGGCCTATTGGCATCATGCTCTCGGCCCCCGTTATCCGCCGGGTGGCAGACCGTATTTCGGCCGGGGTCCTGTCCTCCATCGGGCTGGGGCTGACGGCTTTGGGGTTTTTTCTGCTCTGGCAACTGCCCGTCCACCCTGCGCTATGGGATATTGCCTGGCGTACGGCTCTTGCCGGGTGGGGGTTTGGCTGCTTCCAGCCACCCAACAACCGGGCGATGATGGTCGCGGCTCCCCTGCACAGGGCTGGTGGTGCCAGTGGCATGGTGCAGGTGGCCCGCCAGGCCGGGCAGACCGTTGGGGCTATGGGAGTTGCTGCTTTTTTCACCTTCCGGGCTGATGCCGCCAACAGTGAATGCCTGCTGGTCGCAGGGTGTGTGGCTCTGTTTGCAACACTTCTCAGCGCCAGTCGTCTGCTGGGTGGGCGTTCTGCGTAATGCACCATTGTGCGGGCACAGCTCGGGAGAGGGCTCTATGAAAACCTGCCTTGTGTACAGGGACCGGCTTTTGCCAGCTTCCGAACATGCCTTCATGCGCAGGCAGTATATGGCTTTCAGCCATCTGCGACCGCACTGGGTCGGCTGCCACCGTGATCACCCTCCGGCGGATATGGACACCTCTGTGCGTATTATTGGCGAAGGCCATGCATTGGGGGGGATGCGGCGGCTGGCATTTAAACAACTGGGCTGGGGGGCCGGTCATGCTGTGGCCGATCTGGCCCCCATTGTGGTGCATGCCCAGTTTGGCCGGGGGGGCGCATTGGCCCTGCCTGTTGCCCGGCAGTTGGGCCTGCCTCTGGTGGTGACATTCCACGGAGGCGATGCCTTTAAGAACAGGCATTACGCATGGCGCTTTCCGCCGTCTATTTTTCAGCGCCGGTGGCAAGGTCTGCTGGATTACAGTACCCTGTTCGTGTGCGTGTCTGACGGGGTGCGCAACAGACTGCTTGAGCGTGGTGTACCCGCCCACAAGCTGGAGGTGCTGAATATTGGCACCGAAGATGCAGCACCTGCCAGAGGGCCGTTTGACCGTTTGGTATTTGCCGGACGGTTTGTGGAAAAAAAAGGGCTGCCTGTTCTGCTTGACGCCCTGCGTATTCTGGCTGAACAGGGGATAACCCCGCCTGTGGTGCTGGCAGGTGACGGGCCAATGCGTGCGGCCATGGAGCAGTATGCCGCAGGGCTTGAGCATATCCGTTTTGCGGGCTGGTTAAGTGCCGGTCAGCTCCGCCAGCAGCTTGAACATGCAGTGGCGCTGGTTGTGCCCAGTGTGCGTGCCGCGGGGGGGGACCGGGAGGGTCTGCCCAGTGTGGCGGCGGAAGCCATGATGTGTGGTGTGCCCGTTGTAGCCTCCAGCGAGGCCGGGCTGGAGGCAGCCCTGCTTGGCGAGGGGGGGCTGGTTGTGCCTGCGGGGGATGCACCGGCACTGGCGCAGGCACTGGCCCATGTTCTGGAAGCGGGCGTGCGTCCGGGCATGGGGCAGGCTGCCCGCGCGGTGGCGCAGGAGCATCTTAGAGCATCGGTCCAGTCTGCCCGGCTGGAACAATGCCTTCTGTCCGTCCTGTAATCAGATTTCGCTTTCAAGAAAAATGCGTGAGGCATCGCCCATCCACGGGCCGTAATAGCGTTCCAGCCAGTGTTCGGCCTGTGTGGGCGCGCCTGCGGCAAGGGCCGTGAGCGGGGCCAGATACACCCATTCGCTCGTCTGGCTCTGTTCGTCCACCATGTCCCGGTTTTGCAGGCCATCCATGGAGATGGAGAGCATATGGGCAGCAAGATCACGCACCGTGCCTTCGCCCCATGGCGTGTCCAGCCCCATCATGGGGACCAGTTCGCGCAGCTTTACGTAGTCTTCCCACGGGCGGGCGCGCACCAGTTCCCATGCCGCTTCGAGTGCTGAATCATCATACAGCAGGCCGGTCCACAGGGCGGGCAGGGCCATCATCATTTCGGGCGTGCCAGCATCGGCCCCGCGCATTTCCAGAAACTGCTTGAGCCGCACATCGGGGAAGGCGGTTGTCAGGTGGTCTTCAAAATCGCCCAGCGTGGGGGTAAAGCCTTCCAGCCCATCCTGCCGCTCGCCGTTCATCCATGCGCGGAAGGAGCGGCCAGCCACATTGTGCATCCGGCCCTCACGCATGATGAAGTACATGGGTACGTCCAGCGCCCATTCCACATAGCGTTCAAAGCCAAAGTCTTTTTCAAACACGCATGCGGGCATGCCTGAGCGGGCATTGTCCGTATCGGTCCATGCGCGTGCGCGGTTGGAGAGGAAGTTGTTGGGCTTGCCCTCCACAAAAGGAGAGTTGGCGAACAGCGCCGTGGCCACAGGTTGCAACGCCATGGAAACCTGCATCTTGCGCACCATGTCCTGCTCGGAGCCAAAATCCAGATTGACCTGTACGGTGCAGGTGCGCTGCATCATGTCCAGTCCCATGGTGCCGACCCTGGGCATGTAGTCGCGCATGATGCCGTAGCGGGTTTTGGGCATCCATGGCTGTTCGGCGCGGGTGGCGGTGGGGTGGAAGCCCAGAGGCGCAAAGCCAAGCCCCAGCTTGCGCGCCAGCGGGCGCACGGCATCAAAGTGGTTGCTCAGTTCCTCCGCCGTGTCATGCAGGGTGCGCAAGGGGGCGCCGGAGAGTTCAAACTGCCCGGCCGGTTCGAGCGATATGGC
This sequence comes from Acetobacter fabarum, assembly GCF_029069195.1. Taxonomy (GTDB): domain Bacteria; phylum Pseudomonadota; class Alphaproteobacteria; order Acetobacterales; family Acetobacteraceae; genus Acetobacter; species Acetobacter fabarum_A. The sequence goes on from NZ_JARDYK010000002.1 coordinate 382,768, forward strand.
TGCTCCCGCAGCTTCTCCCTGACCTTTGAGCCCGATAATGTGTCCATCATCCAGCACGGAGGTCCAGTCATCGGGTTCGGATTTGTGGAGGTTGCGCAGCAGGGTTTCAATACCCTGTGGGGCATAGGGGGGCGTGGCATAGACTGCGCTGCCTGTCTGGGGTGCGTCTGCGCCTTTTGTCGCTTCTGGGCGCACAAAGCCGAATTTTTCATGCTCGGTGCCTATGCGCCACGCATCACGCGGTTTGCAGCCCTGTGCAAGCAGCTCGGCCAACTGCGCAATGGAATGGATGGGCGTTGTGTCGGAAGCACCGGGGTTGGACATGAGGTTTTCTGTATCCCAAAAACAGCCTTGCGGTCGCGGGCAAGACAGGAGCAATTGCCTTATTGTGATGAAACCGGGGCAGAGCGCAAGCCATTGCCCAGCAACGCAAGCCCCGCCACGACCGCCGTATCGGCCCGCAGCACCAGCGAACCAAGGGAAACCGGGACAACAAAGGGGCGCTTGAGCAGGGTCTGGCACTCGTTATCGCTTAACCCGCCTTCCGGCCCGATCAGGAGTCCGTCTCCCTCCTGCACCTGTCGTGTGGGGAGATGGAGGGTGTTCTCGCGCTTGTCCAGCCGTTCTATTGCGGCAAACAGGCTTGTCTGGTGCGGCCAGTTCCCCAGTAATGCGGGCAGGGTCTGCACCTGTGCTATGGTCGGTATATCCAGCCTTTCGCATTGTTCGGCCGCTTCTACGGCAATGGCATGCAGCCGCTCGGGATTGATGCGATGGGTGTTGGTGCGTTCGGTGACAAGTGGCAGAAATTCGCTCACCCCCAGTTCGGTGCCCATGCGCAGGACCAGATCGGTGGCATCGCGCTTGAGCAGGGCAAAAGCCAGCGGCAGGGGCGGGCAGGGTTGTGGGGCGCGTAGCGGGCGCTCAAGGACCAAACCGCCCCGATCCTTGCGGATTTCGGCAATGCTGGCCAGCCATTCACCCATGCCAGCATGGAATACACGCACCTGTTCCCCCACTTTTTTGCGCAGGACAGTGCCCAGATAGCGGGCCTGCTCGGGGGTGAGCAGGCAGGGAGCGCCCTTCTGCGCCGTAGGCACAAGGGTGGGGTCCACATACAGGCGGGGGAGGCGGGAGAGGCCATTCATGCCGGTCATTTATCCTGCATCTGCTCGGGTGAGGGAGGAACAGGCCTGGTTTACGCACGAAAGACCCTGTTTTGCAAAGGAGGTGGTGAAGGGGAGGTTATGGGGCGCACCAGTTTGTGGCATAGGAAGGGGTGCCCAATGGTACCCGTTGTTTTTGATCAGAGGCCTTATCAGAATCGTGTCTGCTTCCCCCAGCCATACCGACATCCGTGTTACGGGATGGATTGCCCGCCTTCCTCCTTCCTTACAGGCCTATGCCCTGCTGGCCCGGCTGGACCGGCCGGTGGGGACATGGCTTTTGTGGCTGCCCGGTGTGTGGGGCATTCTGCTCCCTCAGGGCGTGGCGCCCATGGAGCGGGTCAGGCTGATTGTGCTGTTTGGCATTGGCAGTCTGGTCATGCGGTCAGCAGGCTGTGTTGTAAATGATATGTGGGATCGTGATATTGACCGGCAGGTTGCGCGCACGGCGGGGCGGCCACTGGCGTCTGGCGCGCTGGGCATGCGGCAGGCCACGGGCTTTCTGGCATTGCTGCTGATCATGGGGCTGGGGGTGCTGGTGCAGCTTAACTCCCTCTCCTGGGGGCTGGGAGTATCTTCGCTTGTGCTGGTAGGTCTTTACCCTCTGGCCAAGCGGTTTACCTGGTGGCCCCAGCTTGTCATGGGGTTTACGTTTGGTTTTGGTGCACCCATGGGGTACGCGGCGGCTGCGGGGGATCTGGCATGGGCGCAGGTCGCCCTTTATGCCGCCACGATTGTCTGGCAGCTTGGGTTCGATACGATTTACGGCTTTCAGGACATGGAGGATGATGCCCGGATAGGCGTTAAATCCACCTCGCGCCTTATGGCGGGGCGGGCACGGCTTTTTATTGGTGTGTGCTATGGGTTGACCCTTGTGCTGCTGGCATGTGCTGGCGTGCTCGCGGGTGTGGGGGGGCTGTTCTGGCCCGCGCTGTTGCTGCCCTGTGTGTTGTTCTGGCGGCAGGCTGTAGCGGTTGACCCGGCTGAACCGGCTTTGTGTCTTGCCCAGTTTTACGCCAATCGCAAAATCGGGCTGACCATTGCGCTGGCGTTAGCACTCGGGTTGCTGGTGGTTTGAGAGTATCTGCGTTTTTTGCTTGCGGTAATGGCTGGCTGTAAGAGCTGGCAGTCTAAAGTGAGATGCCTGTTCATGATAAGAGTTTTTCGTGCTGTTGCGCCATTATGTGCCGGTCTGCTTCTGCTGGCGGGGGCTGCCCATGCGCAGGATGCCGAAGGTAGCGCCGAAGCTGCTACGACCAGCGCCGTGGCACCCGCGCGGTTGAGCGCTGCGGACAAGGCATGGGTTGCCAGAATCGAGCAGGAGCTGAACCATTCTCTCACCTTCAAGGCCCGCATCCAGCAGGTGGATGCGGAAGGCAAGCGCACAACCGGCACGGTGTGGATGAAGCGCCCTGGGCAGATGCGTCTGGCCTATGACCCGCCCTCTCCTTTGCTGCTGGTGGCTAATCAGGGCAAGGTGGTGTTCCGCGACAGCCAGTTGGACCAGACGACGGTCATTCCCATGGACCGGACCCCGCTGGGGCTTCTGCTGGCCCCGCATGTCAGCCTGTCCGATGGGGTAATAATAACGGCCTTCCGCCACGAAGCCGGGCTGGTTGCGGTCAAACTGGTGCGCACGGCATCGCCTGGGGATGGTAGCCTGACACTGGTGTTTTATGAAACTCCGCTGGCTCTGCGCTCATGGAGCGTGCTGGATGCACAGGGCCGCGAGACCCGCGTTACCCTGTTTGATGTGCATCCGGGGGCGGATATTCCGGCCAGCATGTTCGACCTGCCTGCTCAGCCTGAAGAATAGCGTCTTTCCAAACGGAATCGGCCCAGTGCGGCCGGTTTGCGCAGCTACTGGAAAAACGGGCCGCGCGTGGCGATATTATATGGCGGACAGGATGGATTTTGAGACTGAAGGTATGAGCGCCATGACCACACGGCACAGAGCAGCATGACGGGGGAAGACCTGTTTGGCGGGGCCTCTCCCACGCAGGGTGTCGATGCCGCTCCGGTGCGCACGGGTGGCAGGCCAGCCCCAACCCAGCCGTTGGCGGACCGCCTGCGCCCGGCCTGTCTGGCCGATGTGGTGGGGCAGGGGCACCTGCTGGGGCCGGAGGGTACGCTTACACTCATGCTCGAACGCGGCACGCTGCCCAGCCTGATTTTGTGGGGCGGTCCGGGTGTGGGCAAAACCACCATAGCCCGCCTGCTGGCACAGGCCGCCGGGTTGCGGTTCATGCAGATTTCGGCCGTGTTTTCCGGGGTGGCGGACCTGAAAAAAGCGTTCGATGCCGCACGCAGGCTGGCGGCGGGGGGCGTGGGCACACTTTTGTTTGTGGATGAGATCCACCGCTTCAACCGTGCGCAGCAGGACGGGTTTTTGCCCGTGGTGGAGGACGGAACCGTGGTTCTGGTGGGTGCCACAACAGAGAACCCTTCCTTTGCCCTGAACTCGGCGCTGCTCTCGCGCTGTCAGGTTATGGTGCTCAACCGGCTGGATGACCCGGCACTCGAAGCCCTGCTGGTCCGCGCGGAGGAAGAGACAGGTTCCCCCCTGCCCCTTACGGAGGATGGGCGAGCCACCCTGCGCGCCATGGCCGATGGGGATGGGCGCTATCTGCTGAACATGGTTGAGCAGGTCCTGAGCCTGAAAAATACAAAACCGCTGGATGCGCAGGCTCTGGCCCGGTTGCTGGCGAAAAGGGCCATTCTGTATGACCGGGACCGGGAGGAGCACTACAACCTTATTTCCGCCCTGCACAAATCACTCCGTGGCTCGGACCCCGATGCTGCACTGTACTGGTTTGCGCGGATGCTTGAAGGGGGGGAAGACCCGCGTTATCTGGCCCGCCGCCTGACCCGCTTTGCCACCGAGGATGTGGGCATGGCCGACCCCAACGCCCTGCCACTGGCCGTGGCCGCGTGGGAGACATATGAACGGCTTGGCTCCCCCGAGGGCGAACTGGCTCTGGCCCAGCTTGTGGTGCATCTGGCGACCGCCCCCAAATCCAACGCGGCCTACAAGGCGTATGGGGCCGCACGCCGCGCGGCCAAGGCCACGGGCAGCCTTATCCCGCCGGCGCATATCCTGAACGCGCCCACGCGGCTGATGCAGGATATTGGCTACGGTAAGGGGTACGAATACGATCACGATGCGGAGGAAGGTTTTTCGGGGCAGAATTATTTCCCCGATGGTATGCGCCGCCAGACCTTTTATAATCCAACGGATAGAGGCTACGAACGGGAGGTCAAACACAGGCTGGAAGCATGGTCCCGCTTGCGGGAACGGCGCCAGTCGTGAATATCAGCGCATGAGTGTTGTCAATCTTACCGTGAGCGAGGACGAGGCCGGTATCCGCCTCGACCGTTATTTCCGTCGTCATTACCCGCATCTGACCCAGGGCGCGCTGCAAAAACTGTGCCGTACTGGCCAGATTCGCGTTGAGGGTAAACGGGTGGATGCCTCCACCCGGCTGGAGCCGGGGCAGAGCGTGCGCGTGCCGCCCATTCCCATGGCTGCCCGGCCCGCGCGTGATGTGCCGCGTCCGCTGGACGACAAGCTGGTGCGCGAAGTCCAGCGTATGGTCGTTTATCAGGACAGGCACCTGATCGTGCTGAACAAACCCTCCGGCCTTGCCGTGCAGGGTGGTCCGGGCATTACCCGCCATGTGGACATGATGCTCGATGGCCTGCGTGAAAACCCCGATGATCCCCGCCCAAGGCTGGTCCACCGGATTGACCGTGATACATCGGGCCTGCTTCTGCTGGCCAGAACCCCCGGTGTGGCTGCCAAGCTTGCGGCCTCCTTCCGTGGGCGGGATGTTAAAAAAACATACTGGGCTGTTGTGGTCGGTCGGCCGGACCCGCTCTCGGGCGAGATCGATCAGCCGCTTGCGCGTCTGGGTGCCGGGCCGGGTGCCATTACCGTTGCCGCCGACCGCAAGGACGAGGATGCCCAGTCCGCCCGCACCGTGTACGAAGTGCTGGATTCGGCAGCCCGCAAGTTTTCGTGGCTCGGGCTTTCCCCCCTTACGGGGCGTACACACCAGTTGCGCGTACATTGCGAATCTCTGGGCACCCCTATTCTGGGAGACCCCAAATATGGCGGGGCTACGGCGCATCCGTCCGGCTTTACGGACCAGTTGCACCTGCATGCGCGCGAGCTGGACATGCCGCACCCTGCGGGGGGTCGCCTTGTTGTGAGCGCTGAGCTCCCGCCGCATATGCGCGAGACCTTCCGCGCTCTTGGCTTTACACCCGGAACAACGCCGCCCCCTGCGCGCAAGGGTGGCTGAGCGGCAACCGACCTCGCGCGGGAGAAAACATGACAATGCGGTTTAAGTGGAAAATTGGCCTGCTTGCGGGTGTTGTGGCTGTGGCCGCGGGTGGCGGAACAATTTTTTCCGCAACGCAGGATGCCACATGGCTGAAAACCCGCCTGAGTGACGCGGTGGAACAAAGCACGGGGCGGCACCTGAGTATTGGCGCACTGCATGTGTGGGTGCTGCCTTTTCCGTGGGTGGAAGCGCAGGATGTGCGCCTTTCCGGCGTGGAGGATGGTGGCCCGGACGTTCTGGTGGTCAAGCAGGTGCGGGCGCGGTTATCCATCATGCCGCTGTTTTCCCACCGCATTACGTTTCGGGAGGTGAGCGTAATCGCCCCCAAAATCACCGTGCGCCGCCTGAGTGATGGCCGGGCAGACTGGTTGCTTACGCCCCCCCCCGCTGCCACGGAGCAGGGGGGTCTCCCTGCCTCTGCCGTGCGTATGCACTGGAACGTAAGCGCATCCGACCTGAATATTGTGCAGGCGGATGTGGTGTGGGATGATGCGCTTACCCAGTATTCGGGCACGTTCGGGCTGCGCAAGGCCATGTTGCGCGGGCTGGATGGCACTGCCCCCGATCTGGACATACAGGGCCAGAAAGGAGCCGCCAGCTTCAGCCTGACCGGGCAGACTGGTCCGTTCTGGCCGCTTGGCGCGCAATTGCCCCTGCAACTCCGCCTGAGCCTGAACAATGGTGGTCATTCCATAGGTCTTGCGCATGTGGATGGCGTGATCAACGCACCACAGGCCGAGCGCGTGTATAACCTGCATATAGGCGGCTCGGTCGGGCAATTGCAGGACCTGAACGCCTTTTTCCCCCATGCGAACCTGCCCGATGGGCAAAATCTTTCGGTTGATCTGAGCGTGGCGGGGAGTGGGGATGCTCCGCAGGTCCAGAGCCTGCATGTGCGCACGGGGCGTGTGGACCTGGGGCGCTGGCTGCCGCAGGCTACTCTTGTCCGTGCTGTTGTGGACGGACCAACCCCCGCAGCCCCGCTCAGTCTGCATGTGGAGGGGCAGCTGGGCAATCAGCCTGTTGGTCTTAACGGGTCTGTGGGCGCTCTGGCGCAGCTTGTGCAAATGCAGGATCAGACTCCGGTGCCGGTTGATCTGGCGCTTACGCAGGGGCAGTCATCCATGCAGGTCAAAGGTGCGCTCAGTGCTGCCCGTTCCGCGCTGGATGTGCAGGGTACGCTGGGCCATCTGGCGTTTGGCGCGCAATGGCCAGATGTCACCGGGCTTACGGTGAGCGGGCATGTTGAAAGCGATAAAACGGCGTTTTTGTACAAAAATCATACGGTTGCCGGTGTCATGCATAACCTTGTGCTGGCGGCGGACATGCAGGTGCAGGCCGTAAGCTGGCAGGGTGTTACGTGGTCGCAGGTGCAGACGCATGTGGCGCTTGCCAAGGCCCGTCTGGCGCTGGACCCCATCCATGCCGTGGGTAATGGTCAGCAGCAGGTCGCCCGGTTTGTGTATGACCTGTCCGGCCCGCAGGCGCAGGTTGAGGCTTCCGCCCGTTCGGTGTTCCTGCCTCTGGCGGTTGTGCAGGCATGGATGCAGGTTGCCCCGGATATGCAGGGCACGGTCCAGCTTGTGGGTGCACTCTCTGCCCAAGGGGATGCGGCGGTTGCGCGCCGGAGTTCCCTTGCCGGGCACCTTGGTGCGTCCGTGGTGGACGGGAGCGTGGGGGGAGCGCTCGTGCGCCGGTTGCTGGGGCCGCAGGTGCCGGTCAAGGGGCAGATGCCCGTCCGCTGCTTTGGCGTGCACGCGCAGTTCGCCAATGGTGTGGCCCGTATTGATCAGGTAGGGCTGGGAAGCCCTTTTTTGAATCTGCGCGGGCAGGGAACGGTTACTCTGGAGACGCATGAGCTTAACATGCAACTGGTTCCGCGGGTTCTTCTTGGCGGGGCTTCGGCTTCGTCCTTCCTGCATGTTACGGGGCCGTGGAACGGTCCGCAGGTGAGCATGGCCCCCGCACAGGATGGACGGGTTGGCATTACCATTGGTGGTGGGGGGGATGAAGCACCTTCCTGCGCTGCGCTCCTTGCTGCTGCGCGTGAGGGGGCCGATGGCCCAAGCCCGACTATGGTGACAAAAAAAGCCAGCAGGGAGGAAAAGATCATGAACATGCTGCATGGTCTGGGGCTGTTCCGGTGAGCGCGAACGGAACGGGTATGCCCGGGCGTATTCCGGCAGGTCGCAAACGGTTCTGGAAGCAGGTCCAGCTTGTCCCGCATGAAGGGGGATTAGCCGTCAGTCTGGATGGGCGCAGCGTACGTCTGCCGGGTAAAACGGTTTTGTGTGTCTCCTCGCGCGCACTGGCCGAAGCGTTGGTGGCTGAATGGCAGGCTGCCGGGCAAACCGCGGAGGGTTATTTTACCCCCGATGACCTGCCGTTAACCGGTATGGCGGGCTCCATGCTCGAACGTATCCCGCAGGCGCGGGACGGTGTGGTGCAAAGCCTGCTGGCTTATGCCAATAGCGATCTGATCTGCTACCGCGATGGCGCTGGCGGCAAGCTGGCGCAACAGCAGGCGGCCCTGTGGGACCCGTGGCTGGCATGGCTGGACAAAACCTACGGTGCTACGTTTCAGACCACGATGGGGGTCATGCCCATCTATCAGTCCGATCAGGCTCTGCGGGTTCTCGGCACGGTTATGAGCACCATGACAGACGCGCAGCTTGCCGTGCTGGGGGTGGCTGTTCCGGCGCTGGGGAGTCTGGTGCTGGGGCTGGCCCTGCTTGGTGGCGCGCGGGTGGAGGAGCTGGTCGCCTGCGCTACGGTGGATGAACGCCAGCAGATGGCAGTCTGGGGGCAGGATACGGAGGTCACAGACCGCATTGCCCGTCTGCAGATGGAACTGGAAACAGCAGCACGGTTTGAAGCGTTAATGCATCAGGCCTGAGCGCTGGTCTCCCATGCTTCGCAGGCGCGGTGGCGGGGGGTGTTTGCGTATGGGGCGTTTTGGTGTTTTTCTGGTCACTGTCAATACAGTGGCATCCGTTTTTGCAGGGGAGTATTTCAGGTCATGAAGATCAGCAACGGTATCTTGGCTACGGCAATGATCGCGGGGCTTTCTCTCTCTGGTCTGTCGGCGCATGCGGCGGGGCCGGGCGGCTGGGGTGGCGGCATGGGCGTTGGCTCCACCTTTGGTGGTCCGGGCGGTAATGTGCTTGACGGGCTGGACCTTACCCGCAAACAGCGCAACCAGATTACAACCATCCTCAAGGAAGCGCATGATCAGGATCAGGCGCAGGATACGCAGGAGGCATTTGAAAACCTGCATGAGCAGATACAGGACCTGCTGAGCGTACCCGGTCCGCTTGATCAGAACCAGATTGCCCAGGTGCAGCAGAAAATGGCTGCCCTGCGCGCAGAGCGGGAGGCACGGCACCTCCAGACCGCCAGCCGGATTCATGACGTGCTGACCCCCGGACAGCTTACCCAGATGCGCGAGCGGCAGCGGAAGATTCATGACCTGCTCAGCCAGTTGAATGCATTGCAGCATCCTGCCCAGCAGATTTCTTCCGACAGCCAGAAGAAGTAAAAACCAGAAGTTCCTTGACTCAGGGCCCGCTCGTACCGTAAGCCCTGCATTAAATCAGGACCGCCACTCCGCGAGTGTTCGCGCAGTGGCGCGTCTCGTTATGGGGTGTGTTGCACTTGTTCGAAGCTCTTTCAGGCAAGCTTTCCGGGGTTTTTGATGGTCTCGCCAAACGTGGCGCGCTGTCTGAAGCCGATGTGATGGAGGCCATGCGCGAAGTCCGTCTGGCCATGCTGGATGCGGACGTTGCGCTGCCCGTTGTTAAGGACTTTGTTAACAAGGTTAAGGAACGCGCAGTCGGTCAGGAGGTGCTGGCAAGCATTTCTCCCGGTCAGGCTGTCGCCAAAATCGTTAACGATGCGCTGATTGATGCCCTCGGCGGCGCAGGTGTTGCCCCCCTTAACCTGAATGCCACCCCACCCGTGCCGGTGCTTATGGTCGGGCTTCAGGGTTCGGGTAAAACCACGACATCGGGCAAGCTGGCCCTGCGTCTTGCTACGCGTGAGCGTAAAAAGGTGCTGCTGGCCTCGCTTGATACGCAGCGCCCGGCCGCCCAGTTGCAGTTGGCCCAGCTTGCCCAGCAGGCAGGCGTAACTTCCCTGCCCATTATTGCGGGGCAGACGCCAGTTGAGATTGCCTACCGTGCGCTCGATGTGGGGCGTAAGGAAGGGTATGACGTCGTTATCCTCGATACGGCGGGTCGTCTGTCCATTGACGAAGCGCTGATGGAGGAAGTCCGCCAGATCAGGGACGTAACACACCCGGCTGAAACGCTGCTGGTAGTGGACGCCATGACCGGGCAGGACGCGGTGAACACCGCCAAGGCGTTTAACGAGGCCGTGGGTGTGACCGGTGTTGTCATGACCCGTATGGATGGTGACGCACGCGGTGGCGCTGCCCTGTCCATGAAGGCCATTACCGGTGCGCCCATCAAGCTGACAGGCTCGGGCGAGAAGCTGGATGCGCTCGACGAGTTCCATCCCGAGCGTGTGGCCGGTCGTATTCTGGGTCTGGGTGATATTGCCGGTCTTGTGGAAAAAGCAGCGGATACGCTGGACCACGAGGAAGGTGAGCGTCTGGCCCAGCGCATGATGGCTGGCAAGTTTGATCTGGATGATTACGCATCCCAGATCCGCCAGATCAACAAGCTCGGTTCCATTTCCGGTATTCTGGGAATGTTGCCGGGTATGGGTAAGGTCAAGGAAGCGCTGGGGGACAAGGACCTTGATACGTCCGTCCTTAAAAAGCACCTTGCCATTATTGGTTCCATGACCCGGGGCGAACGTCGTGCGCCGGGGATTATCAAGGCCTCGCGCAAAAAACGTATTGCCGCAGGGTCTGGAACAACAGTTCAGGACGTCAACAAGCTGCTCAAGCAGTTTGACATGATGTCCACCATGATGAAGCGTTTTAGCAAACTGGGCATGAAAGGTCTCATGCGCCAGGGAATGTCTGCGCTCATGCCTAAGGGAATGGGTGGAGGCCCGCCGGGTGGTCCTGGCGGTTCTCCCTTCCGCTGATGCGGCCTGTTTCTGCCTAAGTTTTCCGGGTTTTGTTTTTCGGTCTGGAGTATTCCGAATGAGTGTTAAAATTCGTCTTGCCCGCGCTGGTGCCAAGAAGCGTCCTTACTACCACATTGTTGTGGCAGATAGCCGCAGCCCGCGTGATGGTCGCTTTATTGAAAAAGTGGGTGCTTACAACCCGATGCTGCCTGCCGACCACGCCGAACGCGTGCGTCTGGTCAACGAACGCATCACGCACTGGCTTTCTCAGGGTGCGCAGCCGACCGATCGTGTTGCTCGCTTCCTTGGTAATGCCGGCCTGATCGCCAAGCCGAGCTTTAACGAGCAGCCCAAGCAGTCTGCTCCGAAGAAGAAGGCGCAGGAACGCGCAGCCGCTGCCGCCAAAGCAGCAGAAGCCGCAGCCTGAGCTAAGCCGAGCCAGCCATGCAGCCTGACCTGATCCTGATTGGTGTTGTGGGTAAACCGCATGGAGTACGCGGCCTTGTGCGCGTGCATTCCTATGCGGCGGATGCTGCAACGCTGGAGGATTACGCAGTTCTGCAAGATGCGCAGGGGCGTAAGTGGTCCTTGCGCTGGTGCGGTGCGGAGGGCGTTGCCGAGCTTAAAGACGCAGATGGCAAGCCACTGGTGGACCGGACCGCAGCGCAGGCGTTGGTGAATACCCGCCTGTATGTGCCGCGTTCCTGCCTGCCAGAACCAGAGGAAGAAGAATTCTACCACGCTGATCTGATCGGCATGGAAGCGTTTGAAAAAGGTCTTTCTCTGGGGCGTGTCCTCATGGTGCACGATTACGGTGCCGGTGCCAGCCTTGAACTGGGCGATGGCTCGCTTGTTCCCTTTACCCGGGCCTGTGTGCCTGAGGTCAGGCTGGATGAGCGTACCATAACCATTGTTCGTCCCGAGGAAATCTCGGGGGAAGAAGGGCGTGGCGTTGGCAGGCGGCAGGCGGGGGTGCCAGCATGAGCTGGCAGGCCACCGTTGTAACACTCTTCCCGGATATGTTTCCGGGGCCTTTGGGGCAGTCCCTTGCGGGGCGTGCGCTGGAGAACGGAGTGTGGTCCTGCTGTACTCAGGACCTGCGTGAGCATGGTCTTGGTCGCCATCGTGCTGTTGATGATACGCCGTTTGGTGGTGGCGCAGGCATGGTTATCCGCCCGGACGTGGCCGATGCGGCACTTGCCGCAACGCAGGCCGACGCCACTATCCCGTGTGTGTACCTTACGCCACGGGGGCGTCCGCTGACACAGGCGGATGTAAGGCGTTACGCGGCGGGGCCAGGCGTCATGCTGCTGTGTGGCCGGTTTGAAGGGGTGGACGAGCGCTTTTTGCAGGCAAGGGGTGTCGAGCAGGTTTCCATCGGGGATTATGTTCTCTCGGGTGGGGAAACTGCGGCTCTGGTTCTGTTGGATGCGTGTGTTCGTCTGCTTCCTGGTGTTATGGGGAGTGAACAGAGCGGTGTGGAGGAAAGTTTTTCCGATGGGCTGCTCGAATACCCCCATTATACCCGTCCAGCCGTATGGGATGGGCATGAGGTGCCCGAGGTTCTGCTTTCGGGTAACCATGCCGCCATAGCACAGTGGCGGCAGGCTAAGGCTGAAGAGACAACGCGGGAAAGAAGGCCGGATCTGTGGTCTGCCTGGCTGGCTCGCAAGAATGAAAACAGGACTGCAGCTGTGGGCGGGGCCGCACAGGCAGACCTAGGGGTTTGAGAAGGATACCGACATGAACATTATCCAGCAGTACGAAGCTGCCGAAATTGAACGTCTGACCGCTGCTCGCGCAGTGCCCGTATTTGATGCCGGTGATACCGTGCGTGTTTCCGTACAGGTCAAGGAAGGCGAGCGCGTCCGTCTTCAGGCGTTTGAAGGCGTTGTGATCGCCCGTTCCAACAAGGGCCTGAACAGCAACTTTACCGTGCGCAAGATCTCCAACGGTGAAGGCGTGGAACGTGTGTTCCCGCTGTACGCTCCGACTGTGGCCGAAATCAAGGTCGTGCGTCGTGGTAAGGTACGTCGCGCAAAGCTGTATTACCTGCGTGGTCGTAGCGGCAAGTCTGCACGTATTGCAGAACGCCCGCGTGAAGTTGTTGCTCCGGCAGCCGCAGGCTAAAAGCCACAAGGCTTTTGGGCACGACGCCGGATACGGCTTGTGTGAACCCGACTGGCCTGTGGTCAGTCGGGTCTTTGTGATAAAACAGGGTGTGTGCAGCGCTCATACAAAGCTGTACGCACGGATGTAAAGATAAGGAGGATGCGCATGGCTGCGCGTACGTTGTTCGACAAGATCTGGGATGATCATGTCGTGGAAACTCTTCCGGACGGTACCTCCATTCTTTATATCGACCGCCACCTCGTCCATGAGGTGACCAGCCCGCAGGCGTTCGAAGGCCTGCGTCTGGCCGGGCGCAAGCTGCGCCATCCGGAAAGGACCGTGGCCGTTGTGGACCATAACGTGCCCACATCCGACCGGAGCCTGCCGATCGAGGAAGCGGACAGCCGCAACCAGATTGAAACGCTCGAGCGCAACGTCAAGGAATTTGGCGTTCCCTATTTTCCGCTACTGTCGGCCAATCAGGGCATTGTGCATGTGGTCGGGCCGGAACAGGGGATATCCCTGCCGGGCATGACCATTGTGTGCGGTGATTCGCATACCTCCACGCATGGCGCGCTTGGCTCGCTCGCATTTGGCATTGGTACGTCCGAGGTCGAGCATGTCATGGCTACGCAGACCATTCTGCAACGCCCTGCCAAAAACATGCGTGTGAACGTGGAAGGCACACCGGGTGCCGGTGTTTCAGCCAAAGATATCATGCTGGCCATTATCGGGCATATCGGCACAGCCGGTGGCACGGGGCATGTGATCGAATTCGCCGGGTCTGCCATTCGTGGGCTGGACATGGCGGGCCGCATGACCATCTGCAACATGGCGATCGAAGCCGGTGCCCGTGCGGGGCTTGTTGCCCCGGATGAAACCACGTTCGAGTATGTGCGCAACCGCCCGTTTGCCCCTAAGGGTGAGGGGTTTGAACAGGCTGTTGCCTACTGGAAAACCCTCGCATCGGACGAAGGTGCGCATTTTGACCACGAAGTAACCCTGAGGGCCGAGGACATTGGCCCGACCCTGACATGGGGTACAAGCCCCGAAACGGTTCTGGCTATTACTGATACCGTGCCTGACCCGGAGCAGGAAACGGACGCGGCCGTAAAAGCCCAGTTGCAGCGCATGCTGGATTATATGGGGCTTGAAGCCGGGCAGAAAATTGCCGGAACACCGGTGGACGTGGTCTTTATTGGTTCATGCACCAACAGCCGGATTGAGGATCTGCGCATGGCGGCTCAGGTTGCTGCTGGGCGCAAGGTGGCTCCGGGCGTGCGCGCCATGATCGTACCCGGTTCGGGCAACGTCAAGCGGCAGGCTGAAGAAGAAGGTCTGGACCGTATTTTCCTCGATGCAGGCTTTGAATGGCGTGAGGCCGGGTGTTCCATGTGTCTTGGCATGAACCCCGACCGCCTGACCCCCGGCCAGCGTTGCGCATCCACCTCCAACCGTAATTTTGAAGGGCGGCAGGGGCCGGGTGGACGCACACACCTGCTTTCCCCCGCCATGGCTGCGGCTGCGGCGGTAACCGGCTGCCTGACCGATGTGAGGGAACTGGCATAATGGAAAAGTTCGTCACGCTGTCCGCTATTGCTGCGGCCCTGCCGCAGGCCAATATTGATACGGACAAGATTATTCCAGCCCGGTTTTTGAAAACCACGCAGCGTACCGGTCTTGGCAAGCACGCCTTTGATGCCATGCGGTACTTGCCCGATGGCGCGGAAAACCCGGATTTCGTACTCAACCAGTTGCCCTGGCGCAAAGCTGAAATTCTGATCACGTATGACAATCTGGGGTGTGGTTCCTCGCGCGAGCATGCGCCGTGGGCGCTACTGGATTTTGGTATCCGCTGCGTTATTGCGCCGTCGTTTGCTGATATTTTCTTCAACAACTGCTTCAAGAACGGCATCCTGCCCATCCACCTCCCGCGTGAGGTGTGTGACAAACTGATGGGTGACGCCCAGATGGGCAGCAACGCCCGTCTGACGGTGGACCTGCCGCGTCAGGTTGTTATTCGTCCCAATGGGGAAGAAGTCCCGTTCGAGATTGATGCCTTTCGCAAGCATCTCCTGCTCGAAGGGCTGGATGATATCGGCCAGACCCTCAAGCACGAAGCCACGATTACAAGATACGAAAAACGGCAGGATCAGGATAAATCCTGGCTGCCCACCATTCAATTTGACTGAACAGATTCCTACGGAGCACCGCCATGACAGACCCCAAGCAGCCTGTTAAACTTCTTGTCCTGCCCGGAGATGGGATTGGCCCCGAAGTTGTGCGCGAAGTCGGCCGGATTATTGCATGGCTGGAAAAAAAGCGCGGCCTGACATTTGAACTGACCGAAGACCTTGTGGGTGGTGCCTCTCTGGCGGAATACGGCGTGCCGATCCGTGATGAGGTGATCGAGAAGGCCTGGGCCGCCGATGCTGTTCTTTTCGGCTCGGTGGGGGACCCCAAATGGGGGCATGTCAGTTTTGACAAGCGGCCAGAGGTCGCCATTCTCAAGCTGCGGCAGGAACTGGGGCTGTTTGCCAACCTGCGCCCTGCCAAGGTGTTTGACGCGCTGGTGGATAGTAGTACGCTCAAGCCCGATGTTGTGCGTGGTCTGGATATCATGATCGTGCGCGAAACAGTGGGCGGCATTTACTTTGGTGACCCGCGCGGGATTGAAACCCTGCCCGACGGTTCCAAGCGTGGCATCAACACCGAGGTTTATACCACATCGGAAATCCAGCGCGTGGCCCGCGTTGCGTTTGATCTGGCGCGCAAGCGTGATAACCGCGTGTGCTCGGTGGAAAAATGCAATGTGATGGAAAGCGGTCTGTTGTGGAAAGAAGTCGTGACCGATGTGCATGCCCGCGAGTTCCCCGATGTGGTGCTGTCGCACATGTTGGCCGATAACTGCGCCATGCAGCTGGTGCGCAACCCGCGTCAGTTTGATGTGCTGGTAACGGGCAACCTGTTTGGCGATATTCTGTCCGATCTGGCCTCCATGCTTACGGGTAGCCTTGGCATGCTGCCATCTGCCACATTGGGGGCAGAACAGGCTGATGGTCGTCGCCCGGCACTGTATGAACCCATTCATGGCAGCGCACCCGACATCGCAGGGCAGGGCATTGCCAACCCGATCGCCCAGATTCTCTCGTTTGCCATGCTGTTGCGGTATTCCCTGAACCTCCAGACCGAAGCGGATATGATCGAGCAGGCGGTTTCCAATGTTCTGGGCAGCGGTTTGCGTACGGCGGATATTATGGCTGAAGGCATGGCTCGTGTTGGCACGTCTGTTATGGGTGAAGCCATTGTGCGCGAACTGGACAAGCTCCAGAACAGCTAAAGCTGGAGCACATTCCAATAAAAAAGCCGCCCACAGTATTGTGAGGCGGCTTTTTTATTGGCGGGCTTAAGTGCGTTCCGGCTTGTATTAAGGCAAACAAAAAGGCCGGAGCCCGTGGGACAACCGACCTTTAATGCCTGCAAAACAGGAGGAGGCTGACTTAGAAGCCTTCGCGTTCCAGACGCTTCCGTTCCATTTTGCGTGCGCGGCGTACGGCTTCTGCCGCTTCACGCGCTTTGCGCTCGGACGGCTTTTCAAAGTGCCGACGCAGTTTCATTTCACGGAAGATGCCTTCGCGCTGCATTTTTTTCTTGAGCGCTTTAAGAGCCTGATCGACATTGTTGTCACGGACTAGAACGTGCACTTGGTCACTAACCCCTGTTCAAAAAAAATCCGGCAAACCGGTTTTTGGGAAGCCATTATGGAAGGAGATCCGCGTTACCCTTCCGGGCTGCCGATTCCACTGTTGGCGGTCTCTATAACACGGCCTTAAGACAAGATACAATTCGTTCTTGCGCATCAGACCCGCACTTCCGTGTGTTTTATTGTGGATGCGCAAAAAAACAGGACAACAAAAAGCATGTCGGTTCTTGCTATTGCCCGTATGGGCCACCCGGTTCTGCTGCAACGCGCGGTTGAGGTGGAAGATATAAGTGCGCCCCGGATCAGGGAACTGCTCCAAAACATGCGAGAAACCCTGGCAGAAAGTGGCGGTGTGGGCCTGGCGGCCCCTCAGGTGCATGTACCGCTCAGGCTGTTTTTGTATTCGGTGCCCCCAGCACGCAGTGAGGGGGAGGACGATCCGCCACGCCCGGTGCAGGCTCTGATCAACCCGGTGCTCGAACCTGATGGAGCGGATATGATGTCACGCCTTGAAGGGTGCCTGTCTGTTCCCGGATTCAGGGGGGAGGTGCCGCGTTATCGCCGTGTGCGCTATAGGGGCTGGGATGAAAACGGTGTGCGGGTGGAGGGCGTGGCTTCGGGTTTTTGCGCCAATGTCATGCAGCATGAAATGGATCATCTGGACGGAATCCTCTATCCCATGCGTATGACAGATATGGCCCGCTTTGGTTTTGAGGCGGAAATAACACGGTATGGGGTGCAGGCATGAGCATGATGCCGGGAAAAATGGAGCAGGCTCTGTCTTTGGCGGTGGCGGCGCTGGCAACGGGCATTATGCCTGCTCCGATGGAGCGGGATATGGGCCGGGATGCCGCATTGCGCAAACTGGCCTCCGTTGCCGGGGAGCGCGGGTGGAGCATGGCCACGCTCAGATCCGTGGCAGGGCCGGATGCCGATCTGCTTTTTTCCTCCGGGGTGGTGGAAATGGTGGAAGCCTGGTCAGACCTGTGTGACCGCGCGATGGTGGAAGCCATGCAGGACACGCAGGAGCCCCGGCTGAGCCAGCGGGTGCGTCAGGCTATTCTGCTACGCCTGCCGCCAGATAGGCAGCGTCGTACGGCAGCTTTGCGGGGGATGCGGGTTTTTTTATCCTGTGTAGGGCAAAAGGCTTTCCGGCGGGCATGGCTGCGCACGGTTAACGCCATATGGCAGGCCGCGCAGGATGATGCGACGGGTCTGACCTATGTGAGCAAACGGCTGACTTTGGGCAGTCTGTATGCCTCGGTTTTTCTGTACTGGCTGAGTAGGGGGGAGGACGAATCCGCATTTGAGGCGTTTGTAGACAGGCGTCTGGCCGATGTGCTGCGCATAGGTCGCCTGAAGGCCCGCTTTGGCGTGCAGGCATCCACCCCGGCACCCGCCGCAGGGTAAATACGCGCATGGTTATGCTACCGCCCCATGAGCGCGCAGGTTCTGACCTGCTCTTTTTGCGCGAAGAAAGCTTGAGACTGGCGCAGACACTCATGTTTTTAGCTGCGCGGGACATGGCCGAGGCCGTGGCCCCCGTGCTGGAGGAGGACGGGCTGGGCCGCGCGCACTATCGCGTCTTGCAGGTGCTGGCGTTTAGTCCGGGTATTCCCGTCAGCCGGTTGCAGGACATTCTGGGTGTGACCAAGCAAAGCCTTGGGCGCACGCTGCATGAGCTGGATACGAGGGCGTATCTGCAAAGCCGGGCAGGGCGGCAGGACAGGCGGCAGAAGCTGCTGTTTTTAAGCCCGACCGGCAAAGCTGCGGAGGCCCGCCTGTTTGCCGTGATCCGCCAAAGGCTGGTTGCTGCCTACCGTGAGGCCGGAGGCGCTGCGGTGGAGGGGTTCCGGCGTGTTATCAATGGTATGCTGTCCGAGCATAGTCGTGCTTTGCTGAGTGAAGAGAGCGCAGGGCGAAGAGAAGGGCGTTAACATGTCTGAGCAGATAACAACCCCCGAAGGCGATGTGGCCTCCCATGTGATGGTGGTGGATGACGACCCGCGCCTGCGCCGCCTGTTGCAGCGCTATCTGTTTGAGCATGGGTTCCGTGTAAGTGTTGCGGCCAATGCGACCGAGGCGCGGCATACGCTGGAGGGTATTCAGCCCGACGCTCTGGTGCTGGATGTGACCATGCCGGGGGAGAACGGGCTGGAATTAACCCGCTCCCTGCGTCATGCCGGGCAGGACCTGCCCATTCTGCTCCTGACCGCACGGGGTGCGCCGGAGGACCGTATTACCGGACTGGAAGCCGGTGCGGACGATTATCTGGGCAAACCCTTTGAGCCGCGCGAACTTTTGTTGCGGCTCAAGGCACATCTCAGACGGCACCAGCCTCCGCCGCCAACGGACAACCTGCGGATTGTCAGGCTGGGAGACAAGGAGTTCGATCCGGTCAGGCTTCTGCTCAGCGGGCCCGATGGCAATATCCACCTGACCGGGGGGGAAGCCGCCCTGCTGTGCGTTCTGGCCCGTAGGCCGAACGAGACCTTCACGCGTGAGGATATTGCCAAAGCCATGGACATGACCGAAATTGGCGAGCGCGCGGTTGATGTGCAGGTTACACGCCTGCGTCGTTGCATAGAGCCTGACCCGCGTGAGCCGCGCTTTTTGCATACGGTGCGCGGGCGGGGGTATGTGCTCAAGCCCGGGCTTTAGGGCGTATGATGGGCCGCAAGGGCTTCCGCCTCTTTCCGCGTGCGGGATGGTCCGCGCTCAAGGTGGAAAAATCGGTCAGGCGCGTGCTGCCGCGCTCATTGCTGGGGCGTTCCCTGCTGATTGTTCTGTTCCCGCTGCTGATTACGCAGGGAATCGCGCTTGAGCTTTATTACGGCAATTTTCTCAAAGTGGTGTCGCGGCGGCTGACCGGGTCTGTCACGGCGGAAATTGTTCTTTCTCTCAATGCGCTGGAGCGGCTTAAAAACCCGGCGGACAAGGCGTGGTTTATTGCGCAGGCCCGCGATCAGCTCCAGCTCGTAGAAATCTGGCGACCGGGGGAAAAGCTGACCCGCGTGGGGTCCACCCATGTGCTGGGGCCTATGGATGATGACCTTGTGCATGCCCTGCATGAGGCCATTGATTACCCGTTTTTTGTCAAATGGCGGCATTTTCATCACGTGGTGCGTATTTACATCCAGCTTCCTGATGGCGTGCTGGAAATCGATACACCTCGCAAACGGCTGGATATGGGGCAGATCTGGCTGTTTGTCGCATGGACCGTGGGCAGCACGTTTCTGCTCTTCATCATTGCAGGACTGTTTATGCGCAATCAGGTGCGCGCCATCCGCCAGCTTGCTCAGGCTGCGGAGCAGTTTGGTCTGGGGCGTGATATTGGTCCCATCCACCCTGTAGGCGCGCAGGAGGTGCGTAAGGCGGCTGTGGCCTTCAACCGCATGCAGGACAGGATAACCCGCTTTGTAGCACAACGTACCGGCGTTCTGGCGGGTGTTTCGCATGATCTGCGCACCCCCCTGACCCGCCTGCGCCTTTCATTGGCCATGATGCCGCGTGAAGGCACTATATGTGCCAAGGTTATGACCGAAGACATTGATGAAATGGTCGGTGACATCGCCGAAATGGAACACATGATCGACAGCTATCTTTCCTTCGCACGGGGGGAAGGCTCGGAGAGTGTTCAGCAGGTCGAGATGCAGCCGTTTCTGGAAGATGTGGTGGCAGCCGCCCGGCGTGCGAGTGTGCATATTCGCGCACTTGTGGTGGAGCCGGGCCTGCGCGCGCATATGCGCCCCGATGCCATGCGTCGCGCTTTAGGCAATCTGTTTGATAATGCCCGCAGACATGATGCAAGCGTTGTGCTGAGCGCCCGTCGCGCAGGTGGGGGGGTCAGCATTCTGGTGGATGATGATGGACCGGGTATTCCGCCAGACCGCCGGGCCCATGTGCTGCGTGCGTTTGAAAGTGGGCAGGATGGTGGCACGGGGCTGGGACTGACCATTGCGCGCGATATTATTCGCGCCCACGGAGGAGACATGACATTGGAACGCGCACCAGAGGGCGGGCTGCGCGTAAGGCTGTATCTGCCAAACTAACGAAGCCTCGCCATCGGGGGAGAATATTACAGCGAGTTACCCGAGCCGAAGTGACCGGGGCCAGAGCTGTTGTTGAACATTCCGCCCTGCCCACCCGCAGCGCCGGACCCCATCATGTTCTGCATGGGGTTATAACGGCCTACATTGCCCAGAATCTGCTGGAGAGCGTTAATCTTGGTGCCCGGTGTTGGTGTGATCTCGTTGATCATGGCCACATGTCTGGCGTCTTTGATGTCCAGCGTACGCATGCTTTCCAGCGTACCGGCATTGTTGAACTTGAGTACAACCAGATTCTGCTTCAATACACCGGGGAAATCCATGGGTACCAGATGGGTGGTCATGGAAATATAGATCCAGATATTATCATCAAACGCGCCTTTGGTAGTGGGGGAGCCCATCAGATCAATGGCGTCTGCGCGGGTGCTGGTGCCGGGTTCAAGCTGGCTGTATTCTTCGGGCTCAAGCAGGGAGCCTCTGGGCGTGGGGCTGGGGCCAAAAGTCTGACAGCCTGATAGGACAAGAACCGTGGCGAGTGCCCCACAGGCACTTTTAAGGCGCGATATCCTGTTCTTGCGTGGCGGCGTCATCTGGTCAGGGTGTCCCAAGCGTAAGATTGTGATCCATGATCGTCATCCAACTGGCAACGGCCATGTCTGTCCGATGCCCCAACACTCGCGGGGCGTCAATTGCTGAATGGCAAAAAGGGCACGCTTTATGTGCCTCACTTCCCGGACATTACTCCATAAAGTTCCGCTTGTGTGGTAGATTGTTCAGGCGGTGGCCAGAAAGCTTTGTCCCGAGCGTGTCCCGCCTGCTTGTTTCAGCGTTACTTCAGGAGACTTCCATGACCGAAAAGCCAGAATTTTCTCGCCCTCTGGCCGTGCGCCGAATCGGAATGCTGGGAACGGATATGACCGTGGAGGCCACGCCGGACGAGTGTAAAAAAGTGGCCAGGCGTCTGGGCCTGCAAGATGTGAGCCTGCTGCGCTGCCGCTACCGGCTCCGGGATGACGGGCGCGGTGTTGTTACGGCTGAAGGGGCTCTGGCTGTCCGTTTTACGCAGACCTGTGTTGTGAGCATGGAGGCGTTTGAGGATATGATGGCGGGATCGTTCGTTGTCCGCTTTGTTCCTGCCAGCCAGTTTGTGGAAGGCGACGCGCCGGATATGGACGCGATTGATGAAATTCCGTATGAGGGGCAGGACGTTGATCTGGGTGAGGCTGTTGTTGAACAGTTTGCGCTGGATCTGGAGCCGTATCCGCATGCGCCGGACGTTGCTCTCCCTCCCGGCCTGCTCATGGATGAGGAAGAGGCTGAACAGCGCGATCTTGAGGAAGAGCCCGAAAAAAAGGCCAATCCTTTTGCGGGTCTTGCCCGCTGGCGGGGCGGAAACGCGTAATTGCCCAAGTGCGGGTGTGGGGTTTTCTTGCAGGATTGCTTGCGAATATGCTTGCTGTCTGCTAGAGGCCGCGGCTCAGTGCTGGTGATAAACCTGTTATGGCGTCTGGCTGCGTTAACGCGTGACCGGGCGTGTTGTTCTAACCGTTATTTATGAGAAGGGGCTGGGCTTATGGCTGTACCCAAAAAGAAAACCTCGCCTTCACGTCGTGGCATGCGTCGCAGCCATGAAGCTCTGCGCGCAGAAGCTCATGCTGAATGCTCCAACTGTGGCGAACTGAAGCGTCCTCACAATGTCTGCAGCCATTGCGGTCATTACGATGGTCGTGAAGTGATTGCTGCAGGCAAGGCACTCAAGGTCGCCGTTCGCGCCTGATTTTTCAGGCGCGAGAACGTGCGCTGCAATCGTAGCGCACGGGGTAATGGGGGTAAGGCATCTGCGGCATGGCAGAGAAGCAGGCATGAGCAAGACCGAGATTCCAGAAAGTTTTCCTTCCGATCCTAACGAGGTGTTCAATCTCGCTGTGGACGGAATGGGGGGCGATGGGGCTCCAGAAGTGGTTGTTGCCGGGCTTGCCATTGCTGCCGAACGGCACCGCAATATCAAGGTGCTGCTGATCGGGGATGAGGCGCGCCTGCTACCTTTGCTGGCGAAGTATCCCAAGGCTGCGTCCATATGCACGGTGTGGCATACGGATGTGTCTGTTTCCATGGACATGAAGCCAACATCCGCTCTGCGGATGCGTCAGTCCTCCATGCGGCTTGCCATGGACGCCGTAGCCAGTGGACGCGCTCAGGGGGTTGTGTCCGCCGGTAACAGTGGTGCCATGCTGGCTCTGGCCAAAATTGTGGTCAAAACGCTGCCGGGTATTTCCCGCCCGGCCATGGCGGCCATCAGCCCTACCATCAAGGGCGATGTGGTTATGCTTGACCTTGGCGCCAATGTTGCGTGCGACTGGCGTAATCTGGTCGAATTTGCCGTTATGGGCGAAGCTTTCGCCAAGTCTGTTCTGGGGCTGCCCGCACCAACCATTGGCCTGCTCAATATCGGCGCGGAAGAACTCAAAGGGGATGAAAAACTGCGTGTGGCGGCTGAAACCCTGCGCGAGAGTCCTCTGGCGGCCCAGTTCCACGGTTTTGTGGAAGGGCATGATATTACCGCAGGCACCACGGATGTGGTTGTAACTGACGGGTTTACCGGAAATGTTGCGCTTAAAACCGGCGAGGGTGTGCTTAAAATGGCCACAACTCTTTTGCGCCGTGTTTTCCAGCGTGGGATCATCTCCCGCCTTGGCTATCTACTTGTTCGCCCCGGGCTGGAGCGGATGAAGGAATGGCTGGACCCCCGCCGTTATAATGGTGCTGTTTTTGTGGGCCTGAATGGTGTGGTGGTGAAGTCTCATGGCGGCACAGATGCCGAGGGCTTTGCCGCCGCAGTCGATGTGGCCATGGATATGGTCACGCATGGTTTTAACGAAAGCATTCGTGAGCGTCTTTCTCATATGGGGGCGCTGTTAATGCGCCCGCAGACGGAGGAGGAATGTGAACCAGCCCTCCCGGTGACCTGAGTAAACGGGACGAATGTATTGCGTATGCAAGCCTTTGGGCTGCCTGCGCTGGCGGATAATGAAAGAACGGTCATGGCGAAACGTTCGCTTCTGGTGGGTTTTGGCGGATTTCTGCCAGAAAGAGTTGTCACGAACGAAGAGCTGGCGACCCGGCTTGCTACCTCGGATGACTGGATCAGAACCCGCACCGGTATTACCCGCCGCCACATAGCTGGCCCCGATGACAGCGCAACCAGCATGGGGGCGGAAGCGGCACGCAAGGCGCTGGATTATGCAGGCCTGAGTGCTGACGACATTGATGTTGTTCTGGTGGCGACATCCACCCCTGATCAGGCTTTTCCCGCAACGGCGGTTCGGATTCAGGCCGCTCTGGGTATGACTCACGGGTTTGGTTTTGATATTGCGGCAGCCTGCTCCGGTTTTATTTTTGCGCTGGCTACTGCGGATTCCTTCATCCGTTCCGGGCAGGTCCGTCATGCCCTGGTGATCGGGAGCGAGGTTTATTCCCGTATTGTGGATTGGGAAGACAGGGGGACATGTGTGCTTTTTGGCGACGGTGCCGGGGCTGTTGTGCTGTCTGCATCAGAGAGCGAATCCGATACACGCGGAATCCTGTCCACTCATCTGCATTCCGACGGTACAACAGGGGACCTGCTGTATGTGGATGGTGCCGTTGGGCAGCCCGATAAAACCGGGCATCTGAAAATGGACGGGCGTGATGTGTTCCGCCATGCCGTGGCCAAACTGTCCGCCTCCGTGGACGAGGCTCTGGAGGCAGAAGGGCTGACTTACGCGGATGTAGACTGGCTTGTGCCGCATCAGGCCAATGTTCGGATTATTGAAGGCGTGGCCAAAAAACTCGCACTGCCAGCCGATCGCGTAGTTGTGACCGTTGACCGGCACGCCAATACCTCTGCCGCCTCCATCCCTCTCGCACTTGATGAAGCCGTGCGGGATGGCCGTATTCAAAAAGGCGAACTGGTGCTGATGGAAGCACTGGGGGGCGGGTTGACATGGGGTTCGGTGCTCGCCCGTCTGTGATCCGGGGATAACAGACAAGTGACATCATTGTGAATGAATTGACGCGCCGCACAGGCGTGTTACCTTTCTGCACATGGAAACTGTCACACGTGCATCTTTGATAGAGCAGATCTATCAGCAGGTAGGGTTGTCTCGTAAAGAGTCGTCTGTGCTCCTAGAAGATGTTCTGGAGACAGTCATGCAAGCGCTCGAACGAGGCGAAAGTGTCAAAATCAGTGGTTTTGGCACGTTCTCAGTCCGAAAAAAGGGGCAACGCTGCGGGCGTAACCCCAAAACGGGGGAGGAAGTGCCTATTCTTCCCCGCTCCGTTCTGGTGTTCCGCTCCAGCCAGTTGCTGAGGGCGGAAGTCAACCATGAGGAGACAGAGCCGGGAGTCGATTATGACGATTGATGGCACATTCCCCCCCAGTGAATCCGCACAGGACGTGTCTGACGTAGATAGGGATATCATGGAGTCGGGTTCTGTTGAAAAAGGCCCGCATGCTTTTCGCACGATTAGTGAAGTGGCGGATGAGCTGCATGTGCCCCAGCATACCCTGCGACTGTGGGAGACGCAGTTCCATCAGGTCCGTCCCTTGAAAAGAGGGGGGGGGCGCCGGTATTACAGGCCGGAGGATATGGTCCTGCTCGCCCGGATTACAGACCTGCTGTATAATCAGGGCTATACCGTAAAAGGTGTGCAGCGTCTGTTGCAGGAAAAAGATGTGCTCCAGATGGCAGCCCCCCAGCCTGTAGAGAATGCGATATCAGACGAAGCCAGCATGACCGAAGCCGCATTGCAGGAAGACCTTCAAATACAGGATGCGCCATTGGTTGCGGACTACCAGCAGGTAGAGGCTGTTGTGGCCGAGTTGCCAGCGGCAGTCGAGGCCGGGCTGGAGCAGGCGCTGGTGCAGGTTATGGGGCAAAATGTGCGTCTGCGCTCGGATCTGGCCGATGTGCTGGTTGAACTGGAAGCTATTCGACGCAAGATTCTGGTCTGATTGAAAAAAAAGATAAAAATAACGGGTAGAGTGGGTTGTGCTCCTCGCAAGGGATTGCTAAACACCACTCACACTTAACGGGCAGTAGCGCAGTCTGGTAGCGCATCAGTCTGGGGGACTGGGGGTCGTGGGTTCGAATCCCGCCTGCCCGATATTTTTTCAAATGAAAATGCTAAATAACCCCACCCGAGGGTGAAATGCAAAAGTCTTTTCAGACTTCTGCATTGTTTCCGTATGCCCAGCGCCGCCAGATCAGGTTGAGCGCGGCCATTACGGCTGGCCCAATAAACAGGCCGATCAGACCCCACATTTCCGCCCCGCCCAGAATACCAAGAAGCACCCACAGGAAGGGAAGCTTCGTTGTGCCGCCAATCAGGGTCGGGCGCACAAAGTGGTCCGCCACAAAAATAACTGTGGCTCCAATGCAGAATGTGAC
Organism: Acetobacter fabarum; assembly: GCF_029069195.1. Taxonomy (GTDB): domain Bacteria; phylum Pseudomonadota; class Alphaproteobacteria; order Acetobacterales; family Acetobacteraceae; genus Acetobacter; species Acetobacter fabarum_A. The sequence goes on from NZ_JARDYK010000002.1 coordinate 408,610, forward strand.
AATGGCGGCCACGGATGCCCCTGAGACCAGGATCAGGAGCGAAACAAGCCCGATCGCGATCATGGCGCAAAACGGGATCATGGCTGCTACGGCTGTAATAACTCCGAACAGGGCGGGGTGTGGCGCGTGGGTAAAAAGATACACAAGCCCCATTAGAAGTCCCTCGCCAATACCCACCAGAACAAGCCCTTGTACGGAGCCGTGAATGGAGGCGACAATCTGGCGCGCAATGCTTTCCCCCCTACGGCCAAAGGCGCGGCAGGACGCAACACGGCACTGACGAATGACGGAAGTCCCGTCCTTGTACAGAAAAAACAGTGTAAGAATGGAAAAACAGAACAGCGTGCCCCGGTGTGCTATCTGGCTACCAAGAGCGCGCGTGACCATGACCCCCTTGCTGTCCATAGCGCCCAGCAGGCCGGAAACATCGCGCGGGTTGGATAGATGTGTTTCCCACAGATGCGTAATGCTTGTGGCTCCCACAGGTAATTGCTGGATAACATCTGGCACGGGAACACCAAATTTGCGGGCGTGATCCAGCCATTCCAGTGCACTCTGTGCTTCTCCAATGGCTTCAAGCGTTATCAATGTAAGCGGAATAACAAAAAGCAGCGCCATAATGACCGTAAACAGCAAAGGTAACAGAGTACCGTTTGCGGCATGGGGCCACATACGGCATGCGCGGCTGTAAAGGGGCCATGTGGCAATGGCAAACACGCCGCCCCAGGCCAGAGCGGGTAGAAAACCCTGTATGGTGTAAAGGGCGACGGCGACAATAAAGAGCGCAAGCAGACTGCGTGCCACTTCCTGTCCCCGCTTGGAGCGCTGGCTGGCCTTGATAAGGCCGCAACGCTGGTGAGCGGGCACTAACGAAGAGGGAGGCGTATTGGGCATGCGCGATGTGTCTTTCCAAAAATTCTGCTTAATACAGGATACTTTTTCCGTGTTGGTGGCAGCATACTGTGTTGTGGATGAATAATACAGCGCACGAGAGGCTACAGTGCATGCATTCAGCCTGAAGCAGGATGGATTGGCAGTATCTTTTTCTGAATTTATCTCTAGTGTTCCGCTGCCTGCCTGCACATTGAAGCGGATACCCCATGCTCAGAAATTTTCTGACGGTTGGTGGCTGGACCATGCTCAGCCGCATTCTTGGACTGATACGCGACCAGCTTCTGGCGGCCTTTATGGGGGCTGGTCCGTTGCAGGACGCTTACCAGGTTGCTTTCCGTCTGCCCAACATGTTTCGTCGTTTGTTTGGAGAGGGCGCGTTTAACGCTGCTTTCGTGCCCATGTTCTCGACGGTTATGATGCAGGACGGACGGGAGGAGGCGCGTCTGTTCGCCCGCCGTGCGCTTGGGGTCATGCTGGCGTGGCTGGTGTTTTTGTGTGTGCTTGGCGAAGTATTCATGCCGCAGCTTCTACGCGTTATAGCACCGGGTTTTCTGCAAAATGGAGACCGCTATGATCTGGCGGTCAGTCTGAGCCGCATTACTTTTCCCTATCTGGTCATGATCTGTGCTGCGGCATTGCTGGCTGGGGTGCTTAATGGCCTGCACCGCTTTGGCGCGGCCTCTGCTGCCTATCTGGCGTTCAATGTGGTGGGTATTCTGGCCATTGTTGGCGCCTCTCCCTTTTTCCCCAGTGTAGCCTATGCTGCGGCCTGGGGGGTTACGGTTTCTGGCGTGGTGCAGTTGGGGTTGCTGGTATGGGCATGTGAGAAAGCCCAGTTTGGTCTTATGCCGCTTTGGCCGATGTTAACGCCGCGTATCCGCCTTTTGCTGCGCCGCATGATTCCGGGTCTGATTGGGAGCGGTGTTGGCCAGATCAATTTAACGGTAGATACCATTATTGGCACCCTGCTGCCTGCGGGCAGTGTGTCGCTCATGTATTTTGCAGACCGGATCAACCAGTTGCCGCTTGGTGTGTTGGGGGCAGCGGCCGGGACAACGCTTTTACCTGTGCTGACAAGGCACCTGAGTGCTGGGGATATACAGGGTGCGCACACAGCCCAGAATCGTTCGATTGAATATGTGGTGCTGCTGACCCTGCCTGCTGTTGCCGGGTTGCTGGTTCTGGCTGGTCCGATCATGATTGTGCTGTTCGGGCATGGCTCTTTTACAGAGCATGATGCGCTGTTATCAGCCCAGTCCCTGCGGGCTTATGCTGTGGGGTTGCCTGCTTTTATTCTGGTTAAAGTACTGTCGCCCGCATTTTTTGCACGCGGAGATACCCGCACCCCCGTTTACGTTGGAGTTGGGGTGCTTGTGCTCAATTTTATTCTCAACCTGCTGTTTATGAAACCTCTGGCGCATATGGGGCCGCCGCTGGCCAGCAGTGTTACCGCCTGCGTGAATGTCGCTTTTCTGGTGGTGCTGCTGCGGCGTAAAGATGCGCTGCTGGTGTATGGAGCAACCGTATTCCACATGGGGCGTGTGGGTGTTGCGGCTCTGCTGATGGGGCTGGGCCTGTGGGGGATGGGGAGCCTTCTGGCCCTGCCAGCGATTTTCGTCACCAGAGCGCTCTGGCTGGCAGGTATGGTTGTGGGGGGGGCAGCGTTTTATGCAGCACTCCTGCACGGGTTGGGAGTAATCAACCTGTCTGATGTGGCTGTGCGTATACGGGGGCGACTACGGCGCAAGCTGGGGTAAACAGGGGAGCGGCGCATGCCAGAGGTTGTTCTTGCGCATCAGGTCGATTTTGCAACATGGCGTAAGGCAAGCCGCCATTTTGTGCTTGCTGGCACGTTGCCGGAATCCATATTCTGGCGGGTGGCAGACATAGGGCAGGAGGCTGCATGGTCTGCCAACGCTGCGCAAAATCTGCCAACAGCTCCGTCTGGTCTGAACCTTTCCCGCCGGTTTGTGGGCGTGCTGGCGCAGGCATTGCAAGCGCATGATCCTGACAGGTTTCAAATACTCTACCGCATTGTGTACCGCATGGCGCATGCCGGGCTGGCATTGACGGATACGTCTGACCCTGACCTCTTGTGGCTCCGGCAGAGTGTGGCTGCCGTCAGAGTAGATACGCTGCGCTTTAGGGAGGTTTTTTCGGCGTTTACCGTGCAAGGTGTAGGGGACGTCCTGCATGACGTGCCAGAGCATTATATTCTGGAAGCCAGTTCCCATTACTGCATCGAGCGGAATGTCCGCTCATGGCGGGTTGTAACGCCTTATCGGCGGATGGAGTGGGCTGGTGGTGTACGTTTTGCTGAAGGAACAGATACGGTAACTGATGACGCATCCGTGCAGTGGCAGGCAGATGGCACGGGCATCTGGCGGGGATATGGTCTGAGTGTTCTGCCCCCACAGCGTAAAGATGTGGACACAGCTCCTACCCTTGCTCTGCTGGCAGCCCGTGCGATGGACTGCAGGGCTTGCGCACTGTGGCAACCCGCATCTCGTACGGTTTTTGGTGAAGGGCCGGAGCATGCCGCCATTATGTTGGTGGGGGAACAGCCGGGGGATCAGGAAGATCTTCAGGGGCGGCCCTTTGTGGGGCCTGCGGGCCAACTCCTGGATCGCGCCTTGCAGGATGCCGGGTTACATCGTGATCAGATTTATGTGACCAATGCGGTCAAACATTTCCACTTCACATGGAACGGTACCCGCCGCCTGCACCACAAGCCGGAGACGGAGCATGTGGCTGCCTGCCATGTGTGGCTGAATGCAGAGCGTCGGCTTGTCCAGCCAGCGTTACTGGTGATGCTGGGCGCCACGGCTGCGCAGAGTGTTTTGCAAAAACCGGTTACAATCTCGCGCACCCGTTCACGCCTGTTCCTTCTGGAAGGTCAGACACAGGGTTTGGTAACGGTTCATCCGTCCTATCTGCTACGGTTGCGTGATGAGGACAGTAAACAGCGTGAATATGCTCAGTTTGTAGAGGATCTGCGTCTGGCTGCCTGCTACGTGGCGCAACGTAATGATGCAAGAACAGGCATAAAAAAAGGCAGTTAGCCTGCATCGGCCTTATTAAGGCGCTGATGAAGCTCTTTGCCTGTTTTGAAAAAAGGCACCAGCTTTTTGCTGACCTTGACCTGTTCCCCGGTTTTGGGGTTGCGGCCCAGACGTGGCTCTCTTTCCTTGACAGAAAAAGCACCAAATCCGCGGAGTTCAACGCGGTTACCTGCTGCCAGACTACTTGTAATGCCACCAAAAACCGTATTCACCAGCAGCGTCGCCTCTCTAAGCTGCAGGTGCGGGTTTTTCTCTATGAGAATGGCAATAAGTTCAGACCGCGTCATTAAGCCCCCTGCCGATTAGGGTAGAGAAGTAAGGTCTGACCTGATCTGTGCCAGACAGATGCAAACATTCCGTTCTCTATGGCTAAGCGTCAAGATAAAAATGCATGACGGTCAGGCATAGGGCCTGACCGCCGTGGCATATGTGCCTAGTCTTAGGCGGTCGTTGTTTTTTTGGCGCGTTTTGCACGGCCAGACGTATCATCTTCATCCCCGGCTGCATGGATCTTGCGGCCAAGGCCGATTTCCCGCGCCAGAGTGGAGCGGCGTTCCGCATAGTTGGGGGCAACCATGGGGTAGTCCGCAGGCAGGTTCCAGCGTTCACGGTACTGCTCGGGGGACATACCATATGCGCTCTGAAGATGACGCTTGAGCATCTTCAGTTTTTTGCCGTCTTCAAGGCAAACGATATAGTCGGGGAAGACCGATCGTTTGACGGGTACTGCTGGCTGTAGTTTTTCCGGTTCGCTCTGCGGCAGGTCAGCCGTTTTGAGAGCCTGAAAAACATCCTTGATCAAAACCGGAATGACAGCAGGGTCCGTCTGGTTGTTGGAGACGTGTGCAGACACGATCTCGGCTACAAGATCTAGGAGAGGCGAATAGTTCTGGATCTCACTCATGACAGGCCTAATTAAAAATTCAGTGTGAATAATAAGAACCATAGTCAATTATTTAATCTTTGTGAACTGCTAATATACAAAAAAGCAAAAATAAGTCCACAATGGTATATAATGTTGGAATGGTCGGTTGATTTTTTCAGTATTTAAGGGAATTTGCATAAATTATTCGTAATATTTTGTTTAATAATACTCAATGATTATACAGATGGGCAGAGAGCCTCCACGGCGTGTTCATGTTCTGATGATTGTCTTGGTTTTTCATGAAGTTTGCTTGAATATATTATAATATTTTTGATAAGGAGAGTATTTTCAGGGTGGGTGGACGGTAAAAAAGTGGTGCTCCAGCTATTTAATATTTTCCCCTCACAAAGAAGGACTGCATTTTTGGAATATCTGTGGTGCTTCAATAAACATTATTGATTTTAAAATAAAAAAACCGGCCTTTCGTGTTCAGGAAAAGCCGGGATTTTTAAAAGTCGTGCATTCAGCTTTAACGTATGCCGAGTTCACTCATCAGAAAGTCGCGGAATACGGCAACGCGTTTGGAGCTGCGCAATTCCTCGGGATAGACAAAATAGGCATCAACCGTTGGGGTCGTGATTTCTGGCAGAATCTGTACCAGATCAGGAAACTTGCTTGCAGCGTAAGACGGAATGGAGCCAAGGCCCAGTCCTGCGGCTATGGCCGAGGCCATGGCGGCCATGCTGTTGACCTCCAGCCGCGCGGGACGTGCGTGGCTGCTCATCTGCCCGGCCTCTGCCAGCCAGTTAATGTGGGTAACAGGGGGGTGGTGTTCGCCAAACAGAACCAGTTGATGGTTCTTGATGTCTTCCAGGCAGGAAGGCGTGCCATGGCGTTCAATATACTGCGACGCAGCAAAAATCGGCAGGCTGAAGTCCGCCAGATGCCTCTGGATCAGGTCCGGCTGGCGCGGCGCGTGCATCCGTACGGCCACATCTGCTTCGCGCATGCCCAGATCCAGATCGTTATCTTCCAGAATAAGGCAGATATCAATTTCAGGGTTGGCTTCCATGAATTTATGGAGTCGTGGCATAAGCCAGCAGTTGCCAAAGCCTGTTGTGGTTGTAACCCGTAGGCGACCTGCGGCTTTTTCCTTGCTTTCCGTCAGCAGGGTCTGTGTCATCTCCAGTTTGGAGAACACCTCCCGTACTGTTTTATGCAAGGTTTCCCCTTGCTCAGTCAGGATCAATCCACGCGCATGGCGATGGAATAGGGGTACCTGAAGAACATCTTCCAGAGCAGAAATCTGTCTGGATACGGCAGACTGGCTTAGGTTAAGCACATCCCCCGCGTGGGTAAAGGAACCGGCTTCCGCTACGGCATGGAAAACCCGGAGTTTGTCCCAGTCCACGCACGCCTCCTGCTCAATTGACTGAAATTACAAAAGCACAATGCCATGCTTTCAAAGCTACTACGTGCAGTAATTACCGCATGTGGTCAAGGTATGGGCAGCGTCACGGTTTGGGCAATTCTGCCAAATACCGTTCTGCATCCAGCGCTGCCATGCAGCCTGTGCCTGCGGCCGTAACTGCCTGACGGTATATCTTGTCCTGCACATCTCCGGCAGCAAACACGCCGGGGACGGATGTGCGGGTCGTTCCGGGTGTGGTCTGAATATACCCTTCGGTATCGAGTGCGAGTTGGCCCTTGAAAATTCCGGTGGTGGGGGCATGGCCAATGGCAATGAACAGCCCGTCGGTTTCGAGCGTGGTTTCACTCTGGTCCTTAAGATTGCGCAGGCGTACAGCGCAGACGACCTCCGGTGCTCCGGCGGATAGAATATCCTCCACCTCACTCTCCCAGATGACCGAAATCTTGGGGTGACTGAACAGCCGGTCCTGAAGAATTTTTTCAGCCCGCAGGGAGTCGCGGCGGTGGATCAGGGTAACGTGGGCTGCATGGTGGGTCAGGTACAGGGCTTCTTCCACTGCGGTATTGCCACCACCAACCACAGCAACCTTTTTGCCCCGGTAGAAAAATCCATCGCATGTGGCGCAGGCGGAAACGCCACCACCCTGCAGGCGTTTTTCGCTCGGCAGGCCAAGCCAGCGTGCCTGTGCGCCTGTTGCGACAATAACGGCTCTGGCATGATAGACCGTGCCGGAATCCCCAACCAGACGGAAGGGGGAACCCGTGCTGAAGTCCACCTGTGTAATAATGTCGTATTCAATGCGGGTGCCAACATTAAGGGCCTGTTCGGCCATCTGCTCCATCAGCCACGGCCCCTGCACGGCCTTTGCGAAACCGGGGTAGTTTTCCACATCCGTTGTAATGGTCAGTTGTCCGCCGGGTTGCAGCCCCGCCACCAGAACGGGGGAGAGATTGGCGCGGGCGGCGTAAATGGCCGCCGTGTAGCCTGCGGGGCCTGCGCCAATAACAAGCAGGTCGGTTGTGATGGTCTCAGTCATGCCAGAAGAGTTCCCCAAAGCAAGAAATGCGGGTGCAATTGCGCCGCGCAAGCATGGTCCAGAATGTGATTGGATAAAAGGATATGACGGCTGACTTGGTGTTGAGCAAGTGTTGAGGGATCAGTTTGCGGCATGGCGGGGAGCGTGGCATATACTCCCCATTCTTCATGAGCGTGGCATCTTGCACAGGATTAGGTCGGATAAGGTGACGGATCTGGACACTGTTGATCTTCGTATCGTAGCCGAATTGCAGGATGACGGTCGCATGACCAATGTCGAACTGGCGCGGCGTGTTGGTATTTCCGCCCCTCCTTGCCTTCGCCGCGTCCGGCGGCTGGAGGAGGAGGGCATTATCCGTGGCTATCATGCCCAGCCGGATGCCGCAGCACTTGGCTGGCCGATCACTTTTTTTGCGCTGATCGGCCTGGATAGCCAGAAAGAGACCGTGCTTTCTGCCTTTGAGCGCCAGCTTGCCGAATGGCCCGAAGTGCGTGAGTGTCACATGATTCGCGGCGGGGGGGATTTTCTGGTTCGTCTGATCGCGCGTGACGCAGCACACGAGAACGCATTGACCCGGCAGCTGACCGAAGCCGCACACGTTATTCGGGTGCAGACATTGCAGACCATCCGGACCAGTCTGGAGCGTAAGGGAGTGCCATTGCCCGGCCCCCGGGAAGGAGTAGCGGAGTAATGCCAGTCACAGATACGCCCGAAGGCGATATGACAGGTGGTCCCCAAATCAGCATTATTATTCCGTGTTATAATGAATCCGCTAACGTGGCACCCCTTGTCGCCCTGCTGGAATCCGTTATGGCGGGCCGTCGCTGGGAAGTCATTTTTGTCGATGACAATTCACCCGATGGTACAACGGAAACAATATGCGCGCAGGCAAGGCGCAAAAGCTATGTGCGAGGCATCTGCCGGATTGGTCGGCGGGGTCTTTCCTCTGCGGTTATAGAAGGGGTTCTGTCCTCCTCAGCGCAGGTTGTGGCTGTCATGGATGGTGATCTGCAGCATGATGAAAGTCGTCTGATACCTCTGATAGACGCCGTAGCCACCAGCACATGTGATATTGCCGTTGGCAGCCGCCATGTTGAAGGTGGTAGCAATGCGGGGCTTGCCAATGCATGGCGGCATACCTTGTCGGATAGCGGCATATGGCTGGCGCAGCGGTTTTTGCCGGTAAGGCTGACAGACCCTATGAGCGGCTTTTTTGCCTTGCGCAGGGAGACTTTTGTAGCCATTGCGCCGCATCTGTCGGGGGCAGGATTTAAAATTCTGCTTGATCTGCTGCTTTCATCTAAAAAGCCGCTCAGAGTGCGTGAGATAGATTGCGGCTTCAAGCCCCGTGTGGCGGGGGAGAGCAAGCTGGATGCCGTGGTCATGCTCCAGTTTGCCGCCCTTCTGATAGAAAAAGTGTCGCACGGGTTGGTGCCTTTGCGCTTTGTCGCTTTCTGCGCTGTGGGGCTGGCGGGTATAGTTACCAATCTGGGGATTATGCATCTGGTCTGGCTGTGCGGGGTACATTTTTCCACCGCGCAGGCCGTTGGCACCATTGCGGCCATGGTTGTGAATTTTTCGCTGGATAATAATTTCACCTACCGGGACCGGCGTCTGCATGGTCGACGCTGCGTATGGGGGCTGATCCTGTTTATGCTGGTCTGTTCCGTCGGGGCCGTGGCTGATGTGGGTGTGGCGCATCTGATGTATGCGCAAAGCTACAGGGTGAACGAAGCCAGTCTGGCTGGGGCCGTGCTGGCCGTGATCTGGAATTACGCCATGTCCTCCACAATTGTCTGGAGAACCCGGTAATATTGCGCGATCGTCTGGCACAATACGGGTACTGGGTATGGGGGCTGGGCCTTGTTACCGTAATACGCCTTGTGCTGGCTGCGTACATCCCGCTTGCGCCGGATGAAGCTTATTACCGCATCTGGGCGCTAGCCCCTGCGGGTGGATATCTGGACCACCCCCCCATGGTCGCCGTTTGGGCGCGTGTGGGGATGTTCCTTGCAGGGGATACCCCTTTGGGTGTGCGCCTTATGGGGCCACTTTCTGCCTGTTTGGGTACGGTGCTGGTTGTTCAGGCTGCGTCTTGCTGGTTACGCACGCAGCTTGCGCCGGAACAGGCCCGCATTGGGGCCATTCGTGCGGGTGTTTTGCTGAACGGCACTTTGGGCATCGGCTTGGGCACTCTGGTCATGACCCCGGATACGCCTCTGCTCCTGTTTGTAGCACTGATGCTCTGGGGGCTGGTGCATGCCTGTGTGGGGCAGCAGCGCTGGATGTGGCTGGTTGTAGGGCTGGCAGCAGGGCTGGGGTTTGAGAGTAAATATACCATGCTGCTCCCGTCGGGCGGGCTTGTTGTGTGGCTGTTTGTGACCAGGCAGGGCCGGGAGTGGCTGCGTACGCCCTGGCCGTTTGGGGCGGCCTGTGTGGCGGTTGTCTGTATCATTCCGGTGGTCTGGTGGAATGCCGGGCATGGCTGGGTCAGCTTTTTCAAGCAGGGCGGGCGGCTGGGAGACTGGAACCCCGTGCGCGCCCTTGGCTTTGTGGGCGAGTTGCTGGGGGGGCAGGTCGGGCTGGCAAGCCCTCTGATTTTTCTGTTTTTTGCTGCCGGTGTCTGGCGGCTCTGGCAGAAACGGGATGGTTTTGCCGTATTGCTGTTGTGTATGATCGTGCTGCCTGTGGCTGTGTTTGTGCAGCATGCGCTGGGTGCGCGGGTGCAGGCCAACTGGCCTGTAATGCTGTACCCCGCCATGGCTCTTGCGGCTGCGTGGGTGTGCTGGCCGTGGTGGAAGGCAGCAGGTTTTCTGGGGCTGGGGCTTACGGGGGGCGTATGTGTGCAGGCGGCGTTTATGCCGCTCCGCCTGTCCCCTCATCTGGATGTAACCTTGCGGCAGATTGGGGGGTGGCCAGCTTTTGCCCGTTCCGTATCTGCGCAGGTGCCGCAGGGTTTTCCACTTGTTGCGGATGAGTATGCTCTGGCGTCCGAACTGGCATTTTATGCGCCAGAGCGTGTTGTTGCAGGGGTTGAACCGCGCTGGGCATTGTTTGCGCTCCCCCGGCCTGCCTGTGGTGCGCAGGCCTATCTTGTTTTTAGTCACCGGCGACAGGGGCCACCGGACCCCCGGTTTTTTGAGGTGCTGGGCGTGTTGCCAGAACAGGTGCGCGCGCGCCGGGGTGTTGTGGCAGACACGTATTCCATCTTCCATGTCCGGCTGCGCTGTGCAAAGCCAGGAATGATGCAGGATGCAGCCCTGCTTTCTGGCGGCGCGCGCTAGCGGGCGAAGTTTGCGTGTTGATGTGAAAAAAGGCAGGATGGCAGGCAGTCGCTTTGCCAGCAGAAACAGGAACCCGAGTTTATGGCCTCTCCACGGCTTGTGGCGGTCCAGATGGACCCACTTGAGCATGTTAATATTGATGGGGATTCAACCTTTGCCCTGATGCTCGAAGCACAGGCACGCGGTCATAGCCTGTTTGTGTATGAAGTGGGGTCCATGGCTCTGGATGAAGGCGTGCAGGAAGCGCGTGGCGCAACCCGTACCGATGTGACAGCCCTGCTGCGCCCGGTAACCGTCCGGCGGGAAAAGGGGCGGCATGCCACATTCGGTGATGCCGGGCGCCGCTCGCTGCGCACGATGGATGTGGTGCTCATGCGTCAGGATCCACCGTTTGACATGGCTTATATTACCGCCACGCATATGCTGGATCACATTCACGGCGTTGGTCCCGACCGCGCTCTGGTGGTCAATGATCCGCGCTGGGTGCGTGACAGCCCGGAAAAACTGCTGGTTACGCATTTCCCCCAGCTTATGCCGCCAACACTTGTAACCTGGGATATCGAGCAGATTCGGGCATTCCGCGCCAAATGGAAGGATATTATTGTCAAACCACTGTTTGGTAACGGCGGAAGTGGCGTGTTCCGGATTAAAGCGGATGACCAGAACCTGAACGCCCTGCTGGAAATGCATTTTGCCCGCTCGCGCGAACCTCTCATGGTCCAGCGTTATGAACCCGCCGTCATTGCTGGGGACAAACGCATTATTCTGGTGGATGGCCAGCCTGTTGGCGCGATCAACCGCGTACCTTCGGGGGATGACCATCGCTCCAACATGCATGTGGGGGGGGTGGCCTGCAAAGTCGAGCTGACCACGCGTGATCGCGAGATTTGTGAAGCAATCGGACCGTTTCTTAAAGAACATGGCCTGATTTTTGTGGGCATTGATGTTATTGGGCAGTATCTGACGGAAATCAATGTGACATCTCCCACCGGTTTGCAGGAGCTGGAACGGTTCGATGGCATAAATGGTGCCGCCAGCATATGGGATTGTATTGAACGTAAGTTGTCTGTCCAATAAAAGCAGTCAGACCCTGTTGGGCGGTATCATGCCGGGCTGCCACACAAGGGTACTTTTGTGGTGTGTGCCGCAAGCAGGAAGGAAGAGAGTATAGTGGCTCTTGAAGAAATGTCCGCCAGCGGGCAGAGAGAGAACATGAGTGACGTTCTCCAAGAATACCCCTCCAGCGGAGGGGAAAGCCCCGTACCCCCTCCCTCACGTTCTGCGCTTGATGCGGAGGCCGTCAAGCAGGCCTATCGGCGTTGGGCCAATGTCTATGATCTGGGATTCGGCGGTATTTCGCGTTTTGGTCGCCTTAAGGCGGTTGACACGATCAATGCCCTGCCAGGCAGGGATGTACTGGAAGTGGGGGTGGGGACCGGGCTGGCGCTCCCGCATTACAACCGCACCAAGGCCATTACCGGTATTGACCTTTCGACCGATATGCTGGCCAAGGCGCGTGAGCGTGTTAAACGCGATAATCTGAGCAATGTGAACGCCCTGCTGGAAATGGATGCCGAGGACACCACGTTCGAGGATAATTCGTTTGATGCAGCAGTCGCCATGTTTGTCGCATCCGTTGTGCCGCACCCGCGCAAGCTGCTGTGCGAACTCAAGCGTGTTGTGCGTCCGGGTGGCCATATTCTGTTCATCAATCATTTTCTGGCCCCCGGCGGGATCCGTGGCGCAGTGGAACACGCCATGGCGCGCGCATCCCACTCGCTGGGCTGGCACCCTGATTTTGCGATGGAATCGCTCCTCCCGAAGGAAGACATCGAGCGGGCTACTATTCAGCCAGTGCGGCCTTTTGGCCTTTTTACGCTGGTTACACTGGAAAATCTGTCGGGTTAATAAACATGTGCGTTCCAGTTTTGGCTGGGGCGCTAGACATGCGTGGCTTGGCAGAGCGCTTTTGTGCCATAAAACACTAGAATATGGTCGTTTTTTGTCTAGCGGGTTCACCATTCTCCATTACGGGCCTGCACAGAATATGGAACATGGAGCATGATCTCGGCTCACAGCCTGTCTCACCAGCATTCGGCTCCGGTGGATAAAACCGCCAGCCAACGGCAGGATGCCGCGGCCGGAACAGCCTATCTGCTGCTCGCTGCTTCTGCCGCTCTTGTCGGGGGGGGCGTTTCCGTTCTGGCGGGTCTGGGCATGCTGCCCGCAACCGGGCTGTGGAGCAGAGTTGCACAGGCCCATCCGGCCCTGATGCTCCTGTATGTTGTTGTCCCCGCTTTGGTCAGCGGTTTTGGTACACTCTGGTTACCTCGTGCTCTTGGGCGGCGGGGGATGCTGCTGGGGCGTCTCAATCTGGCAGCCGTTGGTGTGTTTGCCGTGGCCGCAGTGCTGACCTGCACTCTGGCCGATGCGCGGATTGCCCATATCCTGTGGTCTCTGGGTGCGCTCATGTCCGCCATGGTGCTGTTGAGCACCATTTTTGACAGCTGTGCGGATAGTCTGGAACAAACCTCTTTTTCCCCCTTCGTATGGGGGGAAATGCTGTCTGCTGCCGTGCTGCTGCTGAGCGTGCCGGTTTTTGCGGCTTCTATGCTGCGGACATGGCTGTGGCCTGCGACCAACCCTGTGATCGGTGCTGAATATTTTTCTGCCCCTATCGGGTTGATTGTGCTGCTGGCCGGGTTCGGGATCGTGTTTGAAATGGCAGGTCGCATCGGGCACGTTAAAACACGTCCTGTTGCCTATATTATGGCTGCTACCGCTGCTTCGGGTGTTGTGACATGGGCTAAAAGCAGTCTGGCGCATGGAGTAGATAGCCAGACGGCACAGATGGTTGGCAATAGCCTGCTGGCGCTATGCTCCCTTTCCGCCGTGTGCCTTGCCGGTCTGTGGCTTGCAGGTACCTGGAGGACGCGGGTTTCGTTGCGGACGTCATTGCTGTGGGGCATGGGTTTTCTGGCAGTTGTGGCGGGTGGCTGGGTCGTCCAGCTTGTGCAGGGTACAGGTTTGCACTCTGCGTTACAGCTTGGTGCTCTTTATGCCGTTTGCGGTGGTTTTTACCTCTGGCGTGGCGAGGCTTGCGGGTTCTGGTACCCACAAAAACTGGCTCGCCTGCATTTTGTGCTAACGGCGGCGGCAACGCTCTGTCTGTTTGTTTCTGGCATGCAGGTGCTGGGTTGTGCTCTGTTTGGCGTGGCGGCACTGGTATTTGTGCTGGCAGCAGTTATCAGCTTCCAGCGTGATATTCCCGTGGTTTCCGGTCATGCAGGTGTGGCAGTCGGTACTGCCGGAGGGCCAGCCCTGTGAGCGAAGCCAGTCTTTCCGGGTCACAGGCCAGACGGCCACGGTTTAAAACGGAGCAGGTGGGCACGCAGGCACGCGACTGGCTGGCTTTGCTCAAGCCCCGGGTTATTTCGCTTGTTGTGTTTACGGGTGCTGCGGGCATGTTCATGGCGCCAGGACACCTTGATCCGCTTGTTGGGCTGGTAACCATATTCTGTATCTGTCTGGCTTCTGGCGCTGCCGGGGCCATTAACATGTGGTATGACCGGGATATTGATGCGGTCATGCAGCGGACCATTACACGGCCGGTACCCGCGGGGCGTATTCCCCAGAACGAGGCTCTGGCTTACGGGGTTGGCCTTTCCTGCCTGTCGGTCTGTCTTATGTGGATTGCAACCAACACGCTGGCTGCCGCTATCCTGGCGTTTTCCATTTTCTTCTACTCCGTCATTTACACCATGTGGCTCAAGCGCTCTACGCCACAGAATATTGTTATCGGTGGTGCTGCTGGCGCGTTTCCCCCCATGATCGGCTGGGCTGCCAGTACGGGCCATATGGCGCTTATGCCAGTGGTTATGTTCGGTATTGTGTTCTTCTGGACTCCGCCGCATTTCTGGTCTCTGGCACTTTATGCCTGTAAGGATTACGGGCGTGCGGGTATTCCCATGCTGCCAGTCGTGCGTGGTATGCGCCATACGCGGTGGCAGATATTCTTCTACACACTGGTTTTGCTTGCCGTCTCCCTTATCCCGTCTTTTGTCGGTGAGAGCGGGATGATCTACACGGTTACGGCCGTGGTGCTGGGGCTTGGTTTTGTCGCATGTGCCGTGCGTGTGCTTATGGAGCCGCAGGATAAAAATGGTGTCAGCCAGAAGGGCGACAAGGCTGCACGGGTCTCGTTCCGGTTTTCTCTGGCTTATCTGTTTTTTCTGTTCTGCGGTCTTCTTGGTGACCACTTCTTCCAGATATGGATGCACTCAGTATGACCACTCTTCCAATAGAGCGGAGCCCGGAACAGCTTGAGCGGCAAAAGCGGCAAAGCCAGCGGGTACGCGGCATGCTTGTATTCATGCTTGTTCTGGCTGGCATTATGTTCGGGCTGACATTGTTCCACCCGTAATGTGGTGCCCGGTATGAGGGCTTCCCGGTTGCTTTTTGCTGTCAGCGCATACAAAAACCCCGCCATTCCGTTGGAAGGCGGGGTTTTCCGTAGTTCACAAGACTGGGGTGCAGTTTAGCGGGCCTGCTGAATAGCTGAAAGCAGCCAGCGCCCCCCACGGGAAGGACGGACAAATGTCCAGACTTCGGTAATGGTTACAGGCGTGGTGGAACTGCCATCAATCACCTGACCGGTGGCGTTTGTTGTCAGGTCGATCAGGCTGTAACGCATGGCGACACTTGCGTAGTCCATGTTGTTCTCACGCCATGCTTCGGCCAGATCGCCCTGAAGGAAGCGCACATCCGAGACAACGTTGCGCGCGCCCTGACTGGCCAGAGTCGACAGTTGCTCGTTGAAGTAGGAGACCATTTCCGGCGTGGCCATCTGCTGCATGGCCGGAATGTTCTGCTGGTTCCATGCACTCTGGATATCCATCAGCGTCTGCTGGAAGGACTGGTAATCGGCCGTGGAAATCTGCACGGGTGCGCCCCCTGTGGATGGCGTCGGGGAGGCAGGAACCGCACCGGGCATACTACCGCGGGGTGGAGACATGCCGGACCCGTTAGCCCCCGGTCTGGTACCTCCAAAGCGGCGGATCAGCCACATGACAAGCATGACTACCAGTCCGATCTGGACCAGGAGCCCCAGAAAGCTGAAGAAGCCGTGCATACCGCCCATAAAACCATGGCCGCTCAGCATGCCAAACAGTCCGGCTCCCAAAAATCCACCTGCCAGACCGGTCAGGAACGGGTGGCGGTTAGGGTAGCCCATGGGACGGGCAAAGGGCGCACCCATCTGTGGCGCGCCATAGCCGGGAGCTGGCGCGGTGGGTGGCGTGATGGAACGGTCCATTGGAGCCGTGCTGTAAGGCGTTGTGCGCGTAACAGGGGGAGCGCTCCATGTACGGCTACCACGGCTTCCCATGGATCCACCCTGACCGGGCCGTGCCTCGGCCTGTATGGCCAATGGTCCGGCCAGCAGGCTGGCAGCCAGCAATGCATGAAGGGCCGATCGCAGCAGACGTGATTTCACTGGTTTTTGGTCTCCGGCTAACAGTTATGCCCCGGCAGTATTCAGGACATCCGTACGTAATGTGGGGGCATCAGTGCCAAAACGGAATACCAGATCATCGGCTAATGTGATGGAAGCAAAAATTTCCAGCAGATTTCCCGCAAGGGTAAAGCCCGCCACGGGTTCGGCTATCTGGCCATCACGGATCATAAAGCCCGAGGCACCACGGCTGTAATCCCCGGTCAGGCCGTTAATGGAGGAGCCCATCATTTCCGTAATGTACAGCCCTTCACGGATATCGGCCATCAAGGCGGAGGGGGAAAGAGCGCCGGGTTCAAAAAACAGGTTGCTCGCCGAAGGACCGGGCGGGCTTGCCGTGCCACGGGCCGCGCGTGCATTGCTTTGCAGACCAAGCTGGCGTGCGCTGCGACTGTCCAGCACCCAGGTTTGCAAAACGCCGCCCTGTATGAGTGAGAGGGGGGCCACCGCCATGCCTTCTCCATCAAATGGGCGGGAGCGCAGGCCCTTTATACGGGTCGGGTCATCGGTAATGCCAACCGTACTGGCAAAAATGGCCTGTCCCATCTTGTCTTTAAGGAAGGATGTGCCGCGGGCAATGGCGGTGCCTGTAATGGCACCCACAAAATGCCCCAGAAAACTGCCAGAAACCCGTGGGTCGAACACAACAGGGTAGCGTCCTGTTCTGGGGCGGCTCGGGTTCAGGCGCGCAACCGCTTTTTGCCCGGCATTGTGGCCAAGTTCTGCTGCGTTCTTCAGGTCATGCAGCCAGACCGTGCCATGGTAGTCGTAATCGCGCTGCATGCCATCCCCCGTTCCTGCCAGAACACAGACTGAGTTGGAATGGCTGGTGCGGCTGTAAGTGCCTGCAAATCCGGCGGAAGTTGCCAGAGTAATGTCGGTGCGCCCCCATGATGCACTGCTGCCCGCGCTGTTGGTCACGCCGTTTATGGCCAGAGCGGCTTCTTCCCCCGTCCGGGCGCGTGCGAGCAGGGCGGCTGTATCGGGCTCGGCGGGGTCCGCCAGTTCCAGAGTATTGGTCCGGAATATGCCTTGCATGGCGTCTGGTGCCAGACCGGCGTACTGGTCGTCGGGGAGGACGCGGGCCATGGCCAGAGCCTGCTCGACCAGTGCGCCAAATCTGGCCCGGTCCGGAGTTGTGGTGGAGACAATGGCGTTTTTGTTGCCAACAAAAACCCTCAACCCCAGATCGGTCGTTTCCGAGCGTTCCAGTTCCTCTGTCACACCGTTGCGCACACCAGCGCCTACGGCGGTACTGCTGACAAAAACGGCATCGGCGACATCGGCCCCACTGGTGCGGGCAAGCTTAACCAGATCGGCAATAAGGTCGAGGGGCTGTTGCGTCATGCTGCCAGTGTCTCCTTGATGCTTTGCAGGGAAGGAATGTGGCCGATGGGGCCAAGGGCTGCAAGTGTTGGTGTTCCTGCAAAAATGCGGGCTGCTGCACGGCAGATATCCTCACGCGTGACGGCCTCGATCTTGGCAACCGTTTCGTGCGTGGGAATGATGCGGCCGAAAACCTGAAGTTGCCGTGCAATCTGTTCACACCGGCTGCCTGTGCTTTCAAGCGACATGAGCAGGGAGGATTTGAGCTGTGCGCGTGCGCGCACCAGTTCGTCCATGCTGACACTCAACTGGACCTTGCGGAGTTCTTCCAGCGTAACGGGAATAAGTTCGGCACATTCCTTTTCCCCCGTGCCAGCGTAAATGCCAAACACGCCGCCCCCTTCAAACGGGGCATTAAAGGAATAGACCGAATACACCAGTCCGCGCTTTTCCCGGATTTCCTGAAAAAGACGTGAGGACATGCCTCCACCAAGCAAGGTGGAAAGGAGTAGGGCGGCGTAATAGTCAGGGTCATCGTACCCGGTGGAGGGGAAGCCAAGCACGATATGCGCCTGATCCAGCTCCTTGATCTGGCGGAACTCGCCCCCGGCGTAGTGTGCGGCTTCCATGGCTGGCGCTTGTGTGGTGGGCAGGTGGGCAAAATGCTGCTCTACCTGCGCAACGACGGCCTGATGTTCCAGGTTGCCAGCAGCGGCTACGATCATGTTCGATGGGTTGTAGTGCGTGCGCATATACGATGTGAGCGTATCGCGCTGCATGCCTTTGATCAGCGCCTCCGTACCCAGAATGGGGCGCCCCATGGGCTGACCGGGAAAGGCGGTTTCCTGAAAATGGTCAAAAACAACGTCATCCGGCGTGTCGTTCGCCTGACCGATTTCTTGCAAGATCACGCCGCGTTCGCGCTCAAGCTCGGCTGCATCGAATGTGGAGTGGGTAAGAATATCGCCAATAATGTCGATCCCCAGCCCAAGGTTTTCCTTGAGGAGCTTGACGTAAAAAACTGTCTGCTCACGGGCAGTGTAGGCATTGATGTGCCCGCCCACGTTTTCAATTTCTTCGGCAATGCGCAGGGCAGAGCGGCTGGTGGTGCCTTTGAAGGCCATGTGTTCCAGAAAATGGGATACGCCATTTTCCGCCGCGGTTTCGTTCCGGGTGCCAGCGGAAATATAGGCTCCGAAGGAAACGGTTTCCACACGGTCCATGCGTTCGGTTACAACGGTCAGGCCGGAGGGCAGGCGGGTGAGCTGGATGGGGTCTGTCATTCTTGTCCTGAAAAACAGCAGGGCTGCCGCGTGGACAGCCCTGCAATAGGGGAGGGTGTTTTACTAGCCAGCGTTGGAAAGGACCGCCGCGCGGACCGCATCCTTGATTGCGCCTTCGGTCGCGGGGACCGTGCGGTAACGCTCTTCACGCTCGAACAGGTCCGCCAGATGTACAGGGAGCGCGGGGTGAATACCCGTGGCGGCGACCATGGCATCGGGGAATTTGGCCGGGTGGGCCGTGGCCTCTGCCACCATGGGAATACCCGGCTGGCGGAAGCGGCGGCCAGCGGCAATGCCAATGGCCGAGTGCGGGTCGGCCATATAGCTGGATCGCTGATGCAGGGTGCGGATTTCGGCCTCGGTCTGGGCATCATCCAGCGCCAGACCTGAGAACAGGGTGCGGGCGTTCTTCCAGACTTCTGGCGGTACGTCCATATGACCCGTGCTGCGGAAACCGGTCATGATGCGGGCACAGGCCTGTGCATCGCGCCCGAGCAGTTCAAACAGCAGGCGTTCAAAGTTGGAGGAAACCTGAATGTCCATGGAGGGGGAGAGGCTGGGCACCACCCCTTTGATAGTCATGTCATTGGTGTTGAGGAAGCGGGTGAGAATATCGTTACGGTTGGAGCCAACGCAAAGCTGGCGAATGGGCAGGCCCATCCTGCGTGCGGCCCATGCCGCCAGAATATTGCCGAAGTTGCCTGTGGGTACAGCAAAGGAGACTTCACGCTCCGGCGCGCCCAAAGCAAGGGCTGCATGCACATAGTACGGGATTTGTGCGGCAATACGCGCCCAGTTGATGGAGTTGACGGCAGAAAGGTGCATTTCCCGGCGGAAGGGAATATCCGCGAACAGGCTTTTTACCAGGTCCTGACAATCATCAAACGTACCTTCAACTGCCAGATTGGTCACGTTGGGTTCGCGCACGGTGGTCATCTGCCTGCGCTGCACTTCCGATGTGCGACCCTTGGGGTGCAGGATGATCACGGACAGGCGCTTGCGGCCCCTGCAGGCCTCGATGGCGGCGGACCCCGTATCTCCCGAAGTGGCACCGACAATGGTGACGTGCTCGTTACGCTGGGTCAGAACATGTTCGAAAAGCTGGCCGAGCACCTGCATGGCCATGTCCTTGAAGGCAAGAGTCGGGCCGTGGAACAGCTCCTGCACGAACAGCCCGTCCTCCACCTGTGTCAGCGGCACAATGGCGGGGTGGTCAAAACCGGCATACGCCTTGGCGCACAGGGCTTTGAGCGTATCTTCGTCAATATCGGAGCCGGTAAAACAGGACAGAATACGCGCGGCCAGCTCCGGGTAGGGCAGGGCACGCATGGCCTGCCAGTCGGCTGACGTAAATTCGGGCCATGTCTGCGGCAGATACAGCCCGCCATCTTCGGCAAGGCCACTCAGCAGGACATCGGAAAAAGAAAGAACGGGAGCATTCCCGCGTGTGGAAATGTAGCGCATGAAGGCGTTTATACCCTGAATGACGGATGCCGCGAAGTGGCTTGTACGATAATTTCGGTCGTGCCTGCGCTCAGGACTCATTCCTTGAGGTAAAAGATGACGCTTGAACGGTCAGAGGATTGGACTTGCCAGACTTGTGATCTGGAGGTCCGGGGGCAGTCATATCCCTCAAGGCATGGAGTGCTGGCCTAGCCCGGCGGAGGGGTGGTGGGCAGGGTCAGCTCATAAATGGTGACCGGCCATGCAATGGTGGCCGAAGGCGCGCCAAAAGCCTTGCTGTGGTTGAGCTGGCTGGCGGAAACATACAGGTGTCCGTGGCCGTCCAGCCCCGGTGTGGTGGGCCATTGCAGGCGTGGGTCCGTGATCAGCCTGCGTGGCACCCGCCCGGTGGTGTAGCTGAGAATGCTCGATGTTGTGATGTCGGACCAGTAAAGGGTACCGTCATTATCAATGGCCATACCACCAAGCGATGGGGTTTTGAACCACTGGGTCACGCTTTCCTCAAACGCGGCGGGAGTTATGTCGGGGTCGGTAAAAATGCTGGTGGACACGCGGGAGAGGTATTGCCCCGGAGCCTGTAGCACAATCCATGTGCCATCGGGGCTGACCGCAATCATGCTGGCGTCCACGGCTGCGTAACGGCCTGTGTTGTCCCGTACCGGGCCGGTGGGCGTTACAATCGGACGGCTGGCGATAAGGTCCGGGTGGTGGTCTAAAAAGCGCCTGGCGGTGGCGGTGGCAATATCAATGACCAGCAGGCCCGCAACGCCTGAATCGGGCACGTAAGCCGTTGTGCCATGTACGGCAATGCCCGACAGAATACTCCCCGGCCGCAGGGCGCTGGCCTGTACAGGCACCGTGCGGAATACGGTATTGGTGCCGGGGTCGATCTCCACCAGTTTAGGGGCGGCTACAGGCCGATTTTTGCGGTTTGTCACACCGCTGTCGAGCACCCATATGTGGCCATCTGCTGTTCTGGTCAGCCCGCCCAGGCCAACAAATCGGCTCTGCG
This sequence comes from Acetobacter fabarum, assembly GCF_029069195.1. Classification (GTDB taxonomy): domain Bacteria; phylum Pseudomonadota; class Alphaproteobacteria; order Acetobacterales; family Acetobacteraceae; genus Acetobacter; species Acetobacter fabarum_A. Next base: position 429,780 of record NZ_JARDYK010000002.1, read on the forward strand.
CATCCCCTTCAGGCGCGTTCCATGCGGCATTAGGCCATGCGGCCAGTTGCCCATCTGTATCACGCACGAAAAGCTGCGGACCGGTATTGCCAACCCATGCCGGGGCTTCCAGCAGCATGCGTCCATCAGGCAGGGGGAGAACCGCATCCCATATCTGGCTGCTGGACTGCATGAAGGGCTGGAGCGCACTGGCGGGTAGTTCCGCCACCTTGGGCATATGCAACGCCCATGCCGGGGCGCTGGCCAGTGGAAGTGCAAGCCATGCTGCCAGCACGCCAAAAACTGCGCGACGAATGGGGGAATAAGAGCGGGGGAAAGGAACAGTCATGCGCGCGGGCACCCGGTTGGTGGAGATTTAGGCATAAAAACGTGGGCAGGAGTTTCCGCCCCACGCAGCAGGTGTGGCAGTTTATGCATCAGGCGCGCGCTCAAGGTAGCGGCGGCGGATATGGGTCAGGTAGGCCGTGGTATCCAGTGGTTTTCCGGTGGCGTCCTGTATAATCCGGGGCATGGTGGCACTGCGCGCGCGGCCATGAACATTCTGGCGCAGCCATGCCAGCAGGGGAGCAAAGTCCCCCTGACCAATGGCGGGCAGAATGGCAGGGTTGGCTTTGCAGGCGGCGTTGCGTAGCTGGGCTGCGGTCATGGCGCCAAGCGCATAGCATGGAAAATAGCCGAACAGCCCCGCAGGCCAGTGAATATCTTGCAAACAGCCGCGCCGGTCATCTGGTACACGCAGGCCCAGCAGGGCGTGCAGGCGGTCATTAAAGGCTCCGGGCAGATCGGCCAGAGCCAGATCGCCCGAGATCAGGGCTTTTTCAAGCTCATAGCGGACCAGAATATGGGCGGGGTATGTGACCTCGTCCGCATCCACACGAATAAAGCCGGGTTCAACATGCGTCAGATGCCGGTGCAGGCTGGCTGCGTCCCATCCGGGGGTGTCGTCAGCTACGCCAAAACTGCTGCAAACCTGTGGAGCCAGCCAGTTTGCAAAGGTGAGGGAGCGGCAGAACTGCATTTCCATCAGCAGGGACTGGCTTTCATGCAAGGTCATGCCGCCGGACTGGCCAACAGGCTGGCTGGCCCATTCGGCAGGGAGCCCCATTTCGTACAGGGCGTGGCCTGTTTCGTGCAGTATGCCCATCATGGCGGGAATAAAATCTGCCTCTGCATAGCGGGTGGTCAGGCGTACGTCATGTGTTGCACCACCGCAGAACGGGTGTGCGCTCACGTCCAGCCTGCCACGTGTTACGTCAAACCCCATGTGTTGCATCAGGCGGCGGCCAAGGGCTTCCTGCCTTGCAATGGGGAAAGGGCCTGTGGGGGGCTGAAGGGCAGGCAGGCTGGCCTGCTGCTCAAGTACGGAGCCGATCAGTTCGGGCAGTTCCGTGGCCAGAGACGTAAAAACAGGGTCAATATCCGCCTGCCGTGTGCCAGGGTCAAAATTGTCGAGCAGGGCGTCGTACCCAGTCAGCCCCATGGCCTCGCCTGTGGCTACGGCAGTTTCACGCGTCAGGCGCAGGACTTCCGCCAGATGCGGCTCCAGGCTTTTAAAGTCGCTTTCCTCGCGCGCGGTACGCCATGCCATTTCGCACCGTGCGGTGGCCTGCGTGCTGGCTTCCACCAGTTCTCCCGGCAGGGCGGTGGCCTGTGTGTGCTGCCTGCGCATCTGCTCCAGATTGGCAGCGCGCCAGAGATCATCCCCCGCATCGGCTTCGGCCAGCAGGTCCGCTACAACCGGAGCGGTCAGGATTTCGTGGCGCAGCCCTTCCAGCATGGCCAGATTGTCCGCCCGGCGCTCGGCAGCGCCCGATGGCATCATGACTTCCTTATCCCACCCTAAAATGCCAAGGGCATCATTGAGAGAGGAAAGACGTGCAAAATGGCGCTCGAGGGAAAGATAGGCTTTGTTCATGGGGGGATGCTACAGCATCATGCCCGCAAACAAAATGTATCTGATCGGGCATATCCATTTTTCAGGTCGGGTTTGGCTGCAAAATTTAAAGAGGCAGGCCATGTGAGCGGAAAAAACGGATCAGGACGCCCCGCAGGGTCCGGCTGGGAGGGCGCTGTCCTGTCTGGCGCGGGATGCCGATCTGGCCGAATCCCTTTTGCTCGCGCCGGGGGCTCTATCCTTCCCTGCCGGTGTGAATGCCGACTTCCCCGGTGTGCTGGAGCGCAGTATGTGGTACGCTTTGGTCCGGATTATCCAGCCAGTCCGCTCCCGAAGGGGAAGTGAGCAGTTGGCCGGGCGGAAAGAGCAGGGCGGTTGCTCCCACGAATTGTAACTTTATGATGCAGGTATGACACGTATCTCTCCCGATGGCGCTACGCCAGCCATGGCGCAGTGGTTCACGCTCAAGGCGGAAAATCCTGAAGCCCTTCTGTTTTTCCGGATGGGCGATTTTTACGAACTGTTCTTTGATGACGCCACGGCAGCCGCCGCAGCGCTGGATATTGCCCTGACCGCCCGCGGCAGCCATGGGGGTGAGCCAATTGCCATGTGCGGTGTGCCGGTGGCTGCGGCTCCGGCCTATCTGTCCCGCCTGATCCGCCGGGGGTTCCGGGTTGCTGTGGCCGAGCAGACCGAAGTGCCGAGCAAGGGGCGACCGGCCAGCAAGGGGCCGCTGGCGCGTGGCATTGTGCGGGTGGTAACGCCAGGGACGCTCACGGAGGATGAACTGCTGGAGGCGGGGCGTTCCAACCTGCTGCTCGCACTTGTCTGCCCCTTGGGGGCGGACAAAGGCAAACGCCGCAAGGATGCGCCAGCGGAGGGAGCAGGCCCGCTTGGCGCTGCGTGGATTGACGTGTCCACCGGCCTGTTTGAAACCGCAAGCCTGCCCGCCAGCGCCTTGCCGACCCTGCTGGGGCGTTTGGACCCGGCGGAAATTCTGGCCAGCGCCGCCGTGGAACTGGGGGATTACGGGGCGCGGCGCGCTCCCGAGGTCACGTTACCTGCCCCCGGTAGTGCCCGCCAGCGTCTGGCTGCGGCTTTTGATGTGGCGAGTATTGAAGCCTTTGGTACGTTTTCGGACGAAGAGAGCGTGGCCGCTGCCATGGCGGTGGACTATGTGCGCCGCTCGCAGGCGGGCAAGCTGCCCCGGCTGGCGCACCCCATTGCACAAAGCCAGAATGGCGTAATGGGTATAGACCCGGCAACCCGCGCCAGTCTGGACATTCTGCGTGCGCGGGATGGCGGGGTGGAGCATACCCTGTTCACGGCCATCAACCGCACGGTCAGCGCTGCTGGGGCGCGTATGCTGGCGGAATGGCTGGCCTCTCCGCTCACGGAGGTAGCCGCTATTGCGGCCCGGCAGGAAGGCTGGTGGTGGCTCAAGGACCATGCGGCCCGTTGTGCGGCACTGCGCGATGCGCTGAAAAAAGCGCCCGATATTGCCCGTGCGCTGGGCAGGCTCTCGCTCGGGCGGGGGCTGCCGCGTGATCTGGCGGGCATACGCGATGGGCTGCATGCCGCGCGCGAAGCCGCCCGTATTCTGGCTGGGCAGGAAGGAGGGGACCCCGCCCTGCCTGCGATTCTGGCTCATGCCATGGGCTGGCTGGGTGCCGCACGCGCGCTGGAGGCTGAGCTGCACACGGCTTTGGCGGAGGAACTGCCCGCCCGGCTGGATGATGGCGGGGTCATTGCCGCAGGCTATGACCCGGAACTGGATGAACACCGCGCGCTACGCGATCATTCACGCCGCCTGATTGCCGCCTTGCAGGCGGAGTACGCAACCCGCTTTGGGGTTTCCAACCTTAAAATCCGCCACCACGCCCAGCTTGGCTACGTAATGGAAGTGCCGGTGGGAGCCAGTGCGCGGCTCAAGGATCATCCGGACCTTATTCTGCGGCAGGGTACGGCCAGCACGGCGCGTTTTGCAACAGAGGAACTGGCCAGCCTGAACGTGCGCATTACGGAGGCGGCGGAAAAAGCCGCCCAGCGCGAAAAGCAGGTTTTTGCGGAGCTGACCGCCAAGGTACTGGCCGAACGGGAACTGCCCGGACTGGCGCAGGCACTGGCGGTGCTGGACGTGTTGCAGTCCTGCGCCGCACTGGCTTCGGGTGGAACATGGTGCAGGCCCGAAGTGCGTGAGGATACCGCCTTCGACCTGCAAGGCTGCCGCCACCCGGTGGTGGAGGCGGCCCTGCCACGGGGGGCGCGCTTTACCCCCAATGGGTGCGTACTCGCGCCCGAACGGCGCGTCATGCTGCTGACCGGGCCGAACATGGCTGGTAAGTCCACCTTTTTGCGGCAGACGGCACTGGCGGTCATTCTGGCGCAGGGTGGTTTTCCCGTAGCCGCGGATTCCGCGCGGATTGGGGTTGTGGACCAGTTGTTTTCCCGCGTTGGCGCATCGGATGATCTGGCGCGCGGACGTTCCACCTTTATGGTGGAAATGACCGAAACAGCCGCCATTCTCAATCAGGCTGGCCCACGTTCGCTTGTGGTGGTGGATGAAATCGGGCGGGGGACAGCAACACTGGACGGGCTGGCCATTGCCTGGTCGGTTCTGGAGGCCCTGCATTCAACGGTGCGCTGTCGTGCAATTTTTGCAACCCACTTCCACGAACTCTCGCGGCTGGTCGATACATTGCCCCGTTTATGCCTGCATACAATGGCGGTGCGTGAGTGGCGCGGGCAGATCGTTTTTTTGCACGAAGTGCTTGCAGGATCAGCAAAAAAAAGCTGGGGTGTGCATGTGGCGCGGCTGGCTGGCGTGCCCGTAGGCGTGGTGGAACGGGCAGGGCGGCTGCTGCGTGAACTTGAACGTGCTGAAAATACCATACCCGAACCGTTACCGCTTTTTGACACACAGAAGACATTACCCCCACCATGCGAAAATACGTTAAAGAAACGATTGATGGAGATTGACCCGGACAGTCTGACCCCAAGGGCCGCGCTGGATATACTGTACGATCTGCGCAGGCAGGCCGGGCAGGATACAGACACACCTGTTACCGGCTGATCCTATCCAACCCCCGATCTCCTCAGGAGCTGAACCCGTAACCCTATGCCCACCTCTTCCGCACAGGCTGCCGCCCGGCAGCAGACCGACATGTCCGTTCTGGCGACCCTGACGCCAGAAGCCCTTGCCGCATGCCTGACGCGGGAGTTGCGGGACGCCACACCAGATGATGCGGCCATTCCGCCACGGGATGAAGCCGTGGCCATTTTCCGGCGGCATCTGGGGCGTTATCAGGCGGATGTCCGCAAGCGCTTTGAGCAGTACCAACTCAAGGGGGCGGCAGCAGCCAAGACCCTTGCCACCTTTGCCGATGTCATGCTGCGCGCCATTGTGGATCTGGCCGTGCGGGCCACTCTGGTGGATGCACCATCCGCCGTCGGGGGGCGTTCGGGGTTTGCCGTTGCGGCAACAGGGGGCTACGGGCGCGGGCTGCTGGCCCCGTTCAGTGATATTGACCTGCTGTTCCTGATCGCGCAGGACGCGGGTGAGCGTGCGCATCCCGTTGTGGAATATGTTCTGTATTTTTTATGGGATCTGGGGGTCAAGGTCGGCCACGCCACGCGTACGATAGATGAATGTATTGCCGAGGCAGCCAAGGATACAACGGTCCGTACCGCTCTGCTGGACGCGCGTCTGCTGGAAGGGGATATGGCTCTGTTCGCCATGTTCGAAGCTCGCTACATCCTCTCCTGCGTGGAGGCGGGGGCTGCGGGTTTCATCCATGACAAACGGCGGGAACGGCTGGAACGGCATCGCAAATTTGGAGATAGCCCCTATCTGGTCGAACCCAACATCAAGGAGGGTCGGGGCGGTCTGCGGGACCTGCAAACCCTGTACTGGATGTGCCGCAATACCTTTGGCACCCGCCATGTGCGCGATCTGCTGGCCCCCGAATTTATATGGATGGGCCTGCTGACCGAGCAGGAAGCCGCCCGCGCCCGCCGGTCGTGGGACTTTTTGTGGACCGTGCGCCTGCACCTGCATTACGTGGCTGGACGTGCCGAAGAACGTCTGACGTTTGACATGCAGCCCGTTATTGGCGCGCGTATGGGCTACACCCGCCACGGCCGCCAGAACGGGGTGGAGCGGTTTATGCGCCACTACTTCCTGACCGCGCGGGAAGTCATGCGCCTGACCCATGTGCTCGAACCCGCTGTGCTGCGGCAGGCGCAAGGCCCGGTGGCCAATGCCGCCAAACCGGATGACGCCATGCGTGAGGCAGGTTTTACCCTGCTTGACGGGCAGATTTTACCCGATCGTGGTGTGTCCTTTAATCAGGACCCCATTAAAATGATGCAGATTCTGGACTGGGCACGTCTGCGACGCCGCCCGCTGCACCCGTTGGCGCGGCACCAGCTCATCCGGTGGGAGCGCCGGGCCATTACCCTGCGTGACAATCCCGAGGCCGCGCGCATCTTTCTCGACCTGCTATGTGGAGACATGGCAGAAGAAGAACAGCGCCCGCGCAGGCGTGGGGGTGCCCTGCCTCCTCCAGCCCCTACGGAGGAAAACTCACCGGTCTATTCCGCCGCTTATGGCAGCCATCCTCCATCGGGCCATTCCTACTGGCTCCATATCCTGAACGAGACAGGGATTTTTGGGCGTCTTATTCCCGACTGGGCGCGTATTGTCGGGCAGATGCAGTTTGATACCTACCATGTGTTCACGGTGGATGAGCATACGGTAGAAGCCATTCGCATTCTGGACGAAGTGGCCGTCGGGCGCATGGCGGACGAAATCCCCATTGCGTATGAACTGATCAGGGGCCTGCATTCGCGCCGCGCACTGTATATGGCCGTACTCCTGCATGATGTGGCCAAGGGACGCGGCGGGGACCATTCGGAAATCGGGGCTGAAATCGCAGCCGAACTCTGCCCCCGTCTTGGCATGTCGGGGGAAGAGACGGAAACTGTTTCATGGTTGGTACTGCACCACCTTCTGCTCAGCCATACGGCCTTCCAGCGCGATATTGACGACCCCAAAACCATTCTGGACGTTGCGGATATCGTGCAGTCTCCCGAGCGGCTGCGTCTGCTGCTGCTGCTGACCATTGTGGACATGCGCGCGGTAAGCTCACGCGTGTGGAATGCGTGGAAGGCAACATTGCTGCGGGAGCTGTACCTGCGTGTGGCGGAAGTCCTGGCCGGAGGCCTGTCCACTACCGAGCGCGATGTGCGTGTGCGCCATGCCAAGGATGTAACCGCCGAAATTCTGGGCGAAGAGGGCGTACCCCAGCGCGATATCGAACACTTTCTGGGGTTAGGTTACGCGGGGTACTGGCTGTCGTTCGATTACGAGACACATAGCCGTCATGCCCGCCTGATCCGTGATGCGGATGCACGTGGTGCGCCCCTTACGGTGGAGGTTCTGCCTCTGCCTGCGCGGGGTGTGACCGAGGTTACGGTCTATACGGTGGACGTGCCGGGGCTGTTCTCCAAGATCGCGGGTGCGCTGGCGCTGGCCGGGGCCTCCATTGTGGATGCGCGCATCCATACCATGACCCACGGCATGGCGCTCGATACGTTCTGGATTCAGGACACATCGGGGCAGGCGTATGAGGAAACGCACCGTCTGGCTCGCCTGACATCCCTGATCGAGCAGGGGTTGAGCGGGCAGCTCGATATCGGGGCTGAAATTGCCAGAGCTGGCTTTGGCCATATGCCGCTGCGCATGCGGGCCATTCATGTTCCCCCGCGTGTGGTGGTCGATAACGGTGTGTCCAACACCTATACGGTCATCGAGATCAACGGTCGTGACCGCCCCGGCCTGCTGCATGACGTTACCGCAGCCATGAGCCGGGAGAACCTTCAGATCGCCTCTGCCCATATTACCACCTACGGTGTGCGGGCAGTGGACGTGTTTTACGTCAAGGACCTGTTCGGTCTCAAGATTACGGACAGGAAGCGGCTGGAAGAAATCCGTGAACGGCTGCTGGCCGGGCTGAAGGAGGCGGAGGCCGAGGCGTCCGCCTGTGCTAACGCCCGCTACTCAGCCTGAAGTCACGCTCCGGCCCGGGCTGGCGGGTGATAACCCTTTGTCCAGCCCGGTACGCAGCTCCATGCCCTGCGGGCTGGCAGGGTCAATCAGCCCGGTACGCAGGAACAGGTCAATCAGCACCAGATTGACGTTGAACTTGAACTCATCCGTATCCCGCACAATGCGGTAAACCTCGCTGAGTGGAAGCAGGGCAAAGCTTTCCACCTCCCCATCGGCGGCGGCTGGCTCAAAGCTCTCGGGCAGGTACAGGTCGTAGCAGTATAAAATATCACGCCGCAGCCCTTCCGGGCGGTTCAGGGCATAGACAAGCCGCCCTGCCTGTACGGCCTGCTCCGCCAGTGGGCCGGGTATGCTGGCCTCTTCAGCGGCTTCCTTGACCAGTGCTTCGCGCGGGGTGTGGCCTGCGGGCATGCCGCCAGCCACCAGATGGTCCAGTTTGGAAGGGTCCAGCCGTTTGTTGGCTGCCCGTCGTCCGGTCCACAGGTGCAGCCCGTCTGCCTTGCGGACAAGGCCGTTCATGTGCACGCCTGTTGCCACAAATCCGAACAGGGGGAGTGCCCCGCGGTCTATGCGGCCAACAACGGGCTGGTCCATGTCGGGGTAAACGTCAAATAGTTCGTGGTGAGATTTGTAAAATCCCTCTCTGGCAAGGTCTTCTCCCAGTGCTGCCAGTCCTTCGGGGTGGGGAATGTCAAACCCTTTGCCCGGTGTGCCAAAGCCCGCCTGCTCCATGCGGGCGAATAATTCGGGAGCCAGCCAGCCAGAAGGCGTGCCGCCAAGGGCAAGGGGCACGCGCCTGCCCGGAAGAGGAGCCGTGTTGCAGTCCGTCAGATGGCGGAGGAACGGGTTGGCATGGGAAGGCATAAGGGCAAAGGTCCTGTTCTTGCTGTGCCAGACACGAATGCTGTTATCGGGGCATAAAAGGGGCATGGCAAGGTGGCGGGGGGGTTGCAAAAACTGCCTGACGTGCCACATCCGGGAGCATGTCCCCCCGTAGAGCAGTGTCTGGCCCACTTAATAGGCCGGTTTCCTATACTTTTGCCCGTTTGTTGCCCTACCTGTGGCCGCAGGAAAACAGAACGTTACGCTGGCGCATGGCGCTGGTGCTGGTGGTCCTTGTGGCTGGAGAACTGGCCACGCTGTCTGTGCCCATTGTGTATAGCAAGGTGGTGGACAGGTTTGTGCACCCCAACAGTCTGGCCATGGCGCCCGCATTGCTCATTCTGGGTTACGGGCTGGTACGTCTGGTGTCCGGAGCATTGACCAACCTGCGGGATTCCCTGTTTGCGCCCGTGCGCTTCCGCGTGGCGCGGCAGGCGGCCTATCGCAGTTTTGCGCATATGCACAGGCTTTCCCTGCGTTTTCATCTGGACAGGCGCACAGGGGGCGTTACGCGCGCCATAGAGCGTGGGACGGAAGCGGTGGAAACGCTTTTGCGCATGCTCATGTCCCTCTCGCCCACCATTTTGCAGGCTCTGCTGGTTATGGGGGTGATCTGGCACCTGTTCAACTGGACCTATGTGCTCATGATCGCGCTTATGATCACGGCCTATATTGTGTTTACGGTCCGCTTTACATCCTGGCGGTTGGGTATTCGCCGCCGGATGAACGACACCAACACCGAAGCGTCGGGCCGGGCGCTGGATAGTCTGCTGAATTACGAAACCGTGAAGTATTTTGGCAACGAGGCGCACGAGGCCCGGCGTTATGACAACGCACAGGCCCGCTACGAAAAAGCCGCCATGAAAACCCAGTATTCGCTCGGGGTGCTCAACTTCGGTCAGGCGGCCATTATTGCCATATCTCTTGCCGCTATCATGCTGCTGGGTGGGCATGATGTGGAGACAGGGCGCATTACGGTGGGTGAGTTCGTCATGGTCAACACCTATCTGCTCCAGCTTTATGGCCCGCTTAATTTTCTGGGGTCCGTGTATTCGGGTATCCGCACCGCTCTGGTCGATCTGGAACACATGCTGAGCCTGACGGAAGAGGTGGTGGAAGTGGCTGACCCTGCCAGTCCGCTCCCCATTGCCACACGTCTGGCGGACTCCGCCCCAGCACAGGTGGCGTTCCATGATGTGCATTTTGGCTACCGCCCCGAGCGGGAGATCCTGCACGGGGTCAGCTTTGCCGTGCAGCCCGGCCAAAAAGTAGCCATTGTCGGCAGCACGGGGGCGGGTAAATCCACCATAAGCCGCCTGCTGTTCCGTTTTTACGATACGTGGTCCGGAACAGTTATGGTGGATGGGCATGACGTGCGGGCGTACCGCCAGGCGGACCTGCGTGCGGCTATAGGTGTTGTCCCGCAGGACACCGTGCTGTTCAACGACAGCATAGGCTACAACATTGCCTATGGGCGTCTGGGGGCCACTCCCGAGCAGGTGGAGGAGGCCGCCCGTCTGGCCCAGATCCATGATTTTATCATGACCTTGCCCGAGGGGTACGAAACACATGTGGGCGAGCGGGGACTAAAGCTTTCAGGCGGGGAAAAGCAGCGTGTGGCCATAGCCCGCACGATTTTGAAAGACCCACGCGTTCTTGTGCTTGACGAGGCCACCAGCGCATTGGACACACATACGGAAAAAGAAATTCAGGCAGCGCTTAAAACCGTTTCCGCCCACCGGACAACCCTTGTGATCGCGCATAGACTTTCCACTATTGTGGATGCGGACGAAATTCTGGTCATGGGGCAGGGGCTGGTGGTGGAGCGTGGCACGCATGCGCAGTTGCTGGCAGCGCAGGGCCAGTACGCAGCCATGTGGGCTGCGCAGGCCACGGGGGAGAGCTGACCGGTCGGGTGTTGCCATCACGCCGAATCCGGCAGATGCTGCAAAGAACGTTAAGGAGTAAAAGACATGGCGGATACCCACGCACACGCCACGACAGAGGCGGAAAATGCAGCACACGCAGGGCAGCGCCCCGAAGTGCCCGAGGACCTTGCGCGTTGCGCAATGGTGATCGAACACGCCATTGACCATTTGCGGAGTGAGAAGTTCCCGCCACTGGCTGTGGCCTCGGCGCTGCTTGGCGGATCGCTGGGTGTGATGGCCCGCAGCATGGACAGGGAAACCATTCTGCGCATTCTCGACTCTGCCGCGCAAAGCGTGCGTCTGGGCGATGTTCACGCCTCCGTTCTGGCCGATGGTGGTGAGGAAAGCGAGAAAGCCTGAGCTTCAACCCTTGACTGAAGGCGATGGCTAATGTCATAAGCCGCGCCAATCCTGAATGTGGTCGCCGGGCATTTGTCTCGGCCCTCTAGTTCCTTTTTTGTTTAAGACAAGGATGAGACAATGTCCCGTCGTTGCCAGATCACCGGCAAAGGCGTGCTGACCGGAAACAACGTCAGTCATGCCAACAACAAGTCCCGTCGTCGCTTTCTGCCCAACCTGCAGGAAGCTTCCCTGACGTCTGAAATTCTGGGCTCCGCTGTCCGTATGCGTGTCAGCGCACGCGGCCTGCGCACCATTGAACACAATGGTGGTCTGGATTCCTTCCTGCTGGGTACGCCTAACCGCAAGCTCCCCACGGAAGCACAGGTCATCAAGCGTCGCGTTCTGCGTATGCAGGCCAAGAAGCAGGCTGCCACAGGCGTCTGATTCAGGGCTTTAGTCTATTCCGTGGGAACCGGGGTCTGCCACTTGGGTGACAGAACCCGGTTTCTGCGGTTCGGGCGCCTGCCACTTCTTGTCAGGCGCTTTTGTCTATCGGCCGGTGTCCGGCAGCCAGCTTCCTGAAGGCAATAATTTTCGGGAGGCGTTCAAGGCGTTCGGCGGCCACAGGCGCGAAGGTTTGTTCCTGTCGCGCCTTACCTGTTTTCTGGAGGTTTTCGTGTCCGCCACAACTGATCTGTCCAAGATACGTAATATCGGTATCACCGCGCACATTGACGCGGGTAAGACAACCACGACCGAACGCATTCTGTACTACACCGGCGTGTCCCACAAGATTGGTGAAGTGCACGAAGGCAACACCACCACAGACTACATGGCCCAGGAACGTGAGCGTGGTATTACCATCACCTCCGCCGCCGTGACCTGTGACTGGCAAGAACACCGGATCAACATCATTGACACCCCCGGACACATCGATTTCAACATCGAAGTGAACCGCTCGCTGCGCGTGCTTGATGGTGCCGTGTTCATCATCGAAGGTGTTGCCGGTGTTCAGCCACAGTCCGAAACCAACTGGCGTCTGGCTGACCGTTACAACGTTCCGCGCATCATCTTCATCAACAAGCTCGACCGTACCGGCGCAGACTTCTACCGTGCATTCGACACGCTGAAGGAAAAGCTGGACATCGTTGCCATCCCCCTTCAGCTGCCCATCGGTGCGGAAGATCAGTTCCTCGGCGTTGTCGATCTGGTGGAAATGAAGGCCATCATCTGGGAAGGTGGTGAACTGGGTGCGAAGTTCCACGACGAGGAAATTCCCGCCGACCTGAAGGAAAAGGCTGCCGAAGCACGCCAGAACCTGCTGGATACGGCTCTGGCTGTTGATGAAACAGCCATGGAAGAGTACTTCGAAAAGGGTGACGTATCCGTTGAAACCCTGAAGCGCTGCATCAAAAAAGGCACCATTTCGGGTGAGTTCCGTCCGGTTCTGTGTGGTACGGCCTTCAAGAACAAGGGCGTGCAGCCCCTGCTCGACGGGATTGTTGACTACCTGCCCGCTCCTAACGACGTTGAAGGCATCCGGTGCGCTCCCCCCGAAGGTGAGGACGAAGACGAAGCATCCCAGCCCATTCTGCCGGTTGACCCCAACGGCAAGTTTGCTGGTCTGGCCTTCAAGATCATCAACGACAAATACGGTACGCTTACCTTCGTGCGCGTCTATCGTGGCGTTCTCAAGACCGGTGACACCGTTCTGAACACCACCAAGGGCCACAAGGAACGTATCGGCCGCATCTATCAGATGCACGCTGACAAGCGCGTGGAACTGAGCGAAGTGCATGCCGGTGATATTGCCGCGTTCGTGGGGCTGAAAGACACCCAGACAGGTGACACGCTGGCCGATCCTACCGATCCGGTTGTGCTGGAACGTATGTCCTTCCCGGTTCCGGTTATCGATATTTCCGTTGAGCCGAAAACCAAGGATGCAGTGGAAAAAATGACACTGGCCCTGCAGAAGCTGGCTGGTGAAGATCCTTCCCTGCACCTCAAGACCGACCAGGAAACGGGTCAGATCATTCTGTCCGGGATGGGTGAGCTGCATCTGGACATTATTATTGACCGTCTGCGTCGTGAATATGGTGTGGAGGCAAACGTGGGCGCACCACAGGTTGCATACCGCGAAACCATCTCCAAGCCGCACACGGAAACCTATACCCACAAGAAGCAGTCTGGTGGTTCGGGCCAGTTTGCTGAAGTGAAGATTTCCTTTGAACCGGTTGAACGGAACGAAGGTATTTCGTTCGAGAACAAGGTTGTCGGTGGTACCGTGCCGAAGGAATACATTCCTGCGGTGGAAAAAGGGATCCGCATGCAGTCTTCCACAGGTGTTCTGGCTGGCTTCCCCACGGTTGACTTCAAGTTCACCCTGCTTGACGGCAAATACCATGACGTTGACTCGTCCGCGCTGGCGTTTGAAATCGCTGCAAAGGCCTGTTTCCGTGAAGGTATGAAGAGCGCTGGTCCGGTTATTCTGGAACCGATCATGGATGTGGAAGTGACCACCCCGAACGATCACGTTGGTGACGTGGTGGGCGATCTTAACCGCCGTCGTGGCATGATCCAGAGCCAGGAAACCTCGGGTTCCACGGTTATGGTGCGTGCGCATGTGCCGCTGAAGGAAATGTTTGGTTACATTTCCCATCTGCGCTCCATGACCAAGGGCCGTGCATCCTTTACCATGCAGTTCCATCACTATGATCCGGTGCCGCGTAACGTGGCAGACGAAATCATGGCGCAGTCCCGCTAAGTTTTTCATCCTTCGGGTTGGAAAAACATCAAGGCCGTCTCCCTTTGGGGAGGCGGCTTTTTTGTTGCTGAACGCTGCATGACCCTCCGGCAAGGGGGGAGGGATAGTTCTCAAGAGGGGGGATGGTTCTGGCTGAAGTGGTCGGGTGGACTGGCGGCAAAGGGAAGTGCGTTTGCCGCCTTGGTGTGGGGTGTTAGCCAAACTCACCAATATCATGCATGAGCGCTACGCTTATCTCGCGCAGGAGCTCGAACATCTGGCCCATAGGGGTAAAGATGTCCCGGTGTTCACGCACATAAATCCCTTCTTCACGCGGGCCGCGTGGTTCGTGGAAGTCCAGATCGGACGGTCCTGTACCTGTGGGGAAGATGAATTTCATTTCCTTCAGAACTGTAGGAATATCCAGACACAGGATATGCTGCATCATCATCTCATGGTTGAAGCCCCCACGAGGCATAAAGAAGGGAATACGGCACGCCAGTAGCCAGATGCGCTCGATCAGCATGATTCTGACCGCGTGAAGCAGGCGAATGCGTGGTTCCGTGCGCGGGGCATGGTGCCATGCTTCACGCAGGGCCAGGTGGTCGGCCTGAATGCGGCGGAACATGGTATGCAGTTCCGCAGACAGGTTCAGACCTTCCAGCCCACCCATAAGGGCCAGAAAGGCTTTCTGCCGCTTGGGAGATGTTTCCTCCGTTGCGCGGTCCAGCCAGAATCCGGGGTCCAGCATGCACACAACGCTCTTGAGCACCTTGTCGTCCGAGCAGGCAAGGGCGTGGCGGGCAAAGTCCAGTGCACGGTGGAAGCGGGGGCTGGAGGTGTTGAGTGTTTCAAATGTTTCCGGGTGGCGCTGGGCGGCAGCCCCCAACCCCTGCAGGGTATTGGCGCACCAGCCAAGCTGCTGGAGAATGGCGTTGTTGGGGATAGCCCGCAACTGGCTTGGGTGTGTGATCCGGCTCCGGGTTGCGGCCTCCGCACTTTGCCGCGCGGGCGGGCGGGAGCCGGTGCGATCAATCAGGGATGGACCAAAAGCGCCTAGCAGGGCCGCGTAGCCGGGGTCCGCGACCAGTTCTTTCATGTTGTCGATCACGCTGGAAAAAAAATCCGCCGAAAAATCAGGGTGATCGTAAATGGGGTCGCTTTTCTGCTGGTCGCTGAGGAACAGGTTTTCTGCTATGGTGGCTATGGTGGCGGTGGCCAGTTCTGGGCTGCCAAACAGCAGGTAGCCATCTCCCCCCTGAAAAGCAGTTTCCTCGCGGCAGTGGATTCTGGAGCCTTCAAAGCGCTTGCGCACATGGGCGGGGGAGAGATAGTCCAGCCGGTCTGCCATGCGGAAGGGGTGCGCCCCCCGGCCTATGCTCTCGCCATGCGTGTCAAAGAACACGACTTCAACATCGCTCAGATCCCAGCGTACCAGCAGGTCATGGATATGCAGCCGCAGTCGCTCAATCTGGTAGGAAGCGGCGAGCTGGCCGATATAACGCCCGGAATCTGAATACCCAAACTGGAAGCATATCCGCCCAACGCGGCGTACGTAATCGCGCCATATGGGGGAGCGGAGCGCTTCCTCCACAATATGTTCACCTTTGACCAGCGCGTTTTCTGTTTCAAACAGCGGCGAAATTTCAATGCGGTCGGCAACCCCGAAATAAGTGGCTATCCACAATGCGGTCAGCAGGGTGTAGCCGGTTTCGGTCTCGGCAATCAGGAAGCGGACGGGGGTATCGGAATCCACATATTTGACAATCTGGGCAATTGTCATCATCAGCCGCCCCGCCGATGAGGGATCGCTGAGCAGGGCTCCAAAATCTACCGGGACGGGGGTTACGCTTTCCAGCGCCTCGTTCACACGGTTAAGCAGGGCGCGGCGCTGGGCCGGGTTGGTCGGATCATCCAGCAGGTTGAGCTTCTGGCGCACAAAGTTATGGATCTGGCTTGCGTTCAGCCGAACATGGGTATGCGCCAGCCCAAGACCATGGGCCATAAATCCGGCGCGTGCCACAGCCAGTGGCAACCGGGCGGAGGGGGGGGCGCTCTCAATGGCGGTCTGTAACAGCGTGTTCAGGTCAGATGCGCAGGTCAGCGCCGTTGTGCGGCCATTCACCAGCAGTTCGGCAAAGCGGGCCACGGCCTGCCCATCCGTTGCACCGTTAGGGACTGCGCTGATCTGGGCTTTTACGCAGTCTATGGCTTTTTGGAGTGTCTCTGTCAGTTCGGGGGCCAGTACCCCTTCGTGGGCAATCTGGTGTTCAAGCCGCATGAGCTGGAACAGCTTCATACGCAGGCGCAGGCGCAGTGTATCCCACCAGCCTATGTCCGTGCGGCCATCCGTATCGTAGCCCACCCAGCTTGTGGCAATGACGGGGCGGGGGGAGAGTGTGGTCCATTCCTGTGGCCAGATGTTTTTGGCTGTGGTGAGCAGGGCGGCGTTAAGCTGGTCTATGGCGTCCCGCGCACGGGTAATGGCCTGTACGGCCAGCGTGAACTCTTCCTCCAGCGTTGGATGAACACTGCGGCGGTGCGTTGCAAAAAACGGTGCGGTTTCGGGTGGAATATCGCGCGAAGCACTCTGGGCCAGTGCTTCGTATACCGGGTTGCTCAGGGCAAAGGTCGGGTGAGCCGTAAACACAGCGGCAAAACGGATGGAGGAGACAAGCTGGCTATAGGCCGCAAAGGAAGCCGCAGGCAGGCTGGCGCAAAGCTGCTCTGCAACATGGCGCAGCTTGTCCTGTGCGGTATCGAGCGTAGCACCTCCCACATAACGGTGCAGGCGGCGTGAGCGGCTTAAGAAAGCCTGATCACGCAGGGTGCGCACCATCTGGGTGACATCCTCAAACGTGATGGCTTCACTTTCCAGAGCCTCACTGAGTCGCAGGGCCGTGCCCATAACGGGGTTGGTGCCTTCCGCCGGGGTGCCGGTGGAGGACATGTTGGCAATGGAGGCGAGCACGCTCCCGATGCGGGGGGGAAGGGCAGAAAAATCCGTGATCATGGCGCGCTCTATATCCTTGCGGATTGAATCGGAAAAGAAACAAAACGTTAGGGCAACGGTTTGTTTATCAGCTTTTCATGTCTGCTTTCTGCGCGCAACTGCCTCACGCACACTTGGGGTGGCGGTAGGGGAGTGCTATTCATGGTTTTATGACAGCGCATACTGACACGGAAGCAGACATTGCCGCCCGGCAGACACTCCGGCGATACCAGAATGCAGCCACCGGGTTGCTGGTTGTTATGGGGGGGATGACCGCTCTGGGTTATGCCGCCCCGGCTGCGGGCTGGGTGAAGGATGGTTTTTTTCTGGAAATGTTCCGCGCTGGTGCGCGCGCCGGTGTTGTCGGGGGGGTGGCGGACTGGTTTGCGGTCGTGGCCCTGTTCCGTCACCCGTTGGGGCTGCCTATTCCGCACACTGCCATTCTGCCCGCGCAAAAAGACCGTCTTGCCCGCGCACTTGGGCGGTTCGTGGCCAGTCAGGTGTTTACCGCCAAAGAGGTTGAGCGTGTTCTGGCCAAGGTGGATGTGCCCGGGTTTATTGCCAATCTGCTGGAAGACCCCGCAACTCAGGACGCAGTGGTGGGGGCTATGGCGCGCTCCATGCCACAACTGCTGGACCGGCTGGAAGATGGCCGGGCCAGTAACGCCATAGGCCGGATTATGCCCGGCCTTCTGGGCGGGAGCGATCTGTCCCCCGTTATTGCCAAGGCATTGCGCAGCCTGGTCGATGATGACCGGCATCAGGAGGTGCTGTCCTACTTCCTCAGTCAGCTCAAGGATGGGCTGAAGGCCAAGGAAGGCGCTCTGCGCGATATGATCGAGGACCGGGTGCGGGAGCAGGGGGGGCGTATTCTGGGTTGGGCCATCGGGGGGTCGATTGCCACCAAGGTGTTGAGTGCCGCAGCACAGGAACTGGACCGAATCGATCCGGAAAATTCCAGCCTGCGTGAAGGCTTTACAAGCTGGGTGAGACTCCAGATCGACCGGATAGAAACAGACCCCGAGCGTGGGCGGGAGTTTACGCAGGCAGTGACCTCCGTGCTGTCGCACGAAAGCGTTGTGGGTTGGTGGGGGGATATCTGGCTGCGTTTCCGGCGCATGGTGGAAGCGGATGTGGAGGACCCGCAGGGGCGCACGGCCTGCCTGCTGCGGGATGCACTGGCGCGTATGGCGGGCCAGTTGCGAAATGACGAGGTGCTGCGCCAGCGCATTGTGGAACGTGTTGACGGCACAATTGGCAAGGCCCTGCCGTTTGTAAGGGACCAGATGGCAGAGTTTATTGCCCGTGTTGTATCCGGCTGGAACGCGATGGAAATTGCAGAAAAGCTGGAGTTGCGTGTGGGCAGGGACCTGCAGTTCATTCGTTTTAACGGCACACTGGTCGGGTTTGCGGTCGGGGCGTTACTGTTTGCAGTTCTCCGGCTGACATTCGGGATTAACGCGCAGTAAGTTTTTTGTGTGAGGAGGCCCGTGCGAGGCAACGGTTGGCCACATGGCACTTGAGCAGATACGGAAGGGCTTGTGCGGCGGGAATGGGCGTAAGTCCGGATTAAAGGCAGTCCGGCGGAGAACCGCAGATCACATATGCGTTGAAAGCTCGGAGCGGGCTGCCTGTAACAGGACGTTTTAGGTTGACGTTGGCAGCGCTTGTCGCCATGTATCCGAAACAGGACCATTCAGGTCTTTAATTAGGTGAAAGCCGGATTATGCTGAAACTTTCCCGTCTGGCGGACTATGCGATCGTCATACTTGTTAAACTGGGGGAGCAGGACGGTGTGGTGACATCCCCAGCTCTTGCCGCCATTACGGGCGTACCTGAACCCACGGTTGCCAAGGTGCTCAAGGTTTTGTCGGCGCATGGTTTTGTGTTGTCCCAGCGTGGCGCAAAAGGTGGCTATCGTCTGGCCCGGTCCTTGGCGGATATGTCTGTTGCCAGTGTGATTGCAGCCGTTGATGGCCAGATTGCCCTGACCGCCTGCGTTGGCGGCCGTGAGTGCGATACCGGCCTGTCCTGCGGTCTGTGTGGTAGCTGGGATGTTATCAACACGGCAATACGCTCAACACTGGAGGGAATTTCTCTGGAAAGCATGCGCCCCAAGGAGGCATGCTCCCCGGTTCCTCCCCAGATCAACATGCTCAACGCGACCCACACAGTACGGGAAGGGGCCTGAACAATGCCAGCAGTTACACAAACGCGCGAAGCCGTAGAGAAGCTGGGTCAGTCCACGTACAAATGGGGCTTTGAAACCGATATAGAAATGGATATGGCTCCCAAAGGGCTGAATGAAGACATTATCCGTCTGATTTCCAGCCGCAAGGGGGAGCCGGAGTGGATGCTGGAATGGCGTCTGGCCGCCTATAAAACGTGGCAGGCCATGAAGGAGCCCAAATGGGCCAAGGTCGCCTATCCTCCCATTGATTATCAGGATGCGCATTACTACGCGGCGCCGCGTAAAAAGCCCGGTCCCAAGTCCTTGGACGAGGTGGACCCCGAATTGCTGCGCACGTATGAAAAGCTGGGTATTCCCCTGCACGAACAGGCTTTGCTGGCCGGGGTGGAAGTGCCCGAAGGCGAGCGCATGCCCGTAGCCGTGGACGCGGTGTTTGACAGTGTTTCCGTTGCCACGACCTTCCGCAAGACGCTGGAGGAAGCGGGGGTGATTTTCTGCCCGATATCCGAGGCGGTCAAGGAACACCCTGATCTGGTGCGCAGGTATCTGGGTACTGTGGTGCCTGCGGGGGACAACTTCTTTTCCGCCCTTAATTCCGCCGTGTTTACGGATGGTTCGTTTGTGTACGTGCCCAAGGGTGTGCGCTGCCCTATGGAACTGTCCACCTACTTCCGGATCAACGCCAAAAACACCGGGCAGTTCGAACGGACACTGATTGTGGTGGAGGAGGGGGCTTCCGTTTCCTACCTTGAGGGCTGTACGGCCCCCATGCGTGATGAAAACCAGCTCCATGCCGCTGTGGTCGAACTCGTGGCCATGGATGATGCCTCCATCAAGTATTCCACGGTGCAGAACTGGTACCCGGGGGATGAGAACGGACGGGGCGGAATTTATAACTTTGTGACCAAACGCGGTATATGCCGTGGCGCACGTTCCAAAATTTCCTGGACACAGGTGGAAACCGGTTCGGCCATTACGTGGAAGTATCCCTCCTGCATTCTGCAAGGTGAAGGCTCGGTAGGCGAGTTTTATTCCGTGGCGGTGACCAATAACCACCAGCAGGCCGATACCGGCACCAAAATGATCCATCTTGGCCGCAACACGCGCTCCACCATTATTGCCAAGACCATTAGTGCCGGTCAGTCGGACAGCACATATCGCGGTTTGGTGCGGGTGCAGCCCAAGGCTTCTGGCGCGCGCAATTTTACCCAGTGCGACAGCCTGCTGATTGGTGACCAGTGCGGGGCGCATACCGTGCCTTACATTGAAAGCCGCAACATGAATGCGCGCATCGAGCACGAAGCAACAACGTCCAAGATTTCAGAAGACCAACTGTTTTACTGCCGCCAGCGTGGCCTGTCCGAGGAAGACGCCGTCGGCCTGATCGTAAACGGTTTCTGCCGTGACGTTCTGAAGGAACTGCCCATGGAATTTGCCGTGGAAGCGCAAAAACTGTTGCAGATCAGCCTTGAAGGCAGCGTGGGTTAAGGGAGAGCAGAGTATGAGCCAGTTTTTGGAAATTTCCGGCCTGTGCGCGCAGATTGATGCGGATGGGCAGAAAAAGCAGATTCTGCAGGGTGTGGATCTGAGCATCCCGCCAGGTGAAGTGCATGTGATCATGGGGCCAAACGGCTCGGGTAAATCCACGCTCTCCTACGTGCTGGCCGGGCGGGAGGAATACGAGGTAACAGCAGGGACAGCCACCTTCCACGGGCAGGACTTACTGGCCATGGAGCCAGAGGAACGCGCGGCTGCGGGCCTTTTTCTGGCGTTTCAGTCTCCTATTGAACTGCCCGGTGTTAACAACGCCAACTTCCTGCGTACAGCGGTTAATGCCGTGCGGCGCGCACGGGGGCTGGACGAGCTGGATGCGGTGGCGTTCCTGAAGATGGCGCGCGAGGCAGCCAAAGCTCTTTCCATGGCGCCGGACATGCTCAAGCGCAACGTGAATGTCGGCTTTTCGGGTGGTGAGAAAAAACGCAACGAAGTGTTGCAGATGACCCTGCTCCAGCCAACCTTTGCCATTCTGGATGAAACAGATAGCGGGCTGGATGTGGATGCCCTGCGTATTGTGGCAGAAGGTGTGAACCGCCTGCGGGCTCCCACATTCTCGGCGCTGGTGATTACCCATCATCAGAAGCTGCTGGATTATCTGGTGCCAGACCGTA
The DNA here is from genome assembly GCF_029069195.1 of Acetobacter fabarum. Lineage (GTDB taxonomy): Bacteria > Pseudomonadota > Alphaproteobacteria > Acetobacterales > Acetobacteraceae > Acetobacter > Acetobacter fabarum_A. Next base: position 450,990 of record NZ_JARDYK010000002.1, read on the forward strand.
TTCACGTCATGGCCCGTGGGCGGATCATCCTGTCCGGTGGGCCGGAACTGGCTCGTCAGATTGATCAGGAAGGCTACACCAAGTTTCTGGCGGAGGTGGCGTGAACGCACTGAGCAAAGATATGTCTGGCCCGTTGGCGCTCTTTGCAAACCGGCTGAACACCCTTGTCGGGGCAGAGCGGCAATCTGCCGCCGGGGCTCTGGCCAGAACAGGCCTGCCTGACCGTAAGGTAGAGGCATGGCGCTACACAACCCTGCGCGCTCTGGGCAAGCAGGACTATGCCGCCCCCCCCATGCAGGTGGAGGCCAGTACGGTCCGCGCCCTGCTGGAGCGGGTATTGCAAGCCCATCCCGCCATGGCGGCCCTGCCACGGGTGGTCTTTGTCAATGGTCGGCACGCTCCTGCCTATAGTGCGTTGCCTGATGATGTTGACCTGTCTTTTTTCGCGGAAGCTCCCCGGTTTGGTCTGCAGGCGGCTCCCGACCGGGATCCGCTGGTAGCCCTGAACACCGCATTGGCCGAAGATGGTCTGGTGCTGCGTGTGCCTGCCGGGGTGGATGCGGGGCATGTCATGCTCGTCTCCCTTGGCGTTGGGGGGGCGGACCCGCTTTCCTTCCACCCAAGGCATACGGTTGTTGTGGAAAAGGAATCGCATCTGCGGCTGATCTGCGTGCAGGCAGGGCAGGGCGCGTATTTTCATAACCCGGTCATGGATATCCGGGTGGAAGATGGCGCAACGCTGGAGCATCTGACCTTGCAGACCGAAGGCGAGCAGGCCGTTAGCCTTGGCACCCTGTACGCCCATGTTGGCCACCAGAGCGTGTATGACAGCTTTGTGCTGGGTCTGGGTGGCCAGCTTGTGCGGCACGAGGTACACGCCCGTCTGGCGGCAACCCGTGGTGTTGTGCATGTGAACGGCGCGCAGCGGCTGACCGGGCAGCAGGTGGGGGATATTACCAGCATTATTACCCACGCGGCATCAGACTGCACATCGCGCCAGACGGTGCGCAATGTGCTGGACGGCCATGCGCGCGGTGTTTTTCAGGGTAAGGTGCTGGTTGAGCGTATCGCCCAGAAAACCGATGGCTACCAGATGAATCAGGCTCTGCTCCTCTCCCCCTATGCAGAGATAGATGCCAAGCCCGAACTCGAAATCTATGCCGATGACGTGCGGTGCAGCCACGGGGCGACCGTTGGTGCGCTGGATGATGACCAGCTTTTTTATCTGCGCAGCCGTGGCATACCCAAGCATGAAGCCTGCCAGATGCTGATTGACGCCTTTCTGGATGAAACCATCGCCCTTGTGGAAGATGCAACGGCACAGGCCTTCTGCCGTGCGGTTATGGCGGCGCGGTTTGCTGGCAGGGGAGAAGGCGCATGAACACGCATACCCCGGCGACACACACAGCAGCACAGTTGGACGTACACGCCATTCGTCAGCAATTCCCCATTCTGGGGGAAAAGGTGCATGACCGCCCGCTGGTTTTTCTCGACAGTGCGGCTTCGGCCCAGAAGCCCAATGCCGTGATCGACAGCATGGCGCATACCATGCGGCACCAGTACGCCAACATCCACCGTGGCCTGCACTGGATGAGTGAACGCACGACCGAGGCGTATGAAGGTGTGCGTGATCTGGTGGCCGACTTCCTCAACGCGCCCTCGCGCGAGGAAATCGTGTTTACCCGTAACAGCACGGAGGCCATCAATCTGGTGGCCCATTCCTTTGGCGCGCTGCTCAAACCTGGTCAGGCGGTTCTGATCTCCCAGATGGAGCATCATGCCAACCTCGTGCCCTGGCAGATGCTCCGTGACCGGGCTGGCATTGAACTGCGTGTCGCCCCGATCACCGATGAGGGTGATCTGGATATGGACGCGTACAGGGCCCTGCTGGCAGATGGCAAGGTTGCACTTGTGTCCATTACGCATATGTCCAACGTGCTGGGCACCATAACGCCAGCAAAGCAGATAGCGGATATAGCCCATGCGGCTGGTGCGCTGGTGCTGTTCGATGGCAGTCAGTCCGTTGTACACCATAAAACGGACGTGCAGGAACTGGGGGCAGATTTTTATACTTTTACCGGCCACAAGCTGTACGGGCCGACCGGCATAGGTGTTCTGTGGGCGCGGCGTGACCTGCTGGAACAGATGCCTCCCTTCCTTGGTGGGGGGGATATGATCTCAACCGTTACATTTGAACGCTCCACATGGGCCAATTGTCCCCACAAGTTTGAGGCGGGAACACCGGCGATTGTGGAAACCATTGGCCTGGGCGCAGCCATAGACTGGGTGAGCAGGATCGGGTTTGAGGCAATTGCCGCACATGAAGCGGAACTGACCGCCCATGCGCTTGCGCGGCTTGAGACCGTACCGGGGCTGAGCATTGTGGGCCGTCCGCGTGTGCGCGGTGGGGTTGTGTCCTTTACCATGGCCGATGTGCACCCACACGATATTGCAACACTGCTCGACCGTAACGGCATTGCCATACGTGCCGGACACCATTGCGCCGAGCCGCTGATGCGCCGTCTGGGCCTGAGTGCTACGGCCCGTGCAAGTTTTGGCATTTACACCCAGAAGGAAGAAATAGACGTGCTGGCGGATACACTGGTGCGGATACGGGACTTTTTTGTGTGAACACCACTACCGCAGAGCGCGATGCCCTGTATGACAGGCTGATCATGGAGCGTGCCCGCGCTCCCCTTTATGCCGGTCGGCTGAGCACGCCATGCGTGCAGGGTGATGGTCGCAACCCATTATGTGGGGACAAAACACATCTGGATATTGCGCTCAACGGGCATCATATTCAGGAAATCAGGCACAACACGCGCGGATGCGCCATTTGTGCTGCGGCTGCGGACCTTATGGCCGAGCATGTGCGCGGGGGTACTGTGGCCCAGGCACTTGAGGTGTCGGACCGATTCACGGCCATGCTGGTAGGCCTACCATCGCTTCCGGTGGTGGATGGCCAGCCAGACCCGTTGGGCACGCTGGAGGTTTTTGCTCCATTGCGCTCCCATAAAGCAAGAATACGCTGCGCAGAACTGCCCTGGATTGCGCTGAAGGAGGCTTTTTCTCATGTCGATGGTTGAAGAAGGCGTTCAGGCGCAAACACCGGCAGTAACGCCGCCACAGGATATGCCGCTAGAAACTGTTCTGCATGCGGAGCACGATCAGGCCGCGGGCGCTACCGCCAAGGTGGAAGGCTGGACCCCTGATGGTGAAGCCATTCATCAGGAAGGGGAAAGCAAGGTGGCAGGTCCGGCATCCGAAGATGCGGTCATAGAAGCCATAGCCACCGTGCATGACCCGGAAATCCCGGTTAATATCTACGAACTGGGGCTGATCTACGCCATTGATCTGTATGACGACGGGCGCGTGCGGATTGAAATGACACTGACCGCCCCAAATTGCCCTAGCGCACAGGAACTGCCCATTCAGGTCAAGGATGCGGTGGAAAAAGTGCCCGGGGTTCAATCGGCCGAAGTGGAAGTCGTATGGGATCCGCCGTGGGATATGTCGCGTATGAGCGATGAAGCCCGGCTGGCCCTGAATATGTTCTAACGGAAAGGATGGAGTGTTATGTCCCAGACTGAGGCCATTTCATCAACCAGAAGGGAACTGCCCCCTCTTATGCGACTGACAGATACCGCAGCCTCACGTCTGCGGTATCTGTATGCCACGGCTCACGCGGGCGAGTTGCTGCGTATTTCTGTTTCTACCAAAGGCTGCTCGGGCAAAGCTTATGACATGGAGTTTGTGACACAGAGCGGGGAGGGGGACGAGGTTGTCAAAGACCATGGCCTGACTCTGCTGGTGGACCGCAAGGCCACACTCTTCCTGATCGGGACACAGATGGATTACCGTGAAACCGATCTGGAGGAAGGGTTTGTGTTCATCAACCCTAATGAGAAAGGGCGTTGCGGCTGCGGCGAGAGCTTTCACGTTTAAAACGGCATACGGCTTCGGTTTCGGGCGACCACAAGAACTGGTCAATGACCGAAACCGTCTCCAGCTTGTAACCGGCCTGTGCCAGAAGGCTCGTATCGTTGCTTAACGCGGTCGGGTTGCAACTGACGTAAATGACGTAGTCTGGCTTGCCCAGAGTAATCTGGCGCATTTGCAGCTTTGCTCCCGCATGGGGCGGGTCCAGCACAACCACGTCTGCCTTACCCAGATCCTTGCCCATAATGGGTTGGCGGTTCAGGTCGCGGCAGATGGGGGTAATACGGGATTTGCCGACACTTTTAAGAGCAGCCAGAGCGGGTTCGTACCCTTCGTAAGCCTGTACCTGGCATCGGTCCCCCAAAGGTAGGGTGAGCGTACCGCACCCGGCATACAGTTCAATCAGGCTGGCACGTTTGCCAAGGCGTGCAGGTAATGCCTCCAGCACGGCTTGCTGAATGGCTGTTTCGCTCTGGGCTGTTGCCTGCAAAAAGGCACCGGGAGGAGGTGTAAGCCGGTGCCCGGCAATGGTCTGGTAAACAGGGGCACGCTGTACCGCCGTTTCATACGGGGTTATTGCTTTCAGGCGCTGCCAGCTTATGCGGGGAATATCCAGCTCTTCTGCCAGCGCTGTCAGGCGCTGCCGATCCGTGGCGATGAGGGGAGAATCGGTACTGAGTAGAATATCCAGCCCCGAATCCAGCAGATTAATGTGCAGGTCAGCCGTTTTGTGTACGGCGTTCAGGGTGCGCAAGGTGGCGCGCAACGCAGGCAGGCTGGATACAATGGCCGGGTGCAGCACTTCGCAACTGGTCATGTCCGTGACGTCCTGACTACCCTTGGCATGCAGGCCAATCACAATGCCCTGTTCTGTCCGGCGTACTGCCAGATCGGCCCGGCGGCGGCTGTGCGGGGGGGCCTGAAAGCCGGTTATGTCCTGTGGGATGTCAAACCCGGCTTTTTCCAGTGCGTGGCTGACCAGTCCGGTCTTCCATGCCAGAAGGGAGGACTGGTCCATATACTGCAAGGTGCAGCCACCGCAGCGTTCGAACAATGGGCACAGCGGGGTCGTTCTATGGGGGGAGGGCGTTACAATCTCAACCAGTTGGCCGCGCCCATTGGGTTGGATGCGGATACGGACCTGCTCACCGGGGAGAGTCCCTGCAACAAAGACGGTATGTCCGTCAGGGAGCCGCGCGGCACCATCTCCCTGAGTAGCAAGATGGGAGATGGTGACTTCCAGTATGTCGGACACTAATTTTCCTTAAGTCAGAATGCTACGTCAGAGACGTGGAGGCTTTCCTGCGCTGTTTCTGTATGTTCTGGCGCTCCCGGTGTGGCCGGGCGCGAGGAATTGCGGCGGGGAAGCAGCATGAAGGCAGGCGTCTGGTCGCCAAATCCTGAAAATTCGCCTGCGGGTGCGGGTGGAATTTCATCACGCTGGTTACGTCCACCCTTATGGGGCTGGGGCTTGTTGGGCACAGGTTGTGCAACCTGTGCAGGACGCTGCTGTTCGCGCTCACGGGTGGGGTCGCGCTCACGCTCGCGCGGTGCTGCATCCCGCGTGCGGTTGGGCTCCCGCTCCCGCTGTGGAGCCGGTTTGTCCTTGCGGTTCTGGCCTCCGCGGGACTGGCCGCCACCGCGCGGACGTTTTTCTTCCGACCATTCCAGCTGCTGTATACCCTCAACAGACAGGCGGGGAATGGGCTTGCCGGTCAACTGCTCAATGGCTTCGGCCAGAGTCTTGTCGTACGGCGTGGCAATGCTGAAGGCATGTCCTTCACGTCCGGCGCGACCCGTGCGGCCAATGCGATGGACGTAGTCTTCAGCATGGAACGGCAGATCAAAGTTGAACACATGGGACAGGCCGCCAATATCAATGCCACGGGCGGCTACGTCCGAGCAGACCAGAACCTTGAGTTCGTTGTTCTTGAATTTTTCCAGAGTGGAAAAACGCACGGACTGGGGCAGGTCTCCGTGCAGGGCGCCAACGGAAAAACCGTGCTTGGTCAGGGATTGGGTCAGAACATCCACGTCACGCTTGCGGTTACAGAACACAATGGCGTTGTGGAGTTCGGGGTCCTTGAGCAGCAGACGCAATGTTTCGCTCTTGCTGAACTCATCAACAATAATCAGACCGGCTGTAATGGTTGTGGCCACGGAAGACTGGCGTGCAACCGTGATTTCCTTGGGGGAGTGCAGGAACGCATCGGCCAGTTTGCGGATGGGAGGCGCCATTGTGGCCGAAAAGAACAGCGTCTGGCGGGAAGGAGGCAACAGGCCGACGATTTTTTCAATATCAGGAATGAACCCCATGTCCAGCATCCGGTCAGCTTCATCAATGACCAGAATTTTGGTATGGTTCAGCATCAGGCCGCCACGTTCGAACAGATCAAGCAGCCGACCGGGGGTTGCAATCAGCACATCCACGCCGCGGTTGAGCACTTCCTTCTGGTCGGCCATGCTCTCACCACCGATCAGCAGGGCGTGGTTGAGTTTGAGGTGCTTGCCGTATTCCACAAAGTTTTCCGCGACCTGGAGGGCCAGTTCACGCGTGGGTTCCAGAATGAGCGAGCGTGGCATGCGGGCGCGGGCGCGGGAGTCGCTCAGGATCTCCAGCATAGGCAGGGTAAAGGACGCCGTTTTGCCGGTGCCGGTCTGGGCAACTCCCAGCACATCGCGCGCCATGAGCACGGCGGGAATGGCCTGTGCCTGAATGGGGGTGGGGTGTTTGTACCCCATTTCCTCAATGGCTTGCAGAATGGGTTTGGAGAGTTCGAGGTCGGCGAAGGTCAGGGTGGGTTCTTCTACGACACTCTCTGCCACCGGAGCAGACGCAGACTCAACAGGGGCTGGTGTGACGGGAACCAGCAGTTCCACGGCAACCGGGGCTTCAGCCTCTGCCGCCGGGGCGGCTTTGGGGGGTGTGGCGGCTTTTGTGCGCCGTCTGGCTGGTGCGCGGGTTTTTTTTGGAGCAGCTTCGGCTCCGGCTTCCGTGGAGGTGCTTTCATCCGCAGGGGTGTCTGCTACAGACACGGCAGCCGATTCGGCTTTGGCTGTACGGCGGCGGGGCGCGCGTTTCTGGGGGGCGGGTTTGTCCTCGGCGGGAGCGCCGGCCGCGGGAGGTGTGTTTTCCACCTCGGCGTCCTGCACATCCAATGCAGTTGAACTGGCGGAAACCGCCGCCTTTTTCCGGCTGCGAGTTGTCGTCTTGCGGGGGCGGGCGGTTGTTTTGGCTGTCAATATGCTCTCGGAACTAGGTCTGTCGTTGCTCAGCTTGCTGGTGGCTTCGTGCATGTCCGGCAAAGACCGTTTGCCAGTTATTCCATGGTATTACAAAGCCACTCAGGCGCTAGTCCCGATAAAGGTCTTTGGGCTTAAAATCAAGTTTTTGACAGGGATACTTGCTATCTTCACACAAAAGGATGGCCAAGGCAGGCTGCCAGCACGGTGATAATTCCCAGCGCCACAATAACCAGTACCTGTTTGCGTACCGAGTCGAAGCCTGATGCCTGAGGGCGGATAGCCCGGCGGAGCTTCTGGTAAGTGCCCATGTACATCCGCACGAACAGCGCTGCCATGATCAGGCCCAGCACCTGCATGGCGTTGGTTGTCCACGGTGCGTTGGCAAACCCGCCTTCATGCAGCACCAGCAGCCAGCCCGTGATCAGCGTTGTGGGAATGGCGTGCGTCAGTCCCTTGAAAAAGCGGGCCATGGTTTGCAGGTGCACGGAGTTGCGCTGTGTCTGGTCCAGAAGGTTCAGGCTTGGCCGCAGCACAACGGCGGCGTAAGCGCCCCCGCCAATCCACATGATGATGCTGATGAGGTGGAGAGCGAGAACAAGGCTCCAGAGAATGGAATGTGGCATGGTGTCTCCGTGTTGGCACGGTTGGGGGTGGGGGTGGGCGCGAAGGCTGTTGTGCGCAGCGTCATGCCCGGTGCGTATCTGCCTGCCTGATTGCCAAGGGGACGGGGCGGGTGCAAGGGGCTATGATGCCTGACAATAGTCACACACCCTGTGCGGAGCCAAGCATGCAACGTGGTGATCCTTCCTCTCTAAGCCTTTATACCCCTTTGCAAATGGGGGAAGTGGACCGGCAGAGTGCAGCTTATGTACCTGTTGCCACGCTGATGGATAATGCGGGGCGTGCTGTTGCGCGGGCCATTCGTCGGTATGAGCGGCCCGTGCGTGTGCTGGTGTTGTGCGGGCCGGGTAATAATGGGGGTGATGGTTACGTCGCTGCCCGGTATCTGGCAGGCATGGGCTGGTCGGTTGCGGTGGCGGAACTGGCTCCCCTCAGAGGAGATACGGACGCAGGGCGCGCCAGTGCAGCCTATGTGGGGCCGCGTGTTCCTTTTGCTCCGGCGGAAGTGGCGCGGGCCGAACTGGTGGTGGATGCCGTATTTGGCGCAGGGCTCAGCCGTGATGTGGGCGGTCTGGTAGCCGAAACGCTGGCTGCAGCCCGCCGGATTGTGGCGGTGGACATGCCCTCAGGGCTGGATGGAGCCACAGGGCTGGTGCGTGGTTATGCGCCACAGGCCGCAATGACGGTAACGTTCTGCCGGTTCAAGCCCGGCCATCTGCTCTACCCGGCGCGGGGGCTGCTGGGGCGTCTGGTTCTGGCCGATATTGGTGTGCCCGATTCTGTGCTGGCGGCTGTGCCTGCCAACACATGGCACAACAGCCCCGGATTGTGGGCGCTGCCCGTGCTGGGCGGGGAGAGCAATAAATACACGCGGGGGGTGGTGAGCATTTGTGCCGGGCAGTCCATGCCCGGAGCCACGCGCCTGTGTGCTTCTGGTGCGCGCTCCGTGGGGGCCGGGCTTGTGCGCGTGGCTGCCGGGGCTGGCGCTCCGGCATACCGTTTGGGGCAGCCGGGTTTGATTGTGGATGATGCCCCGCTGGCGCAACTGCTGGAGGACCAGCGCAGGCATGTATGGGTCTGTGGTCCAGGGTTGACGGAGGCGGAGGTGGAGGCGGTCCTGCCCATGCTGCTGGATTCGGGGCGGAGTGTGCTGGCTGATGCCGGGGCGCTGAGCGCCTGCGCCGGGCAGCCTGAAAAATTGCGTGGTGTTTCCGTTATTACTCCCCATACGGGCGAGTTTGCGCGTGTGTTCGGGTCTTTGGGGGATAATCCGCCCGAGCGGGTGCGTCAGGCGGCACGGCTGATCAATGCCGTGGTTGTGCTTAAAGGAGCCTCTACCATGATTGCGGCCCCCGATGGGCGACTGGCGATTAATACACATGCCACGGCAGCATTGGGTACGGCCGGGTCGGGCGATACGCTCTCTGGCGTGATTGCGGCTTTGCTGGCGGCAGGTATGCCCGCATGGCAGGCGGCGTGCGCGGGTGTCTGGCTGCATGGAGAGGCAGGCTTGCAGGCTGGTCCGTGGCCCGTGGCGGAGGACCTGGATCGCTACCTGGGGCTGGCCCGCCAGAAGGCGGAGCAGGCGCAGGAGGAATGGGCAGCACGCAAAATCCGTTTCGGTGTCTTGCCGTGTCCGGCACTTTGAGCTAAGTCCACGCATCTTGCCGACGGTGAGTATATTGAGTGTGCGCGGGCGTGGTGGAATTGGTAGACACGCCAGATTTAGGTTCTGGTGACGCAAGTTGTGGGGGTTCAAGTCCCTCCGCCCGTACCAATAAATTTTCATGCTCCCGTCCGCAGTCCGCCGCGCCTTCTGGCGTTATTGCAGCGGGTGACTGATTTTTTGTACCGAGAGGAAGGCCTGGCCGATGCAGGTTACCGAGACCCTTTCTGAAGGGCTGAAGCGTGGTTTCACAGTTACAGTTCCCGCCGCGGAACTTGAGGCTAAGCGTGATGCGCGCCTTAAGGAAGTTGCTGGCAATCTGAACCTGCCGGGCTTCCGTCCGGGCAAGGTGCCTGTCTCTCTGGCGCGCCAGCGTTATGGTGATGCCATCTGGGGCGAAGTGCTTGAACAGGCCGTGAGCGACGCCATTCGCACCGTGTTTGAAGAGCGTGGTCTGCGTCCTGCTGGCCAGCCCAAGGTTGATCTGCTTTCCGGTCAGGAAGACAAAGGCGCGGATCTGGAATTCAAGGTGGAAAGCGAAATCCTGCCAGAAATTGCTGTGCCGGATCTTTCCGACCTCACGCTGACCCGCCTGAAGGCCCCGGTTTCTGATGAAGCCATCAACAAGGTGCTCGAAGATATTGCCAAGCGTGGCCGTACCTTTGAAGTGATCGAGGAAGTGCGTCCCGCAGGTAAGGGCGATGTTGTCGCCATTGACTTTGTTGGCAAGCACGACGGCGTTGCCTTTGATGGTGGAACCGCTCAGGACGTCAATGTCGAGATCGGTGGCGAAGGCTTTATTCCGGGCTTTGCCGAACAGATCGAAGGCATGAAGCCGGGTGAGGAAAAAGTCATTACCGTGACTTTCCCTGCTGATTACGGCGCGGAAGAGCTGGCAGGCAAGGAAGCAACTTTTGACATCAAGGTGAACCAGCTCAAAAAAGCTGTGGACGCTCCGGTGGACGAAGAGCTTGCCAAGAATATGGGCTTTGAAAGCCTTGAACAGCTCAAGGATCTGGTGCGCAAGCAGATTGAGGGCGAATACGACCAGATGTCCCGTCTGCGCATCAAGCGTGACCTGCTCGATATCCTTTCCAATAAGGCAGATTTTGCTGCGCCTGAAGGTATGGTGGAAGCTGAATTCCAGCAGATATGGAATCGGGTGGAAGCCGACCGCAAGGCTGGTCAGCTTGATGATGAAGACAAGGACAAGGACGAAGACACCCTGCGTGCCGATTACCGCAAAATTGCGGAACGTCGCGTAAGGCTGGGCCTGCTCCTTGCTGAAATCGGCCGCAAGAACGGTATTTCCGTCAGCGGGGAAGAACTTGGGCGTGCAGTGCGGGCAGAAGCCATGCGCTACTCCGGTCAGGAAAAAGAGGTCTTTGAATTCTTCCAGAAGAATCCACAGGCTGCTGAGTCCCTGCGCGGACCGATTTTTGAAAACAAGGTTGTCGATTATCTGATTGAACTCGCTAAGGTCACGGACAAGGACGTGAGTCTGGAAGAACTATCAGATATTCCCCCAGCTAATATCTGATAAAACGGCTCTGTCCCGCCAGTGTGAACTGGCGGGACATTCTTTTTGGGGCTGTTTTTCGTTTCTGGGGTGGCATATTGCCACTTTATCTCTATCTTGAATCAGTGTGCCTGACCCTGGTTCTGTCCATGGCAGAGGCAGGGAGGGGCGTTTAAGTTTTTTGTACGGGAATGAGTGGTATGAGGGATCGTGATCCCGTTGAGATTTTCAGCAATGCACTGGTGCCAATGGTGGTCGAGCAGACCTCCCGCGGTGAACGGGCTTTTGATATCTATTCCCGCCTGTTGCAGGAACGGATCATCTTCCTGACCGGGCCTGTCTATGATCAGGTGGCTTCGCTTATTTCCGCGCAGCTTCTGTATCTGGAAAGTGTGAACCCGACCAAGGAAATTTCCTTTTACATCAACAGCCCCGGTGGTGTTGTGTCGGCCGGTCTGGCTATTTACGACACCATGCAATACATCCGCAGCCCCGTAAGCACGGTGTGCATCGGTCAAGCGGCATCCATGGGGTCTCTGCTGCTGGCTGGTGGTGAAAAAGGGCGCAGGTTTGCCCTGCCCAACGCGCGCGTTATGGTGCATCAGCCTTCTGGCGGCGCACAGGGGCAGGCGAGTGATATTGAAATTCAGGCCAAGGAAATTCTGATTATCCGGCAGCGCCTGAACGAAATCTACCGTGAACATACTGGCCGTACGCTGGAAGAAATCGAGCAGAAGCTTGAGCGTGATAGCTACATGTCCGCAGCCGAAGCCCAGTCTTTTGGCATTGTGGATGAAGTGATCAGCCACCATAAAGCGGTCGAAGCAGGTAAAAAGGATAAAGGTCATCCTTAATCTGGCATACTTTAATCCTCCTGTTGCAATAAGGAGGATGTCTGTTCCTGGGCATGCAGCAAAAGCTCAGGGTTTGGCCCCCGGTTCCATGGAGTCCGGGGTGATCGGGGGAGTGGGCTGATGAGTGGAAAGTCCGGAGAGTCCAAGAACACGCTGTATTGCTCGTTCTGTGGCAAATCACAGCATGAAGTGCGCAAGCTTATTGCTGGCCCCACCGTGTTTATCTGCGATGAATGCGTCGAACTCTGCATGGATATCATCCGTGAAGAGAACAAGACCCTGCAGGTCAAGTCGCGCGAGGGTGTTCCTACCCCCAAAGAAATCTGCAAGGTTCTGGATGACTATGTTATTGGTCAGATGCAGGCCAAAAAGGTGCTCTCCGTAGCGGTGCATAACCACTACAAGCGCCTGTCGCAGGTGACCAAGGCTGGCGATGTGGAAATTGCCAAGTCCAATATCCTGCTCATTGGGCCTACGGGTTCGGGCAAGACCCTGCTGGCCCAGACTCTGGCGCGCATTCTGGATGTCCCCTTTACTATGGCTGACGCCACAACCCTGACAGAAGCGGGGTATGTGGGGGAAGATGTCGAGAACATCATTCTCAAGCTGTTGCAGGCATCCGATTACAATGTGGAGCGCGCCCAGCGCGGGATTGTCTATATTGACGAAATCGACAAGATTTCCAAAAAATCGGACAACCCCTCCATCACGCGTGACGTGAGTGGTGAAGGCGTTCAGCAGGCTCTGCTCAAGCTGATGGAAGGTACTGTTGCTTCTGTTCCCCCGCAGGGTGGCCGCAAGCATCCACAGCAGGAATTCCTGCAGGTGGATACGACCAACATGCTCTTTATCTGCGGTGGGGCCTTTGCCGGGCTGGACAAGATTATTTCCGCACGAGGCAAGGGTACGGGTATTGGCTTTGGAGCTGATGTGCGCTCGCTCGATGACCGCCGGATGGGGGAAATCCTGCATGATGTTGAGCCTGAAGACCTGATGAAGTTTGGCCTTATTCCCGAATTTATCGGGCGTCTGCCGGTTCTGGCAACGCTGGGTGATCTGGACGAGGCCGCACTGATCAAGATTTTGACCGAGCCCAAAAATGCTTTGGTCAAGCAGTACCAGCGTCTTTTCCAGATGGAAGATGTTCAGCTATCCTTTACGGATGATGCGCTCAAGACCATTGCGGACCGGGCTATCGTTCGTAAGACCGGTGCCCGTGGGTTGCGTTCCATTCTGGAAAGCATTCTCATGACGACCATGTTTGACCTGCCTGGGCTCGATACGGTCGAGGAGGTTGTTGTCAATCGAGAGGTGGCGGATGGCAAAGCCAGTCCGGTCTATGTTTATGGTAAGAAAAAAGACGTGCCAGCAGAGCAGTCCGCCTGAGGCAGGTTAGATTTTAGCGTAAACAGCACGAGCGGGGTACCTGTTCGTGCTGTTCTTGCCTCTGCCCTATTGTTCCGGGCTGTGGGCATAACAACATAAGAGAAACACGGAGGTGTCCCTTTTGGGGCGTCTTCTTCAGTGCAGGGGCATGCCGCTTGGCGGGTGCCCGGCACCGATCGTCCTTATCGGGAGGTCATGACGATGGCTGATAACGAAAAACCGGCACCACGTCGCAGGCGCAAGAATGATCAGGCAGTTTCGGCCGTGTCCGAACAGTCTGTTCCTGTAGTTGATGCAACTGTTGCGGAAGCTCACACCAAGCATACCCATGTAGCTGTTCTGCCGCTGCGTGATATTGTGGTTTTCCCCCACATGATTGTTCCGCTGTTTGTCGGGCGGGAAAAATCCGTACGGGCTCTGGACTCGGTTACAAAAGATGACCGGCACATTCTGCTGGTAGCCCAGAAAGACGCGGCACAGGACGACCCCTCACCGGACGATATTTATCGGGTTGGCACGCTGTCCACCATCTTGCAGTTGCTCAAGCTGCCCGATGGCACGGTCAAGGTGCTGGTTGAAGGGGTTCGCCGCGTGCGCGTTAAGGCGCTGCATGAGGTAAATGGCCACTTTGAAGCCGATATTGAGGAGATGCCAGCCGAGGCGGCCATTGGCCCCGAAGCGGAGGCTCTGGGCCGTTCCATCGTGTCGCAGTTTGAGCAGTATATGAAGCTCAACAAGAAAATTGCGTCCGAAGTGCTGGTCTCGCTTAACCAGATCAATGATCTGTCCAAGCTTGCAGATACAGTGACGAGCCATCTTTCGCTCAAGATTTCCGAAAAACAGGAAATTCTGGAAGCCCCAACAGTGCAGGGGCAACTGGAAAAGGTTTTCGGCCATATTGAAGCAGAGATAGATGTGCTTCAGGTGGAAAAGAAAATCCGCAACCGTGTCAAACGTCAGATGGAAAAGACACAGCGCGAGTACTATCTGAACGAGCAGCTCAAGGCCATTCAGAAAGAACTTGGCGAAGGTGAAGATGGCAAGGACGAAACAGCCGAAATTGAAGAGCGGATCGCCAAGACCCGGCTCTCCAAGGAAGCGCGCGAAAAAGCTCTGAGCGAGCTTAAGAAGCTGCGTGGCATGAGCATGATGTCCGCCGAGTCCGGGGTCGTGCGGAACTACCTTGACTGGATTTTGAGCATTCCGTGGAAAAAACGGACCAAAGTGCGGCATGATCTGGTTGAGGCCGAAGAAGTTCTGGATGCCGATCATTACGGGCTGGAAAAAGTCAAGGAACGTATTCTGGAGTATCTGGCGGTTCAGAGCCGTTCGCAAAAACTCAAGGGGCCGATTCTGTGTCTTGTCGGGCCTCCGGGTGTAGGCAAGACTTCTCTTGCACGTTCCATCGCCAAGGCAACGGGGCGGCATTACGTACGCATGTCTCTGGGGGGTGTGCGGGATGAGGCTGAAATTCGTGGCCACCGCCGGACCTATATAGGCTCCATGCCCGGCAAGATCATTCAGGGTATGAAAAAGGCGAAGGTGTCCAACCCGCTCTTCCTGCTTGATGAAATTGACAAGCTGGGTTCCGACTGGCGCGGTGATCCGGCATCGGCGCTGCTGGAGGTGCTCGATCCCGAACAGAACGGTACGTTCGCCGACCATTATCTGGAAGTTGATTACGATCTGTCCGATGTCATGTTCGTGACAACGGCCAACAGTCTGGATATGCCCCAGCCGCTGCTGGACCGCATGGAAGTCATTCGCCTGTCCGGTTACACGGAGGATGAAAAGGTCGAGATTGCCAAGCGTCACCTCATCAGCAAGCAGGTTGAGGCGCATAACCTCAAGCCGGGCGAATGGTCGATCAATGAGGAAGCCCTGCGTGACGTTATCCGGTATTACACGCGTGAAGCCGGGGTACGTAACCTTGAGCGTGAACTGGCCAAACTTGCCCGTAAGGCGGTGAAGGAGATCGTGACCGGCAAGGCCAAGAAGGTCGCGGTTACGGCGCGTAATCTGGAAAAATACGCAGGCGTACAGCGCTTCCGCTATGGTGAGACCGAGGCGGAGGATATGGTTGGCGTTGTTACCGGTCTGGCCTGGACCGAAGTGGGCGGGGAAATCCTGACCATTGAGAGCGTTATGGTGCCAGGCAAGGGCGGTATTGTGGAAACCGGCAAGCTGGGTGACGTCATGAAGGAGAGCATCTCTGCGGCGTTCTCGTTTGTGCGGAGTCGGGCTACCAGTTTTGGAATCGTGCCAACTCTCTTCGACAAACGCAGCTTCCATGTGCATGTGCCCGAGGGTGCGACTCCTAAAGACGGTCCTTCCGCTGGGGTTGCCATGGTGACATCCCTGGTAAGTGTCCTGACCGGTATTCCCGTTCGCCGTGATGTCGCCATGACGGGTGAAATAACACTCAGGGGGCGTGTTCTGGCTATCGGCGGGCTGAAGGAGAAGCTTCTGGCGGCTGTTCGTTCGGGTATTCGCACGGTGTTTATTCCGCAGGAAAATGAGAAAGATCTGGCGGAAATTCCTGACAGCGTGAAGAAGAATCTGGAAATTGTACCTGTTTCGCATGTGGATGAAGTTCTGGCCCGTGCGCTGGTCAGCCAGCCACAGCCGATTCATTGGGAAGAGGTGCCCGAAACAGTGCCCGCCAATGGTGCGCAGGCAGTTACTTCGGTGCTGCCACATTAACCAAAATGCACGAGAAGACCGAAGTTTGCGTTTGCTTGG
Organism: Acetobacter fabarum; assembly: GCF_029069195.1. Lineage (GTDB taxonomy): Bacteria > Pseudomonadota > Alphaproteobacteria > Acetobacterales > Acetobacteraceae > Acetobacter > Acetobacter fabarum_A. Next base: position 466,963 of record NZ_JARDYK010000002.1, read on the forward strand.
TTGACGTAGGAAAAAACGGCTTCATAGTGCGTTCAGGCAGCGGAGAGGCGGACGAAACCCGCCCGCCGCCCCTATGAATTGAAAGAAAGTGAAAGGCGTAAGATGGAGAAGCCGCTTAACAAGCAGGAGCTCGTCTCAGCAGTAGCAGAGACCGTTGACCTGCCGAAGGCTAAGGCCGGAGAAGTGGTCGACGCCGTATTCGGTGCGATTGAAAAAGCTCTGTCCACAAAGCAGGAAGTACGTCTGGTGGGCTTTGGTACGTTTGTGACCGCAACCCGCAAGGCTGCCAAAGGCCGTAACCCCCGTACCGGCGAGGAAATTGATATTCCGGCTTCTACCTCTGTCCGCTTCAAGCCGGGCAAGGCACTGAAGGACGCTGTTAGCAAATAATCCTCCTTCGGATTTTATTTCAGACCGGCCGACAATTTCTTTAAAAAAGAGGTTGTCGGCCGTTTTGTTTTGTGACACATAGGGCGCGGGCGATTAGCTTAGCGGTAGAGCATCTCGTTTACACCGAGAGGGTCGGCGGTTCGATCCCGTCATCGCCCACCATTCCCAACAATTTGTGTTGTGGAGCAGAGTAATTTATTCTGCTTAATGGCTTCCTCCTCCGGGCAGGGAGCCTTTTTTTTCGCCAAATCATTTTATTCACAACAAAGTGGCCACGACCATACGCGTTCGTGCATGGCCGTCTGCATTTTGCGGGTCTAGGGTGGCTGCATTAAACGGCTTATTACAAGCCTTTCATGCGCGCGGGAATTTTCCATGCAGTCTGTTCTAGGCGATTATGCTCCGGTTCTGATTTTTGGTTGCGTATCGGTTGTTATCGCGGCCGCAATGCTCGGTATGGCTCTGTTGAGTGGGCACCAAAAACCATACCCTGAGAAGCTCACGGCGTATGAGTGCGGGTTTGGTCCTTTTGATGATTCCCGACGTCGTTTTGATGTCCGGTTTTATCTGGTGGCCATTCTGTTCATTATTTTTGATCTGGAAGTCGCATTTCTGTTCCCCTGGGCTATCAGTCTGGGGCGGATCGGGCTGTTTGGTTTTTTATCCATGCTTGGCTTTCTGGCCGTGCTGGGGATCGGCTTTTTATATGAATGGCGCAAAGGCGCGCTGGACTGGGATTGAGAGAGGACGCCAGCATGACCACACATCACGACGAAAACGCCATTATGTGGAACAGGGAGGCCCTGGCTCCGGGACCCGAACAGGATGCGGTGGTCCGCGGCATTACCGGGGTTCTGGCTGAAAAGGGCTTTGTGGTTGCAAGTCTGGACAAGCTGGTTAACTGGGGGCGTACGGGCAGCCTGTGGCCCATGTCCTTCGGGCTTGCGTGTTGCGCAGTGGAAATGATCCACGCGTATATGCCACGTTACGATCTGGACCGTATGGGTATTATCCCGCGCGGGTCGCCCCGGCAGTCTGATGTGATGATTGTGGCAGGAACACTCACCAACAAAATGGCCCCGGTTCTGCGTCGTCTGTATGAGCAGATGGCCGAGCCGCGGTGGGTTATTTCCATGGGGTCATGCGCCAATGGCGGGGGGTATTACCATTACTCCTACTCTGTTGTGCGCGGGTGCGACCGCATTGTGCCCGTGGATGTATATGTGCCGGGCTGCCCCCCAACGGCCGAGGCGCTCATATACGGCATTATGTTGCTTCAGAAAAAAATTCGTCGGACAGGGACTATTCTCCGTGGCTGATATTTCCGTAAATCCAAGGCAGGCCCGGCTGGAAGGGCAGTTGTCCTCTCTGGCGTTTACGTTTCTCGCATCCCAACCCCATGTGTCTTATGCAGCGGTGGAAAAGGGTGAACTGGTGGTGCGCACCACGCGTGAGCACCTTGTGCCGTTCCTGACCCTTTTGCGCGATGACCCACGCTACAGGTTCGAGCAGTTGATGGATCTGTGTGGTGTGGATTTTCCTGCCCGGGTCCAGCGGTTCGAGGTGGTCTATAACCTGCTGTCCGTCACCTATAACCGCCGCATCCGGGTGGTGATCAGCACGGACGAGTATGGAGCAGTGCCATCGGTGCATCATCTCTGGCCATGTGCGACATGGTGGGAGCGCGAATGCTACGACCTGTTTGGCGTAATGTTCTCCGGTCAGCCCGATCTGCGCCGGATTCTGACAGATAACGGGTTCGAAGGACATCCGCTTCGCAAGGACTTCCCGCTGACCGGGTATGAAGAGGTCCGTTATGATGCTGAACGCAGGCAGGTTGTTAAAGAACCTGTTTCATTAACGCAGGATTTCCGTGATTTTGATTTTGTTTCTCCATGGGAAGGTATGCTGACCCTGCCGGGAGATGAAAAAGCACACGAAGTCCGGCAGGGTATGAAGAGGTCCTCCTGATGACAAAACAGGACAATACCGAATCTCTCACGTTTGCGCAGACGATCCTGCGGGAGGATATTCCCCAAAGCCTTTTGCCAGACGAGAAAGCTTTGGAAATTGAGAAGAAGGTTGTCGAAATTGACTCCCATGCCCTCAATTTTGGTCCCCAGCACCCGTCTGCTCATGGCGTGTTGCGTCTGGTGCTGGAAATGGAAGGGGAACTTGTCGCGCGCGCCGTGCCTCATATCGGGCTTTTGCACCGGGGGACGGAAAAGCTGATTGAATACAAGACGTATCAAAAAGCCCTGCCGTATTTTGACCGTCTGGATTACGTCTCCCCCATGTGCGAGGAGCAGGCGTTTGCTCTGGCTACGGAAAAACTGCTGGGAATTGATATTCCAGAACGCGCCAAGTGGCTGCGCGTCATGTTTGCGGAAATTACCCGTATTTTAAACCATATTCTCAATCTGACCGCCATGGGGCTGGACTGCGGTGCGGTTACCCCGGCTTTGTGGGGATATGAAGAGCGCGAGAAACTTCTGGAATTTTACGAAGCAGCATCTGGTGCACGTTTCCATGCCAATTACTTTCGTCCCGGAGGTGTCGCACGGGATATTCCGGCCAGTCTGGAAGACCGGATCGGGGTATGGGCCAAGGAGTTTCCTGCGTGGATTGATGCGCTGGAAGGTCTGCTGACTGAAAACCGGATATGGAAACAACGCACTGTTGGTATTGGTGTTTTTACAACCGAGCAGGCTCTGGCCTGGGGGTTTAGTGGCCCGTGCCTGCGTGCGTCTGGCGTGCCTTGGGATCTCAGGCGCAACCAGCCTTATGATAACTACCATAAGGTGGACTTTAATGTGCCCGTGACCCGGCAGGGTGATTCGTATGATCGCTATCTGGTGCGCGTTGCCGAAATGCGTGAAAGCGTAAAAATTATCGAGCAATGCCTGAGCCAGATGCAGCCGGGCGACATTAAAATACAGGACCCCAAGTTCAGCCCGCCCCCCAGAGCGGATATGAAGCGTTCCATGGAAGCCCTGATCCATCACTTCAAGCTGTTTAGCGAAGGGTACCATGTGCCTGCGGGCTCCACCTATACTGCGGTGGAAAGTCCCAAGGGGGAGTTTGGCGTCTATCTGGTGGCTGATGGCAGCAACAGGCCGTATCGGTGCAAAATCCGTCCAACGGGTTTTGCGCATCTGCAGGCCATAGATGAACTCTCACGCCGGGGTATGCTGGCTGACATGGTGGCCATTATCGGGTCGCTTGATCTTGTGTTTGGGGAAGTTGATCGATGAGCACAGCCTGGACCCCGGCGGAACAGCCGGACAGCTTTGTATTCGATTCTGCATCGGAGGCGGAAATTGCTGGTGTTGTCAGCAAGTATCCGGAGGAGCGCAAGGCAAGTGCTGTTATGCCCCTGCTCTACATTGCTCAGCGGCAGATGGGGCGACTAACCGGGAGTGCCTGGGTGCCTGTGGCGGCCATGGATGTGATTGCCCAGCGCCTGAGCATGGCCGCCATGCGTGTTTACGAAGTGGCCTCTTTTTACACCATGTTCAACACACGCCCCATCGGGCGTTACCATTTGCAGGTCTGCACCACCACGCCCTGCTGGCTGCGTGGTTCTGACGATGTGGTGGCAGCATGCCAGAAAGCGACAGGCATCCAGCATTTTGGAGAAACCAGTGCAGATGGCCTGTTTACCATGACTGAAGTGGAGTGCCTTGGTGCCTGTGCAAATGCACCCATTCTGCAGGTTGATGATGATTTTTATGAAGATATGAATGCCGAAAGCACGGCGCAGGTCATAGCCGAGTTGCGTGCAGGGCGCAGGCCCATGCCCGGCCCGATGGTCAATCGCAGTGTTTCGGCTCCAGAGGGTGGGCAAAAAACGTTGCTTTCATCCTCCACGGCGGATCAGGAATAGGAGAGACGGCCATGCTGGCTGACAAGGACCGGATCTTCACCAATCTTTACGGGCAGAATGACTGGCGGCTGGAGGCAGCCCGCAAGCGGGGGGACTGGGCCAATACGGCAGATATTCTTGCCATGGGTCGGGATGCCATTGTTGCGGAAATGAAGGCATCTGGGTTGCGTGGGCGCGGTGGGGCGGGTTTTCCTACCGGGTTAAAATGGTCGTTCATGCCTAAACAGTCCGATGGGCGGCCACATTATCTGGTGATCAATGGCGATGAATCCGAACCGGGCACCTGCAAGGATCGGGAGGTTATGCGCCATGAGCCGCACAAGCTCATAGAAAGTGCTCTGATCGCATCTTTCGCCATGGGAGCGCATGCTTCCTACATTTATATCCGTGGGGAGTTCTGCCGCGAGGCAGAGCGGCTACAGGCTGCCATTGATGAGGCCTATGCCGCAGGGCTGCTTGGTCAAAATGCTGCTGGCAGCGGCTGGGATTTTGATTTCCGTATCCACAGGGGGGCTGGTGCCTATATCTGTGGTGAAGAAACCGCCTTGCTGGAAAGTCTGGAAGGTAAAAAAGGCCAGCCCCGTATGAAGCCACCATTCCCCGCAGGAGTGGGGCTTTATGGCTGCCCGACCACAGTCAACAATGTGGAAAGCATTGCCGTAACATCTACCATCATGCGGCGCGGGGCAGTCTGGTTTGCAGGGCTTGGACGCCCGAATAACGCGGGTTCCAAGCTCATGGCCATTTCCGGTCACGTCAACACACCTTGCGTGTTCGAGGAAGAACTGGGGGTGCCGCTCAAAGAAATCATAGAAAAGCACGGCGGCGGTGTGCGGGGGGGATGGGATAACCTTCTGGCGGTTATCCCCGGTGGCTGCTCCGTGCCACTGCTGCCCAAATCGGTCTGTGAAACTGTTCTGATGGATTACGACAGCCTGCGTGCCGAGCGTTCCGGTCTTGGCACGGGCTGTATGATTGTTATGGACAAATCGACTGATATTGTAAAAGCTATTGCAAAGTTCTCAAAATTTTTCAAACACGAAAGCTGTGGTCAGTGCACCCCCTGCCGCGAGGGGACAGGCTGGATGATGCGTATGATGGACCGGATGGTTCAAGGACGTGCAGATATTGAAGAAATTGATCTGCTTGAGCAGGTCACGCGGCAGGTTGAAGGGCATACGATCTGTGCGCTTGGCGATGCCGCGGCTTGGCCCATACAGGGGTTGATCCGGCATTTTCGCCCGGAAATGGAAGAACGTATCCGCCAGTACAAAGCTGCACATGGCAGTGCCGGGCTGGTGCAGGTTCCCGCCGGTGGCGTTCCGGTAGCAGTGGAGTAACGGCAATGGTCAGGGTAATTGTTGATGGTACGCCAGTAGATGTGCCTCCCGGTTCCAGCGCTTTGCAGGCCTGTGAGGCCGCAGGCAAGGAAATCCCGCGCTTCTGCTACCACGAGCGCCTGTCCGTTGCGGGTAACTGCCGTATGTGTCTGGTGGAGGTGGCGCGTGCGCCCAAACCAGTTGCCTCCTGCGGGTTCCCCGTTGCGGATGGCATGCAGATTTTTACGGATACCGAAGTGGTGCGCCGTGCCCGCCGGGCCGTTATGGAATTTTTGCTGATCAACCACCCGCTTGACTGCCCGATCTGTGATCAGGGTGGGGAGTGCGATCTGCAGGATCAGGCTTACGGTTATGGTTCTGGTGTTTCGCGCTATAGGGAAGACAAGCGCGCCGTAACGGATAAGGATCTGGGGCCGCTGGTTAAAACGGTCATGACCCGCTGCATCCAGTGCACACGATGTGTGCGCTTTAGCACGGAAGTTGCCGGAACCCCCGAACTTGGTCTGGTATCACGCGGGGAAAATGCCGAAATTACCACATATGTGGAAAAAGCCCTGACCTCCGAACTTTCGGGTAATCTGATTGATGTCTGCCCGGTTGGAGCGCTAACGGCCAAGCCTTCGGCTTTCCATGCCCGTTCGTGGGAATACAGGAAGACCGATAGTATTGATGTCATGGATGCGCTGGGCACCAACATTCAGGTGCAGGCCCGTGGTGGGGAGGTCATGCGGATTGTTCCGCGTGTGAATGATGATGTGAACGAAGAATGGCTGTCTGATAAAGGCCGTTTTTCCATTGATGGCCTCAAGCGCAGACGACTGGACAGGCCGTGGGTGCGGGTTCATGGAAAAATTTCTTCTGTTTCATGGAAAGATGCGCTCATAGCCCTTGCGCGCCGGTTTGATGGCGTTCCGGGCGACAGGATCGGGGCCATAGCCGGTGATCTGTGTGATGCGGAAAGCCTGTGCGCCATAAAAGACCTTTTGCAGAGTCTTGGTTCCACCAATCTGGATTGCAGGCAGGATGGTGCCTGGTACGATACAAGTGCCCGTGCGGGTTACCTGTTTAACAGTGACATAAGCGGGATAGATCAGGCCGATGCGCTGTTGCTTGTTGGCACCATGCCCCGGCATGAAGCTCCGGTGCTGAATGCGCGCATTCGCAAACGCTTTGTGGATGCTGGCCGGGGTGGTTTTCCCATTGGCATGATCGGCACGCCCTCGGCGGATATGACATATGATGTTACCGTGCTGGGCAATGGGCCGGATGTGCTGGCGGATATTCTGAGCGGGCAGAATGCGTTTGCCGAAGTTTTGCAAAACGCCAAAAACCCCATGATCATTGTAGGGCATTCTGCCCTGACCCGGCATGATGCCCCCGCAATCTACGCAGCCTGCCGTGAACTGGCCCATGCCTGTGGTGCCATAACGCCTGAATGGCAGGGGCTGAACATTCTGCACACGGCGGCGTCACGCGTTGGGGCGCTGGACCTTGGATTCCTACCCGGCCCGCATGGGTGCGATGCGGCCAGCATGCTCCGTGGCGGGGTGGAAATCCTGTGGTTGCTGGGGGCGGATGATGTTCAGCTTGACCGTATCCCGCCTGAAACATTTGTCGTGTATCTGGGCCATCATGGGGACGCGGCGGCAAAGCGGGCGGATATTATACTCCCCGGTGCAGCCTATACCGAAAAACCGGGTACATATGTCAATACGGCAGGGCGGGTGCAGCAGGCTTTCCGCGCTGTCTTTGCTCCGGGTGAAGCGCGGGAAGACTGGCGGATTATTCGGGCTTTTTCCGAAGTGCTGGGTCGTACCCTGCCCTATGACACGCTGGAGCAGCTGCGGGCGCACATGGCGCAGGTCAACCCGGTTTTTGCCATGAATGGAGCCAGCACACCGCGCCTGACCAGCACAACGACAGGGCAGGCCGAACCCGCCAGCGGGCAGGTGGGTGAGCTTATGCTGGCTCCGTTCCGTCCTGTTATTCAGGATTATTACCAGACCAACGTCATAAGCCGTGCCAGCCAGACCATGGCTGAGTGTTCAAAGGTTTATGGCACGGCGCCTGCGGTTGCAGCGGAGTAAGGGCAATGGCATATTTTTTCTACCAAACCCTTGTGGGCCAGATCCTGCTGATGCTGCTGGAAACGCTGGCGGTACTGGTGCCGTTGCTGATTGGTGTTGCCTACCTTACGCTGATGGAGCGCAAGGTTATGGCCGCCATGCAGCAGCGCCGGGGGCCAAATGTGAATGGCGCCTTTGGTCTGTTGCAGGCCTTTGCCGACGCGATCAAGATGATTGTGAAGGAAACGGTTATTCCCGCAGGGGCCAACCGTGTGCTGTTCCTGTTCGCGCCCTTCCTGACCTTCTCGCTCGCCATGGCGGCATGGGCGGTTATTCCTACAGGTAACGGGCTGGCGGTTGCCAATATCAATGTCGGTATCCTGTACCTGCTCGCCATGTCCTCCCTTGGGGTTTATGGCATGCTCATTGCCGGGTGGGCTTCCAACTCGCGCTATGCATTCCTGGGTGGCTTACGCTCTGCCGCGCAGATGGTTTCTTACGAGGTGTCCATCGGGCTGGTGATCGTGTCTGTCCTGCTGGCGGTGGGAAGCCTGAACCTGAACGATATTGTGCTGGCGCAACGGCACATATGGTTCTGTGTACCCATGTTTCCCATGTTCATCGTGTTTTTTATTTCTGCTCTGGCGGAAACCAACCGTGCACCGTTTGATCTGCCCGAAGGGGAGAGTGAACTGGTTGCGGGCTTTTTTGTGGAATATTCATCGCTCGCCTTTGGCCTGTTCTTTCTGGGCGAATATGCGAACATGATCCTCATGTCCTCCATGGTCAGCATTCTGTTCCTGGGTGGCTGGCTGCCCCCTCTGGGCATTGCGCCGCTGACATGGGTGCCCGGTCCACTCTGGCTGATTTTTAAAATCCTGTTCTGTCTGTTTGTCTTTATCTGGGTGCGCGCCACGTTCCCGCGCTACCGTTACGACCAGCTTATGCGGCTGGGGTGGAAGGTGTTTCTGCCTTTCTCGCTGCTGTGGATGATCGGCACGGCCGGGTTCCTTATGGCAACAGGTCTGCTGCCTCACATGGGAGGGGTAAATTCATGAGCGCTCTTGGCACCACATTGCGGTCTTTTCTGCTCAAGGAACTGGCTGCGGGCATGGTTTCCACGTTCCGTATGATGTTCCAGCCCAAAGTTACGCTGAACTACCCGTACGAAAAAGGGCCGCTGTCCCACCGTTTCCGGGGCGAGCATGCCTTGCGGCGTTACCCCAATGGGGAGGAGCGCTGCATTGCCTGCAAGCTGTGCGAGGCCACATGCCCGGCAGAAGCCATTACCATTGAGGCCGAACAGCGTGACGATGGCTCCCGCCGGACCACGCGTTACGACATTGACATGACAAAATGCATCTATTGTGGCCTGTGCGAAGAGGCCTGCCCGGTGGATGCAATTGTTGAAGGCCCGAACTATGAGTTCGCCACGGAAACCCGTGAGGAACTCATGTACGACAAGGGCAAGCTGTTAGCGAATGGGGACCGTTGGGAAACCCTGCTCGCACGGAGGCTGGAACTCGATGCACCGTATCGTTGAGCAGATGCAGACCACCCCAGGGCAGGAGGTTGGCCAATGATGGCACAGCTCGTTTTTTACGTTTTTGCGGCGGTACTGCTGCTTTCGGCTTCTATGGTCATCAGTGCACGTAACCCGGTTCATGCGGTTTTGTTCCTGATCCTCGGTTTTTTTAATGCGGCGGGGCTGTTTCTGGTCGCTGGTGCCGAGTTTCTGGCCATGCTGCTGGTCATTGTTTATGTGGGGGCGGTGGCGGTTCTCTTCCTGTTTGTGGTGATGATGCTGGATATAGATTTCAGCCGCCTGCGCGAAGGGTTCCAGCGTTATGCCCCTCTGGGGGTGTGCATTGGAGGCGTCCTGCTGGCCGAGCTGGTCATGGCCTTCAGCAACTGGCGCATGGCGCCTGCGGGTGTGGTTGCACCTTTGGCCGTGCAGCCGGGGCTGACCAATACCGCTGCCTTGGGCACGGTTATTTACACGCATTATGTGCTGCTGTTTCAGACCTGCGGGCTGGTTCTGCTGGTCGCCATGATTGGTGCGATTGTGCTGACCCTGCGGGATACGGCTACAGGTCGCCGCCAGAACATCGGCCGCCAGCATGCACGCACACGTGAAGAAACGCTGGAGCTTGTTAATCTGCCACTTGGCGAAAACGTGTTTGAGCAGGGAGGTTTCCTGCGCCCCAAAGGCTCCTATTACGAAATTGCGGTTCCCGGCTCCTATGGCGCGGGTGAGCCGGAAAAGACGGAAACTGAGGAGAAAGGCGCATGAATACGGCAATCGCGTCTGTAGGGCTCGGGCCTTACCTGTTTGTCAGTGCGGCCCTTCTGGTTCTGGGGGTGTTCGGGATTTTTCTGAACCGTAAGAACATTATTGTTCTGCTCATGTCCATGGAGCTGATCCTGCTTTCCGCAAACCTCAATCTGGTTGCGTTTTCCTCGGCTCATGGGGATCTGTCGGGGCAGGTCATGGTGCTGTTCGTGCTGACCATTGCTGCTGCCGAAGCCGCAATCGGTCTGGCTATTGTTACGGTTTACTTCCGTAACCGCGGCTCCATCCAGGTCGAAGACGTGACGATGATGAAGGGATGAGCAGCGTTATGCAAACAGAACTCACTCTGTTTTCCGTTGCCGTGCTGACGCCTCTGGCGGGAGCGGTTGTGGCTGGTCTTGGTGGCCGCTTTATGGGGGATACGCTCGCCAAGGTCGTGGCCATTGCCTGTATGGCCGTTGCTGCCCTGTGTAGTATGGGTGCGCTGTGCAACGCATGGCTTGAGGGTTTTCCTCACGCTGCTGTGCCGCTGGCGCAGTGGGTGCATGCCGGGGGCTTTGACGCAACATGGACCCTGCGGTTTGACACGCTTTCCGTCACCATGACCGCCATGGTGCTTACGGTTTCGCTGCTCGTGCATTGCTACAGTATCGGCTACATGAGCCATGAGAGCATGCCGACCTACCGTTTTTTCTCCTACCTTTCGCTTTTCACCTTCGCCATGCTCATGCTGGTTTCTTCCAATGACCTGATCCAGCTCTTCTTTGGCTGGGAAGGTGTCGGGCTGGCCAGCTATCTGCTGATTGGCTACTGGTACGACCGTCCGGCAGCTACGGCTGCGGCCATAAAGGCCTTTGTGGTCAACCGTGTGGCGGATCTCTTCTTTATTGTTGGCATTGGTCTGATTTACGTTCTGTTCCACTCGGTGCAGTACGATACCATTTTTTCCGCCGTGCCAGAGGTGCTGAACGCTCCTTATTCGCTCTGTGGCGTTTCCTTCCGGATGCTGGAAGTCATCTGTTTTCTGCTGTTTGTCGGGGCTATGGGCAAGTCGGCCCAGTTGTTCCTGCACACATGGTTACCTGATGCCATGGAAGGCCCCACACCTGTTTCCGCCCTTATTCATGCCGCAACCATGGTTACGGCGGGTGTGTTCCTTATGGCGCGTATGTCGCCATTGCTGGAGTTTGCGCCAGGCACGCGTACCTTTGTTATTCTGATCGGGGCAACAACCTGCTTTTTTGCCGCAACTGTTGGTATGGTGCAGCCCGATATTAAGCGGACCATCGCGTATTCAACCTGTTCGCAGCTTGGCTATATGTTTGCAGCCGTTGGGGTGGGGGCTTATCAGGCAGCAGTATTCCACCTGACCACGCATGCGTTTTTCAAGGCACTTCTGTTCCTTGCCGCAGGTTCGGTCATTCATGCGATGCATGATGAGCAGAATATGTTCCGTATGGGTGGTTTGTGGAAAAAACTCCCCGTCACCTATGTGGTCATGTGGCTGGGTAGTCTGGCGCTGGCCGGGGTTTATCCTTTTGCCGGTTACTGGTCCAAGGATGCCATTCTCAACGCGCTCTGGGCGTCTGATGCATCCTACAGTCATTACGCATGGGCTATGGGCAGCATTACCGCGTTCCTGACGGCATTTTATAGCTGGCGCCTTCTGTTTCTGGTCTTTCATGGCAAACCGCATGATGACCATGCCCGCGATCATGCGCATGAAAGTCCTGCGGTTATGATCGTGCCGCTGCTGGTTCTTTCTGTTGGCGCTGTTGTGGCCGGTGTGGTGCTGGCACCGTTCTATATTGGCGCGCATCAGAGTGCGTTCTGGAACGGGGCTATTGTGAATGCGCCTGCCAACCACATTATGGAGGTGTTTGAGCATGTGCCTGCGCTCATTGCCCTGCTTCCCAGTCTTGCGGGGCTTGCGGGCATTGCGCTGGCGTTTGTGCTGTATGTGAGTGCGCCACAAATGCCTGCCGCACTGGCTCGTAGCTTTGGGCCAATCTACCGCTTCTTGCTCAATAAATGGTATTTTGACGAACTGTACGACAGGATTTTCGTGCGTCCGTATGCCGCACTGGCCCGTGTGCTGTGGAAAGGTGCGGATGAAGGGGTCGTGGAAGGTCTGCCGCTTGATATTGTGCGGGCCACGCAGGATGGCGCGTTGCAGGCTGTCAGGCTTCAGAGTGGTTCCATTGCCATTTATGCCTTTACCATGCTGGCAGGACTTGTGGTGCTGCTGACAGTTGCGCTGTGCGGGTGATTTAGCATGACCAACGCCATTCCGACCCAATTCTCTTCCTATCCTCTGCGGAGTGCGCAGCGATGAGTGTGACAGTGTTCAACTGGACTGTAGCCCTGCCCGAAATTGTTCTTGCCCTGTCGGGTATTGTCATTCTGGTGGCCGGTGTGCTCCAGCGGAAAGGGGAGGGTTTTTTTCTCGCTGCCATCCTCAGTCTGGCTGCGTTTCTGGTCAGTGGTTTTCTGGTTGTGCTGTCTCCTTCGGGGGCGGGGTATGCGGGCACTTTTGTGAATGACGGTTTTGCCCGGTTCATGAAGGTGCTTATTCTGGCTGGCGGCTTTGTGGCCGTGGCGTTGAGTGTAAGTTACCGTACCCCTGACCGGCGGCCTCTACCGTTCGAGACCCCGGTGCTCATGCTGTTTTCCACACTGGGAGCCATGCTTATGGCGTCCTCAGCCAATTTGATGACACTGTTTGTCGGGTTGGAACTGTCCTCGCTGTCCATTTACATCCTGTGCGCTCTGGAGCGGGATAATGTCCTCTCGTCCGAGGCGGGGATGAAGTATTTCATTCTTGGCTCCCTCGCGTCGGGCCTGCTGCTGTATGGTATTTCGCTCGTGTACGGGTATGCGGGGACTATGGAATATACCGGTCTGGTGGATGCAGTCCGGGCGGCAGTCATGCCCCCCATGGGTCTGGTGGTGGGGATTGTCTTTATTGTTGTCGGCTTGTGCTTCAAGCTTTCCGCCGTGCCGTTCCATATGTGGACGCCCGATGTGTATCAAGGTGCGCCAACACCGGTTACGGCGTATATGGCCGGGGCTCCCAAGTTTGCAGCTTTTGCCCTGTTCCTGCGCGTTATGGCCGGGCCGTTTGGTTCCGTTGCTCCCCGCTGGCAGATTCTGGTGGAAGCGGTATCAGTCCTGTCCATGGTTTATGGGGCTTTTGCAGCTATTCCGCAGACCAATATCAAACGGCTTATGGCTTATTCCTCCATCGGGCATATGGGCTATGCCATGATGGGACTGGCTGCGGCCTCCACAGCGGGTACGCAGGCCACGCTCGTTTACCTTGCTGCCTATTTTGTTATGAACGCCGGTGTTTTTGCAGGTATTACCGCCATGCGCCGTAACGGGCGTGAGGTTAACTCCATTGCGGATCTGGCGGGTCTTGGACGCTCGGACCCGGCTATGGCGCTTGCTCTGGCCGTATTCATGTTCAGCATGGTAGGCGCGCCGCCTCTGGCTGGCTTTTTTGGCAAGTTCATGGTTTTTGCCGCAGCATGGCAATCCGGCCTTTACGTGCTGGTGTGCGTTGGCGCATTGTCCAGCATTGTCGGTGCCTATTACTATCTGCGGGTTGTAAAAGTTATGTATTTTGATGCGCCAGCCCATGTGCTGGACCGGCCCGCCCCCAGTCTTCTGTTTGTTTCTGGCGGGATGGGTGTGGCAACTGTTGTTTTCGCTGTTGTGCTTGGGCCAATCATGTCCGTTGCGCATCAGGCCGCACTTGCTCTGGCGGGATGAGCGGGCAAGGTGATTTCTGGCGGCTTACCTGTTTTGATGAGTTGCCATCTACTTCCGATTATTGCCTGAATGCCTGCCGTTCTGGCGGTTCTGTTGCCGGGCTGGCGGTTCTGGCACGGCGGCAGACCAAAGGTCGGGGCAGCCGCGGCCGCACATGGCTCGATGGCGGGCAGGGGCTTGCGCTCAGCGTTGTGTTTGACGGAGCGCATGCCGGCCCGGAGGCGCTGGGGGGGTGGCCTTTTGTGGCGTCCCTTGGGTTTTATGATGGGCTTTTGCGCGCGCTGCCCACTGCCCGATCTCATCTCATGATCAAATGGCCGAACGATATTCTGCTGGATGGGTGCAAGATGGGCGGTATCCTCATCGAGCGGGAAGACCCTTATGTTCTTATTGGTCTGGGAGCCAATCTTGTTTCGGCTCCTGATCCGGGCGTGCTGGGTCGGCAGGTTGCCTGTCTTGCGCATTATGGTGTGGTCCCGGATGTGGAGGTTGTAGCCCGGCATGTGCTGGACGGGCTTGCGTTCTGGTCCGGGCAATGGCGGCAAAAAGGTTTTGCCGCCATTCGCGCCGCCTGGCTGGAAAGGGCGCATCCTGTGGGGACCCCCCTTGTCGTTCAGGGCGGGACTACTTATGAGAAGGGGCTCTTTGCAGGTCTGGCCTCAGATGGCCGCCTGCTGCTGGACACGGAAGATGGCATGAAGACAATCGCAACAGGGGATATTCTGCTTATGGAAAAGGGCGCATAGGAGTGCTACTTGTCATTGATGCAGGGAATACCAATGTTGTGTTTGCTGTGCACGACGGCGAAAAATGGCGTGGTGTCTGGCGGATTACCATGCAACCCCAGCGGACTTCAGATGAGTATGGGGTATGGTTGCAGGCGTTGCTGAAAACGCAGGGCCTGACGCCGGATGATATTGAAGGGGCTGTCATTGGTACGGTGGTGCCCGCCGCTCTTTACCATTTGCGCACTTTATGCCGCCAGTGGTTTGCTGTAGAGCCACTATTGGCCTCCGCCCGGCTGGACTGGGGGTTTGCCATCAAGATGGATAACCCGGACGAAGTCGGGGTGGACCGTCTGCTCAACGGCCTTGCTGCCCATTATACCTATGGTGGCCCGTTGACGGTTATAGATTTTGGAACAGCCACCACGTTCGATGTGGTGGATCAGGAAGGAAGTTATTGTGGCGGTGTTATTGCGCCCGGCATCAACCTGTCGGTCGAAGCATTGCATCAGGCTGCAGCAAGGATTCCCCGTATTGGCATTGGTCGCCCTGTAGGGGAGTCCGCCATTGGGCGGAATACGGTTGCTGCCATGCGCTCGGGCGTGTTCTGGGGGTATGTAGGATTGATCGAGGGGATCGTTGAGAGGATCCGCCGTGAAGTGGGGCCTTCCATGAAGGTGCTCGCAACAGGCGGTCTGGCTCCGCTCTTCTCGGAAGGGACAACGGTCTTTGACCATGTGGATTCAATGCTGACCCTTGATGGGTTGCGCTTGCTGGCGGGGCGGAATCCCCTGCCGAAACTGACAGTAGAACGAGATTTTTTGGCTGAAGGATAATCGGATAATATGACTGAACAGAACGGCGATCTGGCCTTTCTGCCTCTGGGCGGAACGGGTGAGATTGGCATGAACCTCAACCTGTATCGTCAGGGCGATACATGGCTGGCGATTGATTGCGGCATTGGCTTTAGCGGGAATGACACTCCCGAAGCCGAAATTCTGGTGCCCGACCCCGTTTTTATTGTGGAGCGTCGGAACAAGCTGGCCGGGTTGGTCATTACCCATGCGCATGAAGACCATATTGGTGCCGTGGCGCATGTATGGCCCATGCTGCAATGCCCTGTTTACGTCACCCCGTTTGCAAGTGCCGTGCTCCGCCGCAAACTGGCGGAAGCCCGCCTGATGGATGTGCCCATCCGCGTGATCATGCCTGGTGCGCGCTTTAATGTGGGGCCGTTTGACATTGAGTTCGTGCCGGTTACGCATTCCGTGCCGGAAGCCCAGTCCATGGTCCTGCGCACTCCGGCAGGTATTGTGGTTCACACAGGGGACTGGAAGTTCGATCCCGAACCGCTGGTTGGCCCCGCAACGGACCTGAACCGCCTTGCCGAAATTGGTGAGGAAGGCGTTCTTGCTCTGGTGTGCGACAGCACGAATGTGATGAAGCCCGGCCCCTCGCGCTCCGAGTCCGAAGTGCGTGTGAGCATGACCGAACTGGTGGCAAGCCTTAAGGGGCGTATTGCCGTTACCTGCTTTGCCTCCAACGTGGCACGGGTGGAAACCATTGCCATGGCTGCACAGGCGGCGGGCCGTACGGTTGTGCTGGTCGGACGTTCGCTGCGCAATCTGGATACGGCTGCGCGTGAGTGCGGTTATCTGTCCGGTGTTCTGCCGTTCCTGAGCGAGCAGGACGTGAACGATGTGCCCGATGACCAGTTGCTCATGATCATTACGGGGAGCCAGGGCGAGCCGCGGTCGGCTCTGTCCCGCATTTCCATGGACGTGCACCCCAATATTTCCCTCGGGGAAGGGGATACAGTCATTTATTCCAGCCGCATGATTCCGGGTAATGAGCGGGCGATCATGGCTGTGCAGGATAATCTGGCAAAGCGCGGGGTTAAGGTCATTACTGACCGTGAGCACTTTGTGCATGTTTCGGGCCATGCCACGGGTGGCGATGTGCAGAAGATGTACGAACTGCTCAAGCCCCAACACGTGGTGCCGGTGCATGGCGAATGGCGGCACCTGACGGCACAGGCTGCTCTGGCGCAGGAAATGGGTATTACCCCCATTCTGCTTGAGGATGGTGATATTCTGCGCCTTTCTCCGGGTAAGCTGGAAGTGGTGGATACCGCGCCTACAGGTCGCCTTGCGCTTGATGGCAATCGCCTGCTGCCCATGAATGGTGGCGTGCTGGCGGCTCGGCGTAAAATGCTGTTCAATGGCATTGTCATTGGCAGCTTTGCCGTGGATGACGAAGGCTTTGTTATTGGCGACCCTAAGGTAAGTGCGCCCGGTCTGCTGGACCCGGATGATCTGGAAAGTGTGCGTGTGCGCGAGGAATTCGCCAACGCGCTGGACGTGATCCCCGATGAACTGCGGAGCGAGGATGGAGCCTTCCGTGAGGCCGCCAAAACAGCCTTGCGGCGCGCCCTTGGCCGCAAGCTGCAAAAGCGTCCGCTGGTGGATGTGCACGTGCTGCGCGTATAAAGCGTTTTATATACCGACGAACCAGAAAGCTCGGCCCTGCCGGGTTTTCTTTCGTTCAGGGCTGTTTTACAGCTTGATAACAGAAACACAGGCATGCCTCTCCTTTTACCCGAGGCACGCCCCATACAAGGCTGAATGCACATGCGTCTTTCGCGCAGCTTTCTTCCCACCCTCAAGGAAAATCCGGCAGAGGCGCAGATTGTCTCTCACAGGCTCATGCTACGCGCGGGGCTGATCCGCCAGACGGCTTCGGGCATTTATGCCTGGCTGCCAGCCGGGCTTAAAGTGCTGCGTAACATCAGCCAGATTGTGCGCGAAGAGCAGGATCGGGTGGATGCGCAGGAAGTGCTTATGCCCACCTTGCAGTCCGCAGATCTGTGGCGTCGCTCCGGTCGTTACGATGCGTATGGGCCGGAAATGCTGCGTATTCAGGACCGTCACAAGCGCGAACTGCTGTACGGGCCAACCAATGAGGAAATGGTGACCGATCTGTTTGGTCAGTCAGTGAAATCCTACAAGGAACTACCGCAGGTTCTGTACCATATTCAGTGGAAATTCCGTGATGAAATGCGCCCCCGCTTTGGTGTGATGCGTGGCCGCGAATTTCTGATGAAGGATGCCTACAGCTTTGATGTGGATTACACGTCTGCCGTAGCAACCTACCGGCGTATGATGCTGGCTTATCTGCGCACCTTCCAGCGTCTGGGCGTGCGGGCTGTGCCCATGCGGGCCGATACGGGGCCAATCGGAGGGGAACTGAGCCACGAATTCCTTATTCTGGCCCCAACAGGGGAAAGCGGGGTGTTCTATGATGCCGCACTGGAAGATCAGGACTGGCTGGACGAACCGGTGGATACCAACAGCCCCGAAGCGCTGGAGGCCTTCTTTAACCGTGTGACCACTCCTTATGCCGCTACGGATGAAATGCATGATACGGCTGCATGGGACGCCGTACCCGATGCCCGGAAGCGTGAAGGCCGTGGCGTTGAGGTCGGTCATATTTTCTACTTCGGTACCAAATACACGCAATCCATGGGGGTGAGTGTCAGTGGTGCTGATGGTGCGCAGTTCTTCCCCGAAATGGGGTCTTATGGCATTGGTGTCTCCCGCCTTGCCGGGGCAATTATTGAAGCCTGCCACGACGAAAACGGCATTATCTGGCCTGATTCCGTAGCACCTTTCCGCGCCGCCATCCTGAACCTGAAGTCTGGTGATGCCTTGTGTGATGAGGTCTGCGAACAGATTTACGCGAAAGCGCCAGAAGCATTCCTGTATGATGACCGTTCCGAACGGGCCGGTGTAAAATTTGCCGATGCAGACCTGATGGGTCACCCGTGGCAGATTGTGGTTGGCCCTCGTGGCGCCAAGGAAGGCCGGGTGGAACTCAAGCGTCGCGCCACAGGGGACCGGCAGGAACTGGGCGTGGATGAAGCGCTGGCTCTGGTTCTGGCGGGCTGATCACCATGTTCGGTCCTTTCGAGCGGGCAGTGGCAGGCCGTTATCTCCGCGCGCGGCGTGGAGAGCGGTTTGTTTCCATCATCGCCATATTTTCTCTGGTTGGTATTGCGCTGGGTGTTGCAACGCTGATCATTGTCATGGCGGTGATGAACGGTTTTCAGGCCGATCTTATGGGCCGTATTCTGGGGCTGAACGGAGACCTGACCGTTTATGGCGCTGGGCGTACCATCTCCCAGTATGAGGATGTGGCGCAGAAAGTCCGCTCGGTTCCCGATGTGCTGAGTGCGACACCCATTATAGAAGGGCAGGTGCTGCTCAGTGCCGGTTCTTATAGTGCCGGAGGGGTGGTGCACGGCATTACCGCACAGGGTCTGCACGATCTTGCTGCGGTCAGTTCCTCCCTTGTCGCGGGGTCTGTGGATCAGTTTGGTCAGGGGGACGATTCCATTGTGGTGGGTGTCACTCTGGCCGAGCGGGCAGGGCTGTCTATTGGTTCACGCCTGACGCTGGTTTCGCCCGAAGGGGCGGCCACCGCTTTTGGCACGGTGCCGCGTGTACGCACATACCGTGTGAGCGCCATTTTTGACGCCGGGGTGAATGATTATAATTCCAGCGTTGTGTTCCTGCCCATGCATGCTGCCCAGATATACTTCCAGATGCCAGGGAAGGTGACACAGATTCAGGTCGCTACAAAGGATGCCGAACATGTGCGTCCGGTTACTCTGGCCATTGTCAGGGCCGTTGATGATCCGGGTTTGCGGGTGCTGGACTGGACAACAGCCAATAACGCACTATTCGGAGCCGTGCAGGTGGAACAGAACGTGATGTTCCTGATCCTGACCCTGATTATTGTTGTGGCGGCGTTCAATGTCATTTCCTCCCTGATCATGATGGTCAAGGACAAAACGGCTGATATTGCCGTGCTGCGCACCATCGGAGCCAGCCGTGGCGCTATTATGCGTATTTTTCTGATGTGTGGGGCATCGGTTGGTGTAACCGGCACGCTGGCGGGTACAGCACTGGGCATTGTGTTCTGCATGAATATTGAACGCATCAGACAACTGCTGCAAAGCCTGACGGGTACAAACCTGTTTAACCCGGAGGTGTATTACCTCGAACATCTGCCCGCCAGGCTGGAATGGGGGCAGGTTGGGGAGGTGATCGGCATGGCGCTCCTGCTTTCACTTCTGGCAACATTGTATCCCGCCTGGCGAGCCGCCAGAACAGACCCTGTTGAGGCGCTACGCCATGAATGATACCGCAGTGCTCCGGCTTAAGGGCGTTCAAAAAACCTATCGCAGTGGGGAGCATGACGTTCTGCCCATTTTGCAGGGGGCGGATTTTACCCTGAATATGGGGGAAATCGTGGCTCTTGTTGCGCCATCGGGCACGGGTAAATCCACGCTTCTGCATCTGGCAGGTCTGTTGGATACGCCAGATGCTGGCGACATTATTATTTGTGGTCAATCGACCAGCGCCATGGCTGATGCCGGGCGTACAGCCCTGCGGCGGGATGAAATTGGGTTTGTGTACCAGTTCCATCACCTGCTGGGGGAATTTACCGCGCGGGAAAATGTGGTTCTGCCGCAAATGATAGCAGGCGTGCCCAGACGGGCAGCCCGGCAGGAAGCAGAGCGCCTTTTGGATGTGTTTGGCCTTGGTCACAGGGTGGACCATCTTCCGGGCAAGCTTTCTGGCGGGGAGCAGCAGCGTGTGGCTATTGCGCGTGCGCTGGCCAATACCCCTTCCTTGCTGCTGGCGGATGAACCAACAGGCAACCTTGATGTGCACACAGCAGACGCGGTGTTTACCGAACTGCTGGAGGCCGTGCGCAAGCGAGGCTTGGCTGCGCTGGTTGCAACCCATAATGAGGAACTTCTGCCGCGTATGGACCGGGTTGTAACCCTGCGCGATGGCAAACTTGTTACGCGCTAGAGGTCACGCCCATAAAGCAGCACTTCTCCGGTATTATGGGGGAAGTGCCGCCTTATTTTTATGTTTGCAGGGCTTATCCGGCTTGTAGCAAAGCCCGCTCGACTGCATTGCGTACGCGGGCGGAGGTGGGGGGTGTTATGCAGGAAAACCATGCAACAGGTTGCCCGTTACGCCCGATCAGATATTTGAAAAAATTCCACCGGGGACGCGCCAGAAAGCCCAGTTCTGTATCCAGCCATTTAAAAGGCGGTATGGCATCCTGACCTTTGACAACGCTGCGCGCCGCCATGGGGAAAGCAACGCCGTAGTTCTTCTGGCAGAATGTTGCAATTTCTTCCGATGAGCCGGGTTCCTGCTGGCCGAAGTCATTGCTGGGAACGCCAAGCACCACCAGCCCGGCTTTATGGAACTGTGTCCACAAAGCCTGTAATCCCTCATATTGTGGGGTAAACCCACATTTGGAGGCGGTGTTCACAATCAGAACGGGTTGGCCCTTGTAAGCACTCAGATCAATGCTGCTGCCATCAAGTGCGGGTAGGGTAAAATCGTATATGCTTGTTGCCAAGGTGCTGCCCTTTTGCTGCTTTTGTGGCAGGTAAGGCATCCTGTGTAGCGCACCACAAGAGAAGGAGCGAGAGGTTATGCTGTCTGCAAGTAGTGGGTGGAAGCCTGCTGCCCTGTTCCGGGTTCTTGTGCCAGACTTCCACCACATCTTGTGCGCGGCAAGATCGTGTTCCGCTTTTTGTTGTTCATTATGTTGAACTCGATCCCGTATGTGGAATATGAAGATATGAGCCTCTCCTGTCAACATGGAAAATAAGAACAACATGTCCAAACCACAGGATACGGTTCCCGCTCTACGCAGGGCCGTTCGCATACTTGATATGGTCAAGGATGCCGCCAGACCGCCTCTGGCGGCAGATGTGGCCCGCCAGCTCGATTTGCCACGCAGCACGGCCCATGGTCTGCTGGCGGTCATGCAGGAGCTGGGGCTGTTGGAAAAAACAGTCACGCAGGGTTACCGGCTGGGGACACGTCTGCTTGACTGGGCAGGGGATGTTACGGAAAAGCGGGATCTGGTGAGCGAGTTCTACCATGTGCTGGAGACTCGCTCTGATCTGGAGGCTTTTACCGTTACGCTCACCACGCTGGAGGGGGCCGAGGTTGTGTATGTGGCCTGCCGGAACAGCGCGACCGTGCTGGGGGCGTCCTTCAGAGTAGGGATGCGCCTGCCTGCCATATTTACGGCTACAGGCAATGCCATGCTGGCCGGTATGGATGACGCATCCTTTAGGGAATGGCTGGCGCTGCACCCGGTCACAACCTGGCCCCAGCCCCTGACCCCCAATGGCATATGCTCGGTTACAACGCTGGTGCGCGAAATTGCCGAAATCAAGGATCGTGGGTATGCGGTAGATGACGAGCAGGTGCATGACGGGCTGTGGTGCTTTGGCGCGGCTGTCAAAGACCATTCAGGGCGTGCACTGGCTGGAATCGGGATCAGCCTGCCGCAGGCGGAACTGGGGCGGTACAGTGTTCCGCGGCTTGGAGGTGTTGCATCCCGTCTGGCGGAGGCGGTCTCCTTTCGGCTTGGCTATCGGGCAGTGTAAGAGTTTGCCTACGGGCGGAATGGAACAGAAAATGCGTCTTGCTGCTATGCGGGCTGAAATGATGAACCGGAAAAACACGTGCCGCCGTAAGATGCACGGTATTGCCGTGGGCATGGCCCTTGGCCTGCTGCCGCTGGCCTGCTCCCCCGCTGTGTCGCAGACTCTGGCGGAAGGGGGCGTTGCGCAGACCTCTGCACGGTATCTGATCAATATACATGGCCTGCACGTGCTAACAGCCGACGTTGGCTACAGGATGGGGATCAATGCCTATAGTGGCATCGCTCAGGTGCAGACCGCCGGTTTTTTTGGTCTGTTCGTGCAAACCGATATGCGCATGCAGGGTTCAGGTCGTTTTTTGGCCAACGGGCAGGCAGAACCCGCACAGTATGATAGCGCTGGCACCTATAACCATGAGCAGAGCCACCTGCATATGACGTATCAGGCGGGTGTGCCGCAGATTACGGTGCAGGTTCCCTCCATAGGCAGCCGGGAAAAAGTAACTCCCGAAGAGCGGACCGGTGCGCAGGATATTGTAACCCTGCTGGTTGGGGTGGTGCATCAGATGCAGACCCGCAATCATTGTGAGGAAGCACCCCAGAAGCTTTTTGACGGCCTGCGTCTGAGCATGTTGAGCCTGCGTAATACGGGGGTGGAGCGGCCTCCTTCCAGCGCATCCCGTGCGTGGGGAAGCGAATCCGTGACCTGCAATTTTGTTTTGCAGCAGGTCAAGGGATTTACGGCCAATGGTCAGTTCAGCAAACTGAGGCAACCACAGATCGGGCGGGTCTGGTTTGAAAACATTCCCAACATCGGTATGTCGGTTGTCAGGCTGGAAGTGGAACATCCCAAAATGGGGCATATTGTCATGCGGCTGGATGAAACCCCAAAACAGACGCCCTGACCCGTAAAAGCAGGGGTTGGTCCCATTGTACGGAGAACCAACCCTCGGGGTGTGTTATTCCACCGTTACCGATTTTGCCAGATTGCGTGGCTGGTCAACATCGGTGCCCTTGAGCACGGCTACCTCATACGCCAGCATCTGTACCGGAATTGTTTGCAGGATCGGAGCAACAAAGTCGTGCACGCGCGGGAGTACCACAATCTGCTCGGCAATAGCGGACACACGTTCTGCCCCCTGTGTGTCGGTAAAGACCAGCAGGCGACCGCCACGAGCTTTTGCTTCCTGCAGGTTGGACAGGGTCTTGTCGAACAGAGGGGTTGAGGGCACGCTGGCAACAATGGGTACGGTACGGTCGATCAGGGAGATGGGGCCGTGCTTCATTTCCCCCGCCGCATAGGCTTCGGCATGGATATAGGAAATTTCCTTCAGCTTGAGGGCGCCTTCCATGGCGACGGGGAACATGCTGCCCCGGCCAAGGTAGAGTACGTCGCGCGCTTCGGCCACGATGGTGGCCATTTGCCGAATGGCACTCCCCTGATTGAATACTTCCGCCGCACGGCTGGGCAGGTCCATGAGTGCCGCGACCAGTTCCTCTTCCCCCAGAGGGTCTAGCGTGCCACGGGCACGGGCGGTGGCAATGGTCAGGCAGGCCAGTACGGTCAACTGCGCGGTAAAGGCTTTGGTGGAGGCGACCGAAATTTCCGGCCCTGCTACGGTCCCCAGCATCACATCGCTTTCACGCGCCATGGTGCTGTGTTCCACATTGAGAACAGAGAGGATGTGAATGGCCTTTTCGCGCAGGCTGCGCAGGGCTGCCAGCGTATCAGCCGTCTCGCCCGACTGGGAGATCAGCAGACCTAGAGAGCCTGTTGTAAGGGGTGGATTGCGGTAGCGCATCTCGCTCGCCACATCAATATCAATCGGCAGGCGGGCAATTTCTTCCAGCCAGTAGCGGCCGACCATTCCGGCGTAAAAAGCCGAACCGCAGGCGGTTATGACCGCACGGGGTACGGTTGCAAGGTCAAACGGCAGGTCTGGCAGCACAACCTTGCGTGTTGCCGGGTCGATCATACGCTGGAGGGTCTGCCCGATCACCAGCGGGTGTTCGTGGAGTTCCTTTTCCATGTAGTGGCGGTAGCCATCCTTGCCGATGGAGCCTGCGGTCAGGGCCGTAATCTGTACCGGACGCTCCAGAGGCGCGCCATCGAAGGTCATGAACTCGGCCCCTTGCGGGGTTATCACCACGCAGTCCCCGTTTTCCATATAGGTGATGCGGCGGGTCAGGGGAGCCAGTGCGAGGGAATCCGAACCAAGGAACAGTTCATCATCTCCAAAACCTACGGCGAGGGGCGCGTTGTTGCATGCCCCGATCATGAGCCCTTCATGGCCTGCAAAAATCATGGCAACGGCGTAGGCGCCATCCAGACGTTTGAGCGCTTTAAGGGCCGCCTCCTTGGGGGACAGGCCCTGTTGCAGATGGTAGTCCACCAGCAGGGCAATGGTTTCACTGTCGGTTTCGGTTTCAAATACCTGTCCGACGGCTTCAAGCTCATGACGCAGGGCTTCAAAATTTTCAATAATGCCGTTGTGCACAATGGCTACGCGGGCTGTGCCGTGGGGGTGGGCATTACAGGTTGTGGGGGCTCCATGTGTAGCCCAGCGGGTGTGGCCAATACCGGTTTTGCCCGCAAGAGGGTCCTGCTCCAGCAGTTTGGCCAGATTATCCAGCTTGCCAGCCGCCCGGCGGCGCTCCACGCGTCCGTCTACCAGAGTGGCAATACCTGCGGAATCATACCCACGGTACTCCAGCCTGCGCAGGCCTTCGAGCACAATGGGGGTTGCATGGCGCAACCCGACAACGCCGCATATTCCGCACATCAGCCGTTTTCCTTTTTTGCCTTCAGGGCATCTTTGAACAGTTTGCCACGTTCGGGTTTGGTAGTCTGGCGCGCACGCCCCAGAGCCAGTGCATCCTGCGGCACGTTGTTTGTAATGGTACTGCCTGCCGCGATCAGAGCGTTATCACCGATCTCGACCGGGGCCACCAGTACGGAGTTGGAGCCGATAAACGTATCTTTGCCAATGGATGTGGTGTGTTTGAATACACCATCATAGTTGCATACAATGGTCCCGGCCCCAATGTTGGACCGTGCGCCAACCTGTGCATTTCCTAGATAGGACAGGTGGTTGACTTTGACGCCCGCACCCAGTTCGGCACTTTTGAGTTCAACAAAATTGCCAACCCTTGCATTCGCGCCAATGGTGGTTTCGGGCCGCAGTCGCGCGTATGGGCCAATCACTGCGCCGGAATGTACTTCGCATCCTTCAAGATGGCTGAAGGCGCGAATAACGGCACCTTCATGCACAATAACGCCGGGCCCGAAGACAACATTGGGTTCGACCAGCACATCGGCGGCCAGTTGCGTATCGGTTGCCAGAAAGACTGTTTCGGGGGCGACCAGCGTTACTCCATTGTCCATGGCGTTCTGACGGAGGCGCTTTTGCAGGGCGGCTTCGGCCTGAGCCAGCTCGCTACGGGAGTTCACGCCGCGCAGTTCATCCTCTGCGGCCTCAACCGCGCGAACCTGCGTATGCTCGGCAACGGCAAGGTCCACTACATCGGTCAGGTAGAACTCCCCTTTGGCGTTGTCATTGCCTACAGCTTCCAGCCAGCGGCGGAAATCAGCAGCATCAGCACACAGCACGCCTGCGTTGCACAGGTCTATGGCGCGTTCTTCGGGCGTGGCGTCCGACCATTCCACAATGCGCTCCACGTTACCTGCGCGGGTTACAACACGGCCGTAGCGGGCCGGGTCTGCCGGACGCATGGCCAGCAGGGCCAGACCGACATCCGGTTTGCGCCGTTCATCCAGCAGGGCGGTTAACGTCTGGGCGGAAATAAGCGGGTTATCGGCGTAAAGAACGGCCACATCGCCTTCGCCAAACCATTGTGCCGCCTGCAAGGCGGCATGGGCCGTGCCAAGTCGTTCGTGCTGGATGACTACAGGGTAAGGGGCGGCAACGTCTGCCACGTCTGCCATTTCCGGTCCGATGACCACAACCAGACGATCAAAGACCTCGGCGGCGTTGCGTAGCAGGTGAGCCAGCATGGGGCCACCGGCAAGATATTGCAGGGCTTTGGGGCGGGAGGATTTCATGCGGGTGCCTAGCCCTGCGGCCAGAAGAACCGCTGTGGCAGGACGGAATGCGGGATCAGACGTCATAAATGATGCGGTAAGCCAAGCTCCGGCGTGTGTCAAACATCTCGCTTATGGAAAAACTCCATGCCAATATCATAAAAGTTTTCCAATATTTACGAGGCGGAGGAACGGTAATGTCGGCTTTGCGTCTGGCCGTGTTCGATATGGACGGAACTTTGCTGGATTCCTTGCCGGATCTGGCGGAATGCTGCCGTGAAATTCTGGCCCAATGTGGCTTGCCACTGCTGTCCGATACACAGGTGCGCGGCATGATCGGCAACGGCGTGCAGGCTCTGGTGGAGCGGGCCTTGCAGGCAAGCGTGGAGCAAAAAGCAAAAGAAAGCGGGATAGTTCCCGTCATACCTTTTTCCACGGAGGAGGCCGTCAGCCGCTTTATGGCAGCGTATACGCCCCGTGCCACCCGGTTATCCCGCCTGTTCCCCGGTGCCGGGGAGGCCTTGCGCCGTCTGCATACCCAGGGGTGGCTGCTTGCGGTCTGCACGAACAAACCTGAAAAAGCGGCACGCCGTATTCTTGCGGATTTTGACCTGACCTCTCTTTTTGCAAGTGTGGGCGGAGGGGATAGCTTTGCTGCCCGCAAGCCAGACGCACGGCATCTGCTGGGCACAATTGCACAGGCAGGAGGGAATGGAGCCAGGAGCGTGATGGTGGGAGATATGCCGCCCGATTATCTGGCGGCCGAAGGAGCTGGTTGCCCCTTTGTGTTTGCAGGTTGGGGCTACGGTGCACCCGAACTGGCCCGCAGGGCCAGAGTCTCCGCGCCTTGCATGCAGGACATTCCGCTCCTGCTGGAGCAGGTGATGCCCGCCTGAAGCAAGATGCCGGAGCCACCTGCAGCCCCGGCAGGGTTTGGTTAATGCCCGTATTGCGCCTTCATGATGGGGGCGAGCTGTTGGGCAAGAAGAATGTCAGCTTCCTTGTCCACGTCCACCGCAGCACGTCCGTCCGATAGGGGAACCAGCTCTGCCCGTGCGCTGGTAAGGGCATAAATGCGCGCATACAGGGCTTGCGTGGATAACCGCCCGGTTACGGCGCGGAGCAGAATGCCCAAGCCCAGCGTCCATGCGACCCGTAGCGGATGTTTGCGGTTTTTTTCCACACTGCGCCAAAGCTCGGCAACGCGGGCGGAAACCGCAGTCTTGAAGTAAAACAGATTGCAGCCAGAGAACACCATGTCCGTCAGACGGATATAGGTGCGCTTGGTCTGGGGAACACTCTGCTGGATGCAGCTCTGAGTAGCCACACCTACGGCAATATCGGTCCTGGTGGCTGATGTGCGGAGCAGTTCCTCCACCCACTCGGGCTGGAGCAGGGCATTGTCTGCTGTGGTTACCAGCAGGGGAGTGCCAAAATGGGCAAGATTATCCAGTACGCTGGCACTTGGCCCTTCGGGACGGGAAGATACAACCTGCACACTGGCAGGTAAAAGCCCGGCCAGAATAGCCGGGTCTTCCAGACACACCACAATGCGGGCAATGGCGGGTACAGCCTGTAGGGCATGAACCACCCGTACAACCATTGGAACACCGTCAATTGGTAGAAGTGCCTTGTGCGAGACACCTCCGGCAACAGCAACGGGGTCCGGCTTGCCGGGGCGTGTTCCGGCAAGCACCAGAGCGGTAATGGCGGGGGTGGGGCTCATGCTGCGCGTTTCTGGTCCGGGCGGGCACCATCGGGCCGGTCGCGCGGGGGGGCACCGGTCAGTTCCATAACCCAGGGGTAATGCGAGGCCTGCTCAACATCATACCCCAGATTAAAGACGGTCGGGCTGCGCGGGCGTGCCTTGGCGTCTACGTAGTAGGAGCCCAGAATCCGGTCCACTACAAAGCTGGTAATGCCAAAATTACCATCCTCATCATGGAAATGATGCAGCACATGACGGGCTTTCATACGCTGGATCCATGCTGAACGGGGCTTGTAGTTCAGATGCTGGATACAGTGAAAAAACTCATAGATGCAGGTAATGGCAATGCCTGTGCTCAACGCTGCGGCGGCTGTGGCGACACCACCGATCAGATAGCCAATGGGCAGGGTGATCACGGCTATGGTGGGCAGGGTTGTAACCGGTGCGCCAAACAGAACATCCAGCAGATGCGGGTCCTGATGATGGTCAAAATGGATGCGTTTCCACAGGCCTGCGGTCCATTTGTTTTTGTAAAGCAGGTGTCCGTGCAGGACATAGCGATGCAACAGGTACCACACTACGGGGTAGACAAACACTACCGCCAGTATGGCGCTGAGTGTTTTGGGCCAGCCTGCAAAAAAATAGGCAGAGACAAACGCACTGGCAATGGCAAGGGCAAAATACAGCAGAATGGTTGGATACGTCAGATAGGCGATCCACAGCTGCCGGAGATCCATTTTGCCCAGATCAAAACTGCGACCAGTTTTGAGGGAGGGGTTGTTCAGAGTTCCGCTCATCGTGTTTCGTTCCTCAGGAGCACAGTCAGTGCTCCCAATGTAAAGATGATCAACGCGGGAACTGTTGCAACTGGAGGCGGGAGCAGACCGGCATTACCCATGGCCCGCAGCAGTCCCTGTACAACAATAAACAGTAGCCCAGCGCCCAGACACCATACTGGCAACCAACTGCGTGTCCCCGTTCGTGGAGGGATATAGATTACTGGCATTGCGATCAACAGCAGAACCAGCAGAGACGCCGGACGCAGGAACCGTTCGATCAGCCCGGCCCGAAGAAAACCGGGGCTGGAATCCGAGGCAAGCTGCCCGCGCAACATGCCGATAATGGTGGCGGTGGACAGTGGCGCATTGCCCGAAGACAGACGAATAAAGTCCTGCGGCGCCAGAGTCGTGTGCCACGGTATGTCGGCCTGATGCTCCAGACGGTCAATCTTCTGGTCCTTGAGGTTCACGTCCAGCCCTGTCACGTTGTAAAGGATCCAGCCATGAGCGCCGCTGTAATGGGCTGTCTGCGCGTGCAGGGTCTTGCTCAGCATATAGTTGGCATCGCGCATGTACACGTCAACCGTGCCCAGTATATTGCCGCCATCAGCCACATGACCAATATGGGTCACGCTGGTCCCTTCATGAAACCAGAAGGAATGCCCGTTCTCGGGGGTGGGGTCGGTGCGATTCCACCAGGCTGCCAGAGCCTGCTCGGAACGGGGGGTTACCTGATCGTCCAGCACAACGCCTGCCAGTCCGATCAGTAATGTTGCGGGCACAAGATATTTGTATAACCCGAACGTGGACAGGCCTGCTGCGCGAAGAATGGCTATTTCACTGGCAAAGGTCATCTGCGTCAGCATAAGCAGCGCGCCAATGAGCGTACTGAGCGGAAGCGCGCCGGATAATAGGAAGGGCAGACGCATGCAGGCGTAGTTGAAAATCCCCAGCATACCCAGATGCCGTTGCAGGATGGGGGTTGTCTGCTCCAGCAGTGCCAGAATTTCCAGCAGGCTGACCAGTACGCAACTGCAGAACACCACACGAAAAAGCAGGGCCCCGGACAGGTAGCGCAGCAGAACGTAACGTGGGTTGGGTGAAGGCTTGCTCATGGCGGTTTTCTTTATGCCTGCCGGGTTCTGGCTGTCGGAGCCCAGCGGACACGCCAGAGGACGAATGTGCCCGAGCGGTAAAGGAGCAGTGCCACACACAGGGAGATAAATACAAAGGCTGGCACCCATATGATCAGTATGGAGAGCTGCCGGGTTGCAACCATGCTGTGCCCGAATTGCAGGATATGGTCAAAACCGATCATGAGGATAAAGGCAATGGGCAGACCCGTACTATTGCGCTGGCGCTTGCGGGCCATGGCCAGTGCGGTTGCAAGGAGCGGAATAAAGGGAATGGTCAGGCTTCGGGCAAGGCGGAAATGCAGCTCCGACCACATGCGGGGTCGTGAGACGCTGTCATCATGGCGAACAATCTTGCTGATCAGTTCGGGGGATGTGAGTTCCTGCTCGTCGTCCCCACGTTCGCGGAAAGGAGTAGTCTGGGAGGCGTGGGTCAGGTAGCGGGTGGAGTGCTGGAATGTTGTCAGGCTGGGTGGTTTGTCGCCTGAATCCGAGACGATGATGCCATCTTCCAGCTCGAGTTGCACCGTGCTGCCATCCGAGGCGATGCGGATATGACCTTTACGGGCGGTAATGTTCCGTTCCTGATGCTCTGATGTATCGTGAATAAAGATGTTTTCCAGCTCCGACCCACTTTGTCTGACCTGCTCGGCAACAAGTGTGAGGTTAGAGGAGGGGCGGGCGAACATGCGTGGCTGCAGGCGCGGGGACCAGCCGGTATGGCTGGCAAAATAGAACGCTGCCCGGAAATCATACCGCGCATGGGGCTGGATGAAGCCGTAAAGCAGGAAGGATATCCCCCCAAGCACCAGCCCCAGATGGATATAAGGACGCGTGATCCGCAGGAGGGAGAGCCCGCTGCTGTTGGCTGCGTCGATCTCCTCATTCTGGCTCATGCGGCGCATGACGGCAAAAACCGACACGCAAAGGGCGGCCGGTATGGCCAGCCCCAGATAATGGGGAAGCAGGGTGGTCAGCAGTTCGACAAACGTGCGCAGATTGTTGTTGCCCTCCGCCAGCAGATTAAACAGAACCAGCAGACGCTCCAGCAGAAGCGCCGTCATGACCACGGCCAAGGCAATGGTAAAGGGCGGGATAACCTGATTGATCAGATAACGGTCAAGCGTTGTGGGCCGGAACCGCTTGATAAAGCGGCGGATGGCGGGCGCGTTCAGCATGAAAAACGTCATACTGCGGTTTTTGGTAAATGGCGATGCTGTGAGTAAACTCTGCCTGCGTCACAGTCATGCATAAAACCATCCGCCCCAAGTACCCTGCGTTGCACGGTAATATCCCATGTGTCGGGCTGGGCGGTAATGGTTATCCGGTTCCAGCCTGCCGCTTTCTGGGGACTGCTGGCAATGTGGGATGCAGAGGTTACGCCAAGAACAGGAATTGAGGTGCTCGGGATGGTGCAGGCTGTGGCGCGGTGGGAGTGGCCATGCAGTACCAGTTCAGCCCCTTCGCGGCGCAGGATGTCCTGCAGCATGTTCAGGTCTGTCAGGCTCTTGCGGTTCTGGACCAGACGGGCGACCGGCGGGTGATGGAGCAGCACAACGCGGCATAACCCGGACTCGCCGAGTGCTTTGAGCGTCTTGCCCAGCAGGTCCAGTTGCTCCTGCCCCGCTCTGCCTGTTGCCATGAAGGGCAGGGTGGGTACAGCCGTGTTCACCCCGATTAGGGCGACATGATCCTGAACAAGAACGGAGGGAGCCCTGCCATTTTCGTCCATGTGGAGCCACGGTGCCCACAGGGCGCGTTTTTCCACGCTTTTTTCCCGCACCAGAGCCTCGTGGTTGCCCGGTACGAGCAGTGTGGGCGGCAGGTTGTGCTTTTTTAACCAGCGTTCGGCCGCACGGAATTCGGATAGAAGACCCAGATTGGTCATGTCCCCTGTAATGGCGACCAGTGCGGGATGAGCCTGTTCAATGTCCTGCATGACCCGCAGCAGTGGAGCGGAGGTATGTAGATGCCTGCGACGGTAAAACCAGCTTAACAGGCTCAATGCGCGCTTGAAACGCCATTCCCGCCAGCTGGGCAGGCTAACCAGAGGCAGGTGTGGATCGGAAAAATGGGCAAGAAGAACGCTGGCCAAGAAAATTAGGTCTCCAGTTGGTGGCGTCGCCAGCGTACAGTATGTGACAAGCGGGCTCCGGGTCTTTATACCACTGAGCCAGGCCGGAGCAAAAGCACCGACCAGAAACTTGTGCATTATAGAGTACGTGAGTGCCCGATCACCTAGCCCTTATTTATAATCCGTTCAGTTGTAAAAACCTGAAGAATGGCCCTGATTACCTCCAGAGTATCCAGGCATTGCCCAATGTCCTGCTTTATGCGCCAGAAACGCATGCCGCATTGCAAGGTGTTGTGGAGGAACTGCGCACGCACAGGCCCTCCTGTATTGTGGTGGATGGAGGGGATGGCACGGTTGGCAAGGTGCTGAGCGTTCTGCATGCTTCTGGCTGGTCACCAGCAGAGTGGCCGCCTGTTGCGGTGATCCCATCGGGTAATACCAACCTGATCGCTGCGGATGTCGGGTATGGCAAACGTGGGGCGGAAGCGTTGCGTTGCCTGCAAACCGAGCTGCGTTCGGGGCAGGCCATGCGCAAGGTCAAGCAGCGTCACCCGCTTGTTGTCCTGCGTACGGGGTATGAGGGGGCTGAAGTCCTTGGCTTTTTCGGAGGTATGGGGGCTTTTGGCCGGGGTATAAGCATTGCGCACCAGCCTGCAGTTCTCAAGCATTACGCGCATGATATGGCGGTTATAGCAACTTTGATCATGACAGTTATGCAGCTTTTGCTCCCCCGCCAGCGCGATGGCTGGCTGGCAGGGGCTGCCGCGCGGCTGACATATGATGGCAAGAGCAGCAACGTGCACAACCATTTTATGGTGCTTTGCACAGCCCTGAACACACTGCCTTACGGTGTGTGGCCGTTCTGGCGTGCTGGTGGGGCGGCATGTCATGGCATGCATTATCTGGATGTGGCGGCATACCCGCCTTCTCTCATGCGTGCGGTGTGGACCTTGCTACGTGGCAAGGCCCCGAAATGGCTACGCCGCTCCCCTGCTTACCAGAGTGGTTCCGTGCAAAGTCTTCAGATGCAGACAAACGAGAGTTTTGTGCTGGATGGTGAGATTTTGGAACCGGGCCACAAGACGGATTTTACCATACAGGCTGGTCCGGCGGTTTCCTTCCTTTATGCGTAATGGCTGATACACATGCTTAATACCGAGCAGAAAACCCGTAAGCAGGCCATTGGCCAACTCACACATATGCTGACGCAGGAACTGGTTCTTCCTGTCGCCCCGGACGTGACAGAATTTGTGGAGCAGATGCTCGGTAAGGTGCGGCCTCTGGGGGTTCTGTTTTACGGTTCGGGCCTGCGGGCTGGTATTGATAAAGACACGCTGCTCGATTTTTACATTATTGTAAACCAGCAGTCAGACTGGCCGCGTTCCGCTCTGGCCGGCGTGGCCAATGCGGTGTT
The DNA here is from genome assembly GCF_029069195.1 of Acetobacter fabarum. Lineage (GTDB taxonomy): Bacteria > Pseudomonadota > Alphaproteobacteria > Acetobacterales > Acetobacteraceae > Acetobacter > Acetobacter fabarum_A. The sequence continues at coordinate 500,075 of NZ_JARDYK010000002.1, forward strand.
GCCACCGAATGTGGAGTATCAGGAACTCAGGGTGGCAGGTCGCGTCATGCGTGCTAAAATTGCCATTCTCACCTTGGCGCAACTGCATGCGCTGACCCGATTTTCTTCTTTGAATACTACGGTCTGGGCACGGTTTTCTCAGCCTGTCAGGCTGGTCTGGAGCAACAATGCGCAGGCCACGCAGGCCATTACCCGTTGCATTACGCGCGCCAATGTAACCGCGGCAAAATGGGCGGCTCTTCTTGGTCCGGGTAAAGCTTCCTGCAGGGTATTCTGGGATACCCTGTATGCCAGTACCTACAAAGCAGAATTGCGTGTTGAAAACGGACAGCGAAGCAGCAGTCTGGTTGACGCCAATCTGGAGCGGTATGAGCGCAGCCTACTCCCGTGCTGGCTGGCTGCGGGCCTATCGTTCAAGACAGAGGGAGGGGAAGTCCTGCCCCTGCTGACTGCCGGACAGAAAAGCAAGGCCCGGCGCCAATGGCGGTTCAGGGCGCGGCTGGGGCGTCCGCTGAATATCCTGCGCTTGATCAAGGCGGTTTATACATTCAAAGGAAGTGCCCGCTATGCCACGTGGAAAATCCGGCGACATAGCGGGATAGACATTCCTCTAAGCCCTTTTGCGGAGAAACACCCATTGCTGGCCGCTCCGCCAGTGCTGTGGAAGCTCTGGCGGCAAGGAGCTTTTAAACAGGGAGCGTAATGTTACGCGCCCTGCGGCTGGAGCGGTACGCCACACTCCATGGCAGCCTGACCAAAAATGGCAAGAGCCTGATCAATCTGTTCGGTAGTATGCGTTGCCATAACAGAGCAGCGCAGGAGCGGGCGTGAGTCCGGCGTTGCGGGAGGCAGGCTGAGATTGACATACACCCCAAGCTCAAGCAGCCGGTTCCACATGGGAATGGCCTGCTCAACTGTTTCCAGCGTTACGGCGATAACCGGGCTGACCCGCTTGCTGGCGTTAAGGCCAAGCCCGGTAAAGCCTGCATGCAGGTGGGCGGCATTGTCCATAAGCTGACGACGCAGCTCTGGCTGGGCAATCATGTCCTCAAGGGCGGCGCCCGTTGCGGCGATCACTTCGGGGGGGAGTGATGCGGTAAACATGTAAGGGCGGCAGTTCAGGCGCACGAATTCCAGTTCAGGGTGGTCGGATACGCAGTAACCACCAACCGTGCCCAGACTTTTGGAGAATGTGCCAACAATAAAGTCAACATCTGCTTCCACACCTTCGGCCTCAGCCGCCCCGCGGCCGTTTTCGCCCAGCACACCAAAGGAGTGGGCTTCGTCCACCATAAGGTATGCGTCGGTTTCGCGCTTGACGGCGGCAAACTCGGCCATGGGGGCCACGTTGCCGGTCATGGAGTAAATACCCTCCACAACAATCAGCTTGGCGCTGTTGGGCGCATCCAGCCGCTTGAGGCGCTTATACAGATCGTCCGGGCTGTTGTGGCGGAAGCGGATAACCTGTGCCGCACTCAGGCGACTGCCATCATAAATACTGGCATGGCTGTCGGCATCCAGAATCAGATAATCGTCTTTCCCGGCCAGAGCGGAGATCATGCCCAGATTAGCCTGATACCCGGTGGAGAACACCATGGCGTCCCGCCGTTTGAAAAAATCGGCTATCTTGCGTTCCAAGTGACGGTGGAGGGACTGTGTTCCATTGGCAATGCGTGAGCCGGTTGTGCCGACACCGCAAGTCGCAGCGGCCGTCTGCGCGGCTTTGATGGCGCGTTCGGACTGGCTGAGTCCCAGATAGTTGTTGGTACCAAAGAGCAGGGTTTCACGCCCTTCTATGATCCCGACAGTGGAGGAGAGCGGCTTTTCAATGACAACGGCAAAAGGGTTACGCCCGCCAGCCGCGACAACAGAGCCCAGAGCGCTCGCAAGGCCCTCAAATTTGGAAAACAGCGACGTCATCCACGTTTACCCTTTGTTCTTCAGGTCAACAATGCAGGCGGCCAGATCATTGATCGTGCGAATGTCCGCCAGTTTGTCGAGCGGAACAGAGACGTCCAGACTATCTTCCACTTCCATGACAAAGTTCATGACTGCAAGAGAGTCGAATGCAAGGTCTTCCATGATCTTGCAGTTGCCGTCGATGTCGCGCGGGACTTTGGGGTTGGCAAGAAGCTTTTGGATGATCAGCGCGGAAACGCTTTCAACGGTTTCGCTCATGTCGGGGTCTTCATCCTTTATGGCATTTATATCAAGCCGAGCTTCCGCCCGCCGTGGCCGCCTTATGAGAGAAAAAACCAGATTTGACTAGCCTCTCATTCATAGCCGACTTTTCTTCTGTGCGTCAGGCGACTTCGGGTTGCTGGGCAAAGGCTCCGTTCACATACATTGTCCGGGCTTTGGCGCGTGTCAGCTTGCCGGAAGATGTCTGTGGCAGCGTGTGAGGGGGAACCAGAACAACCATCACATCAACCCCATGCAACCTGCGGAACAGACTGACCGTCTCGGCCCGCAGGGCTTCACGGGCCTCGGGGTTGGTGGCGCGGCACTGGATCAGTGCCACGATTTCTTCCTGATTGTCTTTTTCAAGAGAAAAAACAGCCACGTCCCGGCTACGCAGGGCGGGAATGTGGGTCTCAGCCGACCATTCCAGATCCTGCGGCCAGATGTTACGGCCGTTGATGATAATGAGGTCCTTGGCGCGGCCTGTTACCACAACCTGACCATTGAGCATGTAGCCCAGATCCCCCGTGTTCAGCCATTTGTCCTGATCCAGCACCTGCGAGGTTTCTTCGGGCATGCGGAAATAGCCGGACATAAGGCTCGGGCCACGGACGTAAATGGTGCCAACTTCGCGGTCCTTCAGTACAAGCCCATAGGGGTTGCGGACTTCCATGGCATGTTTGGGTAGCACTTTACCGCAGACAACAAAGGTACGCGATGGTGTGCTGGAGTTTGCGGGAGCCTGCGCAATCCCTTTGCTTTCCAGCAGGGGCAGGTCAACCGTATCTGTCTCGATCCCGCTGTTGAGTGGGACAAAGCTGATGGCGAGCGTTGCCTCGGCCATGCCATAGCTGGCAACAAAAGCCTTGGCGTTAAATCCGGCTGGAGCAAAGCGCTCGGCAAATTCCTGCAGGATATGGGCACGGATCATGTCGCCCCCAATGCCGGCAACCCGCCAGCGGGACAGGTCAAGCCCGGCAGCAGCGGGGCGGCGGGCGCAGAGTTCGTACCCAAAAGATGGGCTGTAGGCGATAGTGCCATGGTTGCGGCTGATCAGGTCAAGCCAGACATGGGGGCGGCGAGCAAACTCACGTGTCGGCAGCAGGTCAACCGTCAACTGGCACGTCATGGGAGTGAGAAAAAAGCCGACAAGCCCCATGTCATGGTACAGCGGCAACCACGAAACGCAGCGATCTCCGGTTTCGCGGACCTGTAGCCCGTCATGCGCAATGGCGGCCACATTAGCCATGCCCGAACGCTGGGAGACACAGACCCCCATAGGGAAGCGGGTACTGCCAGAAGAGAACTGAAGGTAGGAGAGCGCATCGGCATCCACCTTACCCAATTCCATATCGGGCACGGGACGGGCCATCAGTTCGCTGGGGGAGCCAGCAAAAACCAGGCCGAGACCCTCTACAATGTCATCGGTCCACCCTTCGATAATGGCCGGGATAACCACGGCGCTGGCCTGTGCGCTGGTGATCATGCCACGCAGGGTACTCAGATAAGCGTCTTTGCCGCCAAAAGCGACGGGCAGGGGAAGTGGAGCCGCAACAAGTCCCGCATACTGGCAGCCAAAAAAGATGCGGGCAAAATCACCATCGCTTTCCGCAACAATGGCTACACGGTCGCCAGCCTGTAGCCCCATGCCCAGCAGGCGTTTTGCGGTCTCAACTGCCTGTGTCCGCAGCACCCTGTAAGACAGGGCTTCAAGCAGCACACCCTTGCCAGAGTAAATATTAAACCCGGCTGTCCCCTGTGCGGCATAATCCAACGCATCTGGAAAGGTCGCAAAATCACCGTAACGGCGCACCTGTCCAGACGCAGAGGGAAGTGGCTGGAGTGTTGCTTCCGTGATGGGTGCAGAGGCTGGGTTCATAAGGTTCATCAGTTGGCCATTCGAAGAAAATCAAAAAATGCGGCGGCGCCAACCGGCGCAGTAAGTCCGTCCCCCAGAAGGTCGAACGTGAGGCGTATATAGTCTTTTTGTGGATTTATAAAAGTATCATGTAGGGATGGAAGCCCGATCTCCCCCTTTATCGTGCACATTCACCACTGCAATGGTGGAGTTCTGGGCGTGGAAGCCGGAGAGGTAATCGGAGTATGCAGTTTTCCATCGTAAAATCAGGCGATCATTAATATTTTTATTTAAATTCAGTATGTTAAAAATAAGTGGCGTCGACCGGCCTCACGGGGACGGCGTGTTTTTGCATCAAGTGCTGGGGGCTTGCTCAAGCAAGGGGCTATGGGATCCAGAACATCCGGAACTGCGGGGTTGTTAGAACGTTATAACGGCGGCGTTATCAGGATATGAGCGGCTTTTCTGGGCATTTTTGGAGGATGAGAGATTGACCGGGACTGCGGGGCAAGCCGGTATTGTGCTCACGGAAGATAATGGAAACTTAAAGTAACAAATTGTGTTGCTTCGCCTGGATGAAACTCCTCCTCATTTTAGGAGGCAGGTGGGTGGTTTGCGATTCCGGGCCGTGTGTTTTGCCGTCGTGATATCTTGCTGCTGATTGAGTGGTGCAAGCATATGCCGGTCTCATCCGGAATCATGAGGAAAAGCGGCTTGAAAGAAAAATGTCATTTTTTTTGGTTAGGGGTTGACGTGTAGGTGTTTGGGGGTATAGAAGCTGCTTCACCGAGACGAAGTGATCTTGGCGGGTTTAAGATTTTCTGCTAAGGTTTTTGGCTCTTTTGGTCTTTGACAAGAGAATATGAGATAGAGAGGGATATGCTGACGGCGTGTTTTTCTGACTAGTTCTTTAGGGTTCTGGTTTGATGGACTGACGGTTATCTGTGGATGACCTGAGTTTGTTGGTATATCTTTTGATATGCGTTTTGACAGATGTTTCGAATTGACTGGCCTT